>JAFEMX010000016.1 GCA_016892645.1 Micrococcaceae bacterium RIT 802
GGCCCGACAGCATCATGCAAAGGACCTCCTGTGACCGTTCCCCTCTGGATCTGGCTGGCGACCATCGTCGTCATCCTCGGCCTGCTCGCCTTCGACTACTTCTTCCACATCCGCAAGGCCCATGTGCCGCAGCTGAAGGAAGCGGCGATCTGGTCCTCCATCTACGTCGGCATCGCCGTCGTCTTCGGCATCCTGGTGCTGGTATTCGGCGGCGGGACCATGGGCGGGGAGTACTTCGCCGGCTACATCACCGAAAAGGCCCTGTCGGTCGACAACCTCTTCGTGTTCCTGGTGATCATCGCCAGCTTCAAGGTCCCGCGCGAGGACCAGCAGAAGGTGCTGCTCTTCGGCATCGTCTTCGCCCTCATCGCCCGCACGGGATTCATCTTCGCCGGTGCCGCCCTGATCAACGCCTGGTCGTGGATCTTCTACATCTTCGGGTTGATCCTGCTGCTCACCGCCGGGAACCTGCTCAAGCCCGGCGGGCACGAGGACGACCAGGCGAACAACTTCATCATCCGCCTCGCCAAGCGCTTCATGCACACCTCGGACGACTACGACGGCGACAAGCTCTTCACCGTGGTCAACGGGAAGAAGGCGCTGACGCCCATGCTGCTGGTCATGGTCGCGATCGGCGGGACCGACATCCTCTTCGCCCTCGATTCGATCCCGGCGATCTACGGGCTGACCCAGAACGTGTACATCGTCTTCACCGCCACCGCCTTCTCGCTGATGGGGCTGCGCCAGCTGTACTTCCTGCTCGACGGGCTGCTGGACCGGCTGATCTACCTCTCGATCGGGCTCGCGGGGATCCTGGCGTTCATCGGCGTCAAGCTCTTCCTGCACGCCCTGCACGAGAACAACCTGCCGTTCATCAACGACGGCGAGCACGTCAACGTCATCGAGATCTCCACGGGCTTCTCCCTGGCGGTCATCATCGGCATCCTGGTCGTCACCGTCATCGCCTCCCTGGTTTCCCCCATGGGCAAGGCACAGACCGCGATCAACAACGCCCGCCGCCACGCGGAGAACTACCTGGACCTCGGATACACGGAGGATCCCGGCGAGCGCGAGCGGATCTACCGGCTGCTCCTCGAGGAGGAACGCGGCATCGAGGCCATGGACCAGAAGTACCGGGACAAGGCCAAGGACGTCGAGGCGATCCGCGCCCAGGTCGCCGCGGTCCACGAGCGCCACGACGAACTCGGGCCCGCGACCCGCTGACGTCCGGCGGCCGGCATGCCCGCAGGCCGTCGCCGCAGTGGCAGACTAGTGCGCTGGAGGTGGTCATGGCCATTGTCGATAACGGGATCTACGTCAACGGGCAGCGGGTGCAGGATCCGGCGGAGCTGGGTCACACCGTGCAGCGGATGCGCGAGCATTCCGGCATGGCGTGGCTGGGCCTCTACCGGCCCAGCGAGGAGGAGCTGCAGGCGGTGGCCGATGAGCTGGGGCTGCATGCCCTGGCGGTCGAGGACACGCTGAAGGGCCACCAACGCGCCAAGCTGGACCACTACGGCGACCATTCCCTCCTGGTGTTGCGTCCGGCCCGTTATCTGGACGACGTCGAGAAGGTCGAGTTCGGCGAGCTGCACGTCTACATCGGCGAGGACTTCGTGGTCACCGTCCGGCACGCCGAATCGCCCGACCTGGCCAAGGTCCGGCACCGCATGGAGCAGGAGGAGCCCGACCTGTTGGCCCTGGGACCGCGCGCCGTGCTCTACGCGGTGGTCGATCAGGTGGTGGACGAGTACGAACCGGTCGTCGACGGGCTGGCGAACGACATCGACGAGATCGACGACCAGCTCTTCTCCGGCAACCCGAACGTGTCACGGCGCATCTACGAGCTCTCGCGCGAGGTCATCGAGCTGCAGCGGGCGACGCTACCACTGGAGCGCATCCTGACCGTGCTGCGCCGCGACCTCAATGGCGGGCAACCGGTCGAGGGGATCGAACAGGCCCAGCGGTACGACGCCGACAACGAGGGTCCGGTGGAACTGGACCACCGGATGGTCGACGTCCAGGACCACGCCATCCGCGTGTCCGAGCGCATCGCCTCCTTCCGTTCCCTGCTGGCCAACGCGCTGTCGCTGAGTTCCACGCTGGTCTCACAGCAGGCCGCCGAAGCCGGGGTTGCCCAGAACGAGCAGATGAAGAAGATCTCCTCCTGGGCCGCGATCCTCTTCGCACCCAGCCTGATCGGCAGCATCTACGGGATGAACTTCGACCACATGCCCGAGCTCGCCTATGTCTGGGCGTATCCGGCGGCGCTGGCCCTCATGGCGGGGCTGAGCGTCGGGCTCTACGTGATCTTCAAGCACAACAAGTGGTTGTAAGACCGGCGCTGACAAGGCGGGCCGCTGCGGGATAGCGTGAACCAGGACCACCAGATGAGGCACTCGAGGCAGAAGAGGATGACCATGAACGAAGACGGCCGCACCCCCGCGGACATCGAATGCTGGCTCACTGACATGGACGGCGTCCTGGTGCATGAGAACCAGGCCCTCCCCGGGGCCGCCGAGCTGATCGAACGCTGGGTGGACACCTCCAAGCGGTTCCTGGTGCTGACGAACAACTCGATCTACACCCCGCGCGACCTCTGCGCCCGCCTGAACGCATCGGGCCTGGTGGTCCCCGAGGAGAACCTCTGGACCTCTGCCATGGCGACCGCGGAATTCCTCAAGCACCAGGAGCCCGGCGGCCGGGCATTCGTCATCGGCGAGGCCGGACTGACCACGGCACTGCACGACGCCGGCTTCATCCTCACCGACCAGGACCCGCATTTCGTGGTGCTCGGGGAGACGCGCACCTATTCGTTCGAGGCGATCACCATGGCGATCCGCCTGATCACCAAGGGAGCCCGGTTCATCTCGACGAACCCCGACGCGACGGGGCCTTCGGCCGAGGGTCCGCTGCCGGCCACTGGCGCCGTCGCCTCCCTGATCACCACGGCGACGAACCGCAGTCCCTACGTCGTCGGCAAGCCGAATCCGATGATGTTCCGCTCGGCCATGAACCGGATCGAGGCCCACTCGGAGACGACGGCGATGATCGGGGACCGGATGGACACGGACATCATCGCGGGCATGGAAGCCGGCCTCCACACCGTGCTCGTGCACACCGGGATCACCCAACCCGGCGACATCGAGCGCTACCCCTTCCGCCCAGACGCCGTCTACCCGTCCGTGGCGGAGCTGCTGGAACAGCTCTAGGCCCGCAACCATTCCGCGGCATCGGTGGCCAGCTGTGCCGGGGTGTCGGCGATGTCGAACACGTGCCCGACCTCGTCGACGCCGAGGTCCTCGAGCGTTGCCAGCTGCGAATCGAGCAGGCTGGCGGGCATGAAGTGCCCGGGCCGCACCTGCATGCGCTCGCGCAGCAGCTCGTTGCTCCCGTGCAGGTGCACGAACCGGGTGTCCGGCGCGGCGGCGCGGATCAGGTCCCGGTAGGAGCGCTTGAGCGCGGAACAGCCGATGACCAGGGTGCGGCCCGCGGCTGCGGCTGCGCCGAGGTCGGCGCCGATCTCGCGCAACCATGGTTCGCGGTCGTCGTCGTCCAGCGGGGTCCCGGCGGCCATCTTCTCGATGTTGGCCGCCGGATGCAGGGCATCCCCGTCGACGTAGGTGCCGTCGAGTTCGGCGGCCAGCAGTTCGCCGACCGTCGTCTTGCCACTGCCCGAGACCCCCATGACGACCACGCGGTCCCCGGGCATCGCCGTCGTTCCCTGTTCTTCTGGTTCGGTCATCACGGCGCTCACCAGTCGTGGACCGTGCCGTCGATGAGACGGTTGTAGGGCAGGTAGGCCTGCTGGTAGGGGAACTTGGCGGCGGCCTCGACGTCGAATTCGACGCCGATGCCGGGGGCGTCGCCCGGGTGCAG
Organism: Micrococcaceae bacterium RIT 802; assembly: GCA_016892645.1. Classification (GTDB taxonomy): domain Bacteria; phylum Actinomycetota; class Actinomycetes; order Actinomycetales; family Micrococcaceae; genus Arthrobacter_H. The sequence continues at coordinate 3,880 of JAFEMX010000016.1, forward strand.
GTAGCCGTCGGTGAAGGTCATGGACTGGTGGAAGACCTCGTTGGTGGCGTCCGAGTGCTGCATGTACTCCTGGATGCCGTAGTTGTGGATCGCCAGGCCCACGTGCAGCTGGGCGGCGAAGCCGATCGGGGAGATGTCCGTGGGGCCGTGGAAGCCGGACTTGATCTGGTACTGCGCTGCGTAGTCCATGGCCTTCTTCAGCGGGGAGATGCCGCCGAAGTGGGTGGACGCGGCACGCACGTAGTCGATGAGCTGTTCCTTGATGATGGCCTGGAAGTCCCACACGGTATTGAAGATCTCGCCGATGGCCAGCGGGGTGGTGGTGTGCTGGCGGACCAGCCGCAGCCCCTCCTGGTTCTCCGCCGGGGTGCAGTCCTCGAGCCAGAACAGGTCGTAGGGTTCCAGCGACTTGCCCAGCTTGGCGGCCTGGATCGGGGTCATGCGGTGGTGGCCGTCGTGCAGCAGCGGGATCTCGGGGCCGAATTCATTGCGCACTGCCTCGAAGACGGTGGGCAGGTGGCGCAGGTAGGCCCGGGTGTCCCAGTCCTCCTCCTGCGGGAACGCGCCGCGGCCGGCGGGCTCGTAGTCGTAGCGTTCCCCTGAGGACTGGGTCTGGGCGGCAACCCCGTAGACGGCCTTGATGCCCGGGATCGCGGTCTGCACGCGGATCGACTTGTAGCCGAGTTCGAGGTGCTCGCGGATGGAATCGAACAGCTGGGGGATGTCGGTGCCCGAGGCGTGGCCGTAGGCGCGCAGGCCGCGGCGGGAGGCGCCGCCGAGCAGCTGGTAGACCGGCAGGTTGGCGACCTTGCCCTTGATGTCCCACAGGGCCATGTCGACGGCGGCGATGGCGGCCATGGTGATCGGGCCGCGGCGCCAGTAGGAGGACCGGTAGAGGAACTGCCAGGTGTCCTCGATGCGGTGCGGATCCTTGCCGATGAGCAGCTGGGCGACGTGGTCCTTGAGGTAGCTGGCCGCGGCGAGTTCGCGGCCGTTGACCGTGGCGTCGCCGATCCCGACGAAGCCCTCATCGGTTTCGACGCGCAGCGTGACGAAGTTTCGTGACGGGCTGGTCACGAACACTTCGGCCTTGGTGATCTTCATGGGTGGGTGTCCTTTCGGGGAAGGTGGTCAGTCGGTGAAGGTGCCGCGGAGGGCATGGAGGGCGGAGACCGTGTCCGGGTCGGCAGCCAGGGAGGCGTCGACGATGGCCAGCAAGGCCGCGGTCTGGTCGGTCCCGGTGGCCTTCGCCGCCTCGGCGAGGGGGCCGGCCGCGGGGTCGTGGATCTCCTGGCCGGCGGCCAGCTGGGCGACGATGCGGTCCATCCAGGCAGCCAGCGGCCGCAACGCGGCGATGCCATCGCGCCCGGCGCCGTGTTCTGCACGGTAGACCGGGACGGCGCGGGCCGCCAGCTTGAGCGAGCCGTCCATGCCGATCTGGGTCAGGTGGTGGGCGATCCGCGGGTTGGCGAAGCGCTCGCGCAGGGCGGCACGGTAGGTGGGGATGTCCAGCTGCGGGTCCTGCAGGTGGTTGGCCGCCGCGTCCCAGAACGCCTCGATCCACGCCGAGACCTTTTCGTCGGCCAGGGCCTCGGAGACCGTCGTGTGGCCGCGGAGGGATCCGGCGTAGGCCATCAGGGAGTGCGAGCCGTTGAGCAGCCACAGCTTCCGCCTTTCGTAGGGTTCGAGGTCGTCGACGAAGACGGCTCCGGCCGCTTCCCAGGCCGGGCGGCCAGCGGGGAAGTCACCGGCGAGCACCCAGGAGGAGAAGGGCTCGGTGACGACCGGCGAGACGTCGTCGTATCCGGTGGCCTCGAGGACGGAGGCGCGATCGGCGTCCGTGGTGCGCGGGGTGATCCTGTCGATGGAGCTGTCCACGAAGGAGACGTTGGCGTCGATCCACGAGGCCAGCAGCGGGTCGACCAGCTCGGCCAGGTCCAGAACCGAGGTGCGGGCCGCGGCCCCGTTGCCGGGCAGGTTGTCGCAGGAGACGATGGCGATCGGCCAGCCGCCGGCGGCACGGCGGGCGGCCAGGCCGACGAGCAGGCGCCCGGCGGTGGTGCGTACGATGCGGCCGTCGAGGCCTCCCGTTCCCAGCGTGAAGTTCGAGCCCTCGTAGTGGGCTCGCAGGGCGGAGATGTCGGTGGCGACGAGCTCGTCGCCGGTGTCCAGGCGGGCTTGCTCCCCCTCGGTGCCGGGAGCCAGCCGGTAGCCGGCCTCGGTGACCGTCAGGGTCACGATGGCGATGTCGGGGTGGGCGAGCAGGGTGGCCAGGGTCTGCAGGTCGGCCCCGTCGTGGGCCTCGACCTCGGCGCCGATGACCTCATGGCGGTCGCCTTCTGCGGCACGTTCGACCAGCGTGTAGAGGCCGTCCTGCCCGGTCAGCTGCCGTGCGGCTTCGGGGCTGCGTCCGGTGAAGGCGGCAATGCCCCAGCCGTCGCCGGCCCGTTCCGTGTACCAGGCCTGGTGGGCCCGGTGGAAGGCCCCGAGCCCGAGATGGACGATGCGAACCCGGGGGCGCGCCCCCGCGTCGTACGTCGTGGCATTCAGCGGACGCGTCGCCGTTTCCGTGGCGCTCACAGCTTGAACGCCCGTCGCGGGGAGCCGTCGACCAACTCGACGATGGCCTCGGCGGCGCGCTCCTCCGTGAGTCGGTGCTCGGCCACGAGGCGGGCCAGGAACGCCGCCTCCGTCCGGCGGGAGGCATCGTGGCGGGCGGGGATGGAGCAGAAGGCCCGGGTGTCGTCGATGAAACCGGAGGACCGGGAGAAGCCGGTGGTTTCGGTGACGGCTGAACGGAACCGCAGCATGGCATCCGGAGCGTCGAGGAACCACCACGGGGCGCCGACGAAGACCGCGGGGAAGAATCCGGCCAGCGGGGCGATCTCGCGGGAGAAGACCGTCTCGTCGATGGTGAACGGGATGAAGTGGAATCCCTCGGCGGTGCCGAAGTCGGCCAGCAGCGGCTGCAGGCCCGTGGAGAAGTCGACGCCGAAGGGGATGTCATGACCGGTGTCCGGGCCGAAGCGCTCCAGGGTGCCGGGGTGCGTGTTGCGGTGCACGCCGGCGTGCATGGTCATGACGAGCCCGTCGTCCAGCGCCATGGCGGCCTGCTGGTACATCATGTGCGCCTCGAAGGCGAGGCCCTCGGCGAAGGTGGCGGTGCCGGCCAGGCCCTTGGCGAAGAGCGCGGCGGCCTCGTCGCGGCCGAGCTTGAGCGTGTTGGCGTTGTGGGTCCCGTGGTCGGAGGAGACCGCGCCGTGCTCCACGAAGTAGCGGCGGCGGTTGGCCATCGCGGCGAGGTAGCCGTCGTACCCGGAGGCGCCGTCGCCGGCGGCCTGGATCAGCCGGTCCGCATTGGAGGCGAAGCCGTCGACCCAGAACTTCGTGTAGGCGTCGGGCCGGAAGGTCGGCAGCACGCGCGGGGCGAACGTGGCGTCGGCGGCCAGCACGTCGTGGGCAGCCAAATCGGCCAGCGGATCGTCGGTGGTGGCCAGGACCTCGATGCCGAACTGGTCCATGAGCGCCCGGGGGCGGAATCCGGGCTCGTCGATCTTCTGCTGCAAGGCGTCGTAGACAGCGTCCGCGGTCTCCTCGCGGATGTCCAGGTCGTCGATCCCGAAGACGTCGACGAATTCCTGGCGCAGCCAATAACCCGAGGCTGTCCCGTCAAACAGCGGCCAGTGCCGGCAGAACGTCCGCCAGGTCTCGCGGGGTGATGCTCCGGTGCTGCCGCCGACGCGCAGGTTCTCCAGCGGGACGCCGGCAGCGTGCATGAGACGCGTGACGTAGTGGTCCGGGCTGATCAGCATGGCCGTCGGGTCGGGGAAGGGCACGTCGTCGGCGATGACGGCGGCCTCCACATGACCATGCGGGGAGATGATGGGCAGGGACTCCACGATGGCGTGGAGTCGGCGCGCGACCTCGCGAACACCGGGATCTGCCGGAAACAACCTGTCGGGGTGGCTGGCAATCGAAGAAGGCATGGCTCCATCGTCGGATCCGCGCCAGCCAATGGCAACAAGTTGCCATGTGTTGCCTCACTTGCGGGGGTGGCCGGTCGAGGCCCGCACCACCAGCCGGGTCGGCAGCACCACGGGCCGGGACGGGACCTGGACGCCGCCTTGGGACAGGACCAGCAGATTGCGCACAGCGGCAGAACCGAGGGCATGCAGGGGTGCGGCCACCGTGGTGAGCCCGGGGTGAGCCAGTTCGGCGACCACGGAGTTGTCGAATCCGATCACGCTGACATCCCCCGGAATGTCGTAGCCGGTCGCCTGGGCACGGCGCATGAAGCCCACGGCCAATTGGTCGTTGTAGCCCACGACCGCGGTCACCCCGCTGGCCAAGACCTGGTCTGCCACGGCCTCACCACCGTCGCGCGTGGGCGCCGAACATTCAATAAGGTTGATCCGCAGTCCCAACTCCAACGCCCCTTCCCTGAGGCTGCGCCACCGTATGCCGTGGGCCCACGATGCCTCCGGTCCGGCCAGGTAGGCCAGTTCACGATGACCCAATTCCCCGAGGTGCTCCACGACCCGGCGCATCCCGCGCGCGTTGTCCGTGACGACGCTGGCCACTCCGCTCACACCGCGATTCATTACCAGGGTCGGCTTCTGCTTCGCCATAGCGCGGATGGCGGCATCGGACATCCGCGAACTGCTGAGCACGATGCCGTCGACGATGCCCATGACCCGTTCGATCGCCTCGCGTTCGATGACCCCCGACTCCCGCGTGTGCGCCAGCAGCATCGTGTAGCCGTTCTTGGCTGCCTCCTCCTCGGCACCGCGGATCATGTCGAAGAAAACGGGATTGGAGATGTCGGCGATGACCAACGCGATGGTGCCGTGCCGTTGCCGTCCCTCGGCCATGGGGCGCCGGACGTCCACGGACCTGTATCCGAGTTCCGCGGCGACGGCGCGGATCTTCTCCGCGGTGGCGAAACTGACCCGTCCGGGGCGGGCGAAGGCACGGGAGACCGTGGACGCCGACACGCCCGCCTGCCGTGCAACATCGTAGATCGTCGCCGGTTTCGGGGAATCCGGGGTGAGGGCCATGCACCCATCTTGCTCCATGCACCACATTACGAGAACCCGACGGCAACTGATGGCAACTAGTCGCTTTCGACCCCATGTGGCCGACATCATGCTTAGGTACCGTCAATGAGGCCGGTCCGCCGCGGACCTTTCGCGGGGTGGACGATGATCGTCCGCCGGCCAGAAAGTAGTGATCCGAATGAAAGTGCGCTTCCTGCGCCTGTGCGCCGTCGGGCTGGCATTGATGCTGTCCGTCTCCGCGTGCAGTTCCGGGGTATCGGGGAAGGCGGAGACCGGCAAGACGCTGGTGCTCTCGCTGAACCAGTCCGAGACCCATCCGTCCTACATCGCCCTCACCGACTTCGGCGAACGGCTCAAGGCCGCCACCGATGGACGCTGGGATGTCAAGGTCTACCCGAACGAGACGCTCGGGGCGCAGCAGGAGGTCATCCAGCTCGTCAGCGACGGATCCGTCGACATGGCCGTCGCCTCCGGTACTCAACTCGAGAACCTCAACCCCGATTTCGGCGTGCTGAACCTGCCAACGACCTTCAAGAGCATCGACCACCAGATGGCGGTCATCACCGACAAGTCGATCGTGGGCGATCTGTTCACCTCGCTCGAGGAACCGAAGAACCTCACGGTGCTGGGCGGCCTGACACAGGGCGACCGGAACCTCTACACTGCCACCGGCCCCATCAAGGAGCCCGCCGACCTGCATGGCATGAAGATCCGCGTCCAGGAATCGGACGTCCACATCGACATGGTCAACGCGATGGGCGGCTCCGCGACGCCGATGTCCTATGGCGAGGTCTACACCGCGCTGCAGTCCGGAGTCCTCGACGGGGCGGAGAACAATGAAATCTCCTACATGACGCAGCACCACAACGAGGTGGCCAAGTACGTCGCGCGCACCCGCCACCTGGTCGGCCTGGATTACATGCTGATCAACTCCGAAACCTACAACGGCATGTCCCCGGAAGACCGCAAGATCTTCGACACCGAATGGGCCCAGACCATGACGGCCCACACCGATCTGTGGAAGAAGGATACGGCCGAGGCCATCCAGCAGGCCAAGGACTCCGGGACGAAGTTCAACAACGTCGACAAGGCCGCCTTCGACAAGGCGCTAGCCCCCATGGTCAAGCGCGCGTTGAAGAGCCCGGCCGACCGCGAACTCTACGACGCCATCCAGGAGGCCGCCAAGTGATCGCAGTCAAGAAAACGCTCGATGTGGCGTTGCGCTGGCTGTGCATCGTCCTCTTCGTCGCCCTCGTGCTGGTTGTCGTCTGGCAGGTCTTCAGCCGCCAAGTGGTCCACTCCCCTGCCACCTGGACCACGTCGGTGGCCCAATACCTGTTCGTTTGGCTGGCCCTTTTCGGGTCGGCCTGGGTCTTCTCCGAGAAGGAGCACATCGCCGTCGACTTCCTGACCCGGCTGGTCAAGGTCAACGGCACCCGCGGCATGGAAATCGCGGTCAACGTCGTCATTCTCGCCTTTGCCCTGCTCATCCTGGTCTGGGGTGGCCTGCGCGGCGTCGACCTGACCTGGACGCAAAAGGTCTCCGGACTGCCGGTGAACATCGGCACCATGTACCTCGCGCTGCCCATCTCGGGCCTCATCATGACGTTCTACTCGCTCTTCCACATCTCCGAGGCCGCCCGCGGCCGCGGCCTGCCCAGCGACGAAGAAGAAATCAGGGAGGCGGTCTGAGCATGGATGCAGCACTCGTTGCAGGAATCGTCCTCGTGGTCGGCATTGCCGTCCTCCTACTGGCCCGCGTGCCGATCGCCGTCGCGGTCGGATTCTCCGCCTTCGTCGCCGTGGCCGCGGTCATCGGCATGGAAAAGGCCTCGTTCGTGGCCGCCCAACGCATGTTCACCGGGGTGAACTCGTTTGCCCTGCTGGCCATCCCGTTCTTCATCCTGGCCGGCGTGCTGATGAACAACGGCGGCATCGCCGGGCGGCTCATCGATGCCGCCAAGGTCCTGGTCGGGCGCATGCCCGGTTCGTTGGCACAGACCAACGTCGTGGCCAACGCTCTTTTCGGTTCCGTCTCGGGCGCCGCCGTGGCGTCGGCCGCAGCCGTCGGTGGCGTGATCGGCCCCCGGCAGGCCAAGGAAGGGTACGACCGGAACTTCTCCGCGGCCGTCAACGTCGCCTCGGCCCCGTCGGGCATGTTGATCCCGCCGAGCAACACCCTGATCGTGTACTCGCTGGTCTCCAGCACCTCGATCGCCACCTTGTTCGTCGCCGGCTACATCCCGGGCATCCTGTGGGCCGTGGCCTGCATGTTCATCGTCTGGCTGTATGTGCGCCGCCGTCCCGGCGTCGGCGTCACGGAGCGGGTGCCGTTGAAGCTGGCCCTGCTCACCCTCTGGCGCGCTGTGCCGTCGATCCTCATGATCGTCGTCGTGATCGGCGGCATCCTCGCCGGCATCTTCACCCCGACGGAGTCCGCAGCCATCGCCGTCGTGTACTGCCTCGTCCTCGGATTCGCCTATCGGGCCGTGAAGGTCAGGGACCTTCCGGCGATCGTCCTGGACGCGACCCGCACCACGTCGATCGTGATGCTCCTCGTGGGCGTCTCGACGATCATGGCCTGGGTCATGGCCTTCTCCGGCATCCCCGCGGCCATCTCGAACGCGCTCCTGGGCCTGACCGACAACCCGTCGATCATCCTGATCCTCATCATGATCATCCTGCTGATCGTCGGCACCTTTATGGACCCGACGCCGGCCATCCTCATTTTCGTGCCGATCTTCCTTCCGATCGTCACGGAGTTCGGAGTCGATCCAATCCACTTCGGCATCATGGTCACGTTCAACCTCTGCCTGGGCACGATCACCCCGCCCGTCGGCAACGTGCTGTTCGTCGGGGCGAAGATCGCCAAGCTCCGGGTGGAACCGGTGATCAAGTCGCTGGTGCCGTTCTTCATCGCGCTGATCGTCATGCTCTTCATCGTGGCGTTCATTCCGCAGTTGTCGATGTGGCTTCCCGAGCTCCTGGGCCTGTCCGGCCCATAGCAGGGCCCAGCTTCATCCACCGAGACCCCGCAGGTGCAGTTGCCTGCGGGGTCTTCGGCCCCACGGCACACCCCGCGCCAACCACCCGCCCCGGTTTGCCTCGTCTCCCCGGATCGCCCTAGCCTCGGAACATGCCACTTCCCGATTCCCTGCCCACGCTCAACGACGCCTCGCCGTTTCTGACCTGGTCGTTCTGGCTGGACCGTCCGTTGAAGATCGTGGTCATCATCGTCATCGCGGTGATCCTCAACTACATCATCCGCCGGGTCATCCGCCGGACCACGGAACACATCGCCGCGGGTGAAGCCGCAGCCTTGACCAAGGAAAAGCGGAAGGCCGAAAAGGGCGGCCGCCGATGGCTGGTGCAGGAGTCGCCCATCGCCGTGGCACGGCGCACCCAGCGGGCCCAAACGGTCGGTTCGGTGCTGCGCTCGGTCACCACGATCGTCATCACCACCGTCGTGCTGCTCACCGTACTGTCCCAGGTGGGCATCAACATGGGGCCGATCCTCGCCAGCGCCGGCATCGTCGGTGTCGCCCTCGGCTTCGGCGCCCAGGCGCTCGTCAAGGACTACCTCTCGGGGATCTTCCTGGTGGCCGAGGACCAGTTCGGCATCGGCGACTACGTGGACCTGGGCGAGGCGGCTGGCACGGTCGAGGCCGTCGGCCTGCGCATCACCCAAGTCCGTGACGTCGATGGCACCCTGTGGCACGTGCGCAATGGCGAGATCCTGCGCGTGGGCAACTTCTCGCAGGGCTGGGCCCGAGCCGTCCTCGACGTCCCGGTTCCCTACGATTCGGACGTGCCCGAGGTCAGCGAGATCATCCTCGCGTCCGCGCGGAGGCTGCAGAAGGATCCGCAGTGGTCCCATCAGATCCTGGACGATCCCGAGATCTGGGGCGTGCAGGACCTCAGCGGGGAATCGATGACCATCCGGCTCGTGTTCCGCACCCAGCCGCTGCAGCAGTGGGCCGTGGCCCGGGCGATGCGGGCCCAGCTCAAGGTCGACCTCGACCAGGCCGGCGTGCGGATCCCCCTGGTACAACAGACGGTGATCCGCGCAGCGAACCCGGCCGGCTTCACCACCGACCACGCCGATCCCGATCCGGATCCGGACGCGGACCGGCCGCGAAGCTAAAGGCCGAGCTCGTCCTTGCCGAAGGCGAAGAGGTAGGGGACGCCGGCCTCGGCCTCGATGCGTTCCTTCGACCCGGTGTCGCGGTCCACGATCACGGCCACGGCCACGACGTTGCCGCCGGCGTTGCGCACTCCCTCCACTGCGGCCAGCGCCGAGCCGCCCGTCGTCGAGGTGTCCTCCAGGACGACGACGTTGCGTCCGGCAACATCCGGGCCCTCGACCTGGCGGCCCATCCCGTAGGACTTCTGCGCCTTGCGGACCACGAACGCGTCGATCGTGCGGCCGGCCTGGCCGGCCGAATGCATCAGCGCGGTGCCCACCGGGTCGGCACCCATGGTCAGCCCCCCGGCGTTGGTGAACTCGATGCCTGCCCCGTCGAGCAGTTCCAGCATGACCGAGCCCACCAGCGGTGCGGCCTCGTGGTGCAAGGTGATCCGGCGCAGGTCCACGTAGTAGTCGGCTTCCTTGCCGGAGGACAACGTGACCTTGCCGCGGACCACGGCGAGTTCCTGGATGAGTTCGAGCAGGCGGGTTCGGGCGTCGTTGTTCGAGGTCATGGCCTATATTCTAGGTGGCCCGGCCCCGCCACGCGTGCCCGGGGATGGCGAGACAGCGGAGCGGTCCCGGGCTAGGGTGAAACCATGAACGCTCAGCGACCGATCGGATACTGGCTCAAGCTGGTGGACTCCCTCATTTCGGAGCAGTTCGCCGCCTCGTTGGAGGAGCACGGCGTCACGCGCCGACAATGGCAACTCCTGAACCTGCTGGGGGCCGAACCCCACACCTCGGACGAACTCATGGCGTCCCTGGCCCCGTTCTTCGACGAGGTCTCCCCCGAAGGCGAACCGGCCTCCCCGGCCGAGCACCTGACCGAGCTCCTGGAGTCCGGCTGGGTCGCCCGGGACGGGGAGGACTACGTGCTGACCGACCGCGGGCGCACCAGCCTGGACCGGCTCACGGAGATCGTCGAGGGCATGCGCGAACGCTCCAGCGCCGGAGTCACCCCGGAGCAGTACGAGACCACCATCACCACGCTGCAGCGCATGGCCAATAACCTCGGCTGGTCCGACGCGGACCGCGCATGAGCGGACCCGAGGAGACCACCGACCCGCTCGAGGCCACCCGGACCGCCCCACACCCCGACGAGGTCTTCCACGGCACACCGGAGGACGACGCCGCCGCCTCCCCCGTCCGGGAGGTCACCTCCGCGGCCGCGATCGCCAGGTTCCAGGAACGCACCGACGTCGTGCGGTCCGAGGGTCGCTACGCGCTGGTCAATGTGACGTTCACCCCGCACGAGGCGATGGTGACCGACCTGCTGTTCATCCGGGACGCCCTGGACGCTGCCGGAATCGGCTACCTGCTGGTTCGCGGCAATGACGCGCGGCCGGTCATCGCGGTCTCCTGGGCCGACCGCAAGGCGCTGCGCCGGGCGCTGGTGGCGGCGTGCCAGGACGAGCCGTTCTACTCCCTGACCGTGGACACCCGCAAGGACCGGGCCCTGCTGGTGGCCGACGGCGCCCTCGCCGCCAGTTCACGGGCGCGCATGTTCAGGCTGTACCGGCCCCGGATCGAGCCGGCTGGCGGACTCGCCTTCGGCGCCTCGACCGGCGTGCAGATCGAGTTGTGGAAGTGGGACGAGGGCGGCCTGTTGCAACTGCCCATCGAGAACTCGCTCACCCGGGCCACCCTGCCCGCCGACGAGGCGGTGCGCGGCACGGTGCATCGCTACGGCCGCGAATGGCCGACCATCGAGAACATGTTCGCCGAACACGCCTTGGACATCTCCTTCCCCATAGACATGGTGTTCTCCTGGGTCGACGGCAACGACCCCGAGCACCAGCGCTACCGCGCCTCCTTCATGGACGGCGTCGTGGTCGGCGAGGGCGACGACGCCGAGGCCAGGTACCGGCAGATCGACGAACTCAAGTACGCCCTGCGCAGCGTCTACATGTTCGCCCCGTGGGTCAGGCACATCTACATCGCCACCGATTCACCGGTTCCCGCGTGGTTGGATGCCGACCACCCGCGCATCAGCGTCGTGCGGGCCACGGACCATTTCCGCGATCCGTCGGTGCTGCCGACCTTCAACTCGCAAGCAGTTGAATCCCAGCTGCAGCACATCGACGGCTTGTCCGAGCACTTCCTGTACTCGAACGACGACATGTTCTTCGGCCGCCCGCTGGGACCGGACATGTTCTTCTCGCCCGGCGGGATCACCAAGTTCATCGAGGCCGGGACCCGCATCGGCCTGGGTGACAACCACCTGGACCGGTCCGGCTTCGAGAACTCGGCCCGCGTGAACCGCCGACTGCTCAACGACCGGTTCGGACGGATCACCACCCGGCATCTCGAGCACACGGCGGCCCCGTTGCGCCGCAGCGTGCTGCGGGAACTGGAGGAGGTGTTCCCCGAGGAGTTCGCCGCCACGGCGGCGAGCCGGTTCCGCGCCAAGGACAACATCTCGGTCACCAACTCGCTCTACCACTACTACGCGCTGCTGACCGGTCGAGCGGTGGCCAAGGAGAAGGTCAAGGTCAAGTACGTGGACACCACGATGTATGAGGGCCTGGACTCGCTGCGCAAACTGCTCAAGAAGCGCAACCAGGACTTCTTCTGCCTCAATGACGGCAGCTTCCCGGAGGTGCCCGCCCGCGAACGGCAGGAAGTGGTCACCGGGTTCCTGCGGGGCTATTTCCCGATCGCGGCCCCGTGGGAGCACCCGGAGACCGGCCCGCGCGCCGGCTGACGGTGGCCGGGTCGATCCCGTGCGCGCGCAGGGTCTCGGCCACCCGGCCCGGCTCCACCACGTCGCCGACGCTCTCCCCGCCAGCGGCCGGGACGACGGAATGCACGACGGACTCGGGCAGGACGTGGACCAGGTTGTAGGCCTGGGCCTCGTCGCGGCCCCGGGTGATGTGGATCCCCAGGTCGGCGTCCGTCCCGGCGGCGAGGTCCTGTGTGTAGCAGGTGGCGGAAGCAACCGACACCGGGATGCCGGCGAAGGTGCCGAACGTTGAATAGTGCAGGTGCCCGGCCAGGATGGCGCGCACGTCGGTGCCCCGCAGGACGTCGGCGAGGGCGGCCTGCCCGCGCAGTTCCACGAGGATCGCCAGCGGCTGGACGCTGGCCACCGGAGGGTGGTGCATGGCCAGGATCGTCCCGCCCGGAGCCGGGGTGGCCAGTTCGGCGCGGAGCCACTCCAGCTGCTCCGCGTCGACCTGTCCGTGGTGGCTGCCCGGGACCGTGGTGTCCAGGGCGATGATCCGCAGTCCGCCGATCCACGTGGTGCGGTCCAGCGGCGCGGTGTCGGCCGGCTCGCCGAGCAGTGCGGTCCTCAGGCTCGAGCGGTCATCGTGGTTGCCGGCCGCCCAGATGACGCGCGTCTGCAGGCGTTCGGCGGCGGGTTCGATGATCGAGCGCAGGGTTGCATAGGCCTCCGGTTCGCCCTTGTCGGCCAGGTCCCCGGTCACGACGAGCGCGTCCGGCCGTTCACCGGAGGCCTCGAGCCGGGCCACCAGCGAGCGCAGCCTCTCGATGCTGTCCAAAGATCCGGCCAGCAGGGCCCCGCCACCACGCAGGTGGGTGTCGCTCAGGTGGATGAGCACTTGGTCCGGGGCGGGGTGCTCCGGATGGATGGGTTCCATGACCGCTTCCTCACGCAGGGTGGTTCCTGTTTCCTCTCCCCTACTATTCACCATGCGTGCCCCGATATGCCCCACCGAAACCTTCGCGCGCCCGCCGGCGGTGCCGCTAGGCTAATGCCATGCGCGAACTGCAGGCACACATCATCAACGAGCTGGGCGTCAAGCCGGCCATCGACCCGCAACAGGAGGTGGCGCGCCGGGTGGCCTTCCTCCGCGACTACCTGGCGGCGACGGGCACCCGCGGGTTCGTGCTCGGCATCTCCGGCGGCCTGGATTCGACCCTGGCCGGCCGCCTGGCCCAGCTGGCCGTCGAGGAGGCACTCGCCACCGGCCTCGACGTGGATTTCGTCGGCGTCCGCCTGCCCTACGGGACCCAGTCCGATGAGGACGACGCCGCCGCGGCCATGGACTTCGTCGCGCCGAAGACGGCGTGGACCTACGACATCAAACCCGCGGTCGACGCCCTGTCGGCCGAGTACTCCCGCTCGACCGGCGAGACGATCAGTGACTTCAACAAGGGCAACGCCAAGGCGCGCCTGCGCATGACCGCCCAGTACGCCCTGGCCGGCGAGCGCAACCACCTGGTCATCGGCACCGACCATGCCGCCGAGTCGGTGACCGGCTTCTTCACGAAGTTCGGCGACGGCGGGGCCGACATCCTGCCCCTGTATGGCCTCGACAAGCGGCAGAACCGCGCATTGCTCCGCCACCTCGGTGCCCCGGAACGGCTGTGGTCCAAGGCCCCCACCGCCGACCTGCTGGACGACACGCCGTTGCGCACCGACGAGGACGAGCTCGGTCTGACCTACGACGACATCGACGACTACCTCGAGGGCGGCACCGTCCCGGATTCCGTGGCCGAGGCCATCGAGACCCGGTACCTGCGCAGCCGCCACAAGCGCGCCACGCCGGTCACGATCCTCGACGACTGGTGGAGGTCGCCGGCAGGCTGACGTCACGGACGGCGGGGCCCTTCCAAACGCTAGGATGTCCACGTATATTCGTGGGGAACCGCCTCGCCGCGTTCGGCGCGGTGCCCTCGTTGAAAGGTGAAAAATGTCAGTCACCGACGACTTCCGCGCAGCCCGCGACCACCTCGTGTCCCTGAGCGGCGACTATGCCCGGGCCCGCGAGGAGTTCCGCTGGCCCGTGTTCGACGAGTTCAACTTCGGGCTGGACTGGTTCGACGCGGTGGCGGCGAACCCCGAGCGGGCCGACACCCCTGCGCTGGTCATCGTCGAGAAGGACGGCTCCTCCACCCGCCGCACCTGGGCCGAGCTCTCCGCCCGCTCCAACCAGGTCGCCAACTGGATGCGCGAGGCCGGGTTCGCCCGCGGCGACAAGGCCATCCTCATGCTCGGCAACCAGGTCGAGCTGTGGGAGATCATGCTGGCGGCCATCAAGCTGGGCATTGTCATGATCCCCACCACCACGCAGATGGGCCCGGCAGACCTGGCCGACCGGGTCGAGCGCGGCGGAGCCTCCTGGGCGATCGCGGGCACGGCCGACCTGTCCAAGTTCGACGGCGTCCCCGGGGACTACCGCCTGGTCGCCGTCGGCGACGCCCCCGCGCCCCCGCTCCAGGGCACGACGCCGGTACTCGCCTATGCCGATTCGGGTGCCTCCTCCACCGAATTCGCCCCCGACGGTCCGACACCCGGTGACGAGACCCTGCTGCTGTACTTCACCTCGGGCACCACCTCGAAGGCGAAGCTGGTCGAGCACACGCACACCTCCTACCCGGTCGGGCACCTCTCCACCATGTATTGGATCGGCCTCGGCCCCGGGGACGTGCACCTGAACGTCGCCTCCCCGGGGTGGGCCAAGCATGCCTGGTCCAACGTGTTCACCCCGTGGATCGCCGAGGCCACGGTCTTCATCTACAACTACGACCGGTTCGACCCTGCCGCGCTGATGGACGCGATGGAGGCGGAGAAGGTCACCAGCTTCTGCGCCCCGCCCACGGTGTGGCGACTGCTCATCCAGGCGGACCTGACCCGGTTGAAGACCCCGCCGACCAAGGTCGTCTCGGCCGGGGAACCGCTCAACGCCGAGGTCATCGACCAGGTGTACCGGGCGTGGGGCCAGCAGATCCGCGACGGGTTCGGCCAGACCGAGACCACCGTGCAGATCGCCAACACCCCGGGGCAGCCCGTGAAGATCGGCGCCATGGGCACCCCCCTGCCCGGGTACGACGTCGTCCTGCTTGATCCCGCCACCGGCCAGGAGGCCGATCTCGGCGAGATCTGCCTGCGGCTGGATCCGCGCCCCCTGGGCCTGATGAAGTCGTACTACGGCGACCCGGAGAAAACGGCATCCGCCTTCCGCGGCGGCTACTACCACACCGGTGATGTCGCCGAGCGGGACGAACGCGGCATCATCACCTACGTCGGCCGGGACGACGACGTGTTCAAGTCCAGCGACTACCGGCTGAGCCCCTTCGAGCTCGAATCGGTGCTCATCGAGCATCCCGCCGTGGCGGAGGCCGCCGTCGTGCCCTCCCCCGATGCCCTGAAGCTCAACGTGCCCAAGGCCTACGTCGTCCTCGCGGCCGGCCACGCCCCGGACGCGACGACCGCGGAGGACATCCTCGGGTATTGCCGCGAGCACCTGCCGGCGTTCAAGCGCATCCGCCGCCTCGAATTCGCCGAACTGCCCAAGACGATATCGGGCAAGATCCGCCGCGTCGAGCTGCGCCGGAACGAGGAGGCCCGCCACGGCGGCGCCCGGACCGCCGGCGCGGGCGTGGAGTACGCGGACACGGACTTCCCGAACCTCAAGGGCCGGGGATGAGCACGGCGCTGCCCTTCGATCCGATTGCGGCGGCCCAGCGCAACTGGGAAGACCAGGGCTGGACGGCGGAGGCGGCGCCGATGGCGGCGATCACGGCGGTCATGCGCGCCCAGCAGATCCTGCTGCAGCGCTGCGAGGCGGTCGTCAAGCCGTTCGGCCTGACGTTCGCGCGCTATGAGCTGCTGGCCCTGCTCGGTTTCTCGCGGACCGGCTCGTTGCCGATGGTCAAGGTCAGCGCGCTGCTGCAGGTCCACCCCACATCCGTGACGAATGCCGTGGACCGGCTCGAACGGGCGGGCTACGTCCAGCGCAGCCGGCACCCGACCGACGGCCGGACAACCCTCGTCTCGCTCACCGACCGGGGCCGCGCGGTCGCCGAGAGGACGACGACGGAACTGAATTCCGCCGTGTTCTCGGCTTCCGGGTTCCCTGCGGAGGACGTCACGGCGCTGATCGGGATCCTCGGCCGCTTCCGCCAACAGGCCGGGGACTTCGCGGCAGAACCATCCGACTGACCTGCCCCGGCCGGGGCTGCGCTCAGTCGGCGCCCTCGGAACGGTCCCGGATGTCGGTGATGATGCCGGAGAAGTCCCGGCCGGCCCCGCCCTCGTCGCGGAAGCGCTCGTAGATCCGAGCGGCCAGGGGCCCCAGTTCTGCGGCCACGCCGGTGCTCTCGATCGCGTTCATCGCCAGCCCCAGGTCCTTGGCCATCAGCGCGCCGGCGAAACCCGGCTGGTAGTCCCGGTTCGCCGGGCTGGTGGGCACCGGCCCCGGGACCGGGCAGTTGGTGGTCACCGCCCAGCATTGGCCGGAGGCCGTGGACACCACGTCGTAGAGCGCCTGGTGGGTCAGGCCGAGCTTCTCGCCGAGCACGAAGGCCTCCGATGCCGCGATCATGCTCACGCCCAGGATCATGTTGTTGCAGACCTTCGCCGCCTGGCCGGCACCGTGGTCCCCGCAGTGCACGAGCTTGCCGCCCATGACCTCCAAGAGCGGGCGGACCGTTTCGAGGTCCTCGGCCAGGGCGCCGATCATGAACGTCAGGGTTCCGGCCTCGGCCCCGACGACGCCGCCGGAAACCGGTGCATCGACGCTGCGATGTCCCGCCTCCAGCGCCATGCGGGCGGCCTCGCGGGCCTCGTCGACGTTGATGGTGGAGCAATCCAGGAACAGCGTGTCCCGTCCCGCTGCTTCGAGCAGGCCGGGCCCGTCGACACCGCGGTAGGCGTCCAGCAGCTGCTGCCCGCCGGGGAACATGGTCAGCACCACATCCGCGCCCTCCACGGCGTCGAGCGCCGACGCCGCGGTGGGTATGCCGGCGGATGCAGCTGCGTCGACGGCCACTTGCACGACGTCAAAGGCACGGACGGCGTGGCCCGCGGCGACGAGGTTTCCCGCCATGGGCAGCCCCATGTGGCCCAAACCGAGGAAGGCTATGGTTCCGGCTTCCATCAGGCACGCTCCTTCACGTCGTCGGCGAGGCCGAGTTCACCGCCGTGTTCATGGGGTTCGAGCGCCTCGAAGTAGTCGCGGATCATGTCAGGGCTGATCTGGTCCAGCGTCGCCGGGCTCCAGCGGGGTCGGCGGTCCTTGTCGATGACCTGGGCGCGGATGCCCTCGAGGAAGTCATGGGATGCGAGCATGCGCACGCCGACCCGGTAGTCCTGGTCGAGCGCGTCCTCCAGGCTGTCCAGGTCCGCGGCCCGCCGCAGCGCGGCCAGTGTCGTCTTCACCGCCGTGGGTGATTTGGCGGCGATCGTTTCCGCGGCCTCCGCGCCCGTCCCGCCACGCGTGCGCAACCGGCCGAGGATCCGTTCGATGGATTCCCCGGCGTAGTCCTTGCCCATGGCCCCGCATTGGTCGGCGAGCGCCGAGACGGGGGCCGGGAGGGCCGCCTGGCCGATGGCGGACTCGACGTCCGCGGGGGTGGCCGCCGTTTCCAGGGCCGTTGCCAGGCCGGCCAGGGACGCGGAGTCCACATAGGTGTCGGCCAGGCCGAGGTGGAGGGCGTCGGCGGCATCAAGGTGCGCGCTGGTCAGTGCGGCATAGGTGCCGGACTCCCCGGGCGCCCGGGACAGCAGGTAGAGCCCGCCCACGTCCGGCACGAAGCCGATGGTCGTCTCGGGCATCCCGGTGCGGGTGCGCTCGGTGACGATGCGATGGCTGCCGTGGGCCGCGACGCCCACCCCGCCGCCGAGGACCAGGCCGTCCATGAAGGCCACGTACGGTTTCGGATAGCTGGCGATGAGGGCGTTGAGCCGGTACTCGGTCCGCCAGAAGGCCGCCGTGCCCGATCCTCCGGCGGGGATGTCCCGGTAGATCGCGACGATGTCGCCGCCCGCGCATAGCCCGCGCTCACCGGCACCTGTCAACAGGACGCTCGCCACGGCGTCGTCGTCCTGCCACTGCCTGAGTTGGGCATACATGGCCTCGACCATGCCATGGGTGAGGGCGTTGACGGCGCGGGGACGGTTCAGCGTGATGATGCCCAGCGTTCCGCGGACCTCGAACTGGACTTCGGGTTCGGTGGGGGCGTCGTTCATGGAATGTCCTTCCGGGTGGCAGTTCGTTGACCCGTACCCGGCACTCCGGCCGTGGTCCAGGCCACCCGAACTCCAAGCTACTCGGACACCCTAGGAATTTCTAGGGAGGTCCGGCGGCGGTGCACCAGTGTCGCGACCGCCCAGATCAGGAGGAACAGGCCGACGAGGAGCAACCCCGCCTGGCCGAGGTCGATGCCGGCCAGCCATCCGGTGACCGGATCGTCGAACCCCAGGGGGCCGTGGAGGATCCCGCCCAGGGTCAGGACCGACACGAAGACAGCGGACACCGCGGACAACCCGGTGACCACCATGTTGAACCCGATGCGACGGCGCGCATCGGAGACGGCCGAGTGGTACATGCGCATCATGAACAGCCCGTTGGCGGTATCGCACAGCGTCATGCCCGCGGCAAACCCCAGCGGCAGTGCCATCAGCGCCAGCGGCGAGATCCCGGCCAAGGCGGCCGACGCGGTCAGCAGCAGGAAGGCCACGGTGGTGGCCGTGTCGAATCCGAGGCCAAAGAGGAACCCCAGGACGAAGATGTCGCGGGGCCGCTTCATGCGCGACAGGGGCCGATCCAACAGGCGGGCCATCAGGCCCTGGGGGCGCAGGTGCGCTTCGGTCAGTTCCTCCCCCTGGCGGGCCCGCCCGTATATCTGGACGGTGCGGCGGAAGGCAGAGGCGTTGTAGAGGCCGATGACCATCAGGAAGAGGGCCGAAACCCCCGCGCCGACCAGTCCCAGGATGGTGTTCAGCGGGGTGCCTTCGTCCATCGCGGTGGACATCAGGCCGACGCCGGCGACCACCAGGGCACCGGCGAGCAGCACGACGCTGGAGTGGCCCATGCTGAATGCGAATCCGACGCTGACCGGCGAGCGTCCCTGGCCGGCGAATTTCCGGCTCGAGTTGTCGATGGCGGCAATGTGGTCCCAGTCGTAGCTGTGCTTGATGCCGGCCAGGTAGGCGGTGGCCAGCAGGCCCAGTGCCAGCGGATGGACGTCGGCCATCAACGAGTAGGCAAGCAGTCCCGCCGCGGCAAGGTGCAGGATCGCGACGGCGCCGAAAGTCGCGGCGATCCGGCGTCCGGGCGGGAGTCTTTCACGCTCGAGGTAGTGCATGCGCACCAGCGCGGCCGGTCCTGTGCTCACGGTCCCTTGCCTCCTTTGTCTTCCGCCGGCCTGCGGTGGGCGCCGGGTTCTCCCTTGCGCAGGTCGATGGGCCCTTGTCCGTTCCAGCCTTGGCGCAGCGCGCCGACCACCGTGCTGATGATGCGGTTCAGTTCCTCCGTGGATCCCCCTTGGGCCCGCAGGGCGAAGCCCGGGCACTTGAGCAGGCTGATGCCCATCAGGCCCCTCGGGTCCAGTGGCTTGAGCAGTCCGTGCAGGCGTCGCACGAGTTCCTGGTTGACCCTCCGGTCCACGACCAGAAGGGAGGCGACATGGGTCTCGGCGCCCAGGAACGTCATGTCTTCGACCTCGGTGGCTCCCGGCCGGATCAGCACGTGGTCCAGTACTTCGAGGCGTCCATCGATGTAGACGTCGGTCCGCAGCCTGATCTCGTCGAAACGGAAGCGGGCGCCGTCGGGGGACCAGCCGGGGGTCACCACCTCGGCCATGACCAAGGTCGCGTCGGAGTGCATGTGGACGGTGTTGCGCTGCCGGTAGGTCGATTCCCGGTAGGCGATCAACTGATCGGGCAGGTATTCCAGGACGGCGCCCGCCCCGAGCCGGATGTTGGTGTCCTGTTGTGCGTGCCCGTTCGGGGTGCGGTAGACCTTGGTGGCCGATTGGGTGGTGAGCAGGAGGCTGGCGCCCTCGTCGACGTCGATGTCGATGACATAGCGGTCGCCGCCGAGATAGCCGCCTCCGGGATTGACGATCACGTAGGTGACCTGTCCGGAATCGTCCAGGTAGTGCGGCCGGATGACCCGCAAGGCGCCCTGGTGGTACTGCCGGGTGGCCATGGACCGACCGGCCCGCAGCCCGATGCCCATCCGTAGCTCGCCCACCGGCCTGACGTCCCTGACGGGTGGTGCGGGGGGCGCGTTGACGGCGTTCACTGTTGCAGGTCGAGCATGAGCACGTCCCGCTTGATCCAGTCCAGGACGTAGTCGAGGCCCTCGTCGGTCTTGAGGTTGGTCAGGCAGAAGGGCCGATCGCCGCGGAATTCGCGGGAATCGGCTTC
The DNA here is from genome assembly GCA_016892645.1 of Micrococcaceae bacterium RIT 802. Taxonomy (GTDB): domain Bacteria; phylum Actinomycetota; class Actinomycetes; order Actinomycetales; family Micrococcaceae; genus Arthrobacter_H. The sequence goes on from JAFEMX010000016.1 coordinate 24,248, forward strand.
CATGACGGACAGGTCCGCCCCGACGTAGGGGGCCAGGTCCGTCTTGTTGATGATGAACAGATCCGATTTGATCATGCCTTGTCCGGCCTTGCGCGGGATCTTCTCGCCTTGGGCGACGTCGATGATGTAGATGGAGAAGTCGACCAGCTCCGGGCTGAAGGTCGCCGACAGGTTGTCTCCGCCGGATTCGATGAACACGACCTGCAGATCGGGATGCCGCTTGACCAGGTCCTGGACCGCTGCCGAGTTCATCGAGGTGTCCTCGCGGATGGCGGTGTGTGGGCAGCCGCCGGTCTCGATGCCGACGATCCGGTCCAGTGGCAGGATGCCGTTGGCGGCCAGGATCTTCGCGTCCTCGATGGTGTAGATGTCATTCGTGATGGCGGCCATGGAGATCTCCGTGCTGAGGTGGCGCGTGATGCGCTCGACCAGCTGGGTCTTGCCGGCCCCGACGGGTCCGCCGATGCCGATCTTGATGGGTTCCATCGTGTGCTCCTTCTGCTTCTGGCGTGTTGGTTCTGGTGGCTCGTGGGCCGCGTCAGGACATGAACATCCTGGCGCGCTGGTATTCGTGGCGCATCTGGGCTATCTCGAGTGCCGGGGCGGTGATACCCAGGTCCTCGGGGTCGAGCCGGATGATCCGTTCCACGGCGGACGCGATCTCCGGATGGCTGGCACGCAACACCCGCTGGCCGGCGTTCTGTCCTATCGGGATGGCGCGGATGGCATTCTGCGTCAGGGACGTGACCGTGGAGAACAGGTACGTGCCCAGCATCTCCGGTAGGGGGACCCCGAGCTGGCGCCCGGCCAGGCCGAAGGCGATGGCCGGATGCCCGAGGCATTCGCCGTCGGACACGTCCTGGCGGTATTCCTCCAGGGACTGGCAGGGGACGACGAGGCCTGCGATCTGCAGCATCCGGGCCCCCATGGTGGCTCCGGCGGCCCGGATCTGCCGTGGCAAGGCCTGGGCGGCCATGCGGAGGTCGAGGTCGCGGACTTGCCGACGGTCGCCAGCCGTCGCGGCGAGCCGGACCGCCATCCCGTCGCTGTACGTCAGTTGTTGGTGGAGGAACTGGCCCACCCAGACCCCGAAAGTCGCCTCATCGTGCACCAGCGCCCGTTCGAGGTAGCTTTCGAGCCCGAACGAATGGCTGAAGGCCCCGGTCGGCAGGGCCGAGTCGGACAGCTGCAGCAAGGGCAGCAGGTAGCTGGCGGATGACGTCACCGGGGGGCCGCCTAGTGTGTGTGCTCGGCATGCCGGAAAGGCACCGGCATCACACGATCCTGGCGGGAATAGGGCACGTCGACATGCCGCAGGTAGTCCTCGATCGTGTGGTCGTATTGGACAACCATGACCTCCGCCCGGTAGTCGCTCTCGGCAGTGAAGAACTGTGCCTGCATATGGCGGTTCCCGAGGTTGTGGGCCACCGTCCCCATCTCGCGGATGCTGCGCGGGGCGATGACCAGGACGTCGGTGGGCAGGACCGAGATGACAATGTAGTTCTCATCGTCGCGGTAGAGCACGTCCCCGTCCCGCAGGTCACGCGCGGTGGACAGGCGGATGCCGACATCACGGCCATGGTCGGTGGTCACCCGCTGGATGCGCTTGACCAACTCGGCGCCGGGCAACACGATCTTCTCCTCATGCAGGCCCTCCAACGCGGCTGCGTCGAGGTCGTATTTGTTGGCAATCACGGATTCAAGGATCATCTTTGTGCTTTCTGCGGAATCTGGCCGCGCTCAGGAAGGGTCCACCACCGACGGCACGTCGGCAGGGCCGAACCGACCGGGTCGGAACCACTGCTAGAAGAGGAAGTACCGTTGGGCCAGCGGCAGGACCTCGGAGGGTTCACAGGTGGCGACTTCGCCGTCGACGGTCACCGTGTAGGTTTCCGGATCCACGGCGATGTCCGGGGTCTCCCCGTTGAATTTGAGGTCTGCCTTGGTCAACGTGCGGATGCCGTGCGCCGGTCGGATCACGCGGCGCAATTTCAACCGTTCCGGGATGCCCTCATCGATGGCAGCCTGGGACAGGAAGGTGATGGACGAGGCGTGGACCGCCTTGCCGAGGGCCCCGAAGTTGTGGCGGTAGGTCCGCGGCTGCGGGGTGGGGATCGAGCCGTTCGAATCCCCCATCACGGACATGACGATCTGCCCGCCCTTGATGACCATCTCCGGTTTGGCGCCGAAGAACTTTGGATCCCACAACACGAGGTCGGCGAACTTCCCCACCTCGACGCTTCCGACGCTGTCCGCGATCCCCTGCGCCAGGGCGGGGTTGATGGTGTACTTGGCGACGTAGCGCTTGAGCCTGAAGTTGTCGCCCACTGCCGGATCCTCCGCCATGCGTCCGCGCTGTCTCTTCATCGCATCGGCGACCTGCCAGGTGCGCAGGACCACCTCGCCGACGCGCCCCATGGCCTGGGAGTCGGAGCTGGTGATGGAGAAGACACCCATATCGTGGAGTACGTCCTCTGCCGCGATGGTCTCCTTGCGGATCCGCGAGTCGGCAAACGCCACATCCTCGGGGATGTCGGGGTTGAGGTGGTGGGCAACCATGACCATGTCGAGGTGCTCGTCCACCGTGTTGTTCGTGTAGGGAAGGGTTGGATTGGTGGACGCGGGCAGCACGTTGGGCATTCCGGCCATGCGGATGATATCCGGGGCGTGTCCGCCGCCGGCGCCCTCGGTGTGGAATGTGTGGATCACCCGGCCATCGATGGCCCGGATCGTATCCTCCACGAAGCCGCATTCGTTCAGGGTGTCGGCGTGGATGGCGATCTGGATGTCGAACTCGTCGGCAACGCGCAACGACATGTCGATGGACGAGGTGGTTGCGCCCCAGTCCTCATGGATCTTCAACCCGATCGCGCCCGCCCGGATCTGCTCCGCCAGCGGGCCGCGGGAGCTGGCATGCCCCTTGCCCAGCAGGCCGATGTTGACGGGAAGGTCCTCCACGGACTGGAGGATCCGCGCGATGTGCCAGGCACCCGGTGTCACGGTGGTGGCCTTGGAGGCGTCTGATGGCCCGGCGCCGCCACCAATGAGCGTGGTCACCCCGGACGCAAGCGCAACCGGAACCTGGTCGGGGCTGACGAAGTGGACATGGGTGTCGATCCCGCCGGCCGTGAGGATCCGGTGCTCTCCGGCGATGACGTCGGTGGATGCGCCGATCACGATGTCCACCCCATCGCTGACGTCGGGGTTTCCCGCCTTTCCGATCTTGAAGATGTGGCCGTCACGCAACGCGACGTCCGCCTTGTAGATGCCCGTGTAGTCCAACACCACGACGTTGGTGATGACAGTGTCCGGGATGTCCTGGTCGCGGGTCCGCTGGCCGTTTTGGCCCATGCCGTCCCGGATGACCTTTCCCCCTCCGAAGACCGCTTCCTCGCCGTACCGGGTGTAGTCCTTCTCGATCTCGAGCAGCAATTCGGTGTCGCCAAGCCGGATCGCATCGCCGGTGGTTGGGCCGTACATCTCCGCGTATTGCTTGCGGGTCATTTCGAAGCTCATGCGTCGTCCTCCTCAGGGGCGGCCTTGCCCTCGGCGCCGACTCCGGGCGACGAACCGCTTTCCGTGACGGCACGGGTGGCATCGGCCAATGCCTCACGCGCGTTCTCCAACCCGCGATTTTCGTCCACGGGGTCCCACCCAAAGGTCGTGTGGAATCCAACATTGTCGTGGCCGACGTTTTCCACCTCGATGTCGTAGCCCTCCGCCACATCGGGAGTGCCCAAGGGCCGGATGCCCGCGGTACCACCGATGGCAGCGGTGTCCTTGGCCGGGACGCTGCCGCCAATCGATCCATTCACCAGGTTCTGCAGCCCGTAGACCTCACGGTTCCCGGCCAGTTCCACTAGGTGGACGCTGCGGGCGTCTCCCGGCTCAAACCGGACCGCGGTGCCCGCGGGGATATCCAGCCTGAATCCGCGGGCCGCGACGCGGTCCAGATCCAGGGAGTGGTTGACCTCGGCAAAGTGGTAGTGGGATCCGACCTGGATGGGCCGGTCCCCGAGATTGGTGACGTTCAGGACGCGGGTTTCGCCACCTTCATTGCAGACGATGGGCTCGTCCCTGAGCACGTATTCTCCGGGTATCATTTCGGCTCCCTCGGCTCGATCAGCGAATGGGGTTGTGGACGGTGACCAGTTTGGTGCCGTCGGGGAACGTGGCCTCGACCTGGACGTCATCGATCATTTCCGGAATGCCGTCCATGACGTCTTCGCGGGTCAGCAGCGTTGTCCCATAGCTCATGAGATCGGCGACGGACCGGCCATCCCGCGCGCCCTCGATGAGTTCGTAGCTGATGATGGCGATCGCCTCGGGATGGTTGAGCTTCAGCCCCCGTTGCTGCCGCCTCCGTGCCAGATCTGCCGCAACGACGAGCATGAGCTTTTCGTGCTCACGGGGCGATAAATGCATATGGAACTCCTCGGTTCACGTGCCAACTGTAGAGTCCACCCGTTATCTGCAACCGGCCAGAGAATAGGCCGGGAGGTCCGTGGATAGGACAACAGTAACAGGGCTTCCTCCGGCTGGCACAGATCAGCGTTCGGCGACCTCTCCGTCACCATATACCTGCTGGCCAGAGCGGGATAGTGGTCCGCCGGTGGAACCCGCTTGGGCGGCAAGGTCCGCCGGCAATTCCCCACCTGAGCGTGCATTTCATCGGGCACGGGACCCAGTAGGGCATCCGTGTTTCGCGAGGCGCACGGGTTCCTGGCGTCAGTACCAGGCGGCAGCAGTCACCCGGGTGCGATGCCCAGAGGAGCGCATCTCCTCACGGATCCCAGCAGGCGTCGGACCGTCGGACGCCCGGTGGCGCCCGCCCCTGCCCTTCACGCCTTCGCGAAGACGGATGCTGGCCCCGAAGGAACCCGTCATGTTTTCGACGGCGGTTCACAAACCACCGGGGGGACACCCCGTGAACCCCACATGCCGGACGAAAAGAGGTTCCTGCGCTGCGCGGAGCAGTACAGGAACCTCTTCATCGGCACGTCGGCAACCCGGATTTCTCGTCCGAGGGCTTCCCCACGACGGTCCAGCTCACGAACGGGCACTCGGTCGAATGCGCGTCGCCGCATCTACCGCCCCACGGGCGCCCGCCGCAACACCAGCCAGCTCCCTGCGGCGCTGAGCATGCCGAGTACGATCAAGACCACGGCAACCCTGGCGACGATATCTGTGCTGAAGAACGACACCACATCGACCCCCAGAGTCAGGAGCATCCAGGCCAGCAACAGAAATACGGCGATGATTCCGAACACCACCAGCAGGACGCCCTTCTGGTTCCAGCGAACAAAAACGGAAGCGAACATTGTCCCGACGAAGAGGGTCAACATACTGATGCCGAAGCCCATCAGGAAGATGTCAAGGTAGCTGCCGTTGCCCATGACGTAGACGTCGAACATGTGCGTGCCGGTGAACCAATGCCCCGTGGCCTTCTCTATGGCCAGGAAAACCGTCATGGCGACCCCGATGTAGACGGACTCGAGCAGCAGCGCGATGGCCGTTCCGGCCCAGTACTGGCGGCGAGTGGCGCCCATTCCCATCGCAAACGGCATGGTCCGTGCATAGGCCATGGCGCCGACGCTGACGAAATAGCCGCCGAAACACCACAGGGGCGCCTGGTTGTAGCGGAATCCCTCGCTGAGCTCGGCCGGGTCCATCGGGACGAAGGCCCGCAGCAGGAGCATGATCACCACGCAGATCGCGGTGGTCGTGGCGAAGATCGACATCGGAACCCCGATCAACCGCATGGGATCGGCGAAGTGCAGGCGGACGATCTTCATCAGGGGGCCAGCTGGCCGGTGTGCGTTCCGGTCCTCGGGCAGGGCCGGTGAAAGTTGGTTCGTCGTCATCGGATGGCCTCCTCGGCCTCGTGTTGGGTCTGCGGAGGGGAGCTGGCGGCGGCCAGGGATGACTCCCCGCTCTCGAGCAGCCCGAAGGCCGCGACGAGTTCTTGGAGCGTCACCGGTCCGACCTCCAGACCGGCGGCCTTCGCCTCAGTGCGCAGTCGCTCGTCCGGGTTCCCGGCGATGGTGACCGAGCGTAGCCCGCCCAGGGCCTGGCTGCGCAGGATTTGCCGACCGCCCACGGCGGTGTCGACGGCCGTGGCGGTGCCGGAAAGGGTGAATGCCGAACGTGTGGCTTCCTCAACGGACGAGTCCAGCACCTTCCGCCCGTCCTGGAGCACGACGACGTGTTCCAGGAGGTTGGCTGCCTCATCAATCAGGTGTGTGGACATGAGGATGGTGCGTGGATGCTCCATGTAGTCCTCGAGCAGCAGGTCGTAGAAAATGCCGCGGGCCGTGGCATCCAAACCCAGATAGGGCTCGTCGAAGAACGTCACCGGCGCCCGCGAAGCCAGCCCGACCACGATGGCCACCGCGGAGAGCTGTCCCCGCGAGAGTTTCTTGATCGGGGTCTTCAACGGCAACCGGAACTCGCCGACCAGCCGTCGCGCGAGGTCGGCATCCCAGCCGGCATAGAACCAGGCGGCGGCCCGCACCACGTGCGATACCTTGAACTCCTCCGGGTACTTCTGGTTTTCCCGGGCGAAGCTGAGGCCGGCCAGCACCTGCGCGTTCTCGAACGGTTCTGCCCCGAGGACGCGGGCTTGGCCGGAAGTCTTCAGTTCCTGCCCCGCCAGGATCGACATCAGCGTCGTCTTGCCGGCTCCGTTGCGGCCCAGGAGCCCGCAAATCGTGTTCTTCTCGATACCGAGGGTGAGGTTGTCCAGCACCGTCGTGTTGCCGTATTTCTTGGTCAGCGACCGGGTTTCGATTGCCAGGTTCATCATGTCCTGCCTCAAGCTTGTCCGGCGACGGCGGCCCGCTGGCCGATCATCGCGATGAGTTCTTCGGGGTCGATGCCGAGGCGGGCCGCCTCGTGCAGCAACGGGATCACGTATTGGTCTCCAAAGGCCTCCCGCCGCGTCGCCGTGAGAGTGGCGCGTGCTCCGGTGGCTACAAACATGCCGATTCCCCTTCTCTTGTAGAGGACTCCGGTGTCGACCAGCCGGTTCAGCCCCTTTCCGGCGGTTGCCGGGTTGATGCGCATGTACGCCGCGAATTCATTCGTCGAGGGGACCTGTGTCTCCTCTGGATAGGTGCCGTCGAGGATGCGGCCCTCGATCTGCTCGGCCACCTGGATGAAGATCGGCTTCGATTCATCCATTGAGACCACCAACGCTCATTGGTTCATTACTCATGTAACTAACTACAGCACCTGGTCGGGCACCCGTCAAGGGCTCGCCCCCGGTCGCCCGCGGGTTGATAGGTTGGGGACGTGAAGATTGCAACCTGGAACGTGAACTCCCTCCGCGCCCGCGCCGACCGCGTGGAAGACTGGCTGCGCCGCACCGACGTCGACGTCCTGGCCATCCAGGAGACCAAGTGCAAGGACGAGAACTTCCCCTGGGAATTGTTCGAGAACAACGACTACGAAGTCGCCCACTTCGGATTCAGCCAATGGAACGGGGTGGCCATCGCCTCCCGCGTCGGACTCGAGGCCGTCGAACGCACCTTTGCCGCGCAGCCCGCCTTCGGCAAGGGCGGCAAGGACCCCGCCCAGGAGGCACGCGCCATCGGCGCCACCTGCGGTGGAGTGCGCATCTGGAGCCTCTATGTCCCGAACGGCCGGGGACTGCAGGACGAGCACATGCCCTACAAGCTCGAGTGGCTCCGCCAGCTCCAGGAGAACGCCACCGGCTGGCTCGCCGATGAGCCCACCGCGCAAATCGCCCTGATGGGCGACTGGAACATCGCCCCCCTCGACGAGGATGTCTGGGACATCGACTTCTTCGTCGAGAACGAAATGACCCACGTCTCCGCACCCGAACGGGCCGCCTTCAACGCCTTCGTCGAAGCCGGCTTCGCCGACGTCGTCCGCCCCCACACCCCGGGCCCGGGCGTCTACACGTACTGGGACTACACGCAGCTGCGCTTCCCGAAGAAGGAGGGCATGCGCATCGACTTCACCTTGGCCTCCCCCGCCCTGGCCGAACGTGTCGAGACCGCGTGGATCGACCGCGAGGAACGCAAGGGCAAGGGCGCATCCGACCACGCGCCAGTGGTCGTGGAGCTGCGCTAGATGACCTCCCGGGGGACGAGCGCGCGCCGCCGGCTACCGCCGACGTCGTACCTGCGCGTCTTCGAGCCGCTCCGCGCGTACGACGACGATGCCCAACTGGCCATCTCGGCACAACGCGGGGTGGGGAGGGCCGACTTCGAGGAGCGTTCGGCCGAGGAGGCACTGCATCGTCTGACGCGCGGCATCCCCGACCCGTTCCCGCACGAACAAGCCGAGCGCTACCGGGAACTTCATTATCCGGGCGCCGATGGGTTGACCGCGCCCTATTACTGCCCGGACCAGCTGCCCGCGCGTTCGACCCTGGCCGCCGAGCAGCTCGACTCCACCATGCGCCCGGCACTGCTGGAGCTCCTCGTTCCCGACGCCGCCCGTGGCGCCAATGCCGAACGGATCGGCCATGATGCCTTCGCCGAAGCCGTGGCGTCACTGCACACGCGCAGCGCCACCTGGGGCATCCCCATGGGCTGGTTCGTCCTGCTCACCGAAGAGGACCACTGCGAGATCGAGGAGGACGGAACCAGGCTGCTCACGGTGCGCCTGAGCGCACCCGCGGTCCAGGTCCTGGAGCGGGCCCGGTTCGCGGCGGCATCGCTGGCCATCCACGCCCCCGAACTGGACATCCTGGACGAACTCACCTCGCTGGGCGAGTGGCTGGGACTGTTCCACGAGGATTCGATCGTCGAGTTGGACTACGGCCCCGTGGCCGAACGCGTCTGGCCCGACGAATCCTCCCAGGACCTCAAGCTCGGCATCGAGTCCCTGGCCGAGCAGGACATGCTCGGCGCGGCGGCTGCCTACCGGCGGCTTTCCACCCGCTGGCTCAAGGTCCGCCAGCTGGCCCGCGCCAACTAGAATCCACCCCGCCGGCACTGCGGCCCCCTGACATGGGGAGCTCTCCCCCATCGCACCACCAAGCGTCATCCCTACGCTCTTTTATCAAGAAGGTAGATGATGACCAGCTACAAGATCGACGTCAAACCGGCGCGTCAGACGGTGAAGAACGCTCGCGGGCAACTCGACGATCTCGACGGCATTGAAAACACGCTGAAGAGCACCGGGGAGGCAATGGCCAGCACCGCGTTGGAATCCGACATCAACACCGCGCTGGACAATGCCTACGACGACTTCCTGCGCCCCATGGCCGTCACGATGGTCCTCGCCGGACGCCGTCTCTTCGACAACACCGACAACGTCATCAACATCTACGACACCGCGGATCTGGACATGGGAAAGAAGGCCGACGGAGCGACCGAGGCAGCCATGGCAACCCAGGTGAAGAGGTCGGACGACGTGCCCGACTACACCGCTTCCACGCACACGGCCGAGGCGCCCGCCATCTTGCAAGCACCTGTCGATCCCGAGCATCCCGGTCGAACCACTGGCGGGAGGTACACCTGGTGAGTGCCGAATACGACATCGAACTCCCCTCCAGGTTCCCTCCAAGTTGCCGGATCCCGATGCGCTCACTACCGACGCGGAGGCATTCGGCAAGAACGCCCCAGCCGTTACCACCGCCTATGACAACACCGTCGGACAGTGGAACCCACTGACGGGACAGATGGCCTTTCCCGACAGCGACATGGTCTTCTCCGGGCTGGAGAACAACGTCGTCCCCTACGCGGACATGCTGCAAACCGGAGTCACCGAAATGGCCGGCGCCCTGGGCACCTTCGCCGAGAGCGTCAGGGGGTTCAAGACCACGTGGACCGGCCTGAGAGCCGAGGTTGCGGCGTTCAACAAGCTCCCGGTGAAGCCCATGGTGGAAGCCGAAGTCGACGAATCCATCACATACCTCACCGACGCAGGCCGTAGTGACATCGTCCTGCGCTTGTCGGAAGCCACCTCGGAATACCGCGGTTATGTCGATGCGTGTGTTGCGTCCATCGAGAGTGCCAACCAGGCCCTGAACCCCAACTGGGAAGGTTCCACGACACAGCAATTCCTGGCACAGACGAAGAAGACCTGGACGAATAGCCGCAACTACCTGGACACCGCCGGACGTTTCAGCAAGCGTGGCGAACGCTGGACGTTCAAGGGCAGCGCCAAGGATTCCTCCACTCCCGCCGCCTTCCTGCGCGGGAAAATCCCCGACATCGTGGCCGACCCGCTTCTCGGTGAAGCGCCCAAGGGGAAGTTGACCAACACCTCAAAGCCCTTCGCGAACAACCCGGTGCTCGGAAAATACTCCGACAAGGTCTTCGACAACAACGATCCCCGGAAGTTCAGTCTCATCAGCGGTGTCGACAACGTGGGGGGCCGGGCCGCCTTCATGATCGGGCTGCCCAAGTTCGAACTTCCAAAGTGGACCAAAAAGGGCCTACCCGGCGCGGCGACGAAGACCTTGTCCAAGGTGGGAAACTCCGCACTGAACGGACTGCACAAGGCGGACAAGTTCGTCTCGAAGCTCGAGAAGTCAAAGGTGATGAAGTTCGGCGGGCCCGCCCTCGGCGCCCTCGATGCGGGCATGACCTACAAGGACGAGTTCTCCAAGGGATATAACGAAAGCCTGCGAGAGCACCCCGAATGGACCCCGGGACAGCACAGTGCAGAGGCCGTCAAGGATGCGGCGATCGTCGGTACCGCTGAAACGACTGGCAAGGTCGTCGGCGGTGTGGCCGGCCGCACTGCCGGTGCCGCAATAGGCCAGGCGATCATCCCCATTCCCGGCGTCGGCGCCGCGATTGGCGGGTTTGCCGGCGGCATCGCCGGCGAATGGATCGGAGGGAAGGTCGGGGGCGCCGTCGGCGGCTTCATTAACGACTGGCGGGAAGACGGCTTCAGTGGAGCGATCGGCGACGCCAAGGAAAACGTCGGTCAGGCAGTCGACAATGTGAAGCAAAAGGTCGGGGGCGCCGTCGACGCCGTGAAGGACGCCGTCGAGAACCCGGGCGAAGCAGCCAAAAAAGTGGGCAAGAAGGTCTTCGATAAGCTGACGCCATGGTAATTCCATACATCCTGCCGACACCGGACTCTCCCGCATGATGGCGGCCGCGGGCAGCGCCTGGCTCTACAACGACGCCATCGTCATCGGCATCCCCCTCATCGGCGTCCTCGCGTGGTGCCTGATCTATCCCGCTTACCGCGCTCTGCGCGGCAGTTGGCGTTCTTGGGTCAATGCCCCTCCCTATTTGCCCTGGCAAGCCTCACTCACCAATACGTGGCCCTTCATGCTTCTCTGCATGGGCCTGGCCCTGGTCGTGGCCATGCCGTCCCTGGTCTTTGAGGCGTTCGGTTGGGAGGCAGCCCGGAAGTTCATGTGGAATGGGCCCTTCTGGATCCCCTGGATCGGTGCCATTGTGGGGATTTTCTGGTGGCCGAAGGGCCTCGGCCCCGCGTGGTACCGCACGTGGCGCAAAGCCGGAGGCGAACGCAGCATCATGCCGTTTACCCCTGAGGACACCGAAGCCGTCCGGCGCCTCCCCGAGGGGAAACGCCGCCGGCGGCTCGAAAAGAACATCGAAGCCTGCCGCGTCTACTGCGCTCAGGACGACGAGTAGCCCACCCAGACGAGGCAGGAGTGACGAACATGGAAGCCGAGACCTCCGGCCGTACAGGTCGCGCATCGCTGGTCCTTGAAGAGGCCTGGCAAGCGGAATCCATCCGCGATGAAATCGAACTCTTTGCCTTCATCAGGGGCCCGGAGGGGACCTTCGCGCCCAATCTGGTCGTGACCGTGAACCCGTTCGGCGGAAACATCGACGAATTCCTCGACCATGCCGTCCATGGCCTCACCACATCCCTCCAGAAGCCGTATCTCTTCGATGTGCGAGTCTGGGACAGGCATCCGTCATCCAACGGGACCGATCCCTACCAGCCCGTCGACGACGTGGACGTGCGGCAGATGAGCCGGACCATCGGTTACACGCACGAGTCGCCCCAGACCGGGGCGACCCTGCGCTCGACTGAGTGGCTTTTCATCGAATCTGGACTCGCGGTGCAGGTGACCGGGACGACCACTACGGCCCAATGGCCGGTGTTCTCCCGAACGCTGGAAACCATGGCCCGCTCCGTGGCCACCACGACGGAAGGCGCGAAATGACCCAGCAGGACTTCACGTTCTTCGGCGGCATCGACCCGGTGGCCCAGTCGGCACTGGGAGCCCCTCTGCCGGACCTCGCCGAGATCGGCGCCCGTCAGCCGTTTTCCTACGAGGGCGCATGGGTCCATGAAGGCTCCGTGGAACTGCTGATGAAGATGGTGGACGGATATCGCCCCGGCCGTCTTCAACAAAAGCTACAGCGATCGCAACTGGATGAGCTGCACGAGGCCGAGCTGGTAACGGGCAACGAACTCACCGACGGCGGCCGGCTCCTGGCCGCCGTCATGGAGGAAGCCGAAGCTTCCTTCCGGCTCTCCGGACTCATCGGGAATCACGAGGTGCTGTTCCAGTGCTGGTCCTCCGCGGAAATGGCCCTGGTCATGACGCAGCCCGGGTACCACGCGGCCGGCAATCCGGAATTCGCCGACCAGCCAACGCCTGCGCATGTCAATGTCCGTGTTGTCCCATTGCTGGACCTCTCGACCATGATGGCCAAGTGGGTGGGCCTTGCACCGGCGTGGAATTTTGACGTCCAGCCCGTCGAGATCCCCATGTCGGCGGTCGAAGCCCAGATGAACGGTTCCTCCTCCGTGCCCGAGGGATCCAACGATGTCCTTCAGGACGCATGGAACGGGAAGTGGATGCTCTGGAGCCTCGAGGGGGGATGCCCCACCGGTGATCTGGAGCCCTTGACCTACCTCACGGCCGGCCGCCGGGGCCAGCAACGGCTGGCCCAGCGGGACAGCGGGTCCGTCATGCTGGTTCCCACGGGATCGACGCATGTGTTCGACCAGTTGGAGGACCGCATCCAGGCCATGGTTTTCCAACGCCCCGTAACCCTTCCCTGACCGACATGCGCACGCGCGGCTGCTGGAAGTGCTTGCACTAGGCTGGTGGCCATCACGTTCATCGAGACGGCTCGCCCGCCCGTTCTCCGATCCCGAGGAGTCCCCATGCCCCAGCACGCCCAGCACATTCCCTGGTGGCAGGACGCGGTCATCTACCAGGTATATCCCCGCTCCTTCGCCGACGCGGACGCCGACGGCATGGGCGACCTGCGCGGAGTCGCCTCCAAACTCGGCTACCTGAAGAACCTGGGAGTCGACGCCGTCTGGCTCTCGCCGTTCTACAAGTCCCCGCAGGCCGACGCCGGCTACGACGTCGCCGACTACCGGCAGATCGATCCCCTGTTCGGGACCCTCGCCGATTTCGACGACATGCTCGCCCGGGCCCATGCCCAGGACACCCGGATCATCGTAGACCTCGTGCCGAACCACACCTCGGATGAGCATGCGTGGTTCCAGGAGGCACTGGCCGCGATTCCGGGTTCCCCCGAACGCGACCGTTACATCTTCCGCGACGGCAAGGGCCCGAACGGGGACCAGCAGCCGAATAACTGGCAGTCGCTTTTCGGCGGCCCGGCCTGGACGCGCACGGTCGATGCCGACGGCACGCCCGGACAGTGGTACCTGCACCTCTTCGACGTGAAGCAGCCGGACCTGAACTGGGACAACGAGGAGGTCCACGCCGAGATGCGCGACATCCTGCGCTTCTGGCTGGACCGCGGGGTCGACGGCTTCCGTGTGGATGTCGCCCACGGCATGGTCAAGGCCGAGGGATTGCCCGACTGGTCGGAGAAGGTCAGCATGGTCCAGGGCACCGAGGAGGCAGCCGTCAAGGAGACCCCTCCGTACCTCGACCAGGAGGGCGTCCACGCGATCTACGAGGAGTGGAACGCGGTCCTGGCCGAGTACGAGGGCGACCGGATGATGGTGGCCGAGGCCTGGGTCGAGCCCATGGAGCGGATCTTCCGCTATGTGCGCGAGGGCGAGATGCAGCAGGCCTTCAACTTCGGGTTCCTGCTGGCGGGCTGGAGCGCACCGAACATCGTGGAGAACGTCACCGAGACCCTCGCGGAGGCGGCACTCGTCGGCGCCCCGCCCACCTGGGTCCTCTCCAACCACGACACCGTCCGGCACTGCTCCCGCTTCGGGCTCGAAGACCCGACCACCTTCCCCAAGGGGATCGGCGCCCAGGACGAACAGCCCGACGAGGCCCTCGGCGCGGCGCGCGGCCGCGCGGCCGCGCTGGTCATGCTGGCCCTGCCCGGCTCGGCCTACATCTACCAGGGCGATGAACTGACGCTGCCCGAACACACCACCCTGCCGGACGAGCTCCGCCAGGACCCGAGCTTCTTCCGCACGAACGGGGTCGAGCGCGGCCGCGATGGCTGCCGCATTCCCATGCCGTGGACCGCCGGAACCCCGGGCCTCGGGTTCTCGCGTGCAGTGGACGACGGCGATGCACCGGCTACCGCTGGTGCCCGGCCGTGGCTGCCGCAGCCCGAGAGCTACTCCAGGTACGCGGCAGACCAGCAGGTGGGCGTGGTCGGATCGGCCTTCGAGCTCTACCGCTCGCTGCTGGCCCTGCGCGCGGACCGGGAACTCGGACGCGGCAGGCTCGAATGGTCGCCGCAGAACGCCCCCGAGGACGGCGTGCTGTCCTACACCAACGGCGCGCTGCAGGTGCTGGCCAACGTGGGCACCGACCCGGTGGAGGTGCCGGCCCAGATGGCCGTTGCCCTGTCCAGCAGCCCCGATGCGCTCACCGACGAGGGCCTGCTCGCCCCGGATGCCGCGCTCTGGCTCCTGCCCCGCGGCTAGGTCAGCGCACGCGTTCGGCGCGTGACATGCGGGTCCGGGCGCCCGTGGCCAAGTGGATGACCACGGGGCCGCTGGCGCCCAGCATCCCGTCCATGTCCACGACGAGTTCGGCCAGGTCCTCGGCGATGCGGTGCGGTGCTGCACCGAGCCGAGGCTGGACCTTGATCCGCAATCCTGCCTCGTGCTGTGGGGACGTCCAGGACGTGACGGACACCGTGACCAGGTCGGGCCGTCCCGCCAGGGACGCCTTCAGGGCCTGTTCGGGAACTGCCGCGGACAGTTCGACGATGCCGCGCGTGGCCTCCTCACGGAACTCGCGGACGAAGATTCCCGTCTTGCCCTGCCCCTGCACGGCGACCCACCAGATCATCAGCAGGATCAGTGCGATCATCACCACGGAGACGACGATCCACAGCCAGGAGTCCCGCTGGCCCTCCAACGTGGTTGCATCGAGCAGCCCGGTGAATCCGGTGCCCACCTGATCGGCGAGCCCGCGCCATCCCTCGGCATACGCGGGGACCGCCACCAGCAGCAGGCCATGCAGCCCCATCGCGGACAGGGCCAGGCCCAGGAGCGTCAACACGATCCTGTTGGTGATGCGTGGGGTCCTGTTCATTGCCCGACCACCCCCGTCTCGGCAACGTGCACCCGAACGTCGGGCACCGGTTCGATACGGTTGGCCCGCAATTCATCGTCGATGGCCGCGTGGACGACGGCGGCATCGATGCCGATGCCCGAGGTCGGCCGCAGCTGCACGTCGACGTGGTTGCGGCTGACGATCACCACGACCTGTTCGGGGGTCACCCCGGCCTCCGTGCGGGCCCGACGGGCCAGCGTCGAGGCCAGCACGCCGTCGTCGACGATCACGATGGCCCGCTCGTTGGGGATGGCGTGCCGGGCGCGGCGTCCCGGCAGGATCCCGTGGAGCAGGAAGAAGAGGCCCAGGGCCAGCAGGACCAGCGACCCGGCCGCCAGGACCAGGGGATTCGCCGAATCCGGCAGGTCGGTCAGCCATTGGCCCCATTGGCCGGGCGAGCGGATCCAGACGTCCTGTCCGAGCGACTTCATGGCAGCCTCGAACATGAAGTAGAGGCAGATGGCGGTCACCAGCACGGCTGCGATGATGGCCGCCGTGGACCGGGCACTGTGCAGCTCATGCGACTGGAGCTTGCGGCGTTCGCCGTCGTTCATGCCATCCTCCTTCGGCGCAGGACCACGCCGGTGACCCGGACATCAACGCGGCTGATGTGGGACCCGGTCAGCTCAATGAAACGGTCCCGCACATCCGAGCGGGCATCACGGGCGCGGGCCAGCACGGATTCCCGTGGATCAACGGCATCGGTCCGCCCGTAAACGAGCGGGGAAATGGGCATGGGCAGGCTCAGGCCCAGCGCCAGCGCCCCGTACTCGTCATTGAGCGCTACCCGGATCTCGCCCGGCTGCACCTCGAAGACCTCGGCGGCGATGATCCGTGCGGAACTGCTCAACGCCTGGGTGCTCACGCGGGTATGACCGGCCAGGGTGCGCGGCCCGGGCCCGTGGTTCTCGGCGCTCACGACGATGAACGCCGGCCCGTGAGGGCGTCCCGCACCGAACGCAGGTCGAGGCGGCCGTCCACGAAGCGGCCGATGAAGGCCCCCACGGCGAGGAAGACCGCCATGAGCAGGAAGCCGCCGAAGCCGTGTGACAGTGCCGACCAGCCCAGCACGGCGGCGATGGCCAGTCCAAGGAGTGTGGGGTTCATGGTTGCTCCGCAGGGTCGATGGTGGACCCGCCAGCAGCCCCGGCGGGAGGGGTGGTCGGCGCACGCACCGGGGGTTCCGGCAGCCCCGGAGCGGACGCGGTCTGCGCCGGCGCGGTGGACGCGTCGGGAATGTGCACGTCACCGATCTCCACGTTCACCTCGATGACGGATAATCCGGTGATCCGCTCGACCGCCACGTAGACGGCGGCACGGACATTATCGGCGATCTGCTGCAGCGGCAGGCCGTAGGCCGCGGTGAGGATGATGTCGACGGCGACTTCCCGCTGCCCCACTTCGGCGGAAACCCCCGGGGACCCCTCGCCGGCCCCGACGGCCCCGCGCAATGCCCCCAAGGCGCGGTTGGAGCCGACTCCCAGGAACTGCACCCCGGGCACCGATCGGGCGGCGGTTGCCGCCACCTTGGCCACGGCGGTGTCGGAGATCGACGTGGACCCCGTCGCCGGCGTGGCGGCCGGCTGCGCGGAGGTGTGCCCAGACTGGTCCATGGTGGGGGCCTTTCATTGGGAGCGCGGTCTGAGAACCACCCTACCGTCCCCGGGACGGCGACCGCAGATGCAGAAAACCCCCCGGGGTTACCGAGGGGTTCTAGCTGGTGGCTCCGACCGGCGTCGATCCGGTGACCTTTCGATTTTCAGTCGAACGCTCTACCAACTGAGCTACAGAGCCTGGCATCATCTAGGATGATCACCGTGATCTTCCGTGCAACGGAAAACCAAAGCGACCCTGACGGGACTTGAACCCGCGACCTCCGCCGTGACAGGGCGGCGCGCTAACCAGCTGCGCTACAGGGCCTAGTTCACAAGGTTTTACCCTCGCTTCACAAGTCCAAAACTTTACCAGAGATTTTCGCTCCGGCGAAATCAGGACCTGCAGTACCCCCAACGGGATTCGAACCCGTGCCGCCGCCGTGAAAGGGCGGTGTCCTAGGCCGCTAGACGATGGGGGCCGGACGGCTGCCGAACACAAGTGTCCCGCAGCGACCTCATCAACTATAAGGCACCGTGTCGCCTGTGCAAAACCGCGCGCGGCACCCGCGGGAAGGCCTATGGATAGAGTCCACACATGAGCTACAGCATGACGCCCGACGAGTTCGAATCCGCCGTCTCCGACGCACTCGAGAACATCCCCGCGCCGCTCCTCGACATGATGGACAACGTGGCGGTCTTCATCGAAGACCGCTACGAACCGCAACCGGGGGAAGACGCGCGGACGTCGCTGCTGGGACTGTACGAGGGGGTGCCCCTCACCGAACGCGACGACGGCTGGGCCGCCGGCGCCCTCCCCGACCGCATCATCATCTTCCAGGAGGACACCCTGGCCGCCTGCGCCTCCCGCGAGGAGGTGATCGCCGAGGTCCAGATCACCGTCGTCCACGAGATCGCGCATCATTTCGGCATCGACGATGACAAACTGCACCGCCTCGGCTGGGGGTGACCGTCACCCTTCCGCAACTTTTGTGCCACGGCCTGGGGGTGCCGGGCGCCGTCCGGATCCGAGCTCCGACCGCGGAATCCCGGACGGGAATGCCCGAAACGCCGGGGTGAACGCACCAAAATGACACAGATGTTATTTATGATGTGGGAGTGACTCGTGTTGCCACTGTTACATTAAGTCGCCTATTCTCATGTGAAGCAGTAACTAAACCGTGATCCGACACGCTGGGACGACCAGCAATTTGAGATCCGGCTTGGTTCATCATTCGCAGTGAGGACTCAGTATGGCCAAGGGGCAACTTCTAGGCGTCGCGACGTGCACACTCGCCTTGATCGGCGGAACGCTCATCTCCGGGACCGCGGCATCTGCCGCTCCGACAACGATCGATTCCACCATCGGCACCACCGCCTTCGGCGCAGCGTTCCCGGCCTCCGTTCCCGCGGCCCCTGCCACCCCGGCCCTGCCGTCGCGTGCCGAAGTCACCGCAGCGAAGAAGGACCCGGCCGCGTTGAAGTCCATGGTGGCCTCGCTCGAGGGACTCATCCTCGACTCGAACGAAGACCTGGCGGCAGCCGAGGCTTCGGCGCTCAATGACCAGGATGCCTACGAGACGACGTCCGGGGTCCTGACCGAACGCAACGCAGCGGCCACCACCGCACGGGCCGAAGCGGCCAAGGCCACCGAGTACTACGACGCGGTGAAGAAGCAGGTCGGCCAGCTGGCCGGCGACCTCTACCGCAACGGCGGCATCAACCCGGGCGTCAGCTCGATGTTGAACGCCTCCGAGCACAACGACGTCCTCTACAAGGCAGCCACCATGCAGACGCTGGCCGCCAACCGCTCCGCCACGCTGACGACGGCCCAGCAGGCCGCCTCGCTGTGGGCCGAATGGCAGAACTACGCGGCCGATGCCGAGTCCGCCGCCGCCGACGCGGCCGACGCCAATGAAAACGCGCTCACCGCAGCCGAGCGGACCCGCTCCGCCTATGCGACCCGGGTCGACGAGCAGAAGAAACTCCGCGACGAACTCATCGGGCAGCTTGCCTACCTCCAGGACACCGAACGCGCCGCAGAGTCCCAGCGCGTCGCCGCGCTGGAAAACCAGCAGCGCGAGGAGCGCCTGAAGGCCGAACTGGCCGCCGAACCGGCCCAGCCGGCGACCGAGAAGCCGGCAGCGGAACCGGCAGTCGCCGCGGCCCCGGAGGCCGTTCCGGACGTGGTTCCGACCTCGACCTCCCTGGCGCCGACCAGCAAGCCGAAGGTCACGCGGGAGCGTCCGGCAACCGTCGCATCGGGCACCCGCGCGCCGGCCACGAAGCCCGCCTCGGCCCCGCGGCCCGTCGCCGCCGCCAAGCCGAAGCCCATCACGACGGACACCGCCTCCGCGGAGCGTGAGCAGGCACGGGCCAGGAGCCAGGCCGAGGCACGTGAGCAGGCCCGGGCGGAAGCCCGAGCCGAGCAGCGCGCCCAGCAGCGCGCCCAGGAGAAGGCAGACGCCGCCGAGCGGGCCGCGCAGAAGGCCGCGAAGGAAGCCCAAGAGCGGGCGGACCGGGAACAGGCGGCACGCGATGCGGCTGCCAAGAAGAAGGCCGAAGAAGAGGCCGCCCGGCCAGCACCGGCCCCGTCAGGCTCCTCCAAGGAGTCCGCCATCGCCTGGGCGCTGAAGACGGCAGCCGACGACAGCAACTACTACGTCTACGGTGGAAACGGCCCCGACGCCTATGACTGCTCCAGCTTCGTCCGGGCGGCCTTCGCGAAGAGCGGCCTCTCACTCCCGCGTACCTCCAGCAGCCAGTACTTCGCCGGGGGGACCAAGGTCCCGCTGAGCCAGCTCAAGCGCGGTGACCTGGTGTTCTCCTCCAGCAACGGCGGGTCCTCGTTCTACCACGTGGCCATCTACCTGGGCGGTGGCCAGGTCGTCCACGCCCGCAACCCCAGCGTCGGCATCTCGACCACGCCGCTGAGCTGGGTCAACAACATGTACTCGTACGGCGTGCGGTACTAGCGCTAACCTTCCGTGCACGACGACGAGGCCCCCTTCCACACGGAAGGGGGCCTCCTCGTCGTACCCGGCGGGTGGAGTGGTTCAGGCCCCGTCGGGCGCGTCGAAGCTGGCACGGTCATCCAACCGCGGGTCCGGCGAGTCCGGGACGACCAGCACGGGCCCCTTGGAGTGGTGCAGGACGCCCTGCGAGGTGGAGCCCAGCAGCATGCCGGCAAAACCACCGCGCCCGCGCGACCCGGTGACCATCAGCGTTGCCTTGGCGGATTCCTCGATGAGGACCTCGATCGGCGCCCCCTCGATGACCTCGGTCTCGATGACCAGATCGGGGAAGTGGCTGGCGAGCCAGCGGGAACCGACCGTGAGCTGCCGGCGCACGTCGATGGTCAGGGCCTCCTGGTCGACGGTGGCGGGCATCCAGGCCAGCGATCCGCTCACCGGGGGCAGCGCGCACACGATGCGCAGCGGGATGCCCCGGGTCGTTGCCTGCTCGGCGGCGACCAGCACGGCACGGCGCGCCCGGTCGGAGCCGTCGACGCCGACCACGACCACGTCGCGGACCGCCGGGTCCTGCGGGGTCCGTTTGGACACGCACAACGGGACGACGACGGTGGGGCACTTGGCATGGGCGGGAAGGGCGCTGCTGACGGATCCGAGCAGCCGGCCGACGAAGCCGCCGCGGCCGCGGGTGCCGACCACGACGAGGTCGGCCTCCTCGCTGAGCTCCATCAGCACGCCGGAGGGATCGCCGGATTCGATGCGCAGGCGCACGTCCACGCCGATGTCCCCGATCCGCGCCTTGGCTGCGTCGAGGACCTCCTGCGCGCCGTCGCGGATGACCTGGTCATCCAGGGTGGCGTAGCCGGCATCCATGCTGGAGGCGGCGAAGACGGGGATCGTGTAGGAGGTGACGATGTTCAACGGGACATCCCGCCGTCGTGCCTCGGCCGCAGCCCAGTCCAGGGCGCACAGCGCCGGATCCGAGCCGTCGACGCCGACGACAATGCCGTTCGCCGCCGCCGCGGCCTCCTGTGGAACACTGGCTTCGCTCATGACGGTCACTCCTTGGCAGTCGGGTCGTGGTGTCTTCCGGCTAGTTCCCACCGTGGTGGTCTTGTTCCTCACACTACCCACTTCCGGCTCGTTTGAACCCACCGGCGCCCACTAGGATTCTGCCCATGGCTAAAAACGGGCTCGGCACCCTCGACCGCTACTTCAAGATCACCGAACGCGGTTCCACCTACTCACGGGAGATCCGGGGCGGCCTGGCCACCTTCTTCGCCATGAGCTACATCGTGGTGCTCAACCCGCTGATCCTCTCCGGTGCCGACGCCACCGGCGCCGAGCTCGGGGCGGCCCGCGTCGCCGCCGCCACCGCCCTGGTCGCCGGCGTGTTGACCATCCTCATGGGGGCGTGGGCCAAACACCCCTTCGCCCTGGCCACCGGGCTCGGCGTGAACGCCTTCGTCGCCGTCACCGTCGCCACCAACCCGGGCCTGACCTGGCCCGATGTCATGGGCCTGGTCGTCATTTCCGGTGCGACCATGCTGGTCCTGGTCCTCACCGGCTTCCGGACCGCCGTGTTCAACGCCGTCCCGCCGAGCCTGAAGACCGCGATCGTGGTCGGCATCGGCATGTTCATCGCCCTGATCGGCCTGGTCAACGCCGGCTTCGTGCGGCGCATCCCCGACGCCGCGGGGACCACCGTGCCCGTCGGCCTCGGGTTCGACGGCGAACTGGTCGGCTGGCCGACGCTGGTCTTCGTCGTCGGCCTGCTGCTGACCATGGGCCTGGTGATCCGCCAGGTCAAGGGCGCGATCCTCATCGGCATCGTCGTCGCCTCCGTGCTGGCCAACATCCTCGAGGCCGTCTTCCACATCGGCCCGTCCTTCGACGGGGCCGGCGCCCACCCCCAGGGCTGGTCGCTGGTGGTGCCCTCGATGCCCGACTGGGCCGCGCCGGACCTGAGCCTGATCGGGCAGGCCAACGTGGTGGGCCCGTTCCAGCACCTGGGCACGACGTCGGCCCTGCTGCTGGCCTTCGTCATCCTCCTGTCGATCTTCTTCGACGCCATGGGCACCATGGTCGGGCTGGCCAACGAGGCCGGCAACGTCGACGAGGACGGGAACATCTACGACGTCGACCGGGTCCTGCTGGTCGATTCCCTCGGTGCCATCGCCGGTGGCGGCGCGTCGGCGTCCTCGAGCCAGATCTACGTCGAATCGGGCGCGGGCATCGGCGAGGGCGCCCGTACCGGCCTGGCGTCCATCGTGACCGGCCTGCTGTTCATCGCCGCCATGTTCCTCACCCCGCTGATCCACCTGGTCCCGTTCGAGGCCGTCGCCCCGGCACTGGTGGTCGTCGGCTTCATGATGATCACCCAGATCACCAAGATCGACTGGACGGACTGGGGCGTCGCCCTGCCGGCCTTCCTGACCTTCATCCTCATGCCCTTCACCTACTCGATCGCCAACGGCATCGGCGCCGGCTTCGTCGCCTACGTCTTCGTGCGCTCGATCCAGGGCCGGGCGAAGGAGATCCACCCGCTGATGTGGGCCGTCGCCGCGGCGTTCGTGCTGTTCTTCGGCATCGGGATCATCGAGCAGGCCGTCGGCATGTAGCCGGTCGCCCCGCGGCTACAGTGGCCCCATGGGACATGTCGGGTCGTACCTGTGGCGGCTGCGCGAACTCGTGGGCCCGCGCCTGCTGCTGCTGCCGGGCGCGCAGGTGATCGCCCTGGATGGCGACGGCCGCGCGCTGTTCCAGCGCCGTGCCGACACCGGGGACTGGGAGTTCCCCGGCGGCGGGGCCGAACCGGGCCAGGACTTCCGCGCGGCGGCCGTGGCCGAACTCGCCGAGGAGACGGGCCTGCACGCCGAGCCCGCGGCGCTGATCCCGTTCGCGACCTTGTCCGATCCGGGCTACCACGAGCTGGAATACCCCAACGGGGACCGGGTCCACGCCTTCGCCCTGTGCTTCGTCTGGCCGGGCGCCGCCGGGTCGCTCCGGGCCGAGGCGTCCGAGGTCACCGAGCTCGGCTTCCACGGGCTGGATGATCCTCCGCAGCCGATGAGCCGTGCGGCGGCCCGGGTGCTGGAGCTCTACCGCGAGTACGTGCGCACGGGCACCTTTCAGGCCTCCTGAGGTCCCGCCGGTTCCGCCTCGATCGGCGCCGCGGTCCCGGCGAAGGAACGGACCCGGGCATCGTCCCAGTGCTGGGCCGGCACCGCCCCGCCGAGCAGTTCGCGCAGCATGGCCGGTCCCGCGGGGATGGGCGCGTTCGAGCCGGCGATGACCATGTTCCCGTAGCGCCGGCCCTTGAGCATGGCGGGGTCCGCGACGATGGCGGTGTGGGCGAAGACGGCGCCGATGGTTGCCGCCTCCCGCCGGGCGGTCTCCAGCTGGGGGGTGTCCCCGCAGTTCACCACATACAGCCCGTCGCCGGCCAGGACGCGGGCGGCCTCGCGGGTGAACGCGAGGGTGGTCAGGTCGGCGGGGGTCTTGTCCCCGGCGAACACGTCGCGGATGACCAGGTCGCGGGTGTCGTCGGTCAGCGAGCGCAGCACCTGTCCGGCCTCGCCGGTGCGCAGGCGCAGCAGCGGGGCGCGGGGCAGGTCGAACCAGCCCCTGACCAGTTCGGCCAGCCGCCCGTCGAGTTCGACGACGACCTGGCGGGAGTCCGGGTAGGCTGCGGCGGCCCACCGGGCCATCGAGCAGGCTCCCCCACCCAGGTGCAGGGCCCGCAGCCGCCGGGCACCGCCGTCGTGCATCGCCGGGAAGCGCGCGGTGACCAGCGCCGCCATCCACCGCATGTATTCGAAGTCCAGGCGCAGCGGGTCCGCGAGGTCCACATGCGAGGAGGGCACGCCGTTGACCTTGAGGATCCAGCCGTCGTCGTCGTAGGGGTCGCGTTCGAGCGTGGCGGTGCCGGTGTCGATCGGGTAGTCGCCGGCCACCGGTCCACTGTCCGCGGCGGGGGCCGGGGATTTGCGGGAGCGGGATTTAGCCACGGGGCGCCGGCCGGACCATGCGGACCTCGTAGAGACCGCCCCAGACCTCGGACAGCTCCTCGCGTGCGCCGTCGAGGCCGAAGCCGTGCTTGCGGTAGAAGGCCTGGGCGCGCGGGTTGTGCTCGAGCACCCACAGCGCGGCGGGCAGGGTGCCGATGGCCGCGTGCATCAGGCGGGCGCCGAGGCCGGTGCCGTAGGCCTCGGCCAGGACGTAGAGCATCTGCAGTTCGGCGGTGGCGCCGGTGTCCGCGTCCTCGTCCAGGACCGGGGCCCCGCCGGCGCAGCCGACGATCCGCCCGGCGGGATCGGCGCCGACCCACAGTTCGGCCCCGGCGGCCAGGCCACGCGTCCACCAGTCGACCTGGGCGTCGTGGCGGGACTCCTCGAGCTCGAAGAAGGATGCGGGACGCTGGTCGCCGTAGGTTTCGCGCCAGGCCGCCAGTTTCATGGCCAGCGTGGCGGGGATGTCCTCGACGGTGGCCAGGCGGACGGTGTATTCGGTGGTGCTCACCCCACCAGCGTACTGGGGTGCGGCACCTGTCCGGTCAGCGGACGACGGCGAGCGCGAACCCGTCCCAGCCCTTGGCGCCGGTGGTCTGCAGGGCGGTGGCGTCCAGCCGGGGGTCGCCGCCGACGATGTCCAGGACCTCGCGGGTCCCGTTGGTGGCCCGGCCCTCCTCGGTGGAGGCGTCGCCGGGGTGCAGGACGGTGCCGTTGCGCACGACGTTGTCCACGATGATGATCGAGCCGGAGCGGGTCAGCTCCAGGGATTCGAGCACGTAGTGGGGGTTGTTTTCCTTGTCGGCGTCGATGAACACCAGGTCGAAGGGTGCCACGTCCTCCCGGCGCAGCGCGGCCAGCGTGTCCCGGGCGGCACCGATCCGGATGTCCACCCGGTCCCCGAGCCCGGCGGCGTCGAGGTTCCGGCGGGCGACCTCGGCGTGGAGGGGCTCGAATTCGCAGGTGGTCACGTGGCCGTCGGGGCCGACGCCCTCGGCGAGCCAGCTGGTGCTGTAGCCGCCGAGCGTGCCGATCTCCAGGACGCGGCGGGCCCCGGAGATGCGGGCGAGCAGCTTCAGCAGCTTGCCCTGGCCGGCGCTGACCTCGATCTGCGGCAGTCCGGCGGCGTGCGCCGCGGCGCGGCCGGCGGCGAAGGCGGGTGGCTCGTCGACCACGCCCGCGCGCAGGTAGTCGTCGACCTCTGCCGGTTCGGCGGCCATGGCTCAGTCCCCCATCCGTTCGAGCGCCTTCTGCAGGCGGTCGACCTTGCCGGTCAGCTCGCCGGTGTGGCCGGGCCGGATGTCGGCCTTGAGGACCAGCGAGACGCGGTTGCCGTAGGCGGCGACGGCCTCGGTGGCCCGTTTCACCACGTCCATCACCTCGTCCCAGTCGCCCTCGATCTCGGTGAACATCGAGGAGGTGCTGTTCGGCAACCCGGAGTCCCGGACGACTTTTACGGCGGCGGCCACGGCGTCGTGCACCGACCCGTCGGTGTTCGGCATGTTGGTGGAAACGGAGAAGGCAACGATCATGCCTTCAGCGTGCCACCCGGGGCCGGGCTTGTCACCATCGGAATTGTGTTTGATCGCACACCATGTGCCAGAGTAGATGCGGCCCGCCCACACCGCGGACCACCCCCATAGCCGCGACCCAGGCAGGACCATGCACGCAACGACCACGAAAACAGCGCCGAAAACCGGAAGCCCGCTCAACCGCAAGCTCTCGCTGCGGCACATCCGCTTCATCGCCCTGGGATCGGCGATCGGCACCGGCCTGTTCTACGGTTCGGCCGAAACCATCCAGGCGGCCGGTCCCGCGGTCCTGCTGGCCTACATCGTCGCCGGCTGCGTGGTCTTCACCGTGATGCGGGCCCTGGGCGAACTGGCGGTCAGGCATCCCGTGGCCGGGTCCTTCGCCCAGTACGCCAACCGCTACATCAGCCCCCGCGTCGGTTTCCTGGCCGGCTGGACGTTCGCCTTCGAGATGATCGTCGTGGCCATCGCCGACATGACCGCCGTGGGCCAGTACATGGGCATGTGGTACCCCGACGCCCCGGGCTGGATCTGGATGCTCGCGGCGATGCTGCTCATCGGCGGGCTGAACCTGCTGCGCGTGAGCGTCTTCGGCGAGCTGGAGTTCTGGTTCACGCTCATCAAGATCGTCACCATCATCGCCATGATCGCCGGCGGCCTGTACCTCATCGTCTTCGGCGTCACCGTCGGGGGCTACCACCCGGGCCTGCACAACCTCGTGGACCACGGCGGCTTCGCCCCGTTCGGCGTCTGGGGCATCGTGATGAGCCTGGGCATCGTCGTCTTCTCCTTCGGCGGCATCGAGACGCTGGGCATGACCGCCGGGGAGACCGGGGACCCCGCGACCGCCATCCCCAAGGCCGTCAACACGGTGCCGATGCGCATCCTGATCTTCTACGTGCTCTCGCTGGGCGTCATGCTGTGCATGTTCCCCTGGAACGAAATCGGCTCGGAGGGCAGCCCGTTCGTGCAGGTCTTCGCCGGCCTGGGCATCCCCGCGGCCGAGCACATCATCAATGCCGTGGTGCTGACCGCGGCGCTGTCGGCGATGAACTCCATCTTCTACGCCGCCACCCGGACGATGTACGGGCTGGCCGAGCAGGGCCAGGCGCCGGCCTCCTTCGGTCGGGTCTCCCGCAACGGGATCCCCGTCTGGCCGGTCGGCGTCGTCGCCGCCTGCCTGCTGGTGGGGCTGGGCCTGTACTTCTGGATCCCGGACGAGCTGTTCCTCATCGTCGCATCCATCGCCACGTTCGCCACCGTGTTCACCTGGGCGGTCATCCTGCTGGCCCACCATCGGATGCGCCTGGAGCTGCGGGCGGCCGGGCAGAGGCCGGGGAAGTACGTGATGCCGTTCTGGCCGGTGCTCAGCTACCTCGGGCTGGCCTTCATGGCGTGCATCGTCGTCATCCTGGGCTTCAGCGAGTCGGGGCGGACAGCCCTCATCGTCGGCGTCGTCTGGATTGCCCTGCTCCTCATCGCCTACCGGTTCGTCGGCGCGGACGGCCGCCGGAAGATCGAACTCGAGAGCACGGAAGCCGCTTCCTGACAGGGTGCGGGCCGGACGTGACGGCCCTCACGCGGAGGATCAACCGTTCGGTTGATGGAGCGGATTCGGCTTCGCGGGACAGTTGAAACACAGGCCAAACGGCCACTGTTTCCCGCGAAAGAAGAAGTAGACGTGTTCCTTGCCATTCGAGATATCCGCTTCGCCAAGGGCAGGTTTGCCCTCATGGGCGGAGTTGTCGCCCTGATCACCCTGCTGCTGGTCATGCTCTCGGGCCTGACCGCCGGGCTGGGCGACCAGTCGACCTCATCCATCTCCCGGCTGGGCGCCGTCCACGAGGACGGCACGACGAAGCCCGTGGACACCATCGCCTTCGGTGCCACCGGCACCGGAGACCCCAAGGAATCCTTCACCGAAAGCTCCGTCACCGCCGACCAGGTCAGTGACTGGAACGAGCAGGACGGGGTCGCCCGGGCCGAGGCCCTGGGCATCAGCCAGACCCGCCTGCAGGCCGGCGACGCCGACCATGCGGGCGGAACCACCAACGTCGCGGTCTTCGGGGTCGACCCCTCCGGACAGCTGGCCCCCGCCCCGGTCGACGAGAAGACAGTGGTGCTCAGCACGACGGCCGCCGAGGACCTCTCCGTCGACACGGGCGACACGGTCACCCTCGGAGGAACCGAGCTGACCGTCGGGAAGATCGTCGCCGACCAGTGGTATTCCCACACCAGCGTCGTGTGGACCGCGCTGCCCACCTGGTCCACGATCGCCCACGTCTCCGACCCCGACCAGGTCGGCACCGTCGCCGCCATCACCTACGACGACGGTGCCACCGTCGACGAGGCGGCAGCCAATCAGGCCGCCCACACCGTGAGCACCTCGCGCACCGGCGCCTTCCAGGCCCTGGGCTCCTACCAGAGCGAGAACGGATCCCTGCTGATGATGCAGGCGTTCCTCTACGGCATCTCCGCACTGGTCATCGTCGCCTTCCTCACCGTGTGGACCGTCCAGCGCACCCGCGACATCGCCGTGCTGAAGGCACTGGGCGGATCCGGCCGCTACATCCTGCGCGATGCCATCACCCAGGCGGCCATCGTCCTGCTCGTCGGGGCGGGTGTCGGCGGAGCCGTCGGCATTCTCGGCGGATTCTTCGCCGCCCAGGCCGCACCGTTCCTGGTGAACCTGCAGACCACCCTGGTCCCGATCATCGGCATCATCGCACTGGGTCTGGCCGGATCTGCCCTCGCCGTCCGGCGCACCGCCAAGGTCGATGCACTCATCGCCCTCGGCGGGAACTAACGCTACCGACCGCTTCCCGCACCGACGCGCCGCCTCCCCCTCCCCCGCTCCGTACGAAGGACACCACCATGACCACCACGTCCAACTCCCCGACCTCCACCTCCACCCGCAACGCCTCGGCCCTGAGCCTGGTCAACGTCACCCTCGAATACCCGGATGGCGACGGCATCGTCAAGGCCCTGGACTCCGTCGACCTCACCGTGGAGCCCGGCCAGATGGTCTCCCTCGTCGGCCCCTCGGGTTCGGGCAAGTCCAGCCTGCTGGCCACCGCCGCCACGCTCGTGCGCCCCACCCACGGTGTCGTCCTGATCGGTGGCGTCGACGCGACCGGACTGGCCGACAACGACCTCACCACGCTGCGACGCGAGAAGATCGGCCTCATCTTCCAGCAGCCGAACCTGCTGGCCTCGCTGACCGCCACCGAGCAACTCGTCATCGTGGACCACCTGCGCGGCAAGTCCCTCAAGGAGGCGCGGGCCAAGGCCGCCGGACTCCTGGACATGGTCGGGCTCGGTGCCGATGCCGGCAAGCGGCCCCACCAGCTCTCCGGGGGCCAGCGCCAGCGCGTGAACATCGCCCGCGCCCTGATGGGCGACCCCACGGTGCTGCTGGTCGACGAGCCCACCGCAGCCCTGGACCACGACCGCTCCGACTCGATCGTGCGTCTGCTGCGTCGGGTGACGGACGAGTTCCAGGTCGCGACCGTCATGGTCACCCACGACACCGAGTTCGTCCCCCTCACGGATGCGGTGGCGACCATGCGGGACGGCCACCTCACGGCGCCGGTCCCGGCCGCCGCCTGACCCCGGTCGCAGCCTCCTGCCGGGTGTGACCGGCGTCCTCGGCCGCATGCGTCCCGGCGTGGCACGATAGGTGGGGAACAGCGACCGGCTTCGAAGGAGACCCATGGCCCGCGGCATCTACGTCAGTGCGTCCACCCCGGCGAGCGGGAAGTCGCTGGTCACCCTGGGCCTGGCGGATCTGCTGCACCGGCACGCCGACCGGATCGGGTTCTTCCGACCCATCACCGATGGCCCCGACGTGGACACCGATCCGGCGGTCGCCCTGATCCGCGACCTCTTCAACCTGGACGACGCGCATGCCGGCGTGGCCATGACCCGGGCGCAGGCCCGCGAGCTCATCGTCGCCGGGAAGATCGACGAGATCCACTCCCGCTCCCTGGAGGCCTACAGCCGGATTGCCCGGGACGTTGACGTCGTCATCGTCGAGGGCACCGACCTGACCGACCACGACGCAGCCCTGGAGTTCGGGCTCAACGCCCAGCTGGCCAACCACCTCGGCTGCCATGTCGTCGGCGTGGTCAATGCCGCCGGGCACACGGTGAACGAGGCGGTGGACGCCGTGGACGTGGCCCGCAAGGGCTTCTACGAGGAAAACGTCTCCCTGCTCTCCATGATCGTCAACCGGGCCGACCCGGACCTGGCCGATCAGATCCGCGAGTCCGTCCGCCCCGGGCTGCAACACCGCAAGGTCTACGTGCTGCCGGAAATCGACGAGATCGTCAGGCCCACCGTCGGGGAAGTCAGTGCCGCACTCGGCGCCCGCCTGGTCGCCGGGGCACCCGAGCTGGACCGCGACGTCCGGCACGTCCTGGTCGCCGCCATGAACGTGGGATACCTGCTCGAGCGCTACCGCGACGACTCCCTCGTCATCGCCCCGGCGGACCGCTCCGACGTCATGGCCACCGCCGTGGCCACCTCCCGCACCCCGGGCTTCCCCACCACCGCCGGCCTGCTGCTCACCGGACCCCGCCCGGTCGAGGACTCGATCCTGCCGCTGCTGGCCGCCGCCCCCTTCCCCGTCTTCACCGTCCCGGAGGACACCTACTCCACGGCACACCGCGTCTGGGAGGTCTCCGGCACGCTGACCGCCGGGCAGCCCCGCAAGACGGCGGCGGCCCTCGGCGCGTGGTACCGCGACGTCGACGAGGACGAACTGCTCGCCCGGGTCTCCCTGCCGGCCCCGGAGACCATGACGCCGCTGCGCTTCCTGCACCAGCTCGTCGAACGGGCCCGGTCCTCCCGCCAGCGCATCGTGCTGCCCGAGGGCGAGGACCTGCGCATCCTGCGGGCCGCCGAGATCATCAACCGCCGCGACATCTGCGACCTGGTCATCCTCGGCAACACCCACGAGGTCCGCGAACTGGCGGCCGCCCACGGCGTCGACCTGAACGGCATACCCGTCACCGACCCGGCCCGCAGCGACCTGCTGGAGGGCTTCGCCACCGAATATGCGAAGCTGCGCGCCCACAAGGGCGTCACCGTCGAAGCCGCCCGCGAACGCATGCTCGACCGGTCCTATTTCGCGACGATGATGGTCCACCTGGGCCACGTGGACGGCATGGTCTCCGGCGCCGCCCACACCACGGCGAACACCATCCGCCCCTCGCTGGAGTTCATCAAGACCCGGCCCGGGGTCGCCGTCGTCTCCTCCGTATTCCTCATGCTGATGGAGGACCGGGTGCTGGTCTACGGGGACTGCGCGGTGAACCCGGAACCCGATTCCGCCCAGCTCGCCGACATCGCCGTCGCCTCCGCCCAGACGGCGCGGCAGTTCGGCGTCGAACCCCGGGTGGCCATGCTCTCCTACTCGACCGGCACCTCCGGATCCGGCGGTTCCGTCGACGACGTCCGCGCCGCCACCGAGCTGGTGCGCGAGCGCGACCCCGGACTCGCCGTGGATGGCCCCATCCAGTACGACGCCGCCGTGGACGCCTCCATCGGCGCGTCCAAGCTGCCCGGTTCCTCGGTCGCCGGACAGGCGACGGTGTTCATCTTCCCGGACCTGAACACCGGCAACAACACGTACAAGGCCGTCCAGCAATCCGCCGGCGCCGTGGCCGTCGGGCCGGTGCTGCAGGGCCTGAACAAACCGGTCAACGACCTCTCCCGCGGCTGCACGGTGGACGACATCGTCAACACCGTGGCGATCACCGCCATCCAGGCCCAGGAAGACTAACCCAGGAAAACTAGGAGTCACCCGCATGCTCGTACTCGTCATCAACTCGGGGTCGTCGTCGCTGAAGTACCAGGTCCGCGAAACCACCACCGAGGAGGTCCTGCTCTCCGGCCTGGTCGAACGGATCGGCGAGACCGAGGTCCCCGACCACGCAGCCGCCCTGGAAACCGTGGAGGAGCACCTGCACCGCGTCCTGGGCGACCGCGAGATCGAGGCGGTCGGCCACCGGGTGGTCCACGGCGGCGAGCGCTTCACCACCCCGGTGCTGATCACGCACGAGATCGTCCGGGAGATCGAGCGCCTCGCACCGCTGGCGCCCCTGCACAACCCTGCCGCCGCCCTGGGCATCCGCGCCCTGCTGGACAAGTGGCCCAAGCTCCCCCAGGTGGCGGTCTTCGACACCGCGTTCCACCGCACCATGCCCGAATACGCCTGGCGCTACGCCGTCCCCGACGACCTGTACAAGAAGCACGGCGTGCGCCGCTACGGGTTCCATGGCACCAGTCACGACCACGTCGCCGGCAAGGCCGCCGAACTGCTCGGCATCGAGCGCGGCCGCTTCCGCGCGGTCATCGCCCACCTGGGCAACGGCGCCTCGGTCACGGCCATCCGCGACGGGCGGAGCATCGACACCTCCATGGGCTACACCCCGCTCGAGGGCCTGGTCATGGGCACCCGCTCCGGGGACCTCGACGCCTCGATCGTCACCCAGCTGGTCATCCGCGGCGAATACACCGCCGAGGAGATGGACCGCATCCTCAACAAGGACTCCGGGCTCAAGGGGCTCTCCGGCGACAACGACATGCGCACGGTGGTCGAGGCCGCTGCGGAGGGGCACGACGGCGCCGAGCTGGCTTTGGAGGTCGCCTCCTACCGGCTGCAAAAGTACATCGGCGGGTACCACGTAGCCGTCGGCGGCGCCCAGGCCATCGTGTTCACCGCCGGCATCGGGGAGAACTCCTGGCCGTTCCGCAAGCGCGTGGTCGACGGCCTCGGCGCGCTGGGAGTCACGCTCGACGAGATGTCCAACGTCGAGCGCAGCAAGGAACCCCGGGTCATCTCGGCGGCGGATTCGGCCATCCCGGTCCTGGTCGTCCCGACCGACGAGGAGTCGGAGATCGCCCGGGCCACCGAGGAGCTGGCCCGCCCCGAATAGGCGTCGTGGCGGCGTGCCATGCGGTCCCCGATAAGGCAGGATGGGACTATGACGCACGCCACACCCGAGTTCACCGATTCCAGCCGTCCCGCGGAGGGCGATGGCCCGCTCCTGCAGATCACCGACCTGGCCATCGACTTCAGCACGCTGAACGGTCCGGTCAAGGCGGTCGAGGGGGCCAATCTCAGCTTGCAGGCCGGCAAGACGCTGGCCATCGTCGGGGAATCCGGGTCCGGCAAGTCCACCACGGCCATGGCGGCCATCGGCCTGCTGGCGGGAAACGGCACGGTGGTCGGCGGGAGCATCAGGTTCGACGGCCAGGAACTCGTCGGCCTGCCGGAGGCGAAGATGCGTTCCATCCGGGGCCGCCAGATCGGCCTGGTCCCGCAGGATCCCATGTCCAACCTGAACCCCGTGTCGAAGATCGGCCAACAGGTGGCCGAAACGCTGCTGGTCCACGGGATGGCCACCCGCAAGAACGTCGACGCCCGGGTCGTGGCCACCCTCGAGGCGGCCGGGATCCCCGACGCCAAGTCGCGCGCCAAGCAGTACCCGCACGAGTTCTCCGGCGGCCTGCGCCAACGTGCCCTGATCGCCATCGGCCTAGCGTGCAGACCGCGCCTGCTCATCGCCGACGAGCCCACCTCGGCACTGGATGTGACCGTCCAGCAGACCATTCTGGACCAGATCGACCGGATGACCGCAGAGCTGGGAACGTCCGTCCTGCTGATCACGCACGACCTCGGCCTGGCCGCCGAGCGCGCCTCCGATCTGGTGGTCATGCACCGCGGCAAGGTCGTGGAGTCCGGGCCGGCCCGCCAGCTCCTGGAGGACCCCCAGCATCCGTACACCCAGTCGCTGGTCAAGGCGGCACCCTCGGTGGCGGTCGCACGCCTCAGCCCGGGCGCCTTCGCCGGCGACGCCTCCGAACGTGCCGGGAAGGCCGCCCGGGCTGCCGGTGACGGCGGCGCGGCGGAGAACATCGTGGAGATCCGCGACCTGACCAAGGCCTACAAGCGCCGTGGGTCCAAGGAGGACTTCTTCGCCGCACGCGACGTCACCCTGGACATCCCCCGCGGTTCCACCGTGGCCATCGTCGGCGAATCGGGCTCGGGCAAGACGACGACGGCACGCATGCTGCTCAAGCTCATCGAGCCGACCCGCGGCACCATGCTCTTCGACGGCAAGGACGTGGCCACGCTGAACCGGGACGACCTGCGCGACTTCCGCCAGCGGGTCCAACCGGTCTTCCAGGACCCCTACTCCTCGCTGAACCCCATGTTCACCGTCGGACGGATCATCGAGGAGCCGCTGAGCACCTACAAGCGCGGCACCTCGGCCGAACGCAACGCCCGCGTCCACGAGCTCATGGACCAGGTCTCGTTGCCGCATTCGATGCTGCGCCGCTACCCGGCGGAGTTGTCCGGCGGCCAGCGCCAGCGCGTTGCCATCGCCCGGGCCCTGGCGCTGAAACCCGAACTGATCGTCTGCGACGAGCCGGTCTCGGCGCTGGATGTCCTCGTCCAGGCCCAGATCCTCGAGTTGCTCGGCGACCTGCAGGCCGAACTGGGGTTGAGCTACCTGTTCATCTCCCACGACCTGGCGGTGGTCCGCCTGATCTCCGACTTCGTCTGCGTGATGAAGGACGGCGAACTCGTCGAGGCCGCCACCAGCGAGGAGATCTTCACGAACGCCCGCCACCCCTACACCCGCAAGCTGCTCGCCTCGATCCCCGGCAACGAGCTGGAAATCGATCCGGACGCCGCCTAAGGAGGCGAACGCCATGCCGTCCTGGCTCGACCACCCCCGGTCACCGGACGAGGGCGACGAGAACGACGACGACGCCCGGTCACCCGGCTCGGCCGGATCACCCGGCGCGGGCCAACGGGACAGCCAGCCCGCCCCCGCCGAGGACCACTATGCCAACGGGTCCTCCGAGTTCCACGGTGCCGGCGCGGTCCCGGAGGGCTTCGGTTTCCGCACCGGCATGCGCAGCGCCCGCACCGTGCTGGGCTTCGCCTGGTTCGTGCTCATCATGGGGACCCTGTTGTTGTTGATGGGGGCGGTCATCTTCATCGGCCAGTCCGCCTGGATCCCCCTCGTGCTGCTCTGCCTGCTCGAGCTGGGCTTCATCGCCGTGTTCCTCGTCCTGGTGAACCTGGCGCGCCAGCGCCGCAACCAGCCCGACTGAGCCGCGCTGCTACCGGGACTTGGGGTCCAGCGATTCGCGCAGCGATTCACCCAGCAGGGTGAACCCCAGCGCGGTGATGGCGATGCAGGCACCCGGCAGGAACGCCAGTTGCGGCGCGATCCCCAGCTCGGCCTGCGCGTAGGTGAGCATGCGGCCCCACTCGGCTGTCTGCGGCAACCCGCCGCCCAGACCCAGGAAGGACAGTGCCGCCGCGTCGATCACGGCGGTGGCCAACGTGAGCGTCGCCTGGACGATCACCGGGCCCACCGAGTTCGGCAGCAGATGGCTCATCGTGATCGTGCGCCGGCTCAAGCCCAGCGTCTGGGCGGCCAGGATGTAGTCGGCGCCCTTGTTTTGGAGCATCGACGAGCGCAGCAGGCGTGCGAAGATCGGCACCGCGGAAACACCGATGGCGATCATCACCGCGTACTGTCCCTGGCCCAGGACCGCGGCGATGGAGACGGCCAGCAGCAGGTTCGGCACCGAGAGCAGGATGTCCACGAACCGCATGATCACGTTGTCGACCCAGCCGCCGAAGCCACCGGCCAGCAGACCCAGCGCCATGCCGCCGACCAAGCCGAACGCGGTGGACACGACGCCGATCACCAGCGAGGCGCGTGCGCCCCAGATCAGCTTCGAGAAGACATCCCCGCCGAAGCGGTCCAGTCCCAGCAGGTACTGCTCGAATTCGCCCGGGCCCGGAATGTGGGTGGGGATGATCTCCTTGCGCCCGGGCAGGTCGTTCCCGCCATAGGGGGCGATCAACGGTGCGAAGGCGGCGACCAGCAGGAAGACAACGACGATGACCGCGCCGGCGATGGCCGCCGGGTTGCGGCGCAGCCGGGTAAACGCATCACGCCAGACGCTGTTGCCGCGACGGGACGGTGCGGGTGGGGCGCCCGCCCCGGGGCCGGGTTCGGGGACGCCGGGTCCCGGCGTCAGTTCGGATCCGCCACTTGGCGGCAGTGTCATGCTCATTGCACACGCACCCTCGGGTCGATGAGGCCGTAGGAAATATCCACCAGCAGGTTGATCAGCGCATAGAAGATCGCGATGAAGATGACGAACCCCTGCAGCACCGGATAGTCGAGCGTGAAGATGGCATCACGCAGGAACCTGCCGATGCCGCTGAAGGCGAACACCGTCTCGGTGAGCACCGCACCGGAGATCATCAGGCCAAGTTGCAGGCCGATCGTCGTGGTGACCGGCAACATCGCGTTGCGCAGGATGAACCGGTTGCGGATCAGCTTCTCGGTCAGGCCCTTGGCCCGGGCGGTCCGCACGTAGTCCGCGTTCACGACCTCCAGCACGGAGGCCCGGGTGATGCGCACGATGATGGCCAGCGGGATGGTGCCCAGCGCCAGGCCGGGCAGCACCAGGTGCATGAACGCATCCCACGCGGCATCCCATTCACGGGTCAGCAACCCGTCCAGCACGTAGAAGTCGGTGATGTGGGTGGCGTTGATGCGGGGGTTCTGCCGGCCGTCGGTGGGGAACCACGGAAGCTGGATGGCGAAAACCCATTTCAGGATGAAGGCCAGGAAGAACACCGGGATGACGATGCCCAGCAGGGAGAGCACCACGGAGAAGTGGTCCTGCCACTTGCGCACGTGGCGTGCCGCCCAATAGCCCAGCGGGATCCCGACGCCGATGGCGAAGACCAGCGCGACGACGGTCAGTTCGACGGTGGCCGGGAAGCGGGTGGCGAACTCCTCGGTGACGGTGCGCCCGGTTTGCAGGCTCACCCCGAAGTCGCCGGAGAGCAGCTTGCCCATGTACTGCAGGTACTGCACGATGATGGGCCGGTCGAAGCCGTAGGCCTCGTTGATGCGGGCCACCGCCTCGGGGGTGGCCTTGTCCCCCAGCAGGGCGGTGGCGGGGCCTCCGGGCAGGTTGCGCACCCACACGAAGAGCAGGATGGAAAGCCCCAGGAGCGTCGGGACCAGCAGGGCGATCCGTTTGCCGATGACTCTGAGCACGGTGTCCTCTCGAGAGCGCGGGATACGGGACGACGGCGGGGATCCTCCCGCCGTCGTCCCGTCCTGCGTTGGTTACTTGTTCAGCTTGATCTCGTTGAAGACCTCGTCGTTGACCGGGCTCGTCGGGTAGGAGTCGACGCGCTCGTTGAAGGCCAGCGACGGTGCCGGGTGGGCCAGCGGGATGGCCGGGACGAAGTCGGCGATCTCCGCGTTGATGTCCTGGTAGAGCGGGGTCTGCTTCTCCAGGTCGGCGACACCACGGGCCTTGGCCAGGTCCGAGAACAGCTTCTCGTTGTCGAACCCGTACTCCGGCTTCTCGGAGCCGAAGAACACGCCGACGAAGTTGTCGGTGTCGTTGTAGTCACCCGTCCAGCCCAACAGGTGGATGCCGTGGTCCGTGCCGCCCTGGATGCGGTCCAGGTAGTCCGGGCTCCACTTGTTCGGCTGGGCGTCGACCTTGATGCCCACGTCCTTGAGCTGGGCCGAGAGGTTGGTGAAGATCTGCTCGGGGGTCGGCATGTACGGGCGGGAGACGCCGGTCGGGTAGTTGAACTTCACGGTGAAGCCGTTCGGGTAGCCGGCCTCCTTGAGCAGTTCCTTGGCCTTTTCCGGGTTGTACTCGTACTTCTCGACGTCCGGGTTGTAGCCGTTGACGCTCGGCGGGATGAACTCGATGGCCTTTTCCGTGCCGGTGGGCAGGGTCTGCTTGATGAGCGCGTCCTTGTCGATCGCGTAGGACAGCGCCTGGCGGACCTTGAGCTTGGAGAGTTCCTTGACCTTCTGGTTGATGCCCAGATACAGGATGGTGAACGGCTGACGGGCGACGACCTTGTAGCCGGCCTTCTCCAGGGCGTCGGTGTCCGACGGGGAGACCAGATCGTAGCCGTCGATGCTGCCTGCCTCGAGGGCCTGGCGGCGGGCCACCGGGTCGTCGATGACGCGGAAGATGATCTTGTCGATCTG
Organism: Micrococcaceae bacterium RIT 802; assembly: GCA_016892645.1. Classification (GTDB taxonomy): domain Bacteria; phylum Actinomycetota; class Actinomycetes; order Actinomycetales; family Micrococcaceae; genus Arthrobacter_H. Next base: position 61,864 of record JAFEMX010000016.1, read on the forward strand.
CCCCTTCTCGCCCCAGTAGTCCTCGTTGTAGGAGAGTTCGACGCTCTGGCCGGTCTCCCACTTGTCGAACTTGAACGGGCCGGTGCCGACCGGGTGCTTGGTGGCGTATTCGGAGAGGACCGGGGCCTCGGCGGTGCCGCCGACCTTGTCGGCGTCGTACTTCTCCAGCGCCGTCGGGGACTGCATGGCGAAGGCCGGCAAGCTCAGCGCGGCGACGAAACCGGCGAACGGCTTGGCCAGGGTGATCTTCGCTTCGGAGTCCGAGACCGCGTCGCAGGACTTGTAGACGGCCTTCTCCGGCTTGTCGGCGAAACCGCGGAAGAGGTTGCCGTAGTAGTAGGCGACGGTTTCGGACTGCTGGATGCCCTTGAAGTGGTACCAGCGCTCGAAGTTGGAGCAGACTGCCTTGGCGTTGAAGTCGGTGCCGTCGTGGAACTTCACGCCTTCCTTGAGCTTGAAGTCGTAGCTCAGCCCGTCCTCGGACTGCTCCCACGATTCTGCGAGCAGTGGTGCCGGGTCGGCGGTGCCCGGCTTCGTGCCGACCAGTCCCTCGAAGATCTGGCGGCTGACGCGGAACGATTCCCCGTCGGAGGCGAAGGCCGGGTCAAGCGACTTCGGGTCCGACGAGGCGGCGAAGATGAACGTGGAATTCACCGCCGCATCCCCGGAGCCTCCCCCGTCGGCGTTGTCGCGCTGGCTCTCGGCGCATCCGCTGAGCACCAGTGCCCCGATCGCGAACGAGGTGGTGATGGCTGCAAAACGGCGGGACATTTTCCACCGCGGCGTGCCATTGGGTGTCATGGCTTCTCCTGAAGGTCGAGTGATCGCACCGTGGAGGTCGCTTCCACGTGCACCTCCCGGCAGGAGGAGCGGTGCTTGGATGTGAGCCTAGTCTCATTCGGTCCAGGATTCACGCAAGCCAGACCCCTTTTTATGGCATGCCGGTCCAACGGAGCAGCGCGGCGGCGGCGGCACCGGCGATGACGACGACCAGGAACGGGGCGCGCAGCACCAGGGCGATGGCCGCTGCAACGAGGGCGCCCACCCGCGCGTCGAGGACCAGCTGCTGCCCGGAGGCGAACGTGTTGACCGCCGTCAGCGAGGCCAGCAGCCCGATGGTCAGGGCCGCGGCGACACGCCCCATGCGCGGCTTGTCCAGGATGCGTGCCGGCACCAGGTACCCGGACAGCTTGGACAGGTAGGCGACCACGCAGGCCGCCAGGACCCACCACCACAGGCTCATGCCGCCGGCTCCTCGGCGCGGTGCCCGACCCAGCCCCACACCCCGGCCACGAGGGCGGCGACCAGGATGGGAACGCCCGGCGGCACCAACGGCACCACCAGGACGGTGGCCAGGGCGCAGACGACGGCGATCGCCACGGGCTCGCGCGACTTCAGGCGAGGCCACAGCAAGGCCAGGAAGGCGGCAACGGCAGCACCATCCAACCCCCAGGCCTTCGGGTCGCCCAACGCGTCGCCGAGCAGGGCACCGGCGACGGTGAACGCGTTCCACAGGATGAAGATGCCCAGCCCGGCCGTCCAGAATCCCCGGCGTGATTCGGCGAGGTCCTGCTGCACGATGGCTGTGGCCGTGGACTCGTCGATGGTCACGTGGGCCGCGGCGGCCTTGCGCCAACCGCGCGGGCGGGCCATGGCGTTCATCTGCATCCCGTAGATGATGTTCCGCACGCCCAGGAGCGTGGCGGCGCCGAAGGCCGCCGACCCGGCACCTCCACCGGCGATGACCCCGATGAACGCGAACTGCGATCCCCCCGTGAACATGAGGGCGCTGAGCGCCACCGTCTGCCAGAACGTCAGGCCCGATGAGACGGCGAGCGCGCCGAAGGAGATGCCGTACAGTCCGGTCGCCACCGAGATGGAAAGGCCCGTCTTGACGGCCGGGGACTGGCTCAAACGCATGCCACGAGTCTAGCCAGGCCGGCGTGGACTAGTCCGCCTGTGACTACATCCGCACGTGCAGGTCGTCGAGGCCTGACAACGCGTCGCCGCCATGGACGCCCGCTCGGTCCAGCAGAACGGATTGGAGTCCGGCCCGCCGTGCACCGTCGACGTCGGCCGCCGGGTCGTCCCCCACGTGGAGGACATCCGCTGGATATAGGCCGAGCTCCGCGCATGGACGCCAGAAGGCCTCCGGCGCGGGCTTGGCATGGCCGGTTTCCTCCGAGGAAAACACCCGGTCTACCAGCGTCGCGATCCCGACTGCATCGAGCTTTTCCACTTGCTGCCGATGGTTCCCGTTGGTCACCACCGCGATCGCCAGGCCGGCATCCCTCAGACGTCCCAGTGCCGGTACCGCGTCGGGAAAGGACCGCCAGGCGCACCGGGAAGCCCGTGCGTAGGTGGCGAACAATTCGTCCAACGTCTCGCCGGCGCCGGGAACCGCCACTCCGGCATCCCTGAGGAACGCGTCCATTCGCGCCCGGCGCTGGTCTCGGAACGACATCCGGCCGGCCAGATAGTGATTGAAGAATTCTCGTTCACGGTCGAGCCACGCATGCTGCAATCTCGGCGAATTCTTTCGCCCCGCCTCCGCCAGCAAAGCCACCAGCCCCTCACGTGCCGAGAACCAGTGGTCGAACAGCGTGTTGTCCAGGTCGAAGAAGACGGCACGAGCCCTGTAGTCCGCCATGTTCATCCCGCCGTTTTGGGCGGCACCAGCACGATCCGGGCCCCCCGGACGTTCCCGGCTTCCAGCTGTGCGTGGGCCCAGGACGCGTCGGCAAACGACCGCTCCAGGACATGCCGGGGTTCCCACTGCCGGCCGGCGAGCATCGTGTTGACGGTCCGCGCCGCCCGGGCCAGTTCGTCCACGGTGGCATTGCTGATCGCGAAGCCACGGACGCTCGCATCGCGCATGTACAGCTTCCCGGCGGGCAGGACGGGTGCCGATGCCGGGCCGGAAAGCACCACGATCCGCCCGCGTGGCGCCGCCAGTTCCACGGCGGTCTCCAGGTCGTTGTGCCCCGAGGTGTCGATCTGGACGTCGATGCCCCCGGGCGCCGCCTCCCGCAGCCGGGCCGCGAGCTCCCCGTCCCGGTAGTCCAGCACGGTCCAGGCACCGAGGCCGCGGCAGTAGCCGGCGTCGGCGGCCGCCGCCGAGGCCAGCACCCGGGCCCCGCGGGCGGCGGCCACCACGAGGGCCGCGGAGCCGACCTGGCCGGCACCTCCGGCGACGTAGACCGTCTCCCCGCGCTCGAGGGCACCATGGCGGTCCACGGCGAGCGCCGCCGTCGCACAGGGGTGCAGTGCTGCCGCGGCCGCCACGGGGTCCACCCCGGCCGGCAGCGGGTAGGTGCGTTCGACGTCGACGGCGACCACTTCGGCGGTGGCACCGGGGCGTCCGGCGAAACCGAGGCTGTTGGTCCACGCCTGCTGGCCGACGGCGAATCCGTCCACCCGGTCCCCGACCGCCTCGATGACGCCCACGGCGTCGCGTCCGACGGCGACCGGGAAGGCCAGCTCCGTGGGGTAGGTGCCCGAGCGGACGAACGTGTCCACGTGGTTGACGGCAACCGCGGATACCCGCAGCAGCACCTGGCCCGGGCCGCAGCGGGGGTGGGGCAGTTCCAGCGGATGGATGTCCGCCGCGGCGCCGCGGCGCTCGATGCCCGCCGCCCGCACCGTTCCCCGGCCGGCGGTCACGGCCGGGCACCACCGTGCTCGAGGACCCGGCGGGTGTGGTCGGGGTGGTTGCTGGTCATCTCCTGGATCCCGAGTCCGGTCAGGAATCCGATGTCGGCGTCCTCGTCCACCGTCCAGACGCGCAATCGCGTCCCCGCCCGCAGCCACCGCTCCACGACGTCGTGGTGTTCGCGCACCCAGGCGACGCCCGGCCCGGCCAGCCCGGCGATCCCGGCCTCGATGACGGGTACCCCGTCCCGGGCGGATCCGTACACGACGGCGGCGACCTCCGCCCCGAGCCGGTCCCCGCAGTCGCGCAGTTCCTGGATCTTCCCGGGGTTCTCCCGGGTGACCAGCTGGCACAGCGCGGCGGCGGGGACCCGGGCGGCGAGGTGGCGGATGGAGCCGGCGTCGAAGCACATGAAGCTCACGTCGACCGGCCCGATGGTGGAGCCTGCCGCATCCCACCCGAGGCCATCCAGCGTCTCCAGGACCGCGTCCTCGAGGTCCCTGCCGAATTCGCTGGGGTGCTTGATCTCGATGGCCAAGCCGATCGGGCGGCCCGCCCCGGCGGCGAGATGCACGAGTTCGGCCAGGGTGAGCAGCTGCTCGTGCACGGTGCCGTAGGCGGCGGGGAGGTCCCTGCCCTTCCAGCCGGAGAAGTCCAGCCCCCGCAGCTCGTCGAGGGTCAGGGAGGAGATCCGCCCCGAGCCGTTGGAGGTGCGGTCGACGGTCTGGTCGTGGTGGCAGACGACCTGCCGGTCGGCGCTGAGGTGGACGTCGCATTCGATGCCGTCGGCCCCGTCGGCGATCGCCTGCAGGTAGGCGGCCCGGGTGTTCTCGGCGTAGGTTCCGCTGGATCCGCGGTGCGCATAGACCAGGTGCATGGTGTCCACGCTACGGGATGCGGCCTCCGGGTCCCGGACGGCGCGGCCCGGTGAACTATCGTGGAACCGCGCCCGAGGCCCCCACCGATTGGACCACCATGCCCCTGACATCCGACATCGAACGGGCCGGCGCGCTGCGCCGCATGAAGGCCATCGCGACGGGGCTGCTGATCGGCATGGGGGCCGTCTTTGCCGTCTCCTTCGCCCTGCAGGAGACCTATGGGTGGCTGCAGTATGTGCGGGCGGCGGCCGAGGGCGGCATGGTGGGCGCGTTGGCCGACTGGTTCGCCGTCACGGCGCTGTTCCGCCACCCGATGGGGTTGCCCATCCCCCACACAGCGATCATCCCCCGCAAGAAGGACCAGATCGGCGAGAGCCTGGGCGGGTTCGTGGAGGAGAACTTCCTCTCGGACGACGTCATCGGGGCGAAGCTCGGCGGCATGTCCTTCGCCGCACCGGCCGGCGCCTGGCTGGCCCGGCGCCAGAACGCCGAACGGGTGGCCGTCGAGGGAGCCACCGCGATCCGCGCTCTGCTCGCGGTGGTCGACGACGAGGACGTGCTGGCGCTGTTGGAGTCGTTGGCCCGCAAGCACATGCTGGCCCCCGAGTGGTCCTCCACGCTGGGGCGCATGCTCGAACTGGTCCTGCGCGATGGCCACCAGCGGCCGCTGGTGGACCTGCTCGCCGACCGGGCCGCCGACTGGGTGGACGCGAACCGGGACACCGTGGTCCGGTTGGTGGCCGAACGGTCCCCGTCCTGGCTGCCGTCCATGGTGGATTCCCTGGTGGGCGAGCGCCTGCACCGGGAGCTGGCGGCATTCACCGCAGCGGTGCGGGCGGACCCGGACCACCGCGTACGCCGCAGCATCGACGGGTGGCTGGCCGATTTCGCTCACGACATGCAGCACAGCCCGGAGACCATCGACCGGGTCGAGGGGCTCAAGCATGCCATCCTGGACGACCCGCAGCTGCACGAGGCGATGGCGTCGGGGTGGGAGTCGATCAAGGCGGCCCTGCTCGATGCCGTCGAGAACCCGGCCTCGGAGCTGCGGGCCAGCTTCGTGCGCGCGGTGATGGACCTGGGCGAGCGGCTGCGCACGGATACGGCGCTGGCCGCCAAGCTCGACGCCTGGATCGCCGGTGCCGCGGCCTACCTGGTGCACACCTACCGCGAGCAGATCACCGCGCTGATCGGGGACACGGTGGCCCGCTGGGACGGCGAGGAGACCAGCCGGAAGATCGAGTTGCAGGTGGGCCGGGACCTGCAGTTCATCCGCATCAACGGCACGGTGGTCGGCTCGCTGGCCGGCCTGGCGATCTTCGTCGTCGCGCAGGCGCTACTGGGCTGATCCGCCGGTGCGGCGGGCCCGCTCCTGCTCGATCCGGCGCTCGACCTCCGCCTGCGCGCGGTCCCGGGCCCCGTCGTCGTCCTCCCCCTCGGTGGCGGGGGCCCCGGGGGCCAGCCGGCCCCGGGTGACGGGTGCCAGCTCGCCGGGGATGGTGGTCGGGACCGGTCCGAAGGCCAGTCCGGCGGCCTCGACGACCTTCTTGCCCAGGTAGCGGTTGCCGACCCCGCCCACGGCGGCACCGACACCGAACGGGATGGCCCGCCCGAGCATCGAGGCCCCCTGGGTGGCCAGGATCTTGCGCAGGAAGCGCTTTTGCACCTGGGCGCCGATCGCGCCCCACGCGCCGGTGGACTTGCCGGAACCGAAGACGGAACCCCAGCCCTTGACGGGGCCGAGGCCGCGTCCGGCGGCCTGGTGGGTGAGGGCGGAGATCATCGAGCTGCCCTCGTCGCCCATCAGGATGGCCATCACCAGCACGCGGGCCTTCTCCGGGTCCTCGGTGGTGATGCCGTGCAGTTCGGCCAGCGACTGGGCGTAGAGGGCGCTGGCCTCGAGGAAGCCGACGGTGGCCGCGGCCGAGAGGCCGAGCGAGGCGGCCGTGCCGATGCCGGGCACCACCGCCGAGGCGCCGACCGCGGCACCGCCGCCGGTGACGGCGACCAGGTAGTCGCGCTCGACGAGGCGGGCGAGCTCGGCACCGTTGGCGGCCGGGTGCCGGCGCTGCAGGCGGCGCAGGTAGGAGAGCACCAGGGGACGTTGGACACCGATCGCCTTGATGATGGCCCCCTGGATGCCCGCGACCGGTTTCCCGTCCGGCCCCAGGACCACCGACGTGATCTTTTCCTTCATGTCCTCGAGCCTACGCGGCGCCGGTCCCGTGTGTCCGCAATTCAGGCGTCAACCGACGCGCGCTGCACGGGCGCCCCGGCGACGACTCCCTGGCGGAGGGCCAGGAAGAGCAGCACGATCCCCGCGGTGAGCAGCATGTGGCCCAGGCCGGCGATCCCTGCCAGCGCCGGGGAGGAGGCGTCGGCCCCGAGGACGGTCATCGTGCCCTTGACGAGCATCATGCCGCCGGTGACCAGCACGCCGATGGTCCAGATCCAGTAGAACCAGGCGTTCAGCTTCGGGGCCGCCTCGGAGAGGTGGAAGGCCCGTTCCAGGACCATGACGATCAGCAGCACCATGAAGCCGAGCACGAGGAAGTGGGTGTGGACCAGGGGCAGCTGGGTGGCGGAGCGGTCCGTGACGTCGTGGGCCTTCGTCAGCTCCCGGTAGAACAGGCCGGAGAAGACGCCGACGATCGCGAAGGTGAAGGAGGTGTAGAGCAGGCGGAGCACTGCGGGCCTTTCGTTGGTGGTTCAGGCTGTTTGCCTACCTCCAACATTCCGGCATCGGCGCCCCGGGCGGATCAACCGAACGGTGGATCCCGGACGTGGGCCCGGACACTCCCGGGCGGCCCGGCGGCTACCGGGCCGCGGGGAGGTCCACGTCGACCCAGACCAGGCGGTGTCCGCCGCTGGGTGCCGGATCGCCGAAGACCAGGGAGCGCCCGTCCTGGCGCGCCGACGGCCAGAACACCCCGGAACCGGCGACCGACAGCGTCCGGGAGGGCAGCGCGTAGTCGGTGCGCAAGGCCGCCGCCCCGTCCCCGGTGGAGGTCAGCAACCCGGGGGCCGCCGCCTCGTCGCCACCGGTCCGGGAGCCCTGCGCGGCCGCGGCCTCGGCGGCGCCGTCGGAGGTCGGTCGCGGGTCGACGAGGGCGGGGTTGTCGAGCAGGGTGTCCACCGCGCCGTGGGCGGCCGGCCCGTGGGCCGGATCGGCGGCCAGGTCGCCCAGCACGACGAACCGCGAGTCGTGGGCCAGCCCGCCGGAACGGCCGGCGTCATCGGTGATGTACTGCGCGCCGGAGCCCCCGGACACGTAGTCGGAGAGCATGCGGATCTGGTCGGCGTTGCGCCGCTGCTGGGACGTCCCGGCCTCACCCACCGGGGCCGCGGGGTTGGCGGCGATCACATGCACGGTGCCCCCGTCGACCTGGACGGGCACGTCCCAGGTGGTGGTGCTGTTCAGCCGCATGACATGGCGCACCAGGGGCGAATAGCGGTCGTGGGGCATGCGGTTGCCGGGCATCGATTTCCAGAGCATGTTCTGGAACGTGCGGACCTTGTCCTGGTCGATGGGGTGCCGGGAGTAGAGGACCATGCCGTGCTGGCCGGCGAAGTCGCCGAAGCCGAAGCCGTCCGCCGGATCGCCCACGGTGCCGTTGCCGTCCAGGTCCGCACCGGTGGGGATGCCGTTGTTGTTGGGGGCGGCGTAGACGTAGGGGTAGTCGATCGGCTTCTGCCCGTCCTGGCCCTGCTGCAGGTAGTTGGCGCGGAAGGCGTTCGCGGCCCCGTGCGCGTCGTCGTGGTCGAAATCGCTGAGCAGCACCACGTCGGGGCGGGTGCGCTGGATGACCTCGGCGACCGCGGCGGCCCGCTCGTCACCCGGAATCGAGAGGTCCTGGGCGAGTTCGCCGGCATAGCTGCGGCTCAGCGAGGCGTTGAAGACGGCGGCGCGCAGCTCGCCTTCCTGCTGCGTGTCGTCCTGGTCGGCGGCCGCTCCGAGTGGTGACCCGAAACCCGAATACCCCGGCTTGAGGTAGTCGGAGACATCCGGCCCGGCGGCCAGCGCGGGCGCGACGGAGGCAGCCGTCAGCGTGACGGCCAGCAGACCGGCCCCCAGGCCTCTCGTGATTGCTCGCACCCATCCAGCGTAGGGGGTCCGCGGGCCCCCGGGAATGGGCGGGCGGCGCGTGGGGGATCCTGCGGGGGGCCTGTGGAGGACGACGGCGGAGCCCGGGTTTCGCCGTCGTGCCGGGTTTGCCCCGGAATGGCGGGGATCGTTGCCGTTGTCAACGATGCCGGCGCCGCGCCAGCCCGCCGCGGGCATCGTTGCCGTATTGAAATCTCCGGCGAATGGACATGGGGCCTGCGCGCAGCACATGGGCCCCCGACGCGGACGACGCCCCGCCCCGACGAATGCGGGACGGGGCGTCACACGGGTGGGCCCTACGGGGATCGAACCCGTGACCAGCGGATTAAAAGTCCGATGCTCTACCATCTGAGCTAAAGGCCCCCGACGGCCACAAGAGGCCGATACACATCCTAACGCAACACCACGGTGGCCCGCCCACGCCACGTGGCCGGGGCCGCGCCGCCGGGAGTATCCTCGGGGCATGACTGACGCCCAGAGACCCGGTGCCGGTGCCGGCGGGCGCCGACACCACCGCCCCAAGCCCTTCGCCCCCGCGGACTTCGAGCCGTTCGCCGGCGGTGCCGACCCGGCCCGCATCTCCGAGGCCGGACACCTCGCCGCCGAGGCCCTGGTCAACCACGGCCGGGCCAACTCCGATCCCGCGGTCACCCGCCGGCTGGTCAAACTGGCGCAGAAGGAGGGCCTGGAGGTGCTGGCGGAGCTGTGGGCCGAGAGCCCCGCGCGATCGCTGCCCGGGGCCCTGTGGCGGCTCTACGCCCTGAACACCGCGACACAGCGGGAGCCCGAGCGCTTCGCCTCCTACTTCACCGCCGGCCGGCAACGCTCCGACGTCTCCCGGGCCGTGGCCGGGGTGGCCGAGCCCCCGGGAGCGCAGGAGGTGCTGGCCATGACCGATTCGATCCTGACCGGGGCCTTCGACGGCGAATTCGACGTCGCCCTGGAACGCACGGCAGCCTTCTGCCGGATCATCGCCCTGGGGCAGGCCGGGCACGCAGACGACTCGGAGGCGTCGAACGCGGACCGGTCCACCCGCCTGACCCGCACCGCGGATCTGCTGGTGAGAACCGCCGAGGACCTGGAGGCCGCCGCCGGGGCGTGGCGCCGCGGCGAACTGGCCTGAGGGTGTGGAATCTGCCACGACGCGGGCGGGCCTGTTGACATCGCCGTGCCGAGGGGAGAAAACTAGAGACGGTGTCGGATCGCGGTAGCCCCGGGTTCCATTTTGCAGCCGCTTCGAGCGGCCTTCCGCCGAGAGGTGCTCCCGGTCCGGCACCATTCCCCCCGTTGACGGCCCGGCCGTTCACCTCCCGTGCGTACACTGGGACGCAGTCATTCGTCCACCCACCAGACGCCGGCGGTTCAACTTCGTGAAATTCAGATTGTTTCCCGTGGAGACGCGCGGCCTGGGGCTGCTCCAGCAACTCGGCGAGATCGTGCGCCAGAGCGTGGAAACCCTCTCGGAACTGCTCGGCGCCCCGGCCGATGACCAGCAGGGGCTGATCCGCGAGCTCGAGCAGTTCGAGCAGCGGGCCACCCACCTGCACCATGCGGTGCTGACCCACCTGCGCACCAGCTATGTGAACCCGCTGCCCCGCGAGGACCTCTACACGTTTTCGCGGCTGCTCAACGACGCGGTGGCCGAGCTCGCCGGGGCGGGCGACCTGATGGTCACGACGTCGGCGGCGGGCATTTCCCGCCGGGCCGCCGAACAGCTGGAAATGCTCGGCCGGCAATCCGAGATGACCAATGACGCACTCGGCAAGCTCCAGCATCCCGACGACCTCGAGGACGCCTGGCTCCAGATGATCCGCCTGGGGCGGCGCGCACGGCGGACCCACCGGGCCTGGCTCGGGGAGATCTCCGAGCTGTCCAAGGCCTCCACGATCCTGCGTCACCGGGCGGTGGCCGAACAGCTGCTGGCCGCCGTCGATTCGCTGCATGCCCTCGCCGATCACCTGGGCCGCGTCCTGGTCAAGGAATCCTGAGCGGAACCGGACCATGACCCTGCTCTTGTGGTGTGTCCTCGTGGCGATCTGCGCGTTCGGCTTCCTCAACGGCTTCCGAGACGCCTCCAACTCGGTCGCCGCCGCCGTGCGCACCCGCGCCCTGACGCCGTCCATCGCCGTCGTCCTTGCCGCCTGCTTCACGGTCATCGGGACCCTGTTGGGTACCGCCTTCGGCAGCTCGCTGATTGCCGCCGTCGAGCTCAACGTGCCCGACGGGGCCCCCGGCCTGGCCATCCTGCTCACTGCCGTTTTGGCCGCCGGTGGTTGGGGCCTGTTCTGCTGGTACCGTGCGGTGCCCATGTCCTCGACCCAGGCGGTGATTTCGGGATTCGCGGGCGCCAGCGGGGCGTCCGCGCTGCTGGGTGGCGATGGTGTCGACGGCGTGACCCGGATGCTCCTGGGAGGCGTGGTGATCCCCTTGCTGTTGACGCCGGTCATCGCCTACGCCCTGTCCTACCTGGTGGTCATCCCGCTGACCTGGAGGCTCCGCCACGCCAGCTCGGGGGACGTGAACACGGTGGGGCGCATGGGCCAATCCATCACCACCGGTGCCGTGGCGCTGGGCCATGGCCTCCAGGACGGCCAACGCACCGCCGCGATGCTGACCCTGGCGCTGGTGGCCGGAAACACCGCTTCGGGGCAGGGGATCCCCTTCTGGGCCCAGGCCGTCGCAGCAGGCTGCCTGGGGGCGGGCGTACTGTGCGGAGGCTGGCGGATCACCCACACGATTGCCTACCGCCTCGTGGCCATCGATCCGCTGCGCGGCATGGGCGCCCAGAGCGTCTCGGCGGCCATGCTGTTCGTCGGGGCCATCGCGCTGCACATGCCGTTGTCGACCACCCAGGCGGTGACCAGCTCGATCGTGGGGGCCGGGGCCAACCAGCGCTTCGAGTCGGTCGTGTGGCGCCGGGTGGCCGGTGTGGCCGCCTATTGGCTGCTCACACCCCTCGCCTGCATCGCCGCGGCGGGCGTGTTGTTCCTCGCCGTGCACCCGCTGCTGGGATAGGCCCGGCCCACGCACAGATGCGGGGCCCCTGAGGGCCCCGCATCCGCCGTTGATCCACTCGGGATCCCCCGGAGATTCCCCCTCCGGGTCCGTTCCCGCCGCGCGCTGACAGCGGCGGGAACCGTCTGGTTATCCGAACCGGCCGGAGACGTAGTCTTCCGTGGCCTTGACGGACGGGTTGTTGAAAATCGTGGCGGTCTCGTCGAATTCGATGAGCTTGCCCGGTTTGCCGGTGCCCGCGATGTTGAAGAACGCCGTCTTGTCCGAAACGCGCGCCGCCTGCTGCATGTTGTGCGTGACGATGACGACCGTGTAGTCGTTCTTCATCTCGTTGATGAGGTCCTCGATGGCCAGCGTCGAAATCGGATCGAGTGCCGAACAGGGTTCGTCCATGAGGATGACCTGGGGCTTGACCGCGATGGTGCGGGCGATGCACAGGCGCTGCTGCTGCCCGCCGGAGAGGCCGGAGCCGGGCTTGTCGAGGCGGTCCTTGACCTCGTTCCACAGGTTGGCCCCGCGCAGCGAGGACTCGACCAGGTCGTCGGCGTCCGACTTGCCGATCCGACGCGCGTTCAGCTTGACGCCGGCCAGGACGTTGTCGCGGATGGACATGGTCGGGAACGGGTTGGGGCGCTGGAAGACCATGCCGATCTGGCTGCGCACGGTCACCGGGTCGACCCCGGCGTCGTAGAGGTTGTCGCCGTCGAGCAGGACCTTGCCCTCGACGGTCGCACCGGGGATGACCTCGTGCATGCGGTTCAGGGTGCGCAGGAAGGTGGACTTTCCGCAGCCGGACGGGCCGATGAAGGCGGTCACCGACTTGGCGTCGATCTTGATGTTCACGTCCTCCACGGCACGGAACTTGGAGTAGTAGACGTTCAGGTCGGAGACGTCGATGCGTTTGGACACGATGTGTTCCTTAATGTTTCGGGGGCCTAGCGGCCGGTCTTGGGGGAGAAGATGCGCGCAATCAGGCGTGCGCCGAGGTTGAGGACCATGACCATGATGATCAGCAGCAGGGCAGCTGCCCAGGCGCGCTGGGCGCTGGGGTCGATGTTCGTCGGCGACGTGGGATTGAGGATCTGGTAGTAGATGAACGTCGGCAACGTGGCCATCCAGTTGCTGAAGACGTTGAAGTTGATGCTGTTGGCCAGACCCGCCGTGACCAGGATGGGGGCGGTTTCGCCGATGACGCGGGCGATGGCCAGGGTCACGCCGGAGGCGATGCCCGAGATCGCCGTGGGGATGACGACCTTGGTGATCGTGCGCCATTTGCGCACGCCGAGGGCGTATGAGGCCTCCCGCAGTTCGTTCGGGACGATCTTGAGCATTTCCTCGGTCGAGCGGACCACTGTGGGGATCATGAGCACCGACAAGGCGACGGCGGCGACGATGCCCATGCGGGTGGAGGGCCCGAACATCAGGCCGAACAGGGCGGCGGCGAACAGGCCGGCGACGATCGAGGGGATGCCGGTCATGACGTCGACGAAGAACGTGATGCCCCTGCTGAGCATCTTTCCCTGGCCGTATTCGACGAGGTAGATCGCCGCGAGCATGCCGACCGGCACCGAGATGACGGTCGAGCACAGGGTGATCAGCAGGGTCCCGACCACTGCGTGGTAGGCACCGCCCAGCACCGGGGTGCCCGCGGCAACCGTCTCGTTGTCCACCGCGCCGGTCATCCCGTTCATGGAGTGGAACAGGAAGTCGGAGGTCATCCCGGGCAGGCCCCGTTCGAGCACCGTGTAGAGGACCGAGACCAACGGGATGAGCGCCAGCAGGAAGGCCCCGACGACGAGGTACTTGAAGAACGAGTTGGTGCCCTGCCGACGGCCTTCGACCGCCGTGGTGGCCAGGGTGGCGCCGACGACGAACAGCAGCGCGGCGTAGATCAGGAACGAGGCGACGGAGAAGCCGCCCAACGTGGAGCCGGCCGCTCCCAGGATGAGCGCTGCCAGTCCGACGGCGGGGATCGCCCAGCGCGGCAGGCGGCCCTTGGAGAGCCGGTTGCGCCGGGTCGGGGTGGGCGTGGGGGTGAGGGTCGTCGTCGACATCAGTTGGCTCCCGAGAATTCCTGGTGGCGGCTGATGATCCAGCGCGCGACCATGTTCACGGCCAGGGTGATGATGAAGAGGACCAGGCCGGCGGCGATGAGTTCGGACATGCGCAGGCCGAAGGCCTCCGGGAAGTTCAGCGCGATTTCCGCGGCAATGGTCTGGTTGCCGGACTTGATCAGCGACGGGATCAGGTTGCCGGTCGAGAGCACCAGGGCCACGGCCATGGTCTCGCCGAGGGCACGGCCCAAACCGAGCATCACGGCCGAGATGATCCCGGCTCGGGCGAAGGGAAGCACCGACATGCGGATCATTTCCCAGCGGGTGGCTCCCAGGGCGAGGGCGGCCTCCTCGTGCAGCCCGGGGGTCTGCAGGAAGATCTCGCGGGAGAGCGAGGTGATGATCGGCAGCACCATCACGGCCAGCACGATGCCCGCCGTGAGCATGGTCTTCCCAGTCTGCGATACCGGGCCGCCGAAGAGCGGGATGAACCCGAGGTTCGCGTTGAGCCACTCGTATCCGGGCACGAGCACCGGTGCCAGCACGAGGTAGCCCCAGATGCCGTAGATGACCGAGGGGATGGCGGCGAGCAGGTCGATCACGTAGCCCAAGGGCGCAGCCAGGCGGCGCGGCGCGTAATGCGAGATGAACAGCGCGACACCGAGGCCGACCGGGGTGGCCAGCACGATCGCGATCGCCGCGGCAATCACGGTGCCGATGACGATCGGCCAGATGTAGGAGAGGAAGCCCTTGCCCCCGGACACCTCGGCAGGATCGGCGGTGAACGCCGGGATCGCCTGGAGGAAGAGGAACAGGGCGACGGCGAAGAGGGTGACGAGGATGAGGATGCCGGCGGCCATCGAGGCGGTGGAGAAGACCTTGTCTCCTGTCCGGCCCGAGCCGCCCGGCTTGGTCAGCGCGTTGGTAGTCATGGTGACCCTTCGGTCTGGTGGCCCGGCGATCGTTGCGGAGGGGAATTCCCGGTCGTCGGGTGGGGGGTGGTCGTTCACGGGGCCGGCATGCCGTCGGGGCGTGCCGGCCCCGCTGTTGCGGTCGCTAGGACGCGACCTTGATGGAGTCGATGGCCTTCTTGGCCTGTTCGGACAGGGAGTCGGACAGCGGGGCGCTTCCGGCGGAGTCGGCGGCGACCTGCTGGCCTTCCTTGCCGACCACGTAGTTGCCCCAGGCCTTGACCAGGTCAACGGTTTGCTGGTCCTTGTAGGTGCTGCAGTAGATGTGGTAGCTCACCAGGATGATCGGATAGGCACCCGATTCGGTGGTGTCGCGCTTGAGCTCGAGGGCCATGTCCTGGTCCGAACGACCGGACACCGGTTCCGCGGTCTCCACTGCCTTGGCGGCGGCTTCGGCGGAGAGCTCGGTGTATCCATCTCCGACCTTGACCGAGACGGTGCCCAGCTCGCCGACGGCGGAAGCATCGGCGTAGGTGATGGCGCCCGGAGTCGAGGACGTGGTGGAGACGACGCCGGAGGTGCCCTTGGCATTCTCGGACTGCAGGTCCGAGGGCCAGTCGCCGGATTCCTCGTAGGTCCAGACATCCTTGGCGGCGACGGACAGGTACTGGGTGAAGTTCTCGGTGGTGCCCGACTCGTCGTTGCGGTGCACGACGGTGATGTTCGTGTCCGGAAGGTCCACGCCCTCGTTCTGCTTCGCGATGGCCGGATCGTTCCATTTGGTGATCTCGAGCTTGAAGATCTTCGCGATCGTGTCGGCATCCAGCTTCAGCCCGTCGACGCCTTCTAGGTTGTAGGCCACCGCAATCGGGGAGATGTAGGCCGGGATGTCGAAGGCACCGTCGGGCCCGCAGACCTTCTTGGAGGACTCGATCTCGTCGTCGCTCAGGTAGGCGTCCGAGCCGGCGAACTGCGCACCGCCAGCCAGGAAGGCCTTGCGGCCGGCACCGGAGCCGTCCGGTGAGTACTGGACCTTGGCGCTGCTGTTGGAGGTCTCGAAGCCCGACTTCCAGGCGTCCATGGCCGCCTTCTGCGAGGAGGCGCCGATGCCGGTCAGGGTCCCGGTCACGTCCTGGCCGCTGGCCGAGGATCCCCCGGTGCCTGCGGCGTCGCCGGTGGGGTTGTCCGAACCGCAGGCCGTGAGGGCCAGTGCGGCGACGGAAAGGACGGCTGCGGCTTGGCCGATGCGAATAACCTTCACGTGTATTGTTCCTTCTTCTACTCTGCGGCGGTGGGACGGGGTGCCCCGATGGTGCCGGCGGACAGCCTGCTGGCTGGTGAGAGCTGGCGTTCGACTTCACCCCTGACGGTAGGCAAGGCAGGTAAAGAAATCCGCGGCCCAGGGTGAACGGCAGGTTAACGGCACGGGAGCGTTCCGCGTCAGACCGGGGGAAATCGTTGTTTGACAAGCATTTTCGGTCACATTTCGCGTCCGAGTGCAGTACGTCACATGCCATGCCGGTCCAAGACGGCATCCGTGCCAAACTGTACGAATGGACAAGGCGAACCCGTTCGGCAGGATGGCGTCCCTGGCACGCCACCGGTCGCTGTCGGGGACTGCCCGGGTGCGCGTGTCGTTGGTGCAGATCATCCAGATCACGGTCTGCGCCGTCGGCGCCTACTGGATCGCCGAGAAGATCCTGGGCCATCAGGGCCCGCTGTTCGCGGCAACGTCGGCGGTCGTGGCCCTCGGCTTTGGCGGGGCTACCCGGATGCGCCGCGTCCTGGAAGTCGCCATCGGATGCACCCTGGGCATCGCCGTCGGGGATTTGCTGCTCACGCTGCTCGGCACCGGCATCTGGCAGGCGGCCGTCGTCGTCTTCATCTCCCTGGTGCTGGCCCGCTTTCTGGACAGCGGCTCCATCTTCACCACGCAGTTCGGTGTCCAGTCCCTGCTGGTGGTCCTGCTGCCGGCACCAGACGGCGGCCCCTTCACCCGCAGCGGCGACGCCATTGTCGGCGGCCTGTGCGCCTTGCTGATCACCGCATTGGCCCCCAAGGATCCACGGCGGGAACCGGCCGGGGAGCTACGGCAGCTGATCCGCGAGCTCTCCGCGATCCTGCGCGACAGCTCCGTGGCCCTGCGTGAGTCCGACTCCACCCGCGCTTGGCACGCGCTGATCCGCGCCCGCGGCACGCAGTCGCTGATGGACAAGATCCCGGCATCCCTGACCGGAGCCCACGAGATCGCCACCTTTTCACCCCATTTCCGCCGTCACCGCGGCGAGCTTGAACGGTTGCGCAGGGTCGCCGGACAAGTGGACCTGGCCGTGCGCAACGCCCGGGTCTTCGCACGGCGGATGGCCTCGGTCATCACCCATGCAGCGCTGCGCGAGGAGGCGTCCGAGGACCTCTCCATCTACCTCGATGAGGTCGCCGACGCCCTGGACTCGCTCGCCCGCTCGGTGATGGAACCCCAGCAATCCCAGCGGGACCGGGCCGAACGGGCCGCCCGCGAGGACCTCATCGCCGCCGCCGGCCGCCTGACTCCCGCCACCTTCGGGGCCACGGGCCTGCAAGGCGAGGGACTGGTGCTTCTGCTGCGGCCCCTGGTCGTCGACCTGCTGGAAGCCACCGGGCTGGAGCATTCCGAGGCGGTCTCGTTCCTGCCACGCCTGTGACCGGCCCGTCTTGTCGGCCCCAGACGATAGCATCGTGACCCATGGCCACCAAGAGCAGCACCCGCGCACGCAACGCCCCCGCCTACCGGTGCGCCGAATGCGGGTGGACCACCGTGAAATGGGTCGGCCGCTGTGGCGAATGCCAGTCCTGGGGCACCGTGGAGGAGATCGGACAGGTCAGTGCCCGCACGACGGCGGCCGCCACGGTATCGCGCCCGGCCCAAAAGATCGCCGACATCGATTCGTCCGCGGCGCTCTACAAGCCGACCCGGATCGGCGAACTGGACCGCGTCCTGGGCGGCGGGCTGGTCCCGGGAGCGGTCATCCTGCTGGCCGGCGAACCCGGCGTGGGCAAGTCCACGCTGCTCCTCGACGTTGCGGCCCGGACTTCTCGCACCAACCGCCGGGTCCTCTACATCACCGGCGAGGAGTCGGCTGCACAGGTGAAGATGCGCGCCGAACGCATCGATGCACTATCCGACACCTTGTATCTGACGGCCGAAACCGATCTCGGCATCGCGTTGGGCCAGATCGAGCAGCTGGATCCGGAGCTGCTGGTCATCGATTCCGTGCAGACCCTGTCCTCGGCCGAGGTCGACGGCGCCGCCGGTGGCGTGACCCAGGTACGTGAGGTGGCGGCCTCGCTGATCAATGCGGCGAAGAAGCGCGACATGACGACCATCCTGGTCGGCCACGTGACTAAGGACGGGTCCATCGCCGGGCCCCGGCTCCTCGAGCACCTGGTCGACGTCGTCTGCCAGTTCGACGGCGAGCGCCACTCCCGGCTGCGCCTGCTGCGCGCCGTGAAGAACCGGTACGGTCCGACGGACGAGGTCGGCTGCTTCGACCTGACCGAGTCAGGGATCGAGGGGCTGGCGGACCCCAGTGGGCTGTTCGTCACACGGACCAAGGAGCCGGTGTCGGGGACCTGCGTCACGGTGACCCTGGAGGGCCGACGGCCACTGGTGGCCGAGGTCCAGTCGCTGCTGGCCAAGACGAGCAATGCCCAGCCGCGGAGGGCCACCAGCGGTCTGGATTCGTCCCGCACGGCCATGATCCTCGCGGTGCTGCAAAGCCGGGCCGGCATGGACCTGTCCAACCTGGACTCCTATGTAGCGACAGTAGGCGGCGTACGGCTGGGTGAACCCGCCACCGATCTGGCCACCGCACTGGCGATCTCCGGGGCCAAGCTGGACCGGCCGCTTCCGCCCCAGTTCATCGCCTTCGGGGAGGTCGGATTGGCCGGGGAGGTGCGTCCCGTGCCGGACATCGGCCGGCGCATCACCGAGGCCGAGCGGCTGGGCTTCCGCTATGCGCTGGTCCCGGCGTCCCCCAACGGTCCAGGGGCTGTCCCTGCCGGCTTCAAGGTCCGCGAAGTCGGCACCCTGCAGGAGGCGCTACAGGCCGCATTCGGCTAGACGCGCCCCGCTCTCGGACGGGTCGATCGGCAGGGGCGGGCCCGCCCCGCTTACGATGGTGGTGATCCAGTGGAAGGAATCCCATGGCCAAGACCCCCGAAGAGGCACTGCGCACCACGCTGGCCCGCGTGGCGCCGGGAACGCAGTTGCGCGACGGCCTGGAACGCATCCTGCGCGGCCGGACCGGGGCGCTGATTGTCCTGGGCAGCGACCGGACCGTGGAGTCGATTTCCTCCGGGGGGTTCGACATCGATATCGTCTTCTCCCCCACCCGGCTGCGCGAACTGGCCAAGATGGACGGGGCCATCGTCTGCGACCGCGACGGCTCGAACATCCTCAAGGCCGCCGTCCAGCTGGTTCCCGACCACACGATCGACACCCAGGAATCGGGAACCAGACACCGCACTGCCGAGCGCGTGGCCATCCAGACGGGTTTCCCGGTGATCTCCGTGTCGCAGTCCATGCAGATCATTGCGATCTACGTCCAGGGCATCCGCCACGTGCTGGAGGGATCGGAACCCGTGCTGGCCCGCGCCAACCAGGCGTTGGCCACGCTCGAGCGCTACCGCAACCGGCTGGATCAGGTCACCAGTGCCCTCTCGGCCCTGGAGATCGAGGCTGTCGTCACCGTCCGCGACGTCGCCGTCGTGCTCCAGCGCCAGGAAATGGTGCGACGGATCTCCGAGGAGATCGACCAGTATGTGCTCGAACTCGGCGTTGACGGGCGGCTGCTGGCCCTGCAGTTCGACGAGTTGAGCGCGGGTCTGGGTCCCGGAAGCGACGTGCTGCTCAAGGACTACTCCGAGGCGGGGACGGCCCCCGAGCAGCTCGAGGCGTCCCTGCTACGGCTGCGTTCGTTCAGCTCCAACGACATGATCGACCTCGGCAGGATCTCCACCGTCCTCGGTTTCACCCCGGGCACCGACTCGTTGGAGGCCGTCGTCCACCCGAAGGGGTTCCGCCTGCTGGCCAGCCTCAAGGCGGTTCCCCGCGCGATCGCCGATCGTCTCGTGGACAGCTTCGGTGGATTGCAACACCTGATGGCCGCGAACATCGATCAGCTCATGGACGTCGATGGCATCGGCGAGCAGCGTGCCAGGACGGTCCGCGAGGGTCTCTCCCGCATCGCGGAAACCAGCCTGCTGGACCGCTACACGTAGGTCTCCGGGTCGACGGCTACTTCAGCGTGAAGTTCGTCTTGTCGCTGTCGACGGCGTCAAGTTTGGCGGTGAAGCTGTAGGTTCCCGGACGCGGTTTCGTCGAGACCGGCTTGCACCCGGGCGCGCTACGCAACCTGTTCCAGGTGAACCGTGCACTTTCCGTGGCG
This sequence comes from Micrococcaceae bacterium RIT 802, assembly GCA_016892645.1. GTDB lineage: Bacteria > Actinomycetota > Actinomycetes > Actinomycetales > Micrococcaceae > Arthrobacter_H. Next base: position 81,905 of record JAFEMX010000016.1, read on the forward strand.
CCGGCCTTCAAGGTCATGTCGCTGTCCGTGGCATCGGTTCGGCAATCGGTCGTGGAGAAGATGCGGTCGGAGCCCGAGACGATCTTGAACTCCTGTTGGCTGGTTCCCACGTTCAGCGAGCAGTCTTCGGAACCGGAGTTGGTGATCTTCATTTCCAGGACCGGATCGTCGCCGGCCGCATAGGTGGACTTGTCGGTTGCCGACTCCAGCCCGATGTCCTCCGGGGCACACTTGGCGGCGGCTTCGGCCGATGAGGACGGGTCGGTCGACCCGGAAGCGGCGGCCGACCCTGAAACTTGACCCGACGATGCCTGCGCTGATTCCGAGGAAGCGGTTCCGGGGGATGACGGCGCGGAGGATGGGGCGCTGGCTGTCGACGGAGCCGGCGCCCCAGCGTTGTCGTCCTGGCCGCCCGTGAAGATCCCCGCGATGGCGACCACTGCCCAGACCAGCAGTGCCAAGACGACCAGCAATGCCACGCCGACGACAATGCGGCGACGTCGGTAGACTTCCGGGCTCGGTCTGCGGGCGCTGCCGGGACGGGACTGCTGTGGTGCCATGCCACTAGGGTATGGAGGGCCGCGTGCTACCGCCGGTTCCCACGCCGTGCATTAGGGTATTGGTGCCCAGCAATCGAAGGAGCCCCGTGCCGTCCACCCCTCCCCTGGCCGTCGATGCACTGCACCGTTCACTGGCCGACTGGTTTGCCGCCGAGGGCCGCGACCTGCCGTGGCGGAGTCCGGACTGCAGTCCATGGGGCGTCATGGTCAGCGAGTTCATGCTCCAGCAGACGCCCGTCGTGCGTGTGCTCCCCGTCTGGGAAGAGTGGATGCGCCGCTGGCCGACGCCGGCCGACCTGGCCGTGGAACCATCCGGGGAAGCAGTTCGCGCCTGGGGCCGGCTCGGGTACCCACGGCGCGCACTGCGTCTGAGCGAGGCGGCACGACGCATCACCGAGGAGCACGGTGGCCACGTCCCCGCCTCGTACGCCGACCTGCTCGCCCTACCGGGCATCGGCAGCTATACGGCGGCGGCGATCTCCTGTTTCGCGTTCGGGATCCCCGAGACCGTGGTGGACACCAATATCCGGCGGGTGCACGCCCGGCTGATCGGTGGCCGCGCCCTGCCCGAGCCCAGCCACACCGCAGCCGAGGCGCGCTTGGCTGCCGATCTCATGCCGGCGGTGGACCACGACGGCGGGGAACTGGCTTGCACCTGGAATGCCGCGGTCATGGAGTTGGGGGCCCTGGTCTGCACGGCCCGGTCCCCGCGTTGCGGCCAATGCCCGGTCTCGGCTTCCTGTGCCTGGGTGGCCGCAGGCCGGCCCGCACCGCACTACGTCCCCAAGGCCCAGGCCTGGGCGGGGACGGACCGCCAGGTGCGGGGGGCCATGATGGCGGTCCTCCGGGATTCGGACGAACCGGTGGCCGTGCAGACCCTTCTCGCGGGCGGGACCACCAGTTCGGCATCGGCGGCCTCAGACGCGGCCGGAACTGCCCTGCTGCATCTGGGCGGGCTGGCGGCGGACCTGGTGCAACGCCAACGCTGCCTCAGGAGCCTGCTGGCCGATGGCCTCGCTGTCGACTCGGGGGTGGGGATCGCCCTTCCCCATTAGCACCCTTAACGCAGCCGGGGCCCCACGTGAAGTGGGGCCCCGGCACGCCGGACGATGGCCGGCGGACAATTCACGAGACCTTACTGGCCCTCGTCCTGGTTGTCGCCGCCGCCGAGGAATTTCTCCTGGGCTCCGTCGATCTGCTCGGCATCCGCCGGAAACTTGTCGCCGAACTTTTCCTGCGCCCCATCGATGCCCTGATTGATCTGGTCGCCGTGTTCGTTCTTGAGGTTCTCGATGTTCTCACCGAGTCCACCCAGGTTATCTCCGAGTCCCATTGCATGACCTACTTTCGTTGGTTCCGAGTTGGTACTTTCGGTGCCTTGTCGCTCCGCTGGCTGCGGAGCCCGGCGCAGGGGCCATCGGGCCTCTTTGGCCACAGTAAGCAGGTCGACGCCTCCAAGTCCACAGCCGGTCGCGAACTTTTTGACATTAATCCGAACGCGAAATCCCGGGTGGACTAGAGGTTCATGATCATGCGCGTGTTTCCCAGGGTGTTGGGCTTGACCCGCGCCAGGTCCAGGAACTCGGCAACACCCTCGTCCGTGGAGCGCAACAGTTCGGAATAGACCTCGGGGTCCACCGCACTCTGGTTGGCCATGACCTCGAATCCCATGGCGCGGAAGAAATCGACCTCAAAGGTCAGGCAGAAGAGCCGGCTGACACCGATCGCCCGGGCACGGTCAACCAGTTCATGCAGCAACGCCTTGCCGATTCCCCGCCCGCGGACGGAGTCGGCGGTGGCCAGGGTCCGGATCTCGGCCAAGTCCTCCCACATGACGTGCAAGGCCCCGCACCCGAGCAGTTCGCCGCCATCCTCCGCGACGGTGAATTCCTGGAGGCTCTCGAAGTAGGCGACTGCCTCCTTTTCGAGCAGCACACGCCGGTCAGCCAGGGGCCGAACGAGCCGACGAATCCCGGCGACATCGGAAGTGCGGGCGGAACGAAGCGTAAAGGATGGCATCCTTCCATCCTATTCCCGCTGCAGTCCGGTCCCCCACCGATGACAGAGGGCCCGGCCCGTGGAATGTCCACGGTCCGGGCCCACGAGCACCCCCGACTCAGGAACCGGTGCTCAGGTGGCCTTCCTCGAGCTCGGCCGGCGCGTCCTGGCCCTCAAGGGCAGGAGTCTCCGCGCGTCCGGTGAAGGTGAACTTTGCCGTATCGCCCTCCCCGTCGACATCAACGGTGATGGTCTGGCCCGCCACGATGTCCCCGAACAGGATCTTCTCGGACAGCTGGTCCTCGACCTCACGCTGGATGGTCCGGCGCAGCGGCCGGGCACCCATGGCCGGGTCGTAACCGCGGGTGGCCAGCAGCCGCTTGGCCGCATCGGTCAGCTTCACGTGCATGCCCTTTTCGACCATGCGAACCTCGAGCCGGTCCACGAAGAGGTCGACGATTTGGACGATCTCCTCCTGGGACAGCTGGGGGAAGACGACGACGTCGTCGACACGGTTGAGGAACTCCGGCCGGAAGTGCTGGCGCAGCTCCTCCTGCACCTTGGCCTGCATGCGGTCATAGCCGGTTTTCGTGTCTGTCGTGGACTGGAAGCCGGTCATGACGCCCTTGGAGATGTCCCGGGTCCCCAAGTTCGTCGTCATGATGATGACGGTGTTCTTGAAATCGACCACGCGCCCCTGGGAGTCGGTCAACCGGCCGTCTTCCAGGATCTGCAGCAGCGAGTTGAACAGGTCGGCGTGCGCCTTTTCCACCTCGTCGAAGAGCACCACCGAGAACGGACGGCGACGGACCTTTTCGGTCAGCTGCCCGCCCTCTTCGTAGCCGACGTAGCCCGGAGGGGCACCAAAGAGCCGCGAGACCGTGTGCTTCTCCGAGTACTCCGACATGTCGAGGGTGATCAGCGCGTCTTCCTCGCCGAAGAGGAACTCCGCCAGTGCCTTCGCCAGCTCGGTCTTGCCGACGCCCGTGGGGCCCGCGAAGATGAACGAGCCACCGGGGCGGTTCGGATCCTTCAAACCGGCACGCGTGCGGCGAATGGCCTGGGAGATCGACTTGATCGCCTCGTCCTGGCCGATGACCCGCTTGTGAATCTCGGCTTCCATGTTGAGCAGGCGCCCGGATTCCTCCTCCGTGAGCTTGATGACCGGGATGCCGGTCGAGTTGGCCAGGACCTCGGCGATGAGTTCCTCGTCGACCTCGGCAATCTCGTCCATGTCGCCGTTCTTCCAGGATTTCTCCTTCTCCGCGCGCTCTTCCTGGAGCTTCTGCTCCTTGTCGCGCAGCGAGGCGGCACCCTCGAAGTCCTGCGAATCGATGGCCGCTTCCTTCTCCCGGCGGACATCGGCGATCTGCTCGTCCATCTCCTTCAGGGCCGGCGGGGCCGTCATGCGACGGATCCGGAGCCGGGCACCGGCCTCGTCGATCAGGTCGATGGCCTTGTCGGGCAGGAACCGGTCCGAGATGTAGCGGTGGGCCAGCTGGGAGGCGGCCGCCAGGGCACCATCGGTGATGGACACCCGGTGGTGGGCTTCGTAGCGGTCGCGCAGGCCGCGCAGGATCTCCGTGGTGTGCTCCACGGAGGGTTCCTTCACCTGGATCGGCTGGAAGCGGCGCTCGAGGGCGGCGTCCTTCTCGATGTGCTTGCGGTACTCGTCCAGCGTGGTGGCGCCAATCGTCTGGAGTTCACCGCGTGCCAACATGGGCTTCAGGATGGAGGCGGCGTCGATCGCGCCTTCGGCGGCACCGGCTCCGACCAGCGTGTGGATCTCGTCGATGAACAAGATGATGTCGCCTCGGGTCCGGATCTCCTTGAGGACCTTCTTCAGGCGCTCTTCGAAGTCACCGCGGTAACGGCTGCCGGCCACCAGGGAGCCGAGGTCCAGGGTGTATAGCTGCTTGTCCTTGATGGTTTCGGGGACGTCACCGCGCACGATCGACTGGGCCAGGCCCTCGACGACGGCGGTCTTGCCAACGCCTGGCTCGCCGATCAGCACCGGGTTGTTCTTGGTGCGGCGGGAGAGAACCTGCATGACCCGTTCCATCTCGAACTCGCGGCCGATGACCGGATCGAGCTTGCCTTCGCGGGCCGCCTGGGTGAGGTTGCGCCCGAACTGGTCCAGCACGACGGAACCGGCGGGCTGGCCCTCCGACTGACCCTGTCCGACTCCGGCGCCTGCCGTCTCCTTGCCGCCCTGGTAGCCAGAGAGCAGCTGGATGACCTGCTGGCGGACCCTGTTGAGGTCGGCGCCGAGCTTGACCAGGACCTGCGCGGCGACTCCTTCGCCTTCACGGATGAGTCCGAGCAGGATGTGCTCGGTTCCGATGTAGTTGTGGCCGAGCTGGAGCGCCTCGCGTAGCGAGAGTTCCAGGACCTTCTTGGCCCGGGGGGTGAACGGGATGTGTCCGGACGGGGCCTGCTGGCCCTGGCCGATGATCTCCTGCACCTGCTCCCGCACGGCCCCCAACGAGATGTTGAGCGACTCCAACGCCTTCGCGGCGACGCCCTCCCCCTCGTGGATCAGCCCGAGCAGGATGTGCTCGGTTCCGATGTAGTTGTGGTTGAGCATGCGCGCCTCTTCTTGGGCGAGCACGACAACGCGACGGGCACGGTCGGTGAATCTCTCAAACATGCGGCACACTCCTAGCTAACGCGTACTGACGATGCTACGCATCAAACGGCGCCAGATGTCACGTGTTCGCCGTGGGGATAACGGATCCTCCCACGGCGGAACGGCAAACCCGTCCCCGATGCTCCCCCCGGGGGCATCGGATGGCCGGAGCCGAGGTCAGGACTCCGGGTGCGCCTCACGGTACGCATCGATGACCTCGGAGTGCAGGCGTCCGCGTTCACTGACCTTGAATCCGTTTTCGGCGGCCCAGGCACGAATGGCGGGCGCCTCGGAGGCGGAGTACGCCGTGGAGCGACGGGCCTGGGAAATATACGGCGCGAGTGCCGCGCGCAGTTTCCTGGCGTTGTCCTCGCCGAGATCGATCTCGTAGTGGCTGCCGTCCAGACCAAAATGCACGGTGTCCGTGGCCGTACTCCCATCGAGATCGTCGATAAGCGTAATTTCAACCTTCCGTGCCACGGAGGGCTCCTCACTTCGAAGATGTGGGGCAATGGTGCCGTTACGTCGGCGCGCCCACGCGAATGGGACCGGATTATGCCTTTTGTTTCCGGGCACTATGATACTGCGGAAACGACAGGTCGCCGACCGGAAATGCCTTAGTTGGCCGGGGGGTTTTCGTTTCCCTGATTGTCGGCGTCCCGGCGGGCGGCGTCGCGTTGCGCCTCGGCTTCCGCCTCGGCCCGCCGCTCGTTGCGGTCGACCCGGAATACGGCACGCATGACGAACCAGAAGATCAGCGCGACCACGATGGTCGGCAGCAGCACCTCGACGTATGCCATGGATCAGGCCTCCGGTTTCAGCAAGGGGTAGAGGATCGTTTCGCGAATGCCGGCGTCGGTGAAGAGCATGACCAGCCGGTCGATGCCGAGGCCGATGCCTCCCATGGGCGGCGCACCGTATTCCAAGGCGCGCAGGAAGTCCTCGTCCAGCTGCATCGCCTCGTCGTCGCCGCCCGCGGCCAGCAGGGACTGTTCGGTGAGACGCTCGCGCTGGATGACGGGGTCAATCAGCTCGGAGAATGCGGTTCCGCGTTCCATGCCGCCGATGATCAGGTCCCAGGCCTCGATGACGCCCGGTCGGGACCGGTGCGGTCGGGCCAGCGGCTGGGCGGCGGGCGGGTAGTCGTAGACGAACGTCGGATCGATCAACGTCGGCTCCACGATTTCGCCGAAGAGCTCGATGACCAGCTTCTCCGCGTCCCACTTCGGATCGAACTTGACCTCGTGGGCCGTGGCGATCGATCGCAACTCGTCCGCCGTCGTGTCCGGGGTGATCTCGCTGCCGATGGCCGCGGACAATCCGGGATAGACGCCGAGCCATCGCCATTCGCCGTCGAGGTTGATCGTCCCCTTTGATGTCTCGATCTGCCGGCCGGCACCCACGGCATCGGCGGCGTTGAGGATGATTTCCTGGATGCGCTCGGCCATCACGAACTGGTCAGCGTAGATCTCATAGCATTCCAGCGTCGTGAACTCCGGCGAGTGGGTGGAGTCCACGCCCTCGTTGCGGAAGAGGCGGCCGACCTCGAACACGCGCGGAATGCCGCCGACGACGGTGCGCTTCAGGTACAGCTCCGTGGCGATCCGCAGCGTCATGTCCTGCTCGAACGCATTCATGTGGGTGTGGAATGGGCGGGCCGAGGCCCCACCATGGACCAGTTGGAGCATGGGGGTCTCCACCTCCACGTAGCCGTGTCCGTACAGGGTGTCGCGGACGGCCCGGGTGATTGCGTCGCGCTTGTAGATCATCGCGCGGGCCTCGTCCCTCACCATGAGGTCGGTGTAGCGCTGGCGTACCCGCATTTCGTCGTTGAGGTCGGCGTGCAACACGGGCATCGGACGCAACGCCTTGGATGCCATCTGCCAGTCGGTGACCATCACGGAGAGTTCCCCACGGCGTGAGGAAATGACGGTCCCCTTCACGAAGACGTGGTCGCCCAGGTCGGCGAGGCGCTTCCATTCGGCCAGGGATTCGTCTCCCACGTTGGCCAGCGACAGCATCGCCTGCAACCGCACGGCCTCGCCATGGGGACCGGACTCCTGCAAGGTCGCGAAACACAGCTTTCCGGTGTTGCGGGCGAACACGATGCGCCCGGCGATGCCCACGACGTCCTCGGTCTCCTCGCCCGCTTCGAGGTGCGCGTACTTCTCGCGGATCTCGAGCAGAGTGTGGGTGCGCTCGACCCCGACCGGGTAGGCCTCACGGCCGGATTCGAGCAATTCGGCCCGCTTGGCCAGCCGAATCAGCCGCTGGTCGCGGGTATCGACGGTCTCGGTGGAGGTGGGGGCGGTAGGGGTCTGGTCAGCAGTCACAGTAGTCGATTCTACGTGCTCGGGAAGCCACCCAGCCACGAGCAGCCCGGCCTGTGCCGCCGATCACGGCATCGCCATCGGGGACTTCCCGCCCGCCGTCGCCGCCGCCACCGCGGTCACGACGACGGCGGGAATCGTCACCAGATCTCGACGCGTTCGGCAGGGTCCAGCCACATGCCGTCCCCGGGCTGGGTCCCGAAGGCACGGTGGAAGGCATCCATGTTGCGGACCACCTGGTTGCAGCGGAATTCCCCCGGGGAATGGGGGTCGGTGGCGATACGCGTGACCATCGTCTCGGGACGGGTCAGCGAACGCCAGCATTCGGCCCAGCTGTGGAAGAAGCGCTGGTCCCCGCTGAGTCCGTCGATCACCTCATCGGCGGCGAGCCCGCGGGCCGCCAGGTCCAGCTGGTAGGCCTTGTAGGCAATGCCGAGGCCTCCGAGATCGCCGATGTTCTCGCCCAGGGTGAGCTTGCCGTTGACGTGCTGCTCGGGCGCCTCCGAGGGCACGAGCACCTCGTACTGCTCGACCAGTTTCCCGGTCAACTCCTCGAACGCCGCCCGGTCCTCGGGGGTCCACCAGTCGCGAAGCTGGCCGGTGCCATCGAATTGTGAGCCCTGGTCGTCGAATCCGTGGCCGATTTCGTGGCCGATGACGGCGCCGATGGCCCCGTAGTTCGACGCGGAATCCCGATCGGGATCGAAGAACGGGCTGCGCAGGATGGCGGCGGGGAATCCGATCTCGTTGAGCAGCGGGTGGTAGTAGGCGTTGACCGTTTGCGGATACATGAACCACAGGTCCTTGTCGACGCCATCGTCGATCTTGTCCAGTTCCCGCGTGAATTCGAATTCGTTTGCACTGGCGACATTGCCAATCAGGTCCTGCGGATCGGCTGCCACGGCGCTGTAGTCAATCCACTTCACCGGATAGCCGATCTTCGGGCGGAACAGCGACAACTTCTCGAGGGCACGCTCCCGCGTCCCTTCGGTCATCCAAGTCAGCGATCCGATGGAATCCCGGTAGGCGGCGATGAGGTTCGCCACCAGCTCCTCCATGAGGTCCTTGCTCCGCTGACCGAAGTGCTGCTCGACATAGAGCTGGCCGATATCCTCGCCTACGGCACCCTCGGTGAACGCCACGCCGCGCTTCCAACGCGGGCGCATTTCGGTCACCCCGCCCAATTTGGCGGAGTAGAACGAGAAGTTCTCCTCCACGAAGGCAGCGGAAAGAAACGACGCATTGCTGCGGACCACCTGGACCGCAAGCCAGTCGCGCCAGGCGCGCAGCGGCTGGTCGCGCAGCAGGGCCTCGATGCCCTCGAGGTAGCTCGGCTGCCACACGTCGACCTCCGAGTAGTACTTCTCCTCGATGCCCGCGCCCTCGAGCCAGAGCCGAAGTGTGGGCTGCAGCCCGAACAGGGCGTCGGCGTCCATCAGGTTGTAGCGGGCCTGGGCATCGCGGCACTTCACGGCATCCCAATGGTGGGCTGCCAGCGCGGTTTCAAGCTGCACGACGCCGACAGCGGCTTCCGCCGCCTTCGGGACCTCAGCCAGGCCCAGAAGCCGGCCCAGGTGCGTCTGGTATTCGGAGAGAAGCTCGGCGAATTGCTCCTCGCGGTAATACGACTCATCGGGCAGTCCAAGGCCGGACTGGATCAACGAGAGCACATTCCGATCGGGCTGCCCGGCATCCGAGTTGGCACCGGCCTGGTAGAGGCCCGAGACGCCACGACGCTGCAGGCTGCCACTGAGGGTCAGGAGCTGTTCGATGCTGGTACAGCCGTAGACTGCCGCCAGGTCTTCGCGGATGGGTTCCATGCCGCGTGCCTCGATGGCCGCCTCGTCCATGAAGCTCGTGAACAGCGCACCAATGCGCTGTTTCCTCGGATCGACCAGCCCGTCTGCCCGGTCCGGGGCCCCTTGGGCTTCCAGGATGATTGCGTGGACTGCCGCTTCCGCGTCGTCACGCAATTTCATGAATGAACCGTAGCTGCCCTGGTCTCCGGGGATTTCGGCGGTGGCCAGCCACTGGCCATTGACGTGGCGGTACAGATCGTCCTGGATCCTGACGTCATGGTCACGGTGGTCGACGGCCGCTTCGGGAGCCGGGCTCGCGGGCGACGTAGGTTCTGCAGTCATGGGTTCCCCATCGATTGAGGGCGCCCGCACGTGTGTGGCGCCGGTTACGGTCTTCCACCACCCTACTGATGCGAGCCTCCCGTCCGCTGGGTGCCAGCTCATGTTCCCCTGAACGCGAAACTTCCGGCCGGCGAAAACCAGCCACTGGCCCGAAAACCGGT
>JAFEMX010000017.1 GCA_016892645.1 Micrococcaceae bacterium RIT 802
CGCTAACGATTCTAAGCAAAGCGTAGATTTGGAAAACTACTTGATCTTTACTTTTCTCTCGTTGCTACTAAACTAATTTATTGGATTCTTTTGTCGTTGTCAAATCGAAGTTTTTGATTTGATTTCGACCATCCAGGTCTTCCCCGCCCTCAAAGTCGCGATCAAGGCGTACGAAGTACGCTCTAGTTTCTCGATTATTTGAGGGGGTTCGGTCGCTGTCCTGGAAGCTTTCGTTTCCGTTGTCCGCTGCAGTAGCGGCGGCGACAAGAGAAGACATTACACGTGCCGGAGAGGCTCTGCAAATCGGTGCTGCCTTCGAGGAACAGGCGCCGATACGGGCACTGCACCCGCGCGATTCCGCCGTTTTTGTCGCCCTTCCGGGCTGCAACCGATCCGCTGGGGCATGCAAAAGGCCGGTCGGCCCTGACGTGATTCACGTCTCGGGCCAACCGGCCTTGGTCCTGGCACGAAGCCAGGCAAGGGAGCGGAAACTCCCCCGGAGTGGTCCTATGCGGTCACCTCGACCATCGCGAGGTTCTTCTTTCCCCTCCGGACCAGAAGGTAGCGTCCGTGGAGCAAGGCGGATGGATCGATGGCGGCGTCCGCGCCGGCAACCTTGGTGTTGTTGACGTACGCTCCGCCCTCCCCCGCTGTCCGCCGGGCAGCCGATTTGGATTCCGACAGGCCCGTAGCGACGAGGAGTTCGACCACGGAAAGCGAGTCCGGCGACACCTTTACACTGGGCAATTCGGCTGTTGCTGCCACCAGGAGATCCTCGTCCAACTCCTCCAGGGCTCCCTGGCCGAAGAGCGCGGCAGAGGCGGCAATGACCTTCTCCGTCGCCTCCTCTCCATGGACCAGGGACGTCACGTCATAGGCAAGCTGGCGTTGTCCGGCTCGGGCGAATGGACGCTCGGCCACTTCGCGTTCGATGGCTTCGACCTCTTCGCGCGTCCGGAAGGTGAACACCTTGAACCGGCTCACGACGTCGGCATCAGCGGTGTTGAGCCAGAACTGGTAGAAGGCGTACGGGCTGCACATCTCGGCGTCGAGCCAGATGGCGTTGCCTTCGCTCTTGCCGAACTTGCTGCCATCCGAGTTGGTGATCAGGGGCGTTCCGTACGCATGGACCGTGGCGCCCTCGACCTTGCGGATCAGTTCGGTGCCACTGGTCAGGTTTCCCCACTGGTCGGACCCACCGGTCTGCAGGCGGCATCCGTAATCGCGGTACAGCTCCAGGTAGTCCATGCCCTGCAGGATCTGGTAGCTGAACTCCGTGTAGCTGATGCCCTCATCACTGTTCAGGCGCGAGGCGACGATGTCCTTCTTGACCATGGTCCCCACCCGGAAGTGCTTGCCGATCTCCCGCAGGAAGTCGATCGCACTCATCGGCGCGGTCCAGTCGAGGTTGTTCACGATCTGCATGGCGTTGGATCCGTCGGTGGACAGGAACCAGCTGACCTGGCGTTGCAGCCGTCCCACCCATTCGTTGACGGTTTCCTTGGTGTTCAGCACGCGTTCGGCAGTCTGTCGTGGATCACCAATCAGCCCCGTGGAGCCTCCCACCAAACCGAGCGGGCGGTGTCCCGCCAACTGCAGGCGGCGCATGTTCAGCAGCTGGACCAGGTTGCCCAGGTGCAGCGAGGCCGCAGTGGGGTCGAATCCGCAGTAATAGGTGATCGGCTCCCCGGCGAGCATCTGTTCCAGCTCGGCTTCATCGGTGGAGACATGGACCAGGCCGCGCCACTGCAGCTCCTGCCAGATGTTGGGGAAGGACGGATCATTCTGCTGTCCCGCAATCGCGGGATTCAATTCACTGACTGACACGCGATTAAACCTAGCAGCATGCCGCCTGGGTTCAGGCCCCGGATTCGATTCCCGCCGGAATGTTGCCCGTGGACAAGATGCGCAGACGCTGGGTGGCGCGGGTCATGGCGACGTACAGGTCGCCCACGGTCCCCCCGGCCTCGTCGACGATTTCCTGGGGTTCGAGGATCATGACCACGTCGAATTCCAGGCCCTTGGCCTCGGTCGCCGTGGTGACCACGATGTCCTGGTCCAACGCCCCTGAGCCGCTGCCGACCCGCCGCCCGTATCTCTGCACGACGGCGGCGCGCACTTCCCGGACCCCGCTTGAGGGAACGATGATGGAAACCAGCCCCCCGTCGGCGATCTTGATTTCCTCGGGAAGCGCAGCCAGCGTCGACTCCACCAATCTGCCGGCCGCGACCTGGTCGATCACGGGAGGCCAGTCGCCTTCGCGTACGGCCTTCGGCGTCGACACGGCCAAACCGGCCTCCTGCGCCATCCGGGCGGCAGCCTCGGCGATCTGGACCGGGGTCCGGTAGTTGACCGTCAATTCCTCCAGGGAGAAGCGGCCGCCCACGAACGGCTTCATGGCGGCGGCCCAGCTGCCGGCGCTGGAAGCGGAACTGGCTTGGGCGATGTCGCCGACGACGGTGAATGACTTCAGCGGGCACCGCCGCATGAGCAACCGCCACTGCATCGGAGAGAGTTCCTGGGCCTCGTCGACGACCACGTGGCCGTACGCCCACGTCCGGTCGGTGGCGGCGCGTTCCGCGGCAGTGAGACGTTGGCCGGTTTCCTCGTTGAGATCGGCCAGTTCCTCGGCGCTGACGGACCCGTCGATCCCGATCTCCGCCAGCGTTGCACTGACGTTCCTCAGGGCCTGTTCCGCGTTGGCCAGGTCCCGTTTGCGGTTGGCCTCGGCTTGGGCCTTCTCGTGCCCGACGCTCGCATCGAAGGTCCCCAGGAGTTCGGCGGCCTCGTCGAGCAGGGGAACATCGGACTCGGTCCACGGTGCGTCCGCGGCCCGGCGCAGCGCGCGCCGCTCCGCGTAGGAGAGGTCCGGTGCCACAGCTTCCAGGGTCTCGGGTTTCGTGTAGAGGTCCGAGACCAGCCGCTCCGGGCTCATGGGCATCCAGCAGAGGTTCAGGGCAATCCTGACGTCGCGGGATGCCCGGACGTCCTCGATCAGGTACGACCGATCCGCGGCGTTGCCGCTGCCGGAGGAGTCCTCGAGCTTCTGCTGCAGCTGGTCTGCCAGCTCGCGCAGCATCACCTTCACGAACGTGCCGCGCGCCTCGTTGTAGGGCTTTCCGGTGGCGCGGGCCTTGTCCCCTGCCCGCCGGACCTGCCGCGGAGTGATCGTCAACGGGGTGCCCTCGACGACCACGCGTCGCGGCCCGGCCGGAACGCGCTGGCGGTTGGCGACGGCCCGGGCGATGACATCCGCCATGCCGAGCTGGCCCTTGATCCGTGCGGCGTCGCGGTCCCGCTCCGGAACGGCATTGATCCCGGGCATCAGGCGTCCGACGGAGGACATCACGACTCCGGTCTCCCCCAGCGACGGCAATACGCGTTCGATGTAGCGCATGAACGCCGTCGACGGGCCGACCAGCAAGACACCGGCGGTTTTCAGCCGCTCCCGGTGTTCATAGAGCAGGAACGCGGCACGGTGCAGTGCCACGGCCGTCTTGCCGGTCCCGGGGCCGCCCTGGACGACGAGGACCCCGGCCAGGGGAGAGCGGATGATTCTGTCTTGTTCGGCCTGGATGGTGCTGACGATGTCCGCCATGTGCCCGGTCCGTCGACTCGTCAGCGCCGCCAGCAGGGCGCCCTCCCCCTGATGGGAGACGCCGTCGGCAAGGAGCTCGGGATCCAGCACGTCGTCTTCGAGTCCGACGACGGTGCGTGCCTTGAGGATCAGGTGGCGGCGACGGCGCACGCCCAGGCGTTCGAAGGCGGTCGCCTGGTAGAAGGCTCCGGCCTCCGGGGCACGCCAGTCGACCATGAGTCGGGTCTGGTCCTCGTCGGTCATCCCGATGCGGCCGATGTAATGGCTGGATGCCTCGCCGTCGTCATCGGTGCCTTCCAGGTCCAGACGCCCGAACACGAGCCGGTCCTCGACGGCATTGAGCTGCGCCAGGCGGTCCTCGTAGAGGTTGGCAAAGGAGTCGCGCTCGGAGATGTTCTGCAGAGAGCCCACGGCGCCGCTTCCCCTGACGCGGGACAGCTGCCGGGTCTTCTCCTCACGCAGCGCGTCGAGCCGGCGGTACAGCCGTTCGACGTAGGCCCGCTCTCGCTCCAGTTCAGGAACGGGTGAGGGTGACTGCGGCATGGAATCCTCCTGGTGCGAAATGACGGGCCGACAAGTCTACCGGTTGTCCGGTCCCCTGTGGGCAGATGACGGTCAGACTTCTTGAAGTGACACGATGCGCTGCCCGGCAAGCCGCTGGCGCCCACCCAGCTCCGTGAGCTCCAGCACGACGCCGACGCCGACGACCTCCGCGGAGGCCTTCTGCAGCAGGGCCACCGCCGAGTTGATGGTGCCGCCCGTGGCCAGCACGTCGTCAAGGACCAGGACGCGGGTTCCCGGCGCGACATCGTCGCGATGCAGTTCCAGTGTCGCCGTGCCGTATTCGAGCGTGTATTCCTCGGAGTGGACGGGCCGCGGGAGCTTGCCCTTCTTGCGGATGGTCACCATCCCCGTCCCGCTGGCGTACGCGGCGGCCGCGGCCAGGACGAAGCCGCGGGCCTCGAGCCCGGCGACGGCATCGAATGTCCCGGCGAATGGCGCGATGATCTCGTCCACCATCCGCTTGAGGCCTACGGCGTCGGCAAATACGGGCGTGAGGTCCTTGAAGGACACGCCAGGCTGGGGGTAGTCGGGGACGATCGCACACAGGCGGTCCAGGAGTTCGGACATGGTCTCGGTCGTGGATTGCACCCATCCATACTAGTCCGTGCCCGGGGTCCTCCCGGCCGGTTTGCGGCGTTTGCGTGGCTGGGCGGGGCGATACACCGATACGGATTCCTCGCCCTCAAGCCAGAACCGCCACGGGTAGTCGGCGCTGCCGCCGGGCCCCGCGACGCCGACGCGGGGCCCGGTCCGCACGTCGGGGGGCTCCACGGCGGGCAGTGGCGACAGGGCCGCTCCCCCATCGGCGCCGATGCCGCCATTGGTGCCGGAGCTGATCTCCTGCCCGGTGGCGACATGCCATCCGTCGCAGCCGAGGTCCAGGCCCAGGGCCTGGGCGAGCTTGGCCGGGCCGTTGGCGAGGTCCCGGGCCCGGGCCGGATTCCGCCGTCGTGCCTTGGCGGTTTCCTCCCCCGCGATAATCTCCCCGCCGCGCAACAGCACCGCGGAGGCCCGCCCCTCGGTGCCGCAGACGATGTTGGCGCAGTAGTGCATCCCGTACGTGAAGTAGCAGTACAACGTGCCCGGCGGTCCAAAGAGCGAGGAGTTGCGGGCCGTGCGGCCGCGGAAACCGTGTGAGCCCGGGTCCTGTTCGCCTTCGTAGGCCTCGACCTCGGTGAGCCGCACCGCCACGCGCAGGCCCCCGCGTTCGACGGTGAGCACGGCGCCCAGCAGCAGCGGCGCGACCTCGAGCGCGGTGCGGGACAGCTGTGGATCCGTGCCCGTCACCGCGCTGGGGCCAGTCCCGATGGCCACGGCAGCAGTCCGGGCAGGTCGACGCCGTCGGCCGAGGCCGTCGCGCGCACGGGTCCGGAGGGTTCGCGTCCGGCCAGCCAGGCGGCGAGGTCGAACTCCATGCCGGTGACCACGTAGCCGGTGGCACCCTCGCCCAGGGTCAGCGGTTGGCGTCCGGTGGGCTGGAGCAGCAGCCGGACGTCTGCGGGCACCCTCAGGGACAGGAAGTCGAAGAGATGGGCCGAGAACTCGGCGGGCCAATCGGCGAGGCCGACCGTGGTCTCCAGGTCGGTGGCGTGGATGAGGACCTCACGCCAGGCGGCCTTCACGCAGTCGGTGACGGTGCCGTCGCCGCGGAAGCTCGTGGCCGCGTCCCAGCCGCCGTCCGGGATGTCCGTGATGGCCTCGTCGAGCAGGTCCAGCCCCTCGCCGACCCGGGTCGCGAGCGCTGCGGGCTGCTGCAGGGCACCGAGTTCGATCCGCTCGTTGCGCCCGTCGACTCCCCCGTCGTAGAAGCCGATGCGCTCGCCCCGTGCGGCGTAGGCCAGTTGCCGGGCGAGGGCGCGGGTGACGCCGTCGAGGTGGGCCAGCAGGTGGGCGTTGCTCCAGCCGGGCAGGGACGACGGCGCGGCGTAGGACTCGGGGGCGAGGGCGCCGATGGCGCTGCGGGCCTGGGTGGTGGCGTCGTGGACGGCAGTGGCCAGCGACGCGGTGGATAGCTGTGTCATGACAGCAGACTACCGCCGTCGTCCGGTGTGGACGACGGCGGTAGCGCGCGGGGGTGGCGGGTCAGACCGCGAAGCCGCGCAGTGGTTCCAGCTGCTCCTTCAGCGCGGCCAGCTGCGCGGCCACGGCGGACGGAGCCGTGCCGCCCTGCGAGGACCGCGATCCCAGCGAGCCGGCGGTGCTCAGGACCTCGCGGACCGCGGGGGTGAGTTCCGGGGAGATGGCGGCGAATTCCTCGTCGGTCAGGTCCCAGAGCTCGACGCCGCGCGATTCAGCCTGCCGGACTGCAGCCCCGGAGAGCTCGTGCGCGTCCCGGAACGGCACGCCCTGGCGGACCAGCCATTCGGCGATGTCGGTGGCCAGGGCGAACCCCAGCGGGGCGAGTTCGGCCATGCGGGCGGTGTTGAACTTCAGCGTGGCGATCATCCCCGACACGGCCGGCAGGAGCAGCTCCAGGGTGTCGGTGGCGTCGAAGACCGGCTCCTTGTCCTCCTGCAGGTCCCGGTTGTAGGCCAGCGGCAGGCCCTTGAGCGTGGCCAGCAACCCGGTGAGGTCGCCGATCAGGCGCCCCGCCTTGCCACGGGCGAGCTCGGCGACGTCGGGGTTCTTCTTCTGGGGCATGATCGAGGAACCCGTGGAGTACGAGTCGTGCAGCGTGACGAAGGAGAACTCCTTGGTCGCCCAGAGGATGACTTCCTCGGAGATCCGCGACAGGTCAACCCCGATCATGGCGGCCACCCAGGAGTACTCGGCGAAGACATCGCGGCCCGCGGTGCCGTCGATCGAGTTCCAGGTGGCCGAGTCAAAGCCCAGGTCCGCGGCGACGGCGTTGGGATCCAGCCCCAGCGAGGAGCCGGCGAGGGCACCCGATCCGTACGGTGAAACGGCCGCGCGTCGGTCCCAGTCGGCCAGCCGCTGCACGTCGCGCAGCAGCGCCCAGGCGTGGGCCAGCAGGTGATGCCCCAGCAGCACCGGCTGCGCATGCTGCAGGTGGGTGCGGCCGGGCATCGCAGCCTCCGGGTGGGCCTCCGCCTGCTCGATCAGGGCGTCAATGGTGGCCAGCACGCCGCGGGCGATGACCCGGGCGTGGTCCCGCAGGTACATGCGCCCCAACGTGGCGATCTGGTCGTTGCGAGAACGCCCGGCCCGCAGCTTGCCGCCCAAAATTGTGCCCGCGCGCGTCAGTAGTCCGCGCTCAAGAGAACCGTGCACATCCTCATCGTAAACGGCGGGCCGATAGGCGCCAGACTTCACATCGGCTTCAAGCTCCCCAAGGGCCTCAAGCATGTCGGCCAGCTCTACGTCGTCCAGCAATCCCGCAGTCCGCAAGACGCGGGCGTGCGCCTTGGAGCCGGCGATGTCGTACAGCGCCAGCCGCCAGTCAAAGTGCGTTGACTTGCTCAGTGCCGCCAGAGCATCTGCGGGGCCGCCCTGAAAACGGCCGCCCCACAGCGCGCCCTTGTTGGTGCCGTGTGCCTCGGGCATCTACTTGCCCTCGGCCACGCGCTCGTCGCGCTCCGTGGCGACCTTGGCCGAGAGGCCGAAGATGTCAATGAAGCCGCGGGCGCTGGACTGGTCGAACGTATCGCCGGTGTCGTAGGTGGCCAGGTCGAACCGGTAGAGCCCGGTCTCGGAGCGACGCCCCTCGACGACTGCGCGGCCGCCGTGCATGACCATGCGGATTTCGCCGTTGACGTGGCGCTGCGTGTCGGCCACGAAGGTGTCCAGCGAACGCTTCAGCGGGGAGAACCACTGGCCGTCGTAGACCAGCTCGCTCCAGCGCTGGGAGACGGTCGCCTTGAAACGAGCCTGCTCGCGCTCGAGGGTGATGTTCTCCAGGTGCTTGTGGGCCTCCATGAGGGCCATCGGGCCCGGGGCCTCGTAGATCTCGCGGGACTTGATGCCCACGAGGCGGTCCTCGACGATGTCGATGCGGCCGATGCCCTGGGCGCCGGCCCGGCGGTTCATCTGCTCGATGGCCTCCAACGGGGTGACGGCCACGCCGTCGATGGCCACCGGGATGCCCTGGCGGAAGGAGATGGTGACCTCGTCGGGTGCCGGCGGGAACTCGGGCGAATCGGTGTAGCTGTAGACGTCCTTGGTCGGGGCGTTCCAGATGTCCTCGAGGTAGCCGGTCTCCACGGCGCGACCCCAGACGTTCTGGTCGATGGAGAACGGGTTCTTCTTGGTGGTCTCGATCGGG
This sequence comes from Micrococcaceae bacterium RIT 802, assembly GCA_016892645.1. Taxonomy (GTDB): domain Bacteria; phylum Actinomycetota; class Actinomycetes; order Actinomycetales; family Micrococcaceae; genus Arthrobacter_H. The sequence goes on from JAFEMX010000017.1 coordinate 8,385, forward strand.
AGGTTGTTCTTCTCCGCGTAGTCGATGGCCTTGTCCCGGGTCAGTGCCAGGTCGCGGACCGGGGCGATGCACTTCAGGTCCGGGCCGAGTGTCTGGATGCCGACCTCGAAACGGACCTGGTCATTGCCCTTGCCGGTGCAGCCGTGGGCAACGGTGGTGGCGCCGAACTGCTTGGCGGCCGTGACCAGGTGCTTGACGATGACCGGGCGGGAGATGGCAGAGATCAGCGGGTAGTGGTCCTGGTAGAGCGCGCCCGTCTGCAGCGTGGGCATGCAGTACTCGTTGGCGAACTCGTCCCGGGCGTCGGCCACGTAGGCCTCGACAGCGCCGCAACCCAGTGCACGGTCGCGCACGGTCTCGAGGGACTCCCCGCCCTGTCCGACGTCGACCGCCACGGCGATGACTTCGGCGCCAGTGGCTTCGCCGATCCAGCCGATGGCCACGGACGTATCCAGGCCGCCGGAGTAGGCCAGGACAATGCGTTCCTTCACGGGTTTCTCCTCTGGGAATGGGGTTCCAACGCTGCTCAGCGCCGGACTATTCACTTCTTATTCACAAGTCTACATAATTATGCAGACGATGCAATGTGGGTGCATGCTCGACGACGGTTAAGCTGGAAAACATGACCGAGCCAGCAGACCAGCCCGTACCCGAACTCACCGAAGAGGAACTGGCCTTCCTTCATTCCACCTTCGACCTCGCCCGTCAAGGGGAGGCCGAAAAGCTCCTGGCCCTCATCACCGAGGGCCTGCCGGCGGATCTCACCGACCACAAGGGCGACACCCTGTTGATCTTGGCCTCCTATAACGGCCACAACGACCTGGCCCGGGCGTTGGTTGACCGCGGGGCCACCATCGACCGCCTCAACGACAAGGGCCAGTCAGCGCTGACCTGCGCTGTGTTCCGCCAGAACACCGAGCTGACTCGTTTCCTGCTCGACGCCGGCGCCGACCCGAAGCTCGGACCCCAGAACGCGTTGGCCGTCACCGAGATGTTCGACCTGCCCGCCATGCGCGAGCTGATCGACGAATACCTTGGAAACGGGAACGACGGCGGCACCACCCCACCCCCGCCGGTCCCCTAGGGCCTTTGGTCCTGGGTTCGCTCCTGGCCGAGGCCCCGACCGGCGGCATCGTCCTCGGCTGCCCGCTTGATGGCGGCGAGGCGGCCTTCCCACGCCGCGCCCATGCGGTCCAGGTGCTCGCGCGCCGGCTCCAGGCCAGCGGGCACCACGGCGAAGAGCACTTCCCTGCCCTGGCGCTGCCGGGAGACTAGCCCCGCGCCTTGGAGGACCGCCAGCTGCTGGGCCACGGCCTGCCGGGTAACACCCACGGCCGGATGTAGTTGCGAGGCCGTCCCCGGACCGGCGGCGAGCAGGTCGAGCAGCCGCTGGCGAACCGGGTCGCCCAGTGCCGCGAAGACAGCCGCCGTATCTTGGCGGTTCACGCGGCAGCCAGGTGGTTCCGGGCCACCTGCAACTCCTCGTCCCATCCGGCACTGTTCTCCTCGACCGCACGTCTGCGCTCGTACGCGCTTCCGGGAAGCGACGCGAAGCCGCTCTCGGTCACGGTCAGCCGCACTCCCCCGTCGTGCAGGTCCTCGATCCGGAATTCCACCAGAGTCGCCTCCTCGGCGGGAACCTCCGCGCTGGGTGTGCCGCTGAGCCAGCGGAAGGCGGCGTAGCGCGGAGCGTCGAGGGCCTCCGTGCGGAGGGCGAAGGCACCGTGGACGGGATCGTGGACGACGGCCACGTCGCCGTCGACCTCGATCTGGTGTGCGCGGTACTCGCCGTCGTTGATGAACCAGCCCGGTTCGGAGACCAGGGCCCAGACACGCTCGGCGGACGCGTCAATGTCGATCGTAGAAGTGATGCTGTCGGGAAGGTGCTCGCCCATGGCCTGGCCTCTCGTCGCCGCCCGGCAGATGCCGGGATTGATGTGCAAGTAAATGCTTGCACATCGTGGCCGCGGGGACAAGGCCCCCGCGCAAGGGTCCAGCTCCTCCTACTGCGGGTTGGCCAGTTCCAGGAAACGTGCCGCGACGTCGGCGCCGCCGTCCGGGTCGCGGGTGATGAGCATGACGGTGTCGTCGCCGGCGATGGTCCCGAGCACGTCCGGCATGACGGAGTGGTCGATCGACAAGGCCAGGAAGTTCGCCGCCCCGGGTGGTGTGCGCAGGATGACGATGTTCGCCGACGACTCTGCGGTGACGATCAGATCCGCCGACAGCTTGGCCAGGCGCGCATCCAGGACCTCCTGGGTGATGCCGGTCTGCGGCGCACGGTCTCCGCCTTCGGACCGCAGCGCATAGACGAGCCCGCCCTCCACGCCGCGGACGCGGATGGCCCCCATTTCCACGAGGTCGCGGGAGAGCGTGGCCTGGGTGACCTGGACTCCGTCGGCCGCGAGCAATGCCGCGAGTTCTGCCTGGGAGCGCACCGAACCGGCGCCGAGGATCGCTTTGATGCGGGCCTGGCGGGCGATCTTGGTGGTGGGCTGGATGCCCGGCTGGGAACTCATCGTCGCCCGCCTGCCGGAATGCCGGCGACCTCGGCCAGCCCCGAGGTGGCCATGAGCCAGGCCATCAGGGCCTTTTGGGCGTGCAGGCGGTTTTCCGCTTCGTCCCAGACGACCGACTGGGGTCCGTCGATGACCTCGGCCGCGATTTCGTATTCGCGGTAGGCCGGCAGGCAGTGCAGGACGATGGCGTCTTCCGCGGCATGGGCCATGGCGGCTTCGTCGACGCGGTAGGCGCCGAACAGCTTCACGCGCTCCGCCTTCTCGTCCTCCTGGCCCATCGAGACCCAGGTGTCGGTGGCCACGACGTCGGCTCCGGCCAGTGCCTGGGCGGCATCGGTCGTGACGGTCACCGATCCCCCGGTGTCGGCGGCACGGGCCCGGGCCGCGGCGACAACCGCCTCGTGGGGAAGGTAGCCGTCGGGGCCGGCGATGCGCACGTGCATGCCGGCGGTCACCCCGGCCAGCAGGTAGGAGTTGGCCATGTTGTTGGCGCAGTCGCCGAGGTAGGCCATGGAGAGTCCCGCCAACCGGCCCTTGTGCTCCCGGATGGTCAGCAGGTCGGCCAGCAGCTGGCACGGGTGGTAGTCGTCCGAGAGCGCGTTGATGACCGGCACCCGGCTATGGGCGGCCATCTCCTCCAGCCCGGCCTGGGCGTAGGTGCGCCAGACGATCGTGGAGACCATGCGGGTCAGCACCCGGGCGGAATCGGCAATGGACTCCTTGTGGCCCAGCTGCGATTCCCCGGCGTTGATGACCAGGGGCGAGCCGCCGAGCTCGGCGATCCCGGCGGCGAAGGAGACCCGGGTGCGTGTGGAGGTCTTGTCGAAGAAGACGGCGACGGTCTGCGGGCCGGCATACGGGCGGTAACCGAAGCGCTCGGCCTTCATCGCCGCGGCCAGGTCCAGGACCTCGGCTTGCTCGGCCTGCGTGAGGTCGGTGTCGATCAGGAAATGGCGGATGGTCGGGGTGTTCACGCGTGGTCCTCCTGGGCAGTGGCGTACAGGCCGGGTAGTGCGTCGACGAAGGTCTGCAGTTGGTCGGCGGTGATGATCAGCGGCGGGGCCAGGCGCAGTGACGCCGGTCCGGTGGAATTTATGATGAACCCGGCCTCCAGTGCGGCACGCACGACGGCGGGTGCCACCTCGGACTCCAGGTCGAAGCCGACGAGCAACCCGTGGGCTCGGACGTCGGTGACGAAGTCCAGCTTCCCGAGCGCCGTGGTGAGGAGTTGCCCCATGTCGCGGACGTGCTCCAGCAGCCCCTGGCTCTCGATGACGTGCAGTGTTGCCAGTGCAGCGGCCGTGGCCGCGGGGTTGCCGCCGAAGGTCGTTCCGTGCTGGCCAGCGGAGAGCAGGGTCGAGGTCCGCTCACCGAAGGTGATCAGGGCCCCGATGGGGAAGCCGCCGCCGAGTCCCTTGGCCAGCGTGATGGCGTCCGGTTCGATGCCCTCGGAGGCGAACCACGTGCCGGTGCGACCGATGCCGGTCTGGACCTCGTCGATGATGAGCAGCGCCCCGGCGGCCCGGGTGATCTCCCGGGCCGCCCGCAGGTAGCCCTCCGGATATCCACGCACCCCGGCCTCGCCCTGGATCGGTTCGATGAACACGGCGGCGACGCTCTCGTCGACCGCCGCGCGCAGTGCCTCGACATCGCCGGCGGGAACCCACTCCACTCCCCCGGGCAACGGTTCGAAGGGCTCGCGGTAGGCCTTCTTCCACGTCAGCGCGAGGGCACCCATGGACCGGCCATGGAACGCGTTCTCGAGGGCGATGATGCGCCGCCGCGGCGTATCGGTTCCCGCCCCGTCGTTGCGCCGGGCGAGCTTGAAGGCGGCCTCGTTGGCCTCGGTGCCGGAATTGGCGAAGAAGACCTTCGACCCCTGCGGCGCCTGGGCCAGACCCAGCAGCTTCTCGGCCAGGGCGATCTGCGTGGGGCTGGTGAAGAAGTTGGAGACGTGGCCCAGCGTCGCGAGCTGGCTGGCGACCACGGAGGTCAGGAACGGGTGGGCGTGGCCCAGTGCGTTGACCGCGATGCCGCCGAGCAGGTCCAGGTATTCTCGACCGTCGGCGTCCCAGACCACGCAGCCGGAGCCGCGGACCAGGACCCGCTGCGGCGTGCCGAAGACACCCATTAGGGAGGCGTTGTACCGCTCGGTCAGCTCAGCCGACGGCAAGCCGTGCAGCGCGGCCAGCTCTCCGCTCTCCGCTAGCGGCTGGGCCGATGACGTCGTCGGGGTCTGGTTCATGGTTGTTCCTCCGGGACCACTTGGGTGCCGACACCGGCGGAGGTGAAGACCTCCAGCAGCATCGAATGGGGTTGGCGTCCGTCGACGATGTGCGCACGTTCGACGCCGTCCTCGACCGCCTTCAGGCAGGCTTCCATCTTGGGGATCATGCCCGATTCCAGCCGCGGCATCATCCGCCGCAATTCGGCAACGCTCAGCGACGACACCAGCGAGGATCGATCCGGCCAATCCGAGTAGAGCCCCTCGACGTCCGTGAGGATGACCAGCTTCGAGGCGCCGAGTGCGGAGGCCACGGCTGCGGCCGCGGTGTCCGCGTTGACGTTGAGCACCTGCCCGGTGGGTTCGCCGTCGTCGCCGACCTCGGGGGCGATGGTGGAGATCACCGGGATGCGGCCGGCGGCGAGCAGGTCGACGAGGGCACGGGGTTCGACGCCGGTGACCTCGCCGACCAGGCCCAGGTCGACCGATTCACCGTCGACGACGGTTCCGGTGCGGACGGCCTGGAGCAGGGCGCCGTCTTCGCCGGAAAGCCCCACGGCGTAGGGCCCGTGCGAGTTGACGAGGCCAACCAGTTCGCGGCCGACCTGCCCGGTCAACACCATGCGCACCACGTCCATGGCCTCCGGCGTCGTCACGCGCAGCCCGCCGCGGAATTCGGATTCGATGCCCAGGCGTTCGAGCATGGAGCTGATTTGCGGCCCGCCGCCGTGGACGACGACCGGATGGATGCCCACATGGTGCAGGAAGACGATGTCCTCGGCGAAGGCCCGGCGCAGCTCGTCGTTGACCATGGCATTGCCGCCGTACTTGATGACCATCGTGGTCCCGGCGAAACGCTGGATCCAGGGCAGCGCCTCGATCAGCGCCTCGGCCTTGCGGTGAGCTGTATCCCAGGCGTCCCCGGACAACATTTCCTGGGGACCGGCGGCGGATTCGGTGTTCATGGTCGGCAGCGTCCTAGCTGGAGTAGGCGGAATTCTCGTGCACGTAGTCGTGGGTGAGGTCGTTGGTCCAGATCGTGGCCTCGGCATCGCCGGCGTGGAGGTCGATCTCCACCAGTACCTGGCGTCCGGAGAGGTCAACGAGCGAGCGGTCCTCGCCGATGCACCCGGCACGGCAGACCTGGACCTGGTTGATGGCCACGTCCAGCCGGTCGGGTTCGAAGGCGGCACCGGTGGTGCCGACCGCGGAAAGCACGCGCCCCCAGTTCGGATCCTGTCCGAAGATCGCCGTCTTGAACAGGTTCGAGCGGGCCACGGCGCGGGCGACCTCCTCGGCGTCCTCGACACTGGCGGCGTTGAACGCGCGGATGCTGATCTCGTGGGCTGCGCCCTCGGCGTCGGCAATGAGCTGGCGGGCCAGATCGGTGCACATGCCGGCCAGCCCCTCGGTGAATTCGTCCAGGTCCGGCCGGACACCGGAGGCTCCGGAGGCCAGCAGGATGACCGTGTCGTTGGTGGACATGCAGCCATCGGAGTCGGCGCGGTCGAAGCTGACCCGCGTGGCGGTCCGCAACGCGGTGTCCAGTTCAGCCGGCGCGATGTCGGCATCGGTGGTGAGGACCACCAGCATGGTGGCCAGGCCGGGGGCCAGCATGCCGGCCCCCTTGGCCATCCCGCCGATGGCGTAGCCGGTGCCGGTGAAGCCGGCCTGCTTGGGGACGGTGTCGGTGGTCATGATCGCGGTGGCCGCGGCAGCACCGCCGTCGTGCCCCGCTCCCCCGGCCAGGGCCTGCGAGAGCGTGGCGATGCCGGCCTGGATCTTGTCCATGGGCAGCTGCTCGCCGATCAGGCCGGTGGAGCAGACCAGCACGTCGCCGGCGCTGATGCCCAGCGCCGCGGCGGTGGCCTCGGCGGTGGTGTGGGTGTTCTGGAACCCCTCGGCCCCGGTGCAGGCGTTGGCCCCGCCGGAGTTCAGGAACACGGCGTCGGCGCGTCCGTCGGAGACCGCCTGGCGCGACCAGTGCACGGGGGCGGCGGCCACCCGGTTGGACGTGAAGACGGCGGCGGCATGCTTCAGCGGCCCGTCGTTGAGGACCAGGGCGACGTCGGGGGTGCCGGAGGCCTTCAATCCAGCTGTGGCGCCGGCGGCGCGGAAGCCGGAGGCCGCCGTCACGCCGACGGCGGCTCCGCCGGGGTGCGCGGGGGTGGGGGTGCTCATGGTGCGATGCCTTCCAGTTCGAGTCCGCGGGTTTCGGGCAATCCGAGGGCGATGTTCATGGACTGCACGGCGCCGCCGGCGGTGCCCTTGACGAGGTTGTCGATGGCGCAGACCACGATGACGCGTCCGGCGTGTTCATCGAACGCCAGCTGCAGGGTGGCGTGGTTGGACCCCTGCACCGCCTTGGTGGAGGGCCATTGGCCCTCGGGCAGCAGGTGGACGAACGGTTCGTGCGCATAGGCGGCTTCCCAGCCGGCGCGCAGGGCGGCGGCGTCGGTGCCGGGTTTGACCCGCGCGGTGGCGGTGGCCAGGATGCCGCGGGCCATGGGGGCGAGCGTGGGGGTGAAGGAGACGCCGACCGGCTCGCCGGCGGCGGCGCTGAAGCCCTGTTCCATTTCGGGGGTGTGGCGGTGCCCCCCGCCGACGCCGTAGGGGCTCATGCCGCCCATGACCTCGGAGCCGAGCAGGTGGGGCTTCATCGACTTGCCCGCCCCGGAGGTTCCCGAGGCGGAGACGATCACGACGTCGTGGGCCTCGAGCAGGCCGGCGGCGAAACCGGGGACCAGGGCCAGCTGGGCCGAGGTCGGGTAGCAGCCGGGGACGGCGATGCGCGTGGCCCCGCGCAACGCGTCGCGCTGGCCGGGCAGCTCGGGCAGACCGTACGGCCAGTGACCGGCGTGGTCTCCCCCGTAGAACTTCTCCCAGGCGGCCGGGGATTCGAGCCGGTGGTCGGCTCCGGCGTCGATGACGAGCGTCGTCTCCGGCAGCTGGGCGGCGATCGCGGCGCTGGTCCCATGCGGCAGGGCCAGCACGACGACGTCGTGCCCGGCCAGGTTCTCGGCGGTGGTGTCCACGAGCGTGCGGTCGGCGAGCGCGTGCAGGTGGGGCTGCAGGGCCCCGAGACGCTGTCCGGCGTTGCTGTGCGCGGTGATGGCACCGATGGTGACGTCGGGGTGGTGGGCGAGCAGGCGCAGCACCTCTCCGCCCGCATATCCACTGGCCCCGGAAACGGCTACCGAAATACTCATGGGGACAGCCTACAACGAACTTATGCACCATGGCTAATAATTATTCATCCCGACGTCCGATGCCGCCGTGAGCTGCGGCCCGCCGGCCGGACGGCCTACAGTGAGGTCAACGACCGCATACGAAGGAGCCCCATCATGCCCTACGCCCTGCAAGTCCCGCACGCGGGCGGCCCCGACGTCTTCGAACGCGTCGAGGTCGACCGCCCGGTCCCGGGGCCCGGCCAGCTGCTGGTCCGCGTCGCCGCCGCCGGGGTCAACTTCATTGAAACCTACCAGCGCTCCGGCGTCTACCAGGTCTCATACCCCCTCGTGCCCGGCTCCGAGGGCGCGGGAACGGTGGAGGAGGTCGGACCGGACGTGACCCGGTTCTCCGTGGGCGACCGCGTGGCCACGGCCGAGGGGTCGGGCAGCTATGCCGACTTCATGGTGCTCGACGCGGACAAGGCGTTGCGCGTCCCCGACGGGGTCTCCGACGAGGTGGCCGGGGCGATACCCCTGCAGGGCATGACCGCCCACTACCTCATCAACAACAGCTACCGGGTCCAGCCCGGTGACACGGTCCTGACCTACGCCGGTGCGGGCGGCGTCGGCCAGCTGCTCATTCAGCTGCTCAAGCTCCGCGGGGCCACGGTCTTCACGACGACCTCCACCCCCGACAAGGCCGAGCTGGCCCGGGCCGCCGGCGCCGACCACGTCCTGGCCTACGACGAGGTCCCCGACCGCGTCCGCGAACTGACCGACGGCCGGGGCGTCGAGGTGGTCTACGACGGCATCGGCAAGGACACCTTCGAGGGCTCACTCGACGCCCTGCGCACCCGCGGCACCCTGGTCCTGTTCGGCGGCGCCTCCGGGCAGGTCCCCCCGTTCGACCTGCAGCAGCTCAATGCCCACGGATCCCTGACGGTGACCCGGCCGAAGCTCGCGGACTTCCTGCTCGACGCCGAGGAACGCACCTGGCGTTCGTCGGAGCTGTTCGGACTCGTCGCGGACGGCACGCTGAACGTCGCCATTGGCGAGCGGTTCGCCCTCGAGGACGCCGGCGCCGCCCACAGGGCGCTGGAATCGCGGGCGACCACCGGCAAGGTCATCTTGGTGCCCGGCGGCACGACGGACCGCGGCTGAGCATGACACGGCACGACGACGGGGCGGCACCTGCCTCCGAGGGCTGGCGACCGGTGGTGGCCGCCTTGGCCAACGCGGAGCAACGGCTCCTGCTGGCCGAGGTGATCACCGACGAGGCACGACGGCGGGACACCACAGTTGCGGCCGGGCACCGGGACAAGGGGCTGGCACAGCTTGCCGCCGCTGGCCTGCTGGCCCGCGACGAGAACGCCGAGTGGCGAATCGATGCCGCCGGACTGCGCGCGCTGCTCTCCACCCCGGCGGCCGCGGCGCGGCCCGCCTCCGGCAACGAGGTCATCGACAAGTTCGTCCGCGACGACCGCATCCATGCCTTTCCCGCGAAACCGGCCCAGCGCCATCAGCTCCTGGAGTGGGCCGCGCAACGGACACTGTCCCCCGGCGAGGTGCTCTCCGAGCCGGAGCTCACCTCCCGGCTGGAACGAATCACCGACGATCCCGTAGCCCTGCGCCGCTACCTCGTCGACGCGGGGCTGGCATCCCGCTCCCCCGACGGCTCGGCCTATGCGTTGGCCGGCACGGAGGCGCCGGGATCTGGATCCGCCACGGAGAACGCTGTGCCCACCGGGCCGTGTACCCGAGCCGGAACCGGAGACGACGGCCCGGCCGCTGCCGCTGCCCGCGCCGCGGGACTCGAGGTGTCGGTGACCCGCCACGGGCAGGTCTCCAGACTGGCCGAGGCCGCCGCGGCCCGCGGCATCCCACCGCGGGACCTGATCAAGACGCTGGTCGTCCGCCGCAGTGAGGAGGACTACGTCTTCGTGCTCGTGACCGGGGACCGGACGTTCTCCTGGCCCAAGCTGCGAGCCCTGTTGGGGACCAACCGCCTGTCCATGCCCGACGCCGCGGAGGCGAAGGACGTCACCGGGTACGAGCGCGGGACGATCACCCCGTTCGGTGCCACCCGGGTCCTGCCCGTCTACGCCGACCGGGCCATGGCCGGTCGCCGGATCTCGATCGGCGGCGGCGCCCACGGGGTCGGCCTCACCGTGGATGCCGACCAGGCGCTCCGGGTGCTTGAGGCGACGGTGGCCGACCTCTCGGACCCGCCCGCGGCCTGAGGACCCCCGACGCACCCACGAAAAACAGGGCAGGAACCCCGCTGGGAGGTTCCTGCCCCGTCGTCGTACCGGGTGCCGATCAGCGCTGGACGGCCCCGAACTTCTCGGCCGCCGCAGCAACCGCCGCCGTGCGCGACGCGGAGGCCTCGTCGGCGGTCAGCGTCCGGTCGGCGGCGCGGAAGCGCAGCCCGAAGGCCAACGACTTCTTGCCGTCCTCGATGCCGGGGCCCTGGTAGACGTCGAAGAGCGCGACGTCCTCCAGCAGCTCGCCGGCACCCAGACGCAGGGTTTCCAGCACGTCGCCGGCGACGACGTCGCGGTCCACGACCAGGGCCACGTCCTGGGTGGAGAGCGGGTAGGTCGACAGCGGCCGGGCGACCACCAGATCGGCTGCTGCCTCGAACAGCGCGTCGGCGTCGATCTCCATGGCCACCGTGCGGGCCGGCAGATCCAGCTCCGCGAGCAGCTTCGGGTGCAGCTCGCCGGCGTAGCCGACGTGCTCACCGGAGCGCAGCGCCAGGGCGGCAGTGCGCCCCGGGTGGAACGCCTGGTGGCTGCCCTGCCCGACCACGAGTTCCACGCCGAGGATGTCCCCGATCAGGCGCGCGACGTCCAGCGCCGAGGCCCAATCGTAGGCACGCGGCGTGGAGCCGGCGGCGGGGGCCGAGTCGTGGCCGAAGAGCACGGCGCCGATGTGCTGCGGCTGCACCGGCAGGCCGGCGTCGAGTCCGTCCAGGACCTCGTCGGCGGGCCGTGCGCCCAGCGGGGGGATCTCGGCACTGCCGAGCGTGTCGCCGGGCAGGTAAACCAGCCCCGCTTCGTAGACGGCCAGGTCGCGGAACCCGCGTGAGAGGTTCCGGCGTGCCGTTTCCAACAGCCCGGGCAGGATGCTGGTGCGCAGGAAGCCGAATTCGGCAGAGAGGGGGTTGGCCAGCTTCACCGCGGCCACCGCTTCCCCGGCGGTCGGGGTGCCGAACGCGTCGTTTTGGGCCGCGGAGGCGAACGGGTAGCTGAGCACTTCGACCAGCCCGGCGTCGGCCAGCCCCTGCAGCACGCGGCGGCGCTGCTGCTGGACGCGGGTCAGCCCGCGGCCTGGAGGGGCAACCGGCAGGGTCGAGGGGATCTTGTCGTAGCCGACGAGGCGGGCGACCTCCTCCACCAGGTCCTCGCGGATGCGCAGGTCCGGGCGCCAGGAGGGGGCGGTGACGCGCAGTCCGCCGGGGACCTCCTCGACGATGGCGCCCAGGTCGGCCAGCGTTCCCTGCACCTGTTCGGGGGTGTAGTCGACGCCGATCAGCCGGGAGGCGAACCCCTCGGGCAGGTCGATGACCGCCGGTGCGGGGCGGGTGCCCTCGTCGGTGGCGGTGTCCTCGGCGGTCCCGCCGGCCAGCTCGACGAGCAGCTCGACGGCCCGCTGGGCGGCCTCGTCGGCGACTTCCCAGTCCACGCCGCGCTCGAAGCGCTTGGACGCCTCCGAGGGCAGCTTGTGGCGGCGGCGGGAACGGGCGATGGCGATGGGGCTGAAGTGGGCCGCCTCGATGAGCACGCGCGTGGTCGTCGAGGACACCTCGGTCTCCGCACCACCCATCACGCCGGCGACGCCGATGGGCCCGCGGTCGTCGGCGATGATGACGTCCTGCTCGTGCAGCGTGCGGACCTTGTCGTCCAGGGTCTGCAGCTGCTCCCCCGCGACCGCCCGGCGCACCACGATCCCGCCGCGCAGGGCGTCGGCATCGTAGAAGTGCAGGGGCTGTCCGAGCTCGAGCATCACGTAGTTGGAGATGTCCACGACCAGGGAGATCGAGCGCATCCCGGCCAGCCGCAGGCGCGAGGCCATCCACGGCGGGGTCGGGCGCGAGGCATCAACGCCGGTGACGGTGCGGGCGACGAAGCGGTCGCAGCCCGGGGCCGCGTACGCTCCGGCGTCGTCCGCGATCCGCACCGGGTAGCCGGGCCCCGAGGCGGCGGGCACGGCGATGCCCGCTGCCGGGTCGGTGAAGGACGTGCCGGTGGCGTGGGCGTATTCGCGGGCCACCCCGCGGATCGAGAAGCAGTGGCTGCGGTCCGGGGTGACGTTGATTTCGGCGGCCTGGTCGTACAGGCCCAGCAGCTCCAAGGCGTCGGAGCCGACCTCGGGGTCCAGTCCCAGGGTGGAGAGGACGAGGATGCCGTCGTGGTCCTCGCCGATGCCCAGCTCGCGGACCGAGGCGATCATGCCGGCGGAGAGGTGGCCGTAGGTCGTGCGGGCCGAGATCGCGAAGTCCCCGGGCAGCACGGCGCCGGGCAGCGTCACCACGACCTTGTCGCCCTCGGTGAAGTTGTGGGCACCGCAGACGATGCCCTGCACGCCGGAAGGGTCGATTCCCTCGTGGGTGAGGGTCTGCGGCTGGCCCTCGGGCACGACGCGGACCTGGCACCAGTTGATGGTCTTGCCGTTGGATTGGGGTTCCTTGACCAGCGAAAGGACCTGGCCCACCACGATGGGGCCGGAAATCGAGTCGGTGGGACGGTGGACGTCCTCCTCCTCCAGACCGACCTTCACCAGGTCGGCCATGACGTCTTCGGCCGTGGCGTCGGCCGGTACCTGCGCGTATTCGCGCAACCAGGACAGGGGAATACGCATCTCTAGATCTCCATCCCGAAGTGTTCGCTGAAGCGGATGTCGCCCTCGATCATGTCGTGCATGTCCGGGACGTCGTTGCGGAACATGAGCGTGCGCTCGATGCCCATGCCGAAGGCGAAGCCCGAGTAGACCTCCGGGTCGACGCCGGCGGCGCGCAGCACGTTGGGGTGCACCATCCCGCAGCCGCCCCATTCGATCCACGCCGGACCGCCCTTGGCGCCGGGGTGGAAGATGTCCATCTCGGCGGAGGGCTCGGTGAACGGGAAGAAGTTCGGGCGCAGCCTGATGGCCGCCTCGGCGCCGAACATCTGCCGGGCGAAGTGCTCCAGCGTCCCGCGCAGGTCGGCCATGGTCAGGCCCTTGTCCACGGCGAGGCCCTCGAACTGGTGGAAGACCGGGGTGTGGGTGGCGTCGAGTTCGTCCGTGCGGAAGGTCTTGCCGGGGCACAGCACGTAGACGGGCAGGTCGCGCTCGAGCAGCGAGCGCATCTGCACCGGGGAGGTGTGCGTGCGCAGGACCAGGTGGGATTCGGGCGGGTCGATGAAGAAGGTGTCCTGCATCTCGCGTGCCGGGTGGTCCGGCGCGAAGTTCAGGGCGTCGAAGTTGAACCACTCGGACTCGACCTCGGGGCCCTCGGCGATCTCCCAGCCCATGCCCACGAAGATGTCGCCCACGCGCTCGGACAGGGTGGAGAGCGGGTGCCGGGCACCGGCACGACGGCGGTGCGGGGCCGCCGTGACGTCGACTGCCTCCTCCACGAGGATGCGGGCCGCGTGCTCCTCCTCCAGCACCGTGGTGCGGTCGGCGAGCGCCTTGTTCACCCGGCTGCGGGCGGCGCCCATCAGCTTGCCGGCCGTGGCCTTCTCGGCCTTGTCCAGGCTCCCGATCTGCCGGTTGGCCAGCGACAGCGGGGACTTCTCCCCGGTATGCGCCAACCGGGCCGCCTTCAACTCGTCCAGGTCGGCGGCATCGGCAATGGCGGCCAGGGCGGCGTCGACGGCGGACTGGACAGCTGCCTCGTCGGTGGGGTGTGGGGCCGCACTCGCGGCCTCGATGGTTCCACCGTTGGGTGGCGTGGGTTCAGACATGGGGGTGTACAGCCCTTTTCACAATCGCGGTGTGGTCCTGTTGCTGTGACCAGTCTAGTTGGTCGGTTCCACCGGCCCGAATGCGCGTCACCTGCCATTTCCCGACGTGGGCGGCACATATGCCCTGCCTTGTGATCGGCTCCACACCCCGGCAATAATGATCACCATGCATGTAGCCCGGCGCCTGGCGCTGACGACCGTCCTGTCCACGCTCGCCCTGGGGGGCCTGTCCGCGTGCTCGCCGCAGGTGCCGGACCCCCAGCCGACCGCCGAATCACTCGCCCGGGCCCTGGGAACCTTTGACTTCTCGTCCGTGCCGTTGAACGGCGAGGACCCCTCGACCGCCTCCACGGCCCTGTCCGAGGCCTTCGCACCGCTGAAGGACGTCAAGCACACGACCACCGTCGAATCGGTGCAGACCTCCGAGAACCAGGACACGCCACAGGCGACCGCGAAGCTGAAGACCGTGTGGGACATGGACGACACGGATACGGATTGGTCCTACGTCAGCACCGCCGAGCTGACTTATGATGCGGAGGCCAAGGCCTGGCAGGTCGACTATTCCCCCTCGATCGCCCTTCCCGAACTTGAAGAGGGCCAATACGTGGCCCTGAAGACCAGCAAGGCCGCGCGCGGACAGATCCGCAGCACCGACAAGGAGGCCCTGGTCAAGGACCGGCCCGTCGTCCACGTGGGCATCGACAAGACCCGCCTGGATGCCGGCCAGGCGGCCGACGCGGCCAAGAAGCTTGCGAAGCTGGTCGACATCGACGCGGCCGCCTACGCCTCCAAGGTCAAGGGCGCCGGAGACAAGGCCTTCGTGGAGGCCATCACGTTGCGGGACAATGCGGACCGGACCGCCACCGACGCGAAGATCGAGGCGGTCCCCGGGGGCCGGGCCATCCCCGACACCGAACCCCTGGCACCCACCCGGACCTTTGCGCGCCCGATCCTGGGCAGCGTCGGGCAGGCCACCGCCGAGATCGTCGAGAAGTCGAAGGGCAAGACCAAGGCCGGCGACGTCGTCGGGCTCTCAGGATTGCAGGCCCAGTACAACGACCGGCTCTCCGGGACCACCGGCTATTCGGTGGACGTCTACGACTCATCGCACCAGCAGGTCCGCCAGCTGTTCACCCGCAAGCCCGTCGACGGGAAGAACATCGTCGTCACGCTGGACTCCGCGAAGCAGCAGCTCGCGGAGCAGGTGCTCACCCAGGTCGATCCGGCCTCGGCACTCGTGGCCATCCGCCCCTCCGACGGCTCCATCCTCGCGGCCGCCTCCGGCCCGGCGGACCGGGGCCTGAACACCGCGATGCTCGGCAAATACGCCCCCGGGTCCACGTTCAAGGTCATCACGGCGCTGGCCATGCTGCGTGAGGGCCAGAAACCGACCAGCCAGGTCAAGTGCCCGGCCACGCTGACCATCGACGGCAAGGAGTTCAAGAACTACGACGGCTACCCCGATGCCAAGCTGGGGACGATCCCCCTCTCGGAGGCCATCGCGCAGTCCTGCAACACCGTCTTCGTCAAGGGGGCCTCCACCATGAAGGCCAGCCAGCTCACCGACGCGGGCGCTTCCCTCGGGTTGAACGACAAGCCCTCCGTCGGCGCGTCAGCCTTCCTGGGATCGATCCCCGAGGATTCGACGGGCACCACGTTGGCCGCCAACGGTATCGGCCAGGGCGTGGTGGAGACGTCGCCGTTGGGCATGGCCACGGTCGCAGCATCGGTGGCCGCCGGCAAGACGGTCTCCCCGCATCTGCTGGACAGCCCGAAACCGGATGCGGCGACGGCGCCATCCACGAAGCTCGACCCCGGCGAGGCGGCCGAACTGAAGAAGATGATGGCCGGTACCGTCACGCACGGGACGCTGGTGGACCTGCAGGCGATTCCGGGGCCGACGGTCTATGGGAAGTCGGGCACTGCTGAGTACGACGCCGACCACAATGCCCACGCCTGGGTCATTGCCATCCAGGGCGACCTGGCCGTCGCGGCGTTCGTGGCGGAGGGCAATGGCGGCGCCCAGACTGCCGGCCCGTTGGTCAGCGACTTCCTCACCGGCGTCCAGCAGGCCGGCGGCTGAGGTGGACTGGCCGCGGCTGCGTTCGGTGGCCAACTGGGTGAACCTCTCCACCCCCTGCGGGCTGCTGGTCGCCCGGGCAGCGGGATGCCGGGTGGTCGGGGGCTGGAACGGCCTGTATTTCGCCCTCGGCTACCGACCGCGGCTACCGGTCGCCGGGGCCTTCACCATCGGCAACGTCATCCTGTTCCGGCCACGCTTCGCCGATCCTGCCGCCTTCCCGGACCTGGTCGCGCACGAGGAACGGCATGGCACACAGTACGCACTATGCCTGGGTCTGCCGTTCCTGGCGTTCTACGCCGTGGCCGCGGGGTACTCGTGGTGGCGCACCGGCGATCCGGCATCGCGGAACGTCTTCGAACGCGGCGCCGGATTGGCCGCCGGCGGATACATCGAGCGGCCGGTCCGGCCCGCCGCCGACGCCCTGCGCGGGCTCAGGCGATGGAACCCGCGCCGAGGCTGACGTCGGCGGCGGGATCCAGGGCCTCGCGGGCCACCAGGACCAGCGCGCTGGCCAGTTGCCCGGGATCGGCGCCACCGGCCCCGGTCGGGGGGACATGGACGAATCCGCCGCGCACCCCGCGTCCCGCCAGCTCGTGCATCAGGGTGTAGAAGACCTGGTTGCAGGCATAGGTGCCCGCGCTTTGCGAGACCTGGGCCGACAGCCCAGCGGCGAGCAGCCCCGCCAGGGTGCGCTTGATGGGCAGGGTCGAGAAGTAGGCGGCCGGCCCCCCGGCGACCACCGGCACGTCGATGGGTTGGTCCCCGGCGTTGTCCGGGATGCGGGCGTCGATGACGTTCAGGGCGGCCCGTTCCAGCGTGATCGCGGATGCCCGTGCGTTCAGGCCGGTGCAGATGACCAGCTCCGGCTGATGCGTTTGCAGTGCCTGTCGCAGGGCTTCCGGTGCGGTGGCGAAGACGCACGGAAGCTCGACGGCGGTAGCCGGTTGGCCGGCTGCATTGAGTTCCCCGGCTGCTTGGCGTGCCGCCACGATGGAGGGGTTCGTGGCGTCGCCGCCAAAGGGTTCGAAGCCAGTGAGCAGAATCATCCCGCGTCGCCCGCCGCCTCTGCTGCGGTGGGTGTGGCTGCGTGGCGGTCCACGATGGCGTCGACGATCGGCAGGTCAGCGGGGATCCAGGTCAGGGCGTCGATCTCGTCGCCGGCCAGGTCCACCCAGCGCAACTCGTCGTGGTCCTCCAACGGGGCCGGTTTCCCGTCAGTGATGGCCGCGAGCCATACCCGCATGGCGGCTTGGCCCGCGAGCTTCCAGCCCTGGTCGGTCGGACCGGTGATCTCGGCGCCGAGCGCGGCGACGATGCCGAGTTCCTCGCGCAATTCACGCAGCAACCCGGCCTCGCACGATTCGCCCGGCTCCACCTTGCCCCCGGGGAATTCCCACATCCCGGCCAGTGCGGGCGGACTGGTGCGCCGGGCGGCCAGCAGCCTGGTCGGGGCATCCAGGTCATCCACCAGGGCGGCCCCGACGATCTGTTTCAGCCCGCTCACTGCTGGTTGCCGCCATCGTTCCCGGCAAGTTGCCCGGCTGCAGCGTCGACCCGGGGGATGTCGGGCTCGAGGTAGATCACCGTCGCGATCGGGACCGCCTCCCGGATCCGGGATTCGGCTCCGTCGATGGCCCCGGCGATCTCCTCCCCGGTCGCTCCACGGGAGATGCCGATCTTGGCGGCGACGAGGATCTCGTCCGGTCCCAGGTGCAGGGTCTTGAGGTGGATGATCGTTGTGCCGTCCGAGGAGATGGCCGCTTCGATCTTGGTGATGTTTTCGCGGGTGGCCGATTCGCCCAGGAGCAGGGACTTCGTTTCGACGGCGAGGATGATCGCGATGCAGACCAGCAGCAGGCCGATCATCGCGGTCCCCGCCGCGTCGAAGAGCCCGTTGCCGGTCAGCAGGGTCAGCCCGACGCCGAGCAGGGCAAAGAACAGGCCGATCAGGGCGCCCAGGTCCTCCAACAGGATGACCGGCAGCTCGGGGGACTTGGCCCGGCGCACGAACTCCACCCAACCGGTGGTGCCGCGGACGTGGTTTGACTCGCGGATGGCCGTGCGGAAGGACAATCCCTCGGCGATGATCGCGCCGACCAGGACCGCGAGGGGGACCCACCACCACCGGCCCTCGATGCCGTGCGGGTCCTTGAACTTCTCGTAGGCCTCGTACAGCGCGAAGAGACCGCCGACGCTGAACAGAATGATCGAGACGATGAACGCGTAGATGTAGCGTTCCCGGCCGAAGCCGAAGGGGTGCTCGGGGCTGGCTTGGCGCTTTGACTTCTTGCCGCCGACCAGCAGCAACACCTGGTTCCCGGAATCGGCCACCGAGTGGATCGCCTCGGCGAGCATCGAGGAGGACTGCGTGAGCAGCCAGGCCACGAATTTGAAGAGCGCAATGGTCAGGTTGGCCGCCAGGGCCGCGACGACCGCCTTGCTTCCACCGGATGCTGCCATGTTCTCCGCCTCTGTCATGGCGCGGGGCGCCGTCGGGAATATCCTACCGACACGCTACTACGGCAGTCAGCCGCTTCCCGCCCCGGCGGGGCCGAAGTCGGCTAGCGGGAGCGCCGCTGTGCCCGTGCGGAGGCGTAGAGGCAGACGGTCGCGGCGGTGCCGACATTCAATGACTCCGCGACACCGTACAGCGGCACGGCCACGCGGTGGCCGGCGGCGGCCAGCTCGTCCGCGTCCAGCCCCTGGGCCTCATTGCCGAACAGCCACGCGGTGGGTTCCTCCAGTCTCGGCGCGTCAGCGGGTACGACGGGGGTCCCGGCCAGAGTGCCCGCGGCATCCCCCGAGGCCGCTGCGATCCGTCGTGAGGCACTGTCATCCTGCAGGGCGTCCAGGTCCACCGCCCCGTAGCCGTCCGCGGCGAGCAGCTGGACCCCTGCCGCCTCGGCAGCCTCCACCACCTGCCGGAAGTGGACTCCGGTCACGATCGGCAGGTGGAAGATCGAACCAACGGTGGAGCGCACCGCCTTGGGGTTGTAGATGTCGACGCTGCCCTCGGTGAGCACGATCGCGTCGGCTCCCGCGGCGTCGGCGGCCCTCAGGATCGTGCCGGCGTTGCCGGGATCCTGGACGCGGCACAGCACGGCGACCAGTCGCGGAGCGGTGCCGAACACCAACTCCAGTGACGTCTCGGGGATGCGGCAGACCGCGAGGATGCCCTGCGGCGTCACGGTGTCGGACATCGCCGCGAGGACCTCGGCAGTCGCGGTGCGCCATGTGACCCTGTCGCGTGGCGTCGCCAGTTCTGGGTGGCGTTCCAGGGCTTCGGGGGTCGCGAAGACTTCCTGGACGACGCCCTTGCGCCCGGCGGCGACCGCGTCGTCGTGGCCGCGCAGGGCCTCGCGTACCGCTTGCGGTCCCTCCGCCAGGAACGCCCCGCGTTTCCCCCGGCCGGCGCGGGTCGCCAAGCGTGCGACCTCCTTGACCCGCTCGGCGCGCGGGTTGGCCATCTCTGGTTCGGTGGCAGGCTCTGCGTACATGGGGAAAACCTTATCGGGGTCGACATGCTGGTGGTTAAACGGCGGAGGGGACGGAATCCCCTGGGATTCCGTCCCCTCCGCCGATCGGGCGTAGCCCGTGGAGCAGCGCTGGCTACTTGGAGAACTGCTGGCGGGACTCGCCGCCAGCCGGCTCGAACCCGGCGGCCTTGGCGGCCTCGACCGAGTTGAACCAGAACTCCGGCTGGGTCTGCTCGTACCAGGTCGAGCCCGGCACGTGGTACTTCTTGGACTGGTTGCCCTTGATGACGTAGCCCTCGGGGCCGTCCTCGCCGTCAACGGCCTTCACGACACCCTCGCCCTCGGTGGAGGCGGATGCCTTGGGTGCTGCTGCCTTCGAAGTGCTGGCCTTCTTCGGGGCCGGTGCGGCGGCGGCCTTCGGGGCGGACGGCGTTGCCGGGGCGTTGACGTCGGCCGGGAGGGCATCCTTGGCGACCTTGACCAGTGCGGTGAAGGCGTTGGCATCGGAGATGGCCAGCTCGGAGAGCATGCGGCGGTCGACCTCGACCTCAGCGGCCTTCAGGCCCTGGATCAGGCGGTTGTAGGTCAGGCCGTTGGCGCGGGAGGCCGCGTTGATGCGCTGGATCCAGAGGCGGCGGAAGTCGCCCTTGCGCTTGCGGCGGTCGCCATAGCTGTAGACGAACGAGTGGAGCAGCTGCTCCTTGGCCTTGCGGTACAGGCGCGAACGCTGACCGCGGTAGCCCTTGGCCCGTTCCAGGACGACCCGGCGCTTCTTGTGGGCGTTGACCGCCCGCTTCACACGTGCCACGTGTGTACTCCTTAATATCTAGCCCTCGGTGTGCCTTGAGTGCGGCGACCAGCCCGGGGGAACTCCATGGATGGGTGGGAACGGTGGTTCCCGGTGCGTCTGCTTAGAGGCCGAGCATCCGCTTGATGGTCTTGGTGTCCGCCTTGGCAACGATCAGGTCGCCCTTCAGCTGGCGCTTGAGGCTCGAAGGCTTGTGCTCCAGGTAGTGGCGGCGGTTGGCCTGCTGGCGCTTGAGCTTGCCGCTACCGGTGAGCTTGAAGCGCTTCTTGGCGCCACTGTGGGTCTTGAACTTCGGCATATCCGCCGTTCTCCTTACGTGCTCCCGTTGCCCTGTTCGGGCCGGGGATCTTTCAGGTTTCCGGTGTTGGAAACCCGTGGGTCAGGTGTGCCGCCCCGAGGGGCGTACCGCACCGGGCTACTTGCCCGGGCGCGGCTTCGCGTTACTGCGTGGTGCCGGCCTTGGGGCAGGCTTGGGGGTCGCCGTGGGCTTCGGGACAGGCTTCGGAGTCGCCACGGGCTTGGGGGCTGCCGCGGGCTTTTCCGCGGCCGCCTTGGGAGCCGCTGCGGGCTTCTCCGCCGCCTTGGGAGCTGCTGCCTTGGGCGTCTCGGCCTTCGGTGCAGCCGCCTTCGGAGCTTCTGCCTTTGGCGCGGCCGCCTTCGGAGCTTCCGCTGCCGGGGCGGCCTTCGCTGCCTCGGCGTCCTTCTTGGCCTGCTCGGCGTCCTTCTTGGCCTGCTCCGCATTGTCGGCCTCGACCTGCGCCAGGCGCGCCTTGAACTCATCCGGGAGGTTGTCCCCCATGGACTGCGTCATCGCAGGCTGGTCGTCCGACGTGTCGACGCGACCTTCCTTGACTGCAGTCGCCTTGGACTTGTCCGACTCTCGCTGCGCTTGGCGGCGTGCTTCGGCCTTGGCCTCAGCCTTGTTCTTCAGCGGCCCCACGACCATGACCATGTTGCGGCCGTCGATGCGCGGGCTCGACTCCACGACGCCGACTGCCGCGACATCCTCGGCGAACTTGTTGAGCAACCGGATGCCCATTTCGGGCCGCTGCTGCTCACGACCGCGGAACTGGATCATGGCCTTGACCTTGTCGCCGGCTCCGAGGAAGCGCAGGGCATGGCCCGTCTTCGTCTCGTAGTCGTGCTTGTCGATCTTGAGCCGGAAGCGGACTTCCTTCAGGACCGTGTTGGTCTGGTTCTTGCGGGCCTCGCGTGCCTTGACGGCGGCTTCGTACTTGTACTTGCCGAAGTCCATCAACTTGCACACGGGAGGTTTCGCCGTCGGCGCCACCTCAACCAGATCAAGGTCGGACTCCGCGGCCAGACGCAATGCGTCCTCAATGCGGACGATGCCCACCTGTTCGCCGTTGGGTCCAACCAGCCGCACCTCGGGGACGCGGATTCGATCATTAATGCGTGGATCGCTGATGTGTAACTCCTGCTGTTCGTTGTCCGAAACCACCAGCAACACGGAGAAGGCCTCCAGCTGCGGGGCAGATGGAGGCCTGGTTGTTCGGGTTGGGTGCGATCGCACGCCACGGAACCAAGGTTCCGATCCGAGTGACCCGGCAACCTTGGGCGGTTACAGCGGGTGGGAGTAGGCCTCCACTTGCATACTGGCCTAGTCGACCCCGTCCATCCTGCCGGTTGGGGCGGAACACGCGGAATAAGCAAAACCAGTCGGTCTGTGAAAAGCTTAGCAGCATGAGTACCCCTGAAACCAATCCGGACGCCACGTTCGATGAGACCAATCATGTCCGCGACATCGCCGAGGTTGCAGCCGTGGAAGTCATCACGACGGCTGCCGTGCACCTGATGAGCGCCGCCGCGGTCAAGTGCGGGCTCGCCGAGGGCGAGGACGCCGAAGACCTGAAGGACCTGGACGAGGCGCGCAAGCTCATCACGGCCCTCGCCGGGTTGATCACCGCTGCCGCCCCCGAAGTCGGATCCCAGCATGCCGGGCCGTTGCGCGACGGGCTGCGGTCCCTGCAACTAGCCTTCCGCGAGGCCTCCTCGATCCAGGACCCCCCGGGCCAGGGACCGGGCGAAAAGTTCACCGGCCCGGTGAACTGACTTCTCCGCTTCTCGTTTCCAGGAGGCCGTCGCCATCGCGACGGCCTCCTTTTTGTCGGCTCGGGATCCTTACGGCCGCATGGGGCCTTGGAGGCCCAGTTCCAGTGAATCGACACGGGCGGCGAATTCGGCGTTCGAGCCGAGGGCCAGCTGGAGCCGCTGGAGGATGGCTGTCACCTGCTCGCGTCCTGTTTCCGGGGCGAGGGTGACCTCGATCCGCAATTCCGGTCCCGGTCCTCCTCCGGGAACAACCGTGCCATCGGCCGAACGGGAGGCAACACCGCGGCCGGGCGCGGCGGTGAGTGCAACGATCGCCGGGTCGGCAGCGGCAGCCGACTGCAGCACCGGCACGAGGCCCGTGTCCTCGTAGCTCGGAGTCCACTCCCGCTGTTGGGCCAGTGCCCACATGGCCGGCCGCCGCAATACGAAGGTCAGGTCTGCACCCGGGTCGATGACGAGGAGCTGGGCCTTCTCGGCTACTGCCGACAATGCTGCGCGAGGGGCGTAGACGGCTACGGGACGGGCCTGCGCATGCCATGAATGCAGGCGGTCCACGCTGCTGAAGACCGGCAGGGCCGGCCGGCCGTCGGGCGCCTTGATGGTCACCAGGGCCATGTCGGCTTCCTTGTCCTCGGTGAACCCATGGTCACCGATTCCCCCCTCGGCCAGTGTGGCGATGACGGGGACGAACACGCGGGCATGCGCCAGGGCGCGGTGCACCGCCTGCTCATCGCCCGTACCTTCCTTCAGGGCGGCCGTGGCGGCGACATAGGAGGGATCCGGGCCTCCGTCATCCGCATCGAAGTTGTGCAGCGGATTGCCGTCACCAGTGAGGTCCCGACCCGACCACGGCTGGCCCGCAGAGTCTGCCCCCTCTCCCGCCCTGAGAAGGGCCGCCTCGATGTGGCCGGGCAGGTGGCGGCCGATCCGTGGCCGTTTCCCGGCCTGGTTACCGTGCGGCTGGTCCCGCGGTATGGGGTGGTTTTCTGGGGGCATCGTCTACCGGCGCCCCGCGACGTCCAGGGCCTCGGGCAGGGTGAACTGGCCCGAGTAGAGGGCCTTACCGACGATGGCCCCCTCGACGCCTTCCGATACCAGGGCGCGCAATTCCCGCAAGTCGTCGAGGCTGGAGATACCGCCCGAGGCGATGACCGGACGGCTGGTCCGCGTGCACATCTCCCGCAAGAGGTCCACATTCGGGCCGCGCAGCGTCCCGTCCTTGGTCACGTCGGTGACGACATAGCGGGCACAGCCGGCGTCCTCGAGACGGGCCAGCACGTCCCAGAGGTCGCCACCCTCGCTGGTCCAGCCCCGGCCGGCCAACGTGGTGCCCCGGACGTCGAGGCCGACGGCGATTTTGTCCCCATGCCGGGAGATGGCCCGGGCGGTCCATTCAGGTGCTTCCAGGGCCGCTGTTCCAAGGTTCACCCGTGCAGCGCCGAATTCGAGGGCACGTTCGAGGGACTCGTCGTCGCGGATGCCGCCGGAGAGCTCGACCTTGATGCCCAGTTCCCGGGAGATCCGCGACACGGCTTCGGTGTTGTTTCCGCGGCCAAAGGCGGCATCCAAGTCGACCAGGTGAACCCACTCGGCGCCATCCTGCTGCCAGGCCAGAGCCGCTTCCAAGGGGTCGCCGTAGCCGGTTTCGCTGCCGGCTTCCCCTTGGACGAGGCGAACTGCCTGCCCGTCTGCGATGTCAACCGCCGGCAAGAGTTGAAGAATGGTGTTCTGGTTCATGGTGTTCGTCTCCGGTCGTCGTCGGGGTTGGGCTCTGGTGCTGCTGGAGCGGGCCTTGTCCGGCCCTGTGGCCTAGTCGAGCGTCAAGATGTAGGCGGCGAGCAGCGACATGCCGGCCAAGACCCATGCGGTAATGATCCAGGAGATGTGGGCCTTCTGCTGGCGCAGCGACAGCGCGCCTCCGGCCAGCACGCCACCGAGGGCCATCAAGAGGATGCTCCACATCAGGCGAGGGTTCCCAACCAGTTGGCCAACAACTGAGCGCCGGCTTCCCCGGACTTCTCGGGGTGGAATTGGACGGCGGAGAGCGGCCCGTTTTCAACCGCCGCGATGAATCGGCTGCCGTGCTCGGCCCATGTGACGGAGGGTGGTGTCATGCGTGGTTGGGCCACCGGGAAGTCCCACTTCTGCACGGCGTAGGAGTGCACGAAGTAGAAGCGTTCGCCCTCGATACCGGCAAAGAGACGCGAACCCGGAGCGGCATCAACGGTGTTCCATCCCATGTGGGGCACCACGGGCGCGTCCAAGCGCTCGACGGTTCCGGGCCACTCACCGAATCCGGCGGTGCGGATGCCGTGCTCGACTCCCTCCTCGAAAAAGACCTGGTGCCCGACGCAGATCCCCAAAACGGGGCGGCCACCAGCGATGCGGCGCCCGATAAGAGGGCCGGCCCCAACGTCCTTCAGCGCCTGCATCACGCTGGCGAACGCGCCCACACCGGGGACCACGAGGCCATCCGCTTCGCGGATGTCCTTGGCATCCTTGCTGAGCGTGACCTCTGCTCCAACATGTTCAAGAGCGCGTACCGCGGAGCGGATATTGCCGGATCCGTAGTCCAGGACGGTGACGCGGGGCCCGGCCAACTAGAGCGCCCCCTTGGTCGAGGGTATGGCGCCGCCGGTCCGGACGTCGGGCTCCACCGCCTCGCGGAGCGCACGGGCGAAGGCCTTGAACTGGGCTTCCACGATGTGGTGCGGGTCGCGGCCGGAGAGGACTCGCATGTGCAGGCAGATCTGGGCGTGCAGCGTCAGTGCCTCGAAGACGTGCCGGGTGAGCGAACCGGTAAAGTGCCCGCCGATGAGGTGGTACTCCTGTCCCGCGGGCTCACCGCCATGAACCAGATACGGGCGCCCGGAGATGTCCACCACAGCGTGGGCCAGTGCCTCGTCAAGGGGGATCGAGGCTTCACCGAAACGACGGATTCCGGCCTTGTTGCCCAGGGCCGTGCGCAACACCTCGCCAATGGTGATCGCGACGTCCTCCACGGTGTGGTGGACATCGATGTGGGTGTCTCCGGTGGCCTGGACAGTGAGGTCGATCAGCGAGTGCTTGGCCAATGCCGTGAGCATGTGGTCATAGAACGGAACACTCGTGCTGATGTCGGCAACGCCGGTTCCGTCCAAGTCGAGCTCGACGACGACGGTGGACTCGCTGGTGGCACGCTCCATACGCGCGCGGCGGCCGCTGAGCAATTCTGCAGGCACAGACATTCCTTCGGTGTGGTGGGGCGGGCGGCAGATGTGTCAGCCCGTGGTCAAGTCTAGCTGCCGTGCCTCGACGGGACGGAGTCCCGGGATGACAGCAGAGCCTCGAGGGCGGTGAGGAAGGCGGTGGTCTCGGCCTCGGTTCCCGCTGTGACCCTCAGGTGGCCGGGGATGCCGACGTCGCGGACCAACACCCCCGCGTCAAGCAGGCCTTGCCACGTCTGGCCGGCGTGCTCGAGCCCCCCGAAGAACACGAAGTTTGAATCGCTGACTGCGGGTTCGAGCCCCAACCGGGTGAGTTCGGAGACGATGCGGTCGCGTTGTCCCTTGATGTCCTCCACCGTGGCCAGCAGGGCATCGACCTGCTTGAGTGCGGCGTTTGCCGTCGCCTGGGTGACGGCGGAGAGGTGGTACGGCAGGCGCACCAGACGCAGCGCGTCGGCAATTTCGGGAGCTGCGGCGAGGTAACCGAGTCGGGCTCCGGCCAAGGCGAATGCCTTGCTCATGGTCCGCGTGACGATCAGACGTTCACGGCCGGGGAGCAGGGTCAGCGCCGATTCGGTGCCCTCCAGTGCGAATTCCGCGTAGGCCTCGTCGACGATGATCACCGCGTTGCTGGCCTGCCCGGCGTCGTAGACAGCCTCGACGACGTCCAGCCCCAGAGCCGTTCCTGTCGGGTTGTTGGGCGAACAGAGGATCACGACGTTCGGAGCCTCGGCTACGACCTGCTCAGCTGCGGATGCGGCGCTGAGCGCGAACCCCGCCCCCCGTTTTCCGGCGAGGTACGAAGTGTCGGTTCCGCTGGCCAGCAAGGGGTACATCGAGTACGTCGGCGGGAAGCTCATGACCGTCCGCCCCGGGCCACCGAACGCCTGGAGGATCTGCTGCAGGACCTCGTTGGAGCCATTTGCGGCCCACATGTTCTCCGCAGCCAGACCGTGACCGAGGTAGCCGGCAAGGCGCTCGCGCAATTCGGTGAACTCGCGATCCGGATACCGGTTCAGGGACAGCGCGGCTGCGGTCACGTCCTCTACGATGGCCCGGCAGACCGATTCGGGCAGTGGATGCGTGTTTTCATTGACGTTCAGCAGGACGGCGACATCAAGCTGAGGAGCACCGTAGGGTTCGATGCCGCGCAGGTTCTCCCGCAACGGCAATTTGGCCAATCTTTCCAGCTGATCACTCACCGCACCATTCTAATTCGGCGAGGGGCCACCGGCGGAATCCGGCGGTGGGCCGGGGTCACATTGGTGGTTCAGTCCCCGGTCGGAACGAAGATCTGCTCGCCCGGGACCAACACCGAACCACGCAGGTCGTTCATTTCGGTGATCTCCGCGACGACCTGCTGGCGATCACGGTCCGGCGCGAACTCTGCCGCCAAATCCCACACGGTGTCCCCGTGCATGACCGAGACGGTGGTGGCGTCCACCGGTGCAGTCCCGGACGATCCCGCTGCCATCACCGGTGCGGTGAAGATGCCGGCCAGTACCAGTACCGCCGTCGCCGCCAACATCACGGGCAGACCGATCAGGATGAAGCGGCCGCGCCGGGTGAGTTCGAGCCGTCCGGCAACACGGGGGCGATTGATGTCGCGGGTGTTCTGCGCGTCGGCGCGGCCTGTCGTGAAGAACGCCGGGGCCGTTAATGCGATCTGAGCCATGGTCTTGCCTTCCTTTCGACCCGCCGCGCGGGTACCTGTCGCGATGACCGCGACCCGTCTTCGAACTCATATTCGAATTTCTTGTTCATTTTTAGCATCTAGGTGCGAACGTTGTCGAGACACGTTCGAATAAATCTTTGAATGACCGCCTCGGCTGGCCTAGAGTGGAAGCGTCGGCTGAACGGATGCGAGTCCATCAGCCGCATCCGACAGATTGCGCACAGGCCCGGTACGCCGGCGATTTACCAGGACGGGATGGACCATGAGCTCAGCGGAGACTCCGGCGCCTAAGAAAGCACCCAAGGGGCTGACGGCCCGGCAAAGGCGGATTCTGGAGACAATCCAGCGGGCCGTCGCGGACAAGGGCTACCCCCCATCGATGCGCGAAATCGGGGACACCGTCGGGCTGGCCAGTCTGTCCAGCGTCACCCACCAGTTGAGCCAACTGGAGAAGCTCGGATACATTCGCCGTGATCCCCGTCGTCCGCGGGCCATGGAAATCCTGCTGCCCCTCAGCCTCGGAACCGCGGCTGCGCCGGATGCAGCGGAGAAGGCCCCCGAGGACACGAACAGGGAGCGAGCACACCTTTCAGTCGTCGAGATGGATTCGTCCGCCGACGTGGCAAGAGTCCCGCTGGTCGGCAGAATCGCTGCCGGCGGCCCGATCCTGGCCGACCAATCCGTCGAAGACGTCATGTCCCTACCCCGCCAGCTGGTCGGGCATGGTGAGCTCTTCATGCTCAAGGTCAGCGGGGACTCAATGGTCGAGGCGGCGATCTGCGACGGCGACTGGGTGGTCGTCCGGCGCCAGCAGCATGCAGAGAACGGCGACATCGTCGCCGCGCTCCTGGACGATGAGGCCACGGTGAAGACGTTCCGCCAGCGAGACGGACATACGTGGCTGCTGCCCCAGAACCGGCAATACGAACCCATCCTCGGCGATCACGCCACCGTCATGGGCAAGGTCGTTTCGGTGATGCGCTCGATCTAGGGCTACCACTTGCCCGCCCGGTCCCCCGTCCTCCACGGACGGGGGACCTTTGCGTTCAGGATCCGCTGGAGGCGATCCGGGCCAGCGCGCCCATGACAACGTTCTTGTCGGTCGTGGCCCACATCGGCGGAAGCGATGCACGCAGGAAATTTCCGTATCGTTCGGTGGCCAACCTGGAGTCCAGGATCGCGACAACGCCCCGGTCAGTAGTGGACCGGATCAGCCGTCCCGCCCCCTGGGCCAGGCGCACGGCGGCATGGGATGCCGAAACCGCCATGAACCCGTTGCCGCCATGTCTGGCGACATCCCGGCTACGGGCCGTGGACAGTGGATCGTCCGGCCGCGGGAAGGGTATCCGGTCGATCACCACGAGTCGGCACGAGGGCCCGGGAACATCGACGCCCTGCCACAGCGTCATGGTCCCGAACAAGCAGGTGTCCCGTTCGTCCGCAAATTGCTGGACCAGTGTGGACATGCTCGATTCTCCCTGGCAGAGGATGTCGGGATCCACCCGGGGACGGAGTGCCTCTGCCGCCTCCTCTGCGGCCCGCCGCGAAGAGAAGAGCGCCAACACTCCTCCACCCGACGCCCCGATCAGGTCGGCCAGTTCGTCCAAGGCCTCCGTCGAAACGCTCCTCGAGGGCTTGGGCAGGTGACGCGCCACGTAAAGCATGCCCTGCCGCGTGTAGTCGAAAGGGCTGCCCACGTCGATGCCCGTCCAGGCCGGGGCTCCCTCACCGAGGAGTCCCAACGAACCGGCAACGGGTTCAAAGGCGGCTCCGATGGCCAGGGTCGCCGACGTCAGAACGACCGTTCGGCCATCGAAGAGCCCCTCCCGGAGCTTGCCGGCGACGGATAGCGGGGCAACGTTGATCGTGGCCGGCGCGGAATCATCCGGAGCCGTGTAGCCGGCGCCTGGGGTGAAGCTGCCTTGGCGCGAGATCCAGACGACTTCGCGGTCATCGGCCGGACCATCGAGTCGGTCGCATTGCTCCGTCAGGTACAGGAGCTGGGAACGCGCCATTTGCCGGCCGCCGTCGGCGGTTTCGCCATTGGCCGGTTTCGAATCAGACAGCGCAACGCGTGCTGCTTCCCGAACGGCGGCCACGGCACCGCGCTGTTCTTCGTTCAGTCCCTTGGGAAGCAGCCCTGAGGGAACGCCGTCGAGGGCGTCGGCGAGGGCCTGGCCCGCGCGGTTCAGGGCCTCCACGGCCACGCCCTTGCAATTTCTCCGGGTGGCCGTCGCCGCGCCGGAAACCAATGCCGCCGAAATCGGGCGGGTGACGGAACTGGTCACCCGGTCCTGGAGCTCGTGGGCCTCGTCGATGATCACGGTGTCGAATTCGGGCAGAACCGCCAAGCCTTCGAACGCCGACACCGCAAGCATCGCGTGGTTGGTGATGACGATGTCGGCCTCGCCTGCCTTCTTGCGGGCCGTTTCGCTGAAGCACTCTTCGGCCATGGGGCATTTCTGTGCGCCGAGGCAATCCATGGCGCTGACTGATACCTGTCGCCATGCCCGTTCGCTGACGCCGGGCACCAGATCGTCGCGATCCCCGGTGTCGGTCTCCTCGGCCCATTCGCGGACCCGCACGACTTCCTGCCCCAGGGCGGAAGATGGGCCCGCCCCTGCTGTCAGGGGACGTGCGGCACCGTCGTCGCCCAGGGCGAAGAGCGCCCCCTCGTCCTCGTCGGGGTAGCCGCCTCCGAGCTTGTACTTGCAGACGTAGTTCGAGCGTCCCTTGGCCAGTGCGACGTCGAGTCGACGCGGCAGCTCGTCCGCGAGGTTCTCGAGCAGGCGGGGGACATCGCGGCCAACGATCTGTGCCTGAAGCGCCAAGGTGGCGGTGGAGACGACGACCGGTTTGTCCGATTCGAGGGCATGGGCAATCGCCGGGACGAGGTAGGCCAGCGACTTGCCCGTGCCCGTGCCGGCCTGCACCAGCAGGTGGCGCCCGGATTCCAGGGACTCCACGACCTGTCGGGTCATTTCATGCTGTCCGGTGCGGCTCTGTCCACCCATGCGTTCCACGGCCCGGTCCAGCAGGGCCACCACGTCTTGTACTTCAGCCATGGACGACGAATTGCTCCAATTCCGCGGCGAGTACGCCACGCACCTTGACTGACATGCGGGTCCCCTCGGGGGTGTGCTCGGTGGAGAGGATTTCGGCATCGGTGCCGTGCAGGCGGTTCACCAGGTCCCCCCGGCCGTAGGGGATGAGCAGTTCCATGGCCACGTCGGGACGCGGGATCGAGGAGCTGATCCGCTCCAGCAGCTCGGGGATTCCCCCACCGGTGCGGGCCGAGACGACGACGTGGTTCGCCTCGCGCTGGCGGATCCGTTCAACGACGAACGGGTCGGCGATGTCGGCCTTGTTGAGCACGATGATTTCCGGGATGTTCTGCGCGTCGACTTCCGTGAGGACCTGGCGGACGGCGTGGATCTGGCCCTCGGGGTCCGGGTGGGAGGCGTCGACGACGTGGAGGATCAGGTCGGCGTCGGCGATTTCCTCGAGAGTGGAGCGGAAGGCCTCCACCAGTTGGGTCGGCAACGAGCGGACGAAGCCCACGGTGTCTGCCAGCGTATAGCCGACACCGTCCTCGGTCTCGGTGCGCCGCACGGTGGGGTCCAGGGTGGCAAACAGCGCGTTTTCGACCAATGCGCCGGCATCGGTCAGGCGGTTCAGCAGGGAGGACTTCCCGGCGTTGGTGTATCCGGCAATGGCCACGGCCGGAACGGCGTTGCGCTTGCGATTCGACCGCTTGGCCTCGCGGGCCGGTTTCATGCCCTTGATCTCCCGGCGCAGTTTGGCCATGCGGTCGCGGATCCGCCGGCGGTCCAACTCGATTTTCGTCTCACCGGGCCCGCGGGAGCCGATGCCGCCACCAGCGGCACCGACGCGGCCACCTGCCTGCCGCGACATCGATTCGCCCCAGCCACGCAGCCGGGGCAGCAGGTACTCGAGCTGGGCGAGCTCGACCTGGGCCTTGCCCTCGCGGCTCTGGGCATGCTGCGCGAAGATGTCCAGGATCAGGGCGGTCCGGTCGATCACCTTGACGCGGACAATGTCTTCCAGGGCACGACGTTGGGAGGGTGCCAGTTCGGAGTCGATGACGACGGTATCGGCGCCGGTGCTGGCGACGATGTCGCGCAGCTCCTGGGCCTTTCCGGAACCGAGGTAGGTTCCGGGATCCGGTTTCATGCGCCGCTGGACGAGGCCGTCGAGGACCTCGGAGCCCGCCGTTTCGGCCAGTGCGGCCAGTTCGCGTAGTGAGTTCTCCGCTTCCTGGGCGGTGCCCTCCGTCCAGATGCCAGCCAGAACCACGCGTTCGAGGCGCAGCTGCCGGTACTCGACCTCGGTGACGTCCTCGAGTTCGGTGGACAGTCCGGCGACGCGCCGCAGCGCGTTGCGTTCAGCCAGGTCCCGCTGCTCCCCGTCTGCCGTCGAATGCCCGCCGCCGTTGGCGCCGAGTGCCAGGGCCTTGCCGCCCAGGGTGGGCTGGGATTCCGCGGTGTTGCGCGGGGCGGCGCGGCCGGTTGCGTCATCGGTCGCCAGGATGCGGTCGATGACTGACTGGATCTCGTCCTCGTTGAGATCGTGGTCGCGTGGATTGGGCTCGTTGTGAGTGGTCATGTTCCCCTTTGAAGGTGCTTCCATCAATTCTAGTCCGGTCCACCGACACGTCGAGGTTTTCCTCCAGCGGCCGAATATGGAATACACATCGGTTGCCCGAGTGATTGGGATAAGCCTATCACTCGGGGAACGCCTGCCGGCAGCCGGTGATTCGCTTTGGCATCCCCCGGCCGGTTAATCTTCCACTCATGGGTTCGGACCACTATTTCAGCGCACAGCCTTCCACGCCGTTCACCCGCAAGCACATCCGGGTGTCCCTCGGCGGCGAAGAGCGAACGGTCAACACGGCGGGCGGCATCTTCAGCCCCGACGGAATCGACAAGGGCACCGCGGTGCTCCTGGACCACGTCCCGCCACCAGCCGCGACGGGGGAGCTCCTGGATATAGGCTGCGGATGGGGGCCGATCGCCTTGAGCATGGCCTTGGCTTCGCCCGGTGCGATGGTCCACGCCGTGGACGTGAACGAGCGGAGCCTGGAGCTCATGCGTGAGAACGCGGCCGGGCTTTCCGTGCCAAACATCGTGGCCGCTACTCCCGAGGCAGTCGACGAGGGCATCCGCTTCCAGACCATCTGGTCCAATCCACCGATCCGTGTCGGGAAGGAGATCCTGCACCAGATCCTGTTGCAATGGATCCCGCGGCTGGCCCCCGGGGGAACAGCCTGGCTGGTCGTTCAGAAAAACCTCGGGTCCGATTCCTTGCAGTCCTGGCTGAAGCGTGAGCTGCCTGCCGGTTTCACCGTGGCACGGCACACCACCGCCAAGTCATTTCGCATCCTGCGCATCGACCACTCCGCTGCCAGGCCGGGAGGCGAACCGGCAGGGCGTTAGCTCAGGGACCCCTCGGCCACCAGCACCGCGGGCCCGTCCAGGACCACATGCTCCCGCCCGTCGGGACCAGTGACGAACCCCACCGACACCGTTCCGCCGGGCACGTGCACATCCCACCGGTCGGCAGGGGTGCCGCCGGCCCAATGCCGGATGGCCACGACGGCGGCACAGGCACCGGTGCCACACGAGCGGGTCTCCCCCACTCCGCGCTCATGGACGCGCATGCGGATGGTCCCCACACCGGCGCTCACCAGCGGGTCGGAGGGCAGGACGAACTCCACGTTGGTGCCATGCGCCGGAACCGGGTCCACCACCGGCGCATGATGCAGGTCCAACTGGTCGAGTTCGGCGGCTTCGGACAGGGCGACGACGGTATGCGGGTTGCCCATGCTCACGCTCAGCGCCGGCCGGGGCACCGCCATTCCTGCGTCGACGATCGAGTCCAGCGCACGTTCCTCGGCCTGGTCCGGGAAAATGAACTCCCAGGGCCCCATGTCCACGGCGTAACCGGCAGCGGAGCGGGTGATGACCTTCACTCCGGCCCGCGTGCCAATGGTGAGGGCTTCGCCGTCGTCCAGGGTCACGAAACCGCGGCTGATCAAAAAATGTACGAAGACGCGCACGCCGTTGCCACACATCTCGGAGATCGACCCGTCGCCATTGCGGTAGTCCATGAACCACTCCGCGTCGGCGCTCTCCGCCAGCAGGGCACGCCCCTCGGCCAACGTCGCGGATCTGATGGCGCGGATGAAACCGTCCGCGCCGATGCCCAGATGCCTGTCGCAGGCGGCGGCGACTTGTCCGGGCAGGACATCCAGCGTGTTGTCCGGGTCCGCGACCAGGATGAAGTCATTGCCCGTCCCGTGGCCCTTCGTGAAGGCCAACCCGGAGAGTTCGCGGAGTCGTTCGGCGTGCTGTTCGGGGCCCGTGGTGCTCATGCCACTAGCCTACGTGCCCGATGCCGCCTCGAATTCACGCACCGCGGCGCAGATCGCGCCGGGCGTCCCCGGGTCAAAGGGGTCGAACCAGGCCACCCGGGGGTCGGCCCGGAACCAGGTGATCTGTCGACGCGCGAAACGTCGAGTCGCCACCGTCGTCGATTCGATGGCCTGCTCGACAGAGCAGGTACCGTCGATGACCTCGAGGAACTGGGAATACCCGATGGCCCGCGAGGCGGTCTTGGTCTCGCGCAGGCCGCGGGCGGCCAGTTCTCGGACTTCGTCGAGCAGGCCCGCTTCGTGCATGCCGCGCACGCGTCGCTCCAGCCGTTCGTGCAGGCGGGGCCGGTCCACGTCGAGCCCGACCTGGAGGGTCGGCTGCCGGTAGATGCGCTGGGGCATATAGGAGCTGAAGGGACGCCCCGTGATCTCATGGACCTCCAGCGCGCGCACGAGCCGGCGCGCGTCGAGCCCACGCGCCGCGGATACCGGGTCCGCGGCTGCCAGCCTCTCGCGCAGCCCCGCCGTCCCGTGCTCGCTTGCCTCGACTTCCAGCCGACGGCGTACCTCGGGATCGGTGGGCGGGAATTCGAGTTCATCGATCGCGGCACGGACGTAGAGCCCGGAGCCACCGACCAGGATCGGCAGTCGGCCCCGTCCCTGGATGCCGGCGATCACCTCGCGTGCCCGCTGTTGGAAGGTGGCCACGCTGGCTTCCTCGCTGATGTCCAGGATGTCCAGGAGGTGGTGGCGGATGCCCCCGCGCTGGTGCACGCCGAGTTTGGCGGTGCCGATGTCCATGCCACGGTAGAACTGCAAGGCATCTGCGTTGACAATCTCGCCGTCGAAGTGCTGCGCCAACAGGATCGCCGTGTCCGATTTCCCGGTCCCCGTCGGCCCCACGACGGAAATGAGTGGCCTCACCGAACCCTACGCACGCGGCGGGAGCGCCGGCATGCCCAGGGAGACTCCCTTGCCGTTGGCAGTGGCCGGGGACCCGCTGCCGACCCCGCAGGACTCGGCCTGGGACCGGTCCCAGGCATCGCCGGCACGCGAACGACGCAGCTGGTAGTCCTCCACGGTCGCCGGGTCCGCAAGCAGGTGGAAGGCCGCTGCTGCGGTGACTTCCACGGTGACCAGATCGCCGGGCCGCGGCTGTTCCGCCCCCTCGGGGACCGAGAAGTGCACGAGGCGCTGGTCACGGGCACGGCCGGAGAGCCGGTGGGTCTGGTCGGACTTGCGTCCGGACTGGGCCGTCACCATGACCTCGATCCGGCGACCGATCTGCCGGGCGTTTTCCTCTGCACAGATGCGGTCCTGCAGGGCGGTCAGCCGTTCATAGCGTTCCTGGACGACCTCCTTGGGCAACTGGTCGGGCAGTTCGGCAGCCGGGGTACCGGGCCGCTTCGAGTACTGGAACGTGAAGGCGCTCGCGAACCGGGACTTCTCGACCACGTCCAGGGTCGCCTGGAAGTCCTCCTCGGTTTCCCCGGGGAATCCTACGATGATGTCGGTGGTGATGGCGGCCTCGGGCATGCGTTCGCGGACCCGGTCGAGAATGCCCAGGAACTTCTTCGACCTGTAGGAGCGCCGCATGTCCTTGAGTACCTTGTCGGACCCGGATTGCAGCGGCATGTGCAATTGCGGCATGACGTTCGGCGTTTCGGCCATCGCCTCGATGACGTCGTCCGTGAAGGCCGCCGGGTGCGGGCTGGTGAAGCGCACCCGCTCAAGGCCCGGGATCTGGCCGCAGGCCCGGAGCAGCTTGCCGAATGCCAGCCGGTCGCCGAATTCGACGCCGTAGGAGTTCACGTTCTGGCCCAACAGGGTGACTTCGATGGCGCCGTCGTCGACCAGGGCCTGGACCTCGGCGAGGATGTCACCGGGACGCCTGTCGCGTTCCTTGCCGCGCAGCGACGGCACGATGCAAAAAGTGCAGGTGTTGTTGCAGCCCACAGAGATCGAGACCCAGCCGGAGTAGACGGAATCACGTTTGGTGGGCAGCGTCGAGGGGAAGACATCGAGGGACTCGAGGATCTCGAGCTGGGCCTCGTTGTTGTGCCGGGCGCGCTCCAGCAACGTCGGCAGTGAACCGACGTTGTGGGTGCCGAAGACGACGTCGACCCAGGGCGCCTTGCGCAGGATCGTCTCGCGATCCTTTTGGGCCAGGCAGCCGCCGACAGCGATCTGCATGCTCGGGTGCCGCTCCTTCACGTGGGCCAAACGTCCGAGATTGCCGTAGAGCTTGTTATCCGCGTTCTCACGGACGGCACACGTGTTGAACACCACGACGTCAGCTTCCCCCTCACCGTGAGGATCCTGCCGCGGGACCATGCCTGCCTCCTCGAGCAGGCCAGCGAGGCGCTCCGAGTCGTGGACGTTCATCTGGCATCCGTAGGTGCGGACCTCATAGCTGCGCTGGGCGGTGCCGGGGGCCGGGGTGGAATCAGTGCTGGGAATGGTCAAACTCACCCCCCCAGAGTACCGAATGGGTTTGGCGTGGCGGAATCCGGCACCCGGCATCAGCCGCGTTCGGCGGGCCAGGCCTCATTAACCACCCGGAAGGCAACCCCGGGGCCGTATCCCTTGCGGCCGAGCATCGACACCAGGCGGCGGACACCCTTGTCATGATCGAGATCGGCCGGCATGGACCGCACCTTTTTCTCGACGAGCTCCCGGGCCATGTCCAGTTCGTTCGCGTCGCTGACCTGCTCCAGGGCCTCGTCGGCCGTTTCGTCGGCGACCCCCTTTTCCCGCAGCTCACGCTTCAACGCGCTGCGGGAGAGCCCCCGCGTGCGGGCCCGCCCCCGGACCCAGGAGTCCGCGAAGGCGACGTCATCGATGAGTTGCAGTTCCTCGAAGCGATCGAGCACGCGCCTGGCCGCGTCATCCGGGACATCGCGTTCGACCAGTTTGTCGGCCAGTTGCTTCCGGCTCTTGGCGGAACCGGTGAGCTGTCGCAGCACGATGGTCCGGGCCACGGCGTCCGGGTCTGCTTCGGGATCCCGCTCCGGCGCGGGCCGCCGTCGCTTCATCCCGGCCAGGCGTCGCCCCGAGCCGTCGTCATCTGCTTCTGCCACGGGCCCGGCGCTGCTGTTCCCGCGCAACTCCGGCACGTCAGGCGAGGACGGCGAGCCCACGGTACCGTCGTCGTCCGTGAGGCCGGTGTCGTCGTGTGGTGTCGAACCCATCGCGTTCCCGTTTCGTGCGACTCGGAGCTAGGAGTCGTTGCCCACGGTGCGCAGCTGCGGATCTCCCGGCTCTTCGGGCTGGACACCGATGCCGAGCTTTTCCTTGATCCGGCGTTCCAGTTCGTCGGTCAGGTCCGGGTTGTCGCGCAGGAACTTGCGGGCGTTTTCCTTGCCTTGGCCGAGCTGGTCGCCATCGTAGGTGAACCAGGCGCCGGACTTCTTCACGAACCCCTCCTCGACGCCCATGTCGATCAGGCCGCCCTCGCGGGAGATGCCCACTCCATAGAGGATGTCGAATTCGGCCTGCTTGAACGGCGGAGCCATCTTGTTCTTGACGATCTTGGCCCGTGTCCGGTTGCCCACCGGGTTCGTTCCCTCCTTGAGCGTCTCGATGCGACGAACATCGATGCGCACCGAGGCGTAGAACTTCAGCGCCTTGCCGCCGGTGGTGGTCTCGGGGCTACCGAAGAAGACGCCGATCTTCTCGCGGAGCTGGTTGATGAAGATGGCGGTGGTCTTGGTCTGGCTCAGGCGGCCGGCGATCTTCCGCAGGGCCTGGCTCATCAGGCGGGCCTGCAGGCCCACGTGGCTGTCGCCCATTTCGCCTTCGATTTCGGCGCGGGGCACGAGGGCGGCCACGGAGTCGATGACGATGACGTCCAGGGAACCGGAGCCGATCAGCATGTCCATGATCTCGAGTGCCTGCTCACCGGTATCCGGCTGCGAGACCAGTAGGGCGTCGGTGTCGACGCCCAGCTTCTGGGCATATTCGGGGTCGAGGGCATGCTCGGCGTCGATGAAGGCCGCGATCCCGCCATTGCGCTGCGCGTTGGCCACGGCGTGCAGGGCCAAGGTGGTCTTGCCAGAGGATTCCGGCCCATAGATCTCCACGACGCGGCCACGTGGAAGTCCACCAATTCCCAAGGCGATGTCCATGGCGATCGAGCCGGTGGGGATGACCTCGATCTTGGCGCGGGTTTCATCCCCCAGGCGCATGACCGATCCCTTGCCGTACTGCTTGTCGATCTGCGCCAGCGCTGATTCGAGAGCCTTTTCGCGGTCCATTGCTGCGGCCATCATTCACCTCGGTTGTCTTGCGGCCCTCGGGCCTGTTTTCGTCCTGCTTCACACGGTATGCGCCCCACCGGACTATTTGGCACCGGCTCCCATTGCTGTGGAGAACCAGGGCCGCACCCGTGCGTTGTCTCCCGCCACAGCCTACAACCCTTCCGAACATACGTTCGAGTCCGAGGCGGCGTGTCCTGATGGATTATTTCCTGGGGGCGACGTCACGACCCAACCAGCGTTCGGGGGGTACGTCTTGTTTTTCGCAGATGGCCAGCCAGATTCTCCGGGGTTCGGTGCCGGACGACAGGGCCTCTTCGGCGCTCTTGCCACCGAGATCCGCCAACACCAGTTCCGAGGCCAGGACACGGGAATAGCCTGCCCCGAACTCGTCATCCATCAGCCGCCAGAAGTCGCTTAGTCTCACGTCGTCCATTCTTCCACGCGCCGGTCGTTCCGACCCTAAGATGGTGCCATGAATGAACCTGCTCCCGCAGCCGGCGAAGCCGCGCAGCGGACCCAAGCGATCCATGACATGGAAGAACAGCTCAGCTTCCTGTGGCGTCGCGCCCGCGCCAACGGGAACAAGGTGGCCAAACAGGTCCACCCGGACATGGAGCCGGGCGCTTATGGCCTGCTCGCGGCATTGCAGCGTCGCGGGACGCTGCGATTGACCGAGTTGGCGGCGGAAATCGGCGTCGGCAAGCCGTCGGTCAGCCGTCAGGTCAAGATGCTGGAGGAGCTCGGCGTGTTGACCAAAGTCGCAGATCCTGCCGACGGCCGCGCCCAGTCCATTACCCTCACCGAGGTCGGTGCCCGGCAACTGGCCACGGCACAGGAGTCACGGCAGCACATCTTCCGCGACCTGCTGGCCGATTGGCCCGACGCCGAACTCCGAACGTTGGCCGGCTTGCTGACCAAGCTGAACCGCTCCTATCTGAACGACCGGGGCTGATCCGCCCGCCACATGAGAGCAGGGCAGCCGCTACGGCGGCTGCCCTGTTGTCTGCCATGAGGCGGCGCATCATCTGCCGCGGCTTGTCGCCGCAGGCTGCGCCGCTCGACGCTAGTGTGACGCGGCGAGGTCCTGGGGCAGGCCCTCGGTCCAGTCCTCCGGGAGGACGGTTGAGAACTGGCTGGCGAGGTCCGACGGAACGGTGTCCGGGATGTCGACTCCCTCGGCCATTGCCACGCGGTCACTGACCTCGCGCAACATCAGGGAGAGCGGGACATCCAGGGCCCCACAGATCGATGAGAGCAATTCGGACGATGCTTCCTTCTGTCCGCGCTCCACCTCGGAGAGGTAACCAAGGGAAACGCGCGCATTATGCGAGACTTCACGCAGGGTCCTGCCCTGACGCTGGCGGACATCCCGCAGGACGTCCCCGATCTCGTGGCGGAGTACTACCATTTTGGGCTCCTTGTGCTCGCGACGGGCATCTTCTGTCAGGCCCACATCGCGCCAACGGACGACGCCGTTTACGGATACGGGTTGCTTGACCATGTGTATCGCCTTACTCCTTCAGATCCTGTGCCAGGGGCTACCTGGCCTCCGGGTCCTGATGCGGACCCTGTAGTTTTCTCAACTCACGGGATCGTCATTTTGTTCCCGGCACCCACACTAGCCACAACGGGGCCCGGACTGCCAGCACTCGTGCAGGGTGTGGACGACTATTACTCCTCGAGTAACCCGGCCAGCAGTTCCAGCGCTGCATCCCGCGCCGCGCCACGGATTTCCTGGCGCCCGCCGGACAGGTGCAATTCGTGGGCACCGCTGGCCGATCCGGTGGCATAGCCGATGAACACGGTCCCCACCGCCTTGCCGTCGTGGGCCTCGGGGCCGGCAACGCCGGTGCTGGAGACCGCCACGTCGGCAGTGCAGCTGCGGCGTGCTCCTTCGGCCATCTGGCGGGCTACCTCGGAGTCGACCGATCCGCGCTCCCGCAGCAGGTCGGCATCGACGCCGAGGAGGTCCTGCTTGACCTGGTTGTGGTAGCTGACTACTCCACCACGCAGGACGGCCGAGGATCCGGGCACATCCGCGATGGCGCCACAGATCCACCCTGCGGTCAGCGATTCCGCGGTGGCCGCCGTCAGGCCCCGGTCCGTCCCGGCTGCGACAATGCGTACGGCCGCCGCCTCGGTGCGGTCGTCGCTCACCGGGTGTCCCGACCGCCCGCGGCTGGCTTCATCCGGGCGGCCTGGATGATGTAGTCGATCCCCGTGTAGATGGTGATCGCCGCAGCCAGCAGGATGACCACCAACGCGATGACGGACAGCCAGCCGGTGTCCGGGGTGAAGGGCAGCAGCAGGAGGAACAGCCCGGCGGTCTGGGTGACGGTCTTGAGCTTTCCACCTTTCGACGCGGCGATGACGCCGCGTCGGATGACGGCGAAGCGCAACACGGTGATGCCCAGCTCACGCACCAGGATGACGATGGTGACCCACCACCACAGCTCCCCCAACCAGGACAGGGTGACCAGTGCGGCCCCCAGCAGGAGCTTGTCGGCAATGGGATCGGCGATCTTCCCGAAGTTGGTGATCAGCCCCCGGCTGCGGGCCAGGTCGCCGTCGAGCTTGTCCGTGTACATCGCCAGGGCGAACAGTGCCACGGAAATCCAGCGCAGGATTCCATGCTGCTGGTCGTCTGCCACCAGGGCCCAGACGAAGAACGGGACCATGATGATCCGCAACGTCGTCAGGACATTGGCGATATTCAGGGTCGGGACGGGCTGGGGGGTGCGTTCCGCTGGCGTTTCAGTCACCCTCTCAGGCTACCGTCCGGTCAGGTTCCAGGCGTCTTCCGAGCCGGATTCCCCGTCATCGCCGTCGTCGTATTCGGTCGCCTGCGGGCGCGAGGCCAGGTCCTCGGCAACGAGGTCGGTGCCGTAGTGGTTGGCATTGGCGTTCTCGACGAGCGCGGCTTCGGCAGCCGGGGTTTCCTGCGGGGTGGCGGGTGCGCCATCCCCCCGCATGGCGGCCAACACGGCGGGCAGGTCGTCCGGCTTGACGAGCACGTCGCGGGCCTTGGACCCCTCGGAGGGCCCGACGACACCGCGGGACTCGAGCAGGTCCATGAGCCGTCCGGCCTTCGCGAAGCCGACCCGCAGCTTGCGCTGGAGCATCGAGGTGGAACCGAACTGGGTGGTGACCACGAGCTCGGTGGCCTGCAGCAGGACCTCGAGGTCATCGCCGATGTCGTCGTCGATTTCCTTCTTCGGTGCCTCGACGGCGACATCCTCGCGGTACACGGCGGTGAGTTGGCCCTTGACGTGCTCGACGACGCGGTGGATCTCCGATTCGGTGACCCAGGCGCCCTGCACACGCATGGGCTTGGAGGCGCCCATGGGCAGGAACAGGGCGTCGCCCTGGCCCAGCAGCTTCTCGGCTCCGGGCTGGTCCAGGACCACGCGGGAGTCGGTGACCGAGGAGGTGGCGAACGCCATGCGCGAGGGGACGTTGGCCTTGATCAGGCCGGTGACGACATCGACGGAGGGGCGCTGGGTGGCCAGCACCAGGTGGATCCCGGCGGCACGGGCGAGCTGGGTGATGCGCACGATCGAGTCCTCGACGTCGCGCGGGGCGACCATCATCAGGTCGGCGAGCTCGTCGACGATCACCAGCAGGTACGGGTACGGCCTGATGACGCGCTTGGAGCCCTCCGGCGGGACGACCTTGCCGTTGCGCACCCCCTTGTTGAAGTCGTCGACGTGCTTGTACCCGAAGTTGGCCAGGTCGTCGTAGCGGGTGTCCATCTCGCGGACGACCCACTGCAGGGCCTCGGCGGCCTTCTTCGGGTTCGTGATGATCGGGGTGATGAGGTGCGGGACACCCTCGTAGGCGGTCAGTTCCACGCGCTTGGGGTCGACCATGACCATGCGCACCTCGTCGGGGGT
The DNA here is from genome assembly GCA_016892645.1 of Micrococcaceae bacterium RIT 802. Taxonomy (GTDB): domain Bacteria; phylum Actinomycetota; class Actinomycetes; order Actinomycetales; family Micrococcaceae; genus Arthrobacter_H. Next base: position 50,116 of record JAFEMX010000017.1, read on the forward strand.
GGAGCGCATGAGGATCGAGGTGATCATCGAGTTCACGAACGACGACTTGCCCGCGCCGGTGGCGCCGGCGACGAGCATGTGCGGCATCTTGGCCAGGTTGGCGACGACGAATCCGCCCTCGACGTCCTTGCCGACGCCCATCACCATGGGGTGCTCGGTCTTGCGGGCCGCGTTAGAGCGCAGCACGTCGCCGAGGGCGACGACCTCCTTGTCGGCGTTCGGGATCTCGATGCCGATGGCGCTCTTGCCCGGGATCGGCGAGAGGATGCGCACGTCCGAGGAGGCGACGGCATAGGAGATGTTCTTGGACAACGCGGTGACGCGTTCGACCTTGGTCCCCGGCGACAGGGCGATCTCGTAGCGGGTGACGGTCGGGCCGCGGCTGAAGCCGGTGACCTGGGCGTCGACCTTGAACTGGTCGAGGGTGTCGGTCAGGGCCTTGACGACGGCGTCGTTGGCTTCCGAGCGTTCCTTCGCCGGCGGGCCGGCCGGCAGGAAATCGGAGGAGGGCAGCGTGTAGGCCACGTCGCCGGAGAGCTGGAGTTGCTCGGTGCGCTGTGGGATCGGGGTCAATGGGGCCGGCTGGGCGACGGGGTTGGAGGGCACGTGCGACGCAGCGGTGCCAGGGCCGGCGGCAGCAGCGGCGAGCATGCCGTTGATCGCCGTCGTGTCCAGGGCCTCGGTTGCCGGTTCGGCTTCCGCTCCAGCACCGGAACCGAGTCCGACGTCGTTCTTGACCTTCTCCATCGCCTTCTCGGCGGCGGTGGGACGGCGCACCCCCGGCGGGATGGTCGGCTCCGGTGCCGTCGCGGGGGCCTCGTCGCCGTCGTGGATGACGGCCTTGTCGTAGGCCTCGTCGCCGGCGAATGCCTCGGCGGCTGCCGCCTCGGCCTCCTCCTCGCGTTGACGGGCGCGGGCCGCCTTGCCGAACCGGCGGGTGCGTTTGGGCCGGCCTTCGGCACGATCGCGGTCGGCGTAGAGGTAGCTCTGGTCGTGTGCGGGGTCGTCGGGGTCGGCGGGGTCCCGTGGTGCCGCACCGGGTTCGGGCTGTCCCATGATCCACTCGTAGCCCTGGCGGATGCGTGCCGGGATATGGCGGAACGGGGTGGCGGTCATGATCATCAGGCTCAGGACCGCCAGGACGATCAGGACGGCCAGGGCTCCCCAGCGGGTCAGCAGCCCGGACAGGGGGACGCTGACCAGGAATCCGACAACGCCGCCGCCGCCCCAGAGCTCGTCGAACGGGGCGTCCAGGGCCGGCAGGCCCGCGGCGATGTGGGCGATGCCCGCAATCGACAGCGTGGCCAGCGTCAGGCCGATGCCGATCCTGTTGTTGGCGCGGTTCTCCTCGGGACGGCGGAACAGCCGGTAGGCGCCGATGAAGAGGACGAGCGGCAGCAGGGCGGCCATGAAGCCCAGCGAACCGGCGAAGATGTTGTGCACGGTGGTGCCGTACCAGCCGACGCCGCGCAGGCCCCACCATTCGACGCTGCCGACGATGACGGCGATGACGACCAGGAACAGTCCGGTGCCGTCGCGGCGGACGTCGCGCTCGGGGCGCACGTCCTGTCCGATCTTGCGGAACGCACCACCGACCATGCGGGCCAGGCCCATCCACAGTCCTCGCATCGCCCGCAGCGGCAGGGCCAGGTCCTGGTCCGCGGGGGAGGAACCGGCTGCGGGACGCGCACCGCCCTGACGCGACGAACCCGTGCCGGATTTGCCGCGGGCCGGGGTCTTGCCCGCCGGTTTGCGGCCGGAGGCCTTCGTCGGGGTGGGGGAAGTACGGGTCGCCATACGCGTAACCGTACAGGGTCGGGGCCCTGGAGCCCCGGATTTACACGCCCTCAGGCCTCCAGGACCACCGGGACGATCATGGGCTTGCGGCGCAGTTTGCGGCTGACCCAGGCGCCGATGGTGCGGCGGACGACCTGCTGCAGCTGGTGGGTGGTGTGGGTGGGGTTCTTGCGCACCGCCTCCTCGAGGGCTGCCACGATCTGGGGCTTGATCTCCTCGAACACCTTCTCGTCCTCGGCGACGCCGCGGGCGTGGATGTCCGGGCCCGTGACGATGCTGCCGGTCTGGCGGTTGACGACGGTGATCACCGAGATGAACCCCTCCTCGCCCAGGATCCTGCGGTCCTTGAGGTCGTCGTCGGTGATGCTGCCCACCGCCGAGCCGTCGACGTAGACGAAACCGCAGTCGACCTGGCCGACCTGGCGGGCGACGCCGTCGTGCAGGTCCACGACGGACCCGTCCTCGGTCAGCAGGATGTTGGCCGCCGGAACGCCGGTCTGTTCGGCGATCCGTGCGTTGGCCAGCAGGTGGCGGGTCTCCCCGTGGACGGGCATGGCATGGCGCGGGCGGATGATGTTGTAGCAGTAGAGCAGTTCACCGGCCGAGGCGTGCCCGGAGACGTGGACCTTCGCAGTGCCCTTGTGCACGACGTCGGCTCCCAGGCGCATCAGCCCGTTGATGACGCGGAAGACGGCGTTCTCGTTGCCGGGGATCAGCGAGGAGGCCAGGATGACGGTGTCGCCGGGGCCCACGGAGATCCGGTGGTCGCCGGTGGCCATGCGCGAGAGCGCCGCCATGGGTTCGCCCTGCGATCCGGTGGACATCAGCACGACGCGTTCGTCCGGCAACTGGTCGACGTCCTTCAGGTCCACCAGGATCCCGGCGGGGACGTCCAGGTAGCCCAGCCGGGCGGCGATGCCCATGTTCCGCACCATGGACCGCCCCACGAAGGCGACCTGGCGTCCATGCGCGGCTGCGGCGTCGAGCACCTGCTGGACCCGGTGGACATGCGAGGAGAACGAGGCGACGATGATCCGTTTGCCGGCCCGGGCGAACAGGTCGCGCAGGACCGGGCCGATCTCCTGTTCCGCCGTCGTGAACCCAGGGACGTCGGCGTTGGTGGAATCGGACATGAACAAATCCACGCCCTCCTCCCCCAGCCGGGCGAAGGCGCGCAGATCGGTGATCCGCCCGTCCAGGGGCAGCTGGTCCATCTTGAAGTCGCCGGTGTGCAGGACGGTTCCGGCGGCGGTGCGGATGGCGACCGCCAGGGCGTCGGGGATCGAATGGTTGACGGCGACGAATTCGCAGTCGAAGCCGCCGAACGTCTGGCGCTCCCCCTCGGCGACGGTGACCAGGACCGGGGTGATGCGGTGTTCGACCAGCTTGGCCTCGACCAGGGCGAGCGTCAGCTTCGAGCCGATCAGCGGGATGTCGCCACGCAACCGCAGCAGGTAGGGCACGGCCCCGATGTGGTCCTCGTGCCCGTGGGTGAGCACCAGACCGACGACGTCGTCGAGCCGGTCGCGGATGTAGCCGAAGTCCGGCAGGATGACGTCGACGCCGGGCTGGAACTCCTCGGGGAAGAGCACGCCGCAGTCGACGATGAGCAGCTTCCCGCAGATCTCGAACACGGCCATGTTCCGGCCGACTTCGCCGATGCCGCCGAGCGGGACGATGCGCAGGGTCCCGTCGGCCAGCGGCGGCGGGGGGCTGAGGCGGGCTGCATCGGCCGGGGCGACGACGGTGTCGGACATCGGGGTTTCCCTTCCTAGAGGTCGATTCCCGCCTCAGCCAGGTCCGCGCGGATCGGCGCGGCCTCCTCCTCGGTCGGTTCCACCAGCGGCAACCGGACGATCGCGTTGGGCAGCACGCCCTGCCAGTGCAGGATCGCCTTGGCCGCGACGGCGCCCTGGATATGGGACATGACGGCCCGCTGGATGGGGTCCAGCTCGAAGTGCATGGCCCGCGCGGTGGCCAGGTCCCCGGCCAGCATCGCGTCGACGAGGCGGCGGTACCCGGCGGTGGCCACGTGCGCGGAGACGGAGATGACGCCCTTCGCGCCGGCGGCCATCAGCGGCAGCGTCAGCCCGTCGTCGCCGGAGTAGACGTGCAGGTCGGTGTTGGCCAGCACGCGGGTGGTGGACTGGTAGTCGGCCTTGGCATCCTTCAGCGCCACCACGTGGGGGTGTTCGGCCAGCCGGATCAGCGTCTCGGCGCTGATGGCGATGCCGGCGCGGCCGGGGATGTCGTAGACCATGACGGGCAGGTCGGTGCTGGAGGCGATGGCCTCCACGTGGGCGCGCACGCCGGCCTGGCTGGGCTTGTTGTAGTACGGGGCGGTGACCAGCAGCCCGTCGACGCCGAGCTTCGCCGCCGCCTTGGAGAGGTGGATCGAGTGCGCCGTGTCGTTGGTGGTGGACCCGGCGATGACCTTCGCCCGGCCGCCGACGGCCTCGACGACGGCGCGGAACATGCCCAGGTTCTCCTCGTCGGTCAGTGTCGAGGTCTCCCCCGTGGTGCCGGTGACCACCAGCGAGTCGCACCCGCCGTCCACGAGGTGGACGGCGAGCGCCGCTGCCTGGTCCAGGTCGGCGGCGCCTCCGGCGGCGAACGGGGTGACCATGGCGGTCCCGAGGGTGCCGAAGGGGTAGTCGTGGCGCGGGGTGTTCGAATCCGTGGCTGGCATGGCCCCCACGTTACCCTCAGCCTCAGCCAAATTCGGCAGTCCCACCCGCTGCGTGACCAAGATGACGCGGACCCGGGGCGCCGGGCTTCCCTTGGTATATTCGAGCCGCGGGCCAACGCCGCCCTGCCGCCGCGTTTTTCCCAGCAACTTCGTCCCGATGATTGGCCAGGAGCCCATGCCCAGCACACCCACGACGGCCCCGACCCGGCGGATCGCCGGGGTCGACGTCGCCCGCGGCCTGGCGCTGCTCGGGATGATGGCCACCCACATCATGCCGTTGGTCCACCCCGACGCGCACGGCACCGCGGCGACGTGGGTGGCCGTGCTCTTCGCCGGCAAGTCCTCGGCCCTGTTCGCGGTCCTGGCCGGCGTCGGGCTGGGCCTGCTGACCGGCGGGAACGTTCCCCATGCCGGGGCCCGGTTGGCCGCCGACCGGCGGTCGGTGGCGGTGCGGGCCCTGCTGATCGCCGCCATCGGGCTGGGCGCCGGGTCGCTGGACACGAACGTCGCGGTGATCCTGGTGCACTACGGGCTGCTCTTCCTTCTCGCCACAGCGTTCCTGGGGCTGCGGTTGCGCACGCTCTGGTGCTGGGCGGCCGGCTGGCTGCTGCTGGCGCCGGCGGTCTGGTACCTCGTCCTGCCGTGGATCACCTCACACGTCTCGCCGGCAACGGCGGGCGCCTCCCCCGGACTGCTTGACCTGGTGCGCCCGGCGACGCTGCTGGCCGACCTGTTCGTCACCGGCTACTACCCGGTGCTGGTGTGGACGGGGTTCATCCTGCTGGGCCTGGCCCTGGGCCGCTGCCGGCTCTCGCTGCCGCCCGTGGCGCTGGCGTTCACCGTGGGCGGGGCGGCCCTGGCCGTCGGCGCGCGGACGCTTTCGGACCAGCTGCTCTCCTCCCACCCCGGCGCGGTGCATGCCCTGGGGGCGATCACGCGGGGGAACGGCCTGCCGTTGGACGCCGCCCTGGACTCCGGGCGCGGCCTGGCGGGCATCGAGGCGACGCCCTGGTGGTTCGCGATCTCCGCCCCGCACAGCAGCGCGCCGCTGGACCTGCTGCACGTCGCCGGCACCGCGGTCGCCGTGCTGGGCGTGTGCCAACTGGTGGCGATGGCACTGGCGGCGCTGCTCGGCGGCGCCGGAGAGGCGCTGCTGTGGCCGCTCTCCGGTGCGGGATCGGCGACCCTGACCCTCTACACCGGACATCTGGTGGCGTTGGACCTGCTCAGCACGGCCACCGCCGGAATGCCGCGGCTGGGCCTCTACCTGTGGTTCGTCGTCGTCGCGCTGCTGGTCGGGATCGCGTTGAAGTGGGCCGGACGCCGCGGCCCGCTCGAGGCCGCCGTGCACACGCTCTCGGGGGCCGCCGCGGGGCGGCCGGCCAGCGCCGCCCGCTGACGCCGGTGCAGGGGCGTCAGAGCCCCTGCAGTGCGTAGCGCACCAGCAGGAACCCGCCGGCGCCCATGATCCACAGGACCGCCTCGGTGGAGGCCTTGCCCAGCCAGGCGCCCAACCGCTGCATCGGGGCCTCGATCCGCCGGTCCAGCAGGACGCGGGCGCCCAGCAGCAGGACCGCCGGCAGCAACATGACCAGGCAGTACAGGCCCAGCCAGCCGATGGCCGCCAGACCGGCCGGGCCCTCCACCGTGAGCACCCCGATGGCCGCCACGTAGGGCAGCATCGTCGGCAGCTCCAGCAGGCCGGCCGTCACGGCCAGCGCGACCAGGCCCCAGGGCGTCGTCAGCGCCCTCGAGATCCGTGCGCCCCAGCGTTGTTCGGCCGTCGCGGCGCGGGCCGGTGCCGAACCCCGCGTCGGGGAGGCACCGGTACCCGGCGCGGCGGCGCGGGAGGTGGCGGTGGAGGTGCCGCCCGGCACCACGGGGTGCACACCGCCGTCGTGCCCTGCCGGTGTCGACGCCCGCGCCGGCGTGGACGGGCTCCGGGTGGGGGCCTTCGAGGCTGCCGAGGGGATCCAGTCCCTGAGCGCGAACCACAGCAACGTGGCGCCGGCGGCCAGGGCCAGCCAGTGCGCCGGGCGCGACGCGGCGAACGTGCGCGCACCCTCGCCCCAAGCGTCGAGCACGGTGGAGGCCGAGGTGAGCATCACGACGCCGACCAGGAAGTAGAACACGCCGATCACCGCCAGGTATACGCCGACCCTGCCCGCGATCCGGCCGGAGTCGCGGCGCAGCAGCAGCCAGACGGGGATCACGAGGGTGCCGATGCTGGTGCTGTCGATCAGCGCCAGGACCAGGAGCTTGAGCAGGTTGTCGGTCGTCATGGTCCCAGCGTGCCGCGGGGGCCCGCGTCCGCGCGTCGGCCAATGGATGCACGCGGGGTCATCCTTTGGTGCCATCTGCGGCGGTGCGCCCTTGGAACGGCCGGGCGACGCGGGCAGGATGGGACCATGGATTCCCCTCCCTCCCCGCTGGGCACCGCATGGCGCGCCATCCGCCGCGAGGACCTGCTGCTGGTCGTCGGCTATCCGGCGGTGATGTGGCTGCTGGCCACGGTGAACGGCGCCGATGCCGGCTGGTCGCCGTGGCCGGCGGCAGTGGTCGCGTGGTGGCCCGTGGTCGGCATCGCCGGGTCGCTGGCCCTGCTGTTCCGCCGGGGCGCACCGTTCGTGATGGCGCCGGTGAGCGCCGCGGCGGGGACCGTGCTGTTGCTGATGGGCCAGAGCGCCGGTTTCCTGCTGTTCTGGGAGACGGTGTTCTCGCTGGTGCTCTTTGCCGGCGACCGGGCCTCGCGGGCCACCGAGATCGCGGCGCTGGCGGCCACCGGCCTCGCAGCGGTGGCGGTGCTGGCCGCCACCTCCGACCTGCGCCAGGCCGTCATGACGGCCCTGCTGCTGGGCTTGTCGCTGCTGCTGCCGGCCGAATGGGCCTCGAACCTGCGCAAGGCACGCAACCTCGCGGCGGCGGAGGCCTCCCGTGCCTGCGCGGTGGAGGAGGCGGCCCGGCAGCGGGCCACCATCGCCGCCGGCCGGCATGAACTGGCACTGGCCACCGAGCGCCAGCGCATGGCCCACGAGCTGCACGACGTGCTCTCCGCCCGGCTCTCCGCGATCGCCCTGCAGACCGGTGCCGCGCTGCGCAGCGGGACCCCGGAGCTGGCCGCCGAGGTCCTCGCGCACGTCCGCGCCGAAAGCGTGGCGGGGCTTGGCGAGCTGGCCTCGATGATCCGTCTGCTCAATGCCGGCGAGGCACGGGAATCCGCAGGCTCCATCGGGGACCTCGAATCGCTGGTGGCCGCGCACGCCGCCGCCGGGGCGCGCGTCTCCGCGTCGAACACCGTATCGGGCACGGAGGCGATCCCACTCCAGGTCCAGACCGCCGCCTACCGCATCGTCGCCGAGGCACTGGTCAATGCGTTGCGCCATGCCCCGGGGGCGGCCATCGACGTCGTGCTGGACGGGGGCCCGGGCGAGGGCCTGCTGCGCGTGCTCGTCGACAACGGACCGGCCGCTGCCGGGGGCACCGCCGCGGGGTCCGGGGCTCCCGGGACGATGACCGGGTTGACGAGCCTGCGGCTGCGCGCCGAACAGCTCGGCGGGACGCTGGAGGCCGGGGAGCACGACGGCGGGTGGCGGGTCGCTGCCCGGCTTCCGGTGGCCGCCACCCGGGAGGGCACCGGTGCGCGGGCGGTTGCGGGCCCGGGGCCGATCGCTGCCGCCGGCCCGGCCCCGGAGCGCGGGGGCCGGCGATGAGCACGATCGGCGTGCTGCTGGCCGACGACCACGCGGCCATCCGGGTGGGCATGCGCATGGTCATCGAGACCCAGCCCGGGCTCACGGTGGTCGGCGAGGCGGCCGACGGGGCGAAGGCGGTGGACATGGCGCGGGTGCTGCGCCCCGACGTCGTGCTCATGGACCTGCGCATGCCGGTGGTGGACGGGATCCGCGCCACCCGGGAGATCACCCGGGCCGGCTGGTCCAAGGTCCTGGTGCTGACGACCTTCGACCACGATTCCTACCTGTTCGGGGCCCTGGAGGCCGGCGCCGACGGGTTCCTGCTCAAGTCGGCGGAACCGGCGGAGATCACGGCGGCGTTGCAGCGCGTCGTTGCCGGGGATTCGGTCATTTCCCCGGAGGTCACCGCCCGCATCGTCGCGGCGGCGCTGGCCGCGCGGCCGTCCGGGCAGCGGGAACCGGATCCCGCCGACGCGGCCCGGCACGGGGACCGCGGGACCGACGCGGCGGTGGCCCCGCTGACCGATCGTGAACACGAGGTGCTGGGCTGCCTGGGCGAGGGCCTGTCCAACCACGCGATCGGCCGGCGGCTGGGCATTTCGGAGACGACGGTCAAGACCCATGTCTCGCGCGTGCTGGCCAAGCTCGGGCTGCAGTCCCGGGTGCAGGCCGCCCTGTTCGCCGGGCGGCGCTGCTGATCCGGTGGCCGGTTCAGCTTCCCGTCGTGGCCCGCGCATCGCCGGAGGCGCGGAACAGGCCGATCGCCCGGCGCATCGTCTCGCGGGCACGGCGGCGGTCCCCCGACGCGTCGTAGGCCAATGCCAGCCGGTGCAGGCTCCGCCAGCTGTCGGGATGCTCGGTGGCCTCCTGCTGGTACGTGACGAAGTCCTCGTCGGCGGCGGCCTTCACGATCCGCCCCGACGGGGTGCGGGGCAGGTCGTCCTCCGGCAGCAGGCCCTCCGACTCGAGGATGCCGGCCATGCGCTGGCTGCGGGAGCCGAAGAGGATCTCGCGGATGAGGATCCACACGCCGAGCAGCGGGATGAGCAGGGCCGCGATGCCGATGCCCTTCGCCAGCGGTTCGGGGGCACGGATGAGGGCGACCGAACTGGCGAAGGAGGCGTAGAGGTAGAGGGCGAAGAGCAGGAGGATGCCGCCGACCCAGAGCTTGGTCTTCACTTAGGCGTTGCCTCCGAGGTCGAGGTAGGTGTCCAGCCCATAGGCCAGCCCGGGGCGTGAGGCGACGGCGCGCAGGCCCAGCAGCACGCCGGGCATGAAGGAGACCCGGTCGAACGAGTCGTGGCGCAGCGTCAGTTGTTCGCCGGTGGAGCCGAGGAGGACCTCCTGGTGGGCGACGAGGCCCCGCAGCCGGACCGAGTGCACGCGCACCCCGTCGACGTCGGCGCCGCGGGCGCCGTCCAGCAGGGTTTCGGTGGCGTCGGGGCTGGCCGGGACCTTGGCCGCGGTCCTGACCTTCGAGACCAGTTCGGCGGTGCGCACCGCGGTGCCGGACGGTGCGTCGACCTTTTCCGGGTGGTGCAGTTCGATGATCTCGACCGATTCGAAGTACTTGGCGGCCTGGGCGGCGAAGGCGGAGGCCAGCACGGAGCCGAGCGCGAAGTTCGGGGCGATCAGCACCCCGGTGTCGGGGTGGTCGGCCAGCAGCTCCCGCAGATGGGCGCGGCGCGTGTCGGTCCAGCCCGTGGTGCCCACGACGGCGTGGATCCCGTGTTCGACGGCGAAGCGGACGTTGGCCTCGGTGCTGTCCGGGACGGTGAGGTCCACGACGTGGGTGGCCCCGGCGTCGAGGACCGCCTGCAGCGGGTCGTTGCGGCCCAGTGCCGCCACCAGCTCCATGTCCTCGGCGTTCCCGACCGCCTTGACGGCCTCGGCCCCCATCCGTCCGGAGGCTCCGAGGATGGCAACGGAAATCTGTGCAGTCATGCGCCCAAGGTTATCGCGTCAGGCCATGCCCACCCATTCGGTGTCGCCGTCGGCGAAGTGCTGTTCCTTCCAGACCGGAACCCCGTGCTTGACGGCCTCGACCAGGTCCCGGCACGCGTCGAACGCCTCGCCGCGGTGGGAGGAGGCCGCGGCGGCGACCAGGGCGGCGTCGCCGATGGCCAGGTCACCGGTGCGGTGGGCGGCCCAGAGCCGGGTGCCGGGGTGCCGGGTGGCGACCTCGGCGGCCAGCTCGGCCATCCGCGCGTCGGCGCTGGGGTGGGCGCTGTAGACCAGCCGCTCGACGTCCCGGCCGGAGTCGTGGTTGCGCACCACGCCGCCGAACGTGACGACGGCCCCGGTGGCCGCGGTCTCGACGGCATCCCAGGCGGTCTGCACGTCGATCGGCTCGGCCGCCATGCCGGAGAAGACGACGACGCCCGCCGGTCCGCTGGTGGGTTCATCCATGTCCATGTCCGCCTTCGATCTGGTCGCAGAGGTGTCCGATGATCGGGTCCAGCACCGCGAGGGCGTCGGCGACGCCGCCGGGCGACCCGGGGAGGTTGACGATGAAGGTGCGCCCCGCCGTGCCGGCGTGGCCGCGGCTGAGCGCGGCGTGCGGGGTCGTGGCCCGGCCGGCGGCGCGGATGGCCTCCATGATGCCGGGGATCGTCCGCTCCAGCAGCGGCTCGGTCATCTCCGGCGTGGCGTCATCCGGGGAGAGCCCGGTTCCGCCGCTGGTGACGATGACGGCCGGGGCCTCCTGAAGCAGCCGGCGCAGCGCGGCGCCGACCGGTGCGCCATCGGGGACGACGACGGGATCGCCGACCTCGAAGCCGTGGCCGGTGAGCCAGCCGGTGATCACCGGGGCGCTGCGGTCGGTGTAGACCCCGGTGGCGGCCCGGGTGGAGGCGATCAGGACGGCGGCCCGGCGCGCGGTGGCACTCATGCGGTCTCCCCGTCCAGCGTCCAGTCCCCGCTCTTGCCCCCGGATTTGGCCAGCACCTTCGTCTCGGAGATCACCGCATGCCTGTCGACCGCCTTGGTCATGTCGTACAGCGCGAGGGCTGCCACGGAGGCGGCCGTCAGGGCCTCCATTTCGACGCCGGTCACCCCGCGGGTGGTGACGGTGGCTTCGATCCGCACGGTGCCGGCCGCGGCGTCGGGGAAGAAGTCGACGGTGAGCTTGGCCAGTGGCAGCGGGTGGCACAACGGGATAAGTTCCGGGGTCTTCTTGGCGGCCATGATGCCGGCGATGCGGGCGACGGCGAGGGCGTCGCCCTTGGGCAGGTCCCCGGAAACGATCATCTCCAGCACGTCGGGGCGGGTCTGCAGCACCGATTGGGCCGTGGCGGTGCGGGACGTCTCGGCCTTGTGGGAGACGTCGACCATGTGGGCCGATCCGTCCGCGCGGACGTGGCTGAGGGACGGTGCTTCGGGTTCGGTCATGTCAGGTCTCCGTAGATCAGGGCGTCGACCGGTTCGCCGGCCTGCGGCGTGGGGGCGTCCGGCGGCAGCAGCAGCAGGGCGTTCGCGGTGGCCAGGGCGTGGACCAGGTGCGATCCCGGCCCGCCCACGGCAGTCGCCTCGGCCCCGCCGTCGTGCAGGAGCCTGACGCTGGCACGGCGTGCCTGCAGCTTGCCCGGTGGTGGCGGATCCAGGGGTCCGGCCAGCCGGGCCGGCACCCGGCGGCGCGGGGCGGCGCCGGTGAGTCCGACCAGGGCCGGGCGCAACAGGATCTCGAAGCTGACGACCCCGCTGACGGGGTTGCCCGGGAACGCCAGCAGGGGGGTCGGCGCGGCGCCGGGCAGGTCGAGCAGGCCGAGCCCCTGGGGTCCGCCGGGCTGCATGGCGACGGAGCCGAAGTCGATGCCGTGCCGGGCCAGTGCCTGCCGGACCACCTCGTACGCGCCCTGGCTGATGCCGCCGCTGGTCACCACCAGGTCGTGCGCCGGTGTGCCGGCGGCGCCCAGCTTCCCCGCGAGCGTGGCCGCGAAGGCGTCCGGGTCGTCGGCGCTGATCCCGGCGCACTGCACCGCCGCGCCGGCTTCGGCCAGCAGAGCGGCGAGCAGCGTCGAGTTGGCGTCGTGGATCTGCCCGGGGGCCAGGACCGTTCCGGGGGCGCGGACCTCGTCGCCGGTGGCCAGGACGAGCACCCGGGGTTTGCGGTGGACCTCCAGTGTGTCGATGCCCAGGGCGGCGGCCAGGCCGAGGTGGACGGGACCGAGCCGGGTGCCGGCGGCCAGGGCGGTGGCCCCGGCGGCGATGTCGCTGCCGGCGGCCCGGATGAACTGCCCTGCCGGGGTGCCGGCGGGCAGGGCCACCGTGGCGTCCCGCGCGTCGGCGGGCGGGAACCGTGGCGGGTCCGCGTGCTCGATGGGCACCACGGCGTCGGCGCCGGGGGGCATCATCGCCCCGGTCATGATCGGCACCACGGTGCCGGCCGGAAGCGCCGGGGCGACGGCGCCCGCGGGGATCGGCGCCCCCACCGGCAGCGGGGAGCCACCGGCCGCATCCGCGATCCGCAGGGCGTAGCCGTCCATCTGTGAATTGTCGAAGGGCGGCAGGGGTCGTGGCGCCGCCAGGTCCCCGGCCAGCACCCGTCCCGGCGCCCCGGCCAGGGGCAGGTGTTCGGTGCCGAGCCGGTCGGCCAGCGGGGCCAGCAGCTGGTGCACGGCGGCGCGGTGGTCCTCGACGGTGCGGCGGAAGCTGGGGTGCATGGTTTCCATCCTACGGCCGGGCCACCGGCTAGTGGCGGAAGATCCGGCCCGCCGCCGCACCGGCGATGACCAGCACGATCAGGTACAGCCCGATGAGCATCAGGCTGATGCCCAGCGCGGCCTGCGGGTCGTTGGAGTTCAGGGCCAGTTCGATCTGCAGCGGCAGCGTCCGGGTCCGCCCGGCCACGGATCCGGCGAAGGTGATCGTCGCGCCGTATTCACCCAGCGACCGGGCAAAGGCCAGCAGCGTGCCGACCAGGATGCCGGGGGCGGCCAGCGGCAGGGTGATGTGGGAGAGGATCTGGCCGGAGGAGGCCCCGGCGTTGGCCCCGGCGAACTCCAGGTCGGTGTCCACCGCCTCGATGCTGCTCAGCGCGGAGACGACGAAGAACGGCAGCGAGACGAAGACCTGGACGAGGACCACCGCCGCCGGGCTGAACCCGATGCCCAGGCCGATCGAGTCCAGCCATCCGCCCACCGGTGTCTGCCGGCCCCAGAAGTAGAGCAGCGCCAACCCGGAGACCACGGGTGAGAGCACCAGCGGCACCACCAGCAGCCCGCGCAGCAGCGCCAGCACCGTTCCGTGCAGGCGGGAGAGCAGCACGGCCAGCGGCAGGCCCAGGATGAAGCAGGCGACGGTGGAGGCCCCGGCGGTCGCCAGCGAGAGCCCCAACGCGGTCCGCGCGTCCTCGCGGGCCAGCAGCGCCGGCAGGTCCTGCCAGTTGGCGGCGACGAACAAGGCGATGAGCGGCCCGGCGAGGGCTGCCAGGCCGATGGCCGCGGGGATCCACAGCCAGCCGGGGGTCGTCGCCCGCAGCATGCGGGGCGAGAGCGGGACGCGGGTCACGGTTGGGAGAAGCCCGCCTCGCGGAAGAGCTTCGCCGCGGAGTCCCCGCGCAGCCAGGTGGCGAACTCCTGGGCGGCCTCGGGCGCAGCGGTGGCCACGAGCAGCGGGTAGACGTTCGGTTTCAGGTGGGGCAGCTCGATCGCACGGACCGTGTCACCGGCCGCCGCGGCATCCGTGGCGTAGACGAACCCGGCGTCGACCTGCCCGGCGGTGACCTTGGTCAGCACGGAGCGGACATCGGCCTCCTCGCTGACGGTGTGCAAGGTGATGCCCTCCCGGTCCAGGTAGGCGTGGGCGGCACGCCCGCAGGGGACCGCCGGGGCGCACATGGCCACAGCGCCCGCATCGGGAAGCTGGCCGGGCGCGGTGATCGGCGAGTCGGCGGGAACGGCCACCACGAGGCGGTTGGCCACCAGGTCCACGGGCTGCGCGAACGCACCGGGGTCCTCCAGGGCCTTCGGCGCCTCGGTGTCGGCGGTGACCAGCACGTCGGGCCGTTCGCCGGCGTTGGCCTGCTGGACCAGTTTCGAGGAGGCGCCGAGGTTGATCTGGATCGTGGTCGTGTCCCCCGTCTCCCGTGCGTACGCCGCGGTCAGCTCGGGGGCCACGTCGGTCAGCGAGGCGGCGGCGGCGAACTGCACGACGCCGGTGCCCCCTCCCGCGGTTCCGTCGCCGGCCGCCTGGCCCGTGCCGGCGGCGGCCGCTCCCCCGGCGGCGCAGCCGGAGAGCAGCAGGGCGACGGTGGCGAGTGCAGCGGTGGCGCGTCGGTTCATGGTGAGCCCTTCGTCTCGATGATGACGTTGGTCGATTTGATGACGGCGGTCGCGACGGCCCCGGGTTCCAGCCCGAGGTCCCGCACCGCTTCGCTGCTCATCAGCGACACCACCCGGAACGGGCCGCACTGCATCTCCACCTGGGCCATCACCCGGTCGGCGGTGACCGCGGTGACGAGTCCGACGAAGCGGTTGCGTGCCGAGGAGGCGACGCCGGCCGGGTCGTCGGGGGCGGTGGAGAGCCCCCGGATGTAGGCCGCCAGTTCGGTCCCGTCCACGGTGATCCGGCCCGCGGCATCCCGGCCGGCGGCCAGTTGCCGGGAATCGAGGAGGCGACGGACGGTATCGTCACTGACCCCCAGGAACCTGGCCGCCTCGGAAACTCGCAAATGCGTCATGAAAACAGAGTAGTTGACGCATTTGCGGAGGGATAGCGGGAATGCCCCCGGGTGGGTCCGTCTTCCGCCCACCGGGCCATGCACCGGCCCGGACAGCGCCGTGCACGGGCCCCTGAATTCCGGTCGAATCTGGACTACCCTCGGAGCATGACGTGCAGCACCAGTCCCCGAACCCCGGCCGAGTCCGGCGACGGGCGGATCCCGGTCTCGCTGGGCCTGCCTGCCGTCCCCGCGCCCGGCGCCTCCGGCCCCGATGCCTCCTCCGCCGGTGCCGTTCCGCCCCCGGCCCCCGGCGACGATCCCCGTCTGGTGGACCGCTTCGGCCGGGTCGCCACCGACCTGCGCATCTCGCTGATCGACAAGTGCAACCTGCGCTGCACGTATTGCATGCCCGCCGACGGGCTGGCCTGGCTACCGGCCGAACGGCTGCTGACCGGCGAGGAGATCCGCCGCCTGGTGCGCATCGCCGTGGACACCCACGGGGTGCGCGAGCTGCGCCTGACCGGCGGCGAACCGCTGGTGCGCAAGGACCTCGTGGAGATCATCGCGGGCATCCGCGCCGACCACCCCGACCTGCCGATCTCGATGACGACCAACGGCGTCGGGCTCGCGGCCAAGGCCGGCGCCCTCGCCGCGGCCGGGCTGAGCCGCATCAACGTCTCGCTGGATACCATCCACGCCGAATCCTTCGCCAAGCTCACCCGCAGGAACTTCTTCCACAAGGTGCTCGAGGGGATCGAGGCCGCCGATGCCGCAGGGCTGCGCCCGATCAAGATCAACGCAGTGCTGCTGCGCGGGGTCAACGACACCGAGGCGGCGGACCTGCTGGCCTGGTCCCTGCAGCGCGGTTTCGAGCTGCGCTTCATCGAGCAGATGCCCCTGGACGCCGACCACGGCTGGACGCGCACCAACATGGTCACCGCCGAGGACACCCGGACGCTGCTGCGCACCCACTACGACCTTTCCGTCTCCCCCGATGCCCGCGACGGCGCCCCGGCCGAGCGCTACGTCGTCCGTGCGCTGCCCGCCGACGGTGCCGATCCCGCCGGCACGCCCGGGGAGGTCCTAGGCACGGTGGGCATCATCGCCTCGGTGACCGAACCGTTCTGCGCCGACTGCCGCCGCACCCGCATCACGGCCGAGGGCCGGGTCATGAGCTGCCTGTTCTCCCGCGAGGAAACCGACCTGACCGCACTGCTGCGCTCGGGGGCCTCCGACGCGCAGATCGCCGACCGCTGGCGGGCGGCCATGTGGGCGAAGCCCCGCGCGCACGGCATGGACCACACCGGCCTCGGCGACCAGGATTTCGTCCAGCCGGACCGCTCCATGAGCGCCATCGGAGGATAGGTGAAGGTCAGGTTCTTTGCCGCCGCGGCCGCCGCCGCCGGCACCACCGAGGTGGAGGTCCGCCTCTCCGACATCGAGCACGACGGCGGCACGCTGGCTGCCCTGCTGTCGCACCTGCCGCAGGTGGTCCCCGGCGGCACGTCCGGCCCCCCGTTGCAGCGGGTGGTCTCCCGTTCCAGCTTCCTGGTCAACGAGACCGGCGCCCGTGACCACACGCGCCGTCTGGCGGACCAGGATGTCATCGACATCCTGCCGCCGTTCGCCGGCGGCTGACAGCGTGGCGGACGTCGTTCTCGTCCACGGCACGACGCAGTCGTCCGCCGGTTTCGACGGTGTCCAAAAGGCCTTGGGGAACCGTGCGGTAAGGTCGTTCGCCGTGGACATTCCGGGAGCGGGGGCACCGACATCAGCGGCCTATGCCGAGCTGCTCGCGGCACAGGTTCCCGACGACTTCCACCGCCCGATCATCGTGGCCCACTCGGCCAGCGGCCTGTTGCTGCCCGCCCTGGCACGTCGGCTCGATGCGTCCCATCAGGTCTGGTTCGCAGCCGCGGTCGGGGACTACGCCGGTGGACGTAGCCTTCTGGCGGAGATCCAAGCCGACCCCACGGCGGTTCTCCATGCCGAATGGATTGGCGTGGACCCCAGCAGCGATCCGGTGCTTGCCACCTACTTCCTGTTCCACGATGCCGATCTGGCCACGCTTCGCCAGGCCATGCCCACGGTATCCAGCTGTGACCTGTCCGCCATCTATGCAGAAGTTCCCACCGAGGATCCGGCCCGCCTACCTTCCACCTATGTCCTCCCCATCGAGGACCGCACGCTGCAAGGCCACTGGATGGCCTCCGTCGCCCAGGACAGGCTGCGTGGTGAGTTGATCAGGGTGCACGGCTCCCACAATTTCTACGTGGCCGACCCGGAACAGGCGGCAGACATCATCAGCGCCGCCGCAGGGCAAGCCGAGACCTGACGCGAACCTTTTCCAGCGGATGCACCCGAACAATGGCGTCGCCGGACGCCGGTCGCCCCCATCCACGGAGGGGCCCCTTCCGCCAGTCTGTCGAAGGGGCCGATGACGCGCTACGCCCGCGGCGAGCCCGTCAAGCTCCGACTTGCAGTCTGCGGTCCATCCGGAGGCCGACGGCCGGCCACCCTACGGGTAGGCCGGCCGTCGTTTTCGTGTGGGCTTTCGTACCCGACATCAGTCGCGGGCGGCGATCCTTTCGCTCCCGTAGTTGTGGCTGGAGCCGACCACATCGCCGGACTTCCACTCGTCCCACCCGGGACGGTCTGCCATGAAGGCCTCGATCTCCTCCTTCGTCGCCTCCAGCTTCGGGTCGTGCTTGAGGTAGTGCCGGGTCTCGCGGGCGATCAGCCCGGAGAGCACCAGCAGGCCCACGAGGTTCGGCAGGGCCATCAGCCCGTTCATGACGTCGGAGAAGGCCCAAACGACACCGAGCTGTACCGTGCAGCCGATGAAGACCACCAGGGAGAACAACACGCGGAACGGCATCACGGTCCGACGCCCGAAGAGTCGCTCCATGTTCCGTTCTCCGTAGTAGGACCACCCCAGGATGGTGGAGAAGGCGAAGAGCACCAGGCCGATCGTCACGATCCAGTGGCCCCACTCGCCGGGCAGCCCGTTGGTAAACGCTTCACCGGTCATCAGCGCCGCGGAGATCTGCTCTCCGGTCTCCGGGTCGATTTCCTTCCATGCGCCGGTGGTCACGATGACCAGTCCCGTGAAGCTGACAACGATGATCGTGTCGATGAACGTCTGCGTCATCGACACCAGGCCCTGGCGCACCGGGTGCGTGGTCTGTGCCGCTGCGGCCGCGATCGGTGCGGAGCCCAGCCCGGATTCATTGGAGAACAGACCGCGGGCGACGCCGAACTGGACGGCGATGATGATCGCCGATCCGGCGAAGCCGCCGATGGCCGAGGTGCCGGTGAAGGCGTCGGTGAAGATGAGTCCGAGCGCCTCCGGGATCTGTCCAACATTGGCCAGCAGGATGTAGAGGGCGCCGAGGACGTAGAACACGATCATGACCGGGACCAGGCCGGCCGTGACGCGACCGATGGACTTGATGCCACCCACGAGAACCACCATCGCCAAGACGGTCAGCACGATGCCTGTGACCCACGGAGGGACGCCCCAGCTGCTCTCCACGTTGGAGGAGATGGAGTTGCCCTGGGTCATGTTGCCGATACCGAAGCACGCCAAGACGGCGAAGATGGCGAACATGAGGCCCAAGACCTTGCCCAGAGGGCCCTTGATCCCTCGCTCCAGATAGTACTGCGGGCCACCGGATTTCTCGCCCGCGGCATCGGTTCCGCGGAATCTGACGGCAAGATAGGCCTCAGAATACTTCGTGACCATGCCCAAGAGGCCGGTCATCCACATCCAGAAGAGGGCACCGGGTCCGCCGATGCCGATGGCTGTGGCCACACCGACGATGTTCCCGGTCCCGACTGTTGCAGCCAGCGCTGTCGTCAGGGCCTGGAATTGGGAGATGTCTCCCTCGGCACCAACGTCCTTACGTTTGAGAATACCCAGTCTCAGTGCGGCACCGA
Organism: Micrococcaceae bacterium RIT 802; assembly: GCA_016892645.1. GTDB lineage: Bacteria > Actinomycetota > Actinomycetes > Actinomycetales > Micrococcaceae > Arthrobacter_H. The sequence continues at coordinate 68,894 of JAFEMX010000017.1, forward strand.
GCTTGAGGAACTGCAGTCCACCGAGCCGGATGGTCAAGTAGAGCCCGGTGCCCAGCAGCAACGGGATCAGCATGAAGGGACCCCAGACTATGCTGCCGACATCCGACAGGAATGTCTCTATGTCATCGAATTTCATGGAACAACGCCTCTCAAAGGAATACCTAGATGATGTGGCGTGATCGAGGCCACATCACTCCGAGCATAGAGGCTGGATGTGGATTTCCTGTGGAAGCCATGTTCCGGCGGGGCGGTGTCCCGCCGTCGTGCTACAAGCCGAAGTCCGCCGGGCTATCGAAGGGCCCGACGACGGTGACGGTGCGGGGGCGGGAGGCCATTTCCCGCGCAAGTGCCTGCACCGCGTCGCGGGTGACCGCCTGCACGCGCGCGAGGGACTCGTCGAGGTCCTGGAAGACGCCGGTGACCAGTTCCGCCCGGCCCAGCCGGGACATGCGCGAGCCCGGGTCCTCCAGGGCGAGCACCATGCCCCCGGAGAGCTGGCCGATGGCCTTGCGCAGTTCCTCGGCCGTGATGCCGTCGGCGGCGAGCTTGTCCAGCTCCTCGCCGAGGAGTCCGATGACCTGGCCGGTCTTGGCCGGGGCGCACCCGGCATACATGCCGAAGTAGCCCGCATCGGAGTAGGCGGCGGAGAACGAATAAGTGGAATACACCAGGCCGCGCTTCTCGCGGATCTCCTGGAACAGGCGCGAGGACATGCCCCCGCCCAGGACGGCGTTGAGCACGCTCATGGTGTGGCGGCGTTCATCCGTGGCGACGATGCCCGGGCAGCCCATGATGATGTTGGTCTGCTCGACGGGCCGACGGATGACGTCGATGGTGTGCTGCCCGGCGATCTGGACGGGTTCGGTGCTGCGACGGGGTTCGGGCAGTGCGCCGTCCTCCAGCGTCCAGCCGGCGGTGCGCAGGGCCTCGAGGACCTGGCTGCAGACCTCGTCGTGGTCCAGCGAGCCGGCGACCGTGATGACCAGTTCGCTGGGCTTGTAGTACCGGCGGTAGTGGTCCACGACGGCCTCGCGGCCGATGGACAGGATGGCCTCGGGGGTGCCCCCGATGGGCCGGGCCAGCGGGTGGGTGCCGAGCACGGCGGCGACGAACTTCTCGTGGGCCACGTCGCCGGGGTCGTCGCTGTCCATGGCGATTTCCTCGAGGATGACGTCGCGTTCCTGCTCGAGTTCCTGGGGATCGAGCACGGCGGAGGTGATCATGTCGGCGATGACGTCGATGGCCAGCGGCAGGTCCGCGTCCAGGACGCGGGCAAAGTAGCAGGTGTTTTCCTTCGCCGTAGCGGCATTGGATTCGCCACCGACCTCGTCGAAGGCGGAGGCGATGTCCATCGCGTTGCGGCGGGAGGTGCCCTTGAAGAGCAGGTGCTCCAGGAAATGGGTGGATCCGTGCTGGCCTTCGGCCTCGTCGCGTGATCCGACACCGACCCAGAAGCCGATGGTGGCGGAGCGCTGTCCGGGCATGGCCTCGGTCAGCACCCGCACCCCGCCGGGGAGGACGGAGCGGCGCACCAGCGCCCCTCCGGCCTCCCCGTGCAGGATGGTTGGATCCCCGTCTTCGATCGGTGTGCCGGTGCCGAGGGCACCCGGCTCAGCTGTCGACGGGAACATTCCCGAGCCATGTAGCGGCAGAGGAATCAATGCCATGGGTGTATCTCGTCCCTACGCGTTGGCGGGCGAGGACTCGGCCTCGGCCTCGTCGGCGACGACAGGGGCCAGGGAGAGCTTTCCGCGGTCATCGACCTTGGTGATCTCCACCTGGAGCTTCTGTCCCACGGAGACCACGTCTTCGACGTCGTCGACGCGCTTGCCACCGGCGAGCTTGCGCAGCTCGGAGATGTGCAGCAGGCCGTCCTTGCCCGGGGTCAGGGACACGAAGGCACCGAACGTGGTCAGCTTCACCACGGTACCGAGGTAGCGTTCGCCGACCTCCGGGACCATCGGGTTCGCGATCGCGTTGATGGCGGAGCGGGCGGCCTCGGCGGATTCGCCGTTGGTCGCGCCGATCAGGACCGTGCCGTCATCCTCGATGGAGATGTCGGCGCCGGTGTCCTCCTGGATGGTGTTGATCATCTTGCCCTTCGGGCCGATGACCTCGCCGATCTTGTCCACCGGGATCTTCACCGAGATGATGCGCGGAGCGAACTCGCTCATCTCATCCGGTGCGTCGATCGCGGAGTTGATCACCGAGAGGATGTGCAGGCGGGCTTCACGGGCCTGCTTCAGTGCGGCGGCCAGCACGGAGGCCGGGATCCCGTCGAGCTTGGTGTCCAGCTGGATGGCCGTGACGAACTCGGAGGTGCCGGCGACCTTGAAGTCCATGTCACCCATCGCGTCCTCGGCGCCCAGGATGTCGGTCAGCGCCGCGTAGCGGGTCTGGCCGTCGACCTGGTCGGAAACCAGGCCCATGGCGATGCCTGCGACCGGGGCGCGCAGCGGCACACCGGCATTCAGCAGCGACAGCGTCGACGCGCAGACGGAGCCCATCGAGGTGGAGCCGTTGGAGCCCAGAGCCTCGGAGACCTGGCGGATCGCGTAGGGGAATTCCTCGCGGGTCGGCAGCACTGGCACCAGGGCGCGCTCGGCGAGGGCACCGTGGCCGATTTCGCGGCGCTTGGGCGAACCGACGCGGCCGGTCTCGCCGGTGGAGTACGGCGGGAAGTTGTAGTTGTGCATGTAGCGCTTGCGCGTCACCGGCGACAACGAGTCGATCTGCTGCTCCATCTTGAGCATGTTCAGCGTGGTGACACCCATGATCTGGGTCTCGCCGCGCTCGAAGATCGCCGAACCGTGCACGCGGGGCAGGACCTCGACCTCGGCGGTGAGCTGGCGGATGTCCGTCAGACCGCGGCCGTCGATGCGGACCTGCTCGGTGAGGATGCGCTGGCGCACGACCTGCTTGGTCACGGCGCCGAAGGCCTTGGAGACCTCGTTGGCCCGGCCATCGAAGTCCTTGCCCTCGCCGGCGAGCTGCTCGACGATCTCGTCGCGGTACACGCTGGAGGCGTTGTCGCGCTCCTGCTTGTCGGCGATCGCGAAGACCTCGGCCAGCTTGGTGGAGGCGGCGGACTCGACGGCGGCGTAGACGTCGTCCTCGTAGTCGCGGAAGACCGGGAACTCCACGGTCGGCTTGGCGGCGCGGGAGGCCAGGTCGGCCTGTGCGTCGCACAGGACCTGGATGAACGGCTTGGCGGCCTCGAGGCCCTCGGCCACGACCTCTTCGGTCGGGGCGGTGGCGCCGTTTTCCTTGATCAGGTTCCAGGCGTGGTCGGTGGCCTCGGCCTCGACCATCATGATGGCGACGTCGTCACCGGCGACACGGCCGGCCACGACCATCGAGAACACGGCGTTCTCGAGCTGGGAGTGCTTCGGGAAGGCAACCCACTGGGCGCCGTTGCCGTCGTCGACCAGGGCAACGCGGACGCCGCCGATGGGGCCGGAGAACGGCAGGCCTGAAAGCTGTGTCGACATCGAGGAGGCGTTGATGGCCACCACGTCGTACAGGTCGTCCGGGTTCATGGACAGGATGGTGACGACCACCTGGACCTCGTTGCGCAGGCCCTTGACGAAGGCCGGGCGCAGCGGGCGGTCCATCAGGCGGCAGGCCAGGATGGCCTCGGTCGAGGGGCGGCCCTCGCGGCGGAAGAAGCTGCCCGGGATGCGGCCGGCAGCGTACATGCGCTCCTCGACGTCCACGGTCAGCGGGAAGAAGTCAAAGCCCTCGCGGGGGTGCTTGCCGGCCGTGGTGGCCGAGAGCATGGACGTGTCATCGTCGATGTAGACCATGGCCGCGCCGGCGGCCTGCTGGGCGAGGCGCCCGGTCTCAAAGCGGATGGTGCGCGATCCGAATCGGCCATTGTCGATGACCGCTTCTGCGAACTGGATTTCGGGACCCTCCATGGAGAGTCACCTCCGTTTCTCGTTTGGCGCAGGGCCAGCCGATCTCCTCCGGTTCCACCGGAGGGGGCACCCGGTCTTCGATCGAGGCCCACGGGGTGTCCGGCGTCGTGCCGGTTTCCGTAGACCACTACCGAGGACCGCGAATGTCCGAGATGGCTGGTTCCTGCAGTTTTCACTTGTGGTGGTGGCGCCGGGCCCCTGGCCCGTTGCCAGAAAGCGGCCCCTCACCGGTTGCCCGGCGGGAGGACCGCTTCCGTGGAGCCGACTAGCGGCGCAGGCCGAGACGCTCGATGAGCGCACGGTAGCGGACGATGTCGGTGTCCTTCAGGTAACCGAGCATGCGACGACGACGGCCAACCATGCCCATGAGGCCACGGCGGGTGTGGTGGTCGTGCTTGTGGGTCTTCAGGTGCTCCGTCAGGTCCAGAATGCGGCGGGACAGAACTGCAATCTGCACCTCGGGGGAACCCGTGTCGCCTTCGTGGGTGGCGTAAGCCTTGATGATTTCGGTCTTGACAGCAGCGTCGAGGGCCACATTAACTCCTGGAGTTGTACCGCGAACAGGTAGGTTGCCGTTTCCGGCGTGGTGACACGCAACCGCGGACTGCAGCGCACACCAGCATCCAGTCTAGCATCACCGCCCCGACGGGAGGTGGGTCCGCCAGGCGTGCGTGTAGTACGGGAGCCCCAGCGGCTGGCCGGGCTCCAGGCCGAGGTGCTCGTACAGGTACCAGCCGAGATTGCCCTCCACCCGCGCCCGGGTCTCCGCGCCGGCCCGCAGGTAGTAGCTGCGCGACTTAGCCAGTTCGATGAGGTGTTCGGCCGTGGCAGGTTGTTCCCAGTGCACCTGCACCGATTCCAGGCCCGTGAATTCCGATCCGACCACCGGGACGAATTCGGGGCGGTGGACGTCGCCGGCATGCATGATCCGGCTCAGCCGGTGCACCCAGGGCACGGTGACGTCGAGTTGGTTCCAGAGCAACCCCAACCGGCCGCCCGGGCGCAGGATCCTCGCGGTTTCGGCCGAGGCGCGGGCCACGTCGACCCAGTGCCAGGCCTGGGCGTAGGTCGCCAGGTCGAAGGCGGCATCGGGCAATCCGGTCTCCTCGGCCGTCGCCTGCACGGTGGTCGCGGCGTCCGACTTGCGGTGCAGCTGGGCGAGCATGTCCGCGGAGGGGTCCACCGCCGTCGTGCGCAATCCGCGGGAGGCGAGCTGGAGGGTGAGGATGCCGGTGCCGGCACCGAGGTCCACGGCGTCGCGGGCGCCGCCGGGGACCAGGAAGTCCACGGCGGCCTCGGGGTAGGACGGGCGGACGGCGTCGTAGCGGTCCCCGCCGGTGGCGAAGGCGCCGCCAAAGGCGCGGCGGCGCGCCTCGTCGAGCTCGGGGGCCCGAACGGGCAGGTTGGGGATGGGTGCGTCCGCTGCGGGCCGGGTCACCGGTTGGGCGGACGCGTGCTCAGGCCCCGGCCCGGTCATGGGCCAGGATGGCGCGGGCGCGCTCGACGTCGTCGTCCATCTGCTCGATCAGCGCCTCGACCCCGTGGTAGGCGACCATGGGACGCAGGCGGGCGACGAATTCGACGACGGCCTGCTGGCCGTAGAGGTCGAAGTCGCCGACATCCTCGACCGGGCGGTCGATGACGTGCGCCTCTACCTGGCGGCTGACCCCCTCGAAGGTGGGGTTGGAGCCGACGGAGATCGCGGCCGGCCAGGCCATCTCCGACTCGTCGACCAGCCACCCGGCGTAGACCCCGTCCGCGGGGATGATGCCGGTCGCGTCCGTGGCGAGGTTCGCCGTCGGGAAGCCCAGCTCGCGGCCGCGGGCGGCGCCGTGGACGATCTCCCCGCGCATGCGGTGCGGGCGGCCGAGGATCTCGTTGGCGGTGGCCACGTCCCCGTCCGTGAGGGCCTCCCGGATCCAGGTGGAGGACCAGCGCCGCGATTCGCCGATGTCCTCGATGCCGATGACGTCGAAGCCGTGGGCCCGCCCCAACTCGACCATGGTGTCGAAGTCCCCGGCGTTGCCGCGCCCGAACCTCACGTCGTGGCCGACGACGACGGCGCAGGCGTGCAGCCGGTCGACGATGATGCTCCTGACGAACTCCTCGGCGGAGGCCTGCGCGAATTCAAGCGTGTAGTGGACCATGAGCAGCGCGTCGATGCCGGTCTCGGCCAGGGAGTCGATCCGGTCGGCCAGGCCCATGATCAACGGCGGGCAGGTGTCCGGCCGGTGGACCTGGGCCGGGTGCGGGTCGAAGCTGATGGCGACGGAGGATGCTTGGCGGCGTGTGCCCAGGGCGGTCAGCGTGGAGAGCACCTCACGGTGGCCCCGGTGGACGCCGTCGAAGTTGCCGATGGTGACGACCGATGGCCCGAAGTCCGCGGGAACGGATTCGAGGCCTTTCCAGTAGTGCACTGTGCTCCTTGGGGATGCGGCTGTTTTCGATGGCCGGGCTGGCGCGTTTCCCATTATTCACGATCGGCCCGCGATGCCGAATTCACGCTAGCGTCCGGCGGCCGGCTCCCGGTGCCGGAACAACCACCACAGGCCGATGAGCGGCAGCACCAGCGGGATGTAGCCGTAGCCCTGCCCGAAGTGCGACCACACGGCGGGATGCGCGAAATCCTGGGGCAGGGCAAAGCTGAGGATGCCCACGACGATGACGCCGACCAGCTCGATGAGCAGGGCGATCAACGACAGCCGCCAGCTGCCGGGCTTGTGGGAGGCCAGCGCGATGGTGGCGATGATGTAGACGACCGCGGCGACGGCGCTGAGTGCGTACGCCAGCGGCGCCTCGCCGAACTTCGTGAGGATCTGGTAGCCGGCGCGCGCGGTGGAGGAGATCGCGAAGATCCCGTAGACGGCGATGATGATGCGCCCCAGCCCGGCCTGCCGTCCGGTGCTCTGCTGTGTGGCGGGTGTGTTCATGCGAGGGCTGCTCCATCCCAGATCTGTTCCATGCGGTACAACATGACGAAAACGGTGAGGCCAACGGCGGCCAGGACGGCGTTGGACCAGCGGGTCTTGTCGGTGATGGCCCACGCGAAGGCCACGACGGGGACGAACAAGGCGGTGGCCACGTACCCCCAGAATTCCCAGGTCTCCCCCGCGATCGGCTGCCCTCCGGCCTGCCGGATGGCCGCGGAGATGCCGTAGACGACGAGGAAGACCTCCACGGCGGCGACGGAGATGATGGCGTAGTCGTCCGGGTGGTCGCGGGTGATCGTGGCGAACACGCTGAGCAGGACCGACAGGGCGCAGATGATGGCACCGGCGATGAAGAATCCGTCGACGATCACGGTGGGTGGGTCCTTTGCGGCTGGCAGGTGTCCCCCGGGACGACGGCGGTGCGTCGCCCGGGGATGGCGGTGGGGGTCAGGCGGTGGCGAAGACGATCTCGGGTTTGGCGGCATCCGCCTTGTTCTTCAGCAATGCGACGCAGGTCCCGTCCGGGGCGAAGGCCGCGGTGACCTCTTGTCCCTCGTTGGGGGCGATGCGGCGCCCGAAGGACAGTTCGGTGGCCTCCTGGGCGCTGAGTTCCCGGTTCGGGAAGAGCGCCCGGGCCGCGTCGTCGAGGGCCAGCAGGGAGAACTCCGTGGCCAGTTCCTCCATGGACCGGGCCCCGTCGATGCCGTAGGGGCCGACCCGTGTCCGCCGCAGGGCGGTGAGGTGCCCGCCAACGCCCAGCCCCTCGCCGAGGTCGCGGGCGAGGGCACGGATGTAGGTGCCGGAGGAGCATTCGACCGTGACGTCGACGTCCTGGACCTTGCCGCCGCGCAGGCGTCGGATGTTGTGGACCTCGAAGCGGCTGACGGTCACGGGCCGGGCGGGCAGGTCGACGTCCTGGCCGCTGCGCACCCGGGCATAGGAGCGTTCTCCGTTGACCTTGATGGCGCTGACGCTGGAGGGGACCTGCTGGATATCCCCGGTCAACGCGGCAACACCTTCGTGGATCTGCTCGGCGGTCACGGCAGCGGCGATCCGGGCTTCCACGAGCTCGCCTTCGGCGTCGTCCGTCACGGTGTTCTCACCGAGGCGGATGGTGGCCTCGTAGGTCTTGGAGACGCCGACGATGTAGGTGAGCAGGCGGGTCGCCTTGTTGACCCCGACCACCAGGACACCGGTGGCCATCGGATCCAGGGTTCCCGCGTGGCCGACCTTGCGGGTCCCGGCCAGGCGGCGCGTGCGCCCCACGACGTCGTGGCTCGTCCAGCCCTGCGGCTTGTCGACGATCACCAGTCCCGATCCGACGGCGGCCTGATCTGTGCTGGCACCTTTTTTCACGTCACCCAGTATAGGTGCGCAGGCGGGGTCCACGGCTCCGACCGGTTCGGCTGCGACTACGTCCGGCACCTGAAGGTGGTCCCCGGGGAGGGACGGGCACCGGCTTTCGTGCCTCCCGAACGCGGGCCGATGCTGCTATTGACATGCTTTTGAGTCGGTCCTACGATCACCTCACGCGTGGCCTCGTGCCGCGGCAGCGCGGAGGCCACTGGGGGAAGCGCCGGCTTCCTTCCGCCCTTGTGGGCGTGCATCATCACCGCCGTGGCGGGACGTCCGCTCATGTGCCAGTGCTTCCCCCACTTGGCGGCGACTTCCGGAGTAGCACCCCCGTGCCGGCATCCCGGCACGCTCCCGATCGGATCATCATGAGATTTCGTTCCATCGCGGCCTCCGCCGCCGCTGCAGCATTCGCCATCACCTTGACGTCGGGCCCGGCCCTGGCCCATCCCGGCCGGTCCGGACATGGGCATGGCCATTCCTCCCCGCCGACCAGCCGCGTCGTCGACGTGGCGGATGGCCTCATATCCCCCTTGAAGGTGGCCTTCGGTCCCCACAACAGCTACCTGGTGGCCGAATCGATGGCCGGGATGCTGACGCGCATCGACTCCCGCGGACACCAGCGCACGCTGGTCTCGGCGCCGGGCAAGGAGATCGCCGGGGTGTCCTACCGCCGGGGCACCACCTACTACACGCAGAACGACCAGGCGGAGAATCCGGAGGAGCCACCGTCCACGCTGCTGCCGGCAAAGCTCAAGAGCCTGGACAGCAGGGGGCACACCCGCACCCTGGCCGACCTGAGCACCTTCGAGAAGCGCCACGATCCCGACGGCCGGACCGTCTATGGAGTCCGCAAGATCAGCGCATCGTGCCTCGCGCAGGCGCCGTTCCTCCAGAGCAGGGGCGAGGTGTTCTCGCATCCGTATTCGACCGTTCCCACCAGGAACGGCGTGTACGTGGGCGACGCCGGCGCCAACGCCATCCTCTATGTCTCCCACCGAGGACACGTGAAGCTCGTGAAGAGGGTCCCCGCCGAGCCGATCACCATCGACGACGCCGTGGTGGCCTCCGCCGCCGCAGGAGGAATGGTGGTGCCGGACTGCGCCAAGGGCCTGACGTATTGGATGCAGGCCGTGCCGACCGACATCGAGATACGCGGCAGCTGGCTGTACTACTCGGTCCTTCCGGGAGCGCCCGGTGAGGAGCTCGGCCACGGGAAGGTCTACCGGACCAACCTGCATTCCGGAAGGACGCAGCTGCTGGCCTCCGGACTGCAGGCACCGACCGGTGTGGCCGTGGGAGAGCGTGGAACCGTGTACGTCTCAGAGCTGTTCGGCGACCGGATCTCCCGTATCGGCCACCACCGCGCCACCACGCTGGCCACCCCGACCATGCCCGCCGACATCGAGGTCTCGGGACACACGATGATCGCGGTCACCGAGGCACTGGCGCCCACCGGGAAGCTGGTGAAGATGCGGGTCTGGTGACGCCTCCTGCACGACAAAAGGGCGGTGACGGTGCCGGCCACCAGACGGTGGTCGGCACCGGCACCGCCTGGTGTCCGCCCGTCGCAGCTTCACGCCGCGGCTGGCGGAATGGCGCGGCTAGTCCTGGTCCTCGTCGTCATCCGGGTGCTTATACGGGTCGGCGTCCCCGGCATGCTGGGCACCGGCCGCCAGGGCCGCCACCTCGGCGTCGCGTGCCTTGGCCTCGCGCAGCAGTTCCTCGAGATGGGAGGCGTTGACCGGGATTTCGTCGGCGACGAATTCCAGGGTCGGCGTCAGCCGGACGGTGAGGTTGCGGCCGACCTCCTTGCGCAGGATCCCCTTGGCCTTGGCCAGGCCGGCGGCGGCGTCGGCCTTCGCCTCGTCGTCGCCGAGCACGGTGTAGTAGACGGTCGCGTTTTGCAGGTCGTTGGTGACCCGGGCGTCGGTGATCGTCACGCTTTCGACGCGCGGATCCTTCACGACCTTGCCGAGCGACTGCGCGACCAGGACCTTGATGCGTTGCGCGAGCCGTGCCGCGCGTGCCGGATCGGCCATGATGCCCTCCTGGGGGTTCAGTGTGCTGGTTGGTGCATTAAGAGTAGGACCGACGACGCCGGACGCCCGCCCGTAAGGCGAGCGTCCGGCGTCGTACGGGGTTCGCGCCTAGGCGCGGGGCTTCTCGCGCATCTCGTACGTCTCGATGAAGTCGCCTTCCTTGACGTCGTTGAACGAGCCCAGGCCGATACCACATTCGAAGTCCGTACGGACCTCGGTGGCGTCGTCCTTGAAGCGCTTCAGCGAGTCGACGGTGAGGTTCTCGCCGATGACCTTGCCGTCACGGGTGACGCGCGCCTTGGAGTTGCGTCGGATCGTGCCGGAGCGGACGATCGAGCCGGCAATGTTGCCGAACTTCGAGGAACGGAAGACCTCGCGGACCTCCGCGGTGCCCAGCTGGGCCTCCTCGTATTCCGGCTTCAGCATGCCCTTCAACGCCAGTTCGATGTCATCGATCGCCGCGTAGATGACCGAGTAGAAGCGCATGTCAACGCCCTCCTTGTCGGCCAGGTCAGCGACGCGCTCCGCCGGCTTCACGTTGAAGCCGATGATGATCGCGTTGTCCACGGTCGCGAGGTTGACGTCGTTCTGCGTGATGGCGCCGACGCCGCGGTGGATGACGCGCAGCTGCACGCCTTCGCCCACGTCGATCTTCAGCAGCGAATCCTCGAGGGCCTCCACGGCACCGGACACGTCACCCTTGAGGATGAGGTTGAGGGTGTCGATCTTGCCTTCCGCCACTGCCTGGTCGAAGTCTTCGAGGGTGATGCGCTTGCGGCGCTTGGCCAGCTGGGCGTTGCGGTCCGCTGCTTCACGCTTTTCGGCGATCTGGCGCGCTGTCCGTTCGTCCGAGGTGACCAGGAACGTGTCGCCGGCCCGCGGGACGGTGGACAGTCCGAGCACCTGGACCGGACGGGACGGGCCCGCCGTTTCCAGGTTTTCGCCGTTCTCGTTGAACATCGCACGGACACGCCCGTGGGCCTGGCCGGCAACGATGGTGTCGCCGACGTTCAGCGTGCCGGACTGCACCAGCACGGTGGCCACTGCACCACGGCCCTTGTCGAGGTTGGCCTCGATGGCGATGCCGCGGGCATCCTTGTCCGGGTTGGCGCGCATGTCGAGTGCGGCGTCCGCGGTGAGCAGGACCGCCTCGAGCAGCTCGTCGATGCCCATGTTCTTCAGCGCGGAGACCGGTACGAACATGGTGTCGCCACCGTATTCCTCGGGGACGACGCCGTATTCGGCGAGCTGGCCCTTGACCTTGTCCGGGTTGGCGGAGTCCTTGTCGATCTTGTTCACCGCGACCACGATCGGCACGTTTGCCGCCTGGGCGTGGTTGAGTGCCTCGATGGTCTGCGGCATGACGCCGTCATCCGCGGCGACGACGAGCACCGCGATGTCGGTGACCTTCGCACCACGGGCACGCATGGCGGTGAACGCCTCGTGGCCCGGGGTATCGATGAACGTGATGGCACGCTCGATGCCCTCGTGCTCGTGGTTGATCTGGTACGCACCAATGTGCTGGGTGATGCCGCCGGCCTCGCCCTCGATGACGTTGGTCTTGCGGACCGCGTCCAGCAGGCGGGTCTTGCCGTGGTCGACGTGACCCATGACGGTGACCACCGGCGGGCGGACGCTGAGATCCTCGTCCCCCTCGTCCTCGAGCTCCTGGTCCAGGTCGATCGAGAAGGACTCGAGCAGCTCGCGTTCCTCGTCCTCCGGGGACACGATCTGGACCTTGTAGCCCAGTTCGGCGCCGAGGACGTCGAAGGTGCCCTCGTCCAGCGACTGGGTGGCCGTGGCCATTTCGCCGAGGTGGAACAGGACGGTCACCAGTGCTGCGGGGTTCGCCTCGATCTTGTCGGCGAAGTCGGTGATGGAGGCGCCGCGACGAAGGCGCACGATGGTCTCCCCGTTGCCGCGGGGAACGCTCACGCCGCCCAGCGACGGTGCGCTCATCTGCTCCAGTTCCTGGCGCTTGGCACGCTTCGACTTGCGCTGCTTGCCGCGGCCGGCTCCTCCCTTGCCGAAGGCACCCTGGGTGCCGCCGCGTCCGCGACCGCCACCCTTGCCGCCGAAACCGCCACCGGGTGCTCCCCCGGGGCGTCCGGGTGCGCCGCCGCGTCCCGGCGCGCCGGGACGACCTGCGCCGGCGGGTGCCGGGCGCTCGGTGCGGTTGGGCATCATGCCCGGAGTGGGGCGGGGCCCACCCGGACGGGCACCGGGTGCACCCGCACCGGCGCCGGGGCGCGCTGCTCCCGGACGCGGGGCACCGGGACGGGGGCCACCGGATCCTGCCGGCGGACGCGGTCCGCCCTGGCCGGCGGGCGCACCGGAGCGCATGCCCTGCTGGGGTGCGAACGGGTTGTTCCCGGGGCGGGGACCGCCGGGGCGGTTGCCCTGACGGGCACCGGGGCGGGGGCCACCGGGACCGGAGTCCTTGCCGCGCATGCCCTGCTGCGACGAGAACGGGTTGTTGCCCGGACGCGGAGCGCCCGGCTTGGCCGACGTCGGACGCGGCGCAGCCGACTTCTCGACGGCGGGCTGTTCGGCTACGGGCTGCTCGGAAGCTGACTTTTCCGCGGCCGGTGCCGGCGCGGCGGGAGCTGCTTCTGCCTTGGCTGGTTCAGCCGGTGCTGCTGCAGCCGGCTTCGGGGCCGGGCGGGCTCCGGGGCGTGGCGCGTCGGACGTCGGGGTTCCGGGGGCCGCCGATGCGGGACTCGCCGGCTTGGTGCCAGGCGTGGCAGCTGCCGGGGCCTTGGCGGCCGGCTGCTGGGGGAAGGCTCCCCGTAGTTTCTTGACTACGGGCGCTTCAATGGTCGAAGAGGCGGAACGGACGAATTCGCCCATCTCCTGCAGTTTTGCCACTGCATCCTTCGAAGTGATGCCGAGCTCTTTGGCGAGCTCGTGTACGCGGACCTTGGCCACATTTCTCCTGTCTCGGTCCGCCCCTGCACTCACTTCTTACCGGGTGCGAACCGTCTTTTTTGGGCTTGGCCGGCATCCACCGCGTGGCGGCATGCCGATCGTTGCGCTTAACTGATCAGTCATAGCTAGGCGCTCATCGCTTGACACTCATCGGGTTTCCATCAGATTTCTGACCCGCTTTCACGTTTGACGGTTGATGCGGTGCTGCCACCCGGCGGGTGCGCACCCAATGCTGCCAACGCCGATTCCACCTGCGAGTCGTCCACCGGGGCCCTGAAGGCCCTGGAGTACGCCCGCCGTTTCACGGCACGGGCTGCACATTCCGGCGTGGGGTGCAACCAAGCACCCCTGCCGGACTTGCGACGGCTGGGATCCGGAACGGCAAACGAACCGGTTCCTTCAATCACCCAACGCAACAACTGGTCCTGGTCCGTCGTTTCCCGGCACCCGATGCACGTGCGCTGCGGCTGATGCTGCGAGCTCACGTCGGAGGTCAACTCCTGGGTTGGGGATGGCCGGACCTGACCGGACCACAGACCAGTCTACCGCTTTTCGCGCCGACCATGGGGCACGGCGCCCGCGCTCACTCGGGGCGGACCGCTTCGACACGACCCTGCGGGTGGGCATCGGAGGAAATGTCGATCCGCCAGCCTGTGAGTTTGGCCGCCAGACGGGCATTCTGTCCTTCCTTGCCGATGGCCAGTGATAGCTGGTAATCCGGAACCACGACATGTGCTTGCCGGATGGCCTCGTCCACAATGGTGACCGACTTGACCTTCGATGGGGACAAGGCGTTGGCGATGAAGCGCGCCGGGTCCTCGTTGTAGTCGACGATGTCGATCTTCTCGTCGTGCAATTCGTTCATCACGGCGCGCACGCGAGATCCCATCTCGCCGATACATGCGCCCTTCGCATTGACACCGGCTTTCGTAGCCCGGACGGCGATCTTGGTGCGATGCCCGGCCTCGCGGGCCAGCGAAACGATTTCGACGGTCCCATCCGCGATCTCCGGGACCTCGAGTTCGAAGAGCCGACGGACGAGGTTCGGATGCGAACGCGAAAGGGTGATCGAGGGGCCCTTGGGCCCCTTGCGCACATCGGTGACGTAGGCGCGGATACGCGATCCGTGGAGGTACTTCTCCCCCGGGACCTGCTCTGGCGGCGGCAGCAATGCCTCGATGGTGCCCAGGTTGACCTGGATCATGATCGGATTGTTGCCTTGCTGGATCTGCCCAGAGATCAGCTCGCCCTCCTTGCCCTTGAACTGGCCCAGGATATTGTCGTCCTCCACGTCCCGCAGACGCTGCAGGATGATCTGACGGGCAGTGCTGGCAGCGATGCGACCGAATCCTTCGGGGGTGTCGTCGAACTCGCCGACCGACGTGCCGTCCTCGTCGATTTCGGTGGCCCAGATGGTCACGCGCCCGGTCTTCTGGTCCAGCTCGGCCCGAGCCTGATCGATGGCACCCGGCGACTTGTGGTACGCCATCACCAGGGCCTGCTCGATGGTCGGGATGATCAGGTGAAGCGGGATTTCGCGCTCCGATTCGAGGAGTCGCAGTGCGCTCATATCGATGTCCATGTCAGGCCTCCTGCGCCTCGTCGATCTCTACTGCTTCGTCGTCCAGGGGCCCTGAACGGGTGAATTCAACCTCGACCACACCGCGACGGATGGTGTCGTAGGCAAGCGTTCGGGGTTCGCCCTGCTTCGGCTTCATGCCCTTCTTGACCGGAATGTCGGGCACGACCGTGATCTTCTCGTCATCGGCGGCCGTGAGGCGGCCGGTGATGTTGTCCTCGCCCATGAGGTTGACCTTTACCAGACGGCCGATGTTGCGGCGCCAATGCCGTGGAAGGGTCAGCGGGCGGCCGACACCGGGAGATGAGACCTCGAGGTCGTAGGCCACTCCGGGCTCCACCGGCGAACGGTCCATGGCCTCGGAAACGGCCTGCGACACCTCTGCCAGCGTGTCCAAATCGACGTTCCCTGTGCCGTCGACCAGGTCGATGATGACGTTGACCGTGCGGTGGTCGGCGCCCGAATGGACCTCGACGTCTTCGATAAGGAGATGGTGGGCGGAAACGGTGGGTTCCAGATACTCCTTGAGCCGCTGTCCTTCGGACGGGGTGCTTGCCGGCTGTTCGGACATGACTTCCTCCCACATATTCGATGTTGTGCGTACCAGAGTATCGACATTTCCACGGCCCCGCCGACGTTGCCGTGCCGAACCTGCATCACCAACGACGCCATGGCCACCCCGACAGCTCATTCGGGTTCCCGGCACCGGATGGCGTGGACGCCTCATCGTGAGCCCCGTCGTGGGATGATCGTGTCGATGGATACGCGCTCCCGTTCCCCCGAATCCCCCCGACGCACACGTCGGCGCGGCCCCTCCTTTCGCGTGAAGCTCCTGCTCCGCCTGCTCGGGTTACTGCTGGTAGCCGCGATCGTCGTTGGCATTGGCACAACGACCAGCAAGGGGTGGGGCCCGGATTTCCGCGGCGAAGGCCCCCAAATCAGCGCGGAAGAGGCAGCTTCGCGAAGCATGCTGGCCTTGGCCCGATCAGCCACGGACTTGGCCGCGGGTCCCGAGTCCCCGGACGACGGAAGTGCTGTCGGAACCGAACGGCCGACGCCCGCCTCGCCCGCGGTTTCCTCGATGGCAGTCGGCGCCAAGTCAGCGCAGGAACTTGAGCGCGCGGCAAAGCTGTTACGCGACCATGTGGAACTTCTCACACCCGGCCTAGCTGCCCGGGTTGCCCAGGAGACGGCCACCGGTACGGTAACCGACGCACCGGCTATGCCCGACGCCAATTTGCCGGGGGCTCCGGGTGAGTCATCCGAAAACCCGACGACCGCGCTCGCCACTTCCGGTGCCGAGGCCCTAGCCCGGATCTCCTTGGAATTGGGCACCTCGGCCAACGCCCTCCTCGGGGCCGCCGCCACGGCCGAGCCCAGTGACGCCGCCGCCGTCATCGGGGCCGGCATTGAACAGCGTCTGGAAGCCCAACGACTTGCCTCACTGGTTCCCGACGATGTCCAGACGAAGGAATTGCAGCAGGTCGAGATTGCGGAGACCGACACCGCATGGCATGAAACCCTGGCCAATCAACTTCCGGCTGGATCCTGCGTGGCGGACGACGCGCCATCCGGTTCCGGATCATCTGAAGCTACTTCGGCCGGGCCCGTTTCCGGCTCGGAAGAAACCGAAGCCGCGACGTCCGAACAGCAGCGGGCTGCCGATTCCATACTCAAGGCCTCTGATGCCGCTTTCCGACAGGCATACGGTTACCAAATGGCTGCCGTCAAGCACCCCGGCGCCGCGACCCGCCAGGGCGTGAAGCTTTCCGCCACCACATCTGAGCTAGGGCATCGGTTGGAGGACCTTCTACCGGCGGACTGTCCCCCCACCCGCGAGGCAGCCTATGCATTGCCCGACGGTTTCGATGCGGCGCCCATCGGATCGATTGCTGAATCGGAGGAACAACTGGCAGCCCTGCTGCGTGATGCCGCAGCGCGGGCACCGCAGGTCCTCCGCCCGGTCCTGATCACCGAAAGCTGGCTGTCGGCAGATCGATTCTTTGCCCTCTCGGGGAAGATTCCCGACCTCACCAAGACGGCGTAATGCACCCAGGCAATCCGGGCACCTTCCTGAGTCCGGGAGAGCTACCGGCCCAACTGCGTCACAACGCCCTGCGTACGCCCGGGGGCGCAGCGTGGCTCCGGGAACTCGAGGCGCGCATCACCGAGCAGTGCGACCACTGGAATGTTCGCCGCCAACCGGTTGACGGACAATTTTGGTTCGCCGGCCATGCTGGCGTCGTCGTTCCGGTTGTAGATGCCAACGGGAGGCAGCTGGCGCTCAAATACCAGATCCCCGCACCCGAACTGGCAACGGAGGCCGCCGCCCTCAGGCTGTGGTCCGGGAATGGCGCCGTGCGCCTCATCCGTGATGAGGCCGGCTTCCTGCTATTGGAAAGGCTGGATCCTGATCGGGATATTGCCCGCATTCCGCCCTTGATGGTTGGTGGAATTTGGGGTGCAGTGATGAGGCAGCTGAGCCAACGCGTAGCCGAGCTGCCGGGGTCCGCCGAGGACACCGCACCCTTTGAACGGACCGACGCCGTCGCCGAACGTTGGAACGATGACTTGCCTGCCCGGTGGGCCGACCGGCAGGGGCTGCTCCCCCGCAGGCTACTCGAGGCTGGGCTGGAACTTTGTCAGACACGGGGTGCTGTGGGACGGCGCGACGGCGACGACTTCCTGGTCCACGCGGACTTGCACTACTTCAACGTGCTGGCGCGGCCCGAAACTGATGAGTACGTGGCCATCGACCCGCAAATGTACATCGGCGATCGGGAATTCGCCGTTCTTCCCATGCTCGACAACCGTCTGGGCGAACTCCCCGTCCGGGAGCCGGCTGCGGCTCTCCGGGCCCGGCTACGCCAGCTCAGCGACGCTGCGGGGTTGGATGCCGATCTCGCTACCGGATGGTCCATCGTCCGGGCGGTGGAAGACGTCCTGAGCTACTCAGAGCAAGGCCTGCCCCAGGATGCCGAACGCTCCCTGTGGGTGGCGAGCGCGCTGAGTCACGGCGACGTCTCGGTACTGCCCGACGTCCACCAGCTCAAACCGCTGGTCTGAACCCACGATTCGCCGCCTGCCGGACATGTCTTAGCTGGTGTCGCCCGGTGGTGGTGGTGCTTGGGACCGGTAGACGTGCCCCGTGGGG
>JAFEMX010000018.1 GCA_016892645.1 Micrococcaceae bacterium RIT 802
AGATTGTATAAGAGACCGCCAGGACGCACCCACGATTGCCGAGTTGGCCGACGAGCTGGGCGTGCACCGCTCCATCGCCTACCGGATCCTGCGCACGCTCGAAGACCACGCGCTGGTGCGCCGGGACGACAACGGACGGCTGCAGGGTGCCCCGGGGTTGGCGGCCCTGGCCCGCGGGGTCCAGCGCGACCTGCAGTCCGCCGCGTTGCCGGAGCTGACCGTGCTGGCCAACGAGCTGCAGATGAGCGCCTTCATCGTCGTCTGGGACCACGACGACTGCGTCACCCTGGTGACCGTCGAACCGCGGCAGGGCCATGCCACCGTCCTCCAGCGCCCGGGCTCGCGCCACCCCCTCTCGCGCGGGGCCCCCGGCATCGCGATCCAGTCCGCCCTCACCCCGGCCGAATGGGAGCACATCGCCCCCGGCCACCCGTTCCGCGCCGAGGCGGTCCGCGCCGCCGAGCTCGGCTACGCCACGAGCGTCGACGAGGTCATCCCCGGGGTGACGTCCCTGGCTTCACCGCTGCGCATCCCGGGGCAGGACCCGTCGGCCTTGGCCGTCGTGTACGCCACGGCCACCCGGACGATCGACATCGACGAGGTGGGGCGGCAGGTGGCGGCGGCCGCGAACGCCGTGGAGCGCATCCTCGGCTCCTGACCGCGGGACTGGTTGCTGCCAGGATTCACGGGGTGCCCGCGCGCCGGACGCGTCCGAGCGCGAACGTCACGGCACCTGCCAGGAACAGCACCACGGCGGCACCTGCCGCGACGAGAAAGGCCCCGTGCGGCCCGACCCCGTCGGCCAGGATGCCTGCGAGGCCGTTGCCGATCGCGGTGCCGACGACGATGCCGCTGGCGAGCATCGTCATGACGGTGCCCATCCGGCCCACGGGTGCGACGTCGCCGCCGACGGTGAAGATGGTGACCATGATCGGGCCGATGGGCAGGCCGATCATCAGCAGGAACACGATCATGGTCCCGATGGAATCGGGCACCTGCAGCAGCAGGGCCAGCGGGACCAGCAGCAGCGCGCAGGCCGCCCAGCGCACGGGTTGGGCCCAGCCGCGCGGCCACACCGAGACCGACAGCGCGGCGATGGCGGAGGTCAGGCCGAGCGCGGCATAGAGCAGCCCGCCAGCACTGGCGTCGCCGAACTTCCCGGCAAAGGACACCGCACCGGCGGACACCGAGCCGAACAACGTGCCCATCCCGATCATGCCCAACACGCAGAGGCCCACCCGGATGATGCGGCCCCGCACCCATCCGGCACCGGACGCGGGGTCGGTGGAGGGCCGGTGGGGCTGGACCGCCCGGGCAGTGGGGTGGACGGCGAAGGCCGGGACCAGGGCCGCCGTCAACAGGGCCGCCAGTGCCAGCGGCAGCCATGGGGCGACGATCGAGGCCAGCACGCCGACCAGGGCCGGGCCCATGACGAAGGTCAGCTCATCGACGGTGCTCTCGTAGCTCAAGGCCGTTTCCAGTTCGCGTCTCCCCCGCCGGCGTCCGGCCGTCAAGGCCATCCAACGCACGCGGGCCAGCGGACCGACCTGTGGGCAGGTCGCGCCGGCCACGAAGGCGATGCCCATGACCAAGGGCGCCTGGACGTCCTGGACCAGGCCGGCACCGGTGACGATGAGTCCGGCAACGACGAGTGCATGGAGCAGTGCCGCGGGGACAAGCACGAGACGTTGCCCCCAGCGATCCGCCGCATAGCCCAGGAGCGGCGCGCCGATGGCGGAGCCGATGCCGACGACGCCGGCGGCTACGCCACCGCTGGCGTAGGAACCGGTGGCCGTGCTGATGAGGGTCAGGGTGCCGATGGTCAGCATGGCCAGCGGCAGCCGGGCGAAGAAGGCCAGCGGGAAGAACCCGGGGCCTGCCAGTTCCAGCAGGCCGCGGAAATTCCCGCGACCGGCTGCGTCGGTGGTTTCGGTGGGCGCGTCTCCGGCGGGCGACGACATCTGGTGGTTCATGTGGTTCAGGGTTCCTCGATAGCGCGCCCGTCCCAGCCACCCGGAGCGCCCAACCCTTGCCCCGCTATTCTACCGGGTCGGCCATGACCACCTGGGCCGTGGAGCCCGTGCGTTCCTTGCGGACGCGCAGCTGGGCGGGGATGCGCTGTTTCATCTCCGCGACGTGGCTGACGAGCCCGACGACGCGGCCTCCCCGGCGCAATCCGTCCAGGGCGTCCATCACCGTTTCCAGCGCGCCCTCGTCGAGTGAGCCGAACCCCTCGTCGACGAAGAGCGTCTCGATGTCGATCCCCCCGGACTGCTGCTGGATGACGTCGGCCAGGCCCAGCGCCAGCGCCAGCGATGCCATGAACGACTCGCCGCCCGACAGGGTCTGGGTATCACGCCGTTGGCCGGTCCAGGCGTCGAGCACGTGCAGCCCCAGGCCCGATTTGGCGTTGCCCTTGGGAGTGTCGTCGTGGACCAGTGCATAGCGTTCCCCGGTCATGAGGAGCAGTCGTTCGGTGGCGGCCGCGGCGACCGCCTCCAGCCGTGCAGCGAGGACATAGGTGGACAGCGTCATCTTGAAGCGGTTCTCCCCGCCACCGCGGGCGAGGTCGGCCATCGACTTGACCGTCTGGTACCGCTCGAGCACTGCGCCCTGGGCTTGTTCGAGGCCGCGGAGTTCTGCACTGCGCCGGTCAAGGCGTGCGGCATAGGAGCGCAGCACGGCCTCACGCTGCAGGACCGCGTCGCGGGCGGTCGCGGTGTCGGCGGCGGCCGCGGCAGCCGCCGCCAACTGCTCGCCGTCCGGGGCCCGAATGCCCTGGTCGGATTCGGTCTGTGCCGTGGCGACGGCGTCCGTTCCGGCCAGCGTCTCGATGCGTACTGCCTCGGCCGTGAAGGCCGCGACCTCCGCCTGGGCGCCGGTGCGGGTGGCGGTATCCAGCAGGGCCGCGGACCAGGCGTCGTCGTCGGCGAATCCGGCGGCGGAGCGTTCGTCCTCCCAGATGTGGACCGCTGCGGCTGCAGCGCTCCGGGCGTCGTGGAGGGACCGGGCGGCCCGTGCCAGGGCTTCGAGATCCTGCCGGGCCTCGACGATGCGCGCGTGCCGGGCCTTCAGGGACGCGTCCTCCGCCCGCAAGTCGGCCAGTCGGTTCTGCAGTGTCGTTGTCCGGGCGTGCAACTGCTCGATGTGGGCGGCGAGGACCGTCAGTGCGGAGGCCTCCTCCGCGTTGGAGCTCCGCAGGCGCTCGAACTCGGCGGTGGCATCCGCCAGCGCCGTAGCGGCCCGTTCGGCATCCCGGGCGCCGGCCATCGCGTCGGCCAGGGCCCGCTCGGCATCGGCCAGGGCCGCGGCGGCTTCGTCGGCGCTGTATCCGCCCGCCTGGCCGTCGGCCAGGGCCGCGGCGGCGCGGGCATCTCGCAAACGGGTCGCGGCGGCCGTCTCGGCGGCCTCGCTGGCGAGGGAGGTTTGGCGGGCGGCTTCCTCGTCGTCCTCCTCCACGAGTCTGCCCTCGTCCACCGTGGCCGGGGCGGGGTGTTCGTCGGACCCGCAGACCAGACAGGCTTCCCCGGGAACGAGTTCCCGGGCCAGTGCCGCTGCCGCCTGGGCCAGTCGGGTGCGTCCCAGTTCGAGCAGGTGCCCGCGGTCGGCCAGTTGGCGGTCCTTGGCCGCAGCCCAGGCTTCGTGCGCTTCGGTGGCGGCGGCCTCTGCCGTGGTGCGGGCGGCCACGGCGGCGACCCGCTCGCTGGCGGCCTCCCTCGCTGCGGTGAGGGCGGGCAGGCTCGTGGCCGTTCCGGCCAGGGCTTCGGCACGTTCGCGCAATCCGGAAAGCGAGGCGCCGACCGTTTCCTGTTCGGCCTGGTGGGCGGAGTGCCGGCCGGAACGTTGGCCATGGTCGGCCGTGGCGGCGGCCAGGTCCGCGGTCCGGTCCACCAGCTCCTGTTCGTCCGGCAGGGCGGCGGCCAGCACCGCGGCGTCGCCGGTGGCGCGGGCGGCGGCCTCGGCTGCGTGCCCGGCCACGGTGGCCGGATCGGTTGGCCCGGGGTCGGCCGCTTCGTCCCCCTCGAGCTCGCGGGCCAGATAGCCGGCGGCCAGTCCGTCCGCGACGCCGTGCCGAGCGGTGTCCATAGCGGTTTCCGACGTGTCCACGGCCCGGACGGCGCGGGTGCGTGCGGTCTCGGCCGCCGTCAGCGCGGCGGCCTTCGAGTCAACGGCCAGCCGGGCCTCGACGTCGGCGATGTGGTCGGCCCGCTCGGCATGGGCGGTGCGCAACCGGAGGAGTTCGGCCAGGGCACGATGGCGTTCGGCGGTCTCGGTGAGCGCCGTGGCCGCCGTCCGGGCAGCGGTGGCCGCCGTGTCGGCGGCCAGGCGTTCGGCGGCGAGGGCGGTACCGCGCTCGTCCAGGCGGGTGGAAAGCAGTTCCAGCAGGTCCTCGGTGGCGGTGTCCTCGGTGGTGAGTCCGGGCGGGAACTGGGCCTCGTCGTCGTACAGGGAGGCCCTCCCGTCCTCGACGAGTTGGGAGATCGCGGTGGCGCGGGAGCGTTCGGCGTCCTCGGCGGCGGTGCGGGCGGCGGTGAGCTCGTCGGCGAGCAGGGCCTCGACGTCGGAGTAGAGGCGGGTGTCGAAGAGGGTCTTGAGCAGCGACTCGCGTTCGCTGTCCTTGGCACGCAGGAAGGCGGCGAAGGCGCCCTGCGGGAGCATGGCGACCTTGGTGAATTCGTTCTTGCCCAACCCGATGACCTCGAGCAGTTCGGCGGCGACCTCGTCGTTGCGGGTGGAGCGTTCCTGCCAGGCGCCGTCCACGAGTTCACGCAGCCGGCTTTGGGCCTGGGCGGTGGTGGTCTTGCCGGCACCGCGTTTGGAGGGGCGCTGCCACTGCGGGGAGCGGCGGACCTCGAAACGACGCCCGCCGGTGCTGAAGTCTAGCACGACCTCGGGTTCGTCGGCCGGTCCCGCGTGGTCGCTGCGCAGCGACTTGGAGCCTTCGCGGGATCCGGGCAATCCGCCGTAGAGGGCGTAGCAGATGGCGTCGAGGATGCTGGTCTTTCCGGCCCCGGTTTCGCCGTTGAGCAGGAACAACCCCGCGGCGGAGAGCTCGTCGAAGTCGATGGACTGGCGGTGGGCGAAGGGGCCGAACGCGGCGACCTGCAGGTGGTGGATCCTCATCGGGCCACCCGCGAACTGGCGGCCCCGTCGAGGATGCGCGCCAGCAGCTCGGCCTCCGGCCCGGAGGGCGGGCGTTGGCGCACGTGGTCGATGAACCCGGTGCAGACCTGCAGCGGGTTCTCGGCGGCGGCGAGACGGTCGCGGTAGGTCCGCTCGACCGCTGCGGGACGCCCCTCGGGTTCGAAGTACAGCACCAGGGTGCCGGGGAAGCGGGTGCGCAGCCGTTCCATGGCCTGGGCGGGTCGGTCGCGGTCGGTCAGGGTGACCTGGCACCAGGCGCCAGCGGCATCGGCCAGGGACTCGTCGGCCAGCAGGTCCTCGAGCCGTCCGCGCAGCACGCGCAGGGCCTTCGCCGCCGGCCAGTCGACCGGCTCGATGGAGGCGAGGCCGTCGGCGGTGACATCCAGCAGCCAGGCGCCCTTGCGGTGGTTGGCCTCGGAGAAGGAGTACGCGATGGGCGAGCCGGAGTAGCGGATGGTCTCGGCCAGCCGCTGCCGGCCGTGCAGGTGTCCGAGGGCGGCGTAGTCGACGTCGGCGAACTCCTCGATCGGGACGATGTCCAGTCCGCCGATGCTCAGCTCGCGCTCCGAGTCGCTGGGCTGGCCGTGGGCGGCGAAGACGTGGGCCATGGCCAGCGAGCGGATCGGCTGCGAGGACACGGCGCGGCGGGCGGCCAGGTCGGCCCGGACCCGGTCCATGGCGGCCCGGATGACCGGCGGGTGGCCCGGCGCCTCGACGCCGAGCGTTTCGGCGACCATCCGCGGTTCCAGGTAGGGCAGCCCGTAGACGGCCACGGTGAAGCCGCCGCCGTCGAGCAGGATGGGCGTGTCCAGATCGGCGACCTGGGTCCTCAGGTGCAGGCCGGCGTGTCCGAGCAGCCGGGAGCCGAACCCCAGCCGCAGCGCCGAGTCGTGGTTGCCGCTGGTGGCGATGACGGTGGCCCCCGCCTCGCGTAGCCGGACGACGGCGTCGTCGAAGAGGGTGACCGCGTCGACCGAGGGCAGCGCCCGGTCGTAGACATCCCCGGCGATGAGCACGACGTCGACGTGTTCGGTGGTGACCGTCTGCAGCAGGGCATCGATGAAGCCGTGCTGGGCGTCCAGCAGGCCCGCGCCGTGGAAGGACCGGCCCAGGTGCCAGTCGGAGGTGTGCAAGATCCGCATGGTCCAACACTATCGAGCACGTCCGATGGTTGGGCGCCGCGCGGTGGCGGGTGTGGATCCGGCGCGGCCGTCCCCTCCGGCGCCTCAGCCCGGCGCGCCCACCTCGTACGGCCGGGCGTCGGCCTCACGGAAGACCATGCCCAGCCCCGGGGCGTCCGGGGCGGGGCGCAGCTGGCCGCCGGTGGGCGGCAGGGTCCCGTCGAAGAACAGGTCCTCGATGCGCACGTGGTCGTGGAACCACTCCAGGTGGCGCAGGTTCGGGATGGAGACGGCGGCCTGCACGTGCGCATGCGGGGCGCAGTGCCCGGAGAGCTCGAGTCCGTGCGCCTGGGCGACGACGGCGGCGCGCGTCCACCCGGTGATCCCGCCGCAGCGGGTCGCATCGGCCTGCAGGCAGTCCACCGCCCCGGCGGCGCACATCCTGCGGAAGTACCCCGGGCCCCACCCGTACTCCCCCGCCGCCACGTCGGCGTCGACGGCGGCGCGCACCTGGGCCAGGCCCCGCAGGTCGTCCGAGGAGACCGGCTCCTCCAACCACACCACTCCCGCATCCCGGGCGGCACCGGCGATCCGGATGGCCTGTTTGGCGGTGTAGCCGCCGTTGGCGTCGACGAACAGTTCCGCCGTGTCCCCGATGGCCGCCCGGGCCTGCCCGATGCGCTCCAGGTCGCGGTCGGGGCGGGTGCCCCACGATTCCCCGATCTTGATCTTCACCCGCGGGATGCCCTCCCCCGCGACCCAGCCGTCGAGCTGCCCGCGCAACCTCCCGGCGTCGTACGTGGTGAACCCCCCGCTGCCGTAGACCGGGGCGCTGTCGCGCACCGCGCCCAGCAGCCGGTGCAGGGGCAGATCGAGCAGCCGGGCCTTCAGGTCCCACAGGGCGATGTCGACCGCCGAGATCGCGTACCCGCAGACCCCCGACGCGCCCTGGTTGCGCACCGCGGCCAGCATGGCGGCGAAGGATCCTCCGATGTCCATCGCGTCGCGGCCGATGACGCAACCGGCCAGGGTCTCATGCACGACGGCGGCGCAGGCCGCGGGCCCGTAGGTCCACCCCAGGCCCTCCCGGCCGCCGGCCCTGACGCGGAGGAGGACCATGGTCGTCGAGGACCAGGCGGCGGTCCCGTCGGCCTCCGGTGCATCCGTGGGGACCGTGTAGACGGAAACCGACAGGTCGGTGATCGGGGTGTCGGTCATTTCCGGTCCTGGTCCTTGTGTGGCAGCAGCTCCTGGGCCTTGGTCTTGATGCCCTGCTTGACGACGCCCCCGGCGTGCCGGTCGCCCGTGGCGACCGAGGCGGCGACGGTTTGCTGGGACATTCGATGTTCCCCTTTCGGTGGTGGCTGGGCGGCAGCACTGGGGGCCGTCCGGGTGTTCAGGCGGCTCCGGTGAGCCGGTCGGCGGCGCGGGCGGCGACGGCCATGATCGTCAGGGCGGGGTTCGCGCTGCCCTGGGTGGGCAGGACGGAGCCGTCGGTGAGGTAGAGGTTCTCCACGGCGAAGCTGCGGCAGTCGGCATCCACGACGCCCTCGCGTTCGCTGGTGGCCATGCGCGCGCCGCCGACCAGGTGGGCGAAGCGCTGGATGGTCACGGTTTCGCCGGCCCCGGCGCCGTGGAGCACGTCCTCCATGGTGGACTGGGCGGCCTTGAGCAGGTGCCGGTCGTTGTCGCACATCGAATAGGAGAAGTTGGCCACCGGCAGGCCGTGCCGGTCCTTCTGCTCGTCCAGGGTCACCCGGTTGCCGGCCTGGGGCAGCAGCTCGCACAACGCCCCGAGGCTGGCCCAGTGGACGTAGTCGCTCATCCGCCGGCGCAGTTCGGCACCCCAGTAGCCCTGGGCGGTGAGGTGTTCGGACCAGGTGATGGGCAACGGGGAGACGGTCTGGATGGAGTAGCCGCGCTTGTAGGGCCTGGTGGGGTCGGTCTCGTAGTACTCCTCGGTGCTGACCTCCGGCGGCGGCGCCTTGTACATGCGCACCTCCTGCTCCATCCGCCCGGCGGTCTGCGGGGCACCCTGGACCATGAGGTAGCGCCCGACCAGGTCGAAGTCGTTGCACAGCCCGTCGGGGAAGCGCCTCGACGCGGAGTTCAGCAGCAGCCGCGGGGTCTCGATGGAGTAGCCGGCCACGATGACGACGTCGGCTGGCTGGAAGTGCCCGACCCCGTCGTGCACGTACTCCACGCCGACGGCCCTGCCGGTGTGCTCGTCGACGACGACCCGGGTCACCATGCTGTCGGCCCGGATCTCCGCGCCGTGTTCGAGCGCGTCGGGGATATGGGTGATCAGCGGGGAGGCCTTGGCGTTGACCTTGCAGCCCTGCAGGCAGAAGCCGCGGTAGATGCAGTGGTTGCGGTGCCCGAACCTGCCGTTGGCGATGGCCACCGGGCCGACGGCGGTCCGCAGCCCGATGGCCTCGGCGCCGCGCTGGAAGACCTCGCCGTTGCCGCCGACCGGGTGCGGACGGTGCGGATAGCTGTGTGGCTTGCCC
Source organism: Micrococcaceae bacterium RIT 802 (assembly GCA_016892645.1). Lineage (GTDB taxonomy): Bacteria > Actinomycetota > Actinomycetes > Actinomycetales > Micrococcaceae > Arthrobacter_H. The sequence goes on from JAFEMX010000018.1 coordinate 8,777, forward strand.
CACGGCCAGGGTTCTCCGGCCACCGGCAGCTCGGCCTCGATCTGCTCGTAGTAGGGCTCCAGGTCCGCATACTCCAGCGGCCAGTCGGCGCCGACCCCGTCCAGGCTGTAGGTCCTGAGGTCGCTGGGGTGGAAGCGCGGGGCGTAGCCGGCGAAGTGGACCATGGACCCCCCGACGCCGCGCCCCGAGTTGTTCGACCCCAACGGGACGGGGTCGGCGCCGGAGATGACGCGGGGCTCGTTCCAGAACAGCTGGTGCGAGCCGGCCTCGTCGGAGACCCAGTCCTTGTCGGGATCCCAGAACGGGCCGGCGTCGAACCCGACGACCTTCCAGCCGCGCCGAGCCAGGCGCTGGAGCATGGTCGCCCCGCCGGCCCCACAGCCGACGACGACGGCGTCGACGGTCTGGGAGGTCGGGTACCTCCGCATTCCCTCGCGCAGGGCATGGTTGGTGCTGGACCCGTCGGCCGGCAGCAGCCAGGCCGATTCATTGCGTTCGCGGACACTGCTCATGGGTGGGGATCGCCCTCCTGTTCGGGATGGGCCTGGGCGACCTCGAACGGCTCGCGGCGGTCCAGCCCGGTGTTCTTGTAGCCGCGGGGGAAGGCCGGGCCGGGGAAGCCGATTTCCTCCCACGCCCGCGGATGGGAGTAGAACGCGGAGCAGACGTAGCGCATCCACAGGTTCCAGATCCCCGGGGCCCAGAGTCCGTGCCAGGGTTCGTCCCCCTGGGTGCGGATGCCCTCCAGCAGCCCGTCCTGCTGGTCGGCGGTGCAGTCGGCGAAGTCGGCCCCGTGGATGGCCTGGGCATCGGCGTCCAGGTGGAGCACCGTGCGGCGCCAGACCTCGGCGTCCTGCGGCAGCCGCTGGTGGTGCCACCCGTCGGTCGACCCGCTGGCCAGCCGGTCCTCGAGCATCTGCAGGACGGGGACCAGCTGCCCACCGTCCTGGCCGGTGAGCCGGTCGACCAGCGCACCGGCGGCCCGGCGCTCGAGCCGGCTGAAGAACGACGCGCCACCGTCCGGCTCCAGTCGGTCCTCGACCAGCTGCCGGGTCACCTCGTCCCAGTGGCCGGCCTGGGACATCACGTCGAAGCCGGGGAAGCGCGGATAGGGCAGCGGCGTGCTCATGCCTCGCGCCTCAGGATCGCGGCCAGCAGCCCCATGCCCCCGACCAGGGTGACCAGCAGCGGGGCCAGCAACGGCGGTCCCATCTCCATGTTGTAGCGGAAGTTGCGCCAGCCTCCGGGTTTCTGCCCGATGCCGCGGCCGTGCAGGTAGACCCCCTGGAGGCCGTTAGCCACGATGAGCGCCGAGGCCAGCGGCAGGGCGGTCTTGGCCATGCGCTGGCTGAAGAACCCGGCGACGCCCGCGGCGGCTCCCACCGGACCGCCGATGACCGGCAGCCACATGTTCTTGTTCCCGAAGCTGGCCTTGTCGTGCTCAAAGAAGATCTCCACCGCCGTGATGACCGAGCCGATCGCGGTCAGTGCCGAGAGGCTGCGTTCGAACCTGCCGGTTTCGACGTTGCGGATCATCCGGTCGATGCCGTGCAGGGTCTGCGGCGGGGCCGGGATCGGGCGGCCGGGTTTCATCAACTTCACCGTGTGCACCTCGTTCCTCAGTGCGGCGGGCATCCCCAACGCGTGGTCGAGTTCCGTTGGTTCCAGGTGCCGTCGCCGACATTCCCCACCCTAGGCACGAAGCCTGTGAACCGGCTAGGGATCGCGTACGGCTGGCCCGGCGGACCATTGCGGGGAACCAACAGGCGTCCATAGACTCACCGCATGGGCGACATGAAGGACGCGACGCAACATCCCCCGGAGGTCCTGCGCAATTATGCCCTGGTGGCGGACGGCGAGCGCGGCGCCCTCATCGGTCCGGACGGCGACGTGGCCTGGATGTGCGCACCGCGCTGGGACAGCGACGCGGTCTTTTCCGGGCTGCTGGGCGGAGCCGGCATCTTCTCGGTCACCCCGGTGGACCGGCGATCGGTGTCCAACGGATGGTATCTGGACGGCAGCCTGCTCTGGCGCAGCCGCTGGCAGCTGGACACCGGCCTCATCGAATGCGACAACGCCCTCTCCTTCCCCGGGGACGGGACGCGGACGGTGTTCCTGCGCAGAATCCGTGCCGTGGGCCATTCCGCCCGGGTCAGGGTGGAACTGGAGGTCCGGGCCGGCTTCGGGCGGCACCCGATGACCGGCCTGTCGACGCGCCACGGCGTGCGCACCGGCAGGTCCGGTCCACTGCACTTCCGCTTCAGCGGAGCCCCGACGGCACGACGGCGGTCCCGGGGTCCGCTGGTCCAGACCCTTGATCTCGATGCGGACGAGACCCACGACCTGGTGCTGGAACTGTCCGAGGAGGAGCTCACCGGGCCGGTGCCGGACGCGGACGCCGCCTGGGAGGGATCGCTGAACGCCTGGAAGACCGCGGTCCCGACGCTGGAGCACACCGTGGCGCCGCGCGATGCCCGGCAGTCCTATGCGGTCCTGCGCGGCATGACCTCCGCCAGCGGCGCCATGGTCGCGGCGGCGACGACGTCGCTGCCCGAACAGGTCGACGAGAAGCGCAACTACGACTACCGGTACGCATGGATCCGTGACCAGTGCTTTGCCGGGCAGGCAGTTGCTGCCTGCGGCCCGTATCCGTTGCTCGATGACGCGCTGCGGTTCATCTCCGACCGGATCCTGGCCGATGGCGAGGACCTGCGGCCGGCCTACACCGTCTCGGGCGGCCCCGTTCCGGACGAGGTGGATCTCGACCTGCCCGGCTATCCCGGCGCCCCCGCGCGGACAGGGAACCATGCCCACCTCCAGCACCAGCTGGACGCCTTCGGCGAGGCCCTGCTGCTGTTTGCCGCGGGCGCCCGCCACGACCGGCTCGAACCGGTCCATTGGGAGGCCGTCGAGGTCTGCGTGCAGGTGGTGGCCGGGCGGTGGCGGCTGCCGGAGGCCGGCATCTGGGAGTTGGACAACCGCGACTGGGCGCATTCCAGACTCATCTGCGTGGCAGGGCTGCGCACCCTGGCCGCCCGGGTGCCCTCGGCGGAGGCGGCCCGCTGGATGTCCCTGGCGGAGGAGATGCTGGCCGAGGTCTCGGCCACCTGCGTCCATCCGTCCGGACGCTGGCAGCGCAGCTCCCAGGACCCTCGCGTGGACGCCGCACTGCTGCGCCCTGCCCTGCGAGGGGCGGTTCCCCCCGACGACCCGCGGAGCGTCGCGACCCTGCAAGCGGTCCGGGAAGAGCTCGCCGAACAGGGATACCTGTACCGCTTCCGCCACGACGAACGCGCCCTGTCTCGCTCCGAGGGGGCCTTCCTGCTCTGCGGCTTCGACATGGCCTTGGCGCTGGACCAGCAGGGTGACCGGACCGAGGCGTTGCGCTGGTTCGAGCGCAACCGCTGCGCCTGCGGCTCCCCCGGCCTGTTCACGGAGGAGTACGGGGTGGAGGAACGCCAGCTGCGCGGCAACCTGCCCCAGGCCTTCGTGCACGCGGCCATGCTCGAGGCCGCCGCCACGCTGGCTGCCGGGGGCCCGGCGGTGGGCCCGGCCCCCGGCAGCACGACGTTGTCCGGTCCCGCAGGGGGATAGCTAGCCGTCCTCGGACTGCTGGGTCAGCGGCCTGGCGATCTCCTCCAGGCCCTTCTGTTCCGCCTTCACCCCGAGGAAGATCGCCACGATCCCGGCGGCCATCATCAGCACAGCCCCGACCGCGAACGCGATCGCCGTGTCCAGCGGCTTTCCGGTCTCGACCATCTTGGCGAACAGCAGCGGTCCGCTGATGCCGCCGGCTGCGGTGCCGATCGAATAGAAGAAGGCGATGGCCAGGGCCCGGGTCTCCATCGGAAAGACCTCCGAAACCGTCAGGTAGGCCGAGCTGGCCCCGGCGGAGGCGAAGAACAATGCCACGGCCCAACAGGCGGTCAGGGTCACCGCCGAGAGGATGCCGGCATTGAACATCCAGGCGGTGGCCAGCAGCAGGACCCCGGAGAGCAGATAGGTTCCGGCGATCATCGGCTTCCGTCCCCAGGTATCGAAGAACCGCGAGAGGACGAGCGGCCCGATGAAGTTCCCGGCGGCGATCACCACGTAGTAGTACCCGGTGCTGCCCGAGGGCACGTCGAAGAAGGTGGCCAGGATCGTCGCGTAGCCGAACGTCACCGCGTTGTAGAGGAACGCCTGGCCGATGAACAGCGAGAACCCCAGGGTGGAACGCTTCGGGTACTTCTTGAACATGGTCCCGGCGATTTCACCGAAGCCGATCGAATGCCGCTGCCGGATGGTGATCTTCTCCCCCGGTTCCCCCAGCTCCCCGCCCGACTGCTTCCGGATCGTCTCCTCGATGTCGCGCACCAGTTCCTCGGCCTCGTCCTCGCGCCCGTGGATGAACAGCCAGCGGGGGCTTTCGGGCACGGACCGGCGCACCAGCAGGATCACCAGCCCCAGGACCAGCCCGAGCCCGAACGTCAGCCGCCAGCCGAGGTCGACCGGGAAGATGTCGGTGTCCAGGGCGATGATGGACAGCAGCGAACCGCCGATGGCACCGAGCCAGAACGTCCCGTTGACGATGATGTCGATCCGCCCGCGGTGCTTGGAGGGGATGAGTTCGTCGATGGCCGAGTTGATGGCGGCATATTCGCCGCCGATGCCGGCGCCGGTGAGGAAGCGGAAGAGGAAGAACATCCACGCCTCGGTGACCAGACCGGTGCACGCCGTCGCCGCCAGGTACAGCGCCAGGGTGATCATGAACAGCTTCTTCCGGCCCAGCCGGTCGGTGAGGTAGCCGAACACCAGCGCCCCCAGGCAGGCGCCGAGCACGTACATGGCCGCGCCGGTGCCCGAGGCCTGCGCGGTGGTGATGTCGATGCCGCTGCCCTTTTCGGAGAGCCGGGTGGTGATGTTGCCGACGATGGTGACCTCGAGCCCGTCGAGGATCCAGACGGTGCCGAGGCCGATGAGGATCTTCCAGTGCCATCGCGACCAGGGCAGCCGGTCCAACCGGGCCGGGATGTCGGTCTCGATCGTCTTCAGTTCCGTGCGTGGCATGGCCCCTCCTGTCGACTCGTCCGACAGCACCAACCACCTGTCCTGCCGGCTGCCGCGAGCCTATGCCCGCCGCCGGGGCAGCTCAAGGGAATCCGCAGGCGCCGCCTCGGTAGACTGTCCCGGTGACTTCACCGCAGCAGGACCTTGAACCCCTCCCCGATTTCGCCGACCGTGTCCTGGCGGTCCTGCAGGCCACGGCCGAGGGCGCCGCGGCGGTCCGACCCGACGCCGGTTCCGGTCCCGGCGAGACGGAGACCCTGCAGTTGTTCCTCCTGGACGGGTTGCTCGAGGCCGTCGAATGGGCGAACGACGGGGTGGCGGCCGACGAGGCCGCCTGCATGTGGCTGGCCGGACTGCGCTGGTACCGCACCGTCACCGGGGCCTTCCCCCAGAATTCGCCGGAACCGCTTCCCCGCTGGATCGATCGCGCCTTCGACGCCGTGCACGGCCTCTCCCCCGCCGATCCGCAGAACGTGCTGGGCTTCTCCCCACCGGACATGGCCAGCACCGGCCGCCCCGCCTTCCCCACGGCCGACGGTCCCGGGGTCCTGCCCCGCGCCGCGGCGATGGCGCTACTGCCCCGGGTGGACGCGGACACCACGGCACGCCTGGCCACCGACGCCGCGGCCCTGACCCATGGCTCCCCCGCCGCCCACCGTGCCGCCGGCCTCGCCGGACGTGCGGTCCGCGCCGGACTGGACCTCGGACCGGACGCCCCCGCGCGCTGGGCTGAACTGCTCGGGGAAACCGGGAACGACGACGGGGCCTCCCTGGCCGCGCTGCGCTCGGCCCTGGCCGCGGCGATCGACGAGCTGGCGGGACAGGGCACCGGCACCCGGGATGCCACCGCCGTCGTGCACCGCCTCGGCGGCGACGCCGATCCGGATACCGCCGCCTATGCCGCGGCCCTGGTGGCATCGGCAACCGGCCACGTACGGTCCGGCGGCCGCCCGGCTCCCGACGCGGGACCGGTCATCGGGCAGATGCACCACCGCTGGGTCGAGGCCGTGCTGGGCACCGCCCCGTAGGCGGTGCCGGGGCCGGTTGCCTCAGACGGAGGCGGGCCAGACGCCGCCGACCAGCTGGAGGAACTCGCCCTCGGTCAGCAGCGAGACCTCGCGGCCCTGTTCGCGCAGGCGCAGCACATGGCGCACCTTCCCCGTCTGGCGCGAGGTGTGCAGGTTGGACGGGGTGAAACCGTCGCCGACCACCAGCACCGTGGTGGCGCGGGTGACCCGGCTGGCGCAGCAGGCGCCGACCTCGGCGGCACGGTTTTTGGCCTCCTGCCGGGTGATGGCCAGGTTGCCGCTGAACACCACGGTCTCCCCGCATAGCGGGTGGGAGGGGTCCGCGTCGGGGTTCGGGACCGGGTTCTCGCCCTCGGTGGGCCAGCCGCCGGCCCACTGCGGTTGGGCGGGGACCAGCTGCCCCGCGGCGCGCTGGGTCTGCGCCGTCGCGGTGGCCTTGGACAGCCCGTCACCGGGTGCATACGCGTCGGCACGGCCCATGGCGACCCGCAGGGCGGTCGCCGCGGCAAGCACGGAGTCCGCCACATGACGCCGGCCCACGTCGATCATGATGGATGCACACGCCCGGGCATCGGCCAAGGCATCGTGGTGGTTGGTCATCGGCGCACCGGCCGCCTCAGCGACGAAGGGCAGCGAATACGACTCCAGCGAGTAGGTCTTGCGCGCGAGCTTCACGGTGCAGGCGAAGTCATACGCCGGGCCGGCGAGTTCGGAGACCTCCAGCGCGGAGCGGATGACGCCGAGGTCGAAGGCGGCGTTGTGGGCCACGAGGGTGTCGGTTCCGATGAACGATCCCACCGCGTGGAACACCTCGCCGAAGCGCGGGGCGGTGGCGACCATGTCGGCGGTGATGCCGTGGATCTGCACGTTGCGCGGGTCGAAATGGTCGAAGCCGGCCGGTGGCCTCATCAGCCACTGGGCCTCCTCGACAATCTGCCCTCCCCTGACCCGCGTCAGGCCGACCGAGCAGGCCGATCCGCGGAATCCATTGGCCGTCTCGAAGTCGATCGCCGTAAAGTCCAAAGCCACGCCTCCATCCTACCGGGGTGGCACGGCCGGGGAGCCAAGCTGGGAGTCTGCCCACACTTTTCCGCCGGGGCCCGTGGAGGCCCGGTCTGCAGCGCGCGCGCCGGTAAGCTGAAGGGGTGATACTTGACGCCCTGAGCCCGGCCCTGGACGCCGCCCCCCTCCTGAAGCCCCAGATGGCCGGCCTGCTGCCGGACTTCCTGAACCCCGATGTCTTCCTGCGCGACCCCGCGCTGGCTCCCTGGATCATCCTGCTGGTCTGCGGCATAGTGTTCGCCGAAACCGGCCTGCTGGTCGGGTTCTTCCTGCCCGGCGATTCGATGCTGTTCACCGCCGGGTTGCTGGTGGCCACCGGGGCCATCGACGTGAACCTCTGGGTTTTCGCGCTCTGCGTCTTCGTCGCCGCGTTCGTGGGAGACCAGACCGGGTACCTCATCGGGCGCAAGGCGGGACCCGCGGTGTTCAACAAGCCGGAGTCGCGCTTCTTCAAGAAGGAGTACGTCGACAAGGCCCACGAGTTCTTCGAGCGTTTCGGCGGCCGCGCCGTCATCCTCGCCCGTTTCGTGCCCATCGTGCGCACATTCGTTCCCGTGATCGCCGGCGTCGCCAAGATGCACTACGCCACGTTCATCACCTTCAACCTCATCGGGGCCCTGCTCTGGGGCGTCGGGGTGACCCTGCTGGGCCACTGGCTCGGCCAGTACGAGTGGGTCGGCAACAACATCGACATCATCTTCGTCCTCATCGTGCTGCTCTCGGTGGTCCCGATCGGCGTCGAGCTGCTCAAGGCCCGCAAGAAGGCCCCGAAGGCCTGACGGCCCGCGCCGGGGTCGGCCGGATATCCCGCGGGGTACCGCCCCGCGGGTCAACGTCCATCCCGGTGGCCCCCGGGGGCCATGGCCTCCAACGCCCTGAGGATGGCCCGGGCATACGACGCGGCATCGGGCGGCACGCCGGTGGGCACGCGCGCCGTGAAGCCCGCCTCCACGTAGTGTCCCCGTGAGCGTTCCCCCAGCACGTGCCCGGCGGTGGCCACGTCCTGGCCGGCAGCGCGGAGGAACCGGGCCCATTCCCCGGCGGCCGGGCCGCCGGGCTTCTTGACGGCGTCTTCCTGGGTGAGCAGGATCGTGGCGGCCACCAGCACGTCGACGTGGTCCAGCGTCTCGTCGAGCTGCCGGAGCCGGGCAGCCCGCCGTCGTCCCCGGACTGTCCGCTTCCGGATGCGGTGGGCGAGCACACGCTGGGTCGACAGCTCCGCGAGCTCGCTGCGGGCATCCCGTGCGATCTCGATGGCCGTGACCATCTGGTCATCATGCGCCTCGAGGGACCGTGCCCCGGCTAGCAGGGACTCCTCGACGCCGTCCAGGACGCGGCGCAGGGAATCGGCGACCAGGGCGACCGGGTCCGGCGTGAACAGGACCTGGCTGCCCAGCAGCCCGAGCAACCCGCCGATCAGGGCGTCGATGATCCGGCTGCCGGGATCCTGCAGCGGCGGCAGGACCAGCACGAACAACGCCGAGGCTGCCCCTTGGATGTAGGCGAGCCGGCGGTAGTCGATGGCTGCCGCTGCCAGCATGCCCAGCACGACGACGGCCACCACCTGGATGGCGCCGCTGCCGGGCCAGGCGAACCGGACGAGCTCCCCGACCACGACACCGGCGACCACCCCCGACACGAGGTCCACCGCCTGGCGCGCCCGTTCGCCCGTGCCGCCCGCCAGGCAGATGATCGCCGCAATGGCTGCGAAGACGGGCCGGGTGTGGCCCAGCAGCGCCGATGCCAACCACCACGCCACACCCGCAGCGCCCGCACATTGGGCCGCCACGGGCAGGACCTGCCGCATGCGCAACCACACCACGCGGGGGCCCGCCGCCCTTGCCGCGGCGTCGAACCCGTGGTGGATCCGTCCTCTGTCCACGTGTTGCCTTCCCGTCCACCACCGCCGGACGACGGATGCGCGCGGCACCCGCTTCATTGCGGCCCACTATAGGTCGTGCCTACTGTGGGGAAAACGCACGCAGTCAACGTGGCCAGGAGGTCTGCCGTGGACGAGCAGCCATCGGGACAGGAATCCAACGACGAGGAACTCGACGATTCACTGGACCGGAAACATACAATCCGCGTCGTCATGATCGCCGTTGGCGCCGCAGTCGGCGGCTTCATCTTCGGTTTCGACAGCTCGGTCATCAACGGCGCGATCGAAGCAGTCACCGGGCAGTTCGAGCTGAGTCCGGCCGTGACAGGATTCGTGGTGGCGGTTTCCCTCATCGGCGCGGCCATCGGCGCCTGGTTCGGCGGCCCCGTGGCCAACAAGTGGGGCCGGACCAGGGTGATGCTGATCGTCGGCATCCTGTTCCTGGCCGGATCCATCGGTTCCGCATTCACCTTCGCTGCCTGGGATCTGGCGGCCTGGCGCGTCGTCGGCGGGCTGAGCATCGGCGCCGCGTCGGCCATCGTCCCCTCCTACATCTCGGAGATCTCCCCCGCGGCGTTGCGGGGCCGGCTCACCTCGCTGCAGCAACTGGCGATCGTGCTGGGCATCTTCGTGGCCCTGCTCGTCGACGACCTGTTCGCCGGTGCGGCCGGTAGCGCCGACCAGCAGCTCTGGTTCGGTCTCGACGCCTGGCGGTGGATGTTCCTCGCCGGCGTCGTCCCCGCTGTCCTGTACGGTGTCCTGGCCCTACGGCTCCCCGAATCGCCGCGGTCGCTCGTCGCCAACGGCGACACCGAACGCGCAACTCAAGTGCTCGGCCATGTCCATGGGCGCAGCGAAGAGGATACGAAGACCCTGGTGGAATCGATCCGCAAATCCATCAGGAGCGATTCGAAGCCGTCCTTCAGCGACCTGCGCGGCGGGACACTCGGGCTGGTCCCGATCGTCTGGGTCGGCGTCGTCATTGCCGCGTTCCAGCAGCTGGTGGGCATCAACGTCATCTTCTACTACTCGAACTCCCTGTGGCGTTCGGTGGGGTTCAGCGCCGAGTTCGCCTCCAACGCCTCGGTCATCACCGCCATCACCAACATCGTGATCACCGTGGTCTCGCTCTTCCTCATTGACAAGGTCGGGCGGCGGCCCCTGTTGCTGGTCGGATCCGCGGGCATGACCGTCAGCCTGGTGCTCATGGCCATCGCCTTCACCCAATCCGTGATGGTCGACGGCGAACCGCAGCTGCCCCAGCCCTGGGGACCGGTCGCCCTGGTGGCGGCCAATGCCTTCGTGGTGTTCTTCGCGGTGTCCTGGGGCCCGGTGATGTGGACGCTGCTCGGGGAGATGTTCCCCAACCAGATCCGCGGCCTCGCCGTCGGGATCGCGACCGCCGTGAACTGGCTGGCGAACTTCGCCGTCACGGTGACCTTCCCGGCGCTGAGCGAGATGTCGCTGCCGTTCACCTACGGAATGTATGCGTTCTTTGCCCTGGCCTCGTTGGTGTTCGTGTTCTTCAAGGTGCCGGAAACGAAGAACATCCCGCTGGAGAAGATGTCCGACCGGTACAAGCGCCAGCGGCGCAAGGCGGACCAGCCGACGGGCTGAGCGGCACGTCGCCGGTCAGCCCGCATGGCCGGTCAGCCCGCGGCGAGGACCCGGATGATCTCGGGCATCAACGCCCGGAACGCCTGACCGCGGTGGCTGATGGCGTTCTTCGCCTCGCCGGACAGTTCGGCGCAGCTGAGCTCCGAGCCCTCCGGCAGCAGGATCGGGTCATAGCCGAAACCGCCCTCGCCACGGGGTGCGTCCAGCAACGTACCGGGCAGGCGGCCGAGTTCAACCCGTTCGGTGCCGTCAGGCGACGCCAGGGCGGCGGCGCAGATGAACGCTGCACCCCGGTGTTCGGCCGCGATGTCGCCCAGTTGCGCCAGCAGCAGGTCCAGGTTCGCCTGGTCGTCACCGTGGCGGCCGGCCCAGCGGGCGGAGAAGATGCCCGGTGCCCCGCCCAGGACGTCGACGGCGAGGCCGGAATCGTCGGCGATCGATGGCAGGCCGGTGGCCTGGGCGACGGCGTGGGCCTTCAGCAGGGCATTGGCCTCGAAGGTCACGCCGGTTTCGCGCACGTCGGGCGCTCCCACGGTACCGGCGTCGACGACCTGGGTGTCGACGTCGAGCCCGGGAACCTGCCCGCGCAGCAATTCCCGTAGTTCGCGTAGCTTGCCCTGGTTGTGGGTGGCCAGGACCAGCCGGGGTTCCGGCGCCGTCACTGGCCCAGGGTCTCGCGCTGGATGGTGGCCAGTTCCGTGGTGCCGATCAGCGCCAGGTCCAGCAAGGCATCGAGTTCGTCGCGCTTGAACGGGGCGCCCTCGGCCGTGCCCTGCACCTCGACGAAGTCGCCGCTGCCGGTGACCACGACGTTCATGTCCGTTTCGGCGCGCACGTCCTCCACATAGGGCAGGTCCAGCATGGGGGTGCCGTCGATGATGCCCACGGAGATGGCCGAGACGCTGTCGGTGAGCACGGTGGCCTTGGCCGGGATGAGCTTCTCGCCCTGGGCCCAGGTGATCGCGTCGGCCAGCGCCACGTAGGCGCCGGTGATCGCCGCGGTGCGGGTGCCGCCGTCGGCCTGCAGGACATCGCAGTCCAGCACGATGGTGTTCTCGCCCAACGCCTTGGTGTCGATGACCGAGCGCAGCGACCTGCCGATCAGGCGGGAGATCTCGTGGGTGCGGCCGCCGATCTTGCCCTTGACCGACTCTCGGCTGTTGCGGGTGTTGGTCGCCCGGGGCAGCATCGCGTATTCGGCGGTGACCCAGCCGGTTCCCTCGCCCTTGAGCCAGCGCGGGACGCCTGCGGTGAACGAGGCGGTGCACAGCACCCGGGTGTTGCCGAACTCGATCAGCGCCGATCCCTCGGCCTGGCGGGACCACCCGCGGGTGATGGAGATGGGCCGCAGATCTGCGGTGCCGCGCCCGTCGGCGCGCTGGACGGAGGATGCATTCGAGCCTGTAGTCATGCCTCCCAGTCTAGGGTCCGGCGACGACGCCCACCGAACCGCAGGGCCCCGCCTCTGGCCGGTGCCGCCGCCTCGGCGTAGCGTACGTCCTGTCGGCCGCCACGCGCCGGCGGAGGCGACGAACCGGAGGACGGCCACCATGCCAGGCATACGACGAATGGACCATGTCGGGATCACCGTCGCCGACCTGGACGCCGCGGTGGGCTTCTTCACCCGGCTCGGCCTCGAGGTCGAGGGGAGGATGCCGCTGCAGGGCGAGTTCGTCGACACGGTCACCGGGATCCCCGGCTCCCGCACCGAGATCGCCATGCTGCGCGCCCCCGACGGCGGTGCGAGCGTGGAACTGTCCACCTTCCACCACCCGGACGTCATCCCCGGCCCGACGACGACGATGGCCAACGACCTGGGGCTGCGCAACGTGGCCTTCCAGGTCGACGGCCTGCACTCCATGGTCGAGACACTGTCCGACGACGGCTACGGGCTGGTCGGCGGGATCGGCGAGTACGAGGGGGTCTGGCTCATGGCCTACGTGCGCGGCCCCGAGGGGATCATCGTGGCCCTGGCCGAGCGCCTCGACTGAAGGGGGCGGCCATGCAGGGCATCTACGACGCAGCCGGGGGCTTCCCCGGCTTCCTGCGGCTGGCCGTCGCATGGCATGAGCGCGTCATGGCCGACGAGGTCGTCGCCCATGCCTTCAGCCACGGGTACCACCCCGACCACAGCCAGCGGCTGGCCGCCTACTGGGGCGAAGCGCTCGGGGGTCCGGCCACCTACACGCAGTCGCTCGGCTCGGAAAGTGCGGTGGTGGCGATGCACAGCGGCAACGGGGAACACGCCGAGATGGACCGCCGGGCGATCGCCTGTTTCGACCAGGCGCTGGCCGATGCGGGGTTGGCCGATGACCCGAGGCTCCGGCGGGCCCTTCACGACTATTTCGCGTGGGCCACCACGACGACGATGTCCCGCTACCCCGTCTCCGCCGCCGACGTCCCGGACGGGCTGGCGATCCCGAGGTGGTCCTGGGACGGCGTGCTCGACGGCGGGCCACCATCAGGGGCCGCGTAGCCCGGGGCGGCACCGTTCAGGCGCGGGTGGGGTCCCGGGGCACCGGGCGTGCCTTGGGCTCGCCGAGCCGGTCACCGGACCAGACACCGTAGGTGACCCCCGAGACCGCGACGGCCAATCCGCCGTCGTATGTGGTCCTGGCCTCGTCGACGACGGTGTTCACGTCGGTCCAGACGGGGATGTGGGTGAGCAGCAGGCGCTTGGCCCCGGCGGCGGTGGCCATGTCGCCGGCGCGCTTGCCGGTGAGGTGGACCCCGTCGATGCCGTCGTCGCGCCCCTCCTCGAACGCGGCCTCGCAGAGGAACATGTCGGCGTCGCGGGCCGCCTCGACCAGGCCGTCGCAGGTGTCGGTGTCCCCCGAGTAGGCGAGCACGGAGGTGCGCACGGAGCCGTCGGCCAGCGTCTCGGTGGCCTCGACGCGGATGGCGTAGGCCTCCTCGACGGGGTGGCGGACCGGGACCGCGGAGACGGTGAACGGGCCGAGTTCCACCGGCGCGCGGGGCACCCAGTGGCGGAAGTCGAAGTCCTCGTGCATGCCCGGGTCCAGTTCGAGCCCGTAGGCGGTGGCCATCCGGTCGGCCGTCGCGGCGGGCCCCCAGACGGTGACGCGGTCGCGGTTCCAGCCGTGCGGGTTCCAGTGCACGGCCACGTGCAGCCCGCAGATGTCCATGCAGTGGTCCGGGTGCAGGTGGGAGAGGAAGATCGCGTCGATGTCCTCCAGGTCCATGTAGCGCTGCAGCACGCCCAGCGATCCGCTGCCCAGGTCCAGCAGGATCCGCCAGGTGCGTTCGCCGTCGTGCGCGGTGACCAGGTAGCAGGAGGCGGGCGAGCCGGGACCGGGAAACGACCCCGAACAACCAATGATGGTCATCTTCACGGGGCACCTCCCGCGGTCACCCGGTCCGGAACGACGCCGGTGCGCGGCCGGTCCACGCGTGGGATCTCCCCGGTGGGGTGGATGCCCCCGCCGTGGACGACGTGCCGGACGCCCTGGACCTCCGGGCCGAGGAAGCGGCGGGCCAGGACCTCGAAGGACGCGGCGTCGCCGGTGGACATGAATTCGTGGCTGCCGCGCATCCCGGTCCCGCTGGCAATGCCGTGGCGCATCAGCGCGCCGTAGACGTCCTTCGCGGTCTCCTCGGCGCTGGAGACCAGGGTGACGCCGTCGCCCATGACGTAGGAGATCACGCCGGTCAGCAGCGGATAGTGGGTGCAACCGAGCACGAGGGTGTCCACGCCGGCGTCCTTGAGCGGGGCCAGGTACCGTTCGGCGGTGCGCAGCAGTTCCTCGCCGGTGGTGATGCCGTTCTCGACGAATTCGACGAACCGCGGGCAGGCGGCCCCGGTGATCTGCAGGTGCGGGGCGGCGGCGAAGGCGTCCTCGTAGGCCCGGGACCCGATGGTCGCCTCCGTGCCGATGACGCCGACGCGCCCGTTGCGGGTCGCCGCGACGGCGCGGCGGACCGCGGGCAGGATGACCTCGACGACGGGGATCCCGTAGCGGGCGGTGTAGCGTTCGCGGGCGTCGCGCAGCACGGCGGCGGAGGCGGAGTTGCAGGCGATGACCAGCAGCTTCACGCCGGCGTCGACCAGTTCGTCCATCACGCCCAGGGCGTTGGCCCGGACCTGGGCAATCGGCAGCGGTCCGTAGGGGCTGTTCGCGGTGTCGCCGACGTAGAGCGTGGATTCATGGGGCAGCTGGTCGATGATGGCCCGGGAAACGGTCAGGCCCCCGACGCCGGAGTCGAAGATGCCCAGCGGGGCCGTGCTTTCGCGTGCGGCGCGCCGGTCCGCGGACGCGGCATCACCGGGCTGCGCGGGTGCGTGGCTGTTCATGATCTACCGACCATACTGCCTGCGGGGGCGTGGTGACAGCAGCCCGGCGCGAATATGGTCCACGTCACAGGTCCCCGAGCAGGGCCTGCATCAGGGTTTCCTGCAGCCAGGTGACGAAGTTGTAGAGCAGCGCCAGGTACTCGTCGACGTCCCCGACGTTGCGCGCATCGGTCATGTCCGCGATCCGCTCGGCATCGGCCTCGTCGCGCAGCTCCAGCCGTTCGGCCAGCACCAGGCGCACGTCGTTCAGTGCCTGGGCGAACTGGTTGGCGGCCGCCGTGTCGAAGACCAGGTTGCCCGTCTCCATCGCCAGGGCCGCGGCCTTCAGGTTCCCGGTCTTCGTCTCGCGCAGCGACGTCTCGGTCAACCGGCGGTACTCCAGCGCGGCCTCGGGGTCATCGCGCACCGCGTCGGGCAGCAGCCGGCGCTCGGCGGCGTCGGTGGGGGCGGCGAAACCGGCGGCGTGGGTGCGCGGGTCCATGCCGACCATGGCCCAGAGGGGGTCGACCTCCCCGGCCGGGGCCTCGCCGTCGTGCCCGGGGGCCAGGACCTGGGCGACGTCCTCGAAGAGGCCGCGCAGCAGGTCGCGTTCGGTGGTGTCCAGCCGGGCGGTGAAGCCGCGGGGCGTGGACTTGAAGGCGCGGGCCATGCGGCTCAGCCCTGGTCCGCGCGCTGGAACGTGGCCCAGAGCCCATAGGAGTGCATGGCGGCGACGTCGGCCTCGATCTTCTCCAGCGTCCCGGTGGCCACCACGGAGTGGCCCTGCTGGTGGACTTCCATCATCAACGCGTCGGCCTTGGACTGGCTGTAGCCGAAGTGGCTGCGGAAGACGTAGCTGACGTAGCTCATCAGGTTCACGGGGTCGTTCCAGACCAACAGGACATACGGGATGTCCAGGTCCAGCCGTTCGGAGGTCTCGCCGCGGGGCAGGACGTCGGTGGCAGTGGTCATGACAGGCATTCCTTCATTCTACGGCGCATGGCGGGCCGCGACGGCTAGAGTGTGGTGCGGGCCGCGGCTGCGTGGTCCGCGACCGACCGATCCGAGGAGTCCCCCGAGCCATGTGGCAGCAGCCGACCTCGCTCTTTACCGACCACTACGAGCTGACGATGCTCCAGGCGTCCCTGCATTCGGGGGCCGCGCACCGCCGCTCGGTGTTCGAGGCCTTCGCCCGCCGCCTGCCCGATGGCCGCCGCTACGGCGTCGTCGCCGGCACCGGCCGCATCCTGGAGGGGCTGGAGCACTTCCGTTTCGGCACCGAGCAGCTCGATTTCCTGGCCGACCGCCAGGTCGTGGACGACACCACGCTGGAGTACCTGGCCGGCTACCGGTTCTCGGGCGACATCCGCGGCTACGCCGAGGGCGACCTGTACTTCCCCAACTCCCCCATCCTCACCGTCGAGTCCACGTTCGCCGAGGCCTGCATCCTGGAGACCTACGTCCTGTCGGTCCTCAACCACGATTCGGCGATCGCCTCGGCCGCCTCGCGCATGACCGCCGCCGCCGGAACCCGCCCGTGCATCGAGATGGGATCGCGCCGCACCCAGGAGCACTCGGCCGTCGCCGCCGCCCGGGCAGCGGTGATCGCCGGGTTCCAGAGCACCTCGAACCTCGAGGCCGGGCTGCACTACGGGGTGAAGACGGTGGGCACCGCAGCCCACTCGTTCACCCTGCTGCACGATTCCGAACGCGCCGCCTTCGAGGCGCAGGTGGCCTCCATGGGTGCCGGGACCGCGCTGCTGGTGGACACCTACGACGTGGAGCAGGGGGTGCGCACCGCGGTCGAAGTCGCCGGGCCCGAACTCGGCGCCGTGCGGCTGGACTCCGGCGACCTGATCGACCAGGCCCGCTGGGTCCGCCGGTTGCTCGACGAGCTGGGCAACCACAACACCCGCATCATGGTCACCTCAGATCTGGACGAGCACGCCATCGCGGCCCTCGCCTCGGCCCCCGTGGACTCCTACGGCGTGGGCACCGCCCTGGTCACCGGGTCCGGGGCCCCGACCGCCTCGATGGTCTACAAGCTGGTCTCCCGCGAGGGACCCGACGGCGCATTCGCCGACGTGGCCAAGGCCGCCAAGAACAAGGTCAGCGTCGGCGGGCGCAAGTACGCGCTGCGCCGGCTCAACGAGCGCGGCCGCGCCACCGCCGAGGTCGTCGGCATCGGCGAACGCCCGGCCTCGGACGGCAACGACCGCGACCTGATGGTCGAATTCGTCTCCGGCGGCGAGGTGGCCCCCGGATTCACCGGACACGCGGGCCTGGAGCGGGCGACGCAGCGCCACCGCGATAGCGTGAAGGAGATGCCGGGCCTCTCCAAGCGGTTGCAGCGTGGCGAGCCGGTGATCCCCACGGAATTCGTGGACCACATCTAGGGGCCCGCCCGCCGGGCCCGAGGAGGAACGCAGCACATGGAAACCGCCCTGATCATCGTCGACGTGCAGAACGACTTCTGCGAGGGCGGCTCGCTGGGGGTCTCCGGGGGCGCGGAAACGGCTGCGGCCATCACCGCCTACCTGCGCGACACCGGGTGGAAGTACGCCGCCGTGCTGGCCACCCAGGACTGGCACATCGATCCAGGCGAGCACTTCTCCGCCGAACCCGACTACCTCGATTCCTGGCCGGTGCACTGCGTCGCGGGGACCCACGGCGCCGAACTGCATCCGGGCCTGGCGCCGGTGCTGAAGGCCGGGGCCATCACGGCGACCTTCCGCAAGGGGCGCTACGAGGCGGCCTATTCCGGCTTCGAGGCGGTCCTGGCGGACCTCGCGGCCGATGAACACGGCACGACGGCGGATGCCATGGAATCGCTGGAGGGGGCACCGGGCGAATCCCTCGCCGAGTGGCTGAACGCCCGGCGGATCCACGCCGTGGACATCGTCGGGATCGCCACCGATTTCTGCGTCCGGGCCACCGCGCTGGACGCGGTGCGCGCCCGCTTCGACACCACGGTCCTCCCCCGCCTGACCGCCGCAGTGCACCGCGCCACGGTGCCCACCGTCCTCGACGAATTGCGCCGCGCGGGCATCACGATCGACGAGGACGCGTAGGCCGGACGAGCCCCTTGCCCATGTTTCGGGGCACGGGGCCGCCGGGGCTTCGCCCGCTCAGTGCCAGCGGTCACCGCCTGCCTTCGCGTAGATCTGCCACGCGTACCGCCAGGGAATGACCGCCCAGATGACGACCACCACCGAGCAGGAGACCGCCACCTCGCCGGTCGCAGCGTCCATATCGCCCGCCAAGACCGCCGGCAGGGCGACCAGCGACAACCAGATGAGCTTCCAGGTCGCTTCGAACAACAGGATGGGCAACAACCGCACCGGGTAACGCAACCCGAGGAACGCCAGCAGCGACATGGCGGTGAGCAGGCAGGTGACCACACCCTCGAACAGCGGCTGCGCGTCGACCTGCAGGAGGAGCGGCCATTTGACGATGGCGAGCCCGACGCCCATCACCAGGAATCCCAAGCGCACCAGGTTCAGGCGTGCCACCGGCAGATCAACGGTGGCGGAGCCGGAGGATGATGGCGCGGCCAGGGTGCGGCCGCTCATGGTAGGATCCCCCGGCCGGCCCCCGGGAGCGCGGCCAGCGGGGCCGGCTTGAAGCCCCTAGCGATCAGGTAGATGCCCAGACTGAACTCGAATACCGCAACCGGCAGTGCGGCAAGCGCAGTGAGCGGTGACGATTGCCCGACGGCACCGAAGTAGATGGCGAGGTCGGAGATCAAGAGCAGCGGGGCACCGATAAAGGCGATGACCGGGAAGATGCGGGGTACCAGACCCGAGCGGTAGAACATGTAGCCCAGGAGGAGGTCATTGGCGACGGGCATCAGGCTCTGGGAGACCAGGAAGGTCCAGTTGTAGGTTGCGACCAGGCTCTGGGCGGTCGTGGCCACTGCGGCGGCGGACCCCACGTCGCCGACATCGGTCCCCAGGGTGCGCAGCGTGATGAGCGAGAGCATGCTGACGGCACCGACGAAGATCAGGGTGGCTTCCAGGATCCGGGTTGCCACCAGTCCCAGGGCGGCGGTTTCGCTGACTCGCCTGAGGACCGGGTAGAGCACCACCGCGGTGGCGATGCACATCAGGCCGACGAAGACCTCTGACAGCGCGCCCCACTGCAAGACCGCCGGGTTGCCGGCGCCCAGGGCGAAGTCGCCGGCATTGTTGCGGACCGGCCCGTAGAGCGCGACGGTCGGCATGGAGGCGAACGTGAGCAGGTACAACACACCGGCAGCCAGGGCGGTCCTTCTCTGCGGATCCATTTTGCGTCGGGGGAAGTGTTCCCGGGTCGATGCGTTCGTGTGTGCGTTGGCGGTCATGACGTGCTCCCTCAAAGTTGGGTCGGCCGGTTGGCCTGGGGTGCCCCCGATGTCGGTGCTTCTGCGTTGCATTGCGCAAGTTAAGGACGGGCAGGCGGATTGCGCACTGCCCCGGGGTGCCCCGCGGGCTCCTACACGCGGCCTCCGCGGCAGCACTCCCCCATGCGCAGGATCGTCCCGTCAGCTTCCCGGCAGGGGTTGGGGTCCGAAAACGGTGGCCATCCCCGCCGCAGGTGGTTCGCCACTGCCCATGTCGAGTGCGAGGGGCGGGTATTTGTCAGTCATCAAGCCCGCGTAGGCGCTCACCCGGAAGACCCAGCGGTTCATACCCAGGACGAGATCGAACACCCCACGCGGGTAGCGTCCGGCAAACAACAGGAAAAGACCGGCAATGCAGACCAACAGACCGATGAGACCGCTGCCATAGGCCCAGGCATTCTCATTTCGCATCTGCTCGTATCCGGCAAAGGCCGCCCCGGTGAAGACACCGATGATCAGATAGTGCGGCAGCGCCAGGAGCCACCACTTCACCAGCACGAGTCCGCGTGAGAGCTGCTGGGGGTACTCGACGTACAGGCGTGCCGGATAATCCGGGTCATCGGCCAGCGTGAACGGCGGATAGCGGTCGGTACTCAGGGCTCCATAGGAGTAGTAGTCGACCCGCCAGGTCCAGCGCAGTACCCCGACGTTGAAGTCGAAGATCGCCCGCGGATATCGGCCAGTGACCAGGATCGAGAAGAACGTCGCCACCGATAGCAGGAGGAAAGCGATCCACAGGAACACCAACACGATGATGTGTGGGATCACCAGAACCCACTTCACGAGCCACAACCAGCGGCTGAGATGCGGGGAGAAATCCCCCTCCAAGACGAGGGGATACGCGGATTGCCGTTCCATGGGAGGCCCTTTCACGGGCACCGATTCCGGCGCCCTCACGCGTTGACGCCGGGAGGTCAGCGGTGGGCGGGGCCTCGGTACTTCATGGGCGACGGGGCCAGGTCATCGTTAGTCCGCGGTTCCGGCATGTCCCGCGACTCGCGCCGGCGGGGTTCGCTCTCGCCGACAACAGCAAGAATAGGAAGACGTCCAAGACATGTCAATAGAAACATGTCGCGATTGACCGGTATTATGTGTGCATGACTGAATGGGGTTTTCTGACCAATCACATGCACGCGCTCTACTGCGTCGCGCGCCACCCGGGAATACGGATCCGGGAGATCGCCGAACTGGTGGGGGTCCGGGAACGTGCCGCACATCGGATCGTCGCGGACTTGGTCGATGGCGGCTACCTGACCCGCCGCCGGGTCGGAAGCCGGAACTTCTACGAACTGCACCCCACGCTGCCGCTCCGCCGGGAAGGACTTGACGAGGTCGCCATCGGCGAGGTTCTCGATGTACTGCTCAAAGCGGAATGAGATAGGCCTGCGCGGTGGATGATGCCCGCACCCACCGCGGTGTAGCGGAGATGAGCGGCTCTTGGCGTCGATCTCTCGTCCCGCCGCGCCTGGATGATCTTTCGCAGGATGCCGTCGGGAAGTTGGTGTCCGGCCGATTTGCGGATGCTCCCGGATGTATACGCGCTGCGCCGGCTCAACGAAGACGGCCGCGCGACCACCGAGGTCGTCGGCATCGCCACCGACTTCTGCGTCCGGGCCACCGCGCCGGACGCGGTGCGCGCCCGTTTCGACACCACGGCCCTCCCCGCCTGACCGCCGCAGTGCACCGCGCCACGGTGCCCACCGTCCTCGACGAATTGCGATGCGCGGGCATCACGATCGACGAGGACGCGTAGACCCCTCGGGGCTCAGCCGGTCGAGCGGTCTATGGCACCTCGGGGAGGCCATCGTCCTCGACGTCGACGAGGTGTGTGCGCTCCACATTGCCGACGACATCCCGGGGTTGCAGCCGCTGCGAGATCGCGACGTAGAACACGATGACCGTCAGGACGGCAGTGGCGAGTTCACCCCAACCGAACGTCAGGACGTCCAGCGCGCCCTCTCCATAATGGCCGAGCCAGCTCAGCACGCCCAGGCCGCCGAGCCAGAGGATCATCCACCACCCGGACTTGAACTGGAACGGCGGGATCTTGCTGCGATCGCTGAACAGGTAGTGCAGGACCAGGACGATGTAGCCGACGGCAACGGCCACGAACAACTTCCAGTTCACGTCCCATCCCGTCCAGTACACGATCAGGTTCGCGCACAGGAACCCCAGGAGCGGGATGGCGTCGCGGCCCGGCAGCCGGTAGGGGCGGTCCTGTTCCGGCAGCTGCCGCCGCAGCGCCGCCACCGTGACCGGACCGCTGCCGAACGAGAGCACCGTGCCGGTGGTGATGAAACCGACCAGCTGCGCCCACGAGGGGAACGGCAGGAACATGAAGCAGGCGACGACGAACGTCACGATCAGCCCGACCCAGGGGACGCCGCGCTTGCTCAGCTTGGCCAGACCTGACGGTGCGTTGCCGACGCGTGCCTGCGAGTAGGACAGCCGAGGGGTCAGCGCGGTGTAGATCAGCCCGGTGTCGGCCGGCGACACCACCGCATCGACGTAGAGGATGATGCCCAGCCACATGGCGCCCAGGACGATGGCGATCTCCGCCCACGGGCCGGCCTCGTCGGTGAACGACAGGCCGCCCCAGCCGTCCGCGAGCATGCTGTCCGGCACGGCTCCGATGAACGCGACTTGCAGCAAGACGTAGATGATGCCGGTGATCACGACGGAACCGATCAGCGCGAAGGGCACGTTCTTCTGCGGGTTGGTGGTCTCACCGGCGAATTCCACGCCCTGGCGGAAGCCCAGGTAGGAGAAGACGATGCCGGCCGCGGGAAGCGCGGCGAAGATCGGCGCCGCGCCCTCGGGCATGAAGCCGCCGAACCGCGCCTCGTGGAAGTGCCCCGGATGGAAGGCCAGAATCCCCAACACGACGATGACCAGGAGGATCACGAAGAGCTTCCACCACACCAGCACGTTGTTGAACTTGGCGAAGAATTTCACGCCGAACATGTTGATGACACAGAAGATCGCGACGAGCAGGACGCTGACGACGATGCCGCCTCCCGTGAGCACCAGCGTTCCATCGACGGTGTGCATCAACCACGGCAGATAGCTGGACGCGTATTGGACGGCGGCCAGTACCTCGATGGGGACCGTGGCCACGACCGCCAACCACGTGATCCAGCCGCTGGTGTAGCTCGCGAATGATCCGAAGGAATAGTGCGGGAAGCGGATGACGCCGCCGGCGATGGGGAACATGACCCCCAGCTCCGCGTAGTTCAGCGCGACGATGATGATCATGACGGCGCCGAGGATCCACGAGATGATGGCGGCCGGTCCCACCAGGGACGCTGCCTCGAACGCGCCGAACAACCATCCGGAACCGATGATCGAACCGACGCCGGTGAACAGGAGGCCTACTTTCCCGATATCGCGCTTCAGGCCCCGGTCGAATTCGACCTTGACCTTCGTAGGCTGGGGAGTATGTGAGGACATCGGTGGCCTCTCTCGTCGAGAACGGTGAATAGCTTGCCATCCAGCAACCCGGTGAGGCGGGTCACTTTTGCAGTATTTACCCACGGTTTCACGGTGTCAATAAGGCTCGCGGACGTCTCTTGGCACGAGGAACCATGCTGTTACCGCTGTTTGAAGGCACCAACCACCTGGCTCCCCGCCCCGTCTCCACGGGGTCGTCGCCCCGGAGATCGGACCCGGAGAAGGGGCGCCATGCGTAACCAGCGTCGGTGCGCTGGTGCACGTCGTCAGCCGTGCCGGGGGGGTCACCGTTTGCCGACGAACCAGTCCTGGAGCTTGTTCAACCGCTTGTTCAGCTGGTCGGCGTTCGCCTGGGCGACGGCGGGCCCGCCGCAGACCTCGCGCAGCTTGGTGTGCACCACTCCGTGCGGCGTCCCGGTGCGGGCGGCCCAGGCGGAGACGTTCTTGGAGAGCTTGCTGCGCAGTTCGGTCAGCTGCCGGTGGTCGGTGACCGCCGGTTCCTCGACCGGTGCCGCGGCACCGGCGGTGCGGCTGCGCCGGGTGACCTGTTCCTGCTGGCGTTGGCGCAGCAGCACTCCCACCTGGTCGGCGTCGAGCAGCCCGGGGATCCCGAGGAAGTCCTGCTCATCCTCGGAACCGAGCATCGCGCCGGTGCCGAATTCGCCGCCGTCGTACAACACGCGGTCGAAGGAGGCGCGCGAGTCGAGGGCCTCGAACTTCTGCTTGGAGAGTTCGTCGGAGGCCTTCTCCTCGCGGTTGGCCTCGTCCATGAGGGCTTCCTCGGGGATGAAGTCGGGATCGTCCACATGCTTCTCGGGACGGTCCAGCGCGTGGTCGCGTTCGACTTCCATCTGGTTGGCCAGCGCCATGAGGATCGGCACCGAGGGCAGGAACACGGAGGCGACCTCCCCGCGCTTGCGGGAGCGGACGTAGCGGCCGATGGCCTGCGCGAAGAACAACGGGGTCGAGGTCGAGGTGGCATACACTCCGACGGCCAGGCGTGGCACGTCGACGCCTTCCGAGACCATGCGCACCGCCACCATCCAGCGGTCGGTGCCCGCGGAGAAGTCCTCGATCTTCCTGGACGCCCCGGCGTCGTCGGAGAGGATCGTGGTGACCTTCTCCCCCGTGATCCGCTTCAGCTGCGCCGCGTAGGCCTTGGCGTCGGAGTGGTCGGTGGCGATGACCAGTCCACCGGCGTCGGGAATCGTGCGCCGGACCTCGGTGAGGCGCCGGTCGGCGGCGGCCAGCACGGAGGGGATCCATTCGCCCTCGGGGTTCAGGGCGGTGCGCCAGGCGTGGGCGGTGATGTCCTTGGTGAAGCCCTCGCCGAGCTGGGCCTCCATTTCCTCACCGGCCGAGGTGCGCCAGCGCATCTGGCCGGAATAGGCCATGAAGATCACCGGGCGCACGACGTGGTCCTTCAGCGCGTCGCCGTAGCCGTAGGTGTAGTCCGCCTTGGAGCGGCGGATGCCCTCGGCGTCCTCGACGTAGTCCACGAACGGGATGGCCGCGGTGTCGGAGCGGAACGGGGTGCCGGTCAGCGCCAGCCGGCGGGTGGCCGGTTCGAAGGCCTCGCGGATGCCGTCGCCCCAGCTGAGCGCGTCGCCGCCGTGGTGGATCTCGTCGAGGATGACCAGTGTGCGGGCGGCCTCGGTCTTGGCCCGGTGCAGCAGCGGCTTGCTGGCCACCTGGGCGTAGGTGACGGCCACGCCGATGAAGTCGGCCCCATGGCGTCCGTCGGAGTTCTTGAAGTTCGGATCCAGGGCCAGCCCGATGCGGGCGGCCGCGTCGGCCCATTGGCTCTTGAGGTGCTCGGTCGGCGCCACGACGGTGATCCGGTTGATGGTGCCGGCCTCGACCAGCATGGCCGCCACGCGCAGGGCGAACGTCGTCTTGCCGGCCCCGGGGGTCGCCACCGCGAGGTAGTCACGCGGCGTGGATTCGAAGTACTTTTCCAGCGCTTCGGCCTGCCACTGGCGCAGTTTCGGGGCGGTGCCCCACGCCGCGCGTTCCGGATATGCCGGTGGCATGGACTCGCCCAGACTGAACAGGGCATCGCCCACGGCCAACCTCCTTGATTGCTTGGTGGCAGCTGGATCCGGTCGCGAACGACCGCAAAGAAGAAACCATCTTACGGCGGGCGCAACAGCGCGCCGTCCACCGACACGGGAAGGCGCCGGATCGGCCCTCCCCCGGGGCCCGCAACCTCCCGGGGAGGCGCACGGGCGCGTGGCTACTGGCTACTTGTCGTCGCCGCTTCCGCCGCCGTCCTTCGGCGCCTTGATGCCGTCATACACGGCCTTGCATTCGGGGCAGACCGGGAACTTGTTCGGGTCGCGCCCGGGGACCCAGACCTTGCCGCAGAGTGCGATCACCGGTTCGCCGGTCAGGGCCGACTCCATGATCTTTTCCTTGCGCACGTAATGCGCGAAGCGTTCGCTGTCACCGGGTTCGACGTGTTCGCGCAGCTGCTCGCGCTCGATGGTCGCGGTGCCGCCGCCCTGGCCCGGGTCGCGGGGGTCGTTGTCAAACGGATCTGGGGGCATGCTCATCCCCCCAGTCTACCAACCCGGACGAGTGCTAGCGGTTCAGCACCGTCGCCTGCATCAGCTCCGGGGCCCGGGAATCGAACCAGCGGCCCCCGATGCGCAGGCCCAGTAGGAGCAGCCCGGCTCCGAGCACGACGCCGGTGAACAGGACCAGCCACGCGTACAGTTCCTGTCCGGTGACCAGGAAGACGATGTGCAGGACGATTTCGGGCAGCACCAGCGCCGCAGTCGTCCCGAAGGTCGCCAACTGGGTCAGGGCCATCCGGGCCCCGGCACCGGGTGGTGTCTTCATGGGGTTGTCCCCCGGCAGGGGGACGGCATAGGTGTAGCGGGCCGAGGCGATGCTGGAGACCGCCCATCCCGCGCCGAGTGCCCCGAGCGAGAGGCCGAGGATGGAGGGAAGCATCGACAGCTCGCCCATGAGTACGGCCGGCACGATCGCGGCGATCAGGACGGTCGGCACGGTGAACACGGCGCAGGCCGCCACCCGTCCGAGCCGGTCATCGATCCCGCGGACACCGGTCAGCACGTGCAGCGAAAAGGCGGTGTTGTCGTAGGAGACGTCGGCGGAAATGCTGAAGGCCATGAGCACGGCGATGATGGGGGCGATGAAGAGCATTGCGGTGAAGTCGCCATCTCGTCCGAACATGAACCAGATGAAGATCGGGATCAGCGGCACCATGATGATGCTCATGGCGTACCGCGGGTCCTTGAACCAATAGGTCAGGCAACGTGCGGCGACCGCACCCCAGGGCGTGGCGGGGAAGAAGCGGAAGGTCCCCAGTCCCGCGACGTCCCGTGTTCCGCCGGACTGCTCCCGTGGTGTCTCAAGGGCACGCATCAGGGAGACCTGCCAGGCCCACACCGTCACCGCCAGATAGGCCAGCGAGAGCAGCAGCCGCAGTGCGGCCGTCCCCCAGGCGCCGGCGGCCGCGTCGCCGGGGACCGCGGCAAAGGAGCCCAGCGGGGTCCAGCCCAGGACCGTTGCGACCCGGGGAAGCCACGAGAGGCCGTGCTCGATGCCCTGCATCGCGGTCTGGATGATGGGGCCGAGCATGATGAGCGGGACGAACAGGATGATGGTCCCGACTTCGCGGAACCGGCGGTTCGACGTCAGCGCCGTGGCTGCGGTGACGGTGAGCCGGGAGAGGGCGAGGACGAACAGGGCAGCCAGGACGCCGCAGACCAGGCCCAGCACGGCCAGTCCGGGGTCGGCCCGCCAGGCGAGTCCCTGCCCCGCGAACAGCAGCAGGGTGACCATCCCGGGGACGCCGATGAAGCCGCTGAGCAGCAGGCCCACGACGAGTTCGCGCGGCGGGATGGTGAAGCTCGTGAACCGCGACGGATCCAGCGTCAAGTCGACGCCGGAGACCAACACCGGGATGATCGCCCAGCCGAGGGTGACCAGCGAAACCGCGAGGACCAACACCGTGGTGATGAACTCCGCGGGCTGATCGCCCAGGAAGAACATCGCAACGAAGAGCATGACCGCCAGCCCGAGTCCGTACAGCCCGCCCAGGATGACGCCGACCAGCTGCCACGGGCTCCGGCGGAACCCGTTGCGCAGCAGGGCCAGCTTGAGCCTCAGGAGGTGTGCAACCACGAAAGCCCACCCCCCTCGGCGCGGCCGCCGACCATCTCCACGAAGGTATCCTCGAGGCTGCCTTCACCGCGGACCTCGTCGACGGTCCCGGCCGCGAGCAGGTTCCCGTCGGAGATGATCGCCACATGGGAGCACATGCGCTGGACCAGGTCCATCACGTGGCTCGAGACGACGACCGTTCCACCGTGGTGGACGTAGTCGGCCAGGATGTCACGGATGTTCGCTGCCGAAACGGGGTCCACGGCCTCGAACGGCTCATCCAGCACGAGCACCCGCGGTGAATGGATCAGCGCGGTTGCCAGGGCGATTTTCTTGGTCATGCCCGCCGAATAGTCGACCACGAGTTTCCCGCCGGCCTCCTCCAGGTCCAGCACACGCAGCAGGTCGTCGGTGCGCTGCGCGACCATGGCGGCGTCCATGCCCCGCAAGAGGCCCGAATAGGTCACCAGCTGCCGCCCGCTGAGACGGTCGAACAACCGCACCCCGTCGGCGAGGACTCCCAGGAGCTTCTTGGCCTGTCTCGTGTCCTTCCAGACGTCGACGCCATGGACGAACGCCTGCCCTGCATCCGGACGCAACATTCCGGTGGCCATGGACAAGGCGGTGGTCTTGCCGGCCCCGTTGGGTCCCACGAGTCCGTAGAAGGATCCTGCCGGGACGTCGAGGCTGATGCCGTTCACGGCGATCTTCTGGCCGTAGCGCTTGCCCAGGCCACGCAGGCTGATGGCAGCGGGCGCCTGCTGGTCGAGTTCGGTGTTCATGCTCCGAACCTAACAGCGGCCCCCTGCGCCGGGCATCATCCCTGCGGGTGAATTGGGGGTGTCAGCCTTCAGGGGGAGGCGCTCAGAACAGGACGCGCGCCAATGCCTGCCGTGACTTCGCGACCCGCTCATCCTGGGTGCCCACCACGGAGTAGAGGGCCACCAGGCGCGCGCGGACGCGTTCGCGTTCCTCGGCAGCGGTGCGTCCCACGAGGGCGACGAGCCGCGCGAAGGCGTCCTCGACGTGTCCACCGAGGACGTCGAGGTCGGCCACGGCCAACTGCTCGTCGATCCCGTCCGGGTGCTCCGCGGCGGCCTGGCGGGCCGCCTGGAGGTCTGCATCCGCCGTGCGGCGAAGGAGCTCGACGTGTTCCAACCCGGTGCGGGCGTCCTCGTCATTGGGCTTCTCGGCCAGTGCCTTGCGGTAGGCGGCAGCCGCGGCGTCGTAGTCGCCGGCATCGATCGCGTCGATGGCCTCCTGGTGCAAGGGCGGGACCGGCTGTTCGGCCGGTTCCCCGCCGAAGGCCGGAACGGTTCCGGTGACGCCGTGCTGCACGCCGAGCTGGAGCAGCTCCTGCAACAGCGAGGCGATCTCCTCCGGCGAGGCGCCCCCCTGGAACAGGGGAACGGGCTGCCCGTTGAGCAGCGCCACGACCGAGGGGACCTGCTGGACCCGGAACGCCTGCGCGATGGCCGGTTCCCGGTCGGTGTCGACGAGGGCCAGGACCAGGCGTCCCGCGTAGCCGTCGACCAGGTCGCGGAGCGTGGCATCGAGCTGGGCCGAGGCCGGTGAGGCGCCGGTACCGAGCGAGACGACGACGGGGGCGGTGTTGGAGAGCTGGACCAGCTGGGTGAAGTCCTGCTGGTTCACAGCGGTCGCCCACGTTTCCCCGCCGCCGGCGGACGCCCCGGTCCCCGCCGGCGTGGCCGGCCCCGGGGTCTGGGCGCCAATTGCGGACAGGTCCACGGCGCCGCGGCTGGAAGCTGCTGCTGGTTCGGTATTGCTCATGCCCCTACCTTATGGTCTGCGTCGGGCTGCTGCCCAACGGGTACGTCCGCCGCCGCGGCCTACTTCAGCTTGGCCGACAGCGGCATCGACTCGCCCGCGACGAGACGGATCTTGTCCTTGCTGTCGTCTGCCGGGATGTAGAACACCACGGGCTCGGCGTAATTGATGTCGACGCCCTCCTTCGTGCTCGAGGCGCCGGCCAGCTTGGCGCTGACCGCATCGAGTTTGACGGTTCCGCCCTCTTCCTTCGGGGTGGCGCTCATGGTGCTGGTCAGGTAGCCGCTGACCAGTGCACCCCCGTTGGGGGTGGAGAGCACGTTGAGCGACTTCACATCTGCCCGGTGCTTGTACTTGATCTTGGCGTTCTTGTTGTCCTTGATCGCGGCCGCCTGGCCGTCGTGCGTGGCGGAGATGAAGGGGCTCTTGTCGAACTCGCCCTTCTTCTTCGACTTCGAGTTGCCCAGGTACTCCGCCAGGTCCTTGGCTGCCGTTTCCGGTGCCACGGCGACCGAATCGTCCTTGGTGGACAACGTGCGGACCGACGTGTCGCCCACGCCGATGCCGGGGAACTCGGAGCCGGGCAGCATCGTCACGGAGTTGACGAGTTTGTAGTTGGCCCGGGGATTGTCCTGCTTGAGGACCAGGACCTCCGGGACCTTGGCGTCCTTGGCCTGGGTGACGACCATGAGGGTGCGTGGCCAGTCGGTAGTCGTCGTCACGGCCGCAGAGCGCACCGGTCCGGCGGCCACCGGGTCCGGCGCCGCGATCTTCACGCCATCGCCGCGTTGGGCGTAGTTGTGCTTGCGCAGGTCCAGCGCCTTTCCTCCGACGCGGGCGTCGAGTTTCTTGGCGTCCTTGGCCTTGTCACCGGCGGACACCGAGTCGGAGACGGACTCGAGGATGCGGTTGAGCTGGCTCTCCTGGACGACCGCATAGACGTCCTGGTCGGTATCGGTGGGGTCGGCGGCCGAGCCCGACGGCGAGTCCGCCGGAGCCGCGGAGGCGGGCATCGCCGGGACCAGCACCAGCGCCGCCGCGGCGGCGACGGCAGCGGTGCGCTGAAGTGCCGTGGAACCAGACCCGGAACCGGTAGCGGGTGCTGCCGATCTCGACCCCGACCCCGGGCCGGTGGCCGCCGGGCCCTGGGGGCCCTTGCCGCGACCGCGGCCGGTGACCAACAAGCTGGCCGCGCCGAACACGATGAGCAGCGCACCCACGATGATCAGCGGAATGGAGAACGGGGTGCTGGCGTCGTTTTCCCAGGAGACGGTGATGTGCGTGGGAGCGGCCTTGCTGCCGTCGGCGGCCAACAGCAGCGACCAGTCGCCGTCGGCCGGCTGCGTCCAGCGGTGCACCAGATGCGAATCCGCGGATTCCGAGGCCACCCAGAGATCGGAGTCCTTCGGGTTCGGCACCTTGGACTCGCCGTTCGCGTGTTCGGCGTCCAGGGCCATCGTCTCCGAGTTGATCCCCGAGATGGTGTTGTGCGCCGCCTTGCCCACCCAGGCGTCAACGTCTGCGCTGCGGCCCAGTGCGGCGGTGAACTCACCGTCGGCCTCGATGGTCACATCGACCGGTCGGTCCTGGTTCTCGGCGACCCCTGGACCGATCACGGTCACCGGGGCATCCTTCAGCTCCGTCTGGACCGTGGCCGTCGCGATCTCGGGCGGGGCCCAGAACGTCCGCTGTCCGATGCCTACCACAAGCGCCACGGCGCCCAGCAGGATCGAGATCGCAGCAATGATGATTCGCACTAAAATACACCTAACAAAATGGGGGTCGATGGATCGGCCTCGGTCGCGGTCGGGCACATGGGTGTCCCGGCCACACTCCAATGATAACGAATCGGTTACCACGGCGGTTCCGGGTTGTGTCCGGTGCCACGATATGCGACCTGCCGTGATGACCCGAGGCAGCGGATCGGGTCGCCCGACGGGTAGGCTCAACCCCGTGAAGACGGAGAGCACGGCCACCCCCGATGGCGAGGAGCACGGGCCGGCATCGACCGGCGCGGGAGCCGGAGACGACGCCCTCGGTCCGGCGTCGCCGCCGACCAACCAGCCCTCACCCGCGGCCGACGTGGCGCACCCCTCCCCCGGCGAGGCCCCGCCGTCGTTCATCGACCGCGTGCGCGACGCGTTGAAGCGGGCGCGCCCCGTCCCCCCGGTCCCCGAGGAGCCCGAAGAGTACGAGCCGCTCGTGACCACCCCGGGGGTCCACCACCCGATCTTCACGGGGTTCATGATCAGCGTGGGCGTCGGGCTGGCCCTGCTGCTCTACTTCATCCTCACCAATGTCGGGTCGCTGCTGGTCTGGATCGCGATCGCGCTGTTCATTGCGCTGGGGCTGGATCCGATCGTGCGGTTCCTGGAGCGTCGCCGGCTCCCCCGCCCGCTGGGCGTGCTGGCCGCGATTCTGTTGCTGGCTGCCGTCTTCGGCGGGGTGGTGGGCACGTTGGTCCCCACGATCGTCCGGCAGACCACCGCCTTCGTGGAGAAGGCGCCGGACTTCGTGGACAGCTTCCTGAATTCGGAGTTCTTCACCACCGTCGACCAGCAATTCCAGGTCCGTGCCCGCATCACCGAGGAAGTCGACAAGTTCTTCCAGAACTCCGACGCCGTCGGCGGGGTTTTCGGCGGCGTGATCGGCGTCGGATCGGTGGTGGCACAGGGCATGTTCGGCACGCTGATCGTCCTGGTCCTCGCCGTCTACATCCTGGCCTCGCTGCCCGGGCTGAAGGCCTGGTGCTACCGGCTGGCACCGCGTTCGAAGCGCGAACGCGTCCAGGTGCTCTCGGAGCAGATCACCAACAGCGTCGGCAACTACGTCATGGGACAGGCCGTGGTCGCCCTGCTCAACGCGCTGTACGCGTTCATCGTGATGAGCATCGTCGGGGTGCCCTATTCGCTGCTGCTGTCGATGGTGGTGGTCATCCTGGCCTTCATCCCGCTGGTCGGTGCGGTGATCGCCGGCATCCTGGTGTCGCTGATCGCCCTGACGGTCGGCTGGGAGACGGCGGTGGTCTACGCCATCTTCTACTTCGGCTACCTGCAGTTCGAGGCCTACTTCATCTCCCCCCGCGTGATGCAACGCACGGTCGCGGTTCCCGGGGCAGTGGCGGTCATCGCGGTCATCGCCGGCGGTTCGCTGCTGGGGGTCGTGGGCGCGCTGATGGCCATCCCCCTGGCCGCCTCGACGATGTTGCTGATCCGCGAGGTCTTCATGGCCCGCCAGGAACGGCTCTAGCCCGCGGCGTCGGGGGCACGACGGCAGTGCGGGCCGGCCGCTCAGTAGCGGAAGCTGCGTCCGCTCCAGCACTTCAGGTGCCAGTGCCGCCGACCGGCGGCCGAAGCCTCGTCGCCGCTCCAATGATCGGCCCGCCAGGCGACGATGTGTTCGGTTCCCGGGTCGATGTTCCGATGGCACCCCGGACAGATGTACGTCTTGCCGGCACGTGCCGCCGAGATCCGGCGGACATGCCACTGCCCGTCCGGGGCGCTCTGCAGCGAGGGAATGGCGAGCCCGGGCCCACGGAAGGAGCCCTCCTCCTCCGACGGTTGCCGCCCGGCCGACGACCACTTGCCCGGCCGTGCCGGGCGGTTCGGGCGGCGGGGGCGGTTCGAGCGGGGCATGTTCCGGATCGTATCGTCTCCGGGGCCCGACACGGGAATGCCCGGTGCACCCCACCGGGCGGTAGAGTGCTGGATGTGCGTTTAGTGATAGCCCGTTGCTCAGTCGATTACCTGGGCCGCCTGCGTGCCCACCTGCCGCTGGCGACCCGCCTGCTCATGGTCAAGGCCGACGGTTCCGTCCTCATACATTCCGACGGAGGGTCCTACAAGCCGCTGAACTGGATGAGCCCCCCGGCCGCCATGCATATCGCACCCGCGGACGAGGACGCGCTGGCCGAGGGCGTGCAGGAAACCTGGCGCGTCCAGCATGCCAAGAGCGATGACCACCTGGTCATCCGGATCCACGAAATCCAGCACGACTCGAGCCACGAGCTGGGGATCGACCCGGGACTGATCAAGGACGGCGTCGAGGCGGACCTGCAACGGCTGCTCGCCGAGCAGATCCACGTGCTGGGCGAGGGCTTCAGGCTCGTCCGCCGCGAGTACATGACGGCGATCGGCCCGGTGGACATCCTGGCCCGCGACGCCGCGGGGGCGACGGTGGCCATCGAGCTCAAGCGCCGCGGCGACATCGACGGGGTCGAGCAGCTCACCCGCTATCTGGAACTGATGAACCGGGACCCCCTCCTGGCGCCGGTCCGCGGGGTCTTCGCCGCCCAGCAGATCAAGCCGCAGGCCCGCACGTTGGCCACGGACCGCGGGATCGAATGCCTGACCCTGGATTACGACGCCATGCGCGGAGTGGACGACAGCGACTCTCGGCTGTTCTGAGCGCTTCGGACCACGGCCCGTGGTGCACCTAGGTGCGCGCGGTCGCAGAACCTATGCTGGAGGCATGACTTCCACCGAGGAAACCACCCGGCTGTCCCTGCGGGGCCGCACCGTCAGCGGCGGAACGATCGCCGAGGAGTCCGTCCTGGCCTTCGAGGACGACCGCATTTCCTTCGTCGGGACCCCCGACGAGTTCGCCCAATGGCCCGAGTCGGGGACCTACACCGAGGTCCGCATCCCCGCCGGCGCCACCATCCTGCCGGGCCTGGTCGACGTGCACTGCCACGGAGCTGCCGGAGCCGACTTCCCCAGCGGAGACCCAGAAGCAGCCGAACGGGCCATCCGTTTCCTCCACGCCGCCGGGACCACCACCTTGCTGGCCAGCCTGGTGACGGCCGGGCGCGACGACATGCTGCGTGCCGCCGAAGCGCTCGCACCGCTGGCCGAGCAGGAGCTGTTGGCCGGCCTGCATGCCGAGGGCCCGTTTCTCTCCGTCGCCCGCTGTGGGGCGCAGGATCCTGCCCACCTTGGCGCTCCGGACCCGGACTTCGTCGACGAGCTGGTCGCCAGTTCCCACGGGCAGCTGCGTGCCATGACCTATGCCCCCGAACTGGCCGGCTCCGATTCCCTCGTCGAGCAATTGGTCTCCCACGGTGTCCTGCCCGCCGTGGGGCACACCGATGCCGACGCCGCCACGGTGACTGCCTCCCTGGACGTGGCCATGGAGGAGCTCTCCTCGGCGGGTTTCGATGGGTACACCGAACGTGCCATGGTCACCCACCTGTTCAACGCGATGCCGCCGATGCACCACCGAAACCCCGGCCCCGTCGCCGCCTGCCTCGAGGCGGCCGCCAACGGCAAGGCGGTCGTCGAACTGGTCGCGGACGGAGTACATCTGGATCCGGCCACCGTTCGCACGGTGTTCGCGTTGCTGGGGCCAGCGGCCATCGTGCTGGTCACCGACTCGATGGCCGCCACAGGACTGGCCGACGGGCGCTACACCCTCGGCCCGCAGGAGGTCGTCGTCTCCGGCGGGGCGGCGCGTCTGGCCGACGGCGGTTCGCTGGCCGGCGGCACGTCCACGATGCTCGATGTCGTTCGTGTCGCCGTCGATGGCGGGGTCCCCCTGGAGCAGGCTGTGCTTTCGGCGACGGCAGTACCTGCCGAACTCGTCGGCCTCGCGGACGAGGTGGGCGCCCTCAACGTCGGCTTCAGTGCCGACGCAGTGGTCGTGGACCGCCATCTGCGCCTCGTCTCGGTTTTCCGGGACGGGCGCCAGCTGGACCCTGTTCGCGCGTAATTCACCGCGAATTGGCCACCTGTCGTTGAATAGATCACATCGATATGTGATGATCAACTCAGTCTTTGTGTTGGTCATGTTCATGCCCGCAAAGCAGGTTGCGGGTGCGAAGTTCCGCCGGCCCCGGTCGGCACCTTCCCACTTCGGTACCGCCCGGGCGTGGCAAGGAGCCACGACCGGTTGTTTTCACATCTATGAGGAGATATACATGGCGCAGGGCACCGTGAAGTGGTTCAACGCTGAAAAGGGGTTCGGTTTCATCACACCGGACGAAGCCGACGGCGATGTCTTTGTCCACTACTCGGAAATCCAGAGCAACGGCTTCCGCACGCTGGAGGAAAACCAGCGCGTCGAATTCGAGATCGGCCAGGGAGCCAAGGGCCCCCAGGCGACGGGAGTCGTAGGTATCTAGTCGGATCGCTGGCCGCCTGTTCGGCCAGCGACCCGAACCACCGATGGCGCGCATCCCGCGGGGTGCGCGCCATCGTCGTGCCGGGAACGGTGCCGGTCAGCGCCACGTCCCGACGCCCGCGACCGGGCCCGCTTCGATCCAGCTGCGCAGGCCGGTGTACGAACCGTAGTCCATGGCCAGCAGGACCGGCTCGCCATCGGCCATCAGGGACACGACGACGGCACCGGGTTGGATCCGGGTCCGCTCTGCGGCATCGGATTCCCGCCACCCCGTGAGCTGGATGGCGGTGCGGGTAAAGCGATTTCTTGGGACCGGGGTGACGGAGAGCAGCCTCAGGAATTCCAGTTCGGTCCCCGTATAACGACAAACCCCCATCATCCACTTCCCGGAGGTAGTGGAGATGGAGGCGTCGAATGTGCCGAGGGCACGCCGCAGCTGATGGCGGCGAAGCCCCATGGCACCCAGAATCATGACCAGCAGTAGCAGGGCTACCACCAGGATGATCACGGGAATGCCCAAGGAGTTCAACGGCGGACTATCGGTTTCCTGCCGCGGCGGATTCGTCCATCTGCGCGTTGTCGGCCACGATGACGACCCGGTCCTTGTCGACCGAGAAGAAACCGCCATCAGCCTGGATGGTGAACCGCGAGCCGTTGGTGGGCGTGATGGCCAACTCACCGCCGGCGAGGATCGCCAAGACCGGGCTGTGCCCGGGCATGACGCCGATCTCGCCATCGCTGGTACGTGCCTTGACCAGGGCCGCCGCGCCGGACCACACGAAGTGGTCGGCGGCGACGATTTCGACTTCGAGTTCGGCCATGGCTACTTGCCCTGGATTTCGGCCCACTGGCGCTCGACGTCGTCGAGTCCGCCAATGTTGAAGAAGGCCTGCTCGGCGATGTGGTCGAGGTCGCCATCGCAGATGGCCTTGAAGCCCTCGATCGTGTCCTTGATGGAAACGGTCGAGCCCTCCACGCCGGTGAACTGCTTGGCGGTGTAGGTGTTCTGCGACAGGAACTGCTGGATGCGCCGGGCGCGGGAGACGACGATCTTGTCTTCTTCCGAGAGCTCGTCGACACCCAGGATCGCGATGATGTCCTGCAGTTCCTTGTTCTTCTGCAGGATCGACTTCACGCGCACGGCCGTATCGTAGTGCTCCTGGCCCACGTACTGCGGGTCCAGGATGCGCGACGTGGACGTCAGCGGATCGATGGCCGGGTACAGGCCACGGGAGGCGATTTCACGGGAGAGTTCCGTGGTCGCATCCAGGTGCGCGAAGGTCGTGGCCGGCGCCGGGTCGGTGTAGTCATCCGCGGGGACGTAGATGGCCTGCATCGAGGTGATGGAGTGGCCCTTCGTGGAGGTGATGCGCTCCTGGAGGGTACCCATCTCGTCGGCGAGGTTGGGCTGGTAACCCACGGCCGAGGGCATGCGGCCCAGCAGGGTCGACACCTCGGAACCGGCCTGCGTGAAGCGGAAGATGTTGTCGATGAACAGCAGCACGTCCTGGTTCTGCACATCGCGGAAGTACTCCGCCATGGTCAGCGCGGACAGGGCTACGCGCAGGCGCGTTCCCGGCGGCTCGTCCATCTGGCCGAAGACGAGCGCGGTGTCCTTCAGGACGCCGGATTCTTCCATTTCGACCCAGAGGTCGTTGCCTTCACGGGTGCGCTCGCCCACGCCGGCGAACACCGAGGTGCCACCGAAGTTGCGCGCGACACGGGTGATCATTTCCTGGATCAGCACGGTCTTGCCGACGCCTGCACCGCCGAACAGGCCGATCTTGCCACCCTGGATGTACGGGGTGAGAAGGTCGATCGACTTGATGCCGGTCTCGAGGATCTCCGTAGAGGACTCGAGGCTCGCGAAGGCCGGGGCCTTGCGGTGGATGGGCCAGCGCTCGCTGATCTCCAGCTCGGAGGCATCAACGTCCAGCGGCTCGCCGAGGACGTTGAAGATGTGGCCCTTGACGCCGTCGCCGACGGGGACGGAGATCGAGGCGCCGGTGTCCTGCACGACGGCGCCGCGGACGAGTCCGTCGGTGGCCTGCAGGGAGATGGCGCGCACGAGGTTGTCGCCGAGGTGCTGGCTGGTCTCGAAGGTGACCGTGTGCGTCTCGCCGTTGAGCGTGATGTCGGCGGTCAGGGCGTTGTACATGGCGGGAAGGGCATCGGCCGGGAATTCGACGTCGACGACCGGACCGATGACGCGTGCAATGCGCCCGGTTGCACCCGGGGCTGCGGCAGCGGTTCCCTGCTCGTTTAGTTGGGCAGTCATCTCTCTCACTTCGCTTGTATGTCTAGAGCGTGGGGGTAAATGGTGATCGGCCGGCTGCTACGCGCTGAGCGCGTCTGCGCCTGCCACGATTTCCGACAGTTCCTGGGTGATTTCGGCTTGACGGGCGTTGTTCCGAAGTCGCGTGTACTTCTTGATCAGCTCGTTGGCGTTGTCACCTGCCGCCTTCATCGCGCGCTGGCGTGCTGCCAGCTCGGATGCAGCCGACTGCAGCAGGGCTGCAAAGATGCGGGACTCGATGTAGCGCGGCAGGAGTGCGTCCAGGACCTGTTCGGGCTCGGGCTCGTACTCGTACAGCGGCAGCAGGTCGCTCTCCTGGGCCACTTCCTCCTCCACGACCTCCAGTGGAAGCAACCGGATGACGGTTGGTTCCTGGACGACCATGGACTTGAACTGCGTGAAGACGACGTGGATCTCCTCCACGCCACCTTCCTCGTACGGCGTGTTGAAGGCCTCCAGCAGCGCCTCGCCGATCTCGCGGGCCGTATCGAACTTCGGCGCGTCGGTATCCCCGGTCCACACCCGCGCATATTCGCGGTTGCGGAAGTCGAAGTATGCCTGGGCCTTGCGTCCGACGATGTAGGTGCTGACTTCCTTGCCCTCGGCGTGCAGCAACTCGTTCAGCGCCTCGGCCTGCTTGATGGCGCTGACCGAGTAGGCACCGGCCAGACCTCGGTCGGATGTCATCACCAGCACCGCCGAGCGGCGGATCTGCTCCGGCTCGGTGGTCAGGGGGTGATCGACCTCGGACTGGGACGCGACGGCAGAAACGGCACGGGTAATCGCGCGGGCATACGGCAGCGAGGCCGAAACGCGGCTCCTGGCCTTGCCAATGCGGGAAGTGGCGATCAGTTCCATCGCCTTGAAGATCTTGCCCATCGACGAAGTCGAGGCGATCTTCTGGCGGTAGACCCGAATCTGGGCTCCCATGTTTATCCTTTCCTAGTCCGTGGTGGTGGTGGCAGGACCCTGCGGCCCGGCCACCACCTCACGGAGAACGTCAGCGCTTCTGCTTGACGATCTTTTCCTGGTCGACGTTCTCTTCACCGAGGGCGTCGTGCTCTTCGTGACCGGCCTTGACCAGCTGGTCCCCGCCCTGTCCGAAGAAGCCCT
This sequence comes from Micrococcaceae bacterium RIT 802, assembly GCA_016892645.1. Taxonomy (GTDB): domain Bacteria; phylum Actinomycetota; class Actinomycetes; order Actinomycetales; family Micrococcaceae; genus Arthrobacter_H. The sequence continues at coordinate 46,982 of JAFEMX010000018.1, forward strand.
GCTTGAAGTCCTCGACGTTGGACTTCAGTGCCTCGACCGTCGAGTCCTCCAACTTGCCCGTCTGGGCAATCGTGGTGAGCACGTCGGTGCGGTTGCGCAGGTGTTCGATGAACTCCTGCTCGAAACGGCGGACGTCCTCGACGGGAACGGTGTCCAGGTGCCCGTTGGTGCCGGCCCACACGGAGACGACCTGGTCCTCGACCGGGTACGGCGCGTACTGGCCCTGCTTGAGCAGTTCCATCAGGCGGGCACCACGCGTCAGCTGCTGCTTGGTCGCGGCGTCGAGATCCGAGGCAAACATGGCGAAGGCCTGCATGTCGCGGTACTGCGCCAGTTCCAGCTTCAGCGTGCCGGAGACCTTCTTCATGGCCTTGATCTGCGCCGAGCCGCCCACGCGGGACACCGAGATGCCCACGTCGACTGCGGGACGCTGGTTGGCGTTGAAGAGGTCCGACTGCAGGAAGATCTGGCCATCGGTGATCGAGATGACGTTGGTCGGGATGTACGCCGAGACGTCGTTGGCCTTGGTCTCGATGATCGGCAGACCGGTCATCGAGCCGGCGCCGAGCTCGTCTGAGAGCTTGGCGCAACGCTCCAGCAGGCGGGAGTGCAGGTAGAAGACGTCGCCCGGGTAGGCTTCGCGTCCCGGCGGACGACGCAGCAGCAGGGACACGGCACGGTAGGCTTCGGCCTGCTTGGAGAGGTCATCGAACACGATGAGGACGTGCTTGCCGCCGTACATCCAGTGCTGGCCGATGGCCGAACCGGCGTAGGGCGCCAGGTACTTGAAGCCGGCCGGGTCGGAGGCCGGGGAGGCCACGATGGTGGTGTACTCCATGGCGCCGTGCTCTTCGAGCGACTGGCGGACAGCGGCGACCGTCGAGGCCTTCTGGCCGATGGCCACGTAGATGCAGCGCACCTGCTTGGAGACATCGCCGGAGGCCCAGTTGGCCTTCTGGTTGATGATGGTGTCGACGGCCAGGGCGGTCTTGCCCGTTTGGCGGTCGCCGATGATCAGCTGACGCTGGCCACGGCCGACCGGGATCATGGCGTCGATGGCCTTCATGCCGGTCTGCATCGGCTCGTTGACGGACTGGCGCTGCGTCACGCCCGGAGCCTGGAGCTCCAGCGGACGGCGGCCTTCGGCCTCGATGTCGCCCATGTCGTCGATGGGCATGCCCAACGGGTCCACGACGCGGCCCAGGAAGTTGTCGCCCACGGGGACGGAAAGGATCTCGCCCGTGCGGTGTACTTCCTGGCCTTCTTCGATCCCGGCGAAGTCGCCGAGGACGACGACGCCGATTTCACGGGTGTCGAGGTTCTGTGCCAGTCCCAGCGTGCCGTCTTCGAAGCGAAGCAGCTCGTTGGCCATTACGGAGGGAAGACCCTCCACCTTTGCGATGCCGTCACTAGCCGTGGTCACGCGACCCACCTCGACACGCTGCGCGTTGCCCGGTTCATAGGACGCCGCGAAGTCGGTCAAGGCGTTGCGGACGTCATCGGCGTTGATGGTCAATTCGGCCATCTGCAGTCCCTGCTCTCCTAGATTGTGGTTCCCGACCGGAGTTGCCTGGTGGAAACCGGGGTTTGATTCAGTCTGTGGTATCGGTGGCGGGCCGCCCTCCCCAAGGGGGAGGACTACCCGGCCAGCCGACGGCGGAGTTCCGCGAGTCGGGTGGCGGCGGTTGCGTCAACAACCTCGTCACCGACGATCACCCGGATTCCTCCAACTAGTGATGGATCCACTGCGGCGTTGATCTTCAGATCGCGTCCGTAGAGCTTGTTGAGCCCGGCCTGCAGTCGGTTGAACTGTTCGTCAGTCAACGGACGGGTGGCGCTGACGTGCGCAATCCACCGCTGCTGGCGCTTGGCCACCAACTCCACGAACTTCTGCACGAGTGCAGCAGGCTTGAGTCCCCGGGGGGACTCCACGGCCTGGGCGATCAGGACCCGAGCGACCTCGCCTGCCTGCGGCGACACCTTCAGCGCAAGCGTGCGCTTGGCATCGGCCGAGGCCTGCGGGTCGTCGAGGGCGCGCTGCAGATCATGACTGGACCCCACAACCTGGATGAAGCCGAAGAGGTCTTCCTCCAGGGCTTCGAGGCCCGAGGGCCCCTCCGCCTGGCGCTCTGCCACGCTGATGGCCACGGTTGCGGCCAGCGTCTCGAGTGCGTCGCCGATGTCACGTGCCGAGCTCCACCGGGAACCGGCCAGGCCGGCCACGATGGACTGGGCCTCCGGGGAGACCTTTCCCTGCAGCAGCCGGGACGTCAGGGCGCTCTTTTCCTCGGTGCTGCGCGACGGATCGGTCAATGCACGGCGCAAACCGGCATTGGCATCCAAGACGCCCAGCACGTTGAAGAGGTCCGTGGCCAACGGCAGACCGGCCGTGGGCAGTTTTGCCTCCAGGTCGGACTGTGCCGCGGCCAACGACTGGCTCGATACACCTGCCATTAGTTCGTTGCACCTGCGCTCTGCTCGTTTTCGAGGTCGCTCAGGAAGCGGTCGACCACGCGTGCGGAGCGCGCATCGTCATCGAGGGCCTCGCCCACGATGCGGCTGGCCAGCTGCGTGGCCAGCGTGCCGACTTCTCCCCGCAGGGAGACGACGGCTGCCTGGCGCTCGGCCTCGATCTGGACGTGGGCCTGCTCGGTAATGCGTGCGGATTCCGCCGCCGCCTTCTCCTTCAGGTCCGCCAGGATCTTGGACCCCTCGGCACGGGCTTCCTCGCGGATGCGATTGGCTTCCGTGCGGGCGTCCAGCAGCTGCTGCTTGTACTCGTCGAGGGCCGCGTTGGCTTCGGCCTGTGCGGCTTCGGCCTTCGCGATCCCACCCTCGATGGCGGCAGAGCGTTCCTCATACGTCTTCTCGAATGCCGGTACGACAAACTTGTTGACGATGTACAGCAGAACGAGGAAGGTCACCAGCGTCAGTGCGATTTCCCAGACATTGGGGACGAGGGGGTTTACCTTGCCCTCAGCCGCGCTTAGTGCTGCGTAGATCATAATTCACCCGTCTTTCGTAGACTCTAACCTTCGGTTCCCTGAAAGGATCCGAAGTTTAGACGCGGCCCCAGATGAAGGCGAAGACCAGGCCGAGGATGGCAAGAGCTTCGGTCAGCGCCAGGCCGAGGAAGGCGATCGGCTGCAGCACGCGCTGGGCCTCGGGCTGACGTGCGACGCCGTTGATGTACGCGGCGAAGACGAGACCCACGCCGATGGCACCGCCGATTGCGGAGAGGCCGTAACCGATGGCGTTGAGGCTACCGTAGATTTCCATTGTGTTCCTTTCAGAATGCCGATTGGCAGGGTGTTTGGATACAGGGTATTCCCCGGGTGGGGAAGGCTTTTAGTGCTCTTCGACCAGTGAGCCTTGGATGTAGATGGCGGTCAGCAGGACGAAGACGTAGGCCTGGAGGGCCATGATCAGCACCTCGAAGAGGCCCATGCCGACGCCGCCGATGAACGTCAGCACGCCCAGGCCCTTCAGGAAGGCACCGCCCTCCAAGATCATGTACGAGGTGCCGGCGGCACCGAGCATCACGATCAGGTGGCCCGAGAGCATGGTGGCGAACAGACGGAGGCTGTGCGTCAGCGGGCGGACGAAGAAGTTGGAGATGATCTCGATGATGATGATCAGCGGCAGGATCGCCTTCGGCACCCCGGAGGGGACGACGGCCAGCTTGAGGTAGCCGATGCCGTGCTTCTTCAGTCCGAGGTAGATCCAGTAGACGTAGACGATGCCGGCCAGCGCGTAGGCCGTGCCCACATGCGAGGTGGTCGGCATCTGGAAGATCGGCACGACGCCGAAGAGGTTGTTCACCAGGATGAAGAAGAACAGGCACATCAGCAGCGGCACGTAGGGCTTGAAGTCCTTCTCGCCGATGATGTCCTTGCCCACGGAGTTGCGCACGAAGTTGTACGACATCTCGCCGAGGAACTGGAATTTGCCCGGGACGATCTGGCGGCGACGGGACGCGGCCATGAAGAACCAGGAGATGAGAATGACGGAAATGATGACCAGCAGCATCTGCTTGCCGAAGCCACTCCCGTAGTCGGCTCCCCAGGGGAGGATTTCGGGGAGGTGCATGTCCTCTAGGCCGGGGGCTTTGAAGCCGCCTTCTTCTGGGGCCGCCGGAAGCGCAAGCGCGATCAACGCGGTTCCTCTCTGCAGTGTCCGTCTTTGGGCAGTTTCGGTGGGAGGCCGTTCCAGACCCCTACCGGATGAAGTTGTTGGCTGTTACTCGTCCGCACCGCGAACCCGCCGGGAAGCGCGTTCTTTTCGGTGGAGGAAGGCCAGGTAGTATCCGGCAACGGCACCAAGAAGGGCGCCGACAATCCAGATCCAGCTTTGATGCAACAGGAAGTCCAACAACCACCCTATCAAACCCCACGCGATGATCCCGCCAACTATGTAGTTGAAGTTTTCACGAAAACGTGAGATCTCCCGCTTCGGGGAAACGCTGTTGCCAGGCTCGGTCATCAGTTCTTCCCTTCATCCGCGGGGGTGGTGTCGGTGGGGTCGTTGTAGAGCTGGAGGCGCAGCCGGGAGAAGGCATGCAACTCCACGACCTGCCAGATGACCACGGTCGAGATGACCCCGACGAGCAGCCAGGTCCCGTTGAGCCACGCCGGCGCGCCGAGGCTGAAGGCCAGCACGCCGAGCACGACGACCTTCACCACGTACCCGATCATGAACGCCCCGAAGGCCGCGGAGGGATTCCGCCGGCCGACCAGGTGCCCGATGCCGAGGCTGATGCCGAAGAAGGCGATGACGACGACTCCGGCAGCCAGCGAGCTCCCGGCGGCTGCCGGCCCCGCGGAAAACCAGGCCACGATCGCCACCAGCACGGATGCTGCACCGGTGACGGCAGAGCACTTGCGCAGGATCGACAGCCAAGGAGACGGGGTCTCCCCCGACTCCCGAACGGCGCGAGCGCCGCTGGGATGTGCCGCTTCCGGCATGTACGTCCACCTCGTTGTCGTTCCTCCCGTCCGGCGCAGGGCGCCACGACGGGGGATCAGGATTGCTGGCGTTCCCGCTGGGAACCCGAGACAATTCTACACGAGATAGAAATGTTACCTGCCAGCGCTCTCAGCGTGCTGCCGGGCTCCGTCCGGACAGGCGGGCGACCCACACCGGGCTGGACAGGTAGGCGGCGATGACCGCGATGATGAACAGGCCCCAGAGGAACTGCCCCGGGGCGGGAGCCAGCACACTGAACATGGCACCCGCGGCGCACAGCGCCGTGGCGACGGTGACGGTCAGCGAGGAGGCGACGTGGCTGAGGCCGACATCGGTCAGCCGCTGGTAGACGTGTTGGCGGTGGGCGGCGTACCAGCGTTCACCGGTCCTGATCCTCACGAGCAACGTGTAGCCGGTATCGGCCAGGTAGATGACGACTGGCCCGAGCAGATAGCCGGCTTCCATGCCGTTGAGGAACGCGGCGGCGCCGAGCGCGGCCAGCGTTGCCCCCAACAGGTAGCTGCCGACGTCGCCGAGGAACACGTGCCCACGCCCCAGGTTCCAGGGCAGGAACGCGGCGAAGGCGGCGGCGACGACCAGCGAGGGGGCGACCAGCCATGGTTGTCCGTCCAGTACGCCGGCGCCGGCGAAGAACAGGCCGACGGTCAGCCCGTGCAGGCCGCTGATCCCGTTGATCCCGTCCATGAAATTCGCGACGTTGACGTAGGCGGTCACCGCCAGGGCGCCCACCAGGATCCACCACCGCGAGCTGTCGGTGATGGCGACCATCGCCGTCGTGCCCAGCGCGCCGATGACCAGTTGCAGCCCGAATCGCCAGCCCACCGAGACGCCGCGGTAGTCCTCGACCCAACCGAGTGTCGCGGCAGCCAGGGCGACGCCGGCGACGACGGGAAGCAGGGCGCCCTCGCTGCGGGGTCCGGCGAACCAGATGAGCCCGAAGCCGAGCAGCACGGCGACCGTGATGGTCAGCCCGACCCCGCGTACGGCCATGGTGGTGTGCGAGGAACGGTCGTTGGGGACGTCGATGACCCCCAGCCGCTTCAACACCGGGATGAGCGCGAAGGGCAGCAGGACGCCGGCAGCGAAGGAAACGACGACCGCGATGGTCTCCATGCCCGTCATGACAACGCTTCCCCGGCGTCCGGCCTGCCGAGGTGGCCCTGGCGTTGCTTCCACTCGCCCAGGTCCATGTCCGCCGGATCGAGGATGTCGATGTGGGCATGCGAGATCTTCGGGTGCAGCGGGCGTTCGTCGCCCTCCCCCTCGCCGATGAGGTCCTCGTGCAGCTTCTCCCCCGGGCGCAGCCCGGTGATTTCGATCTCCACGTCCTTGCCGCTGAGCTGGATCATGTGCTCGGCCACGTCCATGATGCGCACCGGGTTGCCCATGTCCAGGATCATGACCTCCCCGCCGCGGCCGATGGCCCCCGCCTGGATGACCAGCTGGCACGCCTCCGGAATGGTCATGAAGAAGCGCGTTGCCTCGGGATCGGTGACCGTGACCGGACCTCCCTTGAGGATCTGCTCGGTGAACAGCGGCAGGACCGAACCGCGGCTGCCCAGCACGTTGCCGAACCGCACCGAAACGTACTTGCGTCCGGTCTGCTCGCCCATCCAGGCGGTGAGCTTCTCGGCCACCCGCTTGGAGTGGCCCAGCGCCGTCGTGGGGTTCGCTGCCTTGTCGGTGGAGATGTTCACGTAGGTGCCCACGTCGGCCGCGCGGGCGGCGTTGAGCACGTTGAGGCTGCCCATCACGTTGGTCTTCCAGGCCTCGTCGGGGTACTGCTCCAGCAACGAGACGTGCTTCAGGGCCGCGGTGTGGAACACGACCTCGGGCCGGCGTTCGCGGAAGATCCCGGTCAGCGTCTCGGCGTCGCGGATGTCCGCCAGCACGGTGTCCTGGCCGTCGAGCAATCCGCGTCCGGTCAGCGAGATCTGCGTGGTCTGCAGTCCGGTCTCGTCACGGTCGAGCATGATCAACTCGGCCGGCTGGTAGACGCTGATCTGGCGGCAGAGCTCGGAACCGATGGATCCCCCGGCGCCGGTGACCAGGACCCGTTTTCCGGTGACGTAGCCGGCGATCTCGTCGACGTGGATGTCCACCGGGTGGCGTCCGATGAGGTCCTCGATGGCGACCTCGCGGAAGGAGAACTCGTGGCCGCCGGTGAGCATGTCGCGCAGCGGCGGGACCACCAGCACCTTCAATCCGAGCGAGTGGCCCAGGTCGCTGATCTCCCGGATGGTGACGGCGTCGATGTTGGCCATGGCCAGCAGGATGACGGTGGCCCGGGTGCGCTTGACGACGTCGGCGATATCTTCCCGCCGGCCCAGCACCGGGACGGAGGAGATGCGCAGGTGCTTCTTGGCGGGATCGTCGTCGAGCAGGCCGACGGGTTGCCATGGTGAGAGCCGGTCGTTGCTCATCCGCGTGACGATGGATTTGCCCACGAAGCCGGCGCCGTAGATCAGGGTGCGTTCGGCGTGGTCGCCGGGCTTGGTCTTGGATTCGACGTGCATCCGCTTGGCGTAGCGGATGGCGGCCATGAAGATGCAGGCGAACGGGAAGGCGATGAGTCCTGTCCCGCGGGCGATCTGCATGGGAATGCCGGCGAAGAGCAGGACCGCGGTGAGGATCACCGAGACGGCGACGGTGACGATGACCAGCAGCTTGGCCTCGTGGAAGGAGCCGAAGCTGTAGCGGCCGCGGTAGAGCGAGAGGGTGGTGCCGACGATGAACTGGCTGACGATCGCCACGGCGCAGACGATGGCGATGCCGTCGATCTTGCCCGGGTCGAAGGTCATCTCGTAGCGCAGGATCACGGCCACGACGATGGCGATGATCCAGGCCACTGCGTCGAGGAGGAACTGCGAGCCAAGCCAGAGGATGCGGTCGCTGCTGGCGGTTTTGGGTACGTCGGGGCTGTGCCTGGTGCTCATGGATTGGCGACGCTCAGGTCTGTGCTCCTCGTCAATGGGCCGGCTTCCCGGCGGGGTTGCCGCGCGGGGGCGGCCTCCCGAAATCGTGGGTGGTACGTACTGGGGCTGGTTCGCCGGCTAGCTGGCGGGGCCCGGGTCCGCGTCCTCCTTCTGTTCTACACCAGAACCTTCTGGTTCGGCTTGAACGTTGGCCGGGTCGGGGACGTCCTCGCCGAAACCGAGCAGCGAGGGCACGTGGCGCCGCAGCTCCTCCAGTGGCAGGGCGCCTTGGCGCACCACGCGCAGCACGTCGCCGGTGCAGTCCACGATCGTGGAGGGCAGACCAGGCACGTCGGCGGCGTCCGCTGCGGCGTTCCCGGCGTCCGTCGCGTCGGGGTCCGCTGCCGGGCGGGGGCCGCCATCGAGGTAGACGGCGACGGATTCGGCCAGCATCGCCTCGGCCTCGGCGGCGGTCGCCGCCGCTGGCTGGCCGGAGCGGTTGGCGCTGGAGACCGCCAGTGGCCCGGTCGCGTCCAGCAGGTCGCGGGCCAGGTCGTCGTCGGGGATGCGCAGGGCGACGGTTCCGCGGGTCTCCCCCAGGTCCCAGGTCAGGCTGGGCTGGCTGCGCAGGATCAACGTCAGCGGTCCGGGCCAGAAGAAGTTGGCCAGCAGGCGGGCGTCCTCGGGGATGTCGGTGGCCAGCCCGTCCAGGGTGCCCACCCGCGGGATGAGCACGGGCGGGGGCATGGTGCGCCCGCGGCCCTTGGCGGCCAGCAGGGTGGCAACCGCCTGCGGGGAAAAGGCGTCGGCACCGATCCCGTACACCGTGTCGGTGGGCAGGACGATGCACTGCTTGGCGGCGATGGCCTCCTGGGCGGCGGCCAGGCCCTCGGAACGGGCGGGTTCGGTGCTGCAGTCAAAGCGTTCGGTCACGGGTTCCATTCTTCCATGTCGTGCTGTGGGACCCCGCCCTCAGGCAAGGTACCCGGAGGTGACGCGGTCGGCGTCGTTCAGGTCGCGGTGCCCGGTCGCGTCACGCCATCGGCCGCTGGCACCGAAGAGCCGAAGCATGGCCGGGCCCTGGACGTCGGCGTGTTCCAGTGCCAGGTAGCCGCCGGCGACGAGCAGCCGCTCGGCCGTGGCGATGACCGCGCGTGGCAACTCCAGTCCGTCCGGGCCGCCACCGTAGAGGGCCAGGTCCGGGTCGTGGTCGCGGACCTCGGGGTCGCGCGGGATGGCTCCGGGCGGGATGTAGGGCGGGTTGGAGACGACGACGTCGAAGAGCCCGTCCTCCCCCGCCAGTGCGGTGCGCAGGTCACCGGCGATGAGGTGCACCCCATGGGGCGCCGTGTTCCGCTCGGCGAAGGGGTAGGCCGCCTCGCTCAGCTCCACGGCGTGCACCTCGGAGCCGGGGACCTCGCTGGCGACGGACGCGGCAACGGCTCCGGATCCGGTGCCCAGGTCCACGACGCGCACGGTCCCCCGCTCGGCCAGGACGGTGCGGGCGCGGTCGATGGCCAGTTGGGCCAGCAGCTCGGTTTCCGGGCGCGGGATGAACACCCCGGGCCCGACGGAGAGTTCGAGATGGCGGAAGTAGGCGACCCCGGTCAGGTGCTGCAGCGGGATGCGGGTCGCCCGGCGGCCGACGAGCTCGCCGAAGCCGTCCGGGGCAGCGGTCCCGGCCAGCGCCAGGGCGGCCACCCGGCCGCGCGAGAGGCCCATGAGGTGACCGGCGAGCAACTCGGCATCCGCGCGTGGGGAGGGGACACCGGCGTCGTGCAATTGTGCCGTGGCCCGGCGCAGTGCCTCCTCGAGATCCACCGGCGTCCTACTTCTGCTGGCTGTCGCCGATGGCGTTGAGCCGGTCCTGCTCGTCCATTTCGATGCAGGAGGCGATCACGGGGTCCAGCTCGCCGTTCATCACGTGGTCCAGGTTGTAGGCCTTATACCCGGTGCGGTGGTCGGCGATGCGGTTTTCCGGGTAGTTGTAGGTGCGGATGCGCTCGGAGCGGTCCATGGTGCGCACCTGGGACTTGCGGACCTCGGAGTTCTCCGCGTCGATGATCTCCTGCTGGTGGGCCAGGAGCCGGGAGCGCAGCACGCGCATGGCTGCCTCGCGGTTCTGGATCTGGGACTTCTCGTTCTGCATCGCCACCACGATGCCGGTGGGCAGGTGGGTGATGCGCACCGCTGAGTCGGTGGTGTTCACCGACTGGCCGCCCGGGCCGGAGGAGCGGTAGACGTCGATCTTCAGGTCGTTGGCGTGGAGGTCGACCTCCTCGGGCTCGTCGACCTCGGGCAGCACGAGCACGCCGGCGGCGGAGGTGTGGATGCGGCCCTGGGATTCGGTGACCGGCACGCGCTGCACGCGGTGCACCCCGCCCTCGAACTTCAGGTGGGCGTAGACGCCCTCGGCGGGGTCGTTCGACTTGCCCTTGATGGCCATCTGGGCGTCCTTGTAGCCGCCGAGGTCGGATTCGTTGGAGGAGATCAGCTCGGTCTTCCAGCCCATGTGCTCCGCATAGCGGGTGTACATGCGCAGCAGGTCCGCGGCGAACAGGGCCGCCTCGTCGCCGCCTTCGCCGCCCTTGACCTCGAGGATCACGTCGCGGGCGTCGTTGGGGTCGCGCGGGATGAGCAGCCGGCGCAGCTTCTCCTCGGCCACGGGCAGATCCTGCTCCAGGCGCGCTGCCTCCTCGGCGAACTCGGCGTCCTCCTCGGCCATCGAGCGGGCGGCCTCGAGGTCCTCGGTGAGCTGGGTGTAGCGCTTGTGCGCCTCGACGATGCCGTTGAGCTGCGCGCTGCGCCGCCCGAGCTTACGGGCCAGCGACTGGTCCTGGTAGACGGCGGGATCGCTGAGTTGGCGCTGCAGGTCGGCGTGCTCGTCGAGCAGGCCCTGGACGGACTCGAACATTGGCTCTTCTTTCTCGACATCACGGCGGCCGCTCGGCCACGTGGTGCCCCAGTCTAGGTGGGTTTGCGCCGCATCGGCGGCTTAACGCACAACGCCCGGTCCGGCCCCGCGCATGGTGGCGGGGCCGGTTCCGGGCGTGTCAGGCAGCTAGGAGTCGGACTTGGACCCGAGGGTCGTCTTGGACACCAGCATGAGGAATTCGGCGTTGGACTGCGTCTCGCGGATCTTGGAGGTCAGGACCTCCAGGGCCTGCTGCGTCTCCAGGCCGGAGAGCACGCGGCGCAGGCGCCACATGATCTTGATCTCCTCGGCAGAGAGCAGGTTCTCCTCGCGGCGGGTGCCGGAATCCTTGACGTCCACGGCCGGGAAGATGCGCTTGTCGGCCAGCTGGCGGGACAGGCGCAGTTCCATGTTGCCCGTGCCCTTGAACTCCTCGAAGATGACCTCGTCCATCTTGGAACCGGTCTCCACCAGGGCGGTGGCCAGGATGGTCAGCGAGCCGCCGTTCTCGATGTTGCGGGCCGCACCGAAGAAGCGCTTCGGCGGGTACAGCGCCGCGGAGTCCACGCCGCCGGAGAGGATGCGGCCCGAGGCGGGCGCGCTGAGGTTGTAGGCACGACCCAGGCGGGTCATCGAGTCCAGCAGGACCACGACGTCCATGCCCATCTCCACGAGGCGCTTGGCCCGCTCGATGGCGAGTTCGGCGACCGTGGTGTGGTCGTCGGCCGGACGGTCGAAGGTCGAGGCGATGACCTCGCCCTTCACCGTGCGCTGCATGTCCGTTACTTCCTCGGGACGTTCGTCGACGAGGACCATCATCAGGTGCACTTCGGGGTTGTTGACCGTGATCGCGTTCGCGATGGACTGCAGGATCAGGGTCTTGCCGGCCTTCGGCGGGGAGACGATCAGGCCGCGCTGGCCCTTGCCGATGGGGGCCACCAGGTCGATGACGCGGGGGCCGACGAGCTTGGCCTCGGTTTCCAGGCGCAGGCGCTGCGAGGGGTAGAGCGGGACGAGCTTGTTGAACTCGACGCGGTCCTTGTTCTCGTCGACCGGCTTGCCGTTCACCGAGGTCAGCTTCACCAGCGCGTTGAACTTCTGGCGCTGGTTGCCGCTGTTGTTGTTCTCGCCATCGCGCGGTGCCCGGATGGCGCCGACGACTGCATCGCCCTTGCGCAGGTTGTTCTTCTTGACCTGGTTCAGCGTGACGTAGACGTCGTTGGGGCCGGGCAGGTAGCCGGAGGTACGCACGAATGCGTAGTTCTCCAGCACGTCCAGGATGCCGGCCACGGGCAGCAGGACATCGTCCTCGGTCAGCTCGGTGTCGTCGACCTCGGGCTGGTTCCGGTTGCGCCCGCGGCGGTTGTTCCGGTCGCTGCGGTCGTTGCGGTTGTTCCGGTCGCGGTTGCGCTCGCGGCGGTTGTTGCGCCCGCTGCGGTCGTTGGAGTCGTTGTCGCGCTGGTTGTCCCGGCGGTTGCTGTTCTCCCGCTGGTTGTCCTGCTGGTTGTTGCGACCCGAGTTGTCCTGTTGGTTGTTGCGACCCGCGTCGTTCTGCTGGCTCTTCTGGTTCTCGTCGCGGTTGTTCTCGCGCGATTCGCCGGAGGAGTCGCCGTCGTTGTCGCGGCGGTTGCGAGAGCGGCGGTTGCGCGAACGATCGTTGCGGTCGCCGCGGTCGTTGCGCTCATCGGAGTGGTCGTCGCTTCCCCCCTGGGCGGCGTTGCCCTGGTCCTGGCCGGCGTCCTGGGTGGACTCGGCGGCCTGGGAACTGGCATTTCCGTTGTCGGACGCGCGGCGGGAGCCACGGCCCCGGCGCTGGTTCGATCCGGATTCGGTCGAGGAGTCGGCTTCCCCGGACGGTGCGTTCTGGGCGGGTGCGGCGTCGGCGGTCTCGGCCGTCTGCGGTGCCTGGCCATCGCTGCTGGCGCGGCGGCTGCGGCCACGCCCGCGGGCCGGGCGCTCCGTGGCGTCGGCATCCTTGCCGGGCTGGGCGGTCTCGGCCGGGGCCTGCTCGGCGGAGGGCTGCGACTTCTTGGCGGCCTCGGCCTTCGGGGCCTTCTCGCGGTCGGCGACGGAGCCTCCGCGCTGGTGGTTCGAGATCGCGGTCACGAGGTCGCCCTTGCGCATGCGTGATCCGCCGGTGATCCCCAGTTGCGACGCCAGTGCCTGGAGCTGGGCGAGCTTGAGCCCGGCCAATCCGTTCTGTGGTGCCGTCGACGTTTCTTCCACGCCTGCAGTCAGGCTGGTGGTTTCGGTCACGAAGGTTCCTTCCCCCTCGTCAGGCGGATCGTGTCGGAACGATCCGCTGGGTTGTCTTCCGGTGATCCGCTTCAGATGCGGGCCGGCTGGCGGGCGCAGCGGCGGTCAGCCGATGGCGCCCTGAGGCATTCATCCTGTGTGGTGGCCGCCGGATTCCCCAAAGAGTCGGGGGACGACCAGTCTGAAAGCCGCACGCGGTGACGCGTCGGGTCGACACATGGGACCCACATGGTGGGGTTCTCGAAGTGCGATCCAAGCGTGTCCGGATTCCGGCTGTGGCAACTCGCCACGGACCCGGAAACCGGGGTCAGTACCGCTAGTGCCCTTCCAGTCTAGCACCGACACGGTCGACGCCGGGCATCAGGACACGCCAGGACACCGTCGATGCCCGGGCGTCACCGTCCGGGGCCGCGGAGACGAGGTCGCCGACCCGACGCGCCTCGTCCTCGGACGCGGCCAGGACCAACACCGTGGGCCCGGCACCGGAGACGACGGCTGCATGTCCGGCGGCCCGCAGCCGGGCGATCAGCTCCGCGGAGGCGGGCATGGCGGGGGCGCGGTAGCCCTGGTGCAAGAGGTCTTCGGTGGCGGCGAGCAGCAGTGACGGGTCCCCGGCCAGGGCGTGCACCAGCAGTCCGACGCGTGCGCCGTTGGCGGCCGCCGTGGCGTGCGGGACGGCCTCGGGCAGGAGCGACCGGGCCGTGCGGGTGGACAGCTCGATGTCGGGAACGGCCACCACGGGCACGATGCGTTCGTCCAGTGGCAGCGCGGTGCTGGTGGCTCCGGCGTCGTCCTGCATCGACAGGGTCAGGGCGCCGAAAACCGCCGGCGCGACGTTGTCGGGGTGCCCCTCCAGTCGGGCGGCGGCCGCGAAGACCGGTTCGCGGTCGGTGATCGCCCGGCGCAGGGCCGCCGGCAGCAGGGCATCGGCGGCCGTGAGGGCCGAGACGATGGCCGCGGCCGAGGAGCCGAGTCCACGGCCATGTGGGATGACGTTGCGCGCGTGCAGCCGCAGTCCCGCTGGTGCCGCACCGGCGTCGGACCAGCGGGCCAGGATGGTGCGGGCCACCAGGTGGCTGGCGTCGGTGGGCAGGCAGCCGGCCCCCTCGCCTTCGATGTCCACGTGCACCCCGGTCTCGGCCGTGGTGGTGGCCGTCAGGGTGTCGTGCAACCCCAGCGCCATCCCGAGGCAGTCGTAGCCCGGGCCCAGGTTCGCGGTGGTCGCGGGGACGACGACTCTCACGCTCTGCCCGGGGGCAATGGACTGGCCGACGACGGGGGCCTGTGGCACCGGGGCGCCCACCGGGTTGCTGGCGGCCATGGCTCAGGCCAGACCGAGGGCGTCGGCGACGGAGACGACGTCGAAGTCCACCTTGGTAGGGGTGACATCCGATCCGTCCGCGTTGCGCAGGGCCCACTGCGGGTCCTTGAGCCCGTGGCCGGTGACGGTGATGACGATCTTCTTGCCGGAGGGCACCTGGCCGGCGGCGTGGTACTTGAGCAGCCCGGCGACGCCCGCGGCGGACGCCGGTTCCACGAACACCCCCTCGCGGGAGGACAGCCAGCGGTGTGCCTCGAGGATCTCCTCGTCGGTGACGGCGTCGATCAGGCCGCCGGATTCATCGCGCGCGGCCTCGGCCTGCGCCCAGGAGGCGGGGTTGCCGATGCGGATGGCGGTGGCGATGGTGTCCGGTTCGGTGATCGGGTGGCCGGCGACGATGGGGGCCGACCCGGCGGCCTGGAAGCCCCACATGACCGGGCGCTTGGTCGACACCGCGGGCAGGGTTCCGGCGGTCTCGGACTCGTACGGCTCGGAGTACTCCCGGTAGCCCTTCCAGTAGGCGGTGATGTTCCCGGCATTGCCGACGGGCAGCAGGTGGTAGTCCGGTGCGTCGCCGAGGAAGTCCACGACCTCGAAGGCCCCGGTCTTCTGGCCCTCGATGCGTGCGGGATTCACGGAGTTCACCAGGAAGACCGGGTAGTTCTCGGACAGCTTGCGGGCCACGTCCAGGCAGTTGTCGAAGTTGCCGTTGACCTGCAGCAGCTCGGCACCGTGGGCGATGGCCTGGGAGAGCTTGCCCATGGCGATCTTGCCGTCCGGGACCAGCACCGCGCACTTGATGCCGGCCTGGGTGGCGTACGCGGCGGCCGAGGCCGAGGTGTTCCCGGTCGAGGCGCAGACCACCGCCTCGGTTCCGGCGGCGACGGCGGCGGTGATCGCCATGGTCATGCCGCGGTCCTTGAAGGAGCCGGTGGGGTTCATCCCCTCGACCTTGAGGTACACCTCGGATCCGGTGAGCGCGGACAGCGCCGGGGCGAGGACCAGCGGGGTGCCGCCCTCCCCCAGCGTGATGACCCGGGTGGATTCGTTGACGGGCAGGCGGGATGCGTATTCGCGGATGACTCCGCGCCACTGGTGGGCCACTTAGTTTCCTTCGACTCTCAGTACTGATGTAACGGCGGTGACGACCTTCAGCGCCTCGATGTCCGCCACCGTGGCTGCCAGAGCCGCCTCGCTGCCCTGGTGGGTGACGAAACGCAACGTGGCGGAGCCGGGCTCGTCCCCGTCGACGGGTTCGGGGATCTGGCGCATGGATTCGATGGAGACCCCGCGCTCGGTGAAGATCGTGGCGATCTTGGCCAGCACGCCGGTCTTGTCGTTCACGCGCAGGCCGATGCTGTAGCTGGTCGACACGGCCTCGATGGGCAGCGCCCGCACGGTGCCGGTCGTTGATTCGGTGCGCCCGGGCCCGCCGAGCACGACGCGCCGGGCTGCCGAGACGACGTCGCCCACGACCGCGGACGCGGTCGGCTTGCCGCCGGCGCCCTGGCCGTAGAACATCAGCTCCCCGGCGTTGTCGGCCTCCACGAACACGGCGTTGAAGGCGCCGTGGACGGCGGCCAGCGGGTGCACGCGCGGGATCAGCGTGGGATGCACGCGCACCCCGACGCCCTCGGAACCGTTGCCGTCACCGAGGCGTTCGGCGATGGCCAGCAGCTTGATGACCATGCCCTGTTCGCGGGCGGCGGCGACGTCGTCGGCGGTGACGGCGGTGATGCCCTCGCAGTGCACGTCGTCCAGGTCGAAGGGTGCGTGGAAGGACAGGGTGGCCAGGATGGCGGCCTTCGCGGCGGCGTCGTGGCCCTCGATGTCGGCGGTCGGGTCGGCCTCGGCGTAGCCGAGTTCCGTCGCCCGGGCCAGCGCGTCGTCGAACTGGGCGCCGGTGGTGTCCATGGCGTCGAGGATGTAGTTCGTGGTGCCGTTGACGATGCCCATGACCTTGGTGATGCGGTCACCGGCCAGTGAGTCGCGGATGGGCCGCAGGATCGGGATGGCCCCGGCGACGGCGGCCTCGTAGGAGAGCTGCACGCCGGCCTCCCCGGCACGGGCGGAGAGCCCGGGCAGGTCCTTGGCCAGCAGTGCCTTGTTCCCGGTGACGACGTTCGCGCCACCATCGATGGCCCGGCGGATCAGCGTGGCCGCCGGCTCCAGGCCGCCCATGAGCTCGATGACGATGTCGGCGTCGTCGATCAACGCCTCGGCATCGGTGGTGAAGAGCGACGCCGGAAGGTCGACGTCGCGCGGTGCCGCGGGGTTGCGGACCGCGATGCCGGCGAGTTCGAGTTCGGCGCCCACGCGCGTGGTGAGTTCACCGGCGTCGTCCAGCAGGATCCGTGCCACCTGTGAACCGACATTGCCGCAGCCGAGCAGGGCCACCCTGAGTTTCTTCACGTGTTATCTACGCTCCCATGTCACGGGCCAACAAATCGTCTTCGGTTTCCCTGCGGATGATGGTGCGGGCCGTGCCGCCGCGAACGGCGAGCACTGCAGGGCGGGCCAGGTAGTTGTAGTTGCTGGCCAATGCCCAGCAATAGGCCCCGGTCCCGGGGACCGCGAGCAGGTCGCCCGCCGCCACATCGTCCGGCAGGTAAACGTCCCGCACGACTATGTCACCACTTTCGCAGTGCTTTCCAACCACGCGGGACATAATCGGTTCACCATCCGTCACACGCGAGGCCAGCACGGCGGTGTAGTCCGCGTCGTAGAGGACCGGGCGGGCGTTGTCGCTCATCCCGCCGTCGACGGAGACGTAGCGCCGCGGCAGCGTGCCCCCGTCGGCGTCGACCGCCACCGTCTTGCGCACCCCGGCCTCGTAGAGGGTGAAGGTGCTGGGCCCGGCGATGGCCCGGCCCGGCTCGATGGAGATCCGCGGGACCGCCAGCGAGAGCGCGGCGGCTTCCTCCTGCACGACGGCGGCCATCGCCTGGGCGAGCTCGCCCGGCTCCCGCGGGGTGTCGGCCTCGGTGTAGGCGATGCCGTAGCCGCCGCCCAGATCCAGCTCCGGCAGCTCCACGCCGTGGGTGTCGCGGATGGCGGCCAGGAAGCCGAGCATCTTGCGGGCGGCGACCTCGAAGCCCTCCGCCTCGAAGATCTGCGAGCCGATGTGCGCGTGGATGCCCAGCAGGGTGATGGCCGGCGAGGCCAGCGCGAAGGCGACCGCGGCAGCGGCGGGCGAGGCCCCGGCGTCGTCCGCGACCATGGACAGGCCGAACTTCTGGTCCTCGTGGGCGGTGGCGATGAATTCGTGCGTGCTGGCGTGCACGCCCGGGGTGAGCCGCAGCATGACGTTGGCGGTGGTGCCCAGGCGTCCGGCGATCGCCGCCACGCGCTCGAGCTCGTCCTGGCTGTCCACCACGATCCGGCCCAGGCCCATCCGCAGGGCCGTCTCGATCTCGGCGGCGGACTTGTTGTTCCCGTGCAGGGACAGATTCCCCGCAGGTACCCCGGCGCGGCGGGCAACGGCGAGTTCGCCGCCGGAGCAGGTGTCCAGCCGCAGCCCCTCGTCGGTCACCCAGCGGGCGACCTCGGTGCACAGGAACGCCTTGCCGGCGTAGTAGACGTCCACTCCCCCGCACAACCCGGCGAAGGCGGCGTTGAACGCGTCGCGGAAGCCGGCGGCGCGGGAGCGGAAATCGTCCTCGTCCAACACGAACAGCGGGGTGCCGTGCTCGCGGGCCAGGTCGCTCACGCGCAGTCCCTGCACGGCCAGTTCGCCGTCGGCGGCGCGCGCGACACCGGCGGCCCACTGCACCGGGCGCAGCGCGTTGGCGTCGTCGGGGTAGGACAACCAGCCGGGGGCCAGGGCGGAGGCGGCCATGGCTACATCTTCTCCGGTGCCGAGACGCCCAGCAGGTCCAGCCCGTTGGCCAGGACCTGGGTGGTGGCATCGTTGAGCCACAGGCGGGTGCGGTTGACGTCCTCCACCGGCGCCTCCGACAGGGGCGTGATGCGGGTGGCCCCGTACCAGCGGTGGTAGGCCCCGGCCAGGGACTCCAGGTACCGGGCCACGCGGTGCGGTTCACGGTGTTCGGCGGCGCCGGCGAGATGGTGCGGGAACTGGGCCAACACGGCGAGCAGTTCGTTCTCGGTGGCATGCGTGAGCAGGGCGGCGTCGAAGGCGCTGCGGTCGACGCCGGCGGCCTCGGCATTGCGGGCGGCGGCCCGGGAACGGGCGTGGGCGTACTGCACGTAGAAGACCGGGTTGTCGTTGGTCTTCTGCACCAGCAGGTCCAGGTCGATGTCGATGTTCGAGTCCGAGGAGTAGCGGGTCAGGGCATAGCGGGCCGCGTCCACGCCCACGGCGTCGACCAGGTCCTCGAGCGTGACGACCGTGCCGGCGCGTTTGGACATCCGCACGGGCTTGCCGTCGCGCACCAGGTTGACCATCTGCCCGATCATGACCTCGACGCAGTCCGGGTCGTGCCCCAGCGCGGCGGCCGCGGCCTTCAGGCGGGCGACGTAGCCGTGGTGGTCGGCACCGAGCATGTAGATGTTCAGGTCGAACCCGCGGGAGCGCTTGTCCTGGATGTAGGCGATGTCCCCGGCGATGTAGGCCGCGTTGCCATCGGATTTGATGACCACGCGGTCCTTGTCGTCGCCGTGGTCGGTGGAGCGCAGCCACCAGGCGCCATCGGCGAAGTAGAGGCTGTCGGAGGTCTTGAGCCGTTCGAGCAGCTGCTCGACCGACCCGTCCCGGTGCAGCGAGTCCTCGTGGAAGAACACGTCGAAGTCGACGCCGAAGTCGTGCAGCGAGGCCTTGATCTCCCCGAACATCATGTCGACGCCGATGGCGCGGAAGCGCTCCTGCGGATCCTTGGCCTGCAGGATGTCCGGCTCGATGGCCACGACCCGGGCCGCGATGTCGTCGATGTACTGTCCCGCGTAGCCGTCTTCGGGGGTCGGCTCGCCCTGCGCGCTGGCCAGCAGGGAGCGCGCGAACCGGTCGATCTGCGCGCCGTGGTCGTTGAAGTAGTACTCCCGGGTGACCTCGGCCCCCTGGCTCTGGAAGATCCGGGCCAGCGAGTCGCCGACCGCCGCCCAGCGGGTGCCGCCGAGGTGGATGGGCCCGGTCGGGTTGGCGGAGACGAATTCGAGGTTGATGCGGTGCCCGGCCATGACCGTTCCGGAGCCGTAGGACGCCCCGGCCTCGACGATGGCCTTCGCCAGCCCGCCGGCGGCGGCGGCGTCGACGGTGATGTTCAGGAAGCCGGGCCCGGCGATGTCCACGGCGGTGACCCCGGGGATCTCCACGAGGCGTCCGCGCAGCACGGTGGCGAACTCGCGCGGGTTCATGCCGGCCTTCTTGCCCAGCTGCAGGGCGATGTTCGTCGCCCAGTCGCCGTGCTCGCGGCTCTTGGGTCGCTCCACCCGCACCTCGTCGGGGACATCGACGGTGAATTCACCGGCTGCGACGGCGTCGCGCAGGCAGGCGGAAATGGCGAGGGAGAGTTCTTCAGGAGTCACCACCCAAGGATAACGGCCACCACCCCGGCTCCCCGACTCGGTGAACCGGCACGTCACCCGGGCCATGGTTTCTCCACCATCGGCGTCGCCGGACCCCTCCCGCCGGGCGGCCGGTGCTGGTAGATTCCGAACCAACTGCTTCACAGGAACGAGGAAGACCATGGACGCGGACCGGACGGTTCGACGGCTGCCCCCGCCCTCCGCCATGTTCCTGATCGTCTTCCTCGGTTCACTGCTGGTGGTCTTCGGCGCC
>JAFEMX010000019.1 GCA_016892645.1 Micrococcaceae bacterium RIT 802
GTTGGCTTGGTCTCGGTCAAATCGACCGTTTTCCTTGCTTTTCGGAAGTCTGCGCCGTCCCGTTGGCTTCCCCGTGGAGAAGTTTTATTGGCGACCGGCGCGGGAAATAACTATACCCACATCCGGGCGACTTCGCCAAATCGCGATGCCCTTCGGGTGAACCTTGGCCAAAATCCCCGTCATTCCGGGGCGAGGGGCGCACCCGAGCGGCGCCTTGATGGGTGCAAGGCCGCCCGATCCCGTTGTGTGCTGCGCCACCCGTGGATCGGCGCGGTCCGCAGGGCCGCTGTCGTCGGCGACAACTTCAGCTCCGCGCCCCGGGAACCAGGTAGATCACGCCCAGCGGCGGCAGGTCCACGACGGCCGAGCTGGGCTGCCCATCGTGGGATGGCCCGTCGGCGGTGATGGTTCCCGCAGTCGCGACACCGGATCCACCGAATTCGGTGTCGTCGGTGTTCAGCACCTCGGTCCAGGCACCGGCGGCCGGCAGCCCCAGCCTGTAGCCGCGATGCGGTTCACCGGAGAAGTTGGCAACGCACACCAGCTCGTTGCCGCTCCCGTCGCGGCGGATGAAGCTCAGCGTGTTGCCGGCTGATTCGTGGTCGTTGATCCAGCTGAAGCCCGCGGGGTCGTTGTCCAGTTCCCACAGCGCCGGGAGCTCACGGTATATCCCGTTGAGCGCGCGGACGGCCAGTTGGACGCCACGGTGCTGGTGGGTATCCGCCACCCACCAGTCGAGGCCGTGCTGTTCGCTCCACTCCCCCTCCTGGGCGAATTCGGTTCCCATGAAAATCAGCTGCTTGCCGGGGTGGGCCCATTGGAACGCCAGGTAGGCCCTGACCTGTGCCAGTTGGCGCCAGCGGTCCCCCGGCATGCGGCGCAGCAGAGACCCCTTGCCATGGACTACCTCGTCGTGGCTGATGGGCAGCAGGAAGTTCTCCGTGTACGCGTAGACCATCGAAAAGGTGATCTTGTGGTGGTGGTAGGACCGGTGGATGGGGTCCTCAGACATGTACTCGAGGGAGTCGTGCATCCAGCCCATGTTCCATTTCAGGCCGAAACCCAGTCCACCGCCACTGGTGGGCGCGGTGACCCCGGGGAACGCCGTGGACTCCTCCGCGATCATGGCGATGCCGGGGTTGACCCGGTAGGCCGTGGCGTTGAGTTCCTGCAGGAAGCCGATGGCCTCCAGGTTCTCCCGGCCACCATGGATGTTCGGTTCCCATCCGCCGTCTTCACGCGAATAGTCGAGGTAGAGCATGGAAGCCACGGCATCGACCCGCAGGGCGTCGATGTGGAATTCGCCCATCCAGTACAGGGCGTTGGAAACGAGGAAGTTGCGCACCTCGTGGCGACCGAAGTCGAAGACCAGGGTGCCCCAGTCGGGGTGTTCTCCACGGCGGGGGTCCGGGTGCTCGTAGAGCGCCTGCCCGTCGAGTTTCGCGAGGGCCCACTCGTCCTTCGGGAAATGGGCGGGGACCCAGTCCATGATGACGCCGATCCCGGCCTGGTGGAGACGGTCCACGAGGTAGCGGAAGTCGTCCGGATGCCCGAATCGGGAGGTCGGGGCGTAGTAGGAGGTGACCTGGTAGCCCCAGGAACCGCCGAACGGGTGTTCGGCCACGGGCATCAGTTCCACATGGGTGAATCCCTGCCACGACACGTACTCGCTGAGCTGGTCCGCCATCTGCCGGTAGTCCAGGCCGGGCCGCCAGGATCCGAGGTGGACCTCGTAGACGCTCATGGGACCCGAGTGCGGATCCCGTTCGGCCCGGGACGCCATCCATTCCCGGTCCTGGAACCCGTAGGAGGATTCCACCACGACGGAGCCGGTCAGCGGCGGGACTTCGGTGTGTCGGGCCATCGGGTCGGCCTTCTGGTGCCATTGGCCGTCCTCGCCGAGGAACTCGAACTTGTAGACGGCACCGGCTCCGACGCCGGGCATGAACAGTTCCCACACCCCCGAGCGCCCGAGGGACCGCATGGCGCTGGCGGTTCCGTCCCAGCCGTTGAAGTCCCCGATCACCCGGGCCGCCCGGGCGTTGGGGGCCCACACGGCGAAGCTGGTGCCCTCGCAGGTTCCCATGGAGGTGTGGTACCTGCGAACCCTGGCCCCCATGACTTCCCACAAGTGTTCGTGCCGGCCCTCCCCGATGAGGTGGAGGTCCACCTCCCCCAGGGTGGGCAGGTAGTGGTAGGGGTCGTCGGCCAGCGACGGGGCCCCATCGCCGTAGGCAACCTCGAGGCGGTAGTCGGGGACGGTTCCTTCCCGACCGGCAGGAGTGGGTATCACGGCGACCCAGACGCCGTCGTGCTCATGGGCCATGTCGAAGCGGCCGGTTTCCGTGACGAGCGTGACGCTGCGGGCCAGTTTGCGCAGGGTGCGCACCGTGACCGCCCCGTCGTCTCCGATGTGGGCCCCGAGGACACCGTGGGGGGCGTGGTACCTGCCCTCCGCCACGGCGGCGATCACGTCTGCGGCCACGGGACGGGCCGTGGCCGACGTTCCGGACGAACGGGTGGGGGCTTCGGTCCCGGGACGGTTTTCCCGGGGTGCGTCGGATGGGTTCTGCATGGCTGAGAGGACCTCCTGGACCGCCGATGCCGGAACCTGTTCCCAGGACGGCCGGTTTTGTTGTTCGTACACGACTTCGTAGAGGGCTTTGTCCAGCCACAGGGCCAGAAAGAGCGGCGACTGGATGTCGATGGCCTCGCCCGATTCCTCACGGTACCCCGACAGGAAGGCCTTCCGCGTCCTGGCCGACCATTGGCGGGCCGCTTCCTGGCGGGCCGTGGCTGCGGCAGCGCCGGCTTGCACCGCGGATGCCGCGGCGCCGGGGACGCCGGAGCGGGTGGCCAATCCCGCGGCGTAGTCGAACGAACGCAGCATGCCCACGACGTCACGCAGCGCCACGTCGTCTCCGCCGCGGTCGTCGGCCGTGCGCAGTGGCTCGCCCTCGAAGTCCAGGACCACCCAGCCGCGCTCCCCCACCTGGAGGATCTGGCCCAGGTGCAGGTCGCCATGGATGCGTTGGAGCAGGGGCAGCCGGCCCAGGGCCCCGAGCGATTCCAGGACCTCGCTGAAGGCATCCGCCAGCGCCCCGTCCTCGGGCGCGGCACGCTCCCAGCCCCAGACCAGGCGTCCCCGCAAGGACTCGACGAACCGGCGCGTCTGTTCGGCGGTGGCCTCGGCCGTCGGGGCGACGGACCGCAGGTTGTGGTGCAGGCGGGCCACGACCCGGCCGAGCTCGGTGGCTTCGGCGGTGAAGTCCCGGTTCTCGATGGCCGCCGTGCTGGCGGTGCGCCACGCGTCGACGGATCCGGGGAGGAATTCGCGCACGACCGAGAGCGTGCCGGTGACCTGCCGGCCGCCGGCGCTCCACTGCCCGTCCAGGCTGCCCATCGACCGCGGGACCTCACGGGATCCGGCATCGGAGAGCAGGGTTCCCAGCTCGACGTCGGGGTTCGCGCCGGGCAGGGGAACGCGGAAGAACTTGATGATGGCCGGGCCCTCCGCCACGTCGAGGACCACCGAGGTGTTGGACTGCTCGCCCTGCAGGACCCGCATGGAACCGGGTTCGGCGGACGGCAAGGCCATCATGACCGCCCAGGCGTCGACGAATTCGGGGTCCTGGGTTCCGTCATAGGCCAGCCAATCGCCTTCCCCGGCAGCCACGGGTGCCCCCGCGCCCGCCGCAAGGGATCCCACCGTCGCTGCGTCCATCGCGCCCAGGGGCAACCCGGCCGCCTCGGACGGCTTCCTGCGCAGGGACAGCGGCACCTGGACCACGACCGCTTCGCTGGCAGGGGATTTCTCGTCTGGTCGACTTGTCGCCTCATTGGCGGCGACGCGGGGCTCGATGGCCAGCAGGAGACTGAGCAGGACCACCTCCGGGTCCGGATGCGCGAGGGGGAGGGTACCGGCGACCGAGACGTCGAAGGTGCCCGCCGGGGCCGGGCACCATCTCTGGGCGCCCAGCCAATCGGCGAGTACTCGGGTGATGACGGTGTCGTTGTTCATCGGCGCACATCCAAGGGGTCGACGACCGGAAGGGTCGTGGTGGCTGCTGCAGTGACGTCGGACCGCGCCGAACGCAGCCTCAACCAGTAGAACCCCTGGGATCCGAGGGTGATCGACAGGCGTCCGTTTTCGGAAACCGGGGGGAAGATGCTGCCGCCGAAGATGTCCCGCAGGCCGCGGCCGGCATATGGGGACAGGTCGAGTTCGGTGGCGACGGGATGCTGGGACAGGTTGTAGACGCACAAGAGCGTTTCGCCTTCAGTGGTTTCCCCGTCGTACGGCCCGGCCGGGGTACGCGTGTCGCGCCGCCCGCCGGTAGGGGTCCCGGCAGGGTCGGTCCCCCGCAGGAACGCCAGCACGCTCGGGGAGCTCGCGTGGACGTTGCGATAGGTGCCGAGCCCGAAGACCGGGTGTTCGCGCCGCACCCCCAGGATCTGCCGGACCCAGTGCAGCACCGAACCGCTGTGGTTGAGCTGCTGCTCGACGTTGATGCTCGTGTACCCGTAGACCAGCGACTGCACGACGGGCAGGTAGAGCTGGCCGGGGTCCGCTGCGGAGAAGCCGGCGTTGCGGTCGGGATTCCACTGCATCGGGGTCCGCGAGGCATCGCGGTCATCGAGCCAGATGTTGTCCCCCATGCCGATCTCGTCGCCGTAGTACAGGAACGGGCTGCCCGGCAGGGCGAACAGGAGGGCGTGGATGAGCTCGATTTCGGACCGGGAGTTGTCCAGCAGCGGGGTCAGGCGGCGCCGGATGCCGACGTTGGCGCGCATGCGCGAATCCGGGGCATACCAGCCGAGCATGGCCTCGCGCTCTTCGGGCGTGACCATTTCCAGGGACAGTTCGTCGTGGTTGCGCAGGAAGGTGCCCCACTGGGTTCCGGCCGGGATGTCGGGGGTCTGCTCCATGGCCTCGATGACCGGGGCGGCCAGCTGGTCCCGGAGCGCGAAGAAGAGCCGGGGCATGATCGGGAAGTGGAAGCACATGTGGCATTCGGGTTCCTCCGCCGTGCCGAAGTACTCGACGACCTCCTGTGGGGGCTGGTTGGCCTCCGCGATGATGACCCGGCCCGGGTATTCGGCGTCGACCAGCACGCGGAGCCGGCGCAGGAAGTCGTGGGTCGGCGGGAGGTTCTCGCAGTTGGTGCCCTCCTCCTCGAACAGGTAGGGGATGGCGTCGGCCCGGAACCCGTCGACGCCGAGGTCCAGCCAGTAGCGCACGACGTCGAACATGGCCTCGTGCACGTGGGGGTTCTCGAAGTTCAGGTCGGGCTGGTGGCTGAAGAAGCGGTGCCAGTAGAACTGCCGCCGGACGGGATCGAAGGTCCAGTTCGATTCCTCGGTGTCCACGAAGATGATGCGTGCATCGGAGTACTTCTCGTCGCTGTCCGACCAGACGTAGAAGTCGCCGTATTCGCCGTTGGGTTCGCGGCGGGAGGCCTGGAACCACGGATGCTCGTCCGAGGTGTGGTTCATCGGCAGGTCGATGATGATGCGCAGGCCACGTTCATGGGCCTCGGCCACCAGACGCCGGAAGTCCCCGATCGTGCCGAATTCATCGAGCACGTCGTAGTAGTCGGAGATGTCGTAGCCGCCGTCGCGCAGCGGCGACTTGAAGAACGGCGGGACCCAGAGGCAGTCGATGCCGAGCCACTGCAGGTAGTCCAGCTTGTCGATCAGCCCGGCGATGTCACCGCTGCCATCGCCGTTCCCATCGGAAAAGGCCCGGACCAGCACTTCGTAGAACACCGACTTGCGGTGCCACTGCGGGTCATGGGTCAGACCCGGCACGTTGAGCTGGAACGGGTTGGCCATCAGGTTCCCCGGCGGATATGCAGGATATGGGCGGGCTCGAGGTGCGGGTCGAGGCGGACGTAGTTGTGTTCGCCCCACTGCCAGCTCTGGCCCGTGACCAGGTCGTCGACCGTGAAGCGGCCCTCGGCATCGAGGTCCTGGGGCCGCAGGTCCAGCGCGTCCAGATCCAGGCTGACCGTGGCTTCCCGCGCCCCGTGCGGGTCGGTGTTCACGATGATGATCAGCGTGTCGATCGCCTGCCCGGCCGGCCGCGTGCCGACCGGCCCGGCCGCCCCCTCGGGCCGGGCCGCGGCGGCGCCGGGCGCCGGGATGCTCTCGGCCTCCGTGTGGCGGGACTTCGAGTAGGCGATCGTCGCATCGTCGCTGGTGGGGTGCACCACGAGGTTCTGCAGTTCACCCAGTGCCGGATGGTCGGCGCGGATCGCGTTCAGGCGGCGCAGGTAGGGCGCCAGCGACCGGCCCTCCGCCTCGGCGGTGTCGAAGTCGCGGACCTTGTACTGGAACTTCTCGTTGTCGATGTACTCCTCGGCCCCGGGACGGGCCACGTGCTCGTAGAGCTCGAATCCGGCATAGACCCCCCACAACGGCGACGCGGTGGCTGCCAGTGCGGCACGGATCCTGAAGGCCGCCGGCCCGCCGAACTGCAGGTATTCGGTGAGGATGTCCGGGGTGTTGACGAAGAAGTTCGGCCGGAAGTACGCCGAGGTCTCGCGGGAGACCTCGGTGAAGTACTCCTCCAGCTCCTCCTTGGTGTTCCGCCAGGTGAAGTACGTGTAGGACTGCTGGAAGCCGGCGCGGCCCAGGGCGTGCATCATGGCCGGACGGGTGAACGCCTCGGCCAGGAACACGGTGCCGGGGTGCTGCTCCTGGACCTGCGCGATGAGCCATTCCCAGAACCCCACGGGTTTGGTGTGCGGGTTGTCGACGCGGAAGATCCGCACGCCGCGCTCGATCCACAGGGTGACGATGCGCAGGACCTCGGCGCTGAGCCCCTGCGGGTCGTTGTCGAAGTTCAGCGGGTAGATGTCCTGGTACTTCTTCGGCGGGTTCTCGGCGTAGGCGATCGTCCCGTCGGCCCGGGTGGTGAACCACTCGGGATGTTCGGACACCCACGGGTGGTCCGGGGAGGCCTGCAGGGCCAGGTCCAGCGCCACCTCGAGGCCCAGGTTGCGGGCGCGGTCCACGAACGCGGCGAAGTCGGCCTCGGTGCCCAGGTCGGGATGGATGGCGTCGTGACCGCCGGCGGCCGAGCCGATGGCCCAGGGCGAACCGGGATCGTGTTCGCCGGCCACCAGGGTGTTGTTCGGGCCCTTGCGGAAGGTCCGGCCGATCGGGTGGATCGGCGGCAGGTAGATGACGTCGAAGCCCATGTCCGCCACCGATTCCAGCCGTTCGGCCGCCGTGGCGAAGGTGCCGGAGGCATACGCTCCGGTCTCCGGGTCGAAGGTGGCCCCCTCGGACCGGGGGAAGAACTCGTACCAGGCGCCCCGGCCGGCGAGTTCGCGTTCGACCAGCAACGGGAAGCGCCCGCTGCCGGTGACCATGCGGCGCAGCGGCCGCAGGGACAGTTCGGCCGCCACGGCGGCAGAGGATGCGGCGGCCATCCGCGTATCGGCCGGCAGCGAGGTGTCGGCCAGCGTGGTGGCCGCGGCGTCGAGGGCCGCCGGTTCCGGCGATGCGGTGGCGGCCTCGCGGAAGAGCAGCGTCCCCTCGGTGAGCATCAGCTCGGTGTCGATGCCCGCGGCGACCTTGATGCCGGCGTCGTGCAGCCAGGTGCCGATCGGATCGTCCCAGGCCTCGACCTCGAAGGTCCAGTCGCCCTCGGTGGCGGGGCGGAGGGTGCCCAGCCATTCGTCCAGGCCGGGCCGGCCCGGACGCATGCGCACGCGTTGGCGTTCGACGCCGTCGGGATCGTAGAGCACCGCTTCGGCGGCCAGCGCGTCGTGGCCCTCGCGGAACGCGGTCGCCCGGATCAGGACGTCCTGTCCGGCGACTGCCTTGGCGGGGAAACGCCCTCCCTCGATGACAGGGAAGACGTCGGTGACGGGAATGCGGCCGAATCTGGCCTTGCGCCGGGTGCTCACGCAATAGACGCTAACCAGTCCGGGGCGTAAAAGCCAAGGATTTCGGCGATGGGACCGAACCGTGACCCCGCAAAGACGGAATTCACGCTTCATCAACCCCACACGACGGGGTTTCTAGGCTAGCGTCGGACGGGTGAAGGCCATTCGACGTTTTACCGTCCGCACCGTCCTCCCCGAGAACATCGCCGGTCTGGGGCCCCTGGCCTCGAACCTGCGCTGGTCCTGGCATCGGAGTACCGCCGAATTGTTCCGCGACCTGGACCCCGACGGCTGGGAAGCCGTGCGCGGGGACCCCGTCGCCCTGCTCGGGCGCTTCGACCGTTCCCGCCTGCTCGAACTGGCAGGGGACGCCGAGCTGGTCCGGCGCATCGGCTCGCTCGCTGCCGACCTGGAGGACTACCTGGCAGCACCGCGCTGGTACCAGCAGCTCGACGGCACCCCACCGGCCTCCATCGCCTACTTCTCCCCCGAATACGGGATCACCGCGGCCCTGCCGCAGTATTCGGGCGGCCTGGGCATCCTGGCCGGCGACCACCTCAAGGCGGCCAGCGACCTCGGGGTGCCGCTGGTGGCCGTGGGGCTGCTCTACCAGGCCGGCTACTTCAAGCAGTCGCTCTCCCGCGACGCCTGGCAGCAGGAGACCTACCCCGTGTTGGATCCGCATGGGCTGCCGCTGACGCTGCTGCGCGAAGACGACGGCTCCATCGCCACCGTGACGCTGTCGCTGCCCGCCGGCCGGGAACTGCACGCGCACATCTGGCGCGCCGACGTCGGACGCGTGCCGCTGCTGCTGCTGGATTCGAACATCCCGGCCAACGACGACGCCGCCCGCTCCATCACCGACCGGCTCTACGGCGGCGGCGGGGACCACCGGTTGCAGCAGGAGCTGCTGCTGGGCATGGGCGGGGTGAAGGCGCTGCGCGTCCACGCCCGGCTCTCCGGCACCCCGGCGCCCGAGGTCTTCCACACCAACGAGGGCCACGCCGGGTTCCTGGGGATCGAGCGCATCCGCGAGCTCATGGACGGCGGGCTGGATTTCGCCACCGCGCTGGCCGCCGTGCGCGCCGGGACCGTGTTCACCACCCACACCCCGGTCCCCGCCGGGATCGACCGGTTCGACGCCGCGCAGATCGCCCACTTCCTCGACGCCGGCCTCGCCCCCGGGGTGCCCACCGACGCGGTGTTGGCGCTGGGCAACGAGGTGCCGCTGGACGGCAACGAGGGCACGTTCAACATGGCGGCCATGGGCCTGCGGCTGGCCCAGCGCGCCAACGGCGTCTCGCAGTTGCACGGCGAGGTCTCGCGCGGCATGTTCGCCGGCCTCTACCCGGGCTTCGACGCCGCCGAGGTGCCGATCGGCTCAATCACCAACGGCGTGCACGAAGCCACCTGGGTCGACCCCCGGGTCACCGCCTTCAACGACGCCGGATCCGGGGACGATGCACAGCTGTGGGCGTTGCGCCGCGAGCTGCGCGTCCAGCTCATCGACGACGTCAGGTCACGGTTGCGCTCCTCCTGGAAGCGTCGCGGCGCCGGCGAGGCCGAGCTGGGCTGGACCGACACGGTGCTGGATCCCGACGTGCTGACCATCGGCTTCGCCCGACGGGTGCCCACCTACAAGCGCCTGACCCTGATGCTGCGCGACCCCGTGCGGCTCAAGGCGGCCCTGCTGCACCCCACCCGTCCCATCCAACTGGTCATCGCCGGCAAGTCGCACCCCGCCGACGAGGCCGGCAAGCGGATGATCCAGGACCTCGTCCACTTCACCGACGACCCCGAGGTCCGCCACCGGATCGTCTTCTTGCCCAACTACGACATGGCCATGGCCCGCACCCTCTTCCCGGGCTGCGACGTCTGGCTGAACAACCCGCTGCGTCCGCTCGAGGCCTGCGGGACCTCCGGCATGAAGGCCGCGCTGAACGGTGCGCTGAACCTCTCGGTCCTCGATGGCTGGTGGGATGAGATGTACGACGGCGGCAACGGCTGGGCGATCCCCACGGCACCCCAGGGGGCCTCGCCGGAGGAACGCGACTCCCTGGAGGCCGCCGCGCTCTACGCGCTCATCGAGAACACGGTCGCCCCGCGCTTCTACGGCCAGGAGGACGACCAGTCCTCCGGGGCCGCCGGGCCGTCGACCCGCGCCGACGACGGGGTGCCCCGCCAATGGCTGTCGATGATCCGGCACACCCTGGCGGTCCTCGGCCCGCAGGTCTCGGCCGCCCGGATGGTGCGCGACTACGTCAACACCCTGTACGTGCCGGCGGCACACGCCGGCCACGAGGCGTCGACGGCGGGCTTCACCGGGGCCCGCGAGGCGGCGGCGTTCCGCGAACGCGTGGTCACCGCCTGGCCGGGCATCGCCGTCGAACATGTCGATTCACTCGACATCGAGGCGGAACCGAGCATCGGCGACACGTTCCGGGTCAGCACCTACATCCGGTTGGGAGGCCTCTCCCCCGACGAGGTCCGCGTCGAGGCGGTCCAGGGCACCGTCGGGGACAGCGACGAGCTCGAGGACACCTCGGTCCATCCGCTGCAGCTCGCCGAGGACCTCGGGAACGGGCGGTTCCTCTTCCACGGGGAACTCCAGCTCGAACGCCCCGGCGCCTTCGGCTACGGGGTGCGCGTCCTCCCGGCGCACCCGATGCTGGCCTCCGCGGCGGAGCTGGGCCTGGTCACCGCCGCCGGATAGCCGCAGTGGCCGCGGAGGAGGCTACGGCCGGATGAGGAGCCCGGGGGCATCGCAGCGGTAGACCGTGATGGAGCTGCCCTCGGCGATGTCCAGTTCGCCGGCGCCGACCAGGGCGCCCTGGCGCAGCGGGCTGCGTGCGCCGGTGCCGTAGCGCAGCTCGAAGCGGGTCGAGGCGGCGTCCTTGCGGCGGAAGTCCTGCAGGGAGTCGGCGTCGGGCATCCGGATCCTGCGGTCCTCGAGGTTGCCGTTGAACACGACGAGCCCGTCGATGCTTCCGGAGGTGGAGCCGAGCAGCAGCTGCACCAGCCGGTTCCGGCCGTCGGTCCATTCGTCCTGCCGCATGGGCTCGCCCTCGGCGTTGAACCACAGCAGGTAGGAGCTCTCGGCGATCGTCGGGTAGACGAACGGCTGGTGCTGCAGGAATTCGCGCCGGATCCGGGCAAAGGCCCGGGTGCGCCGCAGCATGGCGCGTCCAAACCCGTCGGGCGTCCAGTCCAGCCAGGAGAGCTCGTTGTCCTGGCAGTAGGCGTTGTTGTTGCCGCGCTGGGTCTTGCCGAACTCGTCGCCGGCGGTGATCATCGGCACGCCGAGCGAGAGCAGCAGGGTCCCCATCGCGTTGGAGGCGGTTTGCAGCCGCGCCGCGGTGACGGCCTCGTCCCCGCTGGCGCCCTCGACGCCGTGGTTGTAGCTGAGGTTGTGCTCGGCGCCGTCGCGGTTCGACTCGCCGTTGTCCTGGTTGTGCTTGCGGTGGTGGCTCACCAGGTCGCGCAGGGTGAAACCGTCGTGTGCGGTCACCAGGTTCACCGAGGCCAGCGGGCCGCGGCCCGAGGCGGCAAACGTCTCTCGCGAGCCGGCCAGGACGCTGGCCAGCCGGGCCACGTTGGGGGCTTCCCCGCCGCCGACGAGGGCGCCGCGGCCGGCGACCCAGAAGTCGCGGACCGTGTCGCGGAAGCCGTCGTTCCAGTCGGCGAACCCCTGCGGGAACCGTCCGGTCTGCCACCCGTCGGGGCCCAGGTCCCAGGGTTCGGTGATCATCTTCACGTGCGAGAGGACCGGGTCGGCGGCGATCGCCGCCAGGAACGGGTGGCGCGGGGTGAACCGGTTGTCCTCGTCGCGGGCCAGGGTCACGGCCAGGTCGAACCGGAAACCGTCCACGTGGTAGTCCAGCACCCAGTGGCGCAGCGATTCCAGGGCCAGCTCGACCACCGGCGGGGAGGAGAAGTCCAGCGTGTTGCCGCACCCGGTGGTGTCCAGGTAGTTCCCGGCGTCGTCGTGCCGGTAGTAGGCGGTGTCGCCGAGTCCGCGCCACGAGTACGTCTTCTGGTCCTGCCCGCCCTCGGCGGTGTGGTTGTAGACGACATCGAGGATGACCTCGATCCCGGCCTGGTGCAGCAGCCGGACCATGCCCTTGAGCTCGTCCCGCACGGCCTGCGGGCCGGCCGCGCGGGCCGCGGCGCTGGCGTAGCCGGTGTGCGGGGCGAAGAAGCCCAGCGTGTTGTAGCCCCAGTAGTTGGGCAGCCCGAGGTCCTGCAGGTGGGGTTCGTCGAGGTGGAAGTGGATGGGCAGCAGCTGGACCGCGGTGATGCCGAGGCCGAGCAGGTGCTCGATCATGGCGGGGTGGGCCATGCCGGCATAGCTGCCGCGCAGTTCTTCCGGCACGTCGGGGTGCAGCATGGACTGGCCGCGCACGTGGGCCTCGTAGATGACGGTGTCCCGCCACGGGATGGCCGGGGCGGCGTCCCCGCCCCAGTCGAAGTCCTCGGTGACGTGCACGCCCCAGTAGGCCCCGCCGTCGTCCCGGATGATGGCACGGGCGAAGGGATCCAGCAGCAGCTGGCCGTCGTCGGGCAGGTCGGCGCCGCGCGCCCAGAACGCGTAGCTGGCGCCGGGGCGCAGTGCGGCGACGAGGCCGTGGTGGGTGCCGGTGGCTTCGGCGGACAACGCGGCCACCGCCCGGCGGCCCGCCGGATCGGTGTAGTGCACGTCGACGGCGGCCAGGTCCGGGGCGAACACCGAGACGTTGACCACGTCCCGTGCTTCCCCCTCCCCGGGCGCGGCGGCGGGCGCCGAGATCCCGGAGGGCACGACGGCGGACGGGCTCTCGGCTGTTTCGGGCACGGCGAGCACGGCGTCAGCGGGCTTCTTCACTGGCGCACGCGTCCTATTCGGCCCGGAGGCGGGACACCTCGTAGAGGGTGATGCCCACGGCCATCGAGGCGTTGAGCGATTCCATGGCCGATTCGATGGGGATGGAGACGATCTGGTCGCAGTTCTCGCGCACCAGGCGCGAGAGACCCTTGCCCTCGGAACCGACCACGATGCACAGCGGATCGGTGGCCAGCGGCAGCCCGGTCAGGCCGATGTCGCCGTCGCCGTCGAGCCCGATGACATACACGCCGGCCTGCTTCATGGACTTCAGCGTGCTCGTCAGGTTCGTGGCGCGGGCCACCGGCACGCGGGCCGCGGCGCCGGCACTGGTCTTCCAGGCCGAGGCGGTCATGCCCACGGAGCGGCGTTCGGGCACGATCACCGCGTGCGCGCCGAAGGCCGAGGCCGAGCGGATGATGGCCCCGAGGTTGCGCGGGTCGGTGATGCCGTCGAGGGCGATGAACAGCGGGGCGTTGGGGATGTGGGCCTTGGCGGCCTTCTCCAGCGTCTGCTCCACCGTTTCCAGGGCGTCCGGGTAGTCGTAGGGCGGGACCTGCAGGGCCAGGCCCTGGTGGATGGCCTCGTCGGTCATGCGGTCCAGCTCGGGCTTGCCGGTTTCCATGACGGGCAGGCCGCGGTCGGCGGCGAGCTTGAGGACCTCGCGCACACGGTCGTCGACGTCGATGCGGATGGCCATGTAGAGGGCCTTGGCGGGGATGTCGGCGCGCAGGGCCTCCAGGACCGAGTTGCGTCCGGTCACCATCTCCTCGGCGTTCTTGCTGCGGCCGCTGCGGCCTGCGGGGCGCTGGCGGGCGGCACCGGGCTTGGCGGCGGCGCGTTCGGCCAGCTGCTTGCTCCGGTAGGCCTTGTGGTAGGTCCGCTCCTCGGCCTTGGGCGTGGGGCCCTTGCCCTCGAGCGCCTTGCGGCCGTGGCCACCGGTGCCGACGGTGGGGCCCTTCTTCTTCTTCGGTGCGCCGCCGTGACGCTTGGGTGCTGCCATGGGATGGAATCCTTGATGTTGGTGGGGTCGGGTCCGCGCGGTCGCGATGCCCGGCAACCCCCTATTTTACAGGTGGAACGGTATATTCCGGACGGGCGGCTATTTAAGCGACCAGCGGGCGCCGTCGGCGGCGTCCTCCACGACGATCCCGGCGGCGGCCAGGGTGTCGCGGATCCGGTCGGCCCGCGCCCAGTCCCGGGCGGTCCGGGCCTCGATGCGTTCGGCCAGCTGGGCCTGCACGAGCGTGTCCAACGCCTCCTGCCGGGCCGGCGATCCGGCGTCGCCGCCCCCCGTGCCCGCGTCGTCCAGCCCCAGCGTCGAGGTCATGGCCAACACCTGCTGCAGCGCCTCGTCGGCGGCCTCCAGCTGGCCGGCGGCCAGCGCCTTGTTGCCGCGGCGCACGGTCTCGTGCAGGGCGGCGAGGGCCTGCGGGACGTTCAGGTCGTCGTCCATCGCGGCGGCGAAGTCGGCGGTGACCTCGAAGTGGGCCATGTCGAGCTCGAAGTCCCCGCCCGGCGCGACCGCGTGGATGCGCTGCAGGGCGTGGGAGATGAACGTGTCGATGCGCTCGACGGCGGCCGCGGCCTCCTGCAGCGAGCTCGGCTTGTAGTCCAGCTGGGACCTGTAGTGGGCCTGCCCGAGGAAGTAGCGCACCACCCGGGCCGGGGCGGCGTCGAGCATCTCCTCCGGAGAGATCGTGTTCCCGATGGACTTGGACATCTTCTCGCCCTCGAAGGTGACCATGCCGTTGTGCATCCAGAAGTTGGCGAACGCGTCCCCGGCCGCGGCGGACTGGGCGAGTTCGTTCTCGTGGTGCGGGAAACGCAGGTCCAGCCCCCCTCCGTGGATGTCGAACGCGGGCCCGAGGTACTTGCCGGCCATGGCGGAGCATTCCAGGTGCCAGCCGGGGCGGCCGCGGCCCCACGGGCTGGGCCAGGAGGCGGTGGCCGGATCGGTGTCCTTGTATCCCTTCCACAGGGCGAAGTCCCGCGGATCGCGCTTGCCGCGCGGGTCGGCGTCGGGCGCCGCCTGCATGTCCTCGACCCGCTGGCGGGTCAGGGCGCCATAGGCGGGGTAGGAGCGGACGTCGAAGTAGACGTCGCCGGATCCGTCGGTGGCCGGGT
Organism: Micrococcaceae bacterium RIT 802; assembly: GCA_016892645.1. Taxonomy (GTDB): domain Bacteria; phylum Actinomycetota; class Actinomycetes; order Actinomycetales; family Micrococcaceae; genus Arthrobacter_H. Next base: position 14,884 of record JAFEMX010000019.1, read on the forward strand.
AGGCGTGGCCGGCGTCGATGAGCCGGGCGATGAGCTCGTGCATTTCGGTGATGTGCCCGGTGGCCCGGGGCTCGTACGTCGGCCGGCGCACCCCGAGGGTGTCGTAGGCGTCGGCGAAGGCCTGCTCGAAACGGTAGGCCAGCGCGAACCAGTCCTCGGCGGGCTGGTAGGGGTCGGCGGCGTCGAAGCCGGGCGCGAAGGAGGCCTGCGACTTCTCCAGGATCTTGTCGTCGATGTCGGTCACGTTGCGCACCACATCCACGCGCAGCCCGCGGTGTTCGAGCCAGCGCACCAGGATGTCGAAGGCGATGGCCGAGCGGACGTGCCCGACGTGGGGCATGCCCTGGACGGTGGCCCCGCAGTAGTAGAGGCCCACGCGTCCCGGTGTCAGGGGTACGAAGTCCCGGACCTGTGCCTGTTGGGTGTCATAGAAACGGATGCTCACCGCTCAAGGTTATCGGACACCGGGTAGACCAGCGCCGTGGCGTAGGCGGTGATGCCCTCCCCCGCGCCCTCGTAGCCGAGCCCGTCGGAGGTCGTGGCCGTGACCGTGATCGGCGCGCCGGCCGCCGCGGACAGGGCGGCGTCGGCCTCCGTGCGGCGGGGCCCGAACGTGGGGCGCCGCCCCACGAACTGGATGGCGACGTTGCCGATCTCCCATCCGGCGGCACGCACCAGGCGGGCGGCCTCGGCCAGCAGACTCGCGCCGGAGGCCCCGGCGAATTCGGGCCGGCCGGTCCCGAAGTGGGTGCCCAGGTCCCCGATCCCCGCGGCGGAGAAGAGCGCATCGCAGGCGGCGTGGGCGACGGCGTCGCCGTCGGAGTGGCCGGAGAGCCCGCGCTCCCCGGGCCAGTGGAGCCCGGCCAGCCAGAGGTCGCGGCCGCCGGGTCGCCGGGGACGACCAGCACGTCGTGGCCGGCGCGTTCCATCAGGGCCGCGTCGTCGGTGATGGCCACCGCCTGCTCCCGGCTCCATCCGCCGGCTCCGGCATGCGCGGCGGACAGGGCAGCCGCATCGAACCCCTGGGGCGTCTGGATGGCGCGCAACCCGGAGCGGTCGGGGGTCCCGGTGACCAGGGCCGCGTCGGGGACGCCGCGGGCCGCCGCCGCCTGCGGGTCCACCGTCTTGATCGTGTCGGTGACGGCAAGACCGGGAACGACGGCGGTGCCCCCGGCCGCGAGGGCCTCGGCGATGCGCGTGAACACCGCGGGCGGCGTCAGGCACCGTGCGGCATCGTGGACCAGCACGTGGTCCACCGGGGCCAGCGCCGCCAGACCGGCCCGGACGGAGTCGTTGCGCTCGGCGCCACCGCCGGCGGTGCCGATGGCCAGTCCGGCGTCCCGGCCGACCGCGCGGCACACCTGCTCCAGGCGGTCATCGCCGGGCGGGAGCGCGACGACCAGTTCGGTGCAGATGCCGGCGGCGATGATGCCCCGCAGCGCATGTTCGAGCAGGGTCCGGCCGGCCAGCGGGACGAGCGCCTTGGGCATGCCGTGGCCGAGCCGGGTGCCGGAACCGGCGGCAACCAGGACCACGCCGATGCGCGGGGGGACGGGGGCGGTGTCAGTCACGCTCCCACCCTACCGGCGGGCAGACGAAAGGCCCGGCCACCCTGGGGTGGTCGGGCCTTGTGCCGGCGGGGCCGGCTGGTCGCCGTTCCGGATGGCCGGAGCGGCGTCGTTGCCTAGGAGGCGAGCACCTCGTCGAGGACGATTTCCGCCTTCTCCTCGTCCAGCTTCTTGGCCAGGGCCAATTCGCTGATGAGGATCTGGCGCGCCTTCGAGAGCATGCGCTTTTCGCCGGCCGAGAGCCCGCGGTCGTTGTCGCGGCGCCACAGGTCGCGGACGACCTCTGCCACCTTGACGACGTCGCCGGAGGCCAGCTTCTCCAGGTTTGCCTTGTAACGGCGGGACCAGTTGGTCGGCTCCTCCGTCAGTTCGGCACGCAGGACGTCAAAAACATGTTCCAGGCCCTCCTGGCCGACGACGTCCCTGACGCCGACCAGATCCACATTCTCTGCCGGAACCTCGATTGTCAGATCGCCCTGCGCGACCTTGAGCTTGAGATACATCTTCTCTTCGCCCTTGATCGTCCGCATCTTGATCTCTTCGATCATCGCCGCACCGTGGTGAGGGTAAACAACCGTTTCGCCAACCTCAAAAACCATCTGGATAAACCCCTTTCCCGGAATCAAGTTTATCACGAATATGGTTCTATTACCGGCGCGTTGCCCGCCATCTAGCGGCAGGAGGGCCATAATCCGCCCTTGCATTTTCCGCCATTGATGCTAGCGCGCGTGTACCCGGCCTGCGGGGGCGGGCCTCCCCCGGCCCCGGTTGCCTCCGGCCATCCGCTTCGCCGAGTCATACTTTTGGGCCGAAACCGATTAGGCTGAGGGCGATGCCTTTTACGCTCCGGCGCGGGACCCACTCGTCCGCACCGGGGCGACAACACCAGAGAAGAACCTTGTAACCTTGTAGAGGAGTTTGTGCCGTGATCACCGCACAGAAGTTCCGCGGCCGTCGTACCGCGACTGTTGCCGCCTTCGCCCTGCTGGCGGCCGGGATGACCGGTTGCAGTGCGGTGAACCAGCAGGCCACCACGATGCACTACGCCGCCTCCGATGGCATCGTCTTCGACGTCGCCAACATCGAGATGCGCAACCTGATGCTGGTCACGAACTCGGCCGATGAGCAGGCCCGCTTCATCGGCAGCCTGATCAACGACACCGACCAGGCCGTCTCGGTGAAGCTGACCGTGGACGGCAACTCGGCGACCGTCGAGGTCCCGAAGAAGTCCTCGGTCGAGCTCGAGGACGACGCCAACAAGACGCTGGTGCCCAGCGCCGGCGTCGAGCCGGGATCCCATGCCGACCTGATGGTGAAGGTCGGGGCCAGCAGCGTCGACGAGTCCCTGCCGGTCGTCGACGGCACCCTGCCCGCGTACCGCCCGTTCCTGCCCGGCGGCTACAACGAGGACACGGTCAAGCACCTGGAGCCGACCGCGCCGATCCTGGAGCCGGAAGGCCACTAGGCCCCGCCCGCGCGAAACGGCGGCTGGATCCCTCGGGATCCAGCCGCCGTTTGCGTTCGCGCACCAGCTTGCGTGCGCCGCCGTCGTGCCTCAGGCCTCGAACTTGTAGCCGAGCCCGCGCACGGTCACGAGGTGGACCGGTGCCGCGGAGTCGGGTTCGATCTTCGAGCGCAGGCGCTTGACGTGCACGTCGAGGGTCTTGGTGTCCCCCACGTAGTCGGATCCCCAGACCCGGTCGATCAGCTGGCCGCGGGTGAGGACCCGTCCGGCGTTGCGCAAGAGCATCTCGAGCAGCTCGAACTCCTTGAGCGGAAACGAGACCTGTTCGCCGTGGACGCTGACGGTGTGCCGTTCGACGTCCATGCGGACCGGGCCGGCCTGCACCGTGGCGGTGACCAGCTCCTCCGGTTCGCCCTGCCGGCGCAGGACCGCACGCACGCGGGCGACGAGTTCGCGGGCGGAGTAGGGCTTGGTGACGTAGTCGTCGGCACCGAGTTCCAGGCCCACCACCTTGTCGATCTCCGAGTCCTTGGCGGTCAGCATGATCACCGGGACGCTGGAGCGCTGGCGCAGCTGCCGGCAGACCTCGGTCCCGGGCTGGCCGGGGAGCATCAGGTCCAGCAGGACCAGGTCGGCGCCGGTGCGGTCGAATTCGACGATCGCGTCGATCCCGTTGTCGACGACGTGGACCTCGAAGCCCTCCTTCGTCAGCAGGTACTCCAGCGGGTCGCTCAGCGACTCCTCGTCCTCGACCACCAGAATGCGGGTCAAATTCGGCCTCCTTGTTGTGTGGCGCGGTGCGCGTCCACGTTGTCGGTCTCGATGGCTCGGTCCTCCCCGGTGCCGGCGGCTGCCGGTGCGCGGGGTGGCTCGTCGGCTTGTTCATGGCGGGGCATGCGCACCGTGAAGGTGGAACCCTGGCCCGGTTGGGACCACAGCGTGATCTCCCCGCCGTGGTTGGAGATGACGTGCTTGACGATGCTCAGGCCCAAACCGGTGCCCCCGGTCTGGCGCGTGCGGGCGGCGTCGACGCGGTAGAAGCGCTCGAAGATGCGCTCCTGTTCCTCCGGGGCGATGCCGGGGCCCTGGTCGGTGACGGAGACCTGCACGAGCCCGTCGCGCGAGCGCACGCCGACCCCGACGCTGGTGCCGTCGGGCGAATAGCGGATGGCGTTGTCGATGAGGTTCCGGAAGGCGGTCATCAGCAGGTCGCGGTCCCCGAAGATCCGGTCCTCGGTGTGCCCGCCGACGGTGATCGTGATGCCCTTGCCCTCGGCGGTGAGCTTGTTGCGGTCCACCGCCTCGGCGATCACGCGGTTGACGTCCACGGGCTGGCCGGCCAGCACGATGTCGGTCCCCTGCAGGCGCGAGAGCTCGATGATGTCCTGCACGAGGGCGGCCAGGCGGCGGGCCTCCTTGTCCAGCCGGGTGGAGAAGCGGCGGACCGCCACCTCGTCGTCGGCCGCCTCGTCGATGGCCTCGGAGAGCAGCTGGATGGCACCGACCGGGGTCTTGAGCTCGTGCGAGACGTTGGCGACGAAGTCGGTGCGCACGGCCTCGGTACGGGTGATCTCGGTGCGGTCGTCGGCCAGCAGCAGGATGTACTCGTCGCCCAACGGCGCGACCCTGACGTGCACGACGATGGTCCCCTGCCCGAGCGGACCCAGGGGCAGCTCGAACTGGCGCTCCTCGATGACCCCGTCGGCACGGACGCGGCGGGCCAGCGACAGCAGCTCGGCGTGCACCATCGTGTGGCCGCGGACCAGGCCGTAGGCGTAGGCCGCCGGGTTGGCCCGGACGACGCCGTCGATGTCGTCCACCACGACGAAGGCCCGCCCGACCACGGAGAGGATCTCCGCTGCGCCCTCCGGCAGGGTCGGTTCGTCGACGTCGAAGACCGCCTCGCGTTGCATCCGGCTGTAGCGGTACGCGAGGAGGCCGGCGACGCCGAGCGCCAGGCCGACCAGGCCGGCGATCACGATCATCAACGCTTCATCCACGCCTCTAGCGTAGCCCGGCCCGAACGGGGGCCAACGCCCATATGACGGGCTGGGGGACGCCATTCACCCAATGTTCACGCGGCGGCGGCCCGAGGTTAAGGTGGGGGTGGGAAGGTTGAATCCTACAGTGCCCGTCCCCTGCCCAACGGCCGGGGAACACAGCTATGAAAGGACGCCCAGTGCGCAAGGTTTTCCAGGCCGAACTCCAGACGATCGGCGAGGAACTGACGGAGATGGCCACCCTCGTGGCCGACGCCATGGAGCGGGCCTATGCATCGTATGCCGGGGCCGATACGGAGCTCGCCCAAGAGGTGATTGCCGCCGACGCACGCGTGGACTTCATGCAGAACCAGTTGGATGAGCGGGCCATCGACGTGCTGGCCCTGCAGGGCCCCGTGGCCTCGGACCTGCGCATGATCGTCGGCTCGTTGCGGATGAGCGCCTCGCTCGAGCGGATGGGCGACCTGGCACGGCACATCGCCCAGCTGGCCCGGCTGCGCTACCCCGCCAACGTGGCCCCCGACTCGCTCACGTCGGTCTTCGCGGAAATGGCCGACCTCGACGTGCAGATCGCCCGGAAGCTGGTCACCCTCCTGGAGACCCGCGACCTGGACATCGCCGCCGAAATCGTCACGCTCAATACCCGGATCGACGACCTGCATGCCAGCGTCTTCAAGCTGGTGGCCGCCCCCGAGTGGTCCGAATCCGCACCGCGGACCGCGGACGTCACGTTGACCAGCCGCTACATGGAGCGCTACGGCGATCATGGCGTCTCCGTCGCCCGCAAGGTCAACTACCTGGTGACCGGCGAGTGGGAGCCCGGCAGCTCGGAACGCTAGGGACAAACGGCGAGGGGCTGGCCGGCGCGGATGCGCCGGCCAGCCCCTCGCCGTTTCGTGGGTGCTGCGGCCTACTTGCGGCCCTGGTTGGCCACGGCCTTGATCGCGTCGGCGGCGGCGTCCGCGTCGAGGTAGCGCCCCCCGACGGTGACCGGGGCGAAGTCCTCGTCCAGTTCGTAGACCAGCGGGATGCCGGTGGGGATGTTCAGCCCGGCGATGTCCTCGTCGGAGATGCCGTCCAGGTGCTTGACCAGGGCGCGCAGCGAGTTGCCGTGCGCGGTGACCAGCACGGTCTTGCCGGCCTGCAGGTCCGGGCGGATCGCCGACTCCCAGTACGGGAGCATGCGCTCGAGCACGTCCTTGAGGCATTCGGTGCGCGGGGCGTCGTCGCCGAGGTCGGCGTAGCGCCGGTCCCCGATCTGGGAGAACTCGGAGTCGTCGTCCAGCGGCGGCGGCGGGGTGTCGTAGGAGCGGCGCCACTGCATGAACTGCTCCTCGCCGTATTCGGCGAGCGTCTGGGCCTTGTCCTTGCCCTGCAGCGCACCGTAGTGGCGTTCGTTCAGCCGCCAGTCCCGGCGGACCGGGATCCACGACAGGTCGGCGGCCTCCAGGGCCAGGTTCGCGGTGATGATCGCGCGCTTGAGCAGCGAGGTGTGCAGCACGTCGGGGACCAGGCCCTCGGCGGTGAGCAGCTCGCCGCCGCGCACTGCCTCGGCGCGTCCCTGCTCGGTCAGCGGCACGTCGTACCAGCCGGTGAAGAGGTTCTTTTCGTTCCATTCGCTCTGCCCGTGGCGGAGCAGGATCAGGGTGTGCGTCATGAATTCATCCTATCGGGCGTGAAGTCCGTTACTTTCCCCCGTGACTGGTCATGAAGGGGCCCGGCGCCACCTTATATTTTCTGTTGTGGTGCAAAAAGCTCAGCGGCTCGGCGGCCGGCACCAGGCCGGGCGTCCCGTGGGCAACCCCACGCGCGGCACCACGAACCCGAACCGCATGCGCCGGGTGGACCGGTGGATGACCGGCACCCAGGACTTCCGGCTGCGTCCCGACGTCACCGGTGCCCCGCCCATCTGCGTCGATCTGGGTTACGGGGCCTCGCCGCGCACCGCCGTCGAATATTTCCAGCGCCTGCGCGCGGTGAACCCGTCGGTATCCGTCGTCGGACTGGAAATCGATCCCGGACGCGTCCACGCGGCCAAGGCGATGGAGGTCGACGGGCTCTCCTTCGGCGTCGGCGGCTTCGAGATCCCCACCGAGCGCAATCCCCTGCTCATCCGCGCCTTCAACGTGCTGCGCCAGTACAACGAGGACGACGTGGCCTCGATCTGGAAGGCGCTGGCCTCCCGGCTCGATCCGCGCGGGCTGCTCATCGAGGGCACGTGCGACGAGGTCGGGCGGGTCAGCACGTGGGTCGGCATCTCCCCCGAGGGGCCGCTGACGTTGAGCGTCTCGATCCGCTTCGGTGCCGTCGAGCGGCCCAGCGAGGTGGCCGAACGCCTGCCCAAGGCGCTGATCCACCGCAACCATCCCGGTGAACGGGTCCATGATTTCCTGGCGGCGGCCGATGCCGCGTGGCTGGCGGCTGCCCCGTTGGCGCCCTTTGGCCAGCGCCAGCGGTGGATCGCCATGTGCCGGACGCTGTGCGCGGACGGGTGGCCGGTGCGCGACGGGGTCTCGCGGTGGCGGTTGGGCGAACTCACCGTCGACTGGGCCTGCGTGGCCCCGCGGTCCGGGGCGCTGGCGCTTTAGCTGGCGCCTTGGCGGGCAGGCCCGGGCGGATGCCTAGTAGTTGTAGTACCCCGGCGAGCCCTTGCCGCCCACGGCGGGACGGACGTCGGCGAGGTAGACGCAGGAGATGCACGCGGCGATCAGCTGCAGGAACCCGGCACCACCGGAGCCCAGGAAGCTGAAGATGCACACGACGGCGGAGACGCCGGTCATGCCCAGCCAGAAGCCCTTGGTGCGCTTGTTCTCGCGCGCATAGTTCGGTGCAGGATGGCGGACGGCGTCGATGAAGGCCCAGAGGCCGAGCACCAGCGCCGCCAGGCTCAGGACCCGGAACAGGACGATCTCGAATAACAATGCGGTAACCACATCCGCCAGTCTAGGCGACCGGAGCCCGATCCGGGGCTAGCGTGCCGTCCCCAGCGCGGCGTCCAGGTCCTTCCACAGGTCCTCGACGTTTTCGATCCCGACGCTGAGCCGGATTAGGTTGGCCGGCACCGAGTCCGGTTCGCCCGGGTGGCGCCGCCGTCGTTCGGCCAGCGACTCGACACCGCCCAGGCTCGTGGCCGGCGTCCACAGCCGCAGCGCCGCCAGCGCGGCCTCCGCCGCCGCTTCTCCCCCGGCCACCGTGATGGCCACGATCGACCCGAACCCGTCCATCTGGGCCGCGGCTCGCGCATGGCCGGGGTCCGATTCCAGCCCCGGATAGCGCACCGATTCCACCGCCGGATGCGCGGACAGGCGGCGGGCCAGCTCCCCGGCGCTGGCCTGGGAGCGTTCCACCCGCAACGCCATGGTCCGCAGCCCGCGCAGGGTCAGCCACGCCTCGAACGGCCCGGCGATCGCCCCGTGCAGCGAACGGTGGCCGTGCAACCGGGCCCGCAGGTCGGCATCGCTGGTGAGCACTGCACCGAGGACGACGTCGGAATGCCCGCCCATGTACTTGGTCGCCGAATGCACCACGACGTCGGCGCCGAGTTCCAGCGGCCGCTGCAGCAGCGGGGTGGAGAAGGTGTTGTCCACGACGCACAGCACCCCGGCGGCGCGGGCGGCGGCGGCGAGGGCCCGGACGTCGGCGACCTCGAGCATCGGGTTGGTGGGGCTTTCGAGCCAGAGCAGGTCGGCGCCGTCGAGCAGTGCCACGGTGGCGTCGGTGTCCTCGACGTCGGCCAGCCGCACGGTGATCCCGGCCCGCTTCTCCAGGTCCGCCACCAGCGACAGTGACCCGTTGTAGCTGTGCCGCGGCACCACGATCGTCCCGCCCAGCGGCACCAGCGACATGGCCGAGGCCACCGCCGCCATCCCCGAGGCGTAGACCAGCCCCGGCAGGGCTGCCGATTCCAGCTGCGCCAGCGCGTCCTCGAGCGGATCCCACGTCGGGTTGGAGAACCGCCCGTAGACCCGTTCCCCGGCCCCCGGGGTCCCGGCGCCGAAGAACGTCGAGGAGAGCACGATCGGCGGGTTCACCGGTGCGTCCACCTCGCGCGGCGGGCGGCCGGCGGCGACGACGACGGTGTCGGGGGCAAGATCCTGGGGGTGCGATGGGGCCATGCCAAGATCGTAGACCTCGCGCCAGTCCACGCCCGAAGCCGCGACAGCGTGTTACCGGCCGTGGGCCGATAGGCTTAGCGGGTGAATGAAATGCAGCGCGCGCCCGGGGCCCTGTTCGTCGTCCTCGAAGGCGGCGACGGCGCGGGCAAGTCCACGCAGGCGGCCCTGCTGGCCGGACACCTGCAGGAGCACGGCCACGAGGTCGTGCGCACCCGCGAACCCGGGGGCACCCCGATCGGCGAGAAGCTGCGCTCCCTGGTCCTGGACCACGGCCACGGCGAGGTCGATGCCCGGACCGAGGCCCTCATGTTCGCCGCAGCACGGGCCGCCCACGTCGAGCAGCTGATCCTTCCCGCCCTGGCCGGCGGAGCCACCGTCATCTGCGATCGTTACATCGACTCCTCCGTCGCCTACCAGGGCGTCGGGCGCGGCCTGGGGGCCGAGGAGGTGCTGGCCCTGAACCGCTGGGCCACCGGCGGGCTGCGCCCGGACCTGACCATCCTGCTCGACGTCGACCCGCAAGCCGGACGGGACCGGCGGACCCAGGGCGAGGCGGCCGAGGACCGCCTCGAGTCCGAACCCGACGATTTCCACGCGCGGATCCGCCAGGCCTTCCTGGACCGCGCCGGCAACGATGCGGGCGCCTACGAGGTCCTCGATGCCTCCCTCCCCGTCGAGGAGCTGGCCGCCATGATCGCCGCCGCGGTGTCCGCTGTCGCCCCACTGGCCGGATCCTCCTCATGAGTGCAACCGAGGAGCTGCCCGGCGTCTGGGCGGACCTGCCCGGTCAGGACCAGGCCGTCGAGGCGTTGCGCCGGGCCGCGGCGCTCGGCGCGCCCTCGCATGCGTGGCTGTTCACCGGCCCGCCGGGGTCGGGGCGTTCCAACGCGGCACGTTCCTTCGCCGCCGCACTGCAGTGCGATGCGGCCGATCCCGACGGCCGAGGGTGCGGGCAGTGCCGCCCCTGCCGCACCGTCATGGCCGGGATCCACCCCGATGTCGCCCTCATCGCCACGGAGAAGGTCGCCTATCAGATCGACGATGTCCGCCAGCTGATCTCCAAGGCCCAGGACCGGCCGTCCTCGGGCAAATGGCGGATCATCATCGTCGAGGATGCGGACCGCATGACCGAGCGGACCACCAATGTGCTGCTCAAATCCATCGAGGAGCCCCCGCCCCACACCGTCTGGATCCTCTGCGCCCCGAGCCCGGCCGACGTGCTGGTGACCGTCCGCTCGCGGTGCCGGCCGGTGACCCTCGGTGTCCCCTCCCGGACGGCGGTCGCCGAACTGCTGGTGCGCCGCGACGGCCTGACCCCCGAGCAGGCGGACTTCGCGGCCCGGGTATCGCAGAGCCACATCGGCATCGCCCGCCGCCTGGCACGCGACGAGGGGGCCCGGCAACGCCGTGACCGCACGGTGCGCCTGCCGTTGCGCCTGGGCACGGTCTCCGACGCGGTCATCGCCGCCGGCGATCTGGTGGAGCTGTCCACCACCGAGGCCAGCTCATCCGCGGAGGAACGCGGCGCGGCCGACACCGCGTCCCTGCGCGAGTCATTGGGCCTGGAGGCGGATGCCCCGGTCCCCCCGCAATTGCGCAGCCAGTTCAAGGCCCTCGAGGAGCTGAACAAGCGCCGGGCCAAGCGCGGGGTCAACGACTCCCTGGACCGGGCGCTGATCGACCTCACCACGTTCTACCGCGATGTGCTGACCCTGCAGCTCTCCACGGGCAGCGAACTGGTCAACGCGTATCTGGAACGCGAACTCGCCGAGATCGCCCACCGCTCCACCCCCGAACAGACGCTGGCCCGGATCGACTACATCGCCGAGGCCCGGCGCCGCATCACCGCCAATGTCCAGCCGCTGCTGGCCATGGAGGCCATGATGGCCGGCCTGCTTCCGGCCAGGAACCAAGGAGAGCCCCGCGTATGACCATTCCCCGACGTCGGCTGCGCTGGGCGGCCGCCGCCAGTTGCCTGCTGCTGCTCACCGCGTGCAGCTCCACTCCCGCCTCCGGCCCCGCAGCGGACGGGGACTCCGCGGCGCCGATGCCGACCCCGCCGGACGGGCTGGGGAAGTACTACAGCCAGACGTTGGACTGGACGAGTTGCTCGACATCCTTCGAGTGCGCCGACGTGGAAGTGCCGCTGGACTACCAGCATCCGGACAAGGCCTCGATCAAGCTTTCCGTGGTCAAGCTGGACGCCGGCCGCAAGTCCCAGGGAACCCTGCTGGTCAATCCCGGCGGTCCGGGGGCCTCGGGGGTTGACCTGGTCATGAATGCCGGAACGCAGATGTTCTCCGCGGACCTGCGCAAGGGCTATGACCTGCTCGGCTTCGATCCCCGCGGGGTCAGCCGATCGGCACCGGTCACCTGCCGGACGGATGCCGAACGCGACGAGGCCCGGACCATGGATCCGGATCCCACGACCGATGCCGGGTTGGCGGAGATCGAGAAGCAGAGCAAGGAATTTGCCGACGCCTGCGCCGCCAAGACGGGCAAATCCCTGGGGTTCATCGACACCGTCAGTTCCGCCAAGGACCTGGACATCCTTCGTGCCGTCAATGGCGATACCCAATTGAACTACCTCGGTTTCTCCTACGGCACCAAGCTCGGTGCCACCTATGCCCAGCTCTACCCGAAGAACGTCGGGCACATGGTGCTCGACGGCGCCATGGACCCCTCGCTGGACAACGAGGAGGTGACCCTCGGCCAGGCCGCGGCCTTCGAGAAGGCCATCACCGCCTACCTGGAGGACTGCCTGCGCGGCCAAAACTGCCCGTTCGACGGCGATGCCGACCAGGCCCGCGACCAGCTCCACCAGCTGTTCGCCTCCGTCGAGGAGTCCCCCATGACCGCCCAGGACGGACGCGAGGTCGGCATCACCGATTTCGTCAGCGGGTTCCTCGTGGCCTTCTACGACGACGCCTACTGGCCGACGCTCACCGATGCCCTCAACACCGCGATCTCGGGTGATCCGACGGCCATGCTCGACCTGGCCGATCTGAGCGCAGGGCGCGAGCCGGACGGAACCTACACGGGCAATGCCAACGAGGCATTCATCGCCATCAACTGCCTGGACTACCCGGTCGACACCAGCATCGAGGGACAGCGCCAGGACGCCCGCGAACTGGCCAAGGCGTCACCGACGATCGGCAAATACCTGGCCTATGGCGGGCTGTCCTGCAAGGACTGGAAGTACCCGTCGACCGGCAAACCGGCGCCGGTCTCGGCTCCCGGGGCGGCTCCGATCGTTATCATCGGCACGACCGGGGATCCCGCCACCCCCTACACCTGGTCCCAGGCGCTGAATGAGCAGCTGGAGTCCTCGGTGCTGCTGACCTTCCACGGCGAGGGGCACACCGCCTATGGCCGCAGCAACGAGTGCATCGGCAACGCCGTGGACGACTACTTCCTGGACTCGACGGTGCCCGAGGACGGCCTGCAGTGCTGAGTCGCGCCGCCTCCAGGTGTTCGTTTTGACCGCTGGTGAAGCGCTCCTATAAACTAACTTCTTGTGGCCCGCGTGGCTACGGTGCCTCCTTAGCTCAGTTGGTAGAGCGTTTCACTCGTAATGAAAAGGTCGCCAGTTCGATTCTGGCAGGAGGCTCCACGAGAAAAGCCCGTCACCTCACGGTGACGGGCTTTTCTACATGCCGTGAGTTGGCTGCTACTCGAAGTCGCTGACCGACGGATCGGCGCCGATCCGTCCCGCGTCGCCACGGTCCAGGCCGTTGATGGCCTCGATGTCCGCGTCGTCCAGGGTGACGCCGAGGGATTCCCAGTTCTCCACGATCCGCGACGGGGTTTCGGATTTGGGGATCACGACGTTGCCCAGGGCCAGATGCCAGGCGATGACGACCTGGGCGACGGTGGCGTCGTGTTTGGTGGCGATGTCGGCCAGGATCGGGTTGGACAGCAGGTCGGAGCCCTGGCCCAGCGGCGACCAGGACTGGTGGACGATGCCACGGGATGCCTCGTAGGCACGCAGGTCGCCCTGGGGGAAGTATGGGTGGGTTTCGACCTGGTGGATGGCCGGCGCGACGCCGGTGGCCTCCTCGATCTCCTGCAGCGCCTCGATGGTGAAGTTGCAGACGCCGATGGAACGGACGCGGCCCGACTTCTGCAACTCGACCAGTGCCTTCCACGTCTCGACATGTTTGCCCTGTTTCGGCTGCAGCCAGTGGATGAGGAAGAGATCCAGGGATTCAAGGCCCAGGCGCTCCATGGACGCGTCGAAGGCGTCCAGGGTCTGCTGGTAGCCCTGGTCGGAGTTCCAGACCTTGGTGGTGATGAACAGGTCCTGCGGGTCCAGACCGGAGGAGGCGATGGCCCGGCCGACACCGGCCTCGTTGCCGTAGATCCGCGCGGTGTCGATGTGGCGGTAGCCGGCCTCGAAGGCCAGCCCGACGACCTTTTCCGCGACGTCGTCCTTCACTTTCCACACCCCGTAGCCGAGTTGCGGGATGGTGTTGCCGTCGTTGAACGTGGTCTGTGGTGCTTCATACGTGGTCATCGCACCATCCTGCCACCGGTGGCGGCTGCGCCGTGGCGTGTTCGGACGCGCTCCGCGCTGGGCGAACGACGGCGTTCAGCCGATGCGGGCGAGGGCTTCCTCGGCGGTCCGGACACCGTCGACGACCAGGTCGGCACGGAAGGCGACATTTTCCAGACCTGCCGAGTTGTAGCCCCACCGTTCCCCGTCCAGCCGGGCCATGGCGGCGGCCTGTGCCGCCGCGGCCAGGTCGTTGGCGGCCTTGGACAGGGCACGATGGACTCCGGCGTGGCTACCGGGGATATCGGTGCCGGAGCTCGGCCGCTGCGTCTGGGCGGTGGCACAGATGGTGCGGACCCGGGGCTGGAGTTCCGCGAGGTGGTCGGCAATCATCACCAGCGCGTTGTAGAGCTCGTCGGATTCGATGCCCTCCAGGACCTGGTGGAACCGGTCCAGACCCCGGGTGAAGCGGTCATGGGCTCGGCGCCAGACGCCGTCGCCGAGATCCTTGTCGTCGCGTCGGGCGCCACGCATCTGTGCGATCCATCCCATGCTCAGAGGTACTGTCCCGGTCCGCCGTCGGTGTCGGCGTTGGCCTGGGCACCGTTCGCGGCCCCTCCCGGGACCACGCGTTCGGGTTCGCCGTGTTCGTTGATGACGATGCCGGGGGCGACCTGGGTGCCGGGTGGCAGCTCGCGCAGCTGGATGCGCTGGGCGAGCTGCTGGCTGGCCATCTGCTGTGCGGCCAATGCGGTCTGGATGCCGTGGAAGACGCCCTCGAGCCAGCCGACCAGCTGGGCCTGGGCGATCCGCAGTTCCGACTCGGACGGGGCGCTGCCCTCGGTGAAGGGCAGCCGGATCCGCCGCAGCTCGCTGGCCAGTTCCGCGGAGAGCCCATCCTCGAGTTCGGCCACGGAACGTTCGTGGATGTCGGCCAGGGTGGTCCGGGCCTGGTCGTCGAGCGGCGCGGCCTTGACCTCCTCGAGCAGTTGCTTGATCATCGAGCCGATGCGCATGACCTTGGCCGGCTCGTCGACGAGTCCCTGGATCCTGAAGGATTCCGCCGGTGCTCCGTCCGGATGGCCCTCCACGGAGGGGGCCGGCGGACGCGTCTGCTCGTGTTCGCTCATGGTCCCATCTTGCCATGATGCGACGAGGACGGGACCGGCAGCCCGGTCCCGCCCTCGTCGTCGTGCATCAGCAGCAGCGCCCTTGCGGGTTGCGTTCCTCCCAGTCGTACTTGTCCCGCCAGAACTGGCGTTCGGACATCGGCGCGCAGCCCGGGTGTGTGGCGGCATGGTGGTCGACGTACCGTCGATAGGCGTCAGCGCCCATCATGCCCTCGAGGTACCAGCGCACCTTGCCCAGGCTCCGGTGGACGGCGGGGAACAACGCGGAGGCCATGTCAGTGCCCGATTCCCGTGGTGGGCAGCTGGTCGGCCGGAACGTCCTTCCAGCGGGCCTCGAGTTCCTTCTCGGCCGGGCTCGTGATGATGCCCGAGGGTGCATAGATCCTCGACTCCACCCGCGGGTCCTCGGTGTCGGTCGCGGTCCCCGGTGCCCGGTAGGCACGGATCGTCGCCATGATGGCGGTGACGATGACGATGATGGACAGGACCACGAAGACGATCGACAGCGTGCCCTGGACTCCGGTGTTGCGGACCACGGCCTCCATGGCCTCGACGTTCTTGGCGGTGCCGAAGCTCTCCTTGCCCTGGTCCAGCGCCTCCTTGAACGAATTGTGCTGGGCCCAGTAGCCGACCTTGGCGACCGGGGAGAAGATCTTTTCCCACGAGGCCCAGATGGTGATGACCGCGGTGAACGCCAACGGGACGGCGACGATCCACAGGTAGCGGAAGTTGCCCCGTTTGGCGACGATGGCCAGCACGACCGCCAGGGCGATGGCCGCCAGCAGCTGGTTGGCGATGCCGAAGAGCGGGAAGAACGTGTTGATCCCGCCCAGCGGGTCGGTCACCCCGAGGATGAGGATGTACCCCCAGCCGGCGACCATGATCGCGGTACACAGCCAGGCGCCGGGACGCCATGAGGTGTCCTTGAACTTCGGGATGAAGTTGCCGATCGTGTCCTGCAGCATGAACCGGGCCACGCGGGTTCCGGCGTCGACGGCGGTGAGGATGAACAGCGCCTCGAACATGATGGCGAAGTGGTACCAGAAGCCCATCATGGCCGTGCCGCCGAACCACTGGTGCATGATGTGGGCGATGCCCACGGCCAGGGTCGGGGCCCCTCCGGTGCGCGAGACGATGCTTTCCTCGCCGACGTTGGCCGCCAGGTCGGTGAGCATGTTGGGCGTCAGGTGCACGCCCGTCAGCCCCAGGCTGTTCACGAACGCGACGGCTGATTCGACGGTGCCGCCGGTGGATGCCGCCGAGGAGTTCATCGCGAAGTAGACGCCGCGGTCGATGGAGATGGCCGCGACGAGGGCCATGATGGCCACGAAGGACTCCATGAGCATGCCGCCGTAGCCCAGGAAGCGGGTCTGCTTCTCCTTTTCGACCATCTTGGGGGTGGTCCCCGAGGCGATCAGGGCGTGGAATCCCGAGAGCGCACCACAGGCAATCGTGACGAAGAGGAACGGGAAGAGGGAACCGGCCACCACCGGGCCATCGGCACGCCCGGCGTACTCGGAGAACGCGGGCACGGAGATGGTGGGGCGCACGATGATGATGGCGACGGCCAGCAGGCCGATGACGCCGATCTTCATGAACGTGGAGAGGTAGTCACGCGGGGCCAGCAGCAGCCAGACCGGCAGGATCGCGGCGATGAAGCCGTAGACGATGATGGACCAGGCGATCACCGGGCGGTCCAGGTGGAACAGGGCCGAGCCGAGGTCGGATTCGGCGACCCACCGGCCCGAGATGATGGCGAACATCAGCAGGATGAAGCCGATGATCGAGATCTCCAGGACCTTGCCCGGGCGGATGAAGCGCAGGTAGCAGCCCATGAACAGGGCGATCGGGATGGTCAGCGCGACGGAATAGACGCCCCAGGCGGATTCGCCGAGGGCGTTGACCACGACGAGGGCCAGAATGGCCACGATGATGATCATGATCGCCAAGGTGGCGATGAGGGCCGCGGTGCCGCCGATCAGGCCCAGCTCCTCGCGGGCCATCTGGCCCAGCGAGCGTCCGCCGCGGCGCATGGAGAAGAACAGGACGAGGTAGTCCTGCACGGCGCCGGCGAAGACGACGCCGACGATGATCCAGATGGTGCCGGGCAGGTAGCCCATCTGGGCGGCCAGGACCGGTCCGACGAGTGGTCCGGCGCCGGCGATGGCGGCGAAGTGGTGGCCGAAGAGGACGCGGCGGTCCGTCGGCATGAAGTCGCGGCCGTTGGAGTTGTACTCGGCCGGGGTGGCCCGGGAGTCATCGGGACGGGCGATCTTGCGCTCGATGTACTTCGCGTAGAAGCGGTAGAACACCAGGTAGGTGCAGACCGCTGCGAAGACGAACCAGATCGCGTTGATGGTCTCGCCGCGCGAGATCGCCAGGACGGACCAGGCGACGGCGCCCAATAGCGAGATCGCTGCCCAGAGGACGATCTTGCCCGGGGTCCAGCGGCGTTCCTCCGCTTCGGCGACGTCTGGGGCCACCGCGCTGGGCGGTAGCTCCAGGGGTGGGGTGGACGGGTGTTCACTCATGAGTGGATGCCTTTACTCTCAAAGTTGCGTTGCGGCACGCCACACCGATGGAGCTGACGTGACCTGTGGCACGAAGGCGGCCGCGCCTACAGGCTATCCCCTCGGGGCCTCATCGCGCCGGAGGCCCGCACGGCTCAGGTGGTGAGCAGGATCTTGCCGCGGTGTTCGCCCGAATCGAAGTACTCGTGGGCCTGCGCCGCCTGCTCCAGCGGGAACGTCTTCTCCACCACCGGGCGCACCGCGCCGGATTCGACCACTGGCCAGACCCCCGTCCTGACGCCGTCGACCACGCGGGCCTTGGCCTCGATGCTGCGGGCGCGCAGCGTGGTGCCGATGACGCGCAGCCGCCGGGTCATCAGCTTCGCCAGATTCAACTCCGCCTTGGCGCCCCCCTGGAGGGCGATGATGACCAGCCGGCCGTCCTTGGCCAGCACGTCCACGTTCTGCCCCAGGTATTTCGCCCCCATGATGTCCAGCACGACGTCGGCGCCGTGGTCCCCGCTGATCTGGCGCATCCGCTCGACGAAGTCCTCGTCGCGGTAGTTGATGCCCTCCACGGCACCGAAGCCGCGGCAGTATTCGATCTTCTCGCCGCTTCCCGCGGTGACGACCACCTGCACCCCGCGCGCGGTGGCCAGCTGGGTCGCCATGGTCCCGATGCCGCCGGCCCCGCCGTGGACCAGGAGCCACTCCCCCTCGGCCAGGTCGGCTTCCATGAACAGGTTGGACCAGACGGTGCAGGCCACCTCGGGCAGCCCGGCGGCCTCCACCAGGTCGACCCCGGCGGGGATGGGCAGGAGCTGACCGGCGGGCACGGCCACGTACTCGGCATAGCCGCCACCGGCGAGCAATGCACAGACGGCAGTGCCGACGTCGTACCCGGTGACTCCCGGGCCCCTGGCGGCGACCGTGCCGGAGACCTCCAGACCGGGGATGTCGGAGGCGCCCGGAGGCGGCGGGTAGTTCCCGGCGCGCTGGCCGACGTCGGCGCGGTTGATGCCGGCGGCGGCGACGCGGACCAGGACCTCGCCGTCGGCTGGTGTGGGGACCGGGCGGTCGACGAGGTCGATGACCTCGGGGCCTCCGGCGCCGGAATACTCCACGGCGCGCATCGTCTCTGGCACGGCAGTCGGGGCGGCCTGGCTCATGGGGGGATCCCTTCGCGGTGGTGGTCGGTGTCCTGTGCCGAGCCTACCCGGGGGTTTTCCGGCTCCCCCACCCCTCGCGTATAGTTCTCGTGTCTGGAAGGTTGTCCGAGCGGCCTATGGAGCTGGTCTTGAAAACCAGTGTGCGGCGACCCCGTACCAAGGGTTCAAATCCCTTACCTTCCGCGTAGTCACCGGGAAGTCGGCCCCTTGGGGGGTCGGCTTCCCGGCTGCGTTAAGCGCCGGTCGGCTGGTCGTCGTCGGCGAACAGGCCGGGGCAGAGCTGGCGCAGGATCGGTCCGCGCAGCCCGGCGGTGTCCGTGGCCCAGAAGGCTTCCGGGTAGACCAGCGCGCCGCTGATCCCCCGTGGCCCGACGGCGGTGTCATGGACCATGAACGCCGCATCGGGGATCCGCACCGAGGGTTTGGCGAATCCGGCGGGACCCGCCTCGACGAACCCCAGCTCCGGGTAGAACGAGGGAGCGCCCTCGAGGAAGACCAACGGCCAGCCCGCCTCCCGGGCGTCGGCGAGCGCTGCACGCACCAGGGCCTTGCCGATGCCGTGCCCCTGCCAGTCGGGGTCGACCGCCAGGGGCGAGAGGACCAGGACATGGTGTAGCTCCTCGAGCCCGTCCAGCTAGGCGCGCGTCATGCCGACGTGGCCGAGGACCGACCCGTCGGCTTCGGCGATGAGTTCGAATCCCCGGCCGTCCGACCACCAGCGGCGCAGGGTGGTCACCAGGGCAGCCACGGTGCGGCCTTCGGCCTCGTCGCCGGCGCCGAATACGGCGCCGACGACGGCGGTGATGCCCGGCCGCTCGGCGGCTTCCGGGGCGCGGATGCGCCAGGGCGGTGGTGGCGCCGATGCCGCGGGTGCGGGTCGTCCGGTCCCTGCTGGTGTCATGGGCAGAGCCTAACCTGAGCGGTCACGTCCGTCACCCCGGGTCTATCCAACGTTCACCACTTGCTGTTTCACTGGTGTGCATCACTGAAAGGTTCATCGTCGAACCCGCACCAGAGAAGGACACCATCGTGAGCACTTCACGCACCCGGGCCGGACTGTGTCTGGCCGCCTGCACCACCTTGATCGCCGCCACCGCAGGGGCCGGTCCCGCCGCGGCCGCCCCGGATGCAGGAGGCGGAGGCGTCCTCATCAACGAGGCCTACCTGTCCGGCGGCAGCGCCAACGCGGTCTACCAGGACAAGTTCGTCGAGCTGTACAACGGTTCCGCGTCGCCGGTGTCGCTGGAGGGGTGGACGCTGCAATACCGTTCGGCCACCGGGACCGGGGCCACCAACACATCGGTGGCCCTGTCGGGCACCGTTCCCGCGCACGGGCATTTCCTGGTCGGCGGCGGGAGCAACGGCGGCACCGGGGCGGAACTTCCGACGCCGGACCTGCAAACGTCGTTCAACCCGAGCGGCACGAAGGGCACGATCGTGCTCTCGAACCAGGGCGGGTCGTTGACCCTGCCGACCGGGTCCGTCACCGGGGACGCGCAGGTCGCGGACCTGCTCGGCTACGGCACCTCCAACACCTTCGAGACGGCGGCGGCCACCGCGCCGGCGGGCAACTCGGACCCGAAGTCGCTCGAACGCGCCAACCACGTCGACACGGACGACAACGCGGCCGACTTCTCCCTGAACGCGGCCCCCTCCCCGACCGCCTCGGGCGAAACGGGCCCCGGCCCGGATCCGGATCCCGTCGAGCCGGTGGACGCCACGATCGCGGAGATCCAGGGCACCGGCGACAGCACGCCCCTGAACGACCAGCTGGTCACGACGAGCGGCGTGGTCACCGCGACCTACCCCACCGGCGGATACGACGGCTACTACCTCCAGACGCCGGGCACCGGTGGCGACGCCGGCTCGGCGGCCTCGAACGGCCTGTTCGTGTACTCGGCGGCCACCGTCGGCGACGTGCGGGTCGGGGACCACGTGGAGGTCACCGGGACGGCCGGCGAGTTCTACGGCCTGACCCAGGTCAGCGTCCCGGCAGGTGGTGCCACGGTGCTCGACGAACCCGCCGAGGCCGTCAAGCCGCTGACCGTCGCCTGGCCGGCGTCCGACGGCGAGCGCGAAGCCTACGAGGGCATGCTCTGGGACCCGCAGGGACAGTGGACGCTCGCGGACAACTACGCCCTCAACGGCTACGGCGAGCTCGGCCTGGCCGCCGGGACCTCGAAGCTGGTCCCCGGGGCCACCACCCTGCCCCAGCCCACCGACGTCGCCCCGGCCGGCTCCGACCGGGCCGCGGCCGTCGAAACCGAGAACCTGGCACGGTCAGTCACGCTGGATGACGGATCCACCGCCAACTACCTCGGTGCCGACACCAACAAGGACATCCCGTTGCCCTACCTCTCCCGCGGCGCCCAGGTCCGGGTCGGGGCACCGGTGGACTTCATCGGCAACGTCATCCTCGACTACCGGCACGACGCCTGGCGCTTCCAACCGCTGACCCAACTGACCGGTGCGAACACCACCGACCAGCCGGCGGCCTTCGGCGAGACCCGCACGACCACCCCCGAGGAGGTCGGCGGGGACGTCAGGATCGCCACGTTCAACGTGCTGAACTACTTCACCACCACCGGTGACCAGCTCACCGGCTGCAGCTACTACACCGACCGCGACGACAACCCCATCACCATCCGCAGCGGCTGCGATGCCCGCGGCGCGGCGAACGCCGAGAACCTGGAACGCCAGCAGGCCAAGATCGTCGCGGCGATCAACGGGTTGGATGCGGACGTCGTGTCGCTGGAGGAGATCGAGAACTCCGCGGCGTTCGGCCAGGACCGGGACGCCGCCCTGGCCCAGCTGGTCGACGCCCTGAACAGCGCGTCCCCCAAACCGGGGCACGGCAAGGGCAAGGGCCCGAAGACCTGGGAGTACATCCCCACCCCCGCCGCGGTTCCCGCCGACGAGGACGTCATCCGCACCGCCTTCATCTACCGCAAGGCAGCGGTGAAGCCGTCCGGCTCCTCGGTCATCCTCGACGACGAGGCGTTCTCCAACGCACGGCCGCCACTGGCCCAGGCTTTCACCCGGGCCCGCGGTCCGAAACACGATCGCTTCGTGGCGATCGTGAACCACTTCAAGTCCAAGGGCTCGGACCCGGCAGACGGCTCCGGCAACGCCGACACCGGCGACGGGCAAGGCGCCTGGAACGCGGCGCGCGTGCAGCAGGCCAGCGCCCTGGTGGAGTTCGCCGAGACGATGAAGCGCACGGCGAAGACCGCCACGGTGCTGCTGACCGGCGACTTCAACTCCTACACGCAGGAGGACCCGATGCAGGTGCTCTACCAGGCCGGCTACACCGACCTCGGGTCGAAGACCGGCAAGCAGTCGTACCTCTTCGACGGGCGCACCGGATCGCTGGACCACGTGCTGGCCTCCGGTGCCGCGAAGCGACATGTGACCGGGCAGGACATCTGGGACATCAACGCCGACGAGCCGATCGCCCTGGAGTACAGCCGGTACAACTACAACGTGACCGACTTCTACTCCCCCGATCCCTACCGGGCCTCGGACCACGACCCGCTGGTGGTCGGTCTGGAGCTGGACGGGCCGAAGGGCCACCGCTAACGGCCCTTCCCCCTCCTGCATCCCGGGCCGGCGCCCGGACACGATCCCCGTGTCCGGGCGCCGGCCCTTTCCGTGCCCAGCCGACGTGGGCGATGGTTGGTCATTGACTATAGTGTGCGAGACACAGTATTGTCTTTGCCATGAGTGATGACGAGGTTCTGGCCGGACACCTGCAGGAGCTGCGCCGCGGCACCGTGGTGGTGGCCTGCCTGGCCACGCTGACGACGCCCGGCTACGGGTACGCGCTGCTGGACACCCTCGGGCACGCCGGTCTCTCCGTCGATGCCAACACGTTGTATCCGCTGTTGCGGCGTCTGGAAAAGCAGGGACTGCTCGAGGCCGAATGGAACACCGAGGAATCGCGGCCCCGCAAGTTCTACCGGACCAGCGACGCCGGCACCGGGCTGCTGGAGCAGATGCTCGCCGAATGGCAGTCCCTCCATGGCTCCATCACCGCCCTGCGTGGCGGCTCCCCCGAATCACCGACCACCGAACACTAGGAGCCATCATGGCCACCCTCACCGAACGCTACGTCGCCGCCGTGTCCCGCGGTGTGCCCGCCTCCCAGCGCGCGGACGTCGAGCTCGAGGTCGCAGCCGCCGTCGAGGACCTGGTCGCCGCCCGCCGCGAGAGCGGCACCGACCCCGTCTCCGCCGAACGCGACGCCCTCACCGAACTCGGCGACCCGGTCCGTTTGGCCGCCGGATACTCCGGCCGGCAACTGCAGCTGATCGGCCCCGGGCTCTACCCGGACTACCTGCGCCTGCTCACCCTGCTGTTGACGATCGTCGTCCCGCTCGTCACGATCGTCGTCGGCGCGACCACCCTGTTCTTCAACGGCGATCCCGGCGAAACGGCGTCCGCGACCGTCCTGACGGCCCTCTCGACCACCGGCCACGTGCTCTTCTGGACCACGCTGGCCTTTGCCTTGGCCGAACGCGCCGGCACCACGAAGAGTCCCATCCGTTGGACCCCGGAGCTGCTGCGGGACCTGCCACAGCAAGGCCCGGCCCGTCTGGGGGACACCGTGGCCACCATCGCCTTGGGGGTCGGGCTGGCGGTCTACCTGGTCTGGCAGCAATTCCGCTCCCCCCTCCACGACGCCGACGGCCGTGCGGTGCCGCTGCTGGATCCCGCGCTCTGGACGTTCTGGCTGCCATACCTCATCGTGGTCCTGCTCGTCGGCGCCGGCGTCGAATGGATGCGCTACCGGACCCGGGGGTGGACCTGGGGATACTTCGCCGCCAACACGGTCCTCAACCTGGCGTTCGCCGTGCCGGTCATCGTCCTGCTGGCCGCGGGCTCACTGTTCAACCCGGCGTTCACGTCGGCCGTGGACTGGTGGCCGGAAGCCGGGGGCCCGGCCAGCGTCATCATCCTGGTGTGCGTCGCGGGCGTCGCCCTGTGGGATATCGCCGACACCGCACGCAAGACCCCCCGGGACCTGCGCGCCCTGCGCGGGGAACTCAGTCCCGGGCAGCCATCCTGACCAATTCCGTCGCCACGGCGTCCGCATCCCCCAGGGTGCGGGCGCCGTCCTGGAAACCGGCACCGGCTTCCGCGGCGATCGCCGTGCCCCATTGCACGCTGGAGAGCTGCAGCCCCAGCACGAAGATCCCCCGGTGGGCGATGCCCGTCCCGTCCACCATCCGATAGGGCTCGCCCACGACGTCGAAACCGGAGCCGTAGACTTCCTCGCCCTCCGAGGTGGACATCAGCCGCGGACGCGCCAGCCCGTCGGCCTGCAGCTGCTCCAGCAGCGGGGACGCGGACTGGGCGACCCGGTTGGCCGGCATCATGGCCTCGAACATGTACCGCGCGGTGACCGGTTCGTCCTGCACCCACGGCGAGGAGGCGGAAAAGTGACCGGCCTCCTCATCGAGGGAGAACACCGGATCCGGGCCGATGAACCGCACGACGCCGGCGCGCGCCAGGGCCGCGAGCTCCTCGATGCGCTGCAACGGAGGTCCGCTGGCCAGCCCCTCCACCAGGGGTTCGAACCAACGGGCGAGCTCCTCCAGCCGGCTGGCATCATCCAAAAGGCCCTCGGCGACGAACCGCTTGACGATGCCGCGCCCGGCGTTCAGTGCGCCGATCGCCATCTTCAGCGGGTCGTCCTCGCCCCGGGCCGACGAGGCGGCATCCTGCTCCAGGTACTCCAGCACGGCCGCCTGGTAGGCGTCGTGCCCCACGAACCCGCGGTCGGCGAACGGATGGCCCAGCGCCGGGACATCGAGCCAGTGGGCGCCGGGCGCCGCGCGTTCGACCAGTTCACGGGCCACCGTGCGCCAGACCTCCTGGCCGTGGACGTGCGGTGCGTCCAGCACGTCGTCCAGTTCATCCAGGAAGGCCGACGGATCCTCGAACGATTCCGGGCTGACGCGGACCAGCGTGGCGTAGTAGGTGCGCAGCACGTCGCGGTGCAGCAGCGGCCAGATGTGCGCGTTGAATCCGACCTTGCCCGCCGGTTCGCCCGGCGCACCGGCGGCGGCGAGTTCGTGGACGGCGTCGAACCCCAGATGGCGCAGGGACACCGAACGCGGCAGATAGGTGTCAATGCAGGGCTTGGCCCGATAGGGGGCGCCACGGCGCGAGGCGGCATGCAGGCGCGGTTCCTCCCCGCTTGCCCGGTATTCCAGGGCGTGGCCAGGACCGGAACCGGTGGCCGTGAACTCCCCGCCCCGGCCGACGGTCAGCGCGGTCAGCGCGTCGAAGAAGTTCAGCCCCAGTCCGCGCACCAGTACCGCTTCCCCGGCCGGGTAGGCGCCCCAGTCGACGTCGGCGGGCACGTTGGGGCCCTGGTAGTGCAGCCCGACAGCGGTGGCCCGCTCCCCCGCGACCCGCTGTTGCGGATTCGGGTACGCGGGAACGTGGCCGACGGCCAACACCACGGCCTCGGCCAGCAGCTGGCGTGCCCCGCCGTCGTTCCCGGCGTCGTTCCCGGTACCGTCCACGGTGATCCGGTAGCCATTGGCCTCGCGGCGGATCGCGGTTGCCTCCCCGCGCACGATGTCCAGGGACGCGACGGCCGGATGCCCCCGGAGCCGGGCGGCGACCGTCGAGAAGACGTGGCGCAGATAGGTGCCATAGAGCGCGCGGCCCGGGAAGCCATCGGTGGACAGCGCCGCCAGTTCGGCCTTTTCGGTGTCGTCGAGCGCGGCGCCGTCCCCGCCGCTGGTCCTGAATTCCTCGAAGGTCAGGCCGGGTCCGTCGCCGCTTCCGCGCGGTGGGGCGACAGTGGGGAAAAGCGCCGGCGTGTTCATCAGGTAGTAGCGCGGTTGCCCGGGGGCCCACACGTGCCCGGGGCCGGGTTCGCAGGGTTCCACAACCGTGATGCCCAGCCGCCAGGGCCGTTCCCCGGGGCCGGTGCCGCCGGGGCCGGTGGCCTCGTCGAGCCGGGCCAGCAGGCGTTCGAGGGTCGAGGTGCCTCGGGGGCCGGCACCGACGACGACCACGTTGAACCTGCTTGCCGCCACGTGGTGCTCCTTCATCGTCGACCTGCCGGATTCCCGGCATCTGCCCCGCCGGACCGCCGGTGGCAGGGGTTCCCAGCGTACCGCCCGGCCGCGGGCCGGATCATAGACTGGGGCGCATGGACAGCACCGTGGACACCACAGCACCGAACCAAGGCGCCGACGCAGAGCCAGACGATCCCTGGCGGTGGCTGGAGGACATCCACTCCCCGCGGGCCCTGGACTGGGTCACCGAACGCAACGCAGCCACCGAGGCCATGCTGCACGACGACGCCTACCGGGGCCTCGAGGCTTCCGTGCTCTCCGTGCTCGACGCGGACGACCGCATCCCGATGGCCACCAAGCGGGGCGGCTTCTACTACAACTTCTGGCGCGATGGCACCCACCCGAAGGGCCTGTGGCGCCGCACCAGCTGGGAGTCCTACCGCAGCGTGGACCCCGACTGGCAGATCCTGCTCGACGTCGACGCGCTCGCCGCCGCCGAGGGAACCGACTGGGTCTTCGCGGGGACCCGGTTGCTGCACCCGGGCGACGACGGCGAGTACGTCCGCGCCCTGGTCCGCCTCTCCCCCGATGGCGGGGACGCGGTCGAGGTCCGCGAGTTCGATCTGTCCGCCCCCGGCTTCGTCCCCGGTGGCTTCACCCTGCCGGCGGGCAAGAGCCAGGTCGGCTGGGATGGGCCGGACGCCTGGTACGTGGCCACCGACTTCGGCCCGGGGTCGCTGACCCGCTCCGGCTATGCCCGCACCGTGCGCCGGGTCGAGCGCGGCACGGACCCCTCCGACGCACCGGAGGCGTTCTCCGTCGACCCCGGCCATGTGATGGCCGCCGTCTCCGTGGACCAGACCCCCGGCTTCGGGCACGTCATCGCCACCGACGCCATCGACTTCTTCACCTCCCGCACCTCGATCCTGCGCGACGGGGCGTGGGTTCCGGTCGACGTCCCGACGCATGTCCGGGTCGACGTCCACCGCAGCTGGCTGCTGTTCAGCCCGCAGCAGGACTGCGACATCGCCGGGACGCACCTGCCGGCCGGCTCGCTGGCCGTCGCCGATCTGGACGCCTTCCTGGCCGGCGACCAGACCGTGACCGCGGTGTTCACCCCGGATGCCGCCACCTCGCTGCAGTCCACCTCCTTCACCGCCGACTACCTGCTGCTCACCGTGCTGCACCACGTCTCGTCGCAGGTCCTCGTCGCCGATCCGGCCGACGGATGGAGCCTGCGGCGGCTCGATGTCGGCACCGGGGAGCACCTGGATCTCTCGATCGGGGCGGTCGACGACGAGGACCCTGACACGGCCAACGACTACTGGCTCGTCTCCTCGGGGTTCCTGACCCCGGCAACGCTCTCCCGCGGAACGATCGGAGCCCAGACCCCGCAGCCGGTGAAGTCCTCGCCCGCCCGCTTCGATGCCACGGGTCTGGACGTGCAGCAGCATTTCGCCACCAGCGACGACGGCACGCGGGTGCCCTATTTCCAGGTCGGCCCGGCCGATCTGGTGCTCGACGGGGCCCATCCCGTGCTCATGAACGGCTACGGAGGATTCGAAACCAGCCTGACGCCGTCGTACTCCGGCGTGGTGGGCCGGGCGTGGCTGCGCCGGGAGGGCAACACCGACCGGGACGGGGTCTACGTGCTGGCCAACATCCGCGGTGGCGGGGAGTACGGCCCAGCCTGGCACCGGGCCGCCCTGCGCGAGCGGCGACCGCGCGCCTACGAGGACTTCGCGGCGATTGCGCGGGACCTGGTGGCCCGCGGAGTCACCAGCCCGGGGCACCTGGCGGCCACCGGCCGCAGCAACGGCGGCCTGCTGGTGGGCAACATGCTCACCCGGTACCCCGAGCTGTTCGGCGCCATTTCCTGCGGGGTCCCGCTGCTGGACATGCGCCGCTACACCCGGCTGTCGGCGGGCCATTCGTGGATCGCCGAATACGGGGACCCCGACGTCCCCGCCGACTGGGAATTCATCCGCGGGTTCTCGCCGTACCACCTGCTCGACGAGGCGCTGGCCTCCGGCACCCGCTTCCCCCAGGCCCTGATCTGGAGCGCGACGAGCGATGACCGGGTGGGCCCTGTGCAGGCACGCAAGATGGCGGCCAAGATGCTCGACGCCGGGGTTCCGGGGATCTGGTACCGCGAGTCGCTGGAGGGCGGGCACGCGGGGGCGTCGGACAACCGGCAGAGCGCGCAGATGCTGGCGACCAGCTACGAGTTCCTGTGGCGGACGGTGGCCTGAGCGCTGCTTTTGAATTTCGGGGCCGGTTATCGGTAGTCTTGGGGGGTTGCCTTTGCAGCGCTGGAGACGTGCCAGAGCGGCCGAATGGACTTCACTGCTAATGAAGGGTCGGGGTTAAACTCGACCGGGGGTTCAAATCCCCCCGTCTCCGCTGAAAAACCCCTACTCAGGTAGGGGTTTTTTTGTGCCTACTTCTTGCCGAACGCGGTAAGGAGTTGCTCGACCATCTCCACGGGCAACCCGGTGTGCCGGTGCACGATCTCCGCCGCGCGGCCCAATTCCCCGGAGCGCATGAACCCCAAAAAGCGGCCCTTGTCCTCGCCGGGCAGGTCCCCGGCGCTGAACTTCACATGTCCGTCGGGGCCGTCGCCCTCGAAGCTGAAGTCCGCGATGTTGTCGCCCATGGAGGCGGGGTCCCCGTCCACGGGTGCGGTCTCGAGCAGCTGCCGGATGGAGTCGCGGTCCAGTCCGGAGAACTTGGCGAGCAGGTCCGCTGCCCCGTCGAGGTCGTGGTCGCGCAACAGGGACTGGAACTGGTCGAATTCCGCCGGTGGGAGTTCGTCGGTGCCGAATTCGCGCACCTCGCCCTCCTGTTCGGCGGAGATCCTGAACGTCGAGGTCTTGCGGCTGGCTCCGCTGCCGAACTTTTCGGCCCAGTCATCGGGGATGGTGAAGTCCTCGGCCGGTGGCTGCGCGTCGGCCGGGCGCTCCGCGACGGCATCACTGGCCGGTGGCTGCGGGGCGGCATCCCCGTCCTGCGCTTCCGTCCGCGGATCCTCGGTCCCGGTGGGCTCGGCGACGGCGTCGTCCGCCGGTTCCGGGGGCCGCTCGCTGTCGACGCCGGGGATGGTGTCGCGCTGCTGGTGGACCTGCGGATGCGCTTCCAGGCTGCGCACCGCGATGATGCTGGCCTTGACGCCGGCACCGGTGGCGGCGCGGTATTCCTGGACCGCGCCCATGAAGTTGCCCTGGGCCAGGTTCCGGTAGACGGCCCGATGGGCCTCGGCCCCCAGCTGTCCCGCGGCCTGCTGTGCGGATGCGGGTCCGACCGCCGAGTTGACCTCGGCGGAGGTCTTTCGGCGCAGCCGGGTCAGCAGCCACCATCCGAGGGCGATCAGCAGCAGGGGGACCAGGACCCACAACAACGTCTCCATGGTCCAAGTCTAGGGCCGCGGGAGCACCCGGTCAGGCGGATACGGCCAGGACGAAGGGCAGCACGGCCGGTGCTCCGGCCTCGCGCAGCACGCGGGTGGCCTCGGTGATGGTCCATCGGCTGTCCACGTAGTCGTCGATGAGCAGCACCGGCCCGCCCAACTCCGCCAGGTGGCCGGCCAGGTCGCCGCCGACGGCGAGCTGGCCCCAGACCGCTGCCAGCCGGAACGCACTGTTCCCGCCCGAGCCGCCGCGGGGGCCGCCGTGCGGGTATTCGAGGGAGCCCAGGTAGGGCAGCTGGCCGATCCGGGCGATGCCGGCGGCAAACGATTCGACCAGTTGCGGGCGGGTGCGCGAGGGCATGCCGACCACCGCTGCCGGGCGTTGTGCCCAGTCCCATTCGGCAAGGACCTGCACGCAGGCGCGCAGCATGGCATCCTCGATGGGCGCGTCGATGACCTGTTCGGCGGACGTCGAGAACAGGGTGCGCAGCCGGGCGCCCCAGCCCAGGTCGGTCAGCCGGGCCAGGGCCCTTCCGGGGCGGGCCTGGTCTTCGGGTTTGATCTTGCCCTTGAGGCCGACGCCCAGCCGGTCCATGCCGCCGGGCCACATGGCCCGGGGATCCAGCTGCACCCCGACCCGTCCCAATGCCGTCTGGGACCTGTCGCGGGCCTCTTCGCCGATCGTGTCCTGGTACCAGGGGCCGGCGCAGTTGTCGCATCGCCCGCAGGGGGCGGCCTCCGGGTCATCGAGCACCCGGGAGAGGAATTCCATCCGGCAGCCGGTGGTGCGTTCGTACTCGAGCATGGAGTTCTGCTCGTCGATGCGGGCGGCCGCCACCCGGGAGTAGCGTCCGGCGTCATAGGCCCACGGTTCTCCGGTGCGCACCCATCCACCGCCGACGCGTTCGACGGCCCCGTCGACCGCCAGTACCTTGAGCAGCAGTTCCAGGGGCGAGCGGCGCAGGTTGACCCGGGCCTCGAGTGCCGGGACCGACACCGCGGTCCCGGCGGCCTCGAGCTCGGACAGCACCGTGTGGGCACGTTCCTCGTCCGGCATGGACGCGGTGGCGAAGTACCGCCAGATCTCCCGGTCCTCCGGGCCGGGAAGCAGCAGCACGTCGGCGTTGTCGGTTCCACGTCCGGCGCGGCCGACCTGCTGGTAGTAGGCCACCGGGGAGCTCGGTGCACCGACGTGGACGACGAACCCGAGGTCCGGCTTGTCGAACCCCATGCCGAGGGCACTGGTGGCGATCAGCGCCTTGACCTGGTTGTCCTTCAGCGCCTGTTCGGAGGCGGCGCGTTCCTCGGGGTCGGTGCGCCCGGTGTAGGAGCGCACGTCGTGGCCGGCCTCGCGCAGCAGCCGCGTGATGTCCTCGGCGGCGGAGACGGTCAGCGTGTAGATGATCCCGCTGCCGGGCAGGTCGTCCAGGTGGGTGAGCAGCCAGGCCAGTTGCATCCGCGGGCTGGGCAGCCGCAGCACGCCCAGGCGCAGCGACTTGCGGGCCAGCGGACCGCGCAGCGTGAAGACCTCGGCACCTCCGACCGCCAGTTGTTCCTGCACGTCGTGGACCACCCGTTCGTTGGCGGTGGCGGTGGTCGCCAGCACCGGGACGTTTCCCGGCAGCGCGCCGATCAGGTCGCGGATCCGCCGGTAGTCGGGGCGGAAGTCGTGGCCCCAGTCGGAGATGCAGTGCGCCTCGTCGATGACCAGCAGGCCCATCCGGGCGACCAGGTCCGGCAGCTGCTGCTCGCGGAAGGCCGGGTTGTTCAGCCGTTCCGGCGAGACCAGCAGCACGTCCACCTCGTCGGCGTCGAGCTTGGCGGTGATCTCCCTCCACTGGACGGCATTGGCGGAGTTGATCGCCTCGGCCCGAACCCCGGCCCGTGCGGCGGCGGCGACCTGATCGCGCATCAGCGCCAGCAGCGGGGAGACGATCAGCGTCGGGCCGGCGCCCCGGGCCCGCAACAGCAGCGAGGCCACGAAGTACACGGCGGACTTGCCCCAACCGGTGCGCTGGACCACCAGGGCGCGCCGGCCGCCGTCGACCAGCGCCTCGATCGCCTCGAACTGCCCCTCGTGGAACCGGGCGTCCGGGTGCCCGACCAGCCGGCGCAGCACCTCGGTGGCGTCGTCGTGCAATTGCCTGTTCCGCGTTTCAACCATGGGCCCAGTATTCCAGCGCGCACCCACGGGTGGGCACCACCGGCGGGCGCCCTGTGGATCATCGCGTGGATCCTCCGCCACCGGCTATGCTCGAACGCGTGAACGACGAGATTGATCTTTCCCAGTCCTTTAAGGCCTATGACGTGCGCGGCATCGTCGGCGAAACCATCAACGAGGAGATCGTCGAGGCCGTCGGCGCCGCCTTCGTGGACGTGCTGGGCCTGGCCGGGAAGCGCGTGCTGGTCGGCGGGGACATGCGCCCCTCCTCCCCCGCCTTCTCCGCGGCGTTCGCCCGGGGTGCCTCCTACCGCGGGGCCGACGTCTCCATGCTCGGGCTGATCTCCACCGACGAGCTCTACTTCGCCTGCGGGCATTTCGACGCCGCCGGCGTCGTGTTCACCGCCAGCCACAACCCCGCGGCCTACAACGGGATGAAGATGGCTAAGGCCGGCGCCGTCCCGGTCTCCTCGGACACCGGGCTGTACGAGATCCGCGACCTGGCCCAGACCTACCTCGCCGAGGGCCTGCCGGTCTCCGGAGAGGCCCCCGAGGGAACCATCGACACCCTCGACGTGCTGGCCGACTACGCCGCCTACCTGCGCTCGCTGGTCGACCTGTCCGGCATCCGGCCGCTGAAGGTCGTCGTGGACGCCGCCAACGGCATGTCGGGCATGACCACCCCCGCGGTCCTGGGCGACGCGCTGCTGCCGGGCCTGCCGCTGGACATCGTGCCGCTGTACTTCGAGCTGGACGGCACGTTCCCCAACCACCCGGCCAACCCGCTGGAACCGGAGAACCTCAAGGACCTGAAGGCCGCCGTCGTCGAGCACGGGGCCGACATCGGCCTGGCGTTCGACGGGGACGCGGACCGCTGCTTCGTCATCGACGAGACCGGCGCCGCGGTCTCCCCCTCGGCGATCACCGCCCTGGTCGCCCGCCGCGAGATCGCCCGGGCCAGGGCCGCGGGCGAGGACACCCCGGTCATCATCCACAACCTCATCACCTCCCGTGCCGTCCCCGAGCTGGTGGAGCACGACGGCGGCCGGCCGGTGGTCACGCGCGTGGGGCACTCGTTCATCAAGGCCGTCATGGCCGAGAAGGGCGCCGTCTTCGGCGGCGAGCACAGCGCCCACTACTATTTCCGCGACTTCTTCAACGCCGACACCGGCATGCTGGCCGCAATGCACGTGCTGGCCGCCCTGGGTTCACAGGACCGGCCGCTGGGCGAGCTGGCCGAGGAGTACGAGCCCTACTTCTCCTCCGGGGAGATCAACTCCGAGGTCTCCGACAAGGACGCCGCCGTCGCCCGCGTGCTGCGCGAGTTTTCGACGCAGGACACCGTGGTCGGTACGCTGGATGGGACCACCGTGACCGCAACGGATGGATCCTTCTGGTTCAACCTGCGCCCGTCCAACACCGAACCCTTCCTGCGATACAACGGGGAAGCCGTCGACACCACGACCATGGAACGCGTCCGCGACGCCGTCCTCACCATCGTCAGGAGCACTGCATGAGCGAAAACACCCCGGAAAACCGGCTGGCCGAACTCGGCGACGCCGCCCACCAGGACCTGAACAAGGTCCTCGGCACCGCCCTGGGCGTGGCCCGAGAGCAGCTCGAGACCAACGGCGTCTTCCTGCCGTTCGCCATCGGCCTGGAACCCGACGCCGAAGCGGAGGGCGAACTGCGCCTGCTCGCCGTCCAGCCGCCCGAGGAGGAGCAGGACCCGGAAGCCGACATCGACGCCGAGGCGATGATGGAGGATCTGGTGACCCTGCTGACCGGCCAGCGCGACCAGTTCATCGCCGTCGCCCTGGTCTCCGACGTCACCTTGATGCAGGAGGACCGCGACGCGGTGCACGCCATGGCCGAGCACAGCCTCGGCGGCGCCGTCGCCGTGGTCCAGCCGTACTCGCCTCCGGCCGAAGAGGGTGGCGAATGGACGTTCGAGGAACCGAGCCCGGAACCGGGCGAACTGCAGATCTGGGCCTGATGCCCACCCGTCGTCCCCGATGAGAATCAACGCCTTCGCGGACGTCTGCCTGCGCATCCTCATGCTCCTGGCCGCCCGGCCCGGGGAGCAGCTGACCACGCGGGAGATCGCCGCGTCGATCGACATCCCCTACAACCAGGTCAGCAAGGCGGTGCTGCGGCTGGGCCAGCTCGGGCACGTCGATGTCCACCGCGGCCGGTCCGGCGGGGTGCGGATCAGCACCACCGGCCTGGACGCCCGCCCCGGGTCCATCCTCCGCTCCCTCGACGAGCAGCCCGATGTCGTCGACTGCACGCGGACCGACGGGTCGGCCTGTCCGCTCATCGCCGGCTGCCGGTTGCGCAGCGCCTTCGCCCGCGCCCGCGAGGCCTTCTACGGTGAGCTTGACCACACCACCATCCGCGAGCTCTCCGCGTCCCCTGCGTTGGTGCGGATGTCGATGCCGACCCTTCCGTAACCGATTTGCACCCGACTTCTACGCGGTGTAGAAATGGCTCATAATACTTGCGGATCAGACGCAAGTAATCGACTCGAGGAGATCCGATGCTCTCAGAAACGTCCCGCCCCGTCATCGAGGCCACCCTGCCCGTCATCGGGGAACGGATCGGCGAGATCACCAAGAAGTTCTACGCCGGCATGTTCGCCGCCCGGCCCGAACTGCTCGACGGGATGTTCAGCCGCGCCAACCAGCAGAACGGGGCGCAGCAGAAGGCCCTCGCCGGCAGCATCGCCGCCTTCGCCACCCACCTGGTCCAGCACCCCGAGACGCTGCCCGAGTCGATCCTGGCGCGCATCGCCCACAAGCACACCTCCCTGGGCATCCAGCCCGAGCAGTACCAGATCGTCTTCGAACACCTCTTCGCCGCCATCGCCGAGGACCTGGGCGAGGCCGCCACCGACGAGGTCGTCGCCGCCTGGACCGAGGTCTACTGGCTGATGGCCGACGCCCTGGTCAAGATCGAGACGGGCCTCTACGCCGAGCAGGCCAACGACCGCATCTACGCCCCCTGGCGCCTGGCCAGCCGCGAATCCGTGGGCACCGACTGCGTGACCTTCCGCTTCGTCCGGGCAGATGACACCGCCGTCTCCGTGGCCAAGCCGGGCCAGTTCGTGAGCATCCGCCTGCCGCTGGCCGACGGGCTGCGCCAGGTCCGCCAGTACTCGCTCTCCGACGCCGTCTCCTCCACCACCGAACGCGTGCTGACCACCAAGCTCGACACCGGCGGCGAGGTCTCCCCGTTCATGCACGCCACCCTGCAGGTCGGCGACGTCGTGGAGCTGTCGAACCCCTACGGCGACATCACCCTGGACATGGAGGGCGCGCCGATCATCATCGCCACCGCCGGCATCGGCTGCACGCCCAGCGCCTCCGCCCTGCAGGCCCTCGCCGAGCTCGAATCCGAGCGCCAGGTGCTCGTCCTGCACGCGGAACAGCGCGAGGACAACTGGGCGCTGAAGGACCAGATGCGCTCCGCCGTGGAGGCGCTGCCCAACGCCGAGCTGAAGCTGTGGCTCGAGGACGCCAGCACCAAGTCGGAGGACACCCTGGCCGCCGAGGGCTTCATGGACCTCACCGGCGTCGAGCTGCCCGCCGACGCGCGGATGTACCTGTGCGGTCCACTGCCGTTCATGCGCGCCGTCCGCAGCCAGGCGATCGCCGCCGGCATCCCCGCAACGAACATCCACTACGAGGTCTTCGGACCCGACCTCTGGCTCGCCGCCTGAGCCCCACCTACTGCGGAGCACGACGGCGGGGCCTCCTGGGGAGAAGCCTGGCCGGGGGGAACTCCGCGGCGAAGGGCCCGCGACCTGGATTAGCCAGGGCGCGGGCCCTTCCGTTACGCTCGCAGGGTCCACACGGGTGCCCCAGGAGGGGCTGAGA
The DNA here is from genome assembly GCA_016892645.1 of Micrococcaceae bacterium RIT 802. Classification (GTDB taxonomy): domain Bacteria; phylum Actinomycetota; class Actinomycetes; order Actinomycetales; family Micrococcaceae; genus Arthrobacter_H. The sequence goes on from JAFEMX010000019.1 coordinate 49,818, forward strand.
TCGAGCTGACCGCTCGGGACCGTCGAACCTGTCCGGGTCATGCCGGCGTAGGAAGTTGAGGGCTCGAATGAGCTATTCCCTGGAAACACCCACCACCCGTCCGTCCGCCCCCGCGGGGACCAGCACGCCAGGGGACGGGGGTGAAACACCCACGACCTGGGAGCAGCATCCGCAGCACCGGCTGCACTGGATCGAGGATCCCGACCACGGACTGCGCGTCCCGGTCACCGCGATCTCGCTGGCCGACTCCCCCGACGGCACCACCAACGACCCGCACCTGTCCTACCGGACCGCCGGGCCCGGATCGGAGCCGACCGCCGGACTGCCGCGGCCCCGCACCGCCTGGATCGCCGCGCGGTCCGACACCACGGAGTATGACGGCCGGCGACGGAACCTGCACGACGACGGCCGTTCGGCGGTACGTCGGGGCGCGGCCTCGGCCGAATGGAGTGGTGCCGTCCCGGTCCCCCGCCGGTCCCTCGAGGGCCGCACGGTCACCCAGATGCACTACGCCCGCCAGGGCATCCTCACCCCGGAGATGCGCTACGTGGCGCTACGCGAGGGGTGCGACGTGGAGCTGGTGCGCAGCGAACTGGCCGCCGGCCGGGCCATCATCCCGGTGAACATCAACCATCCGGAGTCGGAGCCGATGATCATCGGCAAGGCGTTCCTGGTGAAGATCAACGCCAACATCGGCAACTCGGCGGTGACCTCCTCCATCGCCGAGGAGGTCGACAAGCTGACCTGGGCCACGAAGTGGGGTGCCGACACGGTCATGGATCTGTCCACCGGCGACGACATCCACACCACCCGCGAATGGCTGATCCGCAACTCGCCGGTGCCGATCGGCACCGTGCCGATCTACCAGGCGCTCGAGAAGGTCGACGGCGACGCCGCGAAGCTGACGTGGGAGATCTTCCGCGACACCGTCATCGAGCAGTGCGAACAGGGGGTGGACTACATGACCATCCACGCCGGCGTCCTGTTGCGCCATGTGCCGCTGACGGCCGACCGCGTGACCGGCATCGTCTCGCGGGGCGGTTCGATCATGGCCGGCTGGTGCTTGGCCCACCACCAGGAGAACTTCCTCTACACGCACTACGACGAGCTGTGCGAGATCTTCGCCCGCTACGACGTGGCGTTCTCGCTCGGCGACGGCCTGCGACCCGGCTCGCTCGCCGACGCCAACGACGCGGCGCAGTTCGCCGAGCTGGACACGCTGGCCGAGCTGACGAAGCGGGCCTGGGAATTCGACGTCCAGGTGATGGTGGAGGGTCCCGGCCACATCCCGCTGCACCTGGTCCGCGAGAACGTCGAACGCCAACAGGAGCTGTGCGACGGCGCCCCGTTCTACACGCTGGGCCCGCTGGTCACCGACACGGCCCCGGGCTACGACCACATCACCAGCGCGATCGGGGCCACCGAAATCGCCCGGTACGGCACGGCGATGCTCTGCTATGTCACCCCCAAGGAGCATTTGGGGCTGCCGGACAAGGACGACGTGAAGACCGGCGTGATCACCTACAAGATCGCCGCGCACGCGGCCGACGTCGCCAAGGGCCACCCCGGGGCGACGGCGCGGGACGGCGCCTTGTCGAAGGCGCGGTTCGAGTTCCGCTGGAACGACCAGTTCGCCCTGGGGCTCGATCCGTCCACCGCCCAGGCGTTCCACGACGAGACGTTGCCGGCCGAACCGGCGAAAACGGCGCATTTCTGCTCGATGTGCGGGCCGAAGTTCTGCTCCATGCGCATCTCGCAGGACATCCGCGACGAGTTCGGCGGGGCGGCGCGGCAACGCGAACTGGCCGACGGGATCGCCGCGGGGATGGAGGCCAAGAGCCGTGAATTCGCCGCGGCCGGCTCCAGCGTCTACCTGCAGGCCACGATCCCGGTCGGTCCCGCGGCCGGTTGATGAGCCGGGTTCCCGGGCCCCTGCGGCGTGCCGCTAGAGCCCGGGGACCCGTTCCAGCCGGGGATGCGCCTCGCCGCGTTCGATCCAGGCGCGGACCATGGCGTTGAAGAACAGCGGGTCCTCGATGCTCCACTGGTGGTGCATTCCCGGGGCGATGCGGAATTCGGTGTCCGGGCGCACGGCGGCCACGTCGGCGAAGCCCTTGCGCACCACCGCCGGTTCACGTGCCCCGGCCACCATCAGCAGGCGTCCGGCGAAGTCCCCCAGCCCCTCGGGCAGCCCGCCGGCATAGACCTCCTCGGTCATGGCCTTCATGTTCTCCGGGCGCAGGCTCAGCCCGTGGTCGGAGTATATCCTGCGGGAGTTCGCGGGGATCCCGAAGGCACCGGCCTGGACCTTCCAGAACCATTCGGCGTCGCCGAAGCGCAGCTGGGTGGCCGCCGAGATCCGGGCGGCGGCGCCGACCGGCCGGATGGCCGCCCCGGAGAACAGCGCGGTGGCGAACAACTCGGGGTGCCGGGCGAGCGCCCGCAGCCCGATGACGGCGCCGAGCGAGAGGCCGACCAGGTGGACCCGCCCGTCCTCGACCTCCTCCGCGATGAAGGCGGCGACGTCGTCGGCCGCGCTGTCCAGCCCGTGCCAGTCCTCCGTCGCCCGTGCCCCGAAGCCGGGCAGGTGCGGGGTGAAGACCTGGTAGGCGGGGAACGCCTTGACCTGCGGGTCCCACATCCAGTTGGCGACGTTGCCCCCGTGCAGGAAGACCAGCGTCTGGGCCGGTTTGCCGTCGGCGCGTGCGCGCAGCGGCCGGTGGATCTCCGCGTAGCCTGCGGGGTCCAGCCGTGCGGCGGCCCCGGGGGTCCCGGCGGCATCCGGGCGGGTGGCGGGGTGCTCGCTCATGGCAGGTTCCCTTCGACGGCGTCGAGCCAGGAGAGTTCCGCGTCGACGTGCGCGATCCCGTGGTCCAGGGTCGCGGCCATCAGGTAGCCGCGGCGGTCGGTCAGCGCCGCCTCGTCGAGTTCGGCACGAAGGACCCGGTAGGAGTGGTGGAGTTCCCTGGCCTCGGCGCGGCGGGCGGCCAGCAGTCCCCTGACCTCGTCGCGGGCCAGGCCCCCGGAGAAGAAGATGCGCCCCAGGAACGGCTCGCGGGCCGGCTGGCGGTCCAGAGCCCCGGTGAGCCAGTCCTGCAGTGCGGTGCGGCCGGCGGCGGTGATGTGGTGTTCCTGGCGGGCGGGGTAGTTCTCCTGCGGGACGGTCCGCACCGTGGCCAGCCCGTCGGTGACCAGTTGCGCCAACGTGCGGTAGATCTGTGCCTTGTCGGCATTCCAGAAGTGGTTGATGCTCGAGTCGAAGTGCTTCTTCAGGTCGTAGCCGGTCATCGGCGAGAGGCTGAGCAGCCCGAGGATCAAGCGCGCGAGGATCATGCCACCATCATGCCAGTCCGCTAGGTGAAAAGTCGCCCATCACCCCGGCGTGTGCACCGGCCGCCGCCGTCGCCCGTCGCGGGCTCCACCACGCACGACGGCGGGGAGCGCACCCGGGTGCCGGGTGGACTCCCCGCCGTCGGGGGTGGCCGGCCGCTAGGCGCCGAGGCGCTGCTTCAGCCCGGCCAGCTCGTTCTGCAGCGAAGTGGGCAGCGACTCGCCGAAGTTGGCGTACCACTCCTCGATGCCGGCCAGCTCCTGCTTCCACTCCTCCGGATCGACCGCGACGGCGACCTCGACGTCCTCGGCGGTGAACCCGTCCAGGCCGGTGAGGTCCATCGACGCGCCGGTCGGCACGTAGCCGATCGGGGTTTCGCGGGCGTCGGCAGTCCCCTCGATGCGCTCGATGATCCACTTCAGCACGCGGGAGTTGTCGCCGAACCCGGGCCAGGCGAAGCCGCCCTCGGGCGTGCGGCGGAACCAGTTGACCAGGAAGATGCGCGGCAGGCGCTCCGGGTTGGCCTTGGACTCGATGGAGTCCCAGTGGTTGAGGTAGTCCCCGGCGTCGTAGCCGATAAAGGGCAGCATCGCCATCGGGTCGCGGCGGACCCGTCCGACGGCACCGGCGGCGGCGGCGGTCGTCTCCGAGGAGAGCGTGGAGCCCATGAAGATGCCGTTGGTCCACGAACGGGCCTCGGTCACCAGCGGGATCGTGGTCTTGCGGCGGCCGCCGAAGAGGATCGCGTGGATCTCGACGCCGTCCGGGTTGTAGAACTCCTCGGCGAGCATGTCGATCTGGTTGATCGGCGTGCAGAAGCGCGAGTTCGGGTGGGCCGCGGGGGTGCCGGACTCCGGCGTCCAGTCGTTGCCGAGCCAGTCGGTCAGATGGGCGGGGACCTCGTCGGTCATGCCCTCCCACCAGACGCCGCCGTCATCGGTGAGGGCGACGTTGGTGAAGATCGAGTTGCCCTTGGTGATGGCGCGCATGGCGTTGGGGTTGGTCGCCCAGCCGGTGCCGGGGGCGACGCCGAACAGGCCGTACTCCGGGTTGACCCCGCGCAGTTCGCCCTCCTTGCCGATGCGCATCCAGTTGATGTCATCGCCCAGGGTCTCGGCCTTCCAACCCTCGACCGTCGGGTCCAGCAGGGCCAGGTTGGTCTTGCCGCAGGCCGACGGGAACGCGGCGGCGACGTTGTAGCTCTTGCCCTGGGGGCTGGTGAGCTTGAGGATCAGCATGTGCTCGGCAAGCCAGCCCTCGTCGCGGGCCATGACGGAGGCGATGCGCAGCGCGAAGCACTTCTTGCCCAGCAGCGCATTGCCGCCGTAGCCGGAGCCGTAGGACCAGATCGAGCGGTCCTCGGGGAAGTGCACGATCCACTTCTCCTCGTTGCACGGCCATGGCACGTCGGCCTGGCCCGGCTCCAGGGGGGCACCCACCGAGTGCACTGCCGGAACGAAGAACGCGTTGGTCGCCTCCATCTTGCGCAGCACGTCGTCGCCGATGCGCGCCATGATCCGCATGGAGGCCACGACGTAGGCGGAGTCGGTGACCTCGACGCCGAACTGCGGCTGCTCCGCGTCCAGCGGCCCCATGACGAACGGGATGACGTACATGGTCCGGCCGCGCATGGCCCCCTTGAAGAGGTTCTGCAGGATCGGGGTCATCTCCTGCGGGTCCATCCAGTTGTTGGTGAACCCGGCGTCGCGCTTCTCGGGCGAGCAGATGAAGGTCCGCTCCTCCACCCGGGCGACGTCCTTCGGATCGGAGAACGCGGCGAAGGAGTTCGGGAATTTCTCCTCGTCCAGGCGCACCAGCGTGCCGGCGTCGACCAGCTCCCCGGTGAGGCGGTTGACCTCTTCTTGGCTGCCATCGACCCAATGGACACTGGCCGGCTCGGTGAGCTCGACGATGTCGGACACCCATGCCAATAGCTGTGCGTGGGTCGTCGGTGCCGTCTGACGCTCCGCGTCGAGGACCGTCTGATCGGAGCGCTCGCTCATGTCCATTCCCTCCATTGGGCTGTTGCTGGTCTTACCGATGCTAGGACGGCGGGACAGGGGCACGACGGCGGCCCCCGGCTCCACACGCCCCCCACCCCGGTCTCCCGGCACTTCTCCCCCGGAATTCCGGGCCTCTCATCATACCCCGTGTGATTAAGATCACGTAGACCGGTCTAGTCAAATTCGCCACGGTGTCCGCCCGCCACGGGTCCGCCTGCCTCGATTTTGCACCCCCGCCAACTGTCTGTATAGTTATTCGAGGTCAGCGACGAGGTCACGGACCGAGCGCCCATAGCTCAGCTGGATAGAGCGTCTGTCTACGGAACAGAAGGTCAGGGGTTCGAATCCCTTTGGGCGCACCGACAGAAAGGCCCCGCTTCGGCGGGGCCTTTCGGCGTTCCCGTCCCCTCCCTCCCATGGCAGGGTGAAACGAAAACCACACCGCCACTAATTGAACTGACCGGTCAGTTTGATTTAGCATGGAAGGGTGCTGATTGCCGACGAATTCTCCATCAACGGCCGCCACGGCCGGCTGGTCGAACCCACCAGCCTGGCCCTCGCCGCCGGCGAACTGCTGCTGGTCCAGGCCGAACCGCAGTCCACCCGGACCGCACTGGCCCTGGGCCTGAGCGCCCGCATGCGCCCGGACACCGGGGCCCTGGCCTGGGGCGGCGACGCGACACTGGCTGGGGTGCGCAGGATCAGCATGCTGGTGGATTCGCCAGAGATCAACGAACCCGAGTCCCACATCAAGGTGCGGGACCTCGTCGCCGAGGACCTGGCCCTGCATCCCGGCCCGTTCTGGCGCCGCAGCAGCGTCGATACCTGGCTGGAGCGCCACCACGTGACCGAACTGGCCGGCGAATTCGTCGACGCCATCGACCCATTGGATCGCCTGCGGATCCTCACCCACCTGGCCCAAGAGGACCACCAGACGGAACTGCTGGTGTTCGACACCCCCGACCGCCATGGCATCCCCGATGACGACTGGGTCGCCCATCTCGCCGGGACGGCGGCCGGTCGGCGGCACCCGGCCATCATCGCCATCGTCCAGCACGTCCCCGGCTCCTGGACCGGCAAGGTGGCCACCACCGGCCGCGACAATCTTCCCCACCCCACGGAGGCCCCCGCATGACCACCCTTCGTCTGGCCCTGTCCGAACTCAAACGCATGACCAGCGGCGTCCTGCCGTGGATGGCCATCATCGCCATGACGCTGGTGCCCCTGCTCTACGGCGCCCTATACCTGTACGCGAACTGGGATCCCTACTCGCACCTGGACAACGTGAAGGTCGCGCTGGTCAACGAGGACCAGGGAGCGCAGCAAGACGGCAAGGACCTCCACGTCGGGGACGATGTCGTCGACTCGCTGCTGGAGGACGCCACCTTCGGCTGGAACGTCGTGGGCTCCGAGGCCGAGGCCGAGGAGGGCGTGCGCACGGGCGAATACGCCTTCGCCATGACGATCCCGAAGGACTTCTCCCGCAACCTGGCCTCCCCCGAGGACTTCGACGCGGCGAAACAGGCCATCTTGCAGGTGACCACCAACGATGCGAACAACTACATGGTCGGCACGTTCGCCGATAAGCTCGCCGGCGAGGTCCATAACACCGTGGCCCGGGAAGTCGGCACCGAAACGGCCGACACCCTGCTGACCGGCTACGGGCGCATCCACTCCCAGATGGCGAAGGCGGCCGACGGAGCCGGCGATTTGCATGACGGGACAGTGAAGCTCGACGACGGCATCGCCACCCTGGCCACGGGCGCCAAGAAGCTCGACTCCGGGGCCGGCGAGCTGGACTCGGGTGCGCGCCGACTCCAGGACGGCACCTCCTCGCTGGTGGCGGGCGAGCGGAAGCTGGTGACGGGAACCGGCACGCTGGCCTCGGGCGCAGGCGATCTGCAGGACGGGGCCGACCGGCTCTCAGGCGGCCTGGACACCCTGGAATCGAAGACCGCGACGCTGCCGCAGAAGACGCGGCAGCTCGCCGACGGGGCCGCGTCGGCCAATGCCGCCGGCAAGAAGCTGGCCGACGGCGCCGACCGGGTCGCCGACGGCAACGAGGAGCTCAGCGCCAAGGTCGGCAGTGCCGCCGAGACCATCAAGGCCCTGGAGAAGGACGCCGACCAACGCGCCGAGAGCTCCGTGGACCAGCTGATCGAGGACGGCGTCATCACCGCCGACCAGGCCGAGGCCGCCCGTGCCTCCGTCAAGAAGCTGGCCGCCGACTCCGGCGTCACCGCCCAGGCGGAGAAGACCAGGAAGGAACTGGCGACGGCACAGGCGCAGATCGACCAGCTGGCCGCCGGCTCACGACAGGTCGCCACCGGCGCCTCCCAGCTCAGCGGCGGCCTCGGCACGCTGGCCACCGGCGCCGACCAGCTCGCCGATGCCACCCCGGCCCTGGTGTCGGGGATCTCCGATGCCGGCGACGGGGCCGGGCAGCTCTCGACCGGTGCGGGAAGGCTCTCCAGCGGCGCCAACACCCTGCTCGGCGGCCAACAGGACGCCCTGGCCGGGGCGAAACAGCTCGATGCCGGCGCCACGTCCCTCGTCGACGGCACCGGCACCCTCAAGCAGGGAACGTCCGATCTGCGCGGCGGCATCGGCGACCTGGCCTCCGGCGCGGACCAGCTGGTCGAGGGCTCGGGGACCCTGGCCGACAAGCTCGGCGAGGGGACGAAGCAGGTGCCCAACCCCTCGGACACCCAGAAGACCCAGGTCTCGAACGTCATCGGCGACCCCGTCTCGGTCGCCCAGAGCGACCAGGCCAGTGCCGGGACCTACGGCGAGGGGCTGGCACCGTTCTTCATGACGCTGGCCGTCTGGATCGGCGCGTTCATCCTGGTGCAGATCATGCGCCCGATCACCCACCGCGCCCTGGCCTCCAACGCGGCGTCCTGGAAGATCGCGATCGGCGGCTGGCTGCCGTTCCTGTTCCTCTCGATGCTGCAGGCCACGGTGCTCTACGGCGTGGTGCTCTTCGGCCTGGGCCTGGAGACCGCGCACCCGTGGCTGACCTGGGGGCTGTTCCTGATGGCGAGCGTGGCCTTCACGGCACTCGTGCAGGGCATCTGCGCCCTGTTGGGCACCCCCGGCAAGCTCGTGGTGCTGGTGCTGCTGGTCCTCCAGCTCGTCTCCGCCGGCGGCACGTTCCCGTGGGAGACCACTCCCGATCCGTTGCACGTGGCCCACAACCTGCTGCCCATGGGGCACGTGATCACCGGGCTGCGGCATCTGATGTACGGGGCGACGCTCGACGGCCTCGTCCCGCTGGTGCTGGCGCTGCTGGGCTATGCGGTGATCGGCCTGGCGATGAGCGTGCTGGCCGTGCACCGGGGCAAGACCTGGACGCTGAAGACCCTGCACCCGGAGCTCGCGGCATGACCGGGCGGCAACGGGTGCGGGCGACCGATTCGAAGCACAAGCTGTTCGCGGCGTCCATGACGCTGATCGGCGAACGGGGCCACCACCAGGTCACCGTCGACGAGATCGCCGCGGCGGCCGGCGTCTCCAAGGGGACGGTCTACTACAACTTCGGGTCGAAATCCCAGCTGATCGGGCAGCTGATCCGCTTCGGGGCCGACGTGCTCTTCGACCGGTTGGAGAAGGGCGTCGCGGATCCCGATCCGGTCGCGGGGTTCCGGGACATGGTCGCCGCATCGCTGGAGTTCATGGACGAATACCCCGCCTTCGCGCAGCTGTGGATCAGCGAGCAGTGGCAGTCACCCAGCGAATGGTCCGACACCCTGGAGGAGCTGCGCGGGGAGATCATCGCGGTCATCGCCACCGCGTTGGACCGCCTGCGCGCGGTCGGCGGGCACCCGGCGCTGGACCGTGCGGATCCGGCGGCCCTGGCCACCGCCGTCTTCGGTGCGGTGCTGATCATCGGGCGCGACCGGCATGTCTTCCACCCCGAGCGCAGCATCGCCACCTGTGTCGATGCGGTGGCCGTCTTCGCCGCCGTCGGCTGACGCCGCCTGCAGGCCCGCCTCAGGGGCGTGGGACCACGAACCCGGTGACGCGGGCGTCCCGGCCGTCGAGCTCGGCCCAGGGCTTGTCGACCTCCAGCAGGGTCAGCCCCAGTGTCGGATAGCGGGTGGCCAGCTCCATCACCGGCTCCTCCTCCGACGCGACCGATGCCAGCGACATCGCCACCTCCTGGACGGTGGGCAGGTGCCCGATCACCAGCAGCGTGGACACGGTCTCGGGGGTCTCGTTGATGACGGACACCAGCTGGGTGGCCGACGCGCCGTACACGCGGGAATCCAGGTACGGGGTCGGGCCCTTCTCCCCCAGCTCGCTGGACACCCAGGCGCAGGTGGAGCGGGCGCGCAGCGCGTCCGAGCACACGATGTAGTCCGGGATCCACCCCCGGGCCACCATCCAGGCACCGGCGGAGGGGGCCTGGCGGTTGCCGCGGGTGGCCAGCGGCCGGTCGTGGTCCCCGACGCCGAAGGGGAACTCTGCCTTGGCGTGGCGCAGGAGCATCAGGCGCTTCAGATGGTGCTGGCTCATGCCTCCACCTTAGGTGCCCGGGCACCCCGCCTGGGAGCACGACGGCGATGCCCCGGTGAGGGGCATCGCCGTCGTGCGTGGTGGTGCCGGATCAGATGCTGTACTCCGGGGCGGCCCAGACGATGACCTCGGGGTGCTCGTAGAAGCGGTAGCCCTGCCCGCGCACGGTGCGCACGGTGTTGGCCAGGCGGCCGAGCTTGGAGCGCAGGCGGCGGATGTGCACGTCGATGGTGCGCTCGTTCGGGACCTCCTCGGCGTTGCGCCACAGGTTGGTCAGCAGCTCGTCGCGGCCGACGGTGCGGGCGCCGTTCTCCACCAGGTAGTTCAGCAGCTCGAACTCCTTGAAGGTCAGGTTCAGGGTCTGCCCGTCCAGGTGGACCTCGCGGCGGGAGAGGTCGATCAGCACGCCGGAGGGGCGCGTCGCGGCCGGCTGCTGGCGGGCTGTCTCGGTGCGCGGGCGGCGGGCCACCGTCGGGTCCCCCAGCGCCTGGCGCACGACGTCGATGCTCTCACCCGGCGCGCTGGCCGGGGCCAGGGCGACGGCCGCGTGCGTCTGGGCTTCCGGGGACAGCGTCTGCAGGTAGGCGCGCACCTGGGTGGCCAGCTTGCCCAGCGAGGTGCCTTGCTCCTGCGCCGTCGCCTCGTCGAGGCCGACGTAGAGCACGAAGCCGCGGGCCTCGGTGTCGCGTTCGACGGCCTGCGGGCCGGGCGTGCCGTTGCCTGCCACGACCGGGGTGGGCGCGGTGATCGGGTGGCGGTCCTGCGGGGCCGGGACCGCGTGGAGCTGGCGGTATCCCTGTGGTGCCCCGTACTCGCCGTGGCCGCCCCCCTGGCGCTGGGCGGCGGCGCGGTTCTGCGCGTTGCGGATGGAGATGTGGACGTATCCGGACGTAACGGACATGGTGGAACCTCTAACTGTGCGAAAAGTCGGTGAACTGTCTGGGGCAGCTGTCCGGCGTCGTGCAGGTGGCGGCGACCGGTCCAGCCGTGCTTCGGATCTTCGGCGGGTGGGAAGAAGCTAGGCCGACATTCGACAACAGCTGCGCGCACGTCCGACTCCATGGCCCCAACGGGGGCCGGTGGCCGCGGGTGCTGCTGGTTCGATGTTCACGAGACCCAGTCTTGCCGTAATAATTCGAACCCGCAAGTAATATTCATCGCATCTGTCCACATAGTGAGACGGAAACATCACTTTGTGAGGTGATTCACACTGTGCAGTTTTCTGAAGTGAACCTTTTGGATGCGGCGGTCTGGTCAACGAAGTGGACGACCACTGTTCGGATTGTCCACTCCGAACCGATCATGCGAACCCTAAAACAGGGCATGCATAGTTATGCGTGACAAGGATTTCCGGCGGTCATGGGCTTGACTATCCGGCCGCCGCGGTGGGCGATTCGGGCGTGGCGCCGTCGCCAGGCGCCGGTACTGTAGGTGGCACGGGCTTCACAGCCCGGGCACAGCTTCTTCCCAGCCCGGCCCTATAGGTGCAGAGGAGTATCGACCCATGACGAACTCGCAGTTCTCCCCGAACCAGCTCCCCCGCCTCGAACACCCCGATGGCACCCCCATCCGGGCCCTCGTGGTCGACGACGAGCCCTCGCTGGCCGAACTGGTCAGCATGGGGGCGCGCATGCTCGGGTGGCAGGTCAAGGTCGCCGGCGACGGCCCCTCCGCCGTGCAGGAGGCCCGGTCCTTCACCCCGGACATCCTCGTGCTGGACTGGATGCTCCCGGGCTTCGACGGCCCCGAGGTGCTGCGCAAGATCCGGGCATTCCAGCCGGAGGTCCCTGCCCTGTTCCTGACCGCCAAGGACGCGGTGGAGAACCGGATCGAGGGGCTTTCCCTCGGGGGCGACGACTACGTCACCAAGCCGTTCAGCCTCGAGGAGGTGCTGCTGCGCCTGCACCGGCTCGTCGAACGCTCCGGTGCCGCGAAGGCCGATGCGGCCGAGCTCGTGGTCGGGGACCTGGCGATGAACCTGGACATGCGTGAGGTCAGCCGCGGCGGGGACATCGTCAACCTCACCGCCACCGAGTTCGACCTGCTGCACTACCTGATGGAAAACGCCCGGCGGGTCATGTCCAAGAACCAGATCCTGGACAGCGTGTGGCAGTACGACTTCGGCGGCCAGGCCAACATCGTCGAGTTGTACATCTCCTACCTGCGCAAGAAGATCGACGCCGGACGCGAGCCCATGATCCATACGGTCCGCGGCGCAGGGTATGTGCTGAAGCCCGCGCCGTGACCCCCACCGCTCCCCCGAAACCCACGGCTCCTGTCTCGTATACCCATCTGACGCTGCCGAC
>JAFEMX010000002.1 GCA_016892645.1 Micrococcaceae bacterium RIT 802
TTCCTCATCAAGGCGACGTGGTGCACCCGATGGGATGCTGGTCAACGTCCGACCCTATAGAGGTGATGTGGATAACAGAAGTACTCGTTTAACGCTGATTCAGAGCCTGCGCATATGGATGCAGGTCAACCGTTCCAGGTCAGTTCGCGACGGTGAAGCGGCGGTGGCGGTGCTTCGGCTCCTCCAGCTCGTCGAGCACCGCCACCGCGAAGTCCTGGGTGGAGATGGCATCGCCGACAGGGGAGTCCGCACCCAGCGTGTAGGTGCCGGTGCGTTCACCGGGCGCGATGACCGGCGCCGGGGCAAGCATCGTCCAGTCCAGGCCGGAGGCCGAGTTGTAGTTCTCCATCACCGCGACCATGGCCCGGGATTCGGCTTCGTATTCCGGGGGGAAGCCCGGCTGGTCCACGAGCAGCCCGCCGTCGACCATGGTGCTGCCGGCACCGCCGACGACGAAGACGCGGGCCGGGACCAGGGTCTCGCTGATCGCCTCGTGGGCGTCGATGAAGTCCTGTGGATCCCCACCGTCGCGCGAGGGCGGGACCGAGAAGACGACGACGTCATGGTCGGCCGCCAGCGCCCGGTAGGCCGCGAGGTCGCCGAGCTCGGCGGTGGCGGAGGCCGCGCCGTCGACCGGCGTTCCCTTCCGGGATACGGCGGTGACCTCGTGGCCGCGGCCGAGTGCCTCGCTGGCGATCTGGCTGCCGACCATGCCGGTGGCCCCGTAGATGGCGATCTTCATGGTGAATCCCTCTCGTGAATGGCTGATGCCCCAATGCTATGCATTTGATACCCGGTACCTCAAAGTCATAAAGTATCCCGATGGATACCATTGGCCCCTTCGACGTCATGGACGTCGACTGCCCGTCCCGTCTGGTCCTGCAACGCATCGGCGACAAGTGGACGCCCTTGGTCATGCAGGCGCTCAAGGCAGGACCGGGCAGGTTCACCGCGATCCGCTCCGCCGTCGGCGGCGTCACCCCCAAGGTACTGACGCAAACGCTGCGCACGCTCGAACGTGACGGCCTTGTTGCGCGCACGGTTTACGCACAGGTCCCCCCGCGCGTCGACTACGCCCTCACCGGTCTCGGTGCCACCTTGCTGGAACCCCTCGACGCCGTCCGCCGCTGGGCCGAGGAGCATGCCGGTGCGATCCTCGAATCCCGCGACGCCTACGACGACCGCCAGGAGGCTTCTCGTGCCTGAAGACGTCCCCCCGCCCGGGTTGCACGGCGACGCCGCCACCGTGGTCGTGCTGCGTGAATCGCCCCGCGGGCCGCAGGTGCTCCTGCTTGAACGCCCCTCGCATCGAGGGTCCTTCGCCGGCGCCTGGGTCTTCCCGGGCGGATACGTCGATCCCGAGGATCGCGATATCCCCCCGGGCCACGACGGCGATGCCCGGGATCCGCTGGCGGCCGCTGCCCTGCGCGCGGGGGTACGCGAGACACGCGAGGAGACCGGATTGGAGGTCCGCGAGGCCGAACTGGCCGCCTTCTCGGTGTGGACCCCGCCGCCTACCGCCCCGAAGCGCCTCCGCACCTGGTTCTTCCTGGCCATCCTCGACACCTCGGCGCAAGGGCAGATCACCCTGAGCCCCGACGAGCACGTCGACCACGTCTGGCTGAGCCCGGCCGAGGCGCTGGAGCGCCACGGCGAGGGCAAGATCAGCCTGGTGCCCCCCACGTGGATGACGCTGCGCTGGCTCTCCCGCCAGGCCACCGCCGCCGGCGCGGTGGAGGCGGCCCGTCGCAAGCCCCCGGCGGATTTCAGGAGCTTGCGCACCCTCGACGAGGACGGCCAGCCCATCGTGGCGTGGGTCGGCGACGAGGCCTACGACCTCGACGGACTGGCCGGGCCCGCCGGGGCGCGGAACCGGATCCGGCTCGGTTCGTTGCCGTGGATCCGGGAGCGGACCGCCCCCACGACGTAACGCAGCAAAAAAGCGTTGAGTGTGATCTGTGTTACTGCTAGTCTCGGCACCGCAATATGAAACTGAACCCACATTGTGAGGCGGCCGCCCTGTCGGGCGGCTGGCCACGGGGTTCCGAGGTCAAACGCGGGGAAGAGCAGCGATGAGGCAGCCGGATCAAACAGAAGCACCGGACTATGCGGTGGAACTGAACGCATGCAGCAAGGAGTTCACCACTCCCCATGGCGGCACCTACCAGGCGGTGCAGGACATCGACCTCAAGGTCGAGCCCGGCCGCTTTGTCTCGATCGTCGGTCCGACGGGCTCCGGGAAATCCACGATCCTGCACATGGCCGCCGGCCTGTTGGAGCCGAGTGCGGGCACCGCGGCCAGTTTCGGCGTCCCCGTGCGGGGCGTGAACCGCCGGGCCTCCTACATGTTCCAACAGGACGCCCTGCTTCCGTGGAAAACGGTGATCGACAACGTCAGCTTGGGGTTGACCATGGCCGGGGTCCCCAAGCCGGAGGCGAACGACCGTGCCCGCAGGTGGCTCGAAAAGGTGGGGCTGAAGAACTTCACCGACCGTTATCCGCATCAACTCAGCGGCGGGATGCGCAAGCGCACCTCGCTGGCGCAGGCCTGGATCGTGGATCCGGACATCCTGCTCATGGACGAGCCGTTCTCCGCGCTGGACGTCCAGACCCGCCAGATCATGGAAAACGAATTGCTGGCGTTGTGGCAGGAATCCGGCAAGGCGGTCGTGTTCATCACCCACGACCTCGACGAGGCCATTGCCCTCTCGGACGAGGTGATCATCCTGGGCGCCGGTCCCGGCAGCACCGTGGTCGGCCGCTACGACATCACCATTCCCCGTCCGCGGGACCTGCTGGAGATCCGCGATGACCCACAGTTCGTCGAACTGCACCGGGAAATCTGGGGGCGTCTGAAGATCGAGGTCTCGCGCACCTACCAATCGACGGTTCGACAGGAAGGCGGAGCGGCATGAGCACCACCACCGAACGCACCGGACGGAACGCCGGCGTGGCGCGCCAGCGACCCCGCCGAAGGGCCGGCGTCACCGGGCCGGGAGTGCGCGCCGGGCAGGTCGGGCTCACCGTCCTCGTCCTCATCGCCTGGGAACTGCTGTGCAGGGTCGGGGTCATCGACGACTTCTTCTTCCCGCGGCCCTCGGAGATCCTGAAGACGGTGTGGGAGTGGGTGGGTTCCGGATTTGTCTTCCCCCATCTGCTGATCACCCTCGAGGAAGCGGCGCTGGCCTTCATCACCGGTGCCGCTGCCGGGCTCCTGCTCGGTTTTCTGCTGGCCCGGGTGCACTTCCTCGAGCAGCTCTTCGAACCGTTCCTGAAGATGTTCAATGCACTCCCGCGCGTGGTGCTCGCGCCCATCTTCCTGCTCTGGTTCGGCCTGGGCATCTGGTCGAAGGTGGCGTTCGGGTTCACCCTGGTCTTCTTCATCGTCTTCTTCAACACCCTGGAGGGCGTCAAGAGCGTCGATCGTGTCCTGATCGACAACGCCCGCATGCTCGGAGCCAGCGAACGCCAGCTGCTGCGCCACGTCTTCATCCCCAGTGCACTGACATGGATCTTCTCGAGCCTGCATATCAGCGTGGGGTTCGCCATCACCGGTGCGGTGGTCGGTGAATACCTCGGCGCTTCGGCGGGCATGGGGTATGCCATCGCCCAGGCCCAGGGCGTTTTCGACACCACGGGCGTCTTCGCGGGGATGTTCATCCTGATGTTCGTGGTCCTGATCATCGACCTTCTCGTCAACCGCGTCGAACGGCACCTGCTGCGCTGGCGCCCCACCAACAACGGCTAGCCCGACCATCCCGGCCGGAAAACCATCATGAAAGGAAGATCCATGAAACAGCACACGATGCCACATGCACCCCGCCGCCGGATGGCCAAGGGGGCGGCATTGGTGGCCGGACTTGCACTCCTGCTCTCGGCCTGCGGAACCCCCGCAGCGACACCACCGGGGCAATCCGCGGCCGGGGACTCGGGCGGAGGCGGCGAGAAGGTCACCATCGGGGTCGGCGGCCAGACGCTGTTGACCTACCTCCCCACCACGCTGGCGGAGCAGTTGGGCTTCTACGAGAAGCAGGGGCTCGACGTCGACCTGCAGGACCTGCAGGGCGGATCGAAGGCATTGACCGCGATGATCGGCGGCAGCACGGATGTCACCAGCGGGTACTACGAGCACACCATCCAGATGCAGGCCAAGAAGCAGTCCATCGAGGCGTTTGTGAACGAGAACCTCTCGTCGGGCCTGGCCCTTGTCGTTGCGCCCAAGAACGAGGGCAGCATCACCTCGCTGAAGGACCTGAAGGGCAAGAACGTCGGTGTCACCGCGCCGGGATCGTCGACCGACATGTTCGTGAAGTTCCTGTTGACCAAGGACGGGATGAAGGGGACGGACGCCTCGGTGTCAGCGGTCGGCGCCGGATCCTCGGCGGTTGCGGCCGTGGAGAACGGGCAGGTGGATGCCGCCGTCATGCTCGAGCCGGATATCTCGGTACTGGCCAAACGGATCGGCCATGATCCGAAGATCATCGCGGACGTGCGGACTCCGGAAGGCCTCAAGAAGGTCTTCGGAGCCTCGGCCTGGCCGTCGTCGAGCCTGTACGCGAAGACCGACTGGCTGCAGAAGAACCCCGAGACGGCGAAGAAGCTCGCCGCGGCCATCCAGGAGACGTTGCAGTGGATCTCCGACCACAGCGGCGAGGAGATCGCCGCGAAGATGCCCGAGAAGTTTGCCGGCGGCGATGAGAAGCAGTACGCCAAGGTCATCGGGGACCTCAAGAAGACGCTGAGCACGAACGGCGAATTCACCGAAGAGGGGGTTCAGGCGGTGCTGGAAACCCAGCGGGTCGCCAACCCCGAGGTGGGGGACAAGGAGATCGACCTGTCCAAGACCTACACCAATGAATTCCTGAAATAGGCGGGTCGGCGGGAGCGGCCGGGGTCGGGGCACATCGTGCCCGGATCCCGGCCGCTTGTTGCCGTGGGGGCCCCGGGGGCGGAGACGCTCAGGCCGCGTCGATGGCGCGTTTCAGAACTCCGGCCAGCCGCTTGACGCCCTCGGTGATCTTCTCCGGCTCGACCGCGCTGAAGGCCAGCCGCAACCGGTTGTTCGGCTCGTCGTCGGGGGTGAACGCGGCCCCGGGGATGAACACGACGCCGTCGTCGATCGCCTGGGCCAGCAGCGGGTAGGTGTCGATCCCGGCCGGGAGGGTGACCCAGATGAAGAAGCCGCCTTCCGGCGTCGTCCATTGCACGCCCGCGGGCATGTGCTCCTGAAGGGCGGAGAGCATGGTGGCGCAGCGCTCGGCGTAGAGTCCGCGGTAGGTGGCGATCTGCCCGCGCCAGTCGTGCCCGTCCAGGTAACTGGTGATCAGCAGCTGGTTCAGCGTCGGCGGGCAGAGGACCACTGCCTCGCTGGCCAGGTAGAAGCGCCGGGTCAGGTGAGCGGGCAGCAGCGCCCAGCCGATGCGCAGGCCCGGGGCCAGGATCTTGGAGAACGAGCCCATGTAGATGACGTCGTCCGGGTTTCCGGCGCGCAGCGGGGCGTACGGTTCGCCGTCGAACTTCAGCAGCCCGTAGGGGTTGTCCTCGAGGACCAGGATGTTGGCGTCGCGGCAGATGTCCACGATCTCCTGGCGGCGTTCGGCGGCCAGCGAGATGCCCGAGGGGTTGTTGAAGTTCGGGATCGTGTAGAGGAACTTGATGCGCCCGCCGCGCTCGTTGACCTCGGCGATGCGGGCCCGCAGCTGGTCCGGGACGAGGCCGTGCTCGTCCATCGGGACCGACTCGACCTGGATCTGGTGGGCCTCGAAGGTGTTCAGGGCGCCGACATAGGTCGGATCCTCGCACAGGACGACGTCGCCGGGGTCGCAGAAGACCTTGCAGGCCACGTCCTGCGCGGACTGCGAACCGGTGGTGACCACGACGTTCTCCGGATCCGCGCCGGTGATGCCCTCCTCCGCCATGACCTCGCAGATGTGCTCGCGCAGCTCGATGGTCCCCTTGCCGCCGCCGTACTGCAGGGCGGTCATGCCCTGCTCGGCAATGAGCTGGTGGGCCATGGTCCCGATCTTCTCCAGCGGGAGCGACGCCAGGTAGGGGTTTCCGCCCGCGAGGGACACCAGGCCGGGGCGCAGCGAGATGTCGAAGACGTCGCGCACGGCCGACTGCTTGATGTTGGCCGCGCGCTCGGAGAAGAGGCTTTCGTGGCGGGCCGAGGCCTCCGCCCGTTCGATGGCCAGCTCCGATTCGGTCGGCAGCGCTTCGGGGTCCTGTGCGGTGGTGTTCTGGGATGTGCTCACCCTCACATGGTAACAACAGGGGTTCACCATGAGGCAACAGTTGTTCCCGAAATGATTCTCTCGTCGCCGGGATTTCCTGCACGACGACGGAGCCCCGGTTTATGCCGGGGCGTCACCCGGGTCATCTGCTCCGGCGGCCCGATGGGTGGCCTCCCGCGCCGCATCGCGGGCGGCCACCCACGCCGCGACATCCGTCGGCTTGATGCGCCGGTGGCTGCCGCGATACTCCACCGGGATCGTCCCGGCGTCGGTGAGATTGCGCATGTAGGTGTTGGAGACTCCGGCCAACCGCGCGGCCTGCGACGTGTTCAGCCATCGCTCCGCCGTGCTGAGCACGACGGCCTCCCCGGCGGCGAGCCGCCCGAGCAGATCCAGCACGGAGGCCGTTGCCGCCGGAGGCAGGCGCACCGCGGTGCCGTTGACGAACACGGTGGCGTCGGGCGACTCGGCCAGGGCGGCGGCCAGGCGTTCGGCATCGGCCCCCGTCAACGCCTCGTGCTGGGTGGTCTTCGTCAGGGCGGTGGTCTCCTGTGGCATGCCTCCATCATGCCGTGCCGGCTCAGCCGATGGGTTGCGGCATGCGGCTGACCGCGTAGGCGAGTTCGATGGACTGCTGGCTTGCCGGATCGGACAACTCCACCCGCCACGCGTCGGCGAACTGGTCGACGCCTTCCAGCATGGCCACCGTGCCGGAGATGAGTACCGTTCCCGGCCGGTCCAGACCCCGCTCGCGGAGGACCCCCAGCCAGTAGTCGGGGGAGAGGAGCGCGGCGAGCGGGCTGTCCTGGATGAGCGCTTCTCCTCCGTCACCCTGCGTGACCCAGGCGCGCAGCCGCAGGGAATCGAGGCGGTCCCTGACGTCGTCGAGCCGCCAGGCCCGGGAGGCGATCACATCGGGCCCGGCGTTCTTGCTCCACGCGACACCGTGCACCTCGAGGTCCCGGTCGGTATGGTCACAGGCCGCCGTGAGCAAGGGGCCGTTTTCGGTCATGACCAGGGCCCATTCGGCCTCGCCCGACGTGCGGCCGTGCTGGGCGGGGACCTGGGCCGTCTGCTGTGCCAGATAGGGGGAGACGGGGTAGAGGGCGGGGATCACGGCGGGACCGGGTATGCCCAGCAGCGCGAGTTCGTCGATGTGGGATTGGACTTCCGACTGCTCCCTGCCCGCGTATCCGGCATTGAGCAGGGTGCTCACCTCGACGCGTTCAATGGTGCCGTCGGGGAGTTCGAAGTTCAGGGCGGTCATGGGACAACTTCCTGTCGAGGGGTGGGTGGATCCCGCATGTTCGGGAGCCCGGAAAATTCACGAGTATTTCGTATGCTTAATGTATACACTAGGTGTTATTGTGGTGGAAATCACCCCCGAACCCGAAGGAACATCATGGCGACCCGTTCAACCAGCCGGCCCCACGGGCCAGGCACCTACGTAGCCCCGCCCGGTCTCTACAAGGCCTTTGCCGCTTCCCTG
The DNA here is from genome assembly GCA_016892645.1 of Micrococcaceae bacterium RIT 802. Classification (GTDB taxonomy): domain Bacteria; phylum Actinomycetota; class Actinomycetes; order Actinomycetales; family Micrococcaceae; genus Arthrobacter_H. The sequence goes on from JAFEMX010000002.1 coordinate 7,723, forward strand.
ACCGGGACCGCACTCGAGTGGTACGACTTCGCGGTCTACTCGGCGGCCGCGGCGATCGTGTTCCCGGCGATCTTCTTCCCGGCCTCCGACCCCATGACGGGCACGCTCCTGGCCTTCTCCACCTACGCCGTCGGCTACGTCTCCCGGCCCATCGGCGGGATCGTGCTGGGGCGGCTCGGCGACAAGATCGGGCGCAAGAAGATCCTCGTCGTCACCCTTGTGCTCATCGGCGCCGCCACGTTCCTCATCGGGTTGCTGCCCGGCTACGCGAGCATCGGCGTTGCCGCGCCGATCATCCTGGTCCTGTTGCGCTTCGCCCAGGGTGTGGGCGTCGGCGGCGAGTGGGGTGGGGCGGTCCTGCTTTCCAGCGAATTCGGCGATCCGGAGCGACGCGGATTCTGGGCCTCTGCGGCCCAGATCGGCCCGCCGGCTGGCAACCTGCTGGCCAATGGCGCACTGGCCCTGCTGACGCTCGCCTTGACCGAAGAGCAGTTCCTCTCGTTTGGCTGGCGGATTGCCTTCATCCTCTCGGCCGTCCTGGTCGCCTTCGGCCTGTGGATCCGCCTGCAGCTGGAGGACACCCCGGTGTTCAAGGCCATGGAAGCGCGGGGCGACCGGCCGCAGAGCCCGGTCCGTGACGTCCTGACCACCGAGCTGCGTCCGCTGATCGCCGCAGTACTCAGCCGAGTCGGACCCGATGTGGTCTATGCGCTGTTCACCGTCTTCACGCTGACGTACGGCATCACCTTCCTGGGGTTCGATCGGAACCAGGTGCTGGCCGCCGTGATGATCGGCTCGTTCTGCCAGTTGTTCCTCATCCCGCTGGCGGGGGCGATTTCGGACCGGATCAACCGCCGGCTGCTCTATGCCGCCGGGGCGGTGGCAGCGGTTCTCTGGACGTTCATCTTCTTCGCGGTCCTCAAGGGCCAGTCGGAGGCCATGCTCATCGTCGGGATCGTCTTGGGGCTGTTGTGCCACTCGTTCATGTACGGGCCGCAGGCGGCATACGTCGTCGAACAGTTCTCGCCGCGCCTGCGCTCCACCGGCAGTTCGCTGGCCTACACGTTCGCTGGCGTCATCGGCGGGGCCATCGCGCCGCTGATGTTCACGTTGCTGCTCGATGCCTTCGGCAGCTGGGTTCCGGTCGCGCTCTACCTGACGCTGGCCTGTGCGCTCACGCTCATCGGATTGGCCTTGGGCCGGGATTCCGACACGGATGAGGACTACGCGTACACCGCGGACCCGGCGCTCCCGGCCCCGGAAACGGTCAGGTAGCCGTCGATCCGCCCGACGGATCAGGCGCGGAGCAGGACGTCGCGCGTCACGGCCAGATGGCTCCGGATCGCGGCGTGCGCCGCGGGGGCGTCCGCGGCACGGATCGCCTCGACGATGGTGCGGTGCTCCTGGCACACGTGCAGCTGCCGGTCGGCGGAGCGGTAGAGCGCCGCGACGCCGACCAGCACCTGGCGCACGCGCAGTTTGTTGTAGGACTGGGACATCAATCGGTTTCCGGCCGCATCGACCAGGATCTGGTGGAAGGCGGCATCCCGTTCGATGAAGGCCTGCGCGTTGTCCTCGCCCTCCAGCATGCGCAGCGCCTCCTGTTCCTCGATGATCCGTTCCATGTCGTCGACCGGAGGACGTCCCGAGGCGATCGCCTGCTCGGCGGCGTGGACTTCCAGGACCTCGCGCATCTCCATCAGTTCGGAGATGTCGCGGCCGGAAAGCACCGGGATCTGCGCCCCGCGTTGCGGGATCATCTCCACCAGCCCGTCGGCGACCAGCAGCAGCAGTGCCTCGCGAACCGGAGTCCGTGAGACGCCGATCTCCTCGGCCAGCTGCTTTTCGTTCAGGAACCTGCCCTGCATGCGGGCGTCGACCAGGACGTGTTCGCGCAGGTAATCGTAGGCTTTGTCTCGGCCGGAGGTGGCCGGGGGCGGGGTCTTTGGCATACACAAGGTATATAACAAGTTCGGGAGGACTCAGATGAAAATCGCCATTGCCCAGATCAATTCCATTGCGGACCTGGAGGCCAACTTCGAGCTCGTCCGCGCCAACGCGACCCGGGCCCGCGAGGCCGGAGCCGCCGTCGTGGTCTTCCCCGAGGCGACCATGTGCGCCTTTGGGAACCCGCTGACCGAGGTCGCGGAGCCGCTTGACGGACCCTGGGCGGACCGCATCAGGGCCCTGTCCGCGGAGCTCGGCATCGTGACCGTCCACGGCATGTTCACCCCCGGCGAGGGCGACCGGGTGCGCAACACCCTGCTCGCCACCGGTCCCGGAGTGGAGGCCAGCTACGACAAGATCCACCTCTACGACGCCTTCGGGTTCGCCGAATCCGACGCCGTGACCGCCGGGGACTTGATCGCCACCTTCGAACTCGAGGGCACCGTGTTCGGGCTCTCGACCTGTTACGACGTGCGGTTCCCCGACCTGTATCGCGCCACCACCGCGGCGGGTGCCGTCGTGAACATCGTCTGCGCCTCCTGGGGCGACGGACCCGGCAAGGCCGCCCAATGGGACGCGCTGGTCCGTGCCCGCGCCCTGGACACCACGACGTTCGTCATCGCCTGCGACCAGGCAGACCCGGCAGCCAGCGGCCGGCCGGCCTCCGGCAGCACCCCGCTCGGCGTCGGGCACAGTGCAGTGATCTCCCCGCTGGGCCACACCGTGGCATCAACACCGACCGGCCCGTCGCTCACCGTCGTGGACCTTGACCTCGCAAGCCTCGACGAGGCGCGCGCCAAGCTGCCGGTGCTCGCCAACGCACGTCGATTCGACGCCGACGGCAACGCGGGTGCTCCGGCGGAAACCGGACAGGGTCGCCCGTAAAATTCGCGGCCAGAGGTTGGGTGGACCGGATCGATGCCCTACTGTGGGTGCAACGGTCTAAAGAAAGTACTGACCACTGCGCAAGCGCCGCGTGCCAACACCCCTGGCCGGCCTCCGCAGAGCAGGGCAGGTTGCCCGCCGCTCGCCGACCCTGTCGCCGGCGCCGCAGCCCGCGGAATCCGTGCCACGCCCGCTTCCCGATCAGCTGACTTTCACCAGGAGCATCCCCATGTCCACCGTGACCCCAGAAACCACCCCCACGACGACCACGCCCATCAGCGAGGCGGACATCTTCTCCGCGCACGAGGGTGGCAAGCTCTCCGTGGAATCCACGATGCCGCTGGATTCCAAGCGCGCCCTGTCCATTGCCTACACGCCGGGCGTCGCCCAGGTCTCCCGCGCGATCGCCGCCGATCCCGCCAAGCACGCGACCCACACCTGGGCCTCCCGCCTGGTGGCTGTGGTCTCGGACGGAACGGCCGTGCTGGGCCTGGGCAACATCGGCGCCGCCGCATCGCTGCCGGTGATGGAGGGCAAATCCGCGCTGTTCAAGAACTTCGGCGGGCTGAATTCCATCCCCTTGGTGCTCGAGACCACCAACGTCGACGAGATCATCGAGACCCTCGTGCGGCTGCGCCCCAGCTTCGGGGCGGTCAACCTCGAGGACATCTCCGCACCGCGCTGCTTCGAGCTCGAGGAACGGCTCATCGAGGCCCTGGATTGCCCGGTGATGCATGACGACCAGCACGGCACCGCCGTCGTCGTCCTCGCCGCCCTGACCAACGCCGCCCGCGTCGTCGGCAAGCAGCTCGCGGACCTGCGTGTGGTCGTCTCCGGGGCCGGCGCCGCCGGCATCGCCATCGCCGACATCCTGGTCAACGTGGGCGTCGGCGATGTCGTCCTGCTGGACTCCAGGGGCGTCATCCACCGCGATCGCGACGACCTGAACCCCATCAAGGCCAAGTACGCCGCCATCACCAACCGCGAGGGCATCATGGGCGGAACCCACGAGGCCCTCGATGGCGCTGATGCTTTTGTCGGCGTCTCCTCCTCCACCGTCCCCGAGGAGGACCTGGCCGGGATGAACGAGGACGCGATCATCTTCGGGCTCTCCAACCCCGACCCGGAGGTCATGCCCGACGTCGCGGCCCGGTATGCCACCGTGGTTGCCACCGGGCGCAGTGATTTCCCGAACCAGATCAACAACGTGCTCGCCTTCCCCGGCATCTTCCGCGGGGCACTGGACGCAGGGGCCCGCCGCATCACCGGCGGGATGAAGATCGCCGCAGCCATGGCCATCGCCGACCTGGCCGCCGAGGACCTGGCCCCGGACTTCATCGTCCCCTCGCCGCTGGATCCCCGGGTTGCCGATGCCGTCGCCGCTGCGGTGGCCGCGGCCTCGCAGGAGTAGCTCGTTGGGCGGGCGGGGTACGTTGGTCCCCGCCCGCCGGCCGCCGGTTACTCATCCTCGGAGGAATGAAGACGGCGACGGACGCTGAGCAGCTCCAACTCGGGCCGGTAGGCGACCAGCCGTTCGACGCCGTCGAGCACGTCGATGACGTGCGCCGCGTCCGCGGCGACGAGTCCGGCCGACAGGGAAGCCCGCCGATGCAGGTCCTGCTGGCCGGTTTCGGCCACCGACACCTCGAAACGGCGCCTGACCTCTGCCAGAACCGGGCGGACGGCGGCCCGCTTGGCCTTGAGCGAGTGCACATCGCCGAGCAGGACGTCGAATTCGATCCAACCGAACCACATGGCTCCATCATCGAACATGCCGGCTGTCGGGCCAAGGGCCGGTACCGGCGGAAACGCTGGTCAACGGCCGTGCATCCGGGCAGACTGGCGCCATGAGCGAAGACCCGTTGAAGGCCCTCGTCCTGGTCTGCACCCTCACCCCCTCCCCGCAGGACTCGAGCAGCGACTTGCTCGGCCGCCAGGTAGCCGAGGAGCTCGCGGTGCACGGCGTCGACAGCGAGGTGGTGCGGATCGTTGACCACGACGTGAAACCCGGAGTGAAAACGGACATGGGTGCCGGGGACGAATGGCCCGCCATCCGCGAAAAGCTGCTGGCCTCCCACATTTTGGTGCTCGCGACCCCCATCTGGGTGGGCCATCCGGCAAGCCCGGCACAGCAGGTGCTGGAGCGGCTCGATGCGGAGCTCTCGGAAACGGATGAGCGGGGGCGGCCGATCCTCTTCGACAAGGTCGCGATGGTCGCCGTCGTCGGCAACGAGGACGGAGCCCATCACGTCGTGGCCGACGTGTCCCAGGGATTGAGTGAAGTCGGCTTCACCGTCGCCGGACAAGGGGCGACCTATTGGGTCGGGGAGGCGATGCACGGCACCGACTACCAGGATCTGGAGGAGACCCCGGAGGCCACAGCCAAGGCGACGCGTGTCTCCGCACGGAACACGGCGCATCTGGCGGAACTGCTGCGGGACCACCCCTTCCCGGCCGGCTGACGCTACGCGTACCGGTACCGCCACGACCCGAAGCGCATCGCGGGCCCGTTGTGGGGTTGCTCACCCACATCGTATGCTAATATGCGCGCGCCCGTGGGCAGGGCGATGACCTCTTGTTACTGTGCAATGTATGACTTCGAGCAATCCGCCTGAATCAGCAGTGCAACCAGCCGCCTCCGAGCAGGTTTCCGGAAAACCACACGACCCCGGCGGGAGCCCCATCAACAAGGTCGTCTTCTTCGGCGCAGCCGCAGCCGTCCTGGCCATCGCCTTGTGGGCCATCATCGACCAGCCCGGGGCCGACCGTGTCATCGGTGCCGGCGTCGAGTTCGTCGGCAAGACCTTCGGCTGGTGGTACTCGCTCATTGTCGTGGCGGTTCTCGCGTTCGTCATCGCGGTGGCCATCAGCAAGGTGGGCAAGACCCGGTTGGGGCCGGACCATTCGCGGCCGACCTTCAACCTGTTCACCTGGACGGCGATGCTCTTCGCTGCCGGCATCGGGATCGACCTGATGTTCTTTTCCGTGTCGGAACCGGTCACCCAGTTTCTGTCCCCGCCGCGCGGGGACGGCGGCACGGCCGAAGCCGCCCGCCAAGCGCTGGTGTGGACGCTGTTCCATTACGGCATCCTCGGGTGGGGCCTCTACGCACTGATGGGCATGGCCCTGGGGTACTTCGCGTACCGCCACAACCTGCCCCTGAGCATCCGTTCGGCGCTGTTCCCCATCCTCGGGAAGCGGATCCACGGCTGGATGGGCAATGTCGTGGACATCGCCGCGGTGATGGGCACGATCTTCGGCATCGCCACCTCCCTGGGCATTGGCGTGGCCCAGTTGAACTTCGGATTGGAGTTCATGTTCGGGATTCCCCAGAGCAAGGGGGCCCAGATCTCCCTGATCGCCTTGGCCGTCATCATGGCCACCATCTCCGTGTTGACCGGCGTCGAGAAGGGCATCCGGCGACTCTCCGAGCTCAACGTCCTGCTCGCCATCGCCCTGATGCTCTTCGTCCTGCTCGGCGGCAAGACCCGTTTCCTGCTCGACGGCATCGTCACCAACATCGGCGACACCCTTTCGCGCTTCCCGTCGATGGCGCTCGATACGTTCGCCTACGACCGGCCCGATGACTGGCTGAACGGCTGGACCTTGTTCTTCTGGGCCTGGTGGATCGCCTGGGCGCCGTTCGTGGGCCTGTTCCTGGCACGCATCTCCCGCGGTCGCACGCTGCGCGAATTCGTCGTCGGGGTGCTCGTGGTGCCTTTCGCCTTCATCCTGCTGTGGATCTCGATCTTCGGCAACAGCGCCCTGGACCTGGTCATCAGCGGGAACCAGGCTTTCGGCGACGTTGCCATGAACAAACCGGAACAGGGCTTCTACGCATTGCTCGAGCAATACCCCTTCGTTCCATTCAGCGCAGCCGTCGCCACCTTCACCGGTTTGCTGTTCTACGTCACCAGCGCCGACTCCGGCGCTCTGGTCATGGCCAACTTCACCTCCAACCTCAAGGACCCCGAGCAGGACGGCGCCAAATGGGTCCGCGTCTTCTGGGCGGTGGCCACAGGTCTACTCACCCTGGCCATGCTGCTCGTCGGTGGCGTCAACACGTTGCAGAACGCCACGGTCATCATGGGCCTGCCGTTCTCGGTGGTGCTGGTGTTCATCATGCTCGGCCTCTACAAGGCCCTACGCATGGAGAACGCCCTGGCCGGCAGCTTCCAGGCCGGACTGCACGGGGTCCTGTCCTCGCGTGCCCACGCCGGCGGCGGGGACTCGAGGCGGGGCTGGCGCCAACGCCTGGCCCGTGCGGTCAGCTACCCCGGCAAGCGTTCCGCCCAACGATTCATCACCGAGGTGGCCCGCCCCGCCTTGGAGGAGATGCGCGAGGAATTCGCCGGACAGGGCATCGACGCCACCCTTGGTTGCGAGTCAGTGGGGCCCGTGGGGATCGACTCCGTGAACCTCGTCGTCCAGCACGGGGAGGAACGGGCCTTCAAGTACCAGATCTTCCCCGTGCAGCTGGACGTCCCGACCTATGCAACCGCCTCCGTGAAGGCCGAGAAATACTACCGCATGGAGGTCTTCTCGCTCGAGGGCAGCCACGGCTACGACCTGCTCGGATGCAGCCGCGAACAGGTCATCGCCGACGTGCTGGACCAGTACGAGGTCCACCTGGCCTTCCTCCATGAGAACAACGGTGGCATCGGCGGCAGCAAGATCGCCGAGGACACCGAGGCGATCACCGACTGGGAAGCCGACTTCGCCATGGTCGAGGAAGGCACCGGCCCCGACCACCAGCTCGAGTCCGCCGATCCGGCCAGCCAGGCCCCGTCGTCGTCCTCCACCGAAACCACCGACCCGACGGACAGCCCCGGGTCCACCAGCAAACCCGGAACCGAGAAGGAGTAACCATGCCAGCGATCCCGCAGACCACCTACCCCGATACGAACACCCTCTTCATCGACGGGGCGTGGGAGCCCGCAGCCTCCGGGGAAACCCGCCAGATCATCTGCCCGGCCGACGGCACCCACGTGGCCACCGTCTCCGAGGCCGGCGCAGCCGATGCCGAACGCGCCATCGCCGCGGCCCGCAAGGCCTTCGACTCCGGCGTCTGGTCCTCCATGCCCGCCCCGGAACGCGGTGCCTTCCTGCTCAAGGTCGCCGCGCGCCTGCGCGAGCGCAAGGAGGAGTTCGCCCGCGCCGAAACCGGCGACACCGGCAAGCGGATCCTCGAATCGCGCATCGACATGGACGACATCACCAACTGCTTCGAGTACTTCGGCCGGCTGGCCGGCCAAGACGCCGGGCGCATCGTCGACGCGGGGGACAACACCGTCGTCTCGCGCATCGCCTACGAACCGGTCGGCGTCTGCGGGATGATCACCCCGTGGAACTACCCGCTGCTGCAGGCCGCCTGGAAGATGGCCCCGGCGATCGCCGCCGGCTGCTCGTTCATCCTCAAGCCAGCCGAGCTGACCCCCTCGACCGCGATCCTCATGATGGACGTGTTCGCCGAGCTCGGCCTGCCCGCGGGGGTGGCCAACCTGGTCACCGGCGCCGGAGCCACCGCCGGGGCGCCGCTGTCCGCGCACCCCGACGTCGACATGGTCTCCTTCACCGGTGGCCTCGTCACCGGCCGGGTCATCGCCGCCAGCGCCGCGGCCACCGTGAAGAAGGTGGCCCTGGAACTCGGCGGCAAGAACCCCAACGTCGTCTTCGCCGACGCCGATTTCGACGCCGCCGTGGACAACGCGCTGAACGGTGCCTTCGTGCACTCCGGCCAGGTCTGCTCCGCGGGGGCCCGGCTGGTGGTCCACGAATCCATTGCCGAACGCTTCGTCGACGAGCTCGTGCGCCGGGCCGAGGGCATCCGCATCGGCGGACCCTACGACGAGGACGCGGAAACCGGCCCGCTGATCTCCGGCGCCCACCTGGACAAGGTCGACGCCTACGTCAAAAAGGGCGTCGCCGAAGGCGCCCGGCTGCGTACCGGCGGCCGGGCCGCCACGGACGACGACGGCGCCGGCCTGGGCCAGGGGCACTACTACCTGCCGACCATCCTCGACCAGGTCACCCGCGGCATGTCCGTCGTCACCGACGAGGCCTTCGGCCCGACGGTGACGGTCGAGACGTTCTCCACCGAGGACGAGGCGGTGGCGATCGCCAACGACACCATCTACGGTCTCGCCGGGGCCGTGTGGACCCAGGACGCCGGACGCGCCCAGCGTGTGGCCGGCCGGCTGCGCCACGGCACCATCTGGATCAACGACTTCCACCCGTACCTGCCCCAGGCCGAATGGGGCGGCTATGGCCAGTCCGGCGTCGGCCGCGAGCTCGGCCCGACCGGCCTCGGCGAATACCAGGAGGCCAAGCACATCTACCAGAACACAGCCCCGCAGGTCACCGGCTGGTTCGCCGACCGCGCCTGACCCCCCCATCGGATCCTGAGCAAGGAGAGTACTGACATGACAGATTTCGAGACGCTGGATGGTTCCGGCTACGACTACATCGTCGTCGGCGGCGGCTCCGCCGGTGCGGCAGTGGCTGCCCGCCTGAGCGAGGACCCCTCACTCGAGGTGGCCCTGGTGGAAGCCGGTCCCGACGACCGGGGGATCGACGAGATCCTGCAACTGGACCGCTGGATGGAACTGCTCGAATCCGGCTACGACTGGGACTACCCGATCGAGCCGCAGGAAAACGGCAACTCCTTCATGCGCCACGCCCGCGCCAAGGTGATGGGCGGCTGCTCGAGCCACAACTCGTGCATCGCCTTCTGGGCCCCGCGTGAGGACCTGGACGAGTGGGAGTCGAAGTACGGCGCCACCGGCTGGAACGCCGAGACCGCGTACCGGTTGTACCGGCAGCTGGAGACCAACGTGGATGCGGGCCCGGAGGCACCGCACCACGGTGACTCCGGTCCGGTGCACCTGATGAATGTCCCGCCGGCCGACCCCAGCGGTGTCGCCCTGCTCGACGCCGCCGAACAGGCCGGCATCCCGCGGGTGAAGTTCAACGACAACAAGACCGTCACCAACGGGGCGAACTTCTTCCAGATCAACCGCCGGGCCGACGGCACCCGCTCGTCCAGCTCGGTCTCCTACATCCACCCGATCTCCGAGCGGGAGAACTTCCACCTGCTCACGGGCCTGCGCGCCCGGGTCCTGGACTTCGACGATGACAACCGGTGCACCGGCGTCAGCGTCGTGGACAATGCCTTCGGCAAGACCTTCCACCTCACGGCCCGCCACGAGGTCATCGTCTCGGCCGGGGCCATCGACTCGCCGAAGCTGCTGATGCTCTCGGGCATCGGCCCGGCGGCGCACCTGGAGGAGCACCGGGTGCCGGTTCGGGTGGACTCACCCGGCGTCGGCGAGCACCTGCAGGACCACCCCGAGGGCGTCATCCAGTGGGAGGCCAAGCAGCCGATGGTCACCGAATCGACCCAGTGGTGGGAGATCGGCGTCTTCACGCAGACCACCGACGGGCTGGACCGACCCGACCTGATGATGCACTACGGGTCGGTGCCCTTCGACATGCACACCCTGCGCCAGGGGTATCCGACGACGGAGAACGGCTTCTGCCTGACCCCGAACGTCACGCACGCCAAGTCACGGGGAACGGTGCGGCTGCGCAGCAGCGACTACCGCGACAAGCCGATGGTCGATCCGCGGTACTTCACGGACGAGGAGGGTCACGACATGCGCGTCATGGTCGCCGGCATCCGCAAGGCCCGCGAGATCGTCGCCCAGCCGGCCATGGCCGAATGGGCCGGGCGGGAGCTCTACCCGGGGACCGAAGCGCAGACGGATGAGGAGATCGCCGACTACATCCGCCGCACGCACAACACCGTGTACCACCCGGCGGGAACCGTGCGCCTGGGTGCCGCGGACGACGTGATGTCTCCGCTGGATCCCGAACTGCGGGTCAAGGGGGTCACCGGGCTGCGCGTCGCCGACGCCTCGGTCATGCCCGAATTGGTCACCGTGAACCCGAACATCACCACCATGATGATCGGCGAACGCTGCGCCGAGATGATCCGCCAGGGCCGCCGGGGCTGATACGCGACGCCGCGGCGGTGCCATGCTCAGTAAACTCAGGGGCATGACACCGCCGCGACCCGCCTCCGCACGCCCCACGGTTTCCGTCGTCGCGGCGTTGGCCGTCGCCGTGGTCTGGCTGGTCACCACGTTCATCAACTACCTCGTGGCCACGGTCGGCACCGGCCCCGTCATCGCGGGGCTGCAACCGCTGCTGCCGGATACGGGGCCGTCCTGGGTGACCGAATCGGCGGCACCCTGGCAGTTCCTGGTCCCCCTCGCGGCAGCCCTCGCAGTGGGGGCAATCGTGCTGGCCTGCGTGCCCGTGGCGCTGCGCGCCGTCGCCCGGCCCGGACGGGTCCCGGTGTTCCTGGTCGTCTGGGCCTGCGTCGTGGTGGCATCGGCCGTGCTCGGAGCGCTCTGGGCCATCGGCGGGGTCGTCGTGGACTGGCCGGTGGGGCGCCTGGCCTTCCTCGTCCGCGGCGTCCAACCCGAGCTGGGAGCCGGCGCCTATTGGGGGCTGGTGTGGGGGTGGGCCCCCGCCTGGATCGCCGCCTCCGCAGGCCGCTGGACCTCGCGAAACCGCTCCGGGACCGGCCGGGCCACCGCGGTGGTGCGGCTGCTCCCGGCAGTGGGATTCGCCGTCGTCCTCATTGCCGCCCTGCCGCTGGCCTCGGATGCCAACCGGGAACCGGCGCCGCAGCCACGCGCGACGGAACCGGAACCCACGTGGGTCCCCATCGGCCAGCCCACCGTCTCCTACGCCGTCGAAGACGGTGCGCCGGGTTCGGAGCATCCGGCGGGAGGGACGTGGTGCGCCGGCGGCGACGTGCGCACGGTGCTCGGCATGGGCGACGCCGCCACCGGACACCGCGCCCAGGAATTGCACACCACGAACACCTCGACGACGCCCTGCCGGCTGGGCGGCTACCCGGATGTGGCCTTCGACGACCCAGACGGCAACGCGATGAACGTGCTGTTCTACCGGGGCGGGTCGTTCATGACCCAGGACCCGGGGCCCGCCGCGGTGGTGCTGCAGCCCGGGGAGACCGCGACGGCGATGCTGGGTTGGAACGCGATGGCGGCGGCCGGTGACACCACCGCCGGAACGATCCTCATCGCCCCCTACGCCGGGACCGAGCGGACGCGGTTGCCCGCCGGACCCGGCGCCGACGGGCCGGGTCTGGACATACTCGACTGCAGCGCCGTCGCCATCACCGCCTGGTCGGTCGGCCGTTAGCGCTTCTTCGGCGCCTTCGGCTTCGCCTTTCCCTTGCGGGCGATGGCACGCAGCTGGATGATCCGCGCGGCACCGGCGATCGCGACGACGATGCCGCCGCCCACCGCGGCGACGAACAGCGCCAGGCCCAGCTGGACGTTGCCCTGCAGGCCGAAGTACTGCAGGGGCACCGTGTTCGTGTTCTGCGCGATGAAGATGATCAACAGAACCAGCAGCACCAGTGCCAGCACCGTGGCCGTCCACATGACTCCGCTGCGGGTCACGCGCATCGGATCCTCGGTGGGGCCGGCCGTCCCCGCGGGACGCCCACCACCGGACACGGTGCCGCCACCGGCGGTCTCCGCACCGGGGCGCCCGGCCACGGTGCCGCCCACGAGGTCGCCGTCGGCCGGACCGCGGGGGTCCTGGCGCGGCGTCGGGTTCTTCTGCGGGTCCTTCGACATGTGCGTGCCTTTCCTCGACGTATGGTGGGCCAGCCACCGGGGCTCTGGGCAACAGCATACGGTCCGCAGCCGGTCGGGGCAGCCGGATTGGTAGTGTTTGGCTGTATCCGCCCCGAAGGAGCCGCCGTGAACCAGCGCCCCGCACTGCGCACCGCAGTCATCGGATTCGGCCTGTCCGGCCGCGTCTTCCACACCCCACTGATCGCCGCTGATCCCGCCTACTCGCTGGATGCCATCGTCACCGGCAACCCCGAGCGGGCCGCCCGGGCCGCGGCCCTGCACGCCGGCGCCGCGATCCTGCCCGACGCCGACGCCCTCTTCGCCCGCGCCGGGGACTTCGACGTCGTGGTCATCGGCACCCCACCGGCCACCCACGCCGAGCTGGCGCTGGCCGCCATCGGCCACGGCCTGCACGTGGTCGTCGACAAGCCCTTCGCCCTCGGCAGCCGGGAGGGCCGCGAGCTGGCCGATGCGGCCCGGCAGGCCGGCGTCGTGCTCTCCGTCTTCCAGAACCGCAGGTGGGACGCCGACTTCCTCACCGTTGCCCGGCTCGTCGCCGACGGCGCGCTGGGACAGGTGCACACCTTCGAATCGCGGTTCGAGCGGTGGAAACCCGCCGGCCTGCGCGATTGGAAGGACACCGCGGGCCTGGCCGGGGGCGGGGGCATCCTGTTCGACCTGGGCACCCACGTCATCGACCAGGCCCTGGCGCTCTTCGGCCCCGCCGCATCCGTCTACGGGGAAACGCGTCGGCTCTCCGGCGGGACATCGGATGCCGACGAGGACGCGTTCGTGGCGATCCGCCACGCGTCCGGCGTCGACTCGCACCTGTCCCTGGGCCTGCACTTCGCGGTCCCCGCACCGCGCTTCCGGGTGCTGGGGACGAAGGCCGGCTACGAGGTCTTCGGCACGGATGGACAGGAGGCAGCGCTCGACGGCGGGGCCTCGCCCCTGGATCCCGGCTATGGGCGGGTGCCCGAGGACCAGTGGGGGCGCCTCGGCGTGCCGGGCGCCCTGGAACCGGTGCTCGCCGCGACGGGCGACTACCCCGGCTTCTACCGGGGGTTCGCCGCAGCCGTGCACGGTGACGGCCCGGTGCCGGTGGACCCGGCGGAGGCGATCGCCACCCTGGAGGTCATCGAGCAGATCCACCGGGCGAACCATTCATGAACGGACACGACGCGCCCGGCGGTTCCGGCACATCGGTCCTGGTCATCGGCGGCGGCCTGGCAGGATTCTCCACGGTCCGGCAGCTGCGCGCCCTCGGCCACACGGGCACCCTGCGGATGGTGGACCCGGAGGGCCTGCCCTACGACCGCCCGCCGCTGAGCAAGGCCTACCTGCTCGGCCACACGGACCAGGTGGGCCTGCTGCTCGCCGATGCCGCCTGGTGCATCGAGCACGACGTCGAAGTCGTCACCGCTGCGGTGACCGTCCTGCGCCCCGACGCCGGCGAGGCCGAGTTGACCGACGGGACGGTGCTGCAGGCCGACGTCCTGGTGCTGGCCACCGGGGGGACCGCACGGCGGCTGCCGATCCCCGGCGGCGCCCTCGAGTCGGTCCTGGAACTGCGCACCCGGTCCGACGCCGACCGGCTCCGCGGGCTGCTGCGCCCCGGCATGCGGCTGGCCGTCATCGGGGCGGGCCTGATCGGCGCCGAAACCGCCTCGGCCGCCCAGGAACTGGGGGCCGACGTCGTGCTCATCGACCCGGTCGACCCGCCCCTGGTGCCCGCGGTCGGCCCCGAACTGGCCCGCCGCCTGCATGACATGCACACGGACCGCGGCCTGGAGGTGGTCACGGGCGTCCCGGTCTCCATCACCTGCGACGCCGGCAGCCACACGATCACCCTGGAGGACGGTCGGGCCGTCACCGCCGACGCCGTCCTGGTCGGGGTCGGCATTTCCCCGAACACCGCGCTCGCCGAGGCCGCCGGGCTGGAAACCGACGGCGGGGTCGTCGTCGATGACCACCAGCGCACCAGCCACCCGCGCGTCTACGCCATCGGCGATGCCGCCCGGATCCGCACCGGCGACGGAACCCTGCAGCGCCGGGCCGAGCACTGGGAAAGCGCGATGAACACGGGCCAGACGGCGGCCGCCGCGATCGCCGGCGTCGACCTGCCCGTCCACGGCGCCAGCTGGTTCTGGTCCGACCGCCACGGGGTCCACGTCGAGGGCGTCGGCTCGATGACGGCACCGGGCACCACCGTCATCCGGGAGATCGACGGGGCGCCGGCCATCGCGTTCCGCCTCGACGACGACGGCTACCTCACGGGGTGCGCCGCCATCGACGGCGGCCTGGCCGTGAGGGCCGCGCGGCGGATCATCGACCGCCGCATCCGCGTCGCCCCCGACCAGCTGGCCGATCCCACGGTAAACCTGAAGAAGCTCGCCCGCTGAGCGGACCCACCCTCGGCGGGGCCGGCGGTGCAGACACCCGGTTTCAGTCCTTCCCGGAAGCGTCCCGGTTCCCGTCCTCGGCGTCCCGGCGCAGCTCGCGTCCCTGTTCGACGACGCGCTCCTCCTTCAGCTCGACCTTGTCGCTGGCCTTCGTATCACGCGGCGGCAGCTGCACGGTTTCCTCGGCCGCGATCCCGGCCTGCAGCTCGCGCCCGCGCTCGAGTTCGGCGTCGAATTCCGCGCCGAACAGCAGCGAGAGGTTCGCGATCCAGATCCACAGCAGCATCACGATCACCCCGCCGATGGCGCCGTAGGTCTTGTTGTAGTTCCCGAAGTTCGACACGTAGAAGAAGAACCCGACGGTGGCGATGGCCAGGACGACCAGGGCGATCACCGATCCCAGGCTGATCCACCGGAACTTGGGCTGCTTCACGTTCGGCGTCCCGTAGTACAGCACGGCAATGAGGACGACGGCGAACACCACCAGCACGGGCCATTTGGCGATGTTCCACACCAGGACCGCGGTGTCGCCGAGCCCCACGGCGTCGCCGATGGTCTGGGCGATGGGGCCGGAAACGACCAGCAGGACCGCCATGACGACGGCGATGAGGAGCATGACGAGCGTGACCAGCAGCATCAGCGGACGCAGCTTGTAGAACGGCCGGCCCTCCTCGACCTCGTAGATGCGGTTCATCGAACGCCCGAAGGCCCCCACGTAGCCCGAGGCAGACCAGAGCGCGCCCAGCAGGCCGGCGATCAGCGCGAAGCCGGCGGACGGCGCGCTGGCCAGCTGTTCGATCGGTTGTTGCAGGGTCTTGGCGACCTCGGGGCTGGCGACGCCCTCGAGGATCTGCATCATCGTCTGGGTGGTGGATTCCGCCTGGCCGATGACGCCCAGCAGCGACACGAGGGCCAACAGCGCCGGGAACATCGACAGGACCGCGTAGTAGGTCAACGCTGCCGCCAGATCGGTGCACTTGTCGCGGGAGAATTCGCCGACCGTGCGCTTGATGACGTACTTCCATGACCGGCCCGTGAGATCCGGCGGTGCCGACGGCTTGCGCCCGTCGTCGGGCTTCGGTGCGGTCTCCGCCTTCACGGCGTTGCCGCCGGTGGCATCGTTTCCCCGTCCAGCGTGACGTCGGTCAGACATTCGAACCCTCCAGCGCATCTCGGAATGGTGGCATTGTCCTGCGGTTCGCCAGTCAAGCATGCAGGTTTTGGCGGCACAACCTTTTCGGGCGACGCCAGGCGCGCCGGGGCCGCCGACAATCCAGCTGCCGGAAGATGTCGGCGCACGTCCTTCACGGAGGCGCACATGACGCCATGCGTCGGAATCGGGCGTCCGACGGCTGCCGAAACCCTGGCATGCGACGTCGTGCGACGCGCGGTTCCGTCATGTGAACCGGCGCTTGTCTCCGGCATCCCCGATCGGTTCAACTCGTCATCAGCAGCCACCAACCGGCCAGGAGACCCAGCATGACCACACCCCTGCTCTTCAACGCGTTCCTCATGAACACCGCCTCCCACATCCACCACGGCCAGTGGCGGCACCCCGCGGCCCGGCAGCACGAGTTCAACGACCTCTCCCTCTGGACGGACCTGGCCCGGACGCTCGAGGAGGGACTGTTCGACGCGATGTTCTTCGCCGACGTCACCGGGCTCTACGGCCCGGCGGGGGGCCGGTACGCGGACAACGTCACCGAGGGGCTGCAGATCCCCTCCAACGACCCGGCCATCCTGCTCGGGGCGCTGGCCGCCGTCACGAAGGACATCGGCCTGGCCTACACCTCCAATGTCATGCAGAACCACCCGTTCAATTTCGCCCGCCAGGTCTCCACGCTGGACCACCTTTCCGGAGGGCGCGTCGCCTGGAACATCGTGACCAGCACGCAGGAGAACGCCGCCCGCAATTTCGGGCTGCCCGCCTTGGTCGAGCACGACGCCCGGTACGACTGGGCCGACGAATACCTCGACGTGGCCTACAAGCTGTGGGAGGGGTCCTGGGACGAGGACGCCGTGTTGGTGGACAAGGCCGGCGGACGGCACGCCGACCCGTCGCGGATCCACAAGATCCACCACACCGGGCCCCGCTACTCGGTGGAGGGCCCCCACCTGCCGGCCCCGTCCCCGCAGCGCACGCCACTGCTCTTCCAGGCCGGCGGCTCCGAACGCGGCATCCGCTTCGCCGCGCGGCACGCCGAGGCGGTCTTCATCGGCCCGCCGGACCCCGAGGGCGCGCGGCAGCACACGGCCACCGCTCGCGCGGCGGCTATCGGGGCCGGCCGTCGGGGGGAGGACATCAAGTTCTTCCAGGGGCTGAGCTTCATCGTCGGGTCCACCCATGCGGAGGTGGACCGCCAACGCGCCGACCTCGAGGAGTACTCCTCGGTCACCGGCTACCTCACGCATTCCTCGCTGGGCATCCTGCCGGACGGTTCCCGGCTGCCGGAGGACACCGAGCTGCGCGATATCCCGAACAACGGCGGGCAGGGATTCGTGGACTGGCTGCGCCGGGCGAACCCGGACCGCGAACCCACCCTGGCGGACCTCGCCCGGAACCGGATCCAGCGCGGCATCGTCGCCGGCACACCGAACGAGATCGCCGACCAGCTGGCGCGCTGGCAGCAGGCCGGGATCGACGGGGTGAACGTCATCAACTGGCGCCTGCCCGGCAGCTATCTCGAGTTCAACGAGCGGATCCTGCCCACCCTGCAACGCCGCGGCCTGGCCAAGACCGCCTACTCGCCCGGGACCCTGCGCCGCAAGGTCTTCGGTCACGACCGGCTGCCGGAAAACCACCCCGGCGCCCGGTACCGCGGGGCGTTCCGCACGGCGGGGGACCGGGTGGGCGCAACCGGCTGAGTCGTACTCCGTTCACCTCGGCGCTCAGGCGTCGACGCGGGCCCGGCGTTCCTCGTGCTCGCGGGCGACCTTTGCGTTGTGCTCGGCGCGGATGCGGGCGTGCAGCGGGTTGCGGCGGATCACCAGGTAGCCGATGGCCAGGGCCACGAACCAGACCGGGGTGAACAGCAGCGCCTGCAGGGTGTCGGGCTGGGTCGTCAGGGCCCAGAGGATGAACACGAAGAACGCCATCACCACGTAGGGCATGAACGTGCCACCGGGCATCTTGAAGGTGCTCGCCTCGTGCAGGTGCGGGCGACGGCGCCGGTAGACGATGTAGCTGAGCAGGATGATCGTCCAGACGAACATGAAGCACAGGGCCGAGATCGTGGTGACCAGGGTGAACGCCTCGGCGACCGAGCCCTCCGCATACAACAGCACGACGCCGGCGAGCAGGAAGATGCAGGAGAACAACAGGGCGTTGCGCGGAACCTTGCGGCTGGACAACCGGCCGAAGGCCTTCGGGGCGTCGCCCTCCTGGGAGAGACCGTAGACCATGCGCGAGGTCGAGTAGATGCCAGAGTTCGCGCTGGAGGTCGCCGACGTCAGCACGACGAAGTTCACGACACCGGCAGCCCCGACCAGTCCGGCGAGGGCGAACATGCCCACGAAGGGGGACTCGTTGGCGGTGTAGCCGGTCCACGGACGGACGGCCATGAGGATGATCAGGGCGCCCACGTAGAACAGCAGGATGCGGATGGGGATGGAGTTCACCGCGCGGGGCAGGTTCTTCTCCGGGTCCTTGGTCTCGGCCGCTGCGGTGCCGACGAGCTCGATGCCCACGAAGGCGAAGACGGCGATCTGGAAGCCCGCGACGAAGCCCATGAAACCGGTCGGGAACATGCCGCCGTGCTCCCACAAGTTGGAGAACGAGGCGCGGGCGCCGTCGGACTCGAAGCCCATGATGATCATGACGAGGCCGACGACGATGAGCGCCAGGATGGCCACGATTTTGATCAGCGCGAACCAGAACTCGGTCTCCCCGAACGCCCGCACGGTCGGCAGGTTCAGGCCGAGCAGGATCAGGATGCAGGCGATGGCCGGGATCCACAGCGGCAGCTGGGGCCACCAGAAGGCCACGTAGTGGGCGATGGCCACGACGTCGGCGATGCCGGTGACGACCCAGCAGAACCAGTAGGTCCAACCGGTGAAGAAGGAGGCCCAGGGGCCCAGGATGTCGCCGGCGAAGTCGCCGAAGTTCTTGTAGTCGGTGTTGCTCAGCAGCAGTTCGCCCATGGCCCGCATGACGAAGAAGAGCATGAAGCCGATGACCATGTACACGAAGATGACCGAGGGGCCCGCCGCGGAGATGGTCTTTCCCGAACCCATGAACAGGCCGGTGCCGATGGCCCCGCCGATCGCGATGAGCTGGATGTGGCGGTTGGAGAGGGCGCGTTCGAGCTTCGGTTCGCCGGGGGCCGGCGTGCCGGCCTGGGTGTCTGTGGACATGGGGACTTCCTTGTTTTCGAACATGATGATGCCACCGGTGGGAGGGTGGGTGGGCTGTGATCAGCGATACACGGCAGGTTCACTGTAGCGGGAAGCGTGGCCGTCGTAACAACTGGGAATGGACCGCGGCGGGGCTGCCGCCGGTGTGACCGGCGTCCCGACGGTGGAACGCCGGGCTGCGGACTCGGTAATGTGGAGGCATGTCCCTTCGCAACCGCCGCGCCGCGTCCCTACCTGCCAAACTTTCACGCTCGTGGCTGCTGGTGAACGCCTCGAAACCCGAAGCGTACGCTCCGGCACTGGCCTCGGAAGCGGACTCGGTCATCTTCGACATGGAAGCCGCCGTGCCGGACTCCCAGAAGTCCGAGGCCCGCGACGCCGTCGTCGAGGCGCTGTCGACGGGGATGACGGCCTGGGTGCGGGTCAATGGCATCGAAACGGACTTCTGGGCCGATGACTTGGCGGCACTTTCCAAGGCGAAGGGCCTGCGTGGCGTCATGCTGGCCATGACCGAGAAACCCGAACAGGTGACCTATACGGCCATGCGCCTGCAGGCCGGCACCCCGGTGTTGGCCTTGATCGAATCGGCGGTCGGCATCGAAAACGCCACCGCGATCGCCTCCGCACCCGGTACGTTCCGCCTGGCGTTCGGCACCAACGACTTCCGCAAGGACACCGGCGTCTCGGAGGACCCGATGGCGCTGGCCTACGCACGGGGCAAGCTCGTTGTCGCTTCCCGTGTCGGCCAGCTTCCCGGTGCCATCGACGGCCCGGCCGCCGCGGCTGCCGCCTCCGAGGACGTGCACGCCGGCTGCCGGGTCACCGCATCGATGGGCATGACCGGAAAGCTGAGCCTTTCGCCGTCCCAGGTGGAGGACATCAACAACGGGTTGTCGCCCAGCAGCGATGAACTGTCCTGGGCCCACGAGTTGCTCGAGGCCCACGCGGCAGGCGCAGCTGTCGGTGACGGCTCCTACCTGCCGCGTCTGGCCCGCGCCCAGAAGATCGCCGATCTCGCCGACTCCTACGGGCTCTGGAACGCCTGATCCGGTTCAGTCGGTGCCCAGGCGTCGCCAGGCGATGACGCCTCCGGCACCGATGAGGATCAGCACGGCCACGCCGACGGGGATGACCCACGGAGGGAGGCCCGGCGCGGGGTCCGTGTGCTGTGCCGGAGCGGCGTCCGCCGCGGACGGCGTGGCCGCCCCCGGTTCCGCCCCGGTTTCGGTGGTGAAGGTGAAGGTCCCTTGGATGGGGTGCCCGTCGGAGGAGACGACACGCCATTGCACGGTATAGGTGCCGGCCGGCGTGCCCGGCTGGACCTTCTGGCCGACCACGCGGTTCGTGACCTTCGGGGCCCCCTGGGCCCAGTTGTTGCCGTCGGCGTCGACGACGCGGATCTCCGAGCCCATGGCAATGGGGATGTTGTCGTAGGTCAGGCCGATCTTCTGCGGCATTTCCTGGACGGTGGATCCCGTTGCCGGATCGGTGGATACGAGGGTGTCATGTGCGCTGGCCGCGCCGATCGGGACCAACAGGGCCAGCAGGACGGCGGCCAGCACGGCGCCGGCACGGGAGGTGGTGGGCCGGCGGAGCCGACCGGTGGTGTCCTGGTTCATGGGGTTCGCTTTCAGGAAGTGCCGGTGGCCCGCCGTGCTGGCGGGCCACCGGGACGTCGGAGACTAGTTCTTGCGGGTTCCAAACGTCCTGACCAGGGCGAACGCGCCAACGAGCAGGCCGACCACGCCGATCCACAGTCCGGCCATGCCGACGCCGTTGTCCGTGGTGCCGGCGTCGGCGGGGGCAGCCGCAGCCGGTGACGAGGATGCCGCGGGCCCGCCGTGCGCGTCATCGGATGGCGCGGCCGTCGTGGTGAACGACGGGGCCGGGTGCTCCGGTTCCTGCCCGTCCTCGCCTGCCGGGTCGTCCCACTTCACCACCGAGCCGTCGGTGTAGTGCTGGGCGGCCGGCAGGACCACGTCGGTTCCCGCGGACGGCAAGGTACCCAGTGACACCGTGAAGGTCTGGAACTCGTCCTGGCCGATCTGGTGTGTCTTGTCCGCGGTCCACGTGATCGAGGTCGCGGCTTCGGTGACCGTGGTCCCGTGGACGTCGACGGGCTGGTCGAGCTTGCCCTGTTGTACCTTCGCGGTCCATCCCTCAACCGGCTGGACGCTCACCGAGGTGAACGGGGTGTCCTCGGGCAGTGAGACCGTGAGCCGATCCGTTTTTGCGGTGTCCGATTCGTTGGGCACGCTGAACGTGGCGTGGGCGTAGGCTCCCTCGTTGGTCTTGTCCGGACTCACCGTCACGTGGGCCGAGGCCATGCCGGCTCCGAGCAGCATCATCCCGGCGGTGGCTGCAGCGGCAGCCGTGGCGGTGAGCAGGCGGTGGCGTGTGGGGGCGTTGTTCGTCATCAAATATCGTTCCTTTGCAGGGCCGCGCACGGTGCGGTCGCGGTGGGGTGGATCGGGTAGCCGGCCGATGGTTCCGACCGGTGATGAGGTCCCGGGCACCCTCTTGCGTCAGGAGACGGCGGGTGCCGGGTGAAGGAACGACGGTGGCCCGCGGTGGCGTTCGGCGCGGGCGGGGCATCGGGGACGCAGCACCGGCATCGCGTGAAGGGCCTGCAGGCGAGGCGCGGGCGCCTCGATGAGGCGGGGGCGGGGGAGGGATGCCAGCGGGCGCAGCCACGCCACCAGCAACCACAGGGCGTCTTCGCCGCGGGACAGGGCGAGCGCAGTGAGCACGATGGCCAGCAGGTGGGCCGCCAGCATGGGGAGGCCCCAGGCGGTGGCATGCAGGTCGGATATGGATCCGGACCCGTCGCCCGCCCCGCACGATGCCACCACCGTCTGGGCATGGTGGGCGTGTCCGGTGACGCCGTGGCCGGATCCTCCGGTGCACGTCCCGCTAGTGGCGAACCACGCGAACGCATGGTGCAGGGACCATTGGCCCAGCCCGAGGAGCGGAACCAGCGTGCGCATCCCCATCCGGCGACCTGCCAAAAGCACGACCGGCACGTTGACGAGGGCGGCGAGCAGGACCAGGACGGGCAGGCCGGGTAGGGGTGCGCCGCCGAGGACGTGTGCACCGGCGGCGAGGGACAGCACGGTCGTGGTCACGGCGGCGGAACGCCACAGGCGCAGGGGGGCCGCGGTGCCCATGGGATCCCCTTTCGCCGATTGGCTGCGGGTGCAGCCCCCACCAAATTATCGAATGCCACTCCTGCGGAACGAATCGGGCCCGCCGGGTCTCGGCCGTCCGGGTCAGGCGTCGACGAGGATCCCGTCCTCGTCGCTGTGGAGCATGGCCCCGGGACGGAAGGTCACTCCACCGAAGTCGAGGACGACGTCGAGCTCCCCGGCACCGTCCTTGGCGGACTTGCGCGGGTTAGACCCCAACGCCTTCACGCCGAGATCGAGCCCGGCCATCTCGACGCGATCGCGGATGACGCCATGGATGACGACGCCGGCCCAGCCGTTGGCGACGGCAGCGGCGGCGATCATGTCCCCCATGAGGGCCGATTCGAGGGACCCGCCGCCGTCGACCACCAGCACGGCACCCTCGCCGGGGGAGTTGAGGACCTGCTTGACCAGCCCGTTGTCCCGGTGGCACCGGATGGTCCGGATCTGTCCGCGGAACCGCGGGCGGCCGCCGAGGTTCTGCAACTGCAGGGACACCGACTGCAGGCTTTCGTCGGCGTCGTAGAGGTCGCAGGTGGTGAAGTCCATGGCACTAGCTTACGGCCGGAGATTGGTCACATAATGCGGAGCCTCAAACATCTGACGTCTAATGTTTGGTGTATGCCCTTGCCGTCGCCTTCCCCCGTCACGCGCGTCGCCGTTTCCGGCACCGATCCGGTGGGCGCCCCGGGTCCGGCCCCGGCCCCGCGCACCCGCTTCGTGGTCGTGTTGGGGGTCATCGCCGTCGTGCTGGTGGGGTTGAACCTGCGTGCCGGCATCGCCAGCGCCGCGGCACTCTTCCACGACCTCCAGGCGGTCCTGGGATACGGCCCGCTCGTGGCCGCGGTGCTGCCGTCGATCCCGACGCTCACCTTCGCCTTCGCCGGTGCGGCCACCGCGTGGCTGGTGCGCCGGATCGGTGTGGAACGCACCATCCTGCTGGCACTGGTGATCCTCGCGGCCGGCCTGGCGGTGCGGGCGGTCCCCTCCGTGGGCATGCTGCTGGCGGGCACCGTCGCCGGCATGTGCGGCATCGCGCTGTGCAACGTCGCCATGCCCTCGTTCATCCGCGAGCACTACGCGCACCGGACCTCGTTGCTGACCGGAACCTACACGATCACCATGTCCGTCGGCGCGACGGCAGCCTCCGCCCTCGGGGTGCCGCTGGCCCTCCAGCTCGATTCCCCGACCCTGGGACTGGCCGCATGGTCCCTGCTGGCAGCGGTCTCGGCCCTGGTCTTCATCCCGCTGGCCCTGGGCGGCCGCCCGCGCGAACTCCCCGGAACGGCCACCCGGCTGTCTCCCCTGCAGGTCTTGCGCACGCGCAAGGGGCTGCTGATCACGGGCCTGTTCACCGTCCAGGCGCTGCTGGCCTATTCCCTGATCAGTTGGCTGCCGGTCATCTTGATCTCCCGCGGCATGGATCCGGCCTTCGCCGGTCTGCTGCTGGCCGGCATGCAACTGGTGACCGTCCCGTTCACGCTCATCCTGCTGCCCCTGTCGACCCGGCCCCGCGGGCTGCGCCGGGCGTTCATGCTGTGTTGCCTGACGGTCATGGCCGGACTGGCGGGCTTGGCGTTGCTTCCCGCCTCCCTGTCGATGTTGGCGGTCCTCTTCCTGGGATTGGGTATCTCGGTCTTTCCCCTGGTCCTCGTGGTGATCAGTCGCAGCGGCAGGAATGCCGCGGAAACGACGGCGATTTCCACGGTCGCGCAATCGGTCGGCTACCTGGTGGCCACCATCGGCCCGTTCGGCATGGGGCTGCTCCACGGGCTGACCGGGGCCTGGGGCGTCCCGCTGTGGCTGTTGTTCGCCGTGGCCGTCGCCCAAATGGTGCTGTGCCTGGCCCTGACGACCGACGGGACGGCACGGCCGCGCCGCCGACCGGCACGGCAGCGGAAACGGCGGGCCGACGCATGAGCACGGTCATCCGGACCCCCTTGGCGCAAGAGGTCACCGAAGCACTTCGTCGGGCCATCGCCAGCGGCGAATGGCAGATCGGGGAACGCATCCCCGCAGAACCGGCGCTGGTGGAACGGTTCTCGGTCTCCCGCGGGACCCTCCGGGAGGCCATCAAGGCCCTGGCGCACGCCGGCATGCTCGACGTGCGGCGCGGCGACGGGACCTATGTGCGGACCCACAGCGAGATCCAGGGCGCCGTCCAACAGGCCTATGGCCGGCACACCGACGAAGACGTCCTGCAGGTGCGCTTCGCCCTGGACGCCCAGGCGGCGCGTCTGTCGGCCTCCGCCGCGGACGCCTCGGCGGTGCAGGGGCTGCGGGCCGTTCTGGCGGAACGCCGCCGCGCCTGGGACGCCCAGGACGTCGAGGCGTGGATCGCCGCCGACTGGGAGTTCCACCTCGCGGTCGCCCGGGCCTCGGGCAACGCCCTGCTGGTGGAGCTCTATGCCAGTTTCGGCGACGTCTTCCACGGCACGAAAATGGCCCAACGCCTTCACGCCGGGTTCGACGGCTGCCGGGCCGCCGGCCACGAAGAGGTCGTCGAGGCGATCGCCGCCGGTGACGCCGAAGCCGCCGCCCGCAGCACCACGGTGAACCTGACCTATTGCCTGTCGTTCGCCAACGGTTCCTGAGCCGGGATTGCCGGCTGCGCTCGGCAGCGCATGCGCTAACGGTTCCCCCATCCCCGGGCCGGTCCTAGGCTGGGCGCAGGGCGACCCGAGACCGCGTGGCTGGACGAGATGGTGGTGAGCGCAGATGGCACGTGTGGAACTGCCCGCCCCGGTCGTGCGACCGGCGGGAACCACCACGGCCGGTGGCCTCGCCGACTCGAATCGATCCGCGTCCGCGCCCGGACACCACGGGCTGGAACGCGACCTCAGGGCCCGCGTCGACGGGGAGGTGCGCTTCGACGCCGGGACGCGTGCAGCATATTCCACCGATGCCTCCAACTACCGGCAGGTGCCCCTCGGCGTCGTCGTTCCCCGGACCGTGGAAGCTGCCGCCGAGACGATGCTGGTCTGCCGGGACCACCAGGTCCCCGCCCTGACGCGCGGTGGCGGCACGAGCCTCGGAGGCCAGGGCACGAACGCGGCGCTGCTGGTCGACTGCTCGAAGTACCTGACCGGCCTCGACTCCGTCGACCCGGTGGGACGGACGTGCTGGGTCGAGCCCGGCATCGTCCTGGACGAGCTGAACGACCGGCTTGCGGTCCAGGGGCTGGGGTTCGGCCCCCCAACCTGCGACCCACAACCACTGCACGCTCGGCGGGATGATCGGCAACAACTCCTGTGGGGCGACGGCCCAGCGGACCGGAAAGACCGTGGACAACGTCATGGCGCTGGAGGTGATGCTGCCGGACGGAACCCGGATGGAGGTCGCCGGGACCTCGGACCAGGACTACGCGGCGGCCATCGGCCAAGGGGGCCGGAAGGCGGAGATCTACGGGCAGCCGTATGCGATCGCGGAGGAGTACGGCGCGGAGATCCGCCGTCAGTTCCCGCGGATTCCGCGGCGCGTCTCCGGGTACCACCTGGATTCGCTGCTGCCCGAATTCGGCTTCAACGTCGCGCGCGCCCTGGTCGGCACCGAGGGAACCTGCGTGTTGGTGCTCCGGGCCAAGCTGCGGCTGATGCCCGTGGTGCCCGCCACCGCCGTCGTGCTGCTGGGGTACCCGGACGTGGGCAGCAGCGGCGACGACGTCCCCGCGGTGCTCGACCACGAGCCCGTGGCGCTGGAGGGCTTCGATTCCCGCATCATCGCCTACCAGCGGGCCAAGCACCTCAACCCGGAGGCGATCGAACGGCTCCCGGACGGACCCGAGGCGTGGCTGCTCATCCAGTTCGGCGGGGAGACGCCAGCGCAGGCAGCCAAGACGGCCGCCGGGTTCGCGGAGATTGCCCGGGACTTCCCGTCCCGGCCCACCGTGACGGTGTACGACGACGACACCCTCCAAACGCAGTTGTGGCAGGTCCGCGAGGCGGCCCTGGGGACATCGGCCCACGTGCCGGGGCTGCCGAGCATGTGGCCCGGTTGGGAGGATTCGGCGGTGCCTCCGGAGCGCATGGGGGAGTACCTGCGTGCCTTGCGCCGGCGGTACGAGGAGTTCGGATACGAGGACGCCTCCCTGTACGGCCACTACGGCCAGGGCTGCGTGCACAGCCGCTTCCCCGTCGACCTCCTGACCATGGAGGGGATCGCCACGTTCCGGCGCTTCATGGAACGCGCCGCGCGACTCGCCGTCTCGCTCGGTGGTTCCCTGTCCGGCGAACACGGCGACGGGCAGGCCTGGGCCGAGCTGCTGCCGATCATATACAGCGACGACCTGATCACGGCCTTCGCCCAATTCAAGGCGGTCTTCGACCCCGGCAACCGGATGAACCCCGGGATGATGGCCGCCCCGTACCGCATCTACGAGAACTTGCGCCTCGGCACGGACTACGATGCCGCCCGGCTAGATACGCAGTTCTCCTACCCCGACGACGACGGACGGTTCGACCAGGCGCTGCTGCGCTGCGTGGGCGTGGGGAACTGCCGTCGGCACGACGGCGGGGTGATGTGCCCGTCGTACATGGTCACCCGGGAGGAGGAGGATTCCACGCGCGGCAGGGCGCGGGTGCTGTTCGAGATGCTGCAGGGCCACGAGGACTCCCCGATCCGGGACGGCTGGCGTTCGCAGGAGGTGCACGACGCGTTGGATCTGTGCCTGTCGTGCAAGGGCTGCAAGGCCGACTGCCCGGTCGATGTCGACATGGCGACCTACAAGGCGGAGTTCCTCAGCCACTTCCACGCCGGACGGGTGCGGCCGCGGGCCCATTATTCGATGGGGTGGCTGCCTCTCTGGGCTGCCTTGGCATCACGCATCCCGCGCACCGTGAACGCCGTCTCGCAGGCACCCGGGCTGGCGGCAGTGGGGAAGGCCGTGGCCGGCGTGGCCGGTGAGCGCCGGATCCCGCTGTTTGCCCCGGAGACCTTCCAGGCCTGGTTCGCCCGGCGGGGGCCCGCCGGCACCGGCGAATGGGGCGAGGTGGTGCTGTGGCCCGATACGTTCAGCAACTCCTTCCACCCGCACGTGGCCCAGGCCGCCGTGGAGGTGCTGGAGGACGCAGGATGGCGGGTCGTGGTTCCACCGGAACCGGTGTGCTGCGGCCTGACCTGGATCTCCACCGTCCAGTTGGACGTGGCGAAGAAGGTCCTCCGGCGTACGGTGCAGGTCCTCTCGCCCTACCTGCGACGCGGCACACTGGTCCTCGGGCTGGAGCCGTCCTGCACCGCCGTCTTCCGCTCCGACGCCGCCGACCTCTTCCCCGCGGATCCCGATGTCACCTGCCTCCGCGAGCAGACCGTGACCCTGGCCGAACTCCTGACGGAACATAGCGACGGATGGCAGCCGCCACGGATGGACCGCCCGGCGCTCATCCAGACCCACTGCCACCAGCACGCCATCATGGGTTTCGACCGCGACGTGGAGCTGATGCGCGCGATGGGCGTCGAGCCAGAAGTCCTGGACTCCGGCTGCTGCGGCCTGGCCGGGAACTTCGGGTTCGAAAAGGGCCACGACGACGTGTCTGAGGCGTGCGGGGAACGCGTGCTGTTCCCCGCTCTCCGCAGCGCCGACCCGCGGGCGGCGGTCCTGGCCGATGGCTTCAGCTGCCGCACGCAGATCGAGCAGGGCGATGCCGGCGGCCGACAGGGCATGCACCTGGCAGAGTTGCTGGCCGCGGCCTTGCACGGCGACGACGCGGGCACCGGTGAGCCACCCGAACGCAGTTATGGTCCGCGGCCGAAGCATCCACGCATCGCCCCGTACCTGGCCACGGGCGCGGTCGCCCTGGCCGGGGCGGTGGGTCTGCGGTGGGTTCTGCGGGCTGCGGCCCGGGCCTAGACGATCTCGTTGCGCTGGGCGCCCAGGCCCTCGATCTCGGTTTCCAGGACATCGCCGACGGTCAGCCAGGGATGCCGGCCGGCCTCGTTGCGCCGGCCCAGCGCGACGCCTGCCGGTGTGCCGGTCAGGATGAGGTCCCCGGGCACGAGCGTGACCATGGCCGACAGGTAGGAGACCAGTGCCGCCGGCTCGAACACCAGATCGGACGTCGAGTCCTCCTGGACCACCTCGCCGTTGACCTTCGTGCGGATCCTGGCCCCCGCGGGGAACTCGTCCGCGGAGACCAGGAACGGCCCCACCGGGGTCGAGGCCTCCCACGCCTTGCCCTGCATCCATTCGGTGGTCCGGCCCTGCCAGCCGCGCATCGACACGTCGTTCGACACGGCGTACCCGGCGATGTGGCCGGCGGCGTCCTCCTCGGCAATACGCCGCCCGGCCGTGCCGATGACGATCGCCAGTTCGCCCTCCCAATCCAACCGGTGGTCCTCCCGCGGGAGCTCGATGGGATCAGTGGGGCCGGTCAGCGAGCGGGCGAACTTGGTGAACACCGTCGGGTAGGCGGGCAGTTCCTGTCCGGTCTCGAGGATGTGGTTGCGGTAGTTCAACCCGATGCAGAAGACCTTTTCGGGGGCCGGAACCAGCGTGCCGAACGCGGCATCCGCCACGGGTACGACGGCGGAGGGTCCCCGGGGCGCGGTGGCCGCCTCCACCGCAGCGGAACGGGTGGCCTCGTCGGCGGCCAGGAAGGCGCCGACGTCGGCGAACCCCGCGAGTTCGTGGGCGGAGTCCCCCCGGACGACGGCGGCGAACGTCTGTGCGGCACCGGGCCGGCGAATGGTGGCAAGTTTCATGCCACCATCCCACCACATGCCAGCCGTCGGGGCGTAGGGGCGTTACGCGCGATTCGACGCCCGGACGGCCTCCACCTCGGCGGCCGTCGGGTAGGCGGCCTGCGTGCCCTTCTTCGTGGCGGCCAGGGCGGCGGCGACGGAG
Source organism: Micrococcaceae bacterium RIT 802 (assembly GCA_016892645.1). Classification (GTDB taxonomy): domain Bacteria; phylum Actinomycetota; class Actinomycetes; order Actinomycetales; family Micrococcaceae; genus Arthrobacter_H. The sequence goes on from JAFEMX010000002.1 coordinate 37,010, forward strand.
GCGAACGCCGCCGCGTCGGCCAGCTGGGCGCCGGAGGCCAGCCGGGTGGCGAGGCCGCCGGTGAAGGCATCGCCGGCTCCGGTGGTGTCCACCGCCACCACCCGCGTGGGTGCGATCCGCGTGAAGGGGGCATCGGCGTCGTGCGTTCGATCGAGCACGACGGAGCCGTGGGCGCCCAGGGTGACGACGACGCGGTCCAGCCCCCGTTCGGCCAGGCGTTCGGCGACCGGCTGCCAGGCGGCGGCCGGCGCTTCGGGACCCGGGATGTCGGCGCCGTCGAGGAACTGCGAGGCCTCGTGTGCGTTGACCAGCAGCACCGAGGTAACCCGCGCCAATTCGGGGGTGATGGGGGCGTAGGGGGAGAGGTTCAGGACCACGGTGGCACCGGCGTCGTGCCCGGCGCGTGCGGCGGCCAGCACCGTTTCCGGCGCGACTTCCAGGCATAGGCAGACGACCGACGCACCGTCGAACAGCCCCGCGGAGGCCTCCACGTCGGCCGGTGCCACGGTGCCGTTGGCCCCGGCGGAGATGACGATGCTGTTCTCGCCGGCCGCATCCACGGTGACGACGGCGACGCCGGTCTCGACGCCCTCCGCGCGGCGCACCGCGGCCACGTCGACCCCGGCAGCCGTGCAGGAAGCGAGCAGCATGGCCCCGTTCGCGTCGTCCCCGACGGCGCCGAGCAGCGCCACGTCGGCCCCGAGCCGGCCGGCGGCGACGGCCTGGTTGGCGCTCTTGCCCCCCGGGTTCACGCCGAACCCGGAGCCCTGCAGGGTCTCGCCGGGTCCGGGGAGGCGCTCGGTGTAGATCGTCAGGTCGGCGTTCAGCGAGCCGACGACGACGATGCGCCCGCCTGCTGCCTTCTCCGGGGTGGCCCTGGTGGGGGTGGCGGCGTTCATGCGGTGACCTCCGCTTCGACGGGCTTCGGGATCAGGAGCGAAGCGGCCAGTGCCGCCAGGGTGATGACCAGGCCGGTGACGATGACCGCCACGTAGGAGCCGTGCGCGCCGAGGGACGCGGTGCCGACCTGCACGGCGGGCAGGACCAGGAAGCTCAGCCCGGCGCCGAGGTTGAAGGCCCCGGCGTTCATGCCCGGCAGGAAGCCGGGGTTGCCCGCGGGGGAGAGGACGACGCCGAGCCCGTTGAGCATGATGTTCGCGGTGCCGGCGTACATGATGCCCAGCAGCGCGGTGCCGACGACCATCAGGGGCAGGCTGTCCAACCCGAGGAACAGGATGAGCAGCAGGGCCACGACGGATCCGATCATGCCGACGCGCAGCACCCGGGTGTAGCCCATCACCGGGGCGAGCCGGCCGCTGACCGGACCGAAGATCCACCCGAGCAGCGCGTAGGGGGTGAGGATGAGCAGCGCGGTCTCGGTCGGGCCGATGCCGAAGCCCGGATCCGCGGCCTGGACGTACGCGGGGACGATCCCGTTGATGACGGCGAAGATGCCCGTCATGGTCAGCACCGTGGTCAGCAGCGGCGCCCAGGTCGAGCGGTGGCGCAGGTGCACGATCTCGACCATCGGCTGCCTGGTGCGCTTCTCGGTGGCCCAGAACGCGGCGAACGCGGCGATCGCCACGACCAGCAGGACCAGCGAGAGCACCAGGGTGGACGCGGAGTAGGAGCCGACCAGCCCGGCCGCCTCGTTCAGGGCGGTCAACAGCGCGCCGACGGCGATGACGATGCAGAACACGCCGCGCCAGTCCATCGTGGTGCCGGCCTGCGGCTTGGTTTCGCTGGTCTTCCACCACACCGCGGCGGCGGCCAGCACCGACAGGACGACCATGAACCAGAAGATGCTGCGGAACCCGAAGTTCTCCGCCATGTACCCGCCGAGGAACGAGTCGACGCCGGCCACCCCGCCGTTGACGGCGAGGATCAGGCCCATCATGGTGCCGTAGCGGCGCTGGTCGGTCACCGCCGAGCGTAGCATGATCAGGCACATCGGCACGGTGGGGCCGGAAATGCCCTGGATGATCCGCCCGACGAAGAGCCAGCCGACGTTCGGGGCCAACGCGGCGACGACGGAGCCGACGGCGGTGAGCACGAGCATGATGACCAGGATGCGCTTGCGCCCGACGATGTCGCTCAGCCGCGGCAGGAACAGCGAGAAGAGCGCGGCGGTGGTGAAGAACCAGGTCTGCGACAGACCGATGGCCGCCTGGTCGGTGTGCAGTTCCTCGCCCATCGTGACCAGGGCGGGGCTGAGCATGGAGGCGTTGAGCTGGAACGCGATGCAGGCGGCCAGCAGGGCGAACAGCAGGGTTCCGGTCCCACCCGTAGTGGCGGCCCGGCGGGTGGAGGTGGTGCTCATCGTGCGGCCACCTGTCCTGCGCCGGCCAGCTCGACCTCGCCGATGCGCTCCAGCGCGTCGGTGACCAGGTCCCAGAAGCGGGCATGATCCAGCTCGGTGGCGACCGAGGTGTGGCAATCAGCCGGCGCCGGGGCGCGGAAATCGGCGACCGTCATGCCCAGGGTCAGCGTCCCGGCCAGCTCGATGTCGACCGGGACCTTGCGGGTGGCCACGATGGACGAGTCGATGACGTAGGCGACGGCACAGGGGTCGTGCACGGGCGGGTGGTCGAAGCCCTGGGCGTCCTTGTAGGTCGCCTTGAAGAAGTCCATCAGCTCGCGCACGAACCTCGCCGGGCCGGTGCCCAGCGCCTCGATGCGCGCCACGACGTCGTCGGTGGCCAGCGCCTGGTGGGTCAGGTCCAGCCCGACCATGACGACGGGCCACTTCTCGTTGAACACGATGTGGGCGGCCTCGGGGTCGATGATGATGTTGAATTCGGCCACGGCGCTCCAGTTGCCCACGTGGTAGCCGCCGCCCATCAGCACGACCTCGCGGACGCGCTCGACGATGCGCGGCTCCTTGCGGGCGGCCATCGCGATGTTGGTCAGCCCGCCGGTGGGGACCAGGGTGACGGTGCCGGGCTCGTGGGCCATGACGGTCTCGATGATCAGGTCCACCGCGTGGCGCGGGTCCAGCTCGATGGCGGGCTCGGGCTGCGCGGGGCCGTCCATGCCGGATTCGCCGTGGATGTCGGGGGCGTTCTCGATGGTGCGCACCAGCGGGCGGTCGCAGCCGGCCGCGAACGGGACGCCGGTGATCCCGGCGATCGTCCCGACCGCCAGGGCGTTGGCCGTGACCTTGGCCAGGGTCTGGTTGCCGACCACGGTGGTGACCGCGAGCAGCTCGATGCCGGGGTTGCCGTGCGCCAGCAGGATGGCCACGGCGTCGTCGTGCCCGGGGTCGCAGTCGAGGATGATCTTGCGGGGACCGTCGGTCGCGGGGTGTGCGCCCATGTTTTTCTCCACGTCATTGGGGGTCGCCGGGAGGGGCCGGCGGGAAAGGGGTTTCAGGAAGATTGTGCCCCTCATCCGCCGGTCACGTCAAGCGCTTAACCTGTGAGTGTACGACGACGGCATCAAGCGCTTGATCCCTTGGCCCGCCTCGGGCGCCGACTCGCTAGGATGGGATGATGGAATCCGCCGACGCTCCAGCCACCCCGCATGCCCGGGCGGTCGCTCCCCGCCGCGTCACCGCCGCCATGGTCGCGGAGCACGCCGGCGTCTCCACCGCGACGGTCTCCCTCGTGGCCAACGGCAAATCAGCTGGCCGCGTCTCCGCCGCCAACGAGGAGCGCGTCCGGGCGGCCATCCGCGAGCTGGGCTACGTGGTGGACGGCATCGGTTCCTCCCTCTCCCGCGGCGTCAGCTCGACGGTCATCCTGGTGGCCCCGGACATCTCCAACCCCTTCTTCGCCCGCGTCATCGCCGGAGTCCGGGCCGCACTGGGCAACGACTACCAGCTGCTGCTCTCCGTCACCGACGCCGGCCAGTTCCCCAGCGCCGCCGAAACCCGCCGGCTGCTCTCGTTGCGTCCGGCGGGGCTGCTCGTCGATGCGCCCGACGAGACCTTCCTCGAGGAACTCTCCGCCCCGGGGCCGGTGGTCCTGCTCGATGCCCCCGGGGTCGGCGACCGCCTGCCGGCGGTGAACATGGACGTGGAGGGTGGCGCCCGCGACCTCGCCGCGCACCTCGCAGCACAGGGCCACCGCCGGATCGCCTACGTCGACGGCATCACCGGCACCGCGACGTTCGCCCTGCGCCGGGAGGCCTTCCTGGACGAGGCCGCCGCCCGGGGGATCGAGGTGCCACCGGCGGCCCGTGTGGCGACCACCATCGACGTCGGGGCGGCGGCTGCCGAATTCGCGGCCTCATGGGCGGCATGGCGGCGGGACGGGATCACCGCCGTCGCCTGCGCCACCGATACCCATGCCTACGGCATCCTGCAGGAGGCGCGGGTCAAGGGGCTGTCCATCCCATGTGAGCTCGCGGTCGCCGGTTTCGACGACCTGCCCTATTCGCAGACCAGCAATCCGGCGCTGACCAGCGTGCGGCTGCCTGCCGACGACCTCGGACGCCGGGCCGCGGAACAGCTGCGACGGCTCATCGAAGGGCAGGCGCTGGAGGAGGCCCGGCTGACCCTGCAGACCTCGCTCGTCGTCCGGGCCTCGACTCGTCGGCGTTGACCCGGCCGGGCGGAAGGAAGCGGGCCCGCGATCGCCGCGCGCGACCTTGCTGCCGCGGCGCAGCGCGCGTAGCGTGGCGAGCAGGACGCTGTAGGCGAGATCGTGAGGAGAAGTCATCATGCGCGGGATGGTCATGGCAATCCGCCTGTTTTTGGCGGCCGTCGTTGTCTGCGCGGTGATTGCCGCGTTGGCCGTGGCGCTGGGGGACACCGCGCAACAATGGCAGTACGACGCGATGAATCGGTGGTCGGGGTTGCTCGGCATGTTGATTGCCGGTTCCGCGGCCCCTGCGGCAATGGGGGCCGTTGCGCCCAGTTGGGTGCTTGGGCATCCTCCGGCATTGCTGTTCGCCGGCCTGCCGCTGGTGGTGCTGCTTCTCATCCAGCTGTCGGACCTGGACAGCGCGACGATGCACCTCTGGGCCCTCATTGGCGCGATCTGCGCTGCCCTGGCCGTCCTGACCCTGCCGGCGGCGGGGTTCCTCGTGCGGCGCCGCGAGCGCGTGGCCTAGGGCCGGACCGGGATCCGGACTCGGCGGCGGTTGAAGACACGGCATCTCGGAGCAGGTCCAAGGACACGACGTCGACGTCGCCCGAATCTGTTGCATCTCCACATGCCACCGATCCTAGAACACGTGGGTCGCGGGCCCGGTCACGGCGCAGCACCTCGTCCAGCGCGACGCGGTGAGTGGCGATGGCTTTCCGCACAGCCGCCGACTCCACCGTGACGGCTCGATGGGTGGTGGGACGTCGGCCGCCAGTGGCGGCCATCGAGCCGGTCGTGCCGATTCCGGCTAGAAGACGACGAAGAGCAGCACCACCACGACCGAGACCGCCGTGACCAACCCGACCGCGATCGGCCAGAGCCGTCTCGGCCCCGCCTGCGGATCAAGAGGTTCCCGGAACGCCGACGTCACCGGATTGCCGCCGAGCAGCGGATGCTGGTCGGCCGGGTGGATCTTGCGTTCGTCGTTCTCCTGCATCGCGCGCTCCTTGCCTCGGGGTCCTGGGGCGAGCGTATCCCGTGACCAACGACCCTTGACACCACTGAACACATGTTTAGTATCTTAAACATGCGTTCAATCGATGAGGATGTGACCACCCGGGCGAGGATTCGCGATGCGGCCATTGCGGCGTTCGGGCGGCGGGGATTCACCGCCAGCACCGTCCGGGACATCGCCACCGATGCCGGGGTCAGCCCGGGTCTGGTCATCCACCACTTCGGCAGCAAGGCCGCGCTGCGCACCGCCTGCGACGCCCATGTGCTGAACACGGCCCGCGCCAGCGCTGAATCGAGCAACGACCCCGACCGGCTGCGCGACGTGCTCACCGAATACCTGGCCCAGCCGGACGACTACGCCCGCGAGCTGGCCTACATCCGCAGCTCGGTCATCGACGAATCCGCCGCCGGGGACGCCTTCTTCGACGCCTACGTCCGCCTGACCGAGCAGATCCTGGCCGAGGGGGTCCGCGCGGGCACGATGCGCCAGGTCAGCGACCCGCTGGCCACCGCCACCTGGATGGTCGCCAATTCCCTGGGCCTGCTCGTGCTGGGCCGGCACGTCGCGCGCAGCCTGGGCCACGAGGAGTTCGGCACCGGCACCATCAACCGCATCGCCGGCCCCGCCGTCGAGCTCTACACGCATCCGCTCTACACGGATGATTCCTTCCTGCAGGCCACGCGCGATGTGGTCTCCGACGCCACCACCGGGAGGTAACACCATGGACAACGCCATCGAGGTCACGGGCCTGGCCAAGAGCTACGGCGCCCGCGAGGTCCTGCACGGCATCGACTTTGAGGTGCCCCGCGGCCAGGTCTTCGGCGTCATCGGCCCCAACGGTGCCGGCAAGACCACGGTCATGCGCTGCCTGCTGGACATCATCCGCCCGTCCGCCGGCCGCATCAGCGTGCTCGGCGCCGAGCCCCGCCGGGCAGATCCGGACATCCGCCGCCGCATCGGCTACCTTCCGGGCGAGCTGGCCCTCGAGGGACGCACCACCGGCCGCCGCCTGCTGGGACATTTCGCCGACATCAGCGGCCCCGTCGCCCCCGGCCGCATCGACGCACTCGCCGAACGCCTGGGCGTCGACCTCGACCGCCAGGCCCGCCGCCTCTCCAAGGGCAACAAGCAGAAGCTCGGCATCATCCAGGCGTTCATGCACGACCCCGAACTGCTCGTCCTCGACGAACCCACCAGCGGGCTCGACCCGCTCATGCAGCAGGAGTTCCTCCGCCTGGTCCACGAGGCCCGCGACGCCGGCCAGACCGTCTTCCTCTCTTCGCACGTCATCAGCGAGATCCAGCAGGCGGCGGACACCGTGGCCATCCTGCGCGAGGGCCGCATCGCCACGATCTCCACCGTCGCCGCCCTGCGCGAGACCGCGGTCAGCCGGCTGCGCGTGCAAACGCACCTCCCGCCCGAACGCACCGCCCAGCTCCTCGGCGGCCTCCCGGGCCTGGGCAACCTGCGCCTGGAGACAGTGCACGACGCCGGTGGCTCGCCCGTGTGCCAGGCCTCGGCCGAGTGGGCGGGGCCCGTTGCGGATCTGGTCGACGTGCTGCCCCGGCTGAACCCCGTCGACCTGGCGCTGGAGGAACCCGACCTCGAGGAGGCCGTGCTGGCGCTCTACCGCGAACCCGGGACCGGCGAACCGGTCCTGTCAGGAAGGAAGTCATCATGAGCACGACGGCGCTGCACCGCGGAGGCGCGATCCACCGGACCCGCTTCCCGCTGCTGGTCAAGTCCCTGCTGGACGCCCGCTTCTCCCTCGTCACCTGGGCTGTGGCGATGCTCGCGGTCATGTGCCTGTACCTGCCGCTCTTCCCCGCCATCGGCGGGAGCGACCAGATGCAGCAGATGATGAAGGCGTTGCCGGCCCAGCTGGTCAACGCGTTGAACTACGGGCAGATCGCCTCGGGGCCGGGCTACGCCCAGGCCACGGTGTTCGGGCTGCTGGGGTTCCTGCTCATGACGATCATGGCGGTGTCGGCCGGGGCGGGGGCGATCGGCGGCGACGAGGAGTCGGGGCTGCTCGAGCTCACCATCGCCCACGGGGTGACCCGCACGCAGGTGGTGCTCGAACGCGCCGCCGCCCTGGTCGTCCGGGTCGTGGTCCTGCACGCCTTCATCCTGGTCGTCCTGCTGGTCCTCAAGGGGCCCTCGGAGCTGGGGTTCGACGCGGCCCATGCCGCCGCGGGGGTGCTCATGTTCGCCCTGCTGGTCCTGCTGAACGGCTCCTTCGCACTGCTCGGCGGTGCCATCGGCGGCCGGAAGGTCCACGGCATTGCCGCCGGCGCCGGGGTGGCGGTGCTCGGGTACGCCTTCAATGCGCTGGGCAACCAGAACCCGGATCTGGAATGGATGCACGCCGTCTCGCCGTACTACTGGGCCTACGGGGATTCACCGTTGCTTAACGGAGTGGATGCCCCGGCGGCGCTGTTGCTGCTCGGCGTCAGCGCGGCATGCATCGCGCTGGCCGTCGCGGCACTGCATCGCCGGGACATCCACGGGGTGTAGCTGGGGTAGTTAGCCCTGGGTCGGGCCACCCGGCTGCTGGTAACCCTGCTGCGAATCGGCCTGCTGGTAACCCTGCGGGGCGTTCTGCCCGGCGAATCCACCAGCCGGTGCACCCGGGTATCCGGCCTGGCCACCGAAGGAGTTGGCCTGTGCCGCCGCGCCGCCGTCGGCATCGAAACGCGCGCCCTCGGGGGCCGAGGGGAGAAGGTTCATGATCAGTAGGGCCAAGCCGCCGATGCCAAACCCGAAGACCAGGAAGTAGAAGAAACCGGAGAAGTTGGCGTCATGGAGGCGGCGGACCGTGATGGCGATGCTGGGGACGATGACGGCCAATCCATAGAGGCCCAGAATGAGCATCGGGACACCAAAGGCGGCGCTGGTGACCTCACCGGTATTCGGGTTGATGCTGCCAACCATCATGGCGGTTGCCACGGCGTACAACACCCCGACGATGATCGCGTTGAAGAGCTGGACCCACCAGTACTCGCTGCGGCTGGCCCGGCCACTGAAGGTGGCGTACTTCTTGAAGAAGCGCTTGATGGCCTGGCCGAAGCTGGCACCATACAGCGGCTGGTCCAGCGGGACCTCGCCATGCGCGGGAGCGGCCACCGGGGCGGACGTGTAGGGGCTGGGGTATTCGTTGCTCAAAGTTCCTCCATCAAAGTGAAAACGGGCGATCACCCCCAGTCTCTCAGATGGGACCGCGCGGCGCGATGGGGAGATCTATCCGTGACGTCCCACGTCAGCATCGGGTGGGGGACCTCAGGCCCAGGCGACCACCAGCCGCGCCGCTTGCGCCGGCACCGCCAGGTCGACGCCCGTCAGGGCGCCGAACCGGCGCATCCGGTTCATCAGGGTGTTGCGGTGGCAGTACAACCTGCTGGCCGCGGCCGCCACGCTTCCGGTCTCGAGATAGGCGCGGGCGGTTTCCAGCAGGCGTTCGCGCTCGACCTCGCCGCATCCGGCCAGCGCCGTTTCGACGTCCGCCGCCAGGCGGATCCCCTCCATGCCCAGCCGGGCACCGGCCAGGCGGGCCCAGGCGGTATGCAGCCGGAGCGCGGAGGCGTCCCGCTCCGTGGCCACGTGGGCCAGTTCCAGGGCGAGCTCCCCGGCGTCGTGCAGTCCAGACAACCCGTCGACGTCGTCGACGAGGCCGCAGCGCAGGGCGGCGATGCGCTCGCCGGCGTCGTGGAGCGCGGATCCGGGCCGTTCGTCGGCGGGCCAGAAGGCCAGCAGTGCATCGGCGAAGGGGTGGGTGAAGACCTCGGCGCCGCGACGCGCGGCCAGGGCGATGCTCACCCGGAGGGCGGCGGCGTCGTCCCCGGCGGCGACGGCCACGGATAGCCGCGCGTCCGCCGCGAGGCCGAGGGCGGCGGCGGCCCGCTCGATGACGGACGGCGGCGCGGCGGTCTCGCCGAAGAGGGAGGCGACCAGTCCCTGCCGGACCGACGAGGCCTCGGTGGCCATGCGTTGGCGTTCGGCCATGTAGGCGCCCTGCGTCTGGCTGGCATAGGCGTCGACCACATGCCAGACGCTGTTCGCCCGGGCGACCAGCAGCGGGGCGTCATCGGGGGTCGAGAGGGCCGTCAGTGCGTCCCAGAGGACCGAGAAGTCGAGCCGGATGGCCGTCATCAGGGCGTCGACGGGGATGTCTGCGCGGGCGCGGGAGACACCGACATCCGTGGCGATGCCCAGCTTGATGTCGCGCAGCTCGTCCGGATCGGCCGGGGCGCCCGAGGGGTCGGTGGAGCGCAGGCTGCGGATCAGCGCCTCGAAGGACTGCTCGCCCGTGCGGCGCAGTTCCGCGGACGGCAGCGGCGCGTCCTCGTAATGGGGCAGCCGCAGGACCCGGGCCAGGAACTCGTCCGTCAGCCGTTCCACGCCCAGCCCATCGAGCAACTGGTTCCACCGCGCGAAGTCGCCATCCGCCGTCGTGCTGTTGCTTTCCACCGTATGTGACGTCCTTCGAGGGGTCATGGTGCAAGAATATGTGCTTTTGCACAGGATGGCGAGGTAAACCCGTGTCAAACGATGCTACGGGTGAGCGCGCTCACACTGCGAGACTGGTGGGGATCCCGGGCACGGCACCCTTGCCGAATTGCCCCGAACACCAGTGTGGAGGCACACATGACCCAGCCAACGAACCTCGAAGCGGGCGCGACCCACCAGGTCACCGACAAGGAGGCCACCAAGGTCGCCATCGGCGCCCTGGTCGGCACCGCCATGGAGTGGTACGACTTCTTCCTCTTCAGCGCCGCAGCAGCGCTGATCTTCAACATCCACTACTTCACCAACGAAAACGCGACGGCGGCGGCGATGGCCTCGTTTGCGACGTTCGGCGTGGGACTGGTCGCCCGACCGCTGGGTGGCATGTTCTTCGGCGCCATGGGCGACAAGATCGGGCGCCGCAAGACGCTGATGATCACGATCGTCGGCATCGGCCTGATCACCGGGCTGATCGGCCTGCTGCCCGACTATGCCGCCATCGGCATCGCAGCGCCCATCCTGCTGGTGCTGCTGCGCATCTTCCAGGGGCTCTTCGTCGGCGGCGAATGGTCAGGTGCCATGACGATCGTGGTGGAGAACGCCCCGCTCAAACGCCGGGCCCGCTATGCGGCGCTGCCGCAGATCGGCTCGCCGATCGGCACGATCCTCTCCTCCGGCGGCTTCTTCCTGGCCACGCTGTACTTCTCGCAGGAATCCTTCACCTCCATCGGCTGGCGGATCCCGTTCCTGGCGGCGTTCCCGATGCTGCTGCTGGCCCTGTACATCCGGTCCCGGTTGGACGAGTCCCCGGTCTTCGCCGAGCTCATGGAAGCCGGCGCGACGGAGAAGGCCCCGATCCGCACCGTGCTCAAGCAGAGCTGGAAGCACATCATCGTCGGCATGGCTGCCGCACTCCTCGGCGTCGGCGGCTTCTACCTGGTCACGGCGTTCATGGTCTACTACGGCACGAAGATCCTCGGCTACAGCGCCTCGCTGATGCTGCTGGCCACGATCATCGCCGCAGTCGTGGAAATCCCGGTGCTGATCGCCGGCGGCCGCTTGGGCGAGCGCTTCGGCGGCAGCAAGGTCATCATCTACGGCGGCCTGCTCTCCGCGGTCGTCGCCGTCCCCGCGTTCCTCATGGTCGCCAGCGGCAACGAGGTGCTCGTGGTCCTGGGCGTGGTCCTGGCCGTCGCCACCCTGTCCTTCCCCTATGCGGCATCGGGCACCGTGTTGACCGGGCTCTTCCCGGCCACCACCCGCTACACCGGCGTCGGCTTCGCGCAGAACGTCGCCGGAATGCTCTCCGGCTTCATCCCGCTGCTGGCCGTCAGCGTCACCGCCGCCGCCGACAAGCACTGGTGGCCCGCCGCCGTCATCCTCATCGTCCTGTCCCTGTTCACCGCCGTCGCCGGCTACCTGGCACCGCGCATGAGCGTGGACCTGCCCGGCTTCAAGCACTAGAAGGGAACCGCATGAGGACCTCCGCCGGCCACCTGATCGTCCGCCAACTCGAAGCCCACGGCGTGCAGCGCGTCTACTCCCTGCCCGGGGAGAGCTTCCTGGACGTCCTGGACGGATTGCACGATTCGCCGATCACCACCGTGGTCGCCCGGCACGAGGGCGGCGCCGGTTTCATGGCGCTCGCCGAGGCCCGGCTGACCGGCATTCCCGGCATCGCCATGGTCACCCGCGGCCCCGGGGCGGCGAACGCGATGATCTCCGTGCACACCGCCTGGCAGGACGCCACCCCACTGGTGCTCTTCGTCGGCCTGATCCCGGTGGCCGACCGCGGGCGGGACTCCTTCCAGGAGTTCAGTCTCGACGGCTGGTTCGGCACCACCGCCAAGCGCGTGATTGTGCTCGATGACGAACACCGCGCCGCCGAGCTGGTCGCCGAGGCCATGCACGCAGCATCCTCCGGCCGGCCGGGGCCAGTCGTCGTCGGGCTGCCCGAGGACGTGCTGGTCCGGATGACCGAGTCCGGGCCGGTGCCTCCGCGCCCCGTGCCTGCCCCGGTGGCCGGGGCCGCCGCCGTCGACGAACTGGCCGCACGGCTGGCTGCCGCCGAGCGCCCGCTCATCGTCGCCGGCGGCGACGGATGGGGCGAATCCGTGTGCGGCGATTCCGCCGGTGCCGTGCTCGCCGCGTGGGCCGAGGCCGCGCACGTTCCGATCGCCGCGGACTGGCGCGCGTACGACGCCGTTCCCCACACTTCCCCCGCCTGGGCCGGCTACCTGGGCTACTACCGCTCCGACGAACTCGCCGACCGGATGGCCGGGGCCGACCTGCTGGTCTTCGTCGGCTGCGGGCGCTCCGACGTCCCCTCCGACGGGTACACCCGGGGACTCGAGGCGAGCACCGTCGTCGTGCTCCCGGACCCGAACGCCGCCACCCATGCGGGCCGGATCGACCAGCAGATCGTGGCCACCCCGGCATCGTTCACGTCGGCCCTGCCCGCGCCGGACGCCGCCCGCGGAACCCGCGGCCCCGACTGGATGGATGGGCTCGCAGCGGCCCAGCGCCGTTTCGCCACCCCGCACCCGGAGGATCCGGCCACCGGCGTCGATCTCTCGGTGGCGTTCGGGCTGCTGGAGGACAAGCTGCCGGCCGACCGTCTCCTCACCTACGGGGCCGGCAACGCCACGCTCTGGGGCCACCGCTACCTCACCCATGCCGGACCCGGCACCCTGGTGGGCCCGCGCAACGGCGCCATGGGCGTCTCCGTGCCGGCGGCCGTCGCCGCGTCGCTGGTCCACCCAGACCGGGTGGCGGTCGCCATTTGCGGCGACGGGGACTTCCTGATGAACGGACAGGAACTCGCGGTGGCCGTGGCCCACGGGGCCTCTCCGCTGGTGGTCGTCGTGGACAACGGGGTCTTTGCCACGATCGTGCAGCACCAGGAACAGCACTACCCGGGCCGTCCGTCCGGGACCTCGATGGCCAACCCCGAGTTCGCCGCGCTGATCGAGGCCTTCGGCGGGCACGGCGAGGACGTGCGAGCCACCGCCGAGGTCGCCGCAGCGATCGACCGGGCGCTGGAAGCGGTCACCGTCCGCCGCGTACCGGCGCTGCTGCACCTGCGCATCGACCCGGCCACCATGCCGCCGTCCACCGCGGCAGCGGGGGCGACCGCGTGAACCTGGACCTGATCCTGCGCGGTGCCGAGATCATCACGCTCGAGGACGAGCGGCCACGCGCCCACAGCATCGGCATCCTGCACGGCCGCATCGCCGGGTTCGACGACGAGCTGGACGGCTGCACCGCCAACCGCGAGATCGACCTGGCCGGCACCGCCGTCGTGCCCGGGTTCATCGACGCCCACTGCCACACCACCTGGTGGGGACTCGGGCTCGAATCGGTGGACCTGCAGCATGCCCGCGGTCTCGACGAGCTCTACGCCCTGTTGCAGGACGAGGCCGCCCGCCTCGATGGCCTCGGGGACGCCGACGCCTGGCTGCACGGCACCGGCTTCAACCACGAGCACCACGGCGGGGCGTTCCCGGACATCGCCCGCCTCGATGCGATCACCGGGGACCGCCCGCTCTACCTGCGCCACGTCTCCGGCCACCAGGCGATCACCAACACGGCCACCCTGGCCCTGGCCGGCGCGCTCGAGCCGGGGTTCGAGGACCCCGTGGGCGGCGCCGTCCTCCGCGACGGGCAGGGCCGGCCGACCGGCATCGTCGAGGAGGCCGCCCAGGGCTTGGTCCAAGGGTTGCTGCTGCCGTACTCACGCGAGGCGATCGTCGATGCGCTCGACGCCGCGACCGCCCGCTACGCCGCCGAGGGCATCACCAGCTTCACGGAGGCCGGCATCGCCGCCGGCTGGATCGGCCACAGCCCGCTGGAGGTCGACGCCTACCAGCATGCCCGCCGCACCGGGCGCCTGCACGCCCGGGCACAGCTGATGCCCACCCTCGACGCGCTGCACGAGGTCAGCGGCCACGCCGAGGATCTGCACGGCTCCACCGGCCGCGGGCTGGACCTGGGCCTGGGGGCCGGCTTCGGAGACGACTGGATCTCGCTCGGCCCGGTGAAGGTGTTCATGGACGGCTCGCTCCTCGGCGCGACCGCGGCCGTGACCGAGGACTTCTGCGGGCACCCGCACCACCGCGGCTACCTGCTCGACGACGCCGCCACCTACCGGGAGCGGGTCACCGACGCCTACCGCGCCGGCTGGCCGATCGCCCTGCACGCCATCGGCGACGCCGCGATCGACCTCGCTCTGGAGATCGTCATCGCCTGCCAGGACGCGTACGGGGCCAACCCGCTGCCCAACCGGATCGAGCACTTCGGCATCGCCCGGCCAGACCAGGTCGCCCTCGCCGCACGCCACGGGATCGCCGTCACCCCGCAGGCGGCATTCATCGGCCCGCTCGGCGACCAGATGGCCAACCTCGTCGGCCCCGACCGCGAGGCCTGGCTCTACCGCGGCCGCTCCATCATCGACGCCGGCGGGATGCTCGCCGGCTCCTCCGACCTGCCCGTCTCCGACAACAACGTGCGCCGCGGCCTGCAGGCCTGGGTCGACCGCCGAACCTCGACCGGCCACGTCCTCGGCGGAGTGCACGACGACGGCACCCCGGTGGAGGGCCTCTCGCCTGAGGAGGCGCTGCGCGCCTACACCGCCTGGGCCGCCGCGGCGACCGGAACGGCCGATGACAAGGGCACGCTGCGTACCGGCAAGCTCGCCGACCTCGTCGTGCTCTCCGGCTCGCCGTTGGACGTGCCCGACATCGGTGCCCTCGACGTCCTGGCCACGATCGTCGGCGGCCGCTTCACCCACTTCGCCCTCGAAGGCATCACCGCCACTCCCGCCACCCCGAATGGAGCCACAGCATGAGCACCACCTCCACCGCCGCCGCGTCCGCGACCGACCGTAGCGAAGCGGCCCGCGCCTTCCTCGCCGACTTTCGGTCCATGAGCACCTTCGGCGCCACCGCCGGCGGGGGAGTGGACCGCCAAGCCGGCACCGCGGCCGACGGGCAGACCCGCAACTGGTTTCGCGGACTCGTCGAAGGCCACGGCTTCGAGGTGCGCTACGACGCGGTGGGCAACCAGTTCGCGCTGCTCGAGCTCATTCCCGGGGCACCCTATGTGGCGATGGGATCACACCTGGATTCCCAACCGCTGGGCGGGCGCTTCGACGGGGCCTACGGAGTGCTGACCGCGGCCCATGCGGCCATCCGGCTGAAAGAGGCCGCGCAGGGCGCGAAGTTCAACATCGCCGTCATCAACTGGTTCAACGAGGAGGGCTGCCGCTTCAAGCCCTCGATGATGGGCAGCTCGGTGTTCACCGGCAAGCTCCCGGCCGAGCAGGTCCTGGAAACCACCGACCCACACGGCACCACGGTGCGCGAGGCGCTGGAGTCCATCGGCACCATCGGGGACTTCAGCCTCGACGTGGCCGCCTACCTGGAGATCCACATCGAGCAGGGCCGCTCGCTGGAGGATGACGGGTTGACCATCGGTCTGGTCGAATCGACATGGGGCGCCAACAAGTACGAGTTCGTCGTCCACGGCGAACAGGCCCACACGGGGGCCACGGTCATCGCCGACCGGCATGACGCGCTGCTCGGGGCCTCCCTGCTGGTGGCCGCCGCCCGCGACATCGCCGACGAGTTCTCCACCGAGGAGCATGCGGTCATCACCTCCTGCGGCGAATTCACCGTCTTCCCCAACTCGCCGGTCGTCGTGGCCAGCCGGGTCAACCTGCTGGTGGACCTGCGCAGCACCGACCCGGACGTGCTCGCCGCAGCCGATGCCGAATTGCACCGACGGGTCGCCGCCATCGAGCAACGCGCCAGCGTCGAGATCAAGCGCGGCGCCGAGCACGTCTGGGCGTCCAAGGCCTACGACGCGTCGGGCATGAAACTCGCCGCTGCCTCCGCCGATAAGCTGGGATTGCCGTACGGGACGGTCCGCACGCTGGCCGGCCACGACTCGACGAACATGAAGGACATCGTCCCCACGATCATGCTCTTCGTCCCCAGCGTCGAGGGCATCTCCCACAACGAGAAGGAGCTGACCAGCGACGAGGACATGCTCGCCGGCGTCGACCTCTTCACCGAACTGCTCGGCCGGGTGGCCCGCGGGGAGTTCGTCTAACCCCGCCCCGCCAGCCCGGGCGGCGGTGGTACCGGGCCGGGCTGTGGAAAACCCCGGCACGGCCGCCTCGTTCGGGGCACGATGGGAACATGTCCCGGGCCGCACCGCTTCCACAGCACCTGAGGAACCGTGCCTTCACCGTTTTCCAGGCGCGGGAAGCCGGTCTCTCCCGGAGCAGGCTGCAGTGCACGGACATCGACAGCATCGCCAGGGGTTTGTACGCACACGGCGGGCAGCCCAGCGTTGCCGCCATCGTGGCCGGGCTGTCCCTGCTGCACCGCGGCATATGGGCCTCGCATGGAACTGCCGCCGGACTGCTCGGCCTCCATCTTCCCTGGCGGCGGGCGGGGGATACGCAGATCCAGCTTTCCCGGGCGCGGGCGTTGCCACCGCTGGCCATCGAGGGGGTCATCGTCCACCGCGCCCTCTTGCTGCCCGGCGAGGCCAGGCGGTTCCGGGCACCCGATGATGGGCCGCCGCACTCCGACGTGCCGGTTGCCTCCAGGGAGCGGACCTGGCTTGACCTGGCCGGCGAGCTGGACGTGCGGGACCTCGTGGCGATGGGGGACCAGCTGGTGCGCCATCCGCGGGAGCGGTTCGAGGGCAGGACCCGACCATGGTCGACGCCGGACCGGCTCGCGGCCCTCCTGGCGAGCCATCCTGGATTCCGTGGTGTCGTCCGGGCGCGTGAGGCGCTGACGATGGTGCGCATCGGCGCGGACTCGCCCGCTGAGACCCGGCTCCGTCTGGCGCTCGTCGCGGCGGGCCTGCCCGATCCCGAACTCCAGCTCAAGCTTGACCCCGGGGCCCCGTCCTCGCCCGCTGCCGACCTGGGCTACCGGCGGGCGCGGATTGCCGTGCAATACGACGGTGACCATCATCGAAGCAGGGATCAACTGGCATCCGACAACCGGAGGGATATGGCGTTCACCCTGGCTGGGTGGACGTACCTGAAATTCGACTGGACGGATGACCGGGACGGATTCCGCCGCGCCGTGGGGCTGGTGGGCCGAGCGCTGGCGCAGGCGGGACGCGGGCAGGCCGCATATGGCCCCGGCCCGGCCTGACCGCCGACGTCCGTGTTGTGCAGGCCCGCCGGCCCCGGCAGCCCGTCACAACCTGTACGCCGGCCACTGTGTAACCCAGCGGAGACAAGAAACATCGTGCAATATCTTGCATTATGAGTAGAAAACCATAATATGGGTTAGGCACTGTGGTTCCAGTCACATCCCGTGACGCCAACCCGAAGGACTTCCTCCCATGTCAGATATAGCCATCCTGATCAACACCGCCGTGGCCGTGATCGCCACCGTCGTGCTGATCGTGCGCTTCAAGGTCAACCCGGTCATCTCCCTGGTCATCGGTTCCGCCTACCTCGGCCTCGCCGTCGGCCTGGGCGTGAAGAAGACCGTCGAGACCATCTCCACCGGCTTCGGCGACATCATGATGGAGGTCGGCCTGCTCATCGCCTTCGGCGTCCTCATGGGCTCGATCCTCAACGAGACCGGCGCCATCCGCCGCCTCGTCGAACGCCTCCTGAAGACCTTCGGCCCATCCCGCCTGCCCTACACCATGGGCCTGGCCTGCGCGACGGTCCTGCAGTCGATCTTCCTGGACGTCCTGCTCGTCATTTCCGCCCCGCTGGCCCGCAAGCTGGCGCCGAAGATCGGCCGTCTCGGCACCGCCCGCATGGCCACCGCCATGGCCATCTCGCTTGAATGCGGCATCGTGTTCATGGTCCCCGGCGTCGGTGCCCTGGCGTTGGCCGGCCTGCTGGGTGTCCCGCTGGGCAAGATGCTGCTCTTCGGCCTGCTCATCGTCGTCCCCACGGTCATCATCGCGATCGCCATCATGACCTTCCTCTTCCGCCGCGGCCTGTGGAAAGAGGAATCGGACGAGAACCACGAACTGTTCGCGGCCGAGGAAGAGGAAGCGCACGACGGCGGTGCCCCCACGGGCCCCGGTGCCCCCTTCCGCAACAACAGCTCCGGCAGAGGCCAGCCGGCCGCCGTCTCCCCGGCCGGAACCCAGGGTTCCGCCGTGGCCGTCGCCGAGGAGACCCGACAAGAGCCCGCGCTGATCCTGCTCTTCGCCCCGCTGCTGCTGTCCCTGGTCCTCATCGCCGCCGGTGCCATCCTGGAGATCGCGAAGATCGAGATCGCCCCCGTCCAATTCGTCGGCGAACCCATCATCGCCCTGCTCATCGGCCTGGTCGGCACCTGCATCGTCGGCCGCTACACCGTGGGCCAGAAACGGGTCGAGGCCGGCATCTCCGCGGGCTTCCGGGAATCCGGCCAGATCCTGCTGCTCACCGGCGTCGGCGGCTCCCTTGCCGCAGCGGTCACCGCGGCAGGCGTCGGCGACATCCTCGGCGGCTTCTTCACCGCCAGCCATGTCGCACCGCTGGTCGTGGTCTGGGTCATCGCGGCCGTGCTGCACATCGCCGTCGGCTCGGTCACCCTCTCGGCCATCACCGCAGCGGGCCTGCTGGCCCCCATCGCCCCGGCGCTGGGTCTGGACCCGGTGCTGATCGCCCTGGCCGCCGGCGCCGGATCCCTGTTCATGGTCCACGTGACCTCCAATACCTTCTGGCTCCTGCAGTCGCTGCTCGGCCAGACCACCCGCGGTGCCCTGAAGTCCGTGACCTTGGGCGTTTCCGTCGCCTCGGTCGTGGCCCTGGGCCTGGTCACGGTCCTGAGCCTGTTCATCTGACCCGGCACCCCCGAACCACCGACACCGCCGTAGCAAAGGAAGAGCCAATGAGCGAGAACACCACGGCCCCGCTGGCCGGAGTCCGCGTCCTGGAACTGGGCAACTACATCGCCGCCCCGACAGCCGGCCGGTTGCTGGCCGACTTCGGCGCGGAGGTCATCAAGGTCGAACGCCCGGGAACCGGTGACGAACTGCGCAACTGGCGCCTGGCCAAGGGCACCACGTCGATGCTCTACCGGACGCTGAACCGGAACAAGAAGTCGGTGGTCCTGGACCTGCGCTCCGACGCCGGCCGCGCCGCGGTCCTCGAACTGGTGCGCACCTCCGACATCCTGCTGGAGAACTTCCGCCCCGGCACGCTGGAGAAGTGGGGCCTCGGCCCGGACGTCCTCAACGAGGCCAACCCCGAGCTCGTCATCACCCGGATCTCCGCGTTCGGCCAGACCGGCCCGCTGTCCGAACGGCCCGGCTTCGCCGCCGTCGCCGAGGCCTACAGCGGCTTCCGCAACCTCGTCGGCGACCCGGACCGCGCCCCGGTCCGCGTGGGGGTCTCCATCGGCGACTCGATCGCCGGACTCTACGCCGCCTTCGGTTCGGTCATGAGCCTGTTCCAGCGCGAAACCCGGCGCGGCGCGGGCCTGCCCGGCACCGCACTGGGCGAGCGCATCATCGACGTCGCCCTGAACGAGGCGATGTTCTCGATGATGGAGTCCCTCGTCCCGGATTACGAGGCCTACGGGAAGAAACGTGAACGCACCGGCGGACGCATGGAGGGCATCGCCCCCTCCAACGCCTACGTCTGCGCCGACGGGGCCAGCATCGTCGTCGCCGGCAACGGCGACTCGATCTTCCAGCGCTACATGGAGACCATCGGTCGCCCCGACCTTGGCGCCGACCCCGGCCTCGGCTCCAACGCCGGCCGCTGGGCCCGCCGCGAGGAACTCGACGCGGCCATCGGGGAATGGACGGCACGCCACGACGCCGCCACCGCCCTGGACCTGCTCGACGCCGCCGGCGTCCCGGCCGGACCCATCTACACGGCGGCCGACATCGTCGCAGACGAGCAGTACGCGGCCCGCAACATGGTCCAGAAGTTCGACGTCTCCACCGGCGACGAAATGCTGCACGACGTCGGCTTCCCCGGCATCGTCCCGGTCATCGGCGCCACTTCGCTGCCGGTCCGGCACCTGGGCCCGGACCTGGGCGAACACAACGACGAGGTGCTCGGCGGACTGCTGGGCCTGGACGCGGACGCCATGGCGGCGGCGGCCGGAGCAACGGAGGCGCGCAGCGCATGACATCCACACCAGAAAACCAGGGCACGACGGCGGCGCGCAGCGCGGGATTGCGCGATGTCACCTTGCGCGACGGCCTGCAGCTCACGGGCAAGAACCTTTCCACCGCGGCGAAGGTCGCCACGGTGCGCCGGCTGCTGGAACTCGGGGTCCCGGAGATCGAACTGGGGTCCATGGCCCGCGCCGATCTGGTCCCCACCATGGCCAACACCCTCGAGGTCGTCGCCGAGCTGACACCTGCCGAACTGGAGCACTGCTGGATCTGGGTGGCCACACCCGGCCACGTGGCCAAGGCAGCCGCTGCAGGGGTACGGAACTTCCAGTACTGCCTCTCGGCCTCCGACGCACACAATCAGGCCAACATCGGCCGCAGCACCGACGCCAGCCTGGAGGCGTTGCCGCAGGCCGTTGAATACGCGCAGGGCGTGGACGGCCGCGTCCAGCTGTGCATCGCCACCTCGTTCACCTGCCCCTTCGAGGGCCAGGTCCCCGTCGAGCGCGTTCTCGCCATCGCCAACGATCCGCGTGCTGAGGGCACCTGTGACATCGTCATCTGCGACACCCTGGGCCAGGCCCACCCCGCCCAGGTCACTGAACTGGTTTCCCGTGTCCGCGACGAGACCCCAGACCGGCGCATCGTCTACCACGGCCACGACACCTGGGGGCTGGGGGTGGCGAACACCCTGGCCGCGATCGACGCCGGCGCCGACCTCGTCGATGGCGCACTCGGCGGGCTGGGCGGTTGCCCCTTTGCCCCGGGGGCCAGCGGGAACACGGCCAGCGAGGACATCCTCTTCGCCACCCGGCCCGGATGGCTCACGCCCGACATTTTTGCGGGGATCGTCGAGCTGGGCGAGCAGGTCCTGGGGGACCTGGGGGAGTCCAGCCGGTCCAAGGCCGCCCAGGGTGCCCGGTCCAAGGCCGAGGCCTTCGAGTGGGTCATCCGCGCCTGAGGTGGCACCGCCGAGACATGACAAGTGAGGTTTGTTCGCATCGACCGGTCGTTGTGATAGCGGTTCCAATGCTGCGGGCTTTTGGATATGTGCGGACGCTTCATATTGTCCGACAAAGTAGGCATTATCTAACTGGATGCAACGCTGTCGTTTTCAGAAGTGGACTTCACTGCCTCTCAGCAGTCCTGTGCACTGAGATCCGAGTCGACTTCCGTTTCCAGGCGCACCATCTCGTGCAATAATCTTCGCATGAATGCAGATAAGAATGTTTGTGGCCGTGAACCGGATAGCCAGTATGTGGAGCTCGCGGTGGAGGTCTTCTCCATGCTTGCCGATGCCACGCGCGTACGCCTGGTCCTGGCCCTGCGCGACGGTGAGCTGCCGGTGAACCAATTAGCCGAGATCGTGGACAAGTCCCCGGCGGCGGTGTCCCAGCACCTGGCGAAGATGCGCCTGTCCCGGATGGTCCTCAGCCGCCAGGACGGGACCAGGGTGTTCTACCGTCTGGCCAACGAACATGCCCGGCAGCTGGTCGCGGATGCGATCTTCCAGGCAGAACACGCCCTGGGAGGCACGCCGCTGCACCATCATGGGGATGCCGAGGGAACCCCGTGAAGTCGCGCACCGGGCACGACCACGACGACCGCGGCCATTCCCACGATCACCAGCACGATGGTCACGACCACGGACACAACGACGACCATCCCCATGATGGGCGCGGACATCACCATGACCATGACCAGGGCGGTCACGGCCACGAGCATCCCTCCGGGTTGCGCGGGGTCATCCACGGATTGTTCGTCCCGCACAGCCACGACGTCTCCGATTCGATCGACGATGCCATGCAAAGCAGCGCCAAGGGCATCCGCGCGGTCAAGCTGTCACTGATCGGGCTCGGTGCCACGGCTGTCTTCCAGCTCGTGGTGGTGCTGGTCAGCGGCTCCGTCGCGCTGCTGGCCGATACCGTGCACAACTTCTCGGACGCACTGACCGCCATCCCCTTGTGGATTGCGTTCCTTCTGGGACGGCGCGCCGCCACCCGGCGTTTCACCTTCGGCTACGGAAGGGCGGAAGACATGGCGGGGTTGTTCATCGTCGCGATGATCGCCCTCTCGGCCGTGGTGGCCGCAGTCGAATCGATCCGCAGGTTCTTTGAGCCCCAGCCGCTGGAAAACCTCGGATGGGTGCTGGCCGCCGGCCTGATCGGTTTCGCGGGAAACGAAGCCGTCGCCATCTACCGCATCCGGGTGGGCCGGCAGATCGGATCGGCCGCCCTGGTCGCCGACGGGGTCCACGCCCGCACCGACGGGTTCACTTCCCTGGCCGTCGTGCTGGGCGTTGCCGGCGTCTGGCTCGGGTTCCCGCTGGCGGACCCGATCATCGGCCTGCTGATCTCCGCCGCCATCGCGGTCCTGCTGTGGGGCACGGCCAGGGACATCGGCAGGCGCCTGATGGACGGGGTGGACCCCGACCTGGTCCAACGCGCGGAGACGGCTGTCACTGCCATCACGCCGGGCGAGCCGGGAGTGCGCATGCGGTGGATGGGGCACAAACTGCACGTGGAGGTCTCCCTCCCCACCGACGGGTCCTCCACGATGCCGCACATGATCGAACGCAGCCGATCGGTCGAAAAGGCGCTCCGCTCGGCTTTGCCGAATGTCGGCTCCGTGACCACCATCCCGGTCTGGGACACGTCGGCGGAGCCCTCCCCCGCCTAGGCCCGCCCCGATCCGGCATCGAGACTGGCCGCCACTACCTGCAGGAGCACAACATGCCACCCATTACCCGGGCCGCCACCGCCGAACTACCCACGGGGGAGATCTTCGGGGTCACCGCCGACGCCCTGGAAATGATCGGGGTGTTCGGCGGGACACTGCACTGCTATGAGGGCCCGGGAGGGTGCCGGGCCACCGGGCTGTACTTCTCCCGGTCCCTGCCCCGCAAACCCATCCATTGCACCCTGCACCCGGCCGGGGGTCCCGGAAACACCACCGGCGCGGACGCGGATGCGCCACACCCGGGGCTCGAGGACCTCACGTTGAGCGTGGGCCACGGCCTGTCAGCGAAGCTCGACGGTGCCGTGCTGGACTTCGGGAACCACAACAGGATGCAGCGCTTCATCTGGCTGGAACTCCCCTCTGCCGGGGATGCCCGCTGCGGGTGCCGCCGGTCCTTCGGTGCCCGCACGGGAAAGCGTTCGCCCTGCCTGGACAAGCAGGGGGTGGGCCTGACGGACCTCTAGGAACGGGCCGCCGGCAACGCGACGGCCGCGGCTTCCTTCCTTGTGGCGGGCCTTCCCGGGGCCGGCCCGGTTATTCGGAGGCCCCGCGTCCCAGGCCCGCGAGGAGTTCGTTGCATGCCTGCTCGCAGCGGCGGCAGGCTTCGGCGCAGACCTTGCAGTGCCCGTGCATTTCCGCGTGTTGTCCGCATTCATCGGCGCAGGCCTTGCAGGTCGCGGCACAGGCCTCGAGGACCGAGCGGGTGACGTTGGCGTCGTAGCCGGTGTGCCGGGAGAGGACATTGCCGGTCGTGGCGCAGACATCGGCGCAATCCAGGTTCGTCCTGATGCACTTGGTGAGGTCGGCGACCATGTCCTCGGCCAGGCAGGCGTCCGCGCAGGCGGTGCAGGTCTGGGCACACTCGAAACACGCGGCGATGCAGTCCGCGAGTTTTTCGCGGTCGATGCCGCCCAGGTCCTTCGGGTACGTGTCGAGCATGCTGGTGATGTGGCTCATTGGATTGCTCCCTTGCGCGTCGGCTTCGTCCGGTCCAGGCGTGCAAAGCATGCCTCGTTTGCCCCACGCTAGACCTGCCCGCGGGGAGGTGTCGACGAGATGTGCAGCTGTTCCGAAGGACCGCCCGCACCCCGGGCTTCCATACCCCCGCGGGGTAGACGTAGGCACCAACGCGGATTCCGGGAGGGACGCCGAACCGGCGTTCCGTCCCATGGCAGCGAAAGACCCGGGCCCCACCCCTGGGCGGTAGAATGGCCCATGTGATGGATTCAGGGAGGACCGGACCCCGCCGGCATTCTTTCCTGCTCCTGCTGTGCCTCGGCGCCGTCCTGACGGGCATCATCGGCATGCACCTGTGGATGGGCGGACATGGGGAACACACGGATTCCCAACCGGCCCCGTCCTCCGCCAGCGTGGCCCCACTGGCCACGGCTACGGACCTGCCCAGCATTCATGCGCACACCGGGGCCATTGGCGATGGATCGCCGATGGCCGGTTGCGTCGGCACCTGCGATGCCGGGGACATGGCAGCTGGCATCTGCATGCTCTCGCTGATCGTCCTGGCGATGTTCGCGTTCCTGGCTCCACCGCGCAACGAGCTGCTGCGTACGCTGCTGCGTCGCGGCCCGCCGCCCGTCCCGCGGGTATTTCGGCTCGTTCCCACTCCTTCGTTGACCCAGCTCTGCATCAGCCGCACCTAGAACCGGTGTGCGGACCAGCCATGCCCACCGGGCACCTGGTTTCGCCTTCACCGGCCACCGCCTGGTGGCCGGCTGACCTGCAGACACTTTCTTAGCAACGAAGGACGAACCACCATGAACCGCAAGCTTTTCCTGCCCGCCATCGGCGTGGCCGCAGCAATCATCCTGGCCGGTTGTGCCGGCAACGAGAACCCCGCCGCCTCCGGCTCCGCCGCGGCTTCGTCCCAGCAGTCGGCCTCGTCGAATGCCGGGAGCCAGGTTTCGGCCGAGCACAACGACGCGGACACGATGTTCGCGCAGATGATGATCCCCCACCACAAGCAGGCCGTGCAGATGAGCGAGCTCATGCTCGCCAAGGACGGCATCGACAACAAGATCACCGACCTGGCCACCACGATCAAGGAAGCCCAGGGACCCGAGATCCAGACCATGACCGGATGGCTGAAGACGTGGGGCGAACCCACCGAATCGGACATGGGCGGCCACGGCATGGAGGGCATGATGACCGACGAACAGCTCAAGGAACTGGAGTCCGCCCAGGGTACCGATGCCTCGCGGATGTTCCTGGAGGGAATGACCGAGCACCACAAGGGCGCCGTCGGGATGGCCGAGGACGAGATCGCCGACGGAAAGAACCCCCAGGCCATCGCCCTGGCCAAGCAGATCGAAAAGACGCAGCAGGCGGAGATCAAGAAGATGCAGGACCTGCTCGCCGGCCTCTAGGCCGCACCTTTCCCACGCGGCCAACGGTGCGGGGCCCGGAACCCGGACCCCGAACCGGTCACGCCTGCGTGCCCAAGACCTTCCGAAGGAACTCCCATCATGCCCAAATCCATCCTGCTCCGGCGCCGGAAACGGTTCGCCGTGCTCGTGGCCGCCAGCACCCTGGTGCTCTCAGCCTGCTCTGCCCCGTCGACCCTGGACGACCAGATTCCCGTGGCCGCCACCACCGACTACCCCACCAGCCACATCCACGGCATGGACGTGGATGCCGCCTCGGGGAGGGTCCTGCTGGCCACCCACGAGGGCCTGTATGACGTCTCCACGAAACCGGCCACCAGGATCGGCCCCGAGATCGACCTCATGGGCTTCACCGTCGCCGCCGACGGGATCCTCTACGCCTCCGGACACCCGGGCCCCGGGGTGGACCTGCCCGACCCGGTGGGGTTGATCGAATCCACCGACGGGGGCAGGAACTGGACGCCGCTGTCGCGGACCGGGCAATCGGACTTCCACGCCCTGGCCGCTACCCACGAGGGAGTCATCGGCTTCGACGGCCAACTGCTCACCAACAAGGGCGGCAGCTCCTGGGAGCTGGCCGGGGACCAGGTGCCGGCCTACCATCTCGCCGCCGCCACCGACGGCCACGTCGCCTTGGCGACCACGGAGTCCGGCCTGATGCGCTCGAACGACCACGGCAATTCATGGAACCGGGTTCCCGGGGCCCCCTTGTTGATGATCACCGCCATATCCGGCAACCAGGCAGCGGGCATCACACCCGACGGGGCCCTGTATGTCAGCAGCGACGGCGGACTGCAATGGCGGAAACAACCCGCCACCTCGAAGGACGTGGCCGCCATGGACCTGGTCGTCAAGGACGGCGACACGCAGATCTGGATCGCCTCCGCGACCGGTGTACGGGTCTCCCGCGACATGGGGCGCACCTTCACCGACGCCGAGCCCCAAAAGGGCCAGGAATGACCACCCGCAGGGCCCGGGCGGTGCCACGTAGGGCCGGGGAAACGGGCGGGGAAACAGCAACCGGCGGGCCAGCCCATCGCCGGGGAGGACGGGGATGAGCATCGGTGCGTTCTTCGCCGAAACGGTCCAATCCGGCGCGCTGGTCGTGGCAGCACCGCTGGCCATGACCGCCGGTGTCGTCTCCTTCCTGTCCCCGTGCATCCTGCCCCTGGTCCCGGGCTACCTGGGCTACGTCTCCGGGCTCTCCGAGGCCGGGCGGCCCGGGAGCCGCCGCCGGATGCTCACCGGTGTCGGCCTGTTCATCCTGGGTTTCGCGCTCGTGTTCACCTTCTACGGTGCCGCCTTCGGCCTCATCGGCGGCTGGCTGCTGCGCTGGCAGGACCTGCTCATCCGGGGCCTGGGCATCTTCGTCATCGCCATGGGGCTGGTCCTGGTGGGCCTCATCCCGGCGCTGCAACGGACGGTGAAGCCGTCCTTCAAGCCCAGGGCCGGGATTGCCGGGGCACCGGTGCTGGGAATCGTGTTCGGCCTCGGCTGGACACCCTGCATGGGCCCCACCCTCAGCGCCGTGCTGGCTTTGAGTACCAGCACCGGACAAGCAGGCCGCGGCGCGCTGCTGGGCTTCCTCTACTGCCTGGGGTTGGGGATCCCGTTCCTGCTCGTGGCACTGGGCCTTGAGCGGGTGAGCCGGGCATTGGGCTTCGTCCGGCGCCACATACGCGCCTTCAACATCGCCGGCGGGTCCCTGCTTGTCCTCGTCGGCGTGCTCATGGCCACCGGCACCTGGACGCACTGGATCTACCAGCTCCAGAACCTCTCAGGGACCTTCACCACTCCCGTATAGAACCCCCACGACACCAAGGAAACCCCTCCGTGCAAAACCAACTGAACCGCCGCTCGTTCCTGGGGCTCTCGGTCGCGACCGCCGCCGCGGCTGCCCTGGCCGCCTGCACCCCCGCCAAACCGACAGCCGCCCCGCCGGCCCGGATCCTGCCCACAGGCCCGCTGGTCGCCCAGGCCGAAGCCGCACGGGCATCCACCGGCACGACCATCACCAAGAAGCTCGCCCCCGGACCGTTATCCACCACCATTGCCGGCAAGAAGGCCAACACCTGGGGGTACGACGGTTCTCTCGTCGCGCCGACCCTGCGCGGCAAGGCCGGGGACCGGCTCGACGTCAGAGTCGACAACCAGCTCGATGAACCCACAACCATCCACTGGCACGGGGTGGCCCTGCGCAACAACGCCGACGGCGTCCCGGGCCTCACCCAGAAGGCCATCGCGGCCGGCAGCGACTACGACTACGCCTTCACCCTCCCGCACCCGGGGACCTACTGGTACCACTCCCACGTGGAAATGCAGCGCGAACGCGCCCTCTACGGGGCCCTGGTCATCGAGGACCCGAAGGAGACCCTGGAATACGACAAGGACTGGGTCATCGTCCTGGACGACTGGCTCGACGGGATCACCGCCACCCCCGAAAAGGTCCTCAAGGAGGTCTCGAAGGGCATGGGCGACATGGGGACAATGGGCGGGATGGACCACGGGGGCGGAGGAGGCCCCATGAAGATGGGCAACACGCTCATGGGTGCCACCAGCGATTTCCTCGGCGGGGACGCCGGGGACATCGCCTATCCGCTGCACCTCTTCAACGGACGCGGCCCCGGCGGCCCGGAGACCTTGGAGGCCAAGGCCGGGGACCGGATCCGGCTGCGCATCATCAATGCCGCCGGGGACACCGCCTACCGGATCGGCATCCCCGGCCAGCGGCTGACCCTGACCCACACCGACGGCTTCCCGATCAAGCACGAGGACATCGACGCCGTCGTCCTGGGCATGGGCGAGCGCATCGACGCCATCCTGGTCGTGGAGGACGGCTATACGCCGCTGCTGGCACTGGCCGAGGGCAAGGGGCAAATGGCCTACGGGCTGGTCTCCACCGGCACCGGCACCCCACCTGCCCCGGCGAGGCTCCCCTCGGAGCTGGCCGGCCGGGTGGTGGACGGCGGACAACTTACCGCGGATCCATCGGTGAAGCTGGACGCGAGGTCACCGGATAGGACGCACGAGGTGCGCCTGACCGGGGGGATGGCGAAGTACGACTGGGGCATCAACGGCCACCGCTACGACATGGCCGACCCCTACGCCAACGCCTTCGACGTCACCGCCGGGGAACGGGTGGAGGTGAAGTTCGTGAACGAGACCGAGATGTGGCACCCGATGCACATCCACGGCCACACCTTCCAGGTCGGCAATGTCGGAGCGCGCAAGGACACCGTCATCGTCCGCCCCGGGCACACCCTGACGGTCTACTTCGATGCCGACAACCCCGGGCAGTGGCTCATGCACTGCCACAACGCCTACCACGCCGAACGCGGCATGATGGGGGTCTTCTCCTACGTCAAGTAGCCCATTCAAATGGGAATAGACGCGGGGCCCCGTGGACATGTGACGGGAGCACCCACCAGGGCCCTGGGCCCGTGGGTGCTCCCATCGGTTCCTGCTGCCCGTGTGGGGCCGGCAACGCCTACACAGTGGCCGGTTCCCGCTCCGGGGACGGTGACCGGCGCAGGGCCTCGGCCGTGCTGGCTCCGGGGGCCAGGTCCAGGCGGCGTAGCAGCTGCGCGTTCAGGGCGACCACGACGGTGGAAGCCGACATCAACAGGGCACCGACCGCCATGGGCATCACGAAACCGACTGGGGCCAGGACGCCGGCCGCCAGCGGAACGGAGACCAGGTTGTAGCCGGCCGCCCACCACAGGTTCTGCTTCATCTTGCGGTAGCTGGCACGGGAGAGCTCGATGACCGAAAGCACCGAACGGGGATCATCGCTGGCCAGGATCACCCCCGCCGAGGCGATGGCCACGTCCGTACCAGCCCCGATGGCAATGCCGACATCGGCCCGGGCCAACGCGGGGGCGTCGTTGACACCGTCGCCGACCATCGCGACCTTGCGGCCTTCGCGCTGCAGCTCGGCGACCTTCTCCTCCTTGTTCTCCGGGCGCACCCCGGCGAACACGCGGTCGATGCCCAACTCGCCGGCCACGGAGCGGGCCACGGCCTCGGCGTCGCCGGTGATCATGACCACCTCGATATCCAGTGCATGCAGGGCCCGGACCGCTTCGCGTGATTCCGGGCGGACCTCATCGGCCAGGCCCAGCGCGCCGATCACCGCACCGTCCCTGAGCACGTGAAGGATGATCGCCCCCTCGGCCTTCCATCCCTCGGTCTCGGGCAAAGGGGCTGCCCCGTGTTGTTCGAGCATGCCGGGGCCGCCGACGCTGATCCTGGAGCCGCCGACGTCCGCGTCCACGCCCAGCGCCGTGGAGGCCTTGAAATCCGTTGCCGTCCGGGGTTCGATTCCGCGGTCCCTGGCCGCGGCGACGATCGCCTTGGCCAGCGGGTGCTCGCTGTCGGCCTCAGCGGCAGCGGCAACGGCCAGGACCTCCCGCTCGTCTTCGCCCTCGGCCGGCAGGGCCTTGGACAGGACGGGCTCGCCCCGGGTCAGGGTACCGGTCTTGTCGAAGAGGACCGAGGTCACGGTGCGCATGCTCTCCAGGGCGAGGCGGTCCTTGACCAGGACGCCACCGCGGGCGGCACGTTCGGTGGCGATGGAGACCACCAGGGGGATCGCCAGACCCAGTGCGTGGGGGCAGGCGATGACCAGGACGGTGATCGTCAGGATGACGGCATCATCCGGGAAGCCCAGCAGACCCCAGACGACCGCCGTGATGACGGCCGCCCCGAGCGCGAACCAGAACAGCCAGCCGGCCGCGGTGTCGGCGATGCGCTGGGCCCGTGATGAGGAGCCCTGGGCCTCGGTGACCAGACGCTGGATCCCCGCCAACGCGGTATCGTCGCCGATGGCGGTGATCTCCACGCGCAGCGCGGTGTCCGTGGCCACCGTACCGGCCACCACCTGATCGCCCGGTCCCCGCCGGACCGGGCGGGACTCACCAGTGATCATCGACTCGTCGACGTCGGCAGTGCCTTCGACCACGCGGCCGTCGGCGGGTACGCGGCCCCCGGGACGGACAATGACCACATCCCCGACCACGAGGTCGGCGGGGGCAATGGGGACCGCCTGGCCGTCGACGAGCTTTTCCGCCTCGTCGGGCAGCAGGGCCGCCAGCGAATCCAGGGCGGAGGACGTCTGTGCCAGGGAGCGCATCTCGATCCAGTGGCCCAACAGCATGATGACGATCAACAGGGCCAGTTCCCACCAGAAGTCCAGGCCGTGGTCCAGCAGGCCCAGATGGGCACCCCAGGAAGCCAGGAACGCCACGGTGATCGCCAGGGCGATCAACAACATCATCCCCGGCTTGCGGTCCTTGAGTTCGCCGGCCGCGCCGGTCAGGAACGGCTTGCCGCCCCACACGTACATGATGGTGCCCAGAATCGGGGAGATCCACAAGATCCAGGGCGCCTGGGGCAGCTGGTAGCCGATGATCGAGGCGAACATGGTACTGAACCCGACCACCGGTACGGCGATGACCAGCATGATCCAGAACAAGCGGCGGAACTGGCCCACGTGGTCCCCGTGCCCGTGGTGGCCGCCATGGCCCTGCCCGCTGTGATCCATGGGCGCGTGGTCGTCATGGCCCGCGGGTCCGGCCTGCGTGTCGACGTGGCCGTGGTGCCTTCCTTCTGTTTCCATGCCCCCAAGATATACCCCCCGGGGGTATACATCAAGACCTGGTGCCCAATCCCACCATCGCCCGGTCCGCGCCAAGCCTGCGGCCGTCGTGACACGTCCTACATCAATCCGTAACCATTTCGTGACTTTTACAGTTCTTTCATGTAAATTCGTCTGCGTGCCGGGCTTCCTATGAGCCCGGCACACCCAAGTGGATTGCCGAGCACTGCCACCACTTCGGGTCCGTTCGCGAAGCTTCTGGCAGTGGCGGGGGAACCAAATCCGGGCCCACCGGGCCCTTGGGGTTAAGCGCCTCGCGCTGCCTTGTCAGCGCGGGACGCCGAGTGGCTCCCACTCGAACCCGACAGCTAACCCCGCAGGCATTGGGAGAGGTAACCAACACATGACCAAGCGACACCTGGGCCGCCACCGCGCCGCGCCCGTCCGCAGCAACCCCTTGGGCTCTATCTCCAAGGCAGTCTCCTCCAACGCCGGCTCAGTTGGCCGCCAGGCCGCAGTCATCGCCGCGGCCTCCGGCCTCGTGCTGACCCTCGGCGTTCCCGCCGAGGGCGCCCCGTCCGCCCGCGAAGCAGGCAAGGCCCCGGCAGCTGACATCCTGCGCACTTCCGTGGACTCCCCCGCCGCCGTCACCGTTGCGGACGCCAAGCCGCAAGAGCTGAAGCAGATCAAGGTATCCGTCGCCGACGTCAAGTCCACCGACGGATCGGCCCACCGCGCAGCATTGCGCAAGGCCGCAGCCGAACGCGAAGCAGCCCAGGATGCCGCTGAACGCCAAGCCGCCGCGGACCGCATAGACGCCCAGACGGAAGCCGCCGCATCTGCCGAGCGCGAGGAAGCAGCCGCAGGCGCTGCGATGACCCGCCAGAGCCGCCAGTCCTCAACGCCGGCGCCGTCGAGCACGAACGACAACGCCTCGTCGACCGGTACGGTCACCACGGCCTCCACTCCCGCTCCGGAGACGACCGAAACCAGCCCGACATCCAGCGCGGGCCTCTCGGGGATCGCGGGCATGGCCATGAGCTACGAGGGGACACCCTACGTGTGGGGCGGCAGCAGCCCCTCGGGCTGGGACTGCTCCGGTTTCATCCAGTACATCTACGGCAAGGCCGGCATCAGCCTGCCCCACAACACGACCGCCATCCGCACCAGTGGAAAGTTCGTGAAGACCTCCAACCCCAAGCCCGGCGACCTGGTCTACCAGAACGGCGGCAGCCACGCCGGTATCTACATCGGTGGCGGTAAGATCATCGGCGCACAGAACCCCTCCGTCGGCACCGTTGTCCGTCCAGCCGACAGCCCCTATGGGCCGTTGATGGGCTACTACACCTACGTAGGCTAGGGAAAACCGGGCAAGGGCCCGAGCCACTTTGAACTACTCCCCAGTTGTTGGACTCCATAATTCAGTTCCAGCAGCTGGGGAGCGCTTTTATGCGTTCAGATGGTTCGCTTTCGGGTAGAGGGCTTGTCCTACGCCGAAAAACAATGTGTCCGGGACGGAATCAAGCACGCCGGGCCCTCCCGCGGTCCATCTTTTGCAACAGGTGGACGATACGTTACCGGTCGGCACCGCTTTTTCTTACGTGGACGAATCCTGCCTTGAGGGGCAAGGTACTGTCCCGTAGGAACAGAACACGCAGCAATCGCCGGCAACGGGCCGAATTCGCTTGGTGCAATTTGGGCACGCCCAGAAGAACTGGCAGGAATCGGAGGGCATCCGCAAGGATGCTTCGTACCCGCAAGCAGGACACGTCAACGTCGACGTCAGCTCAATCATCATTCCTTCCTTCCCATCAGGCGCAGCGCCTTTGGCGCAATTCTGGTCGGTGAACGCATCCGGGGCATCGCTTGCAAAGGAAGCAGGGATCCAGCCGGGTAGGATCGGGCGTGCCCGCCAGGCGCCAGCTGGCCATCGCGGCTGCTTCCGGTCCACGCCTGCGTCAGCAGCAACCCGCCTCGCCGGAAGACGATTCCCTGTCCCCGGATATGGCTGACATGGGCTGCGTGCATGCCTCCCCTATCCATGCCTCGAATCCTTCCCTGACCGCGAATACCGCGATGACAAAGCCGGCTACCGGATCGGCCCAGCTCCAGCCGAAGAGGCTGTTGAGCAGCAAGCCCGCCAGGACGGCAGCTGAAAGGTACGAGCAGATCAGGGTCTGCTTTGAATCGGCAATGGCCGAGGCCGATCCCAGTTCCCGTCCTGCGTGGCGTTCGAGGAGGCTGAGAAATGGCATCACCACGAGGCTCACGGCGGCCAGGGTGATGCCGACCGGGCTATGTTCGGCTTCCTTGAGCCCGATCAGCGTGAGGACGGCGCTGACACTGACATAGGCAGCGAGACCGAAAAAGGATACGGCAATCAGGCGCAGGGCCTTTTTCTCGCGGCTTTCAGGGTCGCGGGCTGCGAATTGCCAGGCAACAGCCGCAGCCGAAAGCACTTCCACGATGGAATCCAACCCGAAGCCGACCAGGGCGACCGAGGAAGCGGCCGCGCCGGCTGCCAGGGCGATGACGGCCTCTATGAGGTTGTACGTGATCGTGAGGGCAACGATGATCCGTATCCGGCGCTTGAGTAGCTCCCGGCGCCGATCCTGGGCTGGGAGCGTGTTCAGCATGTGCACTCCGGCCCCTCGCAGCAGCCGGGGTCGACCTGCAGGACCACGCGAAGCAATTCGTCCATGGCTGCGCCCAGGTGCGGATCGCTCAGCCGGTACCAGGATCGCCGGCCCTCGGGTACCGCCTCGACCAGTCCGCACCCGCGCAGGCAGGCCAGCTGGTTGGACATGACCTGGCGCGAGACGCCGAGCGCGTCGGCCAGGTCCGAGGGGAATGCGGGCGCTTCGCGTAGGGCAAGCAGCACGCCGACCCGCGTGGAATCGGAGAGTGCATGCCCAAAACGCGCCAAGGCAGCGGTATGCGAGGGTGTGGCCGTTGTGTTCACATCATAATAATACATGGATTTATGAATTCACCGGTTCATGTATTAGCGCGGCTCTTGCCTCTCTTCCGGCACCGCACGACGGTCCACGAACGGCAACGTCTGAGCACGCGTCGACGCCAGTCACGGGAAGCACCATGAGGTGGGCGAAACGCCTGGCCGAAGGTATGCGGCGCAGCCGTAAGCCCGAGGACACATGCACCAGCTGACAGTGGTTCTGTTTCTTGTGCAGGAACTTCCGACAACGGCAGGGCGCGTCCCTGTCGAGGGTGTCCCACTTCCTTGGAAGTGGAACAGCCCCACCGAACATGCCGGCACGAACGGACACGCCACGGATTTGCGTTCCAGAACTAAGCCCAAAAGACCGTCCCAGAAGAACCGTACGAGCACGACTTCCGCATGGACATTGGGTATGCGCGCGTTTCGACTGCGAAACAGGACCTCGACCGGCAGATCGATGCCCTGCAAGCCGAGGGCATCGCCGATCGGCATATCTACGTGGACAGGAAATCCGGCTCGACCACCAACCGTCCCGGGCTTCGCGAGGCGCGGGACCAGGCGCGGGATGGTGACGTGATCGTCGTGCACACCCTGGACCGGCTCGGCCGCACCGTTCGCGATACCTTGAACCTCATCCACGACCTCGCCGAGCGCGGCGTCGGCGTACGGAACCTGGCCGATCCCATCCGAGTCGACTCGGCCAACCCCGAGGACCCCATGTCCCAACTCGCGGTGGTCATGCTGGCACTCTTCGGCCAGATGGAGAGGACCTACGCAATCGAGCGGGCAGCCCACGCCCGCGCAGTGGCCACCAGCAAAGGCAAGCGCATCGGCCGGCCCAGCGTCGTCGACCCGTCGAAACTCGCCTACGCCGAACACCTGCGCGACCAGGGCAACTCCATCCGGGAAATCGTGGAGAAGACCGGCATCACCCGCTCAAGCCTCTACCGCCACCTGCCGCCCCGACCCCCGGAAATTCTGACCGCCGAGGGAGAACGCGAGAAACACTGAAGCACACCATCAGGTTGCTGGTGCAGACGACTACGGACCGGAATGCTGCTTGGTGCAGTGGACTTCGGACATCATTGCCGTCCGAAGTACTGGATTACCCCGTCATGACGGCGATCCCAGTGCGGTCGACTTCTGAAAATGACAAACGCCTGTCGGCATGACGGGTCGATCCGCATGGTCAGGACGGAGTGCCGGGGGCGGGAAGGAGCCGGCTGCTGCGGCGGTGAATCAGCATGAGCCAGAGCGTCAGGACTGCTGCTGCCAGTGACATCGCAGCCAAGACCAGGAGCGTCGGCTTCTCTCCCCAGCCGCTGATCAATGAGGTGCCCCAGACGGGGGCTGCGGCTTGGGCCAGTAGGGATGGAAGGGCTATTCGTCCCATGGTCCGTGCGTAGCGTTCCTGTCCGACGAGGGCCAGGGGAACGGTGCCGTTGGCGATGGAGTTCAGGCCGATCCCCGCCCCATACACGACCATGGGCAGGAGTAGTGGTCCGAGCCCGAGAGCCAGGAGCGCGAGGGCGGTTGTGATGGCCGTGACCGCCGTGAGCATGGTCCACAACGGATGGCGTCGCCGGGCGAGGGTGAATTCAACGAGCCGGGCGCCCACCTGCGAGGGGCCGATGGCGGCAGCCAGGCCAACGGCGACGGCACCGCTGGCTCCCAGTGGCGCCAGCAGCGTGAAGACGTGCACCGACACGACCGCCGATACAGAGGTGCCGAGTGTCGTGATGAGGGCAATGAGCGCCACGGGCAGCCACAGCGGGCCAGGCTGCCGGGCACCGGACGGCGGGCCCTGGTGGGGTTCTGCTGCTGGTTCGGGGCTGGCTTTGCCGTGCGGGGCGAGGAGCACATACAGCGGGAAGGTGACCAGCAGATGCGCCGCGGCGTATGCCGCGCAGGTCCACCGCCAACCGAATTCGTTGGACAGCAAGGTGGTCAACGGCCAGCAGGCGGTGCTGGCGAAGCCGCCGAACAACGTCAGGGCGGTGATGGAGGAACGGGCCGTGGACCCGTAGGCATGGCCCAGGACCGCGAATGCCCCGCTGTAGAGGCCGCCGCTCATGCCGGCTCCGAGGATGACCCACGCGCCGAGGTAGAGCCATTGGTTGGGTGCCAGGGAGAGGGTGGCGAGCCCGCCGGCCAACAGCAGGGCGCTTGCCGCCAGGACCTCTCGGCCATGGTTGCGCGAAACCAGGGAACCGATGGCGGGCGAGCCCAGCGCCGCGACGAGCAGTGCCACGGAAACACCGCCGACGACCCAGGGATGTGGCCATCCGGTGTCGGCGGCTATCGGGGCTGCCAGGGGGGCTAGCAGGTAGAACGTCGAGCCCCACGACAGGATCTGCCCGAAGCCAAGGCCCGCGATGACGACGCCCCGCCGTGCAGAGGGGCCGCCGCCCGGACCGGATACGGGCGCCCCTTTTGCCCGCCGACCGCCCCGAGGGGCGGACAGGGGTTTGGCGGGAGGTTCCACCTACAGGGCGAGGATGCTTTGCGACGCGGCTTCCAGCGCCCCGGGAACCAGGGAGTAGTACGACCAGGTGCCGCGCTTCTCGCGGTTCAGCAACCCGGCGTCGACCAGGATCTTCAGGTGGTGGGAGACCGTGGGCTGGCCCAGGTCCAGTGGTTCGGTCAGGTCGCAGACGCACGCCTCGCCACCCTCGCCGGACTTGACTATGGAAAGCAGCCGCAAGCGGTTCGGATCCGAGAGCGCCTTCAGGACGCGCGCCGTGGCTTGGGCCTCGATGGCATCGAGTGCCGGACCACCGGCTGGCTCGCAACAAGGCGCGCCGGTGCGTGTTTCGGGTGCCAGCAGGGTTTCCATGGCCTCATTGTGCCATGGATTGACATTTGTCGATATAGATGTGGATACTTCTTGCATCGACAACCGTCAATTTGATGTTGGATCTTCAAGGAGCCTCGTGAACACCGAGACCACCACACCTGCCGTCCGGGGGGAGGCCGCCGTCGCAGGCGAGCTCTCCACCCTGGATCGGTTCCTGCCCGTTTGGATCATCGCGGCGATGGCCGCCGGCCTTTTGTTGGGCAGGTTCATCCCCGGGCTGGATACAGCCCTGGATGCGGTGAAGATCGGCTCCGTGTCCCTGCCGATCGCCATCGGCTTGCTGGTGATGATGTATCCGGTCCTGGCGAAGGTCCGCTACAACGAAACGGGCCGCGTGGTCGCGGACCGCAAGCTGCTGATCACCTCCCTGGTTATGAACTGGCTGCTGGCCCCGGCGTTCATGTTCGCCCTGGCCTGGATCTTCGTACCCGACCTGCCCGAATACCGCACCGGGCTGATCATCGTCGGGCTCGCCCGCTGCATCGCCATGGTCATGATCTGGAACGACCTGGCGTGCGGGGACCGGGAGGCCGCCGCCGTGCTGGTCTTCATCAACTCCGTCTTCCAGGTCATCGCCTTCGGCGCCCTGGGCTGGTTCTACCTCCAGGTCCTGCCCGGCTGGCTGGGCCTGCCGACCACGGCGGCGGACTTCTCCTTCTGGTCGATCACCGTCTCCGTGCTCGTGTTCCTGGGCATCCCGTTGCTGGCCGGATTCCTCACCCGCACGCTGGGGGAGAAGGCCAGGGGCCGGGACTGGTACGAGGGGAAGTTCCTGCCGAAGCTGGGGCCCTGGGCGCTCTACGGGCTGCTGTTCACCATCGTGCTGTTGTTCGCCCTGCAGGGGAACACCATCACGTCCCGGCCGCTCGAAGTGGTGCGGATCGCGTTGCCGCTGCTGGTGTATTTCGTGGTCGTCTTCGGTGCCGGAATGCTCATCGGCCGCGCCCTGGGCCTGGGCTACGCGAAGACCACCACGCTGGCCTTCACCGCCTCGGGGAACAACTTCGAACTCGCGATCGCGGTGGCCATCGGCACGTTCGGCGTCACCTCCGGGCAGGCCCTGGCCGGGGTCGTGGGCCCGCTGATCGAGGTCCCCGTCCTGGTGGCGTTGGTCTACGTGGCCCTATGGGCGCGCAAACGCCATTTCGCCCACTGAGCAACACCGCATCCGCCAACCCGCTGTCCTAGTCCGAGGAGCACGAAAAGTGAGTACCGCCGAGACCACCACTAAACCGTCCGTCCTGTTCGTCTGCGTCCACAACGCCGGACGCTCCCAGATGGCCGCCGCCTACCTCACCGCACTGTCCGCAGGCGCCATCGAGGTCCGTTCCGCCGGGTCCGAGCCAGCGGACTCGGTCAATCCGGCCGCCGTGGCCGCCATGGCCGAGGAGGGCATCGACATGTCCGCCGTAACGCCCAAGGTCCTCACCGTGTACGCGGTGTGGGAATCCGATGTCGTGATCACCATGGGTTGCGGTGACACCTGCCCCATCTTCCCCGGCAAACGCTACGAGGACTGGGAACTCGATGACCCGGCAGGGCAAGGCATCGAGGCCGTCCGGCCCATCCGGGACGACATCAAGACCCGCATCCAGGGCCTCATCGCAGAACTGCTGCCGACCACCTAGCGGACACCGCCGCCCGCGGATCCAAGCAGGTGGCCGAAGGCAAACGAGCACGTACCACCCAAGGAGAACGATGGATATGACGAACCAACCGAACGACCTCCCGGTTGCCATCATCGGCGCCGGTCCCGTGGGCCTGGCCGCGGCAGCGAACCTCATCGAACGCGGCCTGGTCCCGCTCATCTTCGAATCCGGCCACCAGGCCGGCGCTTCCATCCGAAACTGGGGGCACGTCCGGCTGTTTTCCCCCTGGCGGCACAACATCGACCCCGCCTCACGTCGCCTGCTCGAACCCACCGGCTGGACAGAACCCCGACTGTCATCCCTGCCCTACGGCGCCGAGCTCGTGGAACACTACCTCGAACCCCTCGCCACCCTCCCGGCCATCCGGAACGCGCTCCACACATCCACCACCGTAACGGCAGTCAGCCGGGCCGGGATGGACAAGACACACTCCCGGGGACGGGACGAACGCCCCTTCCTGGTCCGCACGGAAACCGAAGACGGCACGGTGGAAGACCACCGGGTACGCGCCGTCATCGACGCCTCCGGAACCTGGGCCCAACCCAACCCGCTCGGACAAGCCGGCCTGCCCGCCCCAGGCGAAGCCGAAGCCACCGCCCGCGGCCTGATCACCGAACCACTCCCGGACGTGACCGGTGCCGACCGGGCCCGCTTCTCAGGCAAACACGTCCTGGTCATCGGAGCCGGGCACTCGGCCGCTAACACCCTCATCTCCCTGGGCCAGCTGGCCAAGAACGAGCCCGGAACCCGCATCAGCTGGGCCGTGCGTGGGAGCGACACCTCCGGCCTCTACGGCGGGGGGGGCCTCGACGGGCTGCCCGCGCGTGGCCAACTGGGGACCCGTCTGCGCAAACTCCTCGAGGACGGGCACATCGACGTGCATACCTCCTTCACGACCACCGGATTCTCGACAGGTGACCTGCTCGCCGTCACGGGAGCCACACCGGAGGGCGAAACGACGCTGGAAGTTGACGTGTTGATCCCCGCCACGGGCTTCCGCCCCGACCTGGGCATCCTGCGGGAAATCCGACTGGAACTCGACCCCGCCGTGGAAGCACCACGGACCCTGGGGCCGCTGATCGACCCCGAATTCCACTCCTGCGGGACCGTTCCGGCGCACGGGGCCAAGGAACTGGCCCACCCCGACAAGGACTTCTACATCGCCGGCATGAAATCCTACGGACGGGCCCCGACCTTCCTGCTCGCCACCGGATACGAACAGGTGCGGTCCATCGTCGCCGCCATAGCAGGGGACATGGCCGCTGCCGGACAGGTCCACCTGGAACTGCCCGAAACCGGCGTCTGCTCCACGGACCTTGGCGGTACCTGTGATGCGCCCTCCGAGGCCTCTGAGCCTGGCGACGCGGCAGGCTCATGCTGTGCTGCCCCCGAACCCGTGCTCATCGGCATTCCAACCGGCCTGGCCCATGGACGTTCCGGTGCAGAATGACCAGGCGGCCCGAACCGAAGCCATGCGCGGACACCAGAAGTTGACGGCCGCGGCGACCACGAATCCTATGCCGGGAACCGTCCTCCGGAAGGAGGAACCCCTTTCCGTCGATGGCAGGCCGGTAGTCCTGTTCGTCTGCGTCAAGAACGGCGGAAAATCCCAAATGGCCGGGGCGCTCATGCGCCACCTTGCCGGAGGCAGCATCGACGTCCGCACCGCCGGTACCAAGCCCGGCAACGGACTCAACGCTCAGTCAGTGCAGTCCCTGTCCGAACTTGGCATCGAAATCGGCGACGAGCGACCCAAACCCATCACCAGGGAACTGCTCGCCGGCGTCGACCTGGTGATCACCCTTGGCCGGGAAGCGGAATTGGAACCGATTCCGGGAACCCGGATGCGGAACTGGGACATCGATGAACCTTCCCCGAGGGGGATCGATGGAATGGAAAGGATGAGGCTGGTACGCGACGACATCCGGGCCAGGGCCACGCGCTTGCTGGGGGAGCTCAACGCGGCCGCGCGGTAGCCGGATGAGCTAACTCCCCATCGGCCGTCCACCCCTCGGGCCACGCACCGGCACCGGATTGAGATCCGAAAGCCATTGCATCATTGTTGCATTTAATGCAACGATCGGGTGATGGCCAACCAACGCGAAATGGGGGATTCCCCGCTGCATGTGTTGGGCAACGTCCGTCCGTTGGACGAGCCTGCGTTCATCTTCAACGCGATGCTCCAAGGCTGGGACGACCAGCAACAAAGCCGCGGGTTGTCAAGGCAAACCATCGACGTCAGGACCAGTTTCATCCGCCGCTTCTCCGCATACTGCGAGAAGCTGCCATGGGAGTGGGCCCCTGTGGACCTCGAGGACTTCAGCATCCACGCACTCTCCAGGGCGAGGCCCCTGGCGAAGTCCACCACGCGCGGCTACCAGGTGATGGTGCGTGCATTCTGCGACTTCATGATGGATCCGCGCTACGGATGGGCGGGTGAATGCGAGAAGAGATTCGGCAGCGCCCCTCAACAGATCTGCCACGACTGGAACACGGTAAGGCACCTGGCCGAATACGAAGGCCGGCCCGAGCGCAGGGCGTTGACCTACGACGAGCTGGAGCGATTCTTCACCTATGCGGATGGGCGAGTCGAGACCATCATCCAAGCTGGGCGCAAGGGGGCGCTAACGGCCCTCAGGGATTCACAGATCTTCAAGACCACGTATGCGTATGGTCTGCGGCGTGCCGAAGTGGTCGGACTCGACGTAGCGGATCTGCGGCCAAATCCGGCAGCGCCCGGATATGGAACCTACGGTTGCGTTGAAGTGCGATGGGGCAAGGCGAGCCGAGGATCCGGGCCCAGGCGGCGCACGGTCCTCACCGTGCCCGAACTGGACTGGGTCATCGAAGGCCTGGAGCAATGGGTCCACGAAGGCCGTGACCGGGTGGCCACGGATGCCGGGGACGCGTTGTGGACCACCGAACGCGCCACCCGCGTCTCACTGCGCTACCTGGATGATCGTTTTGCCGAGATCCGCGACGGCGCCGGGCTGCCGCGGGAACTGAGCCTGCATTGCCTGCGGCACACCTACGTGACGAACCTGATCGAATGGGGCTACTCGGAGCGCTTCGTCCAGGACCAGGTCGGGCACCTTTACGCCTCCACCACCGCCATCTACACCTCGGTGGGGAACGACTACAAGAACCGGGTGATTGCCCGGGCCCTCTCGCGAATCTACGGAGCAACCGATGCCCACACCTGAAACCCCTGCAAACACGGTTGCATGGCACCTGCGGGACCTGATGGCCGCCGCCGGAATGTTCAAGACCACGGACCTGGTCGAGCCGCTCCGGAAAGCAGGAGTTCAACTCTCGCGCGAGCAGGTATTCCGCCTGGTCACCAAGCCACCAGCCAGGCTCAACATGGAGGTCCTCGCCGCACTCTGCCTGGTCTTGGACTGCACCCCGAACGATCTCATCAAGATCGTCCCGGCCAACGTTGGATTCCGGAAAACCGGAACAACAGACGCGGCAACCTCTACCGGCTCCTCCCTCGGATCACTCCGACCGGTGCCGGCCCGCATCCACCGGCCCTCCGACCCCGGACCTGGCAGCTAGAGGCCCGTCGTGGCCAAGGAACCGCGCCCCTGCCATCTGTGCTCGCGGCAGGTGGTGCATGGCTACGAGCTGCTGGGCGGGACGATCTGCAATCCGTGCTACTCCAGGCTCCGCAGGAATCCGGGGAGCTGCCCATCCTGCGAAGTAATGAAAGTCCTGGCCTTCTTCGACGACGACGGGACCATCGTTTGCGCAGCATGCGCGGGCGTCCCCAGCCGATTCGCCTGCAAGACGTGTGGAAGCGAGGAGCAACTCACAGGATCCCAGTGCGGGACCTGCCGCCTCCAAGAACGAGCACAGGCAGTCCTGGCCCAAGACGACGGGAAGATCCATCCCGACCTGACAGGACTCTACGACATACTGCTGAGCACGCCGGACAAGCGGACCGTCGTGCGATGGATCAAGCACGATCAAGTGCACGGCACCCTGCGTGCCATGGCCACCGGAGGCGCACCCATCAGCCACAGCACTCTGAACCAGC
Source organism: Micrococcaceae bacterium RIT 802 (assembly GCA_016892645.1). Lineage (GTDB taxonomy): Bacteria > Actinomycetota > Actinomycetes > Actinomycetales > Micrococcaceae > Arthrobacter_H. The sequence goes on from JAFEMX010000002.1 coordinate 79,405, forward strand.
TCCCGCCTTCACCGAGGATCCGCTACCTGCGCCGGCTGATGGTCACCGCAGGAACGCTACCCGCCGTCGACGTGCACCTGAACGACCACGAGGTCTTCGCCAACTGCTTCCTGCAGACCCTCGCTCCAAACCATGCAACGATCCTCCGCCGCTACCACCAGTGGCATGTCCTGCGGATGATGCGTCAAGAGTCCGAGGCAGCTCCGATATCACCGAACGTGGACTACCGGCGGCGCCGAGAACTCAAGGCCATCGACTACTTCCTCAGCTGGCTCGACGGGCGTGGGACAAGCCTCGAAAGGATCCACCAGCAGGACCTTGACCGATACCTCGCACAACCCAAGGGCATCGAAATCAGGACTTTCGTTGTCTGGGCCCGCCGGCACCACCTGATGCCCCAGCTGGAGATCTGGGCGCGGCGAACGGGGCGCGCACAACAAGCCATCAGCGACGAGGCCCGCTGGACGGCCATCAACCGTCTCGTCAACGATGAGTCCCTTTCGTTGACCGTCCGCCTGGCGGGGCTATTCGTCCTGCTCTACGCCCAGCCCGTCACCACCTGCGTCCGGTTGCTGCATTCCAACGTTGTCTGCACGCAGACATCGGTGGCAATCCGCTTCGCGTCGACGGCCATAGAAATGCCACGTCCCGTCGCCCAACTGGTCAAGCGATACCTGCAGTCGCCCACACAGCGGGCCATCTACAGGAGCCCTGAGCACCAGTGGTTCTTCGAAGGCCTGATGGCGGGTACGCACATGAGCGAGGCGAACATGCGCTTGCTGCTTCACAACGCTGGTCTGGAGCCGCTCCGGGCACGGGGAGCGGCCCTACGCCACCTAACGGTCGCCTTGCCAGCGCGCATCGCGGCCGACGCACTGGGAATATCAACCGGAACAGCGACCACCTGGGCAAGACTCTCTGGTGGAACCTGGAAGGACTACCCCGGTCTCCGGAGGTGAACTATTCGATTAGGGCAAACTGGAATACATGACTTCCACCAACACCTAGGGCGACCTGGTTGCGGACTTCGGCATCCAGGACGTGATCGGGGACGAGCTGCGCCCGAGCTGGAACGTCGCCCCGACCCAGAAAGTCAGGATCATCATCGGTCGCGGACCCGAGGGGGCCGCACCTGGTCGGATGTTGGAGACGGCACGATGGGGCCTGGTACCCGTATGGGCCAAGAGCCGTTCCGTGGGCAGCCGCGCCATCAACGCCAGATCGGAAACCGTTCTCGAGAAGCCCACCTTTCGATCCGCTGCCGTGAAGCGCCGCGGATTAGTAGTGGCCGAAGGGTATTACGAGTGGCAGAAGGACGGCAGCGAGAAGATCCCGACCTACCTCCACCCCCAAAACGAGGGGATCGTGGCATTCGCCGGCCTCTATGAATTCTGGCTCGACCCCGAAGTGCCAGACGGAGAGCCGGGGGAGTGGCTGATGACCACCACCATCCTCACGCGGCCGGCGGCCGACGCACTAGGCCATATCCACGACCGCACACCCGTGATCGTGCCGGCCGGCCTCCAGGACGAATGGCTGGAACCGGAACTGACCGACAAGGGCGAGATCCGCACACTGCTGGACGGCATACTCGACCCGGAGTTGGTGCCCCGCGAGGTTGGAAAGGCGGTGGGCAATGTGCGCAACAACGGACCCGAACTCATCGAAGTGAAAAAAATCTAGAGTGAGTCCACCTTAGGAAATGGCTGGTCATAACCAGCGATATGCGAGACCTACGAACCCAGGCTTTTTTCCGCCTTACGTCGGGCAATTTCTTCTTTGCGGCGTTTCGCCTTAGCTTCTCTCTCAAGTATGTTTTCTAGCTGATCCTCTGTTACGAGGCGCCAGGCTTGGACGCCCCTTTCCCATTGGATTCTCGGGTATTTAATCTTACGGAACTCCTTGAGGATGGCAGTGTTGATGGCCCAATTCCCGTTTGCATTCTTGTACGACCACTCTGTGCCGTAAGTGTTCCTGATATAGACCGCAGCTTGAGCTTGAGGAAAGCTATGGGGCGCCACCTGCTCAATTTTGTTGAGCAACCACGTTGCGATCTCCGTTGCTGTAGTGGATGCCACTTCTGGTTTTCCGTCATCTTCAATCGTCATAAGTGCGACTCTAATTTGGAAGCTCGGGACGGAATCTCAGGAGCATCCCACGTGGCCGCCTGGGCACTATGTTCCAGTCGTGATTAATCGTCCGGCCAGCTCGTTATGAAGCTATAATTGCATTGCCAAGTGTCGGCTATTTATTGGCCTTTGGACACGCATCGTATGTTGGTCCCTGCGCCATCCGAACCCCCATAGAAGCCACCGTTTCCGCTGGTCCATTGCCGCAAAACTTGCGGTCACTTATATCGGCAGCATCAGTTCGAACGACTTGCCGTGAAGGCATGTCTAGGTATATAATTTCGCTCCCCGTTTCACGAATTATGAACACGGCATGTTGTGATCCCTGCATTGTCACCGACTCCATAGGAATCCAACCAGCGCTGGTGAACAGCGATGTTGAAGCGAGCGCCATGATGACTGGCTGGGCCTTCTCGAAGCGGAAGCGCATCCAAGAGAAATTTCGTCTCCACTTCTTCTTTACACTTTGCAGATATAACAGATGCAGTACTGCAAAACCGAAGCATATGCTCAGCGTCAATAGCGACGAGAAAACGAGCGCGATCCCCGTCACTGCGTACATAAGCGTGTAGACGACGATTCCCTCAATGTCCCCGGAATAGTACTTATGAGCCAGGCGCATGGCATACAGGGCGAGGGGAAGGATGACCGTTGGAGCGACACTTAGGAGCATCGCTCCTAGGGCGGGAAGGAACTCGATGTTGAGGGCCAGCGCCAGAGCTGTAGTCATGTTGCCCTCCGCAAACATGAGTACTTTGATTCCATAGAAGACAGCGCCGACTCCGACGAGGGATACTGGCAGGCGCAGGTAAGCATGTTTTCCGGGCACGGTACCCATTCTGCCGAAATTCCGGAGTTGGACAGCTTTGACTCGCACTAGGCCTACAGCTGCCTGCAGCTTTTCGGGGCCATTTTAGGGATGATCTGAAGCATTTCATCGGGCACCATTACTCCACCTTGGAAAGCTCTGGAATCATCTACCGCATGAACGAAAGATCATTCCGCGAGCGAGTATTAATTGAAAACCTGCCATTTGCCGCGTCCGCTCTATTAGTCCTTGTGGCTGCATTCAAGGTCTTTGCTTTTAGCGGATTTGAATTGCCGGTCGCTTTCGCGGTTCTGTCCGTCGTCGACTACCCAACGGTGCTCCTGGCGTCGCTCGTTTCTTTTCTCGTAGTCGCGGCTCCGTTGATCATCTTGGTAGAGGGTCCTTGGCAGTGGCTTACGGCAGGAAATCGGCGGGGGGCGACTGTCGGTCAGGTGTGGCGAAGTAGCCTGTTAGTTGCCCCTGCCGTCATCCTCATCGGCTTTACGATCAACACTGTGATGCTGGCTGCCTACTTGTTGGGGTCCGGGATTTTGATAGCCACACGAATCTATTCTCAAAGAAAGAAGCGGCAAAGCCCGGAAACCGCCGCCGACCATTTAAGGCCAATTCCATTCTGGCGAAACTGGTTCGTCATCACATTTATTTCGGCAACAGTTCTGGTACCGAGTATTTCCAAGCCCTGGCTTCCGATGGAGGTTATTAGCGGGCCAGGGGGACAAAAAATAACCCAAGGCTACGTGGTTGGCGAGCAGGCGGAACGGCTCTTGGTGCGTACGGACGACTTAAGAATTCAATGGATTGCCGTAGCCGACATCGATGACCGCACCATTTGCTACCCAGAAAAGTCGTGGACGACGAAGCAACTTGTGGAATATCTTCGATCGCCAGAGCCGAAATGCTGACTCATTGTCTTTAGACGATCGTTTGCTGCGGCTCTAGTCGCATTCTCAATGGGAATGCCATATGCGCTGTCATTGGCGCTTGCCCGTCGGGAGGCGCATCAGGTGCGGCCACTCCGCGGAGACACCACATACTGTTTGTAGAGAGTTAGGGCTCTAACCTTAAGTCATTTCCCTTGGCATAGTTGAGGAGCGACAGCTTATCAAGGGCTTGCTGAGGGTCACTCAAGATGGCTGGATTTTCCTCGAGTAGCTGCATTGCTTTTATGGTTAGTTTCTGGACGACGGCAGAGGCTCCGCCGTTTGAGGCTGTCGTTTTTATAATCAGGAAGTCATCAACTTGCATGGCGATATTGTCGTAAGGTTCGCAGGCAGCCAACAGCTTGGCAGATGTTGAGGCGTTCATGGCTGAGACTTCAGCACGTGCTTTATTGGCGGTTACGTCCCTAGCCCACTGTTCGCCCGTTTCAGCTAAATCGTAAAACTTCTTTTTAGCTTGAGCGCTGTCGTCGCCATTTAGCCAAGCCTCCAACTTTGCAAAAACGGAACCGCGCCGCACGGACTCGATGAAGACCCGCTCGGCACCAGCCGCGTAAAAAAAGTTCTGTAGTGCCTGGACCAAGGTAAGTGCGTCCACCGCGTCGTTACCATCCACGTGAAAATGGGCGCTCAGGGGTCCGGTCATTCGCGAAGGGGGATACGGCGATGGGCCGGCGTATCTTGACTGATCAGGTATTGAGCCCTTCTTGCCTTCCGTGGTTCCATAGTCATCGTGCTCAATAAGGTCTGCGCGAGCTGCAGTCTTCGCATCCCGCAGGCCTTTCAATCCCAACTGTTCACTATCAGCCTTTATGGCAGCAGCTTTGTCTACGTAGCTCTTCGCCCTTTTCCCGCCCTTACCTGATCTTCGAGCCTTAGTCATGCGCCCATCCTAGCGATCCAGCGCGCTGCGAGCTGTGGGGTTCGAAGCCGCGGTCCGGTCACCTCGGGCACTGGTAACGGGTGTGGTCGGGGAGCATTATTGGAGTGCCTGCCGCGTCCAACGCCGATTTCTCCTTGGTGCGTTTTCCAACCCGAATCCTAGCGTGGCGTGGAGGGTTCCACGGGAACCGTGGATTGTTGCCCAGAGCACGAGTACTAGAGTCCTGATTTGATTCCACCCTCTACGCGGCAGGCACCACAACCACATAACGACAACCCATCACGGGAGGCACATCATGGATCTCGTTCATGAACGAGCGGCGGGAATCGACATTTCCAAACGCGATGCCAAGGTCGCGATCCGTGCCCCGGGCTAACGGGCCGGGACCTTCACCACCAAGGTCGCCACGTGGGGCGCGACCACCAACCAGATCCTCGCCCTGCGCGAGATGCTGCTTGCGGAGAAGGTCACCACCGTGGTGATGGAGGCGACCAGCGACTATTGGAAACCGTTCTACTATCTCTTCGAGGACTCCTTGCCGGTCATGCTGGTCAATGCCAACGCAGCGCGCAACATCCCGGGCCGCAAGACCGACGTGTCCGACTCCGCGTGGCTGGCGCAACTTGGTGCCCACGGGCTCCTGCGGTCCTGTTTCGTCCCGCCCGAACCAATCCGCGAGCTGCGCGACCTACCCGGGCACGCACGATCGCCACGCAGGACCGCACCCGCGAATGCCACCGCCTCGAAAAGTTTCTTGAGTCCACCGGCATCAAACTTTCCTCTACGGTTTCGGAACTGTTGGGGGCCTCCTCGCGGGTAATGCTGAACGCCCTCGTCAACGGCGAACGCGATGTCAACGCCAACCGGCCAAGCTCGCCGAGATGGCCCGGGGCACCATGCGCCGGCGCATCCCCGAACACCACGCCTTCATCTGCCGGATGCACCTGGAGCGGATCGATTCAATCAGCGGTTGGGTTGAGCAGCTCACCGCGCGCATTGAGGAGGCGATGGCTCCCTTTCAGGCCGCCCGGGACTTTCTGACTACGATCCCGGGCGTGAACACCATCGTCGCCGACGTCCTGGTCGCCGAAACCGGTGCGGACATGAGCCGATTTTAAACCCCTGGCAGGCTCTGTTCCTGGGCCGGCGTCACCCCGGGATCCAATGAATCGGCAGGGCGGGTCAAGTCCAGCAAGACCAGACCGGGAAACCGCTACCTCAGAGGCCGCCCTCACCATCGCCCGCCACCCAAACAACACCTACCTCGGCGCCCGGTACAAGCGGATCATCGTCCGCCGCGGCAAGATGAAAGCCCTCGTCGCCACCGAGCACTCCATTCTCACCGCCACCTGGCACCTGCTCGCCGAAGGCGAGTGCTTCCAGGACCCGGGCTCCGACTTCTTCACCAACAAGGACCCAGACAAGACCAAGAACAACGCCATCCGTCGCCTCCAAGCCCTCAGGTACGAGGCCACCATAGACCCACGGCAGGCAGCCCGACTCACCTTACAAGCGGTCGTCACCCATCACAAAGGGCCGGATGGCCCTATTGATTAGAACCCAGACCTTACGTCTCTCTCCTGGGGTGAACTCGTGTTGCTGATTGAACATGTCAAGCAGGAACTTGTAATCGTTGTCGCCGTTGCCGCGATTGTATTGGTTGGGGGGAACGCGTCGTTTTGCCACAGGTCGGCAAGCACCGCTCGTGAGAAGAACTCGCTGGTGAGTTCCACGTCCTGATGGGAGGCGAATGCAGACCGTAGCTTCAATAGCTTATGAAGCACGGTGACGCTGAGGTCAAGCTCCTCGACCTCAAACAAGTTGACGCACTTGCTTCCAATGAGAAACAGATCCTGTTGGGTTACCTGATTGTGAATTTTGTAGAGATAGAAGAGCTCGGTCTTGCCGCACACGCAGATCCCGTTGTGAAGGGGTTCTTCCTCAACGCTTATAATCTGCCACTCCTGGACAGCTTGCGCCCAGGTTCCAGCGCGCGATGCGGCGAGGACAGCGCCGCGCAGCGTTTCGAAGTGATGTGTAGTCATCCGCTCCTCCTGGGAGGACCGTAGTATACGGAGGACTCCCAAAACGACCGATTACGCCCCGCAGGGTATTGGCTCTCACAACACCTGAATCGCACGTGTCACAACCCAAGTACGCAGCGCGAGTGCCCACAAGCAGGTCACGACCGAGTTGTGGGCCGCGGTCAGGGCAGGCACTGTCGACGGCTGCGCCCCTCCGATGAGTGACGCTGTCGTGCCCTGAACGAACGCGACGGCGGACGACAGGTCAGGCGGGGGCGCCCGGCTCGCCGGGGAAGCGGCCGCCGACCATCCGGGTCATCCGCTCGGCGGCCTGCAGCAGGGGTTCGACCCATCCCCGGCAGACCTCCTCCGGCATCCGGAACGTCGGGCCGCTGATCGTCACCGCGCCCAGCACGGCTGCGGAGGCGTCGAAGACGGGGGCCGAGAGTCCCGAGGCCCCGGACTCGCGCTCGCCGGTGGTGATCGCGAACCCGTCGGTGCGGGTCTGGCGGACCGCCGCCTGCAGCGCCTTGGACTCGGTGATGGTGAAGTCGGTGATCGATTCCAGCGGGTTGCGCAGCAGCGACGCCAGCAGGTCCGGGTCCCAGGCCAGCAGCACACGACTGGCGGAACCGGCGTGCAGGGGCAGGATCTTGCCGACGTGCATTTCGCGGCGCAGCGCGTGGCGGGTCTCGGCCATCGCCACGCAGACGCGGTGGTTCTGCTCGGCGGTGAAGAAGCAGGCGGTCTCGCCGACGGTGTCGCGCAGGTCGGCCAGCAGGGGGGAGATCACGTCGAGCATGGCCTTGCCGCGGGTCGCCGGCGCGGCCCAGTAGGCCATCTTCAAACCGATCCGGTAGGCGTCCCCTTCGCGGTCCAGGAAGCCCTGCCCGGCCAGGTTGGCCACGAGGCGCTGGACGGTCGACATCGGCAGGTCGGTGGCCTCCCGGATGTCCCCCAGGGTGAGCACCGGACGGGTGAGGGAGAACGCATCGAGGATGGCGGTGATCTTTCCGAGCACCAGCAGGGTGTTGCCGGTGGTCTTCGGGACGGTGGGCGCGGCTGACATGGGACTTACGCTATGCGCAAGCCCCGATCCCGTCCAACCCCCGGGCGGACGCCCCGCCCGTCCCGCATCCATAAACTGGAAGCGTGAACAGAACGGCAGCACCTTTCCTCGTCATCGGCGGACTCGGCATCCTAGCCGGGGGCTTCCTCTCGGCCATCAGCGCAGCCGCCCCCAGCTACCTCGCCTCGTGGGCCGTCGCCTACCTGGTCCTGGTCGTTGGATTCGCCCAGCTGCTGCTGGGCATCGGCCAGGACCAGCTGGCCGTGCGCCGCCCCTCGACCGGCCTGGTGGCCGCAGAGGTGCTGGCGTTCAACCTGGCGAACGTTGCGGTCCTGGTCGGCTCGCTGACCTCGATCGTGGTGCTGACCTGGATCGGCGCGGCCCTGATCGTGGTGGCCATGGTGTTGTTCATCTGGGCGGCCCGGGGCGGCGGAAGCCGGCACCGGTGGCTGCTGTACCTGTTCCGTGCCATGATCGTCATCCTCTTGGTCTCGGCACCGATCGGCATCATGCTGGCCGATTCGCGCATGGGCTGAACGCGTGGGGTGGTGCCCATCGCCTGGCCGACCTACGGTGGAAGGCAACAACCGCATCCGGCAGGAGGGCAACGGTGGAGCGAATCACAGGTGCCCGGGCGGCGCGGGGCGCACGCGGCCGTGCCGATGTGGCAGATGCCTTCCGCGAGGCCTTCGCCGCCCATCCCTCGGGCGTCGCGGTGATCACCGCCGCCGGCCCCCGTGGTTCCGTGGGCCTGACGGCGTCCTCGGTGATCTCCGTGGCCGTGGCGCCGCCGGTGCTGGCCTTCTCGCTGTCCTCGTCCCGCGGTTCGGTCGGCGCACTGCTCGTCTCCAGCCAACTGGCGGTGCACCTGCTGACGTCCGCCGACGAGGATCTCGCCCGGCGCTTCAGCGCCGCAGGAGTCGACCGCTTCGGGCCCGGCCTCGAGTGGCAGGCGGCACCCACCGGCGAGCCGCTGCTGGCCACGCGGGGAACCATCCTGCGGTGCCGGGTCCTCTCGCGCACCCCGGTGGCCGGATCGACCCTCGTCGCGGCGCAGGTCACCGACATCCTCGACCCGGGTACGACGGCGGCACCCCCGCAAGCGCCACTGGTGCACTACCTCCGGGGATACCACCGCATCGAGGGGTAAGCCGTTGTCGCACCGGGGAGGATCCCCGGTGCGACGAGCGGGCTACTGGGCGATCGCCCGTCCAAGCGGCGCCGGATCGACCAGATCGTGCGCTTCGAAGTAGTTGATCGCTGCGACCAGGTCGCTCTGGCCCGTATCGGCGGCGTTCGTGCCCTCGGCGAGGGTGGTGAAGTTGTCGCCGCCGGCTGCGAGGAACGAGTTCATCGCGACCTTGAACACGTCGGAATCGGCGATGGGCTCGCCGTTGAACGACATCGACGTGATGTGCGAGCCACGGGCCGCGTTTTCGGTGTAGGTGTAGCTCAGGCCCGCCGAGATGCCCAGGTGCAGTTTCGGACGGCTCGAACCCTCCGGCTGCCACTGTTCCTCCAGGACCGCCTTCAGCTGCGCTCCGGTCAGGTCCTCGGTCCACAGGGTGTTGCCGAACGGCTGCACGCTGGCCACGTCCTTGTAGGTGACGGTGCCATCGGTTCCGTAGAGCAGATCCGCGCGCAGGCCGCCGGGGTTCATCAGCGCGATCTGCGCCGGTTCGCCGCCGAAGTCCTCGTTGGAGGTCGCCCACAGCTGCATGTCGGCCACGAGGTTGCCCAGGGAGGACTCGACGCCGCGATCGGAGCCCGGCTCGGCCCCGCCGCGCAGGATGTCGGCGCTGATCTTGCCGATCGGCTGGGCGCCGACGACCTCCGCCTGTTCGGCGGCCTTCGTGACGATGCGGGCCACCCGCCGATCCGCCGGGAACGCGGGAACCGTGGCGCCGGCGTCGTCCGTGGTGGTGAGCTGCACCAGCGAGCCCGCCAGCGCAACCGGCTTCTTGCTGCGGCGGTCGACGGTGATCTGCACGCGGTCCAGCGTGGTCCCGTACTCATGAGCCTGCACGACCGGGCGCTTCATGGCCTTCGGCCATCCCTTCACCGGGTACGAGCAGGCGTAGCCCTGATGGGTGTGGCCGGAGTAGATGGCATCGATGTTGGCCGATGCCCCGCGGACCAGCTCGCCATAGGCGGTGTCCTCGGTGGCGATCGCCGAGCAGTCGGTGCCCGCCGAACCATCGTGGGCCAGCAGCACGACGACGTCCGCCTCGCCATTGGACTTCCGCCCATCGGAGAGCTGGCGGGCGACGCGGTTGGCCGCCTCGAGCTGGTTGCCGAAGTCGAGCTGGCTGATGCCGGCCGGTGTGACCAGCGATTCGGTCTGCTCGGTGACGACGCCGACGAATCCTACGGTCACCCCCTGGACCTTGCGCAGGGCGTATTCCTTCAGGGCTGGCTTCTGGGTGCCCTGGTAATAGACGTTGGCACCCAGGGCGTAGTCCGCTCCGCGCTTCGCGCTGCCGTTGCCGTAGCGGGGGATGACCCGGTCCTTCAGGTCATCGAAGCCGCGGTCGAATTCATGGTTTCCCACGGCCGAGACGTCCAGCCCCCCGGTCCGGAGCGCATCGATCGTGGGGGTGTCCTGCTGGGAAAAGGAGGTGAAGGTCGAGGCGCCGATGTTGTCCCCGGCCGAGACGAAGAGCGTGTTGTCCTTCTTCCGTCCAGTCAGCTCGTCGACGGCACCGGCCAGCACCGCCGCCCCCGCGGAGGTGCCGTTGGCCTCCAGTCTGCCGTGGAAGTCGTTGATGCCGAGCAGTTGGATGGTGCTCGTCCGTGGCTGGTGATGCCCTCCTCCGTGGTGGCCGCCCCCGTGGTGCCCACCCCCATGGTGGTTGCCCTGGTGTTTGCCCTGCGGGACCGCCGTCGGCGCCGCCTGGGCCGGGGCGGCCAGCGACGTGGCGGCCAAGGCGAGGCCGGCCGCGACCAGGCTGGCGCGTTGGATCGGATGCTTGCGTGGGTTCATGTCATGACTCCCGGGGTGCGATGAGTGATATGCCGCACATTCGAGGCACGGCACACCGGCGATCCTACCGAGCGCCGATGCCGTGTCAATGGCCGGGGGGTGGCGATGGGTTGAGGACACCGTTAACGTGTGCCCGCATTTCGCCAGAGCCTTCCCTGGCGGTGAAGCCGGGTCGAGAATGGGTGGACGACGCCGGCGGCAGGAGCCGTCGTGATCCGGTCTGAAAGGGGCCCGCCACGGGAGTCCAGCTCAATCCGTACATCCCCTTCCGGGGGAATGCCCGTGCGGCCCTGGAGTTCTATCATCGTGTCTTCGATGGGGAACTGGAGATCGCGACCTTCGGTGAGTTCTCCTTCGATGCCGCCAATGACCCGGCGGAGCAGGACCTCATCATGCACGGAATTCTGCGCGGAGCGAATGGGGTGGTCCTGATGGCAGCCGACATTCCGGCGTCGATGGACTATGCCCCGCCGGCTGGCATGTCGCTGTCGCTCAGCGGCGATGACGACGCGGCGCTGCGACGCTACTGGGAGGGGCTTGCCGACGGAGGGAGCGTCGTCGAAAACCTGGCGCAGGCACCATGGGGTGCCAGTTTCGGCATGTTGATCGACCGCTACGGCATCGACTGGATGGTGAACATCTCCCCGACGTCGTGATGTGGCGCATTGAACATTCCTTGCAGTTGTGCAAACTTTGCACGAGTGCATAAACTGTACCTATGCAAGAAGTCCCCATCTCCCAACGCGAGCGCAATCGCCTCGACACCTGGAACGCGGTGCACGACGCCGCGGCCGCCATGGCGCTGGAAGACGGCCCGGTCGCCGTGACCATCGAGGCCATCGTGACGCGGGCCGGCGTCTCGAAGCGGACGTTCTTCAACTACTTCCCCACGAAGGAGGACGCCATCCTGGGCACCCGTGCCCCCTGCGTCCCCGAGGAACTCCTGGAGCAATTCCGCACCAGCGAGGCCGACCTGCTGACCCGGATCGTCCGGATCCTCACCGGTGTCATGCGCACCAGCCTGGGCCGGGGGGCGTCCTACCAGATGCGCCGCGAGATCGTCACGCGGTACCCCGAATTGAGGGGCCGGGTCATGCAGCACATCAACGATGCCGAGAAGCTCGTCGACGAAATCCTCCGCGAACGCATGCAGGCCGACGAGGCAGAGGAAGAGCTCGGCCGGCTGCCTGCCGGTGAGGACTCCGCCCGGGCCCTGCTCATGCTCGCCGGGACGATCACCCGCTACGCCTACAGTTCCGATCCCGAGGGAACCGTCGCCGACATCGACGGACACATCGACTCAGCCGTCACCATCTTCCGAGAGGTTATGAACTCCACCCATGACAACGACTAAACCCACACGGTCCAAGCCGGTACACGGGAGCAAGAACCACATCCTGCTGCTCTTCGCCGCCCTGATGGTCACGATGCTCATGGCGTCGCTGAACCAGACCGTGCTGTCCGCTGCGCTGCCGACCATGGTCGGGGAGCTCAACGGCGTCGAGCACATGGCCTGGATCATCACCGCCTTCATCCTGGCCTCCACGGTGATGATGCCCGTCTACGGCAAGCTGGGCGACCTCTTCGGCCGCAAGCCGTTGCTGATCTTCGCGATCGTGGTGTTCATGTGCGGCTCCGTCTTCGGTGCGCTGTCCGACACCATGAACCTGGTCATCATCGCCCGCGTCATCCAGGGCCTGGGCGGCGGCGGATTGATGATCCTCTCGCAGGCCATCATCGCCGACGTCATCCCCGCCCGGGAGCGCGGCAAGTACATGGGCGTCATGGGCGGCGTCTTCGCCGTCTCCTCCGTCGCCGGCCCCCTGCTCGGCGGCTGGCTGACCGAGGGCCCCGGCTGGCGCTGGGCCTTCTGGCTGAACCTGCCGCTGGGCCTGGTGGCCGTGCTGGCCACCATCTTCCTGCTGCACATCCCGAAGACGACCAACTCCACCCGACCGAAGATCGACGTGATGGGCATGGCCCTGCTCGCCCTGGCCACCACCTCGCTGGTCCTGGCCGGAACCTGGGGCGGCAACACCTACGCCTGGGATTCACCCACCATCCTGGGCCTCTTCGCGGCCGCCGTCGTCGCCGCAGCCCTGTTCGTCCTGGTCGAATCGAAGGTCTCCGAACCGGTCATGCCGCTGATGCTGTTCAAGAACCGCAACTTCGTCCTGACGACGTTCTCCGGCCTGATGATCGGCATCGCGATGTTCGGCGCCATCGGCTACATGCCGACCTACCTGCAGATGGTCACCGGCTACGGTCCCACCGAGGCCGGGCTGCTGATGATCCCCATGATGGGCTGCCTGCTTATCACCTCGGTCATCGTCGGCCGCCAGGTCTCCAAATCGGGCCGCTACAAGATCGTCATGATCGCCGGCACGCTGGTCCTGGGCATCGGGCTCTTCCTGCTCTCCACCATCCACGCCGATTCGCCGGTCTACCTGATCTGCGTGTTCCTCGGTGTGATGGGTCTCGGCCTGGGCATGTGCATGCAGATGCTCACGCTCGTGGCCCAGAACTCCTTCCCCCTGCGCTACGTCGGCACCGCGACCGCCGGGCAGAACTACTTCCGCCAGGTCGGCGCCACCCTGGGCTCCGCCGTCGTCGGCTCGCTCTTCGCCAGCCGCCTGACGGACCTGCTGAAGGACAAGATGCCGGCCGGTGCCGGCTCCTCGGGTGGCCCGAGCGCCAACTCCCTGACCCCGGAACTGGTCACCTCGCTGCCGGACCCGATCCGCAACATCATCATCAGCTCCTACAACGAGGCGCTCGTGCCGCTCTTCCTCTGGATGGTCCCGCTGGCCATCGCCGCCGCCATTTCCCTGAGCTTCATGACGGAGAAGGCGCTCGCCACCAAGATCGAGCGCGACATCCCCTCGGAGTCGCTGTCGACCGGCCAGGTCGGCCACGTCGAGGACCACTCCACCGGCAGGGCGGCCGCCGCCCACCGGGTGCAGGCGGACGACGCCGGTGCCTCTTCGGTTGCCTCCTCGGCTGCGCGCTCACCGGAGGACACGCAGCAGGAGGCAGTGCGTGAAAAGGTCAGCGTCTCCGCCGCCGGCGCCGGCCGGGAACGCGGCCAGGTCCCCTCCATGGACCCGGTCCCCGCGCGCGACGCCGTGGCGGACCCGGACGTGTCCGGAAACGGACAGCACCGCCGTGGCGCCCACCGCGCCTCCGGCCCGGCCGAATAGCGCCGCCATGGCACCGCAGCGCGTGCAGGTCGCCGTCGTCGGCCTGGGGGCCCTCGGGTCCGCGGCCCTCTGGCGGCTCGCGGCCCGGGGCATCGACGTCGTCGGCTTCGAGCAGTTCGGGATCGGCCATGCCCTCGGGTCCTCCCACGGGCAGACCCGGCTCTTCCGCGAGGCCTGCCTCGAGCACCCGGGCCTGGCACCCATGGCCGCCGAAAGCCGGAGCCTGTTCCGCCGGCTCGAGGAGGCCTCCGGCCGCGACCTGCTGAAGATCACGGGCGGCTACATGGTGGGCTCCGCCGACTCCGATGTCGTGGCCGGAACCGCGCGGGCGGCGGACGACCACGGGCTGCCCTACGAGCGGCTCGACCGGGAGGCGCTGACGGGGCGGCTGCCGCATTTCGCGGATCTTGCCCCGGACGCGCGCGGCCTCTTCGACCCCGGCTGCGGCGTCATCCACCCCGAGGCCACCGTGACCGCCGCCGTCACCGAGGCGGCCCGGCTCGGGGCGGCCGTCCACGCGGACACCCGGGTCGAATCCCTCGACGCCGGTACCGCGGGCGTCCGGCTCACCGCCGGGGGACACGACTACCTGGCCGAAACGGTCATCATCGCCGCGGGTGCCTGGCTGCCCCCGTTCGTCCCCGACGTGGACCTGGTCCCGATCCGCACCCCGTTGCACTGGTTCGCCCCGGCGGCCCCGGCAGGCGAGTCCGGCGGGAGCCCCGGGTTCGACGCGGGGCACTTCCCCGTCGTCGTGCACCAGATCGACCCCGAGACCGTGCTCTGGGGCCACGGGTCGGTCGACGGCGGCCTGGTCAAGCTCGGGATCGGCGACATCTGGGGCGAACGGCCGCCACGCATCGATCCGGACACGCTGGACCGCGGGGTCGACTCGTCCGCATGGCGCCGGCTCTCCGCCCTCGTCGAGCGCGTCCTTCCGGGGCTGGACCCGGTTCCGGCGCGGGTGGAACCGTGCATGATCACGCTGTCCCCTGACGACCAGTTCGTCATCGGGCCCACCGCCGCATCACCGCGGGTGCTGGTGGCCGGAGGCGACAGCGGGCACGCGTTCAAGCACTGCCTGGCCATCGGGGAGATCCTGGCCCGCGATGTCGCCGGGGAGCCGCAGCCCTACGCGCTGGACTTCGTGAGGCCCTCCCGCTTCGGGGTGTGAGGTGCGGAATTGCGCACCGTCGGGCCGTGCACAACACTGGAAGCAGGGACCCGTTCGGCGTCCCGCTGCGCCAACCAAGGAGTGACACCGTGAGCGAACCCATCCATGTTGGCCCGGTCGACGAGATCGAGGAGGGCGAGGCCAAGGTCATCGACGCCGACGACACCGGCACCGGTTCGGATATCGCCGTCTTCCACAGCGAAGAGGGCGGCTTCTACGCGCTCGACGACGAATGCACGCACGAGACCGCCTCGCTCGCCGACGGCTGGATCGAGGGCAACGAGGTCGAATGCCCCGTCCACTCGGCGCGCTTCTGCCTCACGACCGGCGAGGCCCTCTGCCTGCCCGCCACCGTGAACGCGCGCACGCACAAGGTCGAGGTCCGCGACGGCGAGGTCCTGCTCTACCCCGGCGTCTCACCGACCGGAGAGTAGCCGCTCCAGCGCCGCCGTCGTCCCCAGCTCGGGCCGGTCGGCGGCCTGCCCCAGGTAGTGCAGCAGCGCGGTGTGCAGCAGATTCGGATCGGCGAGCAGGAACTCCACCTGCACCAGCAGTTCCAGCAGCACATCGCCGTCGTCCCCGGTGCCGCCGTCGCCGGAAGGGGCCCGTCCGCGGATGACGATGAGTGCCGGGCCACGACGCCCCAGCGGGGTGCGGCCGCGCGGGTTCGCGGCGCTGACGGAGACGATGTCCCGCCAGTACATTTCGCCCAGTCCCAGCGGCCCGAACACCACCACGCGACTGCGCGTCAGGTAGACACCGGGCGCCTGGTCGGCCGAGGCGATGCGCAACAGGCGCAGGCCCTCGCGCAGGATGAGGAACCCGACGGCCCCCAGGGCCAGGGCGCCGGCGATCGTCCAGTAGCGTTCGAACCCCGAATGCAGCAGCACGAACCGGCCCACGGCCGCCAGCGAGGCGACCAGCCCGATGACGCCGAGCCCGACGGTGGCCGCGGCGAAGGCCGGCGAATTGCGCCGGAACGCGAAACGGGTCGCCGCCCGGACCCCGTTGCGGGTGGTGACGGGACTCAGTTCGGGGGCCACCGGGTCCGGGTCGAGCCGGAACTCGCGGACCAGCGAGACGACGGTGCCGATGCCGAACGCGAGCAGCGGGATGCCGAACACCAGCGAACCCAGCGCCAGCGCCCCCGCGCCCAGCCCGATGAGGAACGCCGCCATGACCAGGGCGGGAACCAGATGATGCGCCAGCTTCCACCCGCGGTGCCGGGGAGCCCATCGGGGCGCGGTGCGTTGCTGGGCTGACATGCCTTCATCGTAACGGCGGCCGGACGCATTTCAGCCGGTGAGCACGCGAACCGGGGCACCGGCGAGCCATGCGGCGACATCCTCGAACGCCCCGCCGAAGAACCGGCGGTAGCCCGCGTCGCTGACGTAGCCCAGATGCGGGGTCAGCACCGTCCGCGGGGCGTGGAGGACGGGGTGGTCCGCGGGGAGCGGCTCGGTGTCGAAGACGTCCAGCGCCGCGCCGCCGAGCCACCCCTCGTGCAGCCCGCGCAACATCGCCTCCTGGTCCACGATCCCGGCCCGCGACGTGTTGACCAGCAGCCCGCGCGGACCCAGCAGCCGCAGTTCGGCCTCGTCGACGAGTCCGCGGGTGCGCGTCGACAGGCGCAGGTGCACGCTGAGCACGTCGGCGGAGGCGAAGAGCTCCTCGCGGCCCACCAGCCGCGCCCCGGCCTCCGCCGCCGCCTCGGCCTCCAGGTTCTGGCTCCACGCGATGACGTCCATGCCGAACGCCGCGCCGTAGCCGGCGATCCGCGTGCCGATCTTGCCCAATCCCAGCACGCCGAGCGTCGTGCCGGCCAGCTCCCTGCCCACGCCGGTCTGCCAGGTCCCGGCCCGCAGCGACGCCTGCTGCGCCGGGATGTCCCGCATCCACGCCATCAGCAGCGCCCACGTCAGCTCCGGCGCCGCGGTGGGCGAGCCGGGCGTCCCGCAGACCGTGATGCCGGCCGCCGACGCCGCGGCCAGGTCGATCGAGGCGTTGGCCATCCCCGTGGTCACCAGCAGCCGCAACCCCGGCAGGGAGGCGATCACGTCGGCGCCGAAGGCCGTCCGCTCGCGCATTGCCACCACGATGTCGAACCCGGCCAGCGCCCGGACGGCCTCCTCCGCGGTCGGCAACGGGTCGTGGAAGACCACCACCTCGACGTTCTCCAGCGTGTCCCAGGCGGCGAAGTCCAGAGCCACGTCCTGGTAGTCGTCGAGGATGGCCAGCCGGTGGGCCGGGCGGTCGGTGGTGGCCATGCGGGCCCCTTCCCTGCGGTGACGTGTCACCTGAACCCTATGCCCGTAGGCTGTGATCCAACACCACGTCGAAGGAGAGCGACCCATGATGCACGACGACGGAACCCGGCTGCTCTTCGGCTGCATGGGACTGGGCGGTGGCTGGGAGAAGGGCCCGATCGAGGCGGCGGATGTGGCCACGGCCCACGCCGCCATCGACGCCGCCCTGCAGGCCGGCATCACCGTGTTCGACCACGCGGACATCTACCGGGGCGGCAAGGCCGAGGAGGTCTTCGGCCGTGTGCTGGCCGACCGCCCCGGGCTGGCGGCGTCGCTGCACCTGCAGACCAAATGCGGGATCGTGCTCGGCACCGACGAAGCCCCCGGCCGCTACGACTCCTCGGCGCGCACCATCGCCGCCCGGGTCGACGGGTCGCTGGCCCGGCTGGGCGTCGAGCGGATCGACACGCTGCTCATCCACCGGCCCGACCCGCTGACGCCGCCCGAGGAGATCGCCGCCGCCTTCGCCGCACTGCGCGCCGCGGGCAAGGTCGGCCGGCTCGGGGTCTCCAACCACTCCGGGGCGCAGATGGCCCGGCTGCAGGCGGTGCTGGACGAACCGCTGGCGGTGAACCAGCTGCAGCTCAGCCTGGGCCACCGCGGCTGGCTGGAGTCCTCCGTCATGGTCAACGTCGCCTCCGGCAGCGAGACCGGTGGTCCGGGGGCTGATGCCGCCTCGTTCCCGCATGGGACGCTGGAATACTGCGCGGAGCACGGCGTGGAACTGCAGGCCTGGGGGTCGATGGACCGCGGCCGCTACAGCGGGGCCGGCGAGGCGACGGCGCCGGGGGCGGACCGGGAGGCAGCGGCGCTGGTCGCCCGGATGGCCCAGGACCTCCAGGGCACACCGGAGGCGATCGTGCTGGGGTGGCTGATGCGCCATCCGGCGGCCATCCGGCCGGTCATCGGCACCACGAACCCCGCCCGCATCGCCGCCTGCACCGACGCCGAAGCCGTCGCCGCCCGGATGGACTCCGACGACTGGTATGCCCTCTGGATTGCCGCCCGCGGCCAACCCCTGCCGTAAGCGCCCCGCCAGCCGTAGGCTGTGCCCATGGGATATGCGCTCCAGCTCGCGGCACTGGCCCTCGTCGCCGTGGGGGTGCGGCTGTTCGAGATGGGCCCCACCGATCCCGAGTCCGGATTCGGCCGGCACATGCTCGTTCTGGGGGTCATCGCAGCGGTCTCCACCACGCTCTCGCTGCTGGCCCTGGTCTGGACCCTCGGCCTCGACGTGGTGGGACGGATGCGGCGGCCGACCGCCGCCGCTTAGCGGGCCCGCCGCTCCAGCGTCTGCCGCAGCGTCTGCGCGGGGCGCCCGAGCAGCCGCGGCACGTCATCGGAGACCGCCGCCAGATCGCCCGATGCGATGGCCGTGTAGGTGCTCACCCACGCGTCGAGCTGCCAGTCCGGGGCGCCGTACCCCGCGCGGGACGCCAGCGCCTCGGCCACGGTCTCGTCCAGGTAGCGCACGTCGCGTCCGGTCACCTCGGTGATCGCCGCCGCGGCCTCCTCCAGGCTGAACGCCTCCGGACCGGTCAGGTCGTACATCTTCCCTGCATGTCCCGGCGTCCGCCCCGCCGCGAGGGCCACTGCGGCCTCCGCGAGCACGACGGCGGCCACGGCTGCCACGTCGTCGCGCGCCACCGCCGAGACCCGCCCGTCCCCGGCGGGGCCGCGCAGCACCCCGTCGTCGCCGGCAAAAAGCGGGAAGACGTCCTGGTAGAAGTTGTCGCGCAGGATCGTGTGCGACAGCCCGGAATCGGCCAACAGCGCCTCGGTGGCGAAATGGTCGCGCGCCAGGGTGAAGACCGCATCCGGTGCCGCGGCCAGGAACGACGTGTAGACCACATGCCCCACCCCGGCGGAGGCCGCCGCGCGGATGAACGCGGCATGCGCCTGCAGCCGGTCGGCAGTCTCGGCGGCGGAGACCATGAGCACGACGTCGGCGCCCGCCAGGGCGCCGGTGGCACCGTGCTCGTCGCCGAAGTCCAGGGCCGCGGACTCCACTGCGGAAGCCGCCGTCGTGCTGGGCAGGCCCCCGGCAATTGCAGCGGCGCGGTCCGCATCGCGGGAGAACAGGCGCAGGCGGGCCGTGCCGGCCAGCCGGCGGGCGACTCGCGACCCCACTTCTCCGGTCGCGCCGGTGATGGCGATCAGGGGTGTGCTGGGCGTTTCGGCGGGGGTCATATGACCACCGTACGCCGCCGGGCCGACACCCGGGGAGGGGATTTTGCCGATTGCGGAATACGATGGCGGCATCATGGACAAAACCCGAGCGCTCGCCAAGCCCCTGACCTGGCTGCTGATCATCGCCCTCATCGGAACCGCGGGGGCCGGCCTGCTCCAGGGCATCCTGTGACCACGATCGAGGCGCTGGCCGAGCCGACGCGGGCGGTCAACGCCCGCTGGGTGGTCGGCGCGATCGTGGTCAACGTCGTCATCAACGTGGCGTTCTTCGCGCCGATCAACATCCTCATCGGGCTGCAGGCCACCGGGATCGACGCCGCCAACAAGGAGGCCATCCTCACGCTCGTGACCGCCTGCGGTGCGGCCGTCGCGCTGGTGGCCAACCCGGTCACCGGTGCGCTCTCGGACCGCACCACCTCCCGCTGGGGCCGGCGCTCGCCGTGGATCCTGGGCGGGGCGGTGCTGGGCACCGCCGCCATGCTCTTCCTCTCCGGTGCGACGACGATTGCCGCCCTGGTCATCGGGTGGTGCCTGGTGCAGGCCGGCTGCAACGCCATGTACTCGACCATCACCGCGGCCGTGCCGGACCGCGTGCCCGTCGCCCAGCGCGCCACCGTCGGTGGGCTGGCGGCCATGGGGCAGACGCTGGGGATCCTCGGCGGCTCGGTGGTGGGCTTCGTGATCTCCGGCAACATCGCCGTCGGCTACTGGATCTGCGCCGCGGCCCTCGCACTCGGCGTCATCCCGTACCTGACCCACCGCAACGACCCGGTCCTGCCGTCCGGGATCCAGCCCCGCTTCCGCCTCGGGGCCTTCCTGCGCGGCTTCTGGATCAACCCGGCCGAGCACCCCGACTTCGGCTGGGCGTGGCTGACGCGGTTCCTGATGTTCGTGGGCAACCAGCTGGTCATCGTGTACCTGTTGTTCTTCCTCACCGACGTGATCCACTATCCGAACCCCGCCGGTGGCGTGCTGGTGCTTACCGGCCTGTACGCGGTCATGGTCGTCATCACCAGCGTCATCACCGGGCGCTGGAGCGATCGGGTCGGCCAGCGCAAGGTCTTCGTCGCCGGGGCCTCCGCCGTCATCGCGTGCGCCGCGCTGATCATGGCGTTCTTCCAGGTCTGGCCCGCCGCCATGGTCGGGGCAGCCGTCCTGGGGATCGGGTTCGGCGCCTACCTGGCGGTGGACTTCGCCCTGCTCACACAGGTCCTGCCCTCCGCCGCGGCCCGGGGCAAGGACATGGGAGTGGTGAACATCGCCGCCGCATTGCCCCAGGTCATCGCCCCGGCGCTGGCCCTGCTCGCAGTGAAGTACCTCGGCGGATACGTGGCACTGTTCGTGCTGGCGGCCATCATCGGGCTGGCCGCCGCGGTGCTGGTCTACCGCATCAAGTCGGTGCCGTAGCCCGGGCACCTGGCCCGGATCCGTCGTCGTACCCCGGCCTGCGCACGCGGTAATCTGGCGGGATGGACTGGTTACGCGATGCACCCTTCGGTTGGGCGTACCTGTTCCTCTTCCTGCTGGCCATGGCGCGCGCCAACACGACCTATTGGATCGGCCGCGGCGTGGTCGCCGGGGTCAGTCATTCGCGGTTCGAGCGCTTTCTCGAGGGACCCATCTACCTGCGGGCCCGCAGGTTCGTGGCGCGCTGGGGGATCCTGGCGGTGCCGCTGTCCTTTTTGACCGTCGGCATCCAGACCGCGGTGAACGCCAGCGCCGGCATGTCCCGGATGCCGTTGTCCCGCTACCTGCCGGCCGTGGTGGTCGGCTGCCTGCTGTGGGCGCTGATCTACGCCACCGTCGGGATGGCCGTGGTCTACGCGGCGCTCGCCGTGGGCTGGCAGTGGATCGCCCTGGCCGTGGTGCTCTTGGTCGCAGGGACACTGCTGTGGATCCGCTACCGTCGGCGCAACGGCTAGGCTTCCGGGGGCGACGGGAACGACGACGGGCGGCCGGGCACCCGCAGGTGCCCGACCGCCCGTGTCGCGCGGCGGAAGCCTTCTAGCCGACCGGCGTGCCGTTGAGCACCGTGGCGGTCGGGGTGTACTCCATGCCGAGGGCCTCGGCGACGGGGGCGAACGTGACGCGGCCGTCGTGGACGCTCAGGCCGTTGGCCAGCCCCGGATCCGCCTGCAGCGCCTCCCGCCATCCCTGCGTGGCGATGCGCAGGGCGTAGGGCAGGGTGGCGTTGGTCAGCGCCGCGGTCGAGGTCTGGGGGACGGCTCCCGGCATGTTCGCCACGCAGTAGTACACGGCGTCGTGGACCTTGAAGGTGGGGTCGGCGTGCGTGGTGGCGTGCGAGCCCTCGAAGCAGCCGCCCTGGTCGATCGCGATGTCCACGAGCACGGAACCGGGGCGCATGTGGGCGACCATGTCCTGGGTGACCAGTTTCGGTGCGGCCGCGCCGGGGATCAGGACCGACCCGATGACCAGATCGGCCGCGGCGACCTCGCCGGCAATGGTGAACTTGGAGGAGGCCAGGGTCTTGATCCGCCCGTTGTAGGCGACGTCGATTTCCTTAAGCCGGGCCAGGTTGATGTCGATGATCGTGACATCGGCGCCCATGCCCGCGGAGATGGCCGCTGCGTTCTCGCCGGCGACACCGCCGCCGATGACGACGACCTTCGCCGGGCGGGTGCCCGGGACGCCGCCCATGAGCACGCCCGCGCCGCCGTTGGGCTGCTGGAGCTGGTAGGCGCCCACCTGGGCCGCGAGCCGGCCGGCAACCTCGGACATCGGGGCCAGCAGCGGCAGGCCGCGTCCGTTGGTGACGGTCTCGTAGGCGATGGCCGTGGCGCCGGCGTCGAGAATGGCCTGGGTGCACTCGCGGGAGGCGGCCAGGTGGAGGTAGGTGAACAGGATCTGTCCGCGCCGGATGCGGTGGTATTCCGCGGCGATCGGCTCCTTGACCTTGAGGATCATCTCCGCCTCGGCCCAGGTGGCATCGGCGTCCGCGCCGATGCGGGCACCGGCCGCGACGTACTCGTTGTCGGGGATGCCCGAGCCCACGCCGGCACCGGTTTCGACCAGGACCTCGTGGCCTCGCTCGACGAACTCGGAGACACCAGCCGGGGTGATGGCTACACGGAATTCATTGTTCTTGATTTCGCGGGGAACGCCGATGATCATGGGGTACTCCTTGGTATGGGTGTCCGTCATTATGGGACCGGGCTCCCATTCCCGGTTCCTGACAGTTGAGTTGTCGTGGTTAAAGCGTAGTTTTTCTGCGGACCTCTGCGTGTTCTGCAGAATTATCTCCGGTAGGATCTTGAATATCTGCAGTTTCTATCAACCGATAAAGGTGTGATCGTGGCCACAGCGAAAGATCTTCGGGGCAAGCGGCCGTATGAGCTCGACGATATCGACCGGGGGCTGCTGCGCATGCTCACCGAGAACTCCCGGCGCACCAACAACTCCCTCGCCGAGGAGCTGGGGATCGCCCCGTCGACCTGTCTGGCGCGCATGAACGCCCTGCGGGAGTCGGGGGTCATCCGCAAATTCACCCTGGACCTCGATCCGGAGGTCCTGGGCCATGCGCTCGAGGCGCTCATCTTCGTGCGCATCCGTCCGGGCGCGAGGCACCTGATGGCCAGTTTCGCGGAAGAGATCCGCGGCAAGACCGGCGTCGTCCAGTTGTTCTTCCTGGGTGGAACCGACGACTTCCTGATCCATGTAGCGGTCAAGGATTCCAATGACGTGCGCCAGTTCGTCCTCGACAACCTTTCCGCCAACCCCGCCGTGGCATCGACGCAGACGTCGCTGGTCTTCGAGCACACACGCGGTGCCGTGCCCTGGCTCTGATGCAGCTTGCGGGGCGACTGCCCCTCCACAGGCGGATTCGTCCCGGGCGTTGGTCCAGGCTGTCCACAGCCAGGCGTCCGATCCCCCGAGCGGGCTGGGTTAAAACTAGACTCGAATACATGTTCGAAGAACTTGGGAACGTTGACGCGACGGCGAGACGACAGGCCGCTTTTCGTGATGCCGCCCAGTTGACCGTCCCGGCTGGAGGTCAGGCGGTGCCCGCCGCGTCGGCGCACGCTGACGATCGGACGGGGGCAGATGCCCTGTCGATGGTCGAGGCCATCACCGCAGCCCTCGCTTCGGGCTGCTGCGACTTCTCCGAAAAGACGCTGGTCACCCTGATGGAGGGGCTGGAAACCGTAAAGTCGGCCGCTGCCGCATACCAGGCGCGGGCCGCCGTCGCCTTCCGCAGTCGGGTCGTCGATCGGGAGCGGGAAGCCGGCGTCCCCGATGAGAAGCTGGGCTCCGCGGCCGGAGCGCAGCTGGCCTTGGCCCGCAGGGAATCGCCGAGCCGCGGTGGACGGTGGATGGGGTTCTCCCGGGCCGTGGTCACCGAGATGCCGCACACCCACCACGCCTTTCGGGCCGGTCGGATCAGCGAGTGGCGGGCGGTGCTGCTCGTGCGCGAGACGGCCTGCCTGACCATCGAGGATCGCCAGAAGATCGATGAGACCCTGATGGCGGATCCGCGGACCACTGAAGGCGTCGGGGATCGGCGCCTGACGGCCATGATTAACCAGCTGGCTCAACAGGCAGATGCCACCGCGCTCGTGCGCCGTGCTCGCAAGGCGGTGGGTGACCGGCACGTGAGCCTGCGGCCTGCCCCGGACACCATGGGCATTCTCAGCGCCGTCCTCCCGGTGGCCCAGGGGGTGTCCGTATTCAAGGCACTGTCCCAGGCCGCGGACTTTGCATCAACCCAAGGTGACGTCCGCAGTCGGGGCCAGGTCATGGCCGACACGCTGGTCGAGCGCGTGACGGGACAGGCCCGGGCAGAGGATGTGCGGATCGAAGTCCAGTTGGTCATGACGGACCGGACGTTGTTCCAGGGGGACGTCGAACCGGCCTATCTGCAGGGTTACGGAGTTGTTCCGGCCCAGATTGCCCGAGACATGATGCGCGACGCCACCCGCCCTGCGGGCATGGAGCCTTCCGAAGATGCCGCCCTATCCGCGGTCCCGCGATCCCGGCGGTCCTCCGCCGATCCGCTGTCACCGAAGGACTTTGACAGAGGCGTCGACGAGGACAAGGAGCTGGTCTGGCTGCGTCGGCTGTATACGGCGCCCGGTACCGGGGCGCTGGTGGGGTTGGACTCGAAGGCGCGGTTGTTCCCGGACGGTCTGCGCAGGTTCATTGAACTGAGAGACCAGGTCTGTTCCCGGCCCTGGTGTGATGCGCCGATCCGGCAGAGAGATCACGTCGTTTCCTGGGCGGCCGGAGGGCAGACGGCTGCGGCCAACGGTGCCGGAACTTGCGTCGCATGCAACAACACCAAGGAAGCGGCAGGGTGGCGTTCTCGCGTCGTTGCCGGTGATCGGCACTCCATCGAGGTCACCACCCCCACGGGGCACACGTACCGGTCGCAGGCACCAGCCCTCCCCGGCACCGCTACTTGACGGTCGTCCTCGCCGTCAGGGCGTTCGACGACGCAAGGTCACCGATCCCAGGGCGATGGCCCCGATGATCCAGGCGCAGATAAACACGATCCGCACCAACACGTAGGCGCTGTCCTCGTCGCCGGACGCCACGGCCCCCAAAGCGTCCATGGCATGGGACAACGGGAGCCAGTCGCCGATCGTCTGCAGGACGTCCGGCAGTTGATCGCGCGGGAGGAAGAGCCCGCCGAGCAGGATCTGCGGGAACACGAGGGCCGGCATGAACTGGACGACTTGGAACTCGCTGCGGGCGAAGGCGCTGGCCAGCAGGCCCAGGGCCGTCCCCAGCAGCGCGTCGACCACTGCCACCACGAACAGCAGCCAGATCTGCCCGGCGATCTCCAGGCCGCATACCCAGACTGAGAAGGCCACGGCAATGGCGGTCTGCACGATGGAGAGCAGGCCGAACGCCAACGCGTACCCGAGAATGAAGGAGCCCTTGCCCACGGGCATCGTCAGTAGTCGTTCGAGGGTTCCGGACCGCCGTTCCCTCAGGGTGCTGATGCTGGCCACTAGGAACATGACGATGAACGGGAAGAGCGCGATGATGGCCGGACCGATGGTTGCGAACACCGGGGTTTCGGTGAATATCCAAGCCACCAGGCCAATGAGCAGGCTGGGCACGATCAGCAGCAGTGCCACGGTGCGTGGGTCGTGCTTGATCTGTGCCAGCACCCGTCCAGCGGTGGCAAGTACCGATGCAATGTTCACTGCCCGCTCCCTTCGCTGGCGCCGGGGACCTGTCGGTGGCGACCATGCGCCGGGCGTGGCGACGGGGCGCGGTCCTGTCCGGCAATCAGGGCGAGGAACGCCTCCTCGGCCGTTTCCGTCCCCGTGGCCTCGAGCAGACCGTTCGGGGAGTCGTCGGCGATGATGTCGCCCTCGCGCATCAACAGCAATCGGTCGCAGCGCGTGGCCTCATCCATGACGTGGCTGGAGACGAGCAGCGTGGCACCGTCGGCGGCAAGCCGTCGGAAGAGCGCCCACAGGTCCGCCCGGAGCACGGGGTCCAGTCCGACTGTCGGTTCGTCCAGGACCAGCAGATCCGGCTCGCCCAGGAGGGCGACCGCCAGGGACACGCGGCTGCGTTGGCCCCCGGAGAGGTTCTCCACCAGTTGCGCGGCCGTGCCGGACAGGTCCGTGAGGTCCAGGACGCGGTCGACCACTTCAGGGCCAGCCCCGAGGACCTTGCGGAAATAGTCGAGGTTCTGGCGCACGGTCAGGTCGTCGTAGACGCTGACGGACTGGGTCATGTAACCCACCCGCCGGCGGAGGGATGCCGACCCAGCAGGCTCGCCGAATACCCGGATGGAACCCGCATGGACCACTTGCGTTCCGACAATGCTGCGCATCAGGGTCGACTTGCCGCAACCACTGGGGCCGAGCAGCCCCACGACGGCGCCGGCGTGCACATCGAGAGTCAGATCCTCCAGAACCGTGGACTTTCCCCGGCGGACGGTCAGTCCGTCCACCTCGACGGCCATCGATTTATTCACCATGCGATGAATTAAAGACCTCTCAGGACTCCGGGTCAACCGTTCCGCTGGCTTGCGGATCCGTCGGCGTCGGTAGCGTTGCCCCGGTCAGGTGCCATTGGATGACCGGTCCGACGCTGTCGACGAGTTGCCCGATGGACGCCGAGGCCAGGGGCTCGATCTCCATCACGAAGCGCATGAGCAGCAGTCCGGCCATCTGGCTGGCCGCCAGTGACGCCCGCAGGTCGGCGTCGGGGCCGCCGAGACGTCGGGCGAGTTGCCCCAGCATTTCCCGTTTGAGGAAGCTGCGGACCATGGCCGATCCCGCGCCCGTGCCCGCCGCGCTGCGCATCATGGCCGTCGCCGCAGGCCGCACCGCCGGACGCTCCCAGGCCGTGAGCACGTCGTGGACCAAGCGTCGGCCGAAGAGCTCGGGAGGCCCCTCCAGTACCTCGGCCACGATGCGATCCGGACGCAACGGCACCCGGACCACCTCGGTGAACAGGCCGGCCTTGTCGTCGAAGTAATGGTGGACCAGGGAGGAATCCACCTCGGCGCGGCGGGCAATCGACCGGATGGAGGCGGCCTCGTAGCCGCGTTCGTGGAATTCGGCGGTCGCCGCCGTCAGGATGCGCTCCCGGCCGCTGCCGGAGGCGCTACCGCGCGGCCGCCCCCTCCGGCGACCGGATCCGCCGTCGTGCTTGTCCTGGGTCACGGCACCAGCCTAAGGCCGCGCGTCGCGGAAGCGCCCTACCAGGAGGTATCCCGCGGGCGCCCCTCCTCGTAGCCGGCGCTGGACTGCACGCCGACGACGGCCCGTTCGCGGAACTGGGCGATCGATTCGGCCCCGGCATAGGTGAAGGAGGAGCGTACCCCGGAGATGATCGAGTCGATGAGGTCCTCGACGCCGGGCCGGGCCGGGTCCAGGTACATGCGGGAGTGGGAGATGCCCTCCTCGAACAGCGCGGAGCGCGCGCGTTCGAAGGCCGAACGGTGTTTCGTGCGCTGCTGCACGGCGCGCGCCGAGGCCATCCCGAAGCTCTCCTTGTAGGCCCGGCCGTCGGAGTCGAGGACCAGGTCGCCCGCGGATTCGTGGGTTCCGGCGAACCAGGAACCGATCATCACGCTGGCGGCGCCGGCGGCCAGGGCCAGCGCGACGTCGCGCGGGTACTTCACCCCGCCGTCGGCCCAGACCTCGGCGCCGACCTCGCGGGCCGCGGTGGCGCATTCGAGCACCGCCGAAAATTGCGGGCGCCCCACACCGGTCATCATGCGCGTGGTGCACATGGCCCCGGGCCCGACGCCGACCTTGAGGATGTCCGCCCCGGCCGCCACCAGGTCGGTGACGCCGGCGGGAGAGACGACGTTCCCCGCGACCACGTGCAGCCGGCGGCCGGTGCGCTGGGCGAACTCGTCGCGCGCCGCGGTCACCAGCGGAAGCGCCTCGATCATCTTCTCCTGGTGGCCGTGTGCCGTGTCGACGACGAGGACGTCCACGCCGGCCTCGAGCAGCCCGGTGGCCTTGGCGCTGACGTCGCCGTTGATGCCGACGGCCCCGCCGACCATGAGGCGTCCCTGCGGATCGACGGCGGGGGAGTAGATGGCGGAGCGCAGGATGCCCTTGCGCGTGAGCACCCCGGCCAGGCGCCCGCCGTCGAGGACCGGCACCATGGTCAGGTGGCGTTCGGCGATGGTCTCGAAGACCGAGCGCGGCTCCTCGTCGACGGGGGCGGTCACGATGTTCTCGCTCATGACCTCGGAAATGCGGGCGAAGCGGTCGACCTCCTGGCAGTCGCCGAGGGTGACGATGCCGACCGGCTCGTCGCCATTGAGGACGACGGCGGCACCATGGGAGCGCTTTCCCAGCAGTGACAGGGCGGTCGCCACGGCATCCGTGGCCTGGACGGTGATGGGGGTCTCGAGCACCGGATGGGCGCGCTTGACCTGTCCGACCATGTCGTTGACGGCGGCCATGCTGATGTCCTGCGGGAGGATCGTGATGCCGCCCCGGCGGGCAACCGTCTCGGCCATCCGGCGGCCGGCCACCGCCGTCATGTTGGAGACGACCAAGGGGATCGAGGTGCCGATGCCGTCCGGCGTCGTCAGGTCGACGCTGGTCCGTGAGGCCACGGCGGAGCGCGACGGCACCATGAAGGTGTCGTTGTAGGTCAGGTCGTACTGCGGGTTCACGTCGTTGAGAAACTTCACGTACCTCAGGCTACCGTGCGCCGGCGGGGGCTCGGCGGGACGCCCGTCCAGATAATTGTTGAACAATGTCTTGTCAGGATTGTTCAACAACCTGTAGGCTGCGATGCAGTAACCGATCGTGTGACCGCGGTCACCGCCGACAGGACGGAACATCCCATGTCCGAGACACCCACCAAGAGGGGGCTGAGCCCGGCCGCCCGCCGGACCGCCCTGCTGGGAGCCATGTTCCTGATGGCCACCAGCGCCATCGGCCCCGGCTTCATCACGCAGACGACGGTCTTCACGGTCCAGCTGCGCGCCGCGTTCGCCTTCGCCATCGTGATTTCCATCCTCGTCGACGTCGCCGTCCAGCTCAACGTCTGGCGGGTGATCGGCATCTCCGGGCTGCGTGCGCAGGAGCTGGGCAACAAGGTCCTTCCCGGCGTCGGCTGGGTATTGGCCGTGCTCGTCTTCATCGGCGGCGTCGTGTTCAACATCGGCAACATCGCCGGAACCGGCCTGGGCCTGAACGCCATGCTCGGCCTGGACCCGAAGATCGGCGGTGCCATCTCCGCCGTCGTGGCCATCCTCATCTTCCTCTCGAAGCGCGCCGGCATGGCGTTGGACCGCATCGTCGTGCTCCTCGGGGCGATCATGATCCTGCTGATGATCTACGTGGCCATCGTCGCCGCCCCGCCGATCGGCGAGGCGCTGAAGAACACGGTCCTGCCCGAGAAGGTCGACTTCCTGATCATCACCACCCTCATCGGCGGCACGGTCGGCGGCTACATCACCTACGCCGGCGCCCACCGCATGCTCGACTCCGGCGCCACCGGCCCGGAGAACGTCAAGGCCATCACCCAAAGCTCCGTGCTCGGCGTCATCGTCACCGGCATCATGCGCGTGCTGCTCTTCCTGGCGATCTTCGGCGTCGTCGCCGGCGGCGTGACCCTGGCGGGGAACAACATGGCGGCCGAGGCCTTCCAGCACGCGGCCGGTGAAATCGGCCTGCGCATGTTCGGCGTCGTCCTCTGGAGCGCGGCGCTGACCTCGGTCATCGGCGCCGCCTACACCTCGGTCTCCTTCGTCACCAAGTCGACCACCTCGGAGCGCACCCGCAACCTGATCACCGTGGCGTTCATCGCCTTCTGCGCCGCCGCGTTCCTCCTGCTCGGACAGGCCCCGCAGACCCTGCTGATCTTCGCCGGCGCCTTCAACGGGCTGATCCTGCCCCTCGGCTTCGCGGTCATCCTCTGGGTCGCCTGGCGCCGCCGGGACCTGCTGCAGAGCTACCGGTACCCGGCCTGGCTGCTCATCGTCGGCGTCGTCGTCTGGCTGCTGACCCTCTACCTGGGCTGGAACTCGCTCTCCGGCCTGGCCGACCTCTGGAAGTGAGTGAGCGCATGAACGCCGAAGCACACGGCACGACGGCGGTGCCCGGCCCCGGCGCGGATCCCGCCTCGGCGCGGGGAACCTGGACCCCGGCCCGGGCGCGGGCCGCCTTCCGCGAGGGGCTGGTCGCCCCGACCGCAGGCATCTCCCGCGGGTACGCCCAGGCCAACCTGATCATCGTCCCGAAGGCGCAGGCCTTCGACGTGCTGCTCTTCGCCCAGCGCAACCCGAAACCGTGCCCCCTCCTCGGCGTCCTGGATGCGGGGCAGACCAGCGGGCCGCTGCTGGCCGGCGGGGACATCCGCACGGACGTGCCGAAATACGTCGTCTACGAGGACGGGGTGCCGGTTGCCGAGCCCACCGACATCACCTCCTACTGGCGCGATGACCTGGTGACGTTCATCGTCGGCTGCTCGTTTACCTTCGAGACCGCGTTGCAGGATGCCGGTCTGCCGGTCGCCCACATCGACCAGGGCGTGAACGTGCCGATGTACCGGACCAGCAGACGCTGCGAGGACGCCGGGTCCATGGCCGGGCCGCTCGTCGTCTCGATGCGCTCCTTCCCAGCCTCCCGGGTCGCCGACGCCGTGCGGATCACCTCCCGCTACCCGGCCGTCCACGGCGCACCGGTGCACATCGGCAACCCGGCCGACCTCGGCATCGGCGACCTGTCGCGGCCAGACTTCGGCGACCCCGTGGACATCCCGGATGGACACCTGCCCGTGTTCTGGGCGTGCGGGGTCACTCCGCAGGCCGCCGTGATGGAATCCCGCCCCCCGCTGGCCATCGGGCACGCACCCGGGCACATGCTCGTCACCGACGCCCGGGACATCGACTACCTCGTGCCCTGACCGGCGCGATGGTGCACCACGTGCGGGCCGGACCTCCCCAGGGTCCACGGCCCGCACCTTGCGGGAACCGGGACCCCCAGTCCCGGTTGCCGCGATGCGGCGGCGGTTCCCTCCCCCCGGGAGCCGCCGCCGCGTCACATCTGCTCCTCCGGCGTTGCGTGGCGACCCGAATCACTGGGCGCGGCGCACCTGCTCCTATATCGTGATGGGCAGGGCACCACGTCGGTTCCCGCCCCCGTTTCGAGGAGCACAGATGGAAGTTTGGCCCGGAGACGCCTACCCGTTGGGCGCCACCTACGACGGCAACGGCACGAATTTCGCGCTCTACAGCGAAATCGCCGAGTCGGTGCAGCTCTGCCTGCTGGACGACGACGGAGTGGAGACGCGCATCGACCTCACCGAGGTCGACGGTTTCGTCTGGCACTGCTTCCTGCCGCAGATCATCCCGGGCCAGAAGTACGGATACCGGGTCGATGGCCCGAACGACCCCGCTGCCGGGCACCGGTGCAACCCGAACAAGCTGCTGCTGGACCCCTATGCGAAGGCCGTCCACGGCGAGATCGATTGGGACCAGTCGTTGTTCGGCTACAACTTCGGCGACGAGGAGTCGCGCAACGACGAGGACTCCGCGGCACACGTGATGCTCGGGGTCGTGGTCAGCCCGTTCTTCGACTGGGATGGCGACCGCAAACCGCGCACGCCGTACCACCAGTCCGTCATCTACGAGGCCCACGTCAAGGGCCTGACCCAGCTGCACCCCGACGTCCCGGAGGACCAGCGCGGGACCTATGCGGGCGTCGCCCACCCGGCGGTCATCTCCCACCTGCAGAAGATCGGTGCCACCGCCATCGAACTGATGCCGGTGCACCAGTTCGTCAACGACTCCACGCTGCAGGACAAGGGCCTCTCCAACTACTGGGGCTACAACACCATCGGCTTCTTCGCCCCGCAGAACACGTACTGCTCCACCGGGGACTCGGGCCAACAGGTCCAGGAGTTCAAGGCCATGGTCAAGGAACTGCACCTGGCCGGCATCGAGGTGATCCTCGACGTCGTCTACAACCACACGGCCGAAGGCAACCACCTGGGTCCCACGATCTCCTTCCGGGGCATCGACAATGCCTCCTACTACCGGCTGGTGGAGGACGACCAGCGGTACTACATGGACTACACCGGCACCGGGAACTCGCTGAACGTGCGCAACCCGCATTCGCTGCAGCTGCTGATGGACTCGTTGCGCTACTGGGTCACGGAAATGCACGTTGACGGTTTCCGCTTCGACCTGGCGTCCACCCTGGCCCGCGAGTTCTACGACGTCGACAAGCTCTCCACCTTCTTCGAACTGATCCAACAGGATCCGGTCGTCTCCCAGGTCAAGCTCATCGCCGAACCGTGGGACATCGGCCCCGGCGGCTACCAGGTCGGCAACTTCCCGCCGCAGTGGACCGAATGGAACGGCAAGTACCGCGACACCGTCCGCGATTTCTGGCGCGGGGTGCCGTCCACGCTGGGCGAATTCGCCTCCCGCATCACCGGCTCCTCCGACCTGTACGAACACTCCAGCCGACGGCCCGTGGCCTCGATCAACTTCGTGACCGCGCACGACGGCTTCACCTTGCGGGACCTGGTCTCCTACAACGACAAGCACAACGAGGCCAACGGCGAGGACAACAACGACGGCGAATCCACCAACCGCTCCTGGAACTGCGGGGTCGAGGGGCCGACCGACGACCCCGAGGTCCGGACGCTGCGGGCACGGCAGCAGCGCAACTACCTGGCCACCCTGCTGCTCTCCCAGGGCGTGCCCATGATCGCGCACGGCGACGAACTGGGGCGCACGCAGGAGGGCAACAACAACACGTATGCGCAGGACTCCGAACTCAGCTGGATCAACTGGGAGGACGCCGATACGCCGCTGCTCGAATTCACGGCCGCCGTGAACAAGCTGCGCGCGGAGCATCCCACCTTCCGGCGCCGCAGGTTCTTCGACGGCCGGCCGGTCGTCCGGGCCGACGGGGAAGACCTGCCGGACATCAAGTGGCTGGGGGCCGACGGCACGCCGATGACCCCCGAGGACTGGGACGACGACATCGCCCAATCCTTCGGGGTGTTCCTCAACGGCTACGGCATCGCCGGCAGCGACGAACGCGGCCAGCCCATCCGGGACAGCAATTTCCTGCAGTTCTTCAACCCCCACCACGAGGACGTGGACTTCACCATCCCGTCCACCGACTACGCACCGGCCTGGGAGGCGGTGCTGGACACGGCCGGGGACCACGCCAACACCGAGGCGCTGGACGCCGGAAGCACCATCACGGTCGCGGCCCGTTCGCTGCTGGTGCTGCGGGCCTACGAGGAGACGCCCGAGGCGGACCACTCGGTGGCGGCCTCCCTGGCGGCCCAGACCGGCTCCGATGACGAGGCTGGCACGTCGAAGACGGGGGGATAGCCATGCAGATCCCCCGCTCGACCTACCGCCTGCAGATCCGCCCCGGATTCACCTTGTACGACGCCGTCGAGCTGGTCCCGTACCTGCGGGACCTCGGGGTCGACTGGGTCTACCTCTCCCCGATCCTCACCGCGGAGACCGGATCGGACCACGGCTACGACGTCGTGGACCCGGCCACGGTCGACGAGTCCCGGGGCGGGCGTGCCGGGCTCGAGGCGCTCTCGCGAGCGGCCCACGAGGCCGGGATGGGCGTTTTGGTGGACATCGTGCCCAACCACATGGGCGTGGCCACCCCGAAGCTCAACGGCTGGTGGTGGTCCCTGCTCGCCGAGGGCCGCTGCTCCCGGTATGCGGAGGCCTTCGACGTCGACTGGGACGCCGGAGCGGGCCGCATCCGGTTGCCCGTCCTGGGCGACGACGGGCTCGATGACCTCCAGCTCGTCCCGGTCGAGGACGGGTTCGAGCTGCACTACTTCGAGCATGCCTTCCCGGTGGCCGCCGGGACCGCAGCCGCCGGCGACGACGCCCGTCAGGTGCACCAGCACCAGCACTACGAACTGGTCAACTGGCGCCGCGCCGACAACGAGCTGAACTACCGGCGCTTCTTCGGGGTGAACTCGCTGGCCGGCATCCGGGTCGAGGTCCAGTGGGTCTTCGACGAATCACACGCCCAGATCCGCAGCTGGTTCGACGACGGCCTGGTCGACGGGCTGCGCATCGACCACCCCGACGGACTCGCCGACCCCGCCGGATACCTCGAACGCCTGCGCGGGATCACCGGCGGGGCCTACCTGCTGGTCGAGAAGATCCTCGAGCCCGGCGAGAAGCTGCCCGGGCGCTGGGAGTGCGAAGGCACCACCGGTTACGACGCGCTCGCCGACATCGACCGGCTCTTCGTGGACCCCGACGGCCGGACCGTCCTCAGCGAGGTGGCCCCGGTCGAGGGCTACCACCCGATGATCCACGACACGAAGCGGGCCATCGCCGACGGACTGCTGCACTCCGAGGTCCTGCGCTTGGCGCGGCTCGTGCCCGCCGGGGCCGACCTCGAGCCGGAGGCCGTCACCGACGCGATCGCCGAAATCCTCAGTTGCTTTCCCGTCTACCGCAGCTACCTCCCCGATGGCGCCGACCACCTCGAACAGGCCGTCATCGCCGCACGCATCCACCGCCCCGACATCGCCGAGACCATCACCGCCCTGCATCCGCTGCTCAACCCCTCGGACGGCACCAAGGACGACGGCGGGGCGCAGCTGGGGGAGCTCGCCACCCGGTTCCAGCAGACCTCCGGCATGGTGATGGCCAAGGGCGTGGAGGACACCGCGTTCTACCGCTTCACCCGCCTGACGTCGTTGAACGAGGTGGGTGCCGACCCGTCGATCTTCGCCGTGGAGCCGTTCGAGCTGCATACCCGGTTGGCCACACGGCAACTGGAGGCACCGGAGGCCATGACGACGCTGAGCACGCACGACACCAAGCGCGGCGAGGACACCCGGGCCCGCATCAGCGTCCTGTCGGAGTTGCCCGGCTACTGGGCGGAAACCATGGCCCGCTTCCACGCGCTGGTCCCCCTCGGCGACGAACCGTTCGCCGACCTGCTGTGGCAGGCGTCCGTCGGCACCTACC
Source organism: Micrococcaceae bacterium RIT 802 (assembly GCA_016892645.1). Taxonomy (GTDB): domain Bacteria; phylum Actinomycetota; class Actinomycetes; order Actinomycetales; family Micrococcaceae; genus Arthrobacter_H. The sequence continues at coordinate 114,569 of JAFEMX010000002.1, forward strand.
CGGCCCGGCGGGAACGGGCCCACGCCTACGCCGAGAAGGCCGCCCGCGAGGCGGGGAACAGCACCACCTGGACCGACCCCAACGAGGAATTCGAGGCCCGTCTGCATGCCGCGGTCGACGCGGCGTACGACCATCCGGAACTCGTCGCCATGGTGGGCGACCTCGTCGAGTACATCCAGGGTCCCGGTTGGTCCAACGGCTTCTGCGCCAAGCTCCTGCAGCTGGCCATGCCCGGGGTCCCCGACGTCTACCAGGGCACCGAATTCTGGAACCGCTCGCTGGTCGACCCCGACAACCGCCGGCCCGTGGACTTCGCGCGTCGACAGGAGGCCTTGGCGGACCTGGACCGGCTCGAGGGCCCCGCACAGGTCCCGCCGCTGGGCGCCGACGGACGGGCCAAGCTGCTGATGGTCTCCCGGACCCTGCGCCTGCGCCGCGACCGGCCGGAGCTGTTCACCGGCTACGAGTCGGTCGCCGTCACCGGCGTGGCGGCCGGGCACCTCTTCGCCTTCGACCGCGGCGGGGCGATCGCCGCGCTGACCCGGCTCCCCGTCCGGCTCACCGCCGACGGCGGCTGGCGGGACACCCGGCTGCAGCTCGCCGCGGGCACCTACCGCGACGAGCTCACCGGCCGCATCCACACCAGCGACGGCCGGCTGCGGGCCGCCGACGTCTTCGCCGACTATCCGGGCGCCCTGCTCGTGCCGGCGGCAGGATAGGGGAGCACCATGGACGAACCCTTCGCCGTCTGGGCGCCACGCGCCCACGAGCTGTCACTGCTGGCCGGCGGCCGTACACTGCCCATGCAGGAGCACGACGGCGGATGGTGGGCTCCCGCCGTCGAACCTCCTCGGGGGGAGCTCGACTACGGATTCCTGCTCGACGGCGCGGGCGCACCGCTGCCCGACCCGCGCTCGCGGCGCCAGCCCGACGGGGTCCACGGCCTTTCGCGCACCTTCGACCCCGGTGCACACGTCTGGCAGGACGCCGGCTGGGCGTCCCCGGGTCTGGCCGGCGGCGCCATCTACGAGCTCCACGTGGGCACGTTCACCCCCGAGGGCACGCTGGATACGGCCGCCGACCGGCTGCCCTATCTGGCCGAATTGGGCATCCACCACGTCGAACTGCTGCCGGTCAATGCCTTCAACGGCACCCACAACTGGGGCTACGACGGCGTGCTCTGGTACGCGGTCCAGGAAACGTATGGGGGCCCGGCCGCCTACCAGCGGTTCGTCGATGCCGCCCACCGGCACGGGATCGGCGTCATCCAGGACGTCGTCTACAACCACCTGGGCCCCAGCGGGAACTACCTGCCGCGTTTCGGGCCCTACCTGACCGAGGGCAATGCCAACACGTGGGGCGACTCGGTGAACCTGGACGGCCCCGGCTCGGACGAGGTCCGGGCCTACATCGTGGCCAACGCGTTGATGTGGATGCGCGACTACCACGTCGACGGATTGCGTCTCGATGCGGTGCACGCCTTCAAGGACTCCCGGGCCACCCCGCTGCTCGAGGAACTGGCAGCCGCCACCGATGCCCTGGCCGCCGAGAGGGGACAACCGCTGTTCCTCATCGCCGAGTCGGACCTGAACAACGACCGGCTGATCCAGGACCGGGACCTCAACGGGGACGGTTTGGCCGGGCAGTGGAGCGATGACTTCCACCATGCCGTCCACGTGAACCTCACCGGGGAGACCGCCGGGTACTACGCCGATTTCGAGTCGGTGGGCGCGTTGGCCAAGGTCCTGCGCGGCGGCTTCTTCCACGACGGCAGCTACTCCTCGTTCCGCGGGCGCCACCATGGCCGGCCCATCGACACCGACCGGGTCACTCCCGGGCAGCTGGTGGTGTGCACGCAGAACCACGACCAGATCGGCAACCGTGCCGCGGGCGACCGGCTGACGGCTACCTTGGACGCCGACCGGCTGGCCCTGGCCGCCGTGCTGAACCTGACCTCCCCGTTCACCCCGATGCTGTTCATGGGCGAGGAATTCGCCGCATCGACGCCCTGGCAGTTCTTCACCTCGCATCCCGAACCGGAGCTGGGGCGGGCGACGGCGGATGGCCGGCTGGCCGAGTTCGCGGCCATGGGCTGGGATCCGGACCTGGTACCGGACCCCCAGGCGGAATCCACGTTCCGGGACTCGAAGCTCGATTGGGGCGAAACCCGGGCCGAAGGATCGGTCCACGCGCGGATGCTGGACCTCTACCGGCGGCTGCTTGCATTGCGTGCGAGCGAACCCGATGTGTCCGACACCGGCATCTGGCCGCAGGTGGAGTTCCATGAGGCGGAGGGCTGGCTGAGGATGAAGCGGGGATCGATCGTCGTTGCCGTGAACCTCTCGGAGCACGATGCCACCGTTCCGTTGCCAGGAGAGCCCGGCGACGTGCTGCTGGCCACCAGCCCGGGAGGGCCCGATGCCGTGGCCGGCGGCATCACGGTGGCCGCGGCCTCCGCGGTGGTCCTGCGCGTGCCGGCCAGCTGAGCGGGGCAGCGGTGGCCGCCGTCGTGCTGGACCCGAATGTTACGCATCGTCTCGCAAATTATTGCCCGCGGTCTCGCCGCCATCGATGGGGATACCGGCACCGGAAACGAATCGTGACTCATCCGAGGCCAGGTACAGCACCAAGGCGCTGATCTCCTCGACCTGCGCCGCTCGGCCGGCGGGCACCTGGCCGAGGCCGCGCTGCAAGTTGGCCGTCAACGGCGTCTCCACGGAGCCGGGATGGATGGAATTGACCCGGATGCCGTCGGGGCCGAAATCCAGGGCGGAGGTCTTGGTCAATCCCAGCACGCCCCATTTGGCGGCGGAGTAGGCGGCGCGGTTCTTGAAACCGACCAGGCCGGCGATGGAGGAGACGTTGATGATGGCCGACGTGTCGTTCTTGCGTAGTTCCGGGGCGGCCGCACGCATGCCGTAGAACGTCCCGGTCAGGTCGATGTCGATGGTGCGCGTCCAGTTTTCAATGGTGGCGTCGGTAACGGACCCCGGGGTATAGATCCCCGCGTTGTTAACCAGCACGTGCAGCGCCCCGAACGTGGACACGGTGTCCTCCACCGCGGCGGTCCAGGCTTCGAAGCTGGTCACGTCCAAGGTGGTGAAGGCCGCCGCCTTCCGGCCGGCCACCGCGTTGATCTCCTCCGCGAGGGCCGTTCCCACTTCCACTTGCAGGTCCCCGATCATGACCCGGGCCCCCTCGGCGACGAGGGCCCGGGCGTGGGAGGCACCCATGCCCTGGGCCGCGCCCGAGATCAGGATGACCTTGCCGGCAACCCGGCCGGGGGCCGTGCCGGGAGCGGGGTGCGTGGGGACGGCGGGGGAGGTCGTGTCGTGGGTCATGCCACCTACGGTAGGTGGCGGGTGCCGGCGCCGATCCCCGGTGTTCCGTTCAACGGATAGGATGGCGCTCACGGCGGCGGTCCCGGGCCCGGAACCCCGCTGGGACCAACCTGCAGGGAAGGAAAGTCGATGGCGAACTCTTCATCGGGGGAATCCGTCATCAACCGCGTGGTGCGCGTCCTGGGTGCCTTTACGGACGACGAGCCCGCATTGCACCTGCGCCAGTTGGCGCGTGCGGTGGGCCTGCCCCTGTCGACGGTGCACCGGCTGGTGGCCGAACTCGAGGTCGAGGGGCTGCTCGAGCGGGACGCCGGGGGGCTGTTGCGTCATGGCCATCGCCTGTGGGAACTGGCCAGTCGCGGCTCGCGGGCCTCGAGCCTGCGCGAGGCGGCGCTACCGGTGATGGAGGACCTGCTGGTGCAGACCGGGCACCACGTCTCCCTGGGTGTCCTCGAAGGCACAGACGTCCTCTACATCGAACGACTGGCCTCCCGGGAATCGACGGTCAACATCACGCGGATCGCCGGCCGGTTGCCGGTGCACGGGTGCTCGGCTGGTCTCGTGTTCATGGCGCACGCCCCGGAGGATGAGCAGGAGACGTTCCTGCATCGGCGGTTGGAGAAGCTGACCGACGCGACCGTGACCAACCCCGATCAGCTGCGGGGCATCCTGGCCACCATCCGCCACTCCGGCTACTGCTCGATGGCCGGGATTATCGTCACTGAGTCGAGCGGCATCTCGGTTCCGGTTTTCGCCGGCCCTGACCGCCCGGTCGCCAGCCTGTCGGCCATCGTTCCCCGCGGTCAGGAGAACCTGCCCAACCTCGTCCCCCAGCTGCAAATGGCAGCGCGGGCCATCGCCAGACGCCTGGGATTTAATCCGGCACCCACCGGGATACAGCGCCGGAGCACACCGCTGGGTTCCTAAGCGCACTGCTGCGCTGGCCGTTCGATTCAACGGAACAGCCGTTCAGTTGAACGGAACATCTCTTCCGTGAGCGGCGGTGAGCTCTGGCACGATCATGTGCATTGCATCACACATCCCGCAGATTGAAGGACGCATCATGCGAATGCTCAATGGAGAGAATCTCGGCCGCTACGACGTTGTGGTGGTTGGATCCGGCGCAGGAGCGCTGACGGCCGCGGCGACGGCCGCCCGCGCCGGGCAAGCGGTCATCGTGCTGGAGAAGTCCGAACTCCTGGGCGGGACTTCGGCCGTTTCCGGGGGCATGCTCTGGGTCGTCGACAACCACCATGCCCGCGAGGCGGGACTCAATGATTCGAAGGCGGCCGGACGCCAGTACGTCGACGCAGTGGCGCGGGGCCGAGGCCGGGCGGAGCTGCTCGACGCCGCTCTGGATCACGGGGACACCATGCTTCGGTTTGCCGAGAACGAGCTCGGCCTCAAGTTCATCTTCTTGGACAATTTTCCGGACTACCGCCAGGATCTGCCCGGTGCGGTCACCGGTGGGCGCACGGTGGAACCGGCCCTGTTCAACTACCGTGAGGCCCTGGGGGACGTCGCCCAGCATGTCCGCAGCGATGGCCGACACCCCTACACCATGCAGGAGTACGAGGACTGGGGGGCCTTCCTCCGCTTCCCCTGGGACGAGCTCAACGCCCGACAGGACGCCGGCTTTGCCGCCAAAGGCCACGCCCTGGTCACCATGCTCCTCGCCGCCTGCCTCGAGAACGGCGTCCACTTGGCCATCGACGCCCGCGCAGAGCGGTTGCTCACCAGCGGGGACGGGGTGTCCGGCGTCGTGCTCGACGACGGCACCGAACTCCATGCCGGCGTCGGCGTCATGCTGGCCACGGGCGGATTCGAGTGGGACCGGAAGCTGGCCGATTCACTGCTGGCGACCCGCCTGTACACGATGTGTTCCCCGCCCTCGAACACCGGGGACGGCCTGAAGATGGCCCAGCGCATCGGGGCCATGACCCGCGGCACCCGCGAGGCCTGGTGGGCCCCGATGTCCGTGACCGGAACCATGCGCGATGGCGAACCGGTTGGCTCCCTGCTCCGCTTCGAGCGGCAGGGCCCCGGGTCCATCATGGTCAACCGCCACGGTCGGCGATTTGCGAACGAGGCACAGAACTACAACGATCTCGCCCGTGTGCTGCAGTCCTGGGACTCGGCCCACAACCAGACGCTCAACACCCCGGCCCACGTGGTCTTCGACGAGACCTACCTGCAGCGCTACGGCATTCTGGACCACCGCAGCGGCCAGACAACTCCCGGGTGGCTGATCGAGGCCCCCACCCTGGAAGGGCTGGCCGACCGGATCGGCGTCCCCAGCGAGGCCCTCGAGGCGACCGTCGAGCGCTTCAACACCCAGGCTATTGTCGGGGAGGACCCGGACTTCGGCCGCGGGACGTCCGAATACGACAGGTACTGGGGCGACTCGGACAATGAGTGGCCCAACCCCTCCCTCGGTCCATTGCAGAGCGGACCGTACTACGCACTGGAAGTGGTCAACGGTGCCTTCGGAACCTGCGGCGGCGTCGCCACCAACGGGCGCGGACAGGTCCTGGATGTCGATGGCGAGCCGATTGCCGGCCTCTTCGCGGCGGGCAACACCACCGAGAGCCCCTATGCGGCCGGCTATCCCGGAGCCGGGGCGACTCTCGGCCCGCTGATGACGCTGTCCTACCTCGCCGGCCGCACGTTGGCCGGACAGCCGGCGGACTACGTGTCGGCTGTCGCCCCCCGGTCCGAGTCGGTGCCCGCATGATCCGGCACATCGTGATGTTCCGCTGGAAGGACAGCTTCACGCCCGAGATCCGGGATGCCTGGACGGCTGGCCTGGATGCCATGCGCGGCAACATCCCGGGGATGACCGGTCTCACCCACGGGCCGGACATCATGGGCACCGGGAACTCCTGGGACCACGTGATCGTCGCCGACTTCACCTCACGCGAGGACATCGCGGTCTACAACACACACCCCCTCCACGAGGCCATCAAACCCTACTCCCTGCCGAACGTCCGGGACCTGGCCTACGTCGACTTCGAACTGGCCTCCCCGGCCACAGGATCCACACCTAAGGACCAGTCATGAGCATCTCCCCCTCCCCGACACCTGGCACCGACACCCCGACCGGCAGCATGGCCACCGACGACGTGGAGTTGCCGCGGACCCCCGCCAAGGCCGCCCTGGCGTCCTTCCTTGGATCCACGCTGGAGTACTACGACTTCTTCATCTACGGCACTGCCGCCGCCTTGGTCTTCCCTCGCCTGTTCTTCCCCGGAGACAACCAAGCAGTGGCCACCATGGCCGCCTTCGCGACCTTCGGCGTCGCCTATGTCGCCCGCCCGCTGGGTGGCTTGGTGATGGGCCACTTCGGTGATCGGCTCGGACGCAAGAACGTCCTGTTGTTCACGCTGGTGCTCATGGGCCTGGCCTCGTTGAGCATCGGTCTGCTGCCGACGTACGGGCAGATCGGCATATGGTCCACCGTCTTGTTGGTCATCGCCCGACTCGCGCAGGGCTTCTCCGCAGGTGCCGAGTCCGCGGGCGCCTCATCGTTGACGATCGAGCACTCACCGGAGGGCCGCCGAGGCTTCTTCACCTCCTTCGTCATGACCGGCTATGCCTCGGGCATGGTCTTGTCCACGATCGTCTTCATCCCGATCACGGCGCTCCCCGAGGACCAGCTGATGAGCTGGGGATGGCGCATCCCGTTCCTGCTCTCCGTGTTCGTTCTGGCCATCGCCTTCTGGGTCCGGACCAAGCTGGATGAGACACCAGTCTTCGAGGAGGCAGTGGCCCAGGCCGGCGAGGTCCGCAAGCTGCCGGCCCGCGAGGTGCTGAAGTACCAGGGATTTGATGTCCTGCGGGTGCTGTTGATGTCCATCTTCTCCGTGATGCAAACAGTGTTCACCGTGTTCGGCCTGTCCTACGCCACCAAACACGGCGGCTTCGAAAGGACCGAGATCCTCACCGTCAACGCGGTGGCCATCGGCCTGTCCATGGTCCTCATGCCGTTGGCCGGGCGCCTGTCGGACCGGGTGGGCCGCAAGCCGCTCATGATCACCTCCATGATCGGTTGCGCCGCAACGATCTTCCTCTACTTCCTGGCGCTGGGCACCGGGAACATCTGGGTCGTCTTTGCCACCTCCCTGCTGTTCATGACCATCCTCTATTCCGGATTCAACGGCGTCTGGACCTCGTTCTTCGGAGAGCTGTTCGCCGCGCCCGTCCGCTACACCGGGATGGCCATGGGCAACCAGCTGGGCCTGCTGGTGGCCGGCTTCGGGCCCATGATCGGGAGCCTGCTGCTCGCCGACGGAACGTACGGATGGGTCCCGGTGGCCATCTTCGGCGCTGTCTGTGCCCTGATCGCTGCCGGAGCCGCCATCAGCGCCCGAGAAACCGCCCACACCCCCATCAAGGAACTGGGGGAGCCGTACCTGAAGGCCACCGCCAAGCCCTGACGGAACCGCCCGCCTCCATTCCCTCCCCGACGAAGGAGACACATCATGTCCACCACACCCGCCCCCGCACCCGGCCCCCGGGATTCCTCGACCGATATCCGCTGCGACGTCCTGGTGGTCGGGTCCGGTGTCGCCGGCATGGCGACCGCGATCCGCGCCGCGCACGACGGACTGAACGTCATCGTGGCGGAGAAATCCCCGCATTTTGGCGGCACCACCGCGATCTCGGCCGGCTGGGCCTGGGTTCCAGGCAACCCGAAGGGTGCCGCTGTGGCCGGTGACACGCGTGCCGAAGCCGAGGACTATCTCAAGGCCCTGGCCCCTGACACCTACAACGCGTCCGCCGTCGCCGGTTTCCTGGACACCGTTCCGGAGGCCATCGACTTCTTCGAAGACCACACCGACGTCATCTTCAGCTACCCGGACAAGGCACCCGACTACCAGATGGACCTGCCCGGGGCAAAGCTCGGCGGGCGGGCGATCCTGCCTTCCGACGCCGACGTGCGGATGTTGGGGGAGCGCCGGCGGGAGCTCCAGCCGTACCTGGGGTCCTACACGGTGTTCGGCTACATGCCGCAAGTGGGCCCCGACCTGACCCAGTTCCTCCACGCGAACCAGTCGGTGAAGTCCTTCACCTACGTGGCGTCGAAGTTGATGAAGACCTGGGCTGACGTGGCAGTGCACCGCCAGCCGCTCAAGCGCACCAACGGGTCCGCGCTGATGACCCGCATGGTGAAATCGGCACTCGACGCCGGAGTCCGTGTGTGGACCGGGACCCCGGTCACGGAGTTGGTCAGGGACGACTGCGGGGCCGTCACCGGAGCGGTGCTGGGCGGGCCCCATGCCGGCACGGTGCGTGCCAGCCTGGGTGTGGTGCTCGCCGGCGGCGGATTCACCGGCGATCAGCAGCTGCGTCGGAAGTACTTTGCCCACGACCCGAACGGCACCGAGCACTTCACCCCCACCCAGGGCCACGACGGCAGTTCCGCCCGGATGGCGATGTCCGCCGGTGGCCGGATCAACGCCGAGGTCTCCTCGGTTGCCTCCTGGGCGCCGGTGACAGTCTTCAAGTCCCTGCGCAGCGGGGCCCAGCGGCTGTTCCCGCATCTGCGCCAGATCGGGCTTCCGGGCATGATCACAGTGGACCGGAAGGGGAAGCGTTTCGGCAATGAGGCGCTGAGCTACCACGACTTCGGCGGTGCCATGCTCCGGCACGAGGCCGGCCAGGACTCCCCCTATGCGTGGATCGTCGGCGACAAGAAGCTGATGGACAAGTACGGGATCGGTTACGCCAAACCGTGGCCCGTCCCGCGGGCCCCCTTCAAGTGGATGGGCTACCTTCACCAGGGCCGCACCGTGGAGGAGCTCGCCGGCAAGATCGGAGTGGATCCGGCCGGGCTGCAGGAGACGATCGCGACGTTCAATCGCGACGCGATCGCCGGGGAGGACACCGAGTTCGGGCGGGGTTCGACCGCCTACAACCACTTCCGTGGCGACATGGAGCACCAGCCGAATCCCAACCTGGCCACGCTGGATAAGGGCCCGTACTACGCGGCGAAGGTGCAGATGGGGGACCTGGGCACGTTTGCGGGCATCGACGTCGATGACCACCACGCCGTCATCCGCGAAGACGGCTCCCGTATTCCCGGGCTGTATTCCGTGGGCGCGGCCGCGGTATCGGCGTTCGGGGGCGGTTATCCCGGATACGGTTCCCACATCGGGCCGGGTCTGGTGTTCGGTTACCGGATGGGACGCGACATCGCCGCGCTGGCCGCCGAATCCGGACGGCCGGACGCCCTGGAACGTGCCCTGATCGTCGAGGCATGACGCCAGTGGAAGAGTCCTTCGCCGACCGCACCGCCGTGGTCACCGGTGCGGCCGGCGGGATAGGTGCCGCGACCGCACGGATGCTGGCCGCTCGTGGGGCCACCGTGGTCATTGGCGATGTGGATCCCCGCGCCGCATCGGTGGCGGAACAGATCTCCGGACGCGGAGGCCTGGCATATGCGGTGAGCACGGATGTTACCGACGAGGATTCCGTCGCCCGGCTCATGGATGAGGCCGCCCGCCTGGGCGGAGCCGTGGACGTGCTCGTGGCCAACGCCGGGATCGCCGAACGCAAGGGGGTGCTGCACGAACTGGACATGGACCATTGGCGGCAGGTGCTGGACATCGACCTGACCGGAGTGGCGTTGTCCCTGAAGCACGCCCTTCGGCACATGTCGGCGCAAGGCAGCGGGTCGGTGGTCGCCGTGTCATCGATTCTCGGACTCGTGGGACAGGCTGGATCGGCGCCCTACTCCGCGGCGAAGGCGGGGGTGGCGAATCTGGTCCGGTCCGCGGGCCTGGGATATGCCTCATCCGGGATCCGGGTCAATGCCGTCGCCCCAGGCTACGTGGAGACACCCTTGACGGTCGGCCTGGATCAAACTGTACGTTCGCAGATGCTGGCTCGCCAGCCAATGGGACGCCTGGGCACTCCGGACGAGATTGCGGAGGTCATCAGTTTCCTGGCCTCGGATGCCGCAGGATTCGTCACTGGTGCCGTGTGGTCCGTGGATGGCGGGTACGCGGCACAATAGTCGGATCAGTCCGCGGGCCCGCGGCTAGACTGGTCCAGTGGATTCCGACCTGCCGCCTGCGCTGCACGACGCCCAGATCCAGCGCTTCGTCGGGAGACAAGCCTTCGATCGGGGCTTGCAGTATTTTCTTCTCGGGCGCGTGCAGGACTTCGAGTGGGATCCGGACGTCCGTCAGGCCTCTGCCTTCGTGCGCGGCTCCGGGGGCAACACGTACCGCAGCATCGTCACCTACACCCGCGGACTCGAACCGGCCATTGGAGTCTGCGGCTGCCCGGTCCACGAGCGCTGCAAGCACACGGCTGCGCTGCTGCTGGCCGCTTCCGCCATGGCGAGCCAGACCAGGAAGACGGCGGCGGATAAGCTCCGGCCGTGGCAGCGCCAGATCGAGGCTCTCCTGGACCGCACCGCCGAGGTCCGGACGCCGGCACCGTTGGGCGTGCAGTTCGAGCTCGTGGAGGCGGCGGGCCGGGGCCGGAAGAAGCAGCTCACCGTCGGGCTGCGGCCCGTGACGATGAACGAGAAGGGCCGTTGGGTCTACTCCAACCTCCGCTGGGGCGGCTTCGGGACAGCGGCCTCTGCGGGCTACTACTTCGGCGGCCAGCAAACGCCGTTGCAGTTCGGTGAAGCCCAGGAACGCTGGATGCAGGACTTCCACGCCCTGCACGGCCTCGCCTACGCCAATCCCTACCTCTATCTGGAGCGGTTCTCCTCCCCGGTGCTCTGGCGCCTGCTGGCCACCGCCGCGGATGCGGGGATCGTGCTGCGCGGGTCCGCCGCATCGGCCACCGTGAGAGTGCATGACCCGGTCGCCGTCGGGCTGGACCTGGTCGACGCCGGCGGGAAGCTGCGCATCACCCCGACCCTGCGCGAGGCCGAGGCCACCGGGTTCCGGATGGACGCGGGCCCGGCCGACGGGGTGCCCGCGGCCGGACGGAGGCTGCGCGTCATCGGCCGGCCCGGCCACGGCGTGGTCTGGTGGGACGAGGTGCCCGACCTGCCCCTGAAGGCGACCGCCATTCATCTGGCACCGGCGAATGCCCCGGTTCCCGACGTCGTCGTGCAACTGCTCGGCGCGGGCAAGCCGTTGGACATCCCACGGAACGGCCGTGATGCCTTTGTGCGCGAGTACATGCCCGAGCTGGTGCGCCGGGCGCGAGTCGGTTCCAGCGACGGTACCGTGCAGGTTCCCGAACGCGAGCCGCCGCGATTGAGGTTGACCGCATCGCACTTCCGGCGCACGGGCTCGCGCCGTGCCCCGGATGTCACCGGGGTGCGATTGGCCTGGGACTGGGACTACAGGTTGGGCGACCGTTCCGCGTCCAGCCCGCTGCTGCCCAACGGCGATCCCGACCGTGATGCGGCGGCCGAGGCGGCGCTGCTGCAGGATGTGGCCGCGGTCCTGCACGATTTCCCCGCCGTGTGGCAGCCGGTGTTCCCGCAGCCGCTGCTCAACCGGGCGGGCGGCAACGATCCGGTGGAATTGGACGGTGTCGACGCCGCGCGCTTCACCGCCGAGGCACTGCCACGGCTCGAGGCGCTGAACCGGGTGCTGGTAGTGCTGGAGGGCGAGGTGATGGACTACGTGGAGTTGACCGACGCCCCCGCAATCTCCGTCAGCGCCAACGAAACCGAGACCAGCGACTGGTTCGACCTCGGCGTGCGCGTCCACCTCGGGAACACGGAGGTCCCCTTCGACCAGCTGTTCCTGGCCCTGGCGCACGGGGAGGAGTACCTGCTGCTCGCGGACGGCAGCTACTTCTCGCTCGACAAACCCGAATACCAGCAATTGCGCCGGCTCATCGAGGAGGCCCGGACCCTGCAGGACCACGAGGCGAAGAGCCTGCGGATCAGCAGGCATCAGGCCTCCTTGTGGGATGAACTCGTCGAACTGTCGACCGATGCGGAGCAGGCCCGGTCGTGGCAGGCCTCCGTCGGCGGGCTGCTGGAACTGGAGCGGATCGAACCGTCGGAGCCGCCGGCGGGCTTGACCGCCACACTGCGCCGCTACCAGCAGGAGGGCTATTCCTGGCTGGCCTTCCTGCACGACCACGGGCTCGGAGGGGTCCTGGCCGACGACATGGGCCTGGGCAAGACGCTCCAGACCCTGGCGCTGATGCTCCACGCCCGGCAGCGGGCCGCGGATTCCGGGGAGGCGGCGCAGCCGTTCCTCGTCGTCGCGCCGACCTCCGTGGTGCCGAACTGGGCCGCGGAGGCCCACCGTTTCGCACCGGGGCTGCGCACCGCCGTCGTCTCCGAGACCTTGCAGCGCACGGGGACCGGACTGGCGACGTTGCTGGAAGGTGTCGACGTCGTGGTCACCTCCTATGCACTGTTCCGGCTGGAGAACGAGGAGTATGCCCGCCACGCCTGGGCGGGGCTGGTGCTGGACGAGGCCCAGTTCGTGAAGAACCCGGCGACGAAGGCCGCCGCCCAGGCCCGTTCGTTCCCGGCCCGCTTCAAGCTGGCGATCACGGGCACGCCGATGGAGAACAACCTCTCCGAGCTGTGGTCCATGTTCGCGATCACCTCCCCAGGGCTGTTCCCCTCGGCGAAGCGGTTCGAGGAGCTGTATCGCAAGCCGATCGAGAAGGACGGCGACCGGGACCGGCTGGCCCAGCTGCGCCGTCGCATCCGGCCGCTGATCATGCGCCGGACCAAGGAACTGGTGGCCACCGAGCTGCCGCCAAAGCAGGAACAGGTCCTCGAACTGGAACTGTCACCGCGACACCGCACCATCTACCAGCGCCACCTGCAGCGTGAACGCCAGAAGGTGCTGGGCATGCTGGAGGACATGGACTCCCACCGCTTCCAGATCTTCAGGTCGCTGACGATGTTGCGCCAGTTGAGCCTGGATGCCTCGCTCATCGACGAGCAGTACGAGGGTGTGCCCTCCAGCAAGCTCGATGCGCTGCTCGAACAGCTCGAGGACATCGTCGCCGAGGGCCACAGCGCCCTGGTGTTCAGCCAGTTCACGTCCTTCCTGCGCAAGGTGGCCCAGCGGCTTGACGACGCGGGAATCGCCCATGCGTACCTGGACGGCAGCACGCGATCCCGCGGGAAGGTCATCGAGACGTTCACCTCCGGGAAGGTGCCCGTCTTTTTGATCAGCCTGAAGGCCGGCGGGTTCGGCTTGAACCTCACACAGGCCGACTACTGCTTCCTGCTGGACCCCTGGTGGAACCCGGCGAGCGAGAACCAAGCGGTCGACCGGGCGCACCGGATTGGGCAGACCCGCAACGTCATGGTCTACCGCATGGTCTCCAAGGACACGATCGAGGAGAAGGTGATGGCGCTCAAGGCCAAGAAGGCGCAGCTGTTCTCATCCGTGATGGACGAGGACGCCGCCTTCGGTGCCGCGATCAGCGCCGAGGACGTCCGTTCGCTCTTCCAGGGGTGAGGCCGGCCGTCGTCGTCTCCCGGGACACCGTGCGCGCCGGAACGATGCGGTGGAGACCCGCCTGGACACCATTCGGATGGCTTCGGATCATGAAAACCGGAACGCGCATCGACATCGGAGACGTGATGGAGCCATCAACGAGCCCACGCACCGAGCGCCAGCCACGTCCGATGGCACCCTCCGCGGGGGACCTGGACGCCCATCGGACCGACGACGAATGGGCGCAGGCACACGACGGCACCGAGCTGCATCCGCCGGAACCGCCTCCACACCGGGTCTGAGCCAGCACTCCCCGGCGATCCACAGGCCCCTGCCCCCGGGCCCGCGCAGCATGCCGGGTCCCAGCATCGACGGTACCCACGTACCGCCGGACCACATCCCGGGGCACAGAAGGAATCGAAGGCACATCATGGCCGTCCCCGGAAATACCGTTGCCCCGTCGGGCCAGACGATCATCGCGCGGCTCGAACGACTGGAAACGTTGTCCTACACGTTCATCGCCATCATCGGGCTGGGCTTCCTGTTCACGTTCTACGACATCTTCGACATCAATGTCTCGTTCATCCAGACATGCATCGCCCTGGACCCGCAGTGCACCCCGGAAACGGCGCTGGGGCAGCTGCCGTTCCCCGTCGTGCTGAACCTGCTGGGCTACGTCGTCGGCACGCTGGTCCTCAGCCCCGTCGCCGACCGGATCGGGCGCCGCAACATGCTGCTCATCACGATGCTGATCACCGGCCTGGGATCCCTCTACAACGCCTTCGCCGGTGACTTCGTCAACTTCAACATCGCCCGCATCATCACCGGCATCGGCATCGGGGCCGATCTGGCCATCGTGAACAGCTACATCAACGAGGTGGCACCCCGGCGTGCGCGGGCGAAATTCACCACGATCATCTTCATCATGTCCGCGCTCGGCGCGGTCTTCGGGATCTGGCTCGGGCTGCTGCTGACGACACCTCCCACCGCCTGGCCACTGGGGCTGCCGTTCGCCCAGGCGACCCCGGATTTCGAGAGCGGATGGCGCTGGATGTACGGGGTCGGCGCCGTGCTGGCCGTCGTCGCCATCGTGCTGCGCTTCGAACTGCCGGAATCGCCGCGTTGGCTCGTCGGACAGGGCAGGCTCCACGATGCGGATGCCGTGGTGCAGGCGATGGAACGCCGCGCCGAACGACATGGCCCGCTCGCGGAACCAGTGAACGAGGATGCCCCGGTGGCCATCGTCCCGCCGTCGAAGGTGCCCTACCGTGACCTGTTCTCCAATCCGCTGTAGCGGCAACGCATCCTGCTCCTCTTCAGCCTGTGGTTCATCGGCTACATCACGGTGTACTCCTACGCGTCGGGCTTCACGAGCGTTTTGACCGCCATGGATTATCCGCCACCTGAAGCAGGCGTCATTGCCGCGGTCGGGGCCTTCGGTTTCCTCGCCGAGGCCATCATCATGTCGTTCATCGTCGAGAGCCTGGAACGCAGGTACTGGTTGCCGATCGCCGCCGTCGTGACGCTGATCGGGGCGGTGCTCGTGGCCCTGGCGGGGGTTCAGATCGTGATCGCCTTCATCGGCTCCATCCTGATCTTCGCCGGCTTCAACATGTGGGTCTCACCCACCTATGCGATGACTGCCGAAAGCTTCCCGACGCGTGCACGGACCACCGGATTCGCGTTGGTGGACGGGGTGGGGCACATCGGTGGTGGCATCGGGGTCCTCGTGATCGCCCCGCTCCTGCCGCACCTGTCGATCCTGGGGGCGCTCATCCTGATTTCGGCCTTCCTCGTCGTCGCCGCGGTGATCGCCCAATTCACCACGCACACGCGTAACCGGGCGCTGGACGAGGTTTCGCCCTGAAGCCCGGCAGCCGCCGTCGTCCTCAGAAGCCGCGGGGCAGGGTGGCCGAGCGGTCGAAGTCCTCGGTGGTGCTGACCAGGCCATCGGCGCCGATGAGTGTCACCGCTCCGTCGGTGCCGCGCCGGTTGCCGCCGGAAATGTGCGCCCCGGCATCGGCGATGACGTTCTCCAGGGTGACCCCGGAGGCCACGTGCACCCCGTCGAGCAGGACGCTGTGCCGAACCGTTGCGCCGCTTTCCACGACGGCGCGGGGGCCGATGACCGAATGGATGACGGTGCCCCTCACGTCGGCGCCTGCAGCGACCATCGAATCCTCCACCTGGGCGGTGGCGTGGATCCGCGCCGGCACCAGTTGGGGCTGGGCGGTGAGGATCGGCCAGTCGGGGTTGTCCAGCTCGGCCCCGTTCCCATCGAGCAGCTGCAGGTGTGCGGTCCAGTAGGACTGCAGGGTGCCCAAATCCATCCAGTAGCCCTTGTGCCGGTGTTCGGACACGTGGCGGTGCTCGACGAACCAGGGCAACAGGTCCTCGCCGTAGTCCGCGAGGTCGGCGCCGTCCGCCTCCAGCTCGTCAAGGGCGGTGAGCAGGCTGGCGGCGTCGAAGAGGAAGACCTCCATGGCCACCAGGTTCCCCGGCGGATCCTGCGGCTTGTAGTCGAAGGCGGTGACGGTGCCGTCGTCGTCGGTGGTGACGACGCCGTAGCGCGACGGGCTCTCGTCGATGAGCGTGGTCGCCATGGTCAGGTCGGCACCGCGGTCCCGGTGGGTGTCGAGCAGGTCCAGGAAATCCAGCGTGTACAGGTGGTCGGCACTGAGCATCAGGACGAGTTCCGGATCGAATTCGCGGATCAGCTGCTTCTGCCGGTTCAGCGCGTCGGTGTTCCCCTGGGCGAAGCCCGCCCCATCGGCGCCCTCGAACGGGGACAGGACCCGCAACCCGCCGTGCGTGCGGTCCAGGTCCCAGGGGCGGCCGTTGGACAGGTGCTCGTTGAGGCTGTGCGGGAGGTATTGCTGGATGATCCAGACGTCGCTGATGTGTGCGTGCGCGAGGTTGGACAACGAGATGTCGATCAGCCGGTAGGTGCCGCCGACGGGCAGCACGGGCTTGGCCCGCTCGTCGGTCAGCGCGCCCAATCGGGAGCCCTGTCCTCCGGCGAGGACGAGGCCCAATATCCGGGGCAAGCGCATGGGGGTGGCCTCCGTCAGTTTTTGGTCGGGTGCTGCGGCGGGGTGGCTGCTTCCAGGTGGCCCAGCAGCTCCGCTTCGGCATCGTCGAGATAGCCGCGCAACACCTCGGCGGCCTCGGCGGGCCGGCCGGCACGGAGCCGGGAGACGATGTCGACGTTGCGCTGGACGTAGTGCGTGTGGAAATCGGGGGCGGAGGACATGGCGTGGAAGACCAGGCGCATCTGCGCCAGCACACGCTCCATCAGCACGTGCAGCGATGAACTGCCGGTCAGCCGGATGACCGCCTGGTGCAGGGCCTGGTTCGCATCGGCCATGTCCGGGACCGAACCGACGGCCCGGGCCTGCTGGGCGCGGGCCACGATGGTGTCCATCTCGTCGAGATCCTGCTCGGTCGGAGTGCCCCAGAGGACGGCAGCCGGTTCGATCATCCGCCGCACCCGGTAGATCTCGCGGACCTCCTCCGCTCCGGGGGAGGCCACGAAGACGCCCCGGTTGGGGATCCGCACCACCACGGACTCGCCGGCCAGGGTGCTGAAGGCCTCCCGCAGGGTGTTGCGCGAGACGCCGAGCGACTCCGAGAGCGACTGTTCCGACAGCTTCGAGCCCGGGGTCAGCCGGCCCTGCGCAATCCGCCGGCGCAGCACCGCGGCGATCCATGCGCCGGTGTGGGCGTGCCGCGATTCGTCGGCGTGCAGGTCATCCAGCAGGGCGTTCATGGGCATGGCTCCAATCTACCGCCCGGGCGCGGTGCCCGGGCCGCACGGCGGTCAGCTGATCGTTCCCAACGACTGCCCCTGCACGACGGCGGTGCCCGGCTCGGTGCCACCGCGCGCCAGGGTGCCGGGACGGTGGGCGGGAACGGTGGTCTCCATCTTCATCGCCTCCAGGATCAGCACCGGGTCGCCTGCGGCGACCTCGGCACCCTCCGCGGCGACCCACTTGACCAGGTTGCCGTTCATCGGGGCGGTGAGTTCGGTGCCGTCGCCCGAACCCTGCCCGGCACCCTCGCCAGAGGCGACGATGTCCGCGGAGGAGGCACCGGCGTCGTGCCGGGAACCACCACCGCGCAGGGCGCCGAGCAGCGCGGCGGGCAGGCCGAGCTGGACCGCCTTGCCGTCGAGCTCGATGGTGAGCGTTTCCCGTTCGGCGCCGGGGCGGGCGGCGGCAAGATACGGGGAGGCGGCCAGCTCGTCGGCGAAGGAGGTCTCGATCCACGTGGTGTGGACGCCGAAGCGGTCGGTGGCGGTGAAATCCTCGTGGCGGACGACGGCCTGGTGAAACGGGATGACGGTGGGCAGCCCGCTGATGACCAGTTCGTCCAGCGCCGCCCGGGCCCGGCGCAGCGCCTGCTGGCGGTCGGCGCCGTGGACGATGAGCTTGGCCAGCAGCGAGTCGTATTCGGTGGGCACGGTGTAGCCGGAGCGCACCCCGGTGTCCACGCGCACGCCGGCGCCGGTGGGTGCCTCGAAGGCCTCGATGGTGCCGGGGGAGGGCAGGAAGCCGCGGGCGGGGTCCTCGCAGTTGAGCCGGAATTCGAAGGCGTGGCCGTGCGGTTCCGGATCCGCGGTGAGCGAGAGGGGCAGGCCGTCGGCGATGCGGAACTGCTCGGCGACCAGGTCCACCCCGGCGGTCTCCTCGGTGATCGGGTGCTCGACCTGCAGGCGCGTGTTGACCTCCAGGAAGGAGATGATCCCGTCGGGGGAGACCAGGTACTCCACGGTTCCGGCGCCGGTGTAGCCGGCCTCGCGGCAGATGGCCTTGGCGGATTCGTGGATGCGCGAGCGCTGGTCGTCGGTGAGGAATGGTGCCGGTGCCTCCTCGACGAGCTTCTGGTTGCGACGCTGAAGCGAGCAGTCGCGGGTTCCGACGACCACGACGTTGCCGTGGGTGTCGGCCAGGACCTGGGCCTCCACGTGGCGCGGCAGGTCCAGGAAGCGCTCGGCGAAGCATTCGCCGCGGCCGAATGCGGCGGTCGATTCACGGACCGCTGATTCGAAGGCGTCGTCGATGTCCTCGATGCGGCGGGCGATTTTCATCCCGCGGCCACCGCCGCCGAAGGCGGCCTTGATGGCCACCGGGACGCCGTGCTCGGCGGCGAAGGCGTGGACCGCCGCCGCGTCCGCCAGCGTCCCCTCGCTGCCGGGGACCAGCGGGGCGCCGGCGCGGACGGCGATCTCCCGGGCGGTGACCTTGTTGCCGAGGTCGCGGATGGCCTGCGGGGTCGGGCCGATCCAGGTCAGCCCGGCGTCGAGGACGGCCTGGGCGAAGTCGGCGTTCTCCGAGAGGAACCCGTAGCCGGGGTGGACGGCGTCGGCCCCGGAGGCGGCGGCGACGCCGAGCAGCTTGGCGACGTCCAGGTAGGAATCGGCGCTGGCCGAGCCGTTCAGCGCGTAGGCCTCGTCGGCCAGGCGAACGTGGAGGGCGTCGGCGTCCGGGTCGGAGTAGACGGCGACCGAGGCGAGCGACGCATCGGAGCAGGCGCGGATGACGCGGACGGCGATTTCCCCGCGGTTGGCGATCAGGACCTTTTTCATGGGCGGGTTCCTTCGGTGGTGTCTTGGGGGGTCAGGGTGTCGGGGTCGACGAGCTGGAAGCGGATGGCGGTACCCGGGGCGGCCTGTGCGGCGGCGGGGAGGTCCTCGGGGACGACGACGGCGATCACCGGGTACCCGCCGGTCACCGGGTGGTCGGCGAGGAAGAGCACCGGCAGGCCCGACGGCGGCACCTGGAGGGATCCGGTGGCGGTCCCCTCGCTGGCCAGCTCCCCGGAGCGGGTGCGCTTCAGTGGGGCCTGCCCGTCGCCGGCCTCGAGCCGGACGCCGATCCGGTTGGATTGCGTGCCGGCGGTCCACGGTGCATCGCAGAGGGCCTCGAGCGCCGCGTCGTCGAACCAGTCGGCCCGGGGGCCGGACGTGACGCGCAGGGTGAGGGCACCGTCCGTCGGGGTGCCGGTGGAGGCCGGTTCGGGGTTCCCGACCACATGGCCGTTGCCCGCGGGGCCGATGGGCAGCGAGACGCCGGCGGCCAGCGGGGCGGGACCGATGCCCGAGAGCGTGTCGGTGGAGCGGCTGCCCAGCACCGGGGCCACTGCCAGCCCGCCGCGGACGGCAAGGTAGCTGCGCAGGCCCGGCCCCGGGTCATCCAGGGTGAGGGTTTCGCCGTCGTGCAGGGCGAACGGGGCGCGTGGGGGCACGTCCCGGTCACCGTGCGGTCCGGTGATGGACGCCGCCTCGGCGGAGCCGGCGAGGGCGAGGACCAGTGCCCCGACGGCCCGGACCTGCAGGCCGCCGAGCAGCGTCTCGATCACGGCGTCGCCGGGGGTGTTGCCGACCAGGCGGTTGGCCTGTCGGGCGGAGGCCGTGTCGGCGGCTCCGGAGCCCGGCACCCCGAGGTCGCCCAGGCCGGGACGGCCGAGGTCCTGGACGAGCGATTGCAGGCCGGGGAAGAGCACGGTCAGCGCGGTGCCGGAGGCGCGGGTTGGTTCGGTGGCGGCGACCGGTGCCGCGGCAGGTGCGTCGCCGGCGGTGTCGCGCACCTCCACGAATGCGCGGACCGCCCGGTGCCGCACGATGTCCCCGGGGCGCACCAAGGCCGGGCGTTCGCGGTCCAGGTCCCACATGACGGCGTCGGTGTGGCCGATCAGCTGCCAGCCGCCGGGGGAGCGGGCCGGGTAGATGGCCGCAAAGGGCCCGGCCAGGGCGACGGAGCCGGCGGGCACCGCGGTGCGCGGGGTGTCGCGGCGGGGGACGGCGAGGGACTCGTTGTCACCGTGGAGGTAGGCGAACCCGGGGGCGAAGCCGCCGAACGCGGCGGTCCAGGCCTGTCCGGTGTGTGCGGCGATGACGCCGTCGGTCCCGAGACCGGTGAGGCGGCCTACTTCGGCGAGGTCCTCGCCGTCGTACACCACATCCAGCGTGATCTCCCGGCCGGCGGCGGAGGCGTCGACCGCGTGCCCGAGCCGTTGGACGGCGGCCGGCGCGGCGAGCGCGTGGGCGCGGGTGTCGAAGGCCAGCATGACGGTCTCGGCGGCCGCCAGCACCTCGACCTGCCCGGGGAGCGGGGAGTGCGCCAGCCGGGCGTGCAGGGCCACGACCTCGTCGAGGTCGCCGAGCTGGAGCAGGAGGGTGCGTGGTCCGGCCCAGCGCACTGCCGGTGAACTCATGCGAAGGAGCCGATCGTGACCCCGGCGTCTTCCAGGCCCTTGCGGACGGCGGCTGCCATGGCCACGGCACCGGTGGTGTCGCCATGCAGGCAGATGCTTTCCGCCGGCATGTCCAGCGTGGACCCGTCGCGGGCGGTCAGCGTCCCCTCGGTGGCCAGGCGCACCATGTTCGCGCTGACGACGTCGGGGTCGTGCAGGACGGCCCCGTCCTCGCGGCGGGAGACCAGCGTGCCGTCCGGGTTGTAGGCGCGGTCGGCGAAGGCCTCGGCCACCGCGCGCAATCCGGCGGCTTCGGCGCGGGCCAGCGCCACGGAGCCGGGGAGCAACAGCAGGGGCAGGTCGGTGCCGAAGGCCTTCACGGCGTCGACGACGGCCTGGGCATGCGCTTCGTGGTGGACGATCGTGTTGTAGAGGGCCCCGTGCGGCTTGACATAGCGGATGGAACCGCCCGCGGCCCGCGCCACGGCGTCGAGCGCGCCGAGCTGGTAGAGCACGTCATCGGCGAGCTCGGTGGGGGAGCAGTCCAGGAAGCGGCGGCCGAACCCGGCCAGGTCGCGGTAGGCCACGTGGGCGCCGATCACCACCCCGGCGGCCACCGCGTCGCGGCAGGTCCGGCCCATGGTGGACGGGTCCCCGGCATGGAACCCGCATGCGACGTTCGCGCTGGATACGGATTGGAAGATGGCCGCGTCGTCGCCCATGGTCCAATTTCCGAAGGACTCGCCCACGTCGCTGTTCAGGTCGATGCTGCTCACCGTGATCTCCGTCTCTTTTGCTGGTCTCCCAAGCATGCATCAAGACGGCAGATTGTTCAACAATCCATGACGACTAGAGTTCCCAGTCGTTGGCCCCGCCACCGAAGAACCCGTCCCCGCCGCCGCCCAGGAAGCCCTCGCCTCCGCCGCCCAGCAGGCCATCGAGCAGGCCGCCACCCGAGAGCGCCTCGCCGCCCTCTGCCACGGAATCCCCCAGCCCGGAGGCGGCGTCTCCCAGGCCTGCGGCAGACTCCTCGAGCCCGCCGGTGACGTCACCGAGCCCCTCGCCCAGCCCGTCGGCGGCACCGGCCAATCCGTCGCCGATTCCGGAGAAGCCATCCAGCAGCGGGCCCGCGATGGCGCTGCCGATGAACCCGCCGGCCACGCCGGCCAGCAGTCCGGCGCCGATTCCCCCGGCGGCCCCGGCGGCCAGGCCGCCGAACCCGCGTCCCGGCCCGCGGGATCCGGTGCGTCCGCCATCGCCGAGGAGGCGTTCCATGAACCCGGGGCGGGCCACCTCGGCGCGGGTGGCCGAGCGGGCCAGGTCCTCGGGGCGGTTCGAGCGGGGGCGCTCGCCGGCGGGCAACTCGTCGCCCAGGCCGGATTGCAGCGCATCGCGCTGGGCGGGCGTCAGCCGGGAGAAGGCCTCGGCGTGGGCGCGCTCCATGTCCTCCGGCGGAGCGGTCCGCAGCATGTACCGGTACTTGGCGATGGCCGCCTCGTCCTCCGTCGGCGCCGGCCCCGCTCCCGTCCCCGTGGCCGGACGGGGGGCGGTGTCCGTCCGGGGTCCGCGAGTGTCCTGCCATCCGGGGTGCTGGTTCCGTTGCGGTGCTGTCGGGCCGGCGGGCCGGCCGCCCTGGCGTTCGGCCAGCTGCTCGCGGACGTACTTCCCGGCCATCTGCTTGCCCTGGTTCACCAGCTTGTTGAACATGCCCATCGTGGTACTCCTCCTCGGTCGTGCCATGCGGTGCGCGGGTCCTCGTTCCACGTCTGGTCTGCCCAACTCCCGGTGGCGCGGACCGGTTCCGGACTTGGCGGAGAGCGTAAAACCATGGTTCCGGGCCGTATGTCCAGACTCCGTTCAGGTCGTGTTGCTAGCCTCGTCGGGATTCGAATACCTCAGGAGGTAGCACGTGAACAAGAAGAAGATGATGGCCGCACTGGCACTGGTGGGGTCGCTTTCCCTGGTCACTGCTTGCGGCAGCGGCGGAAATGACGAGGCTGCCGGGTCGTCGCAGGCGCCCTCCTCGCAGGCTGCGGGCAGCGAGCAGGCCGCCGCTCCGTCGCCCGATCTGAACGGGATCCCGGACGTCGTGGCCACGGTCAACGGCCAGGACATCACCAAGGACGAGTTCACCAGCGTCTACAAGAGCCAGTTCCAGCAGGCGGCCATGCAGGCGCAGATGTCCGGCCAGGGCATCTCCGACCAGACGGAGCTGAAGAAGCAGGCCGCCGAGGCGATGGTCGGATCCGAATTGCTGATGCAGCGCGCGGAAAAGACCGGGCTGAAGGCGAGCAAGGCCGATATGGACAAGGCCCTGGCCGACGCTGCGAAGACGAACAAGATGAGCTCCAAGGAATTCCTGGCGGCCCTGAAGAAGCAGGGCATGGACCGCAAGACCGTGGACGAGCAGCTCAGGCAGCAGGTCGAGGTCGAAGGGGTCATCAAGAAGGAGCTCGGAACCTTCACCGCCAGCGAGAAGGAGCTGAAGGCCGCCTACCAGCAGGCCAAGGAGGCCCAGTCCCAGCAGGGCGGCGCCAGTGGCGGATCCGCGCAGGCGATGCCGAAGTACAAGGACGTGAAGCCGCAGCTCAAGCAGCAGGTCGAGCAGCAGAAGGAGAACCAGGCGACGCAGACCCTGGTCGAGAAGCTCAAGAAGGAAGGCGACGTCAAGGTCAACCTCTGACCGAAAGCCGTTCCGGGGCCGGTGATGCTGGCAGACTGGGGTCGTGGACACACAGATCCTGGTCTCCGTCGTCGCCGGCCTTTTGCTTGTCGTCTCCGTGGTCGGCACGGTCTACCCGGTGCTACCCGGCAGCCTGCTGACGATCCTCACGCTGCTGGGGTGGGCGTGGATCCTGGGCAGCCCCGCAGCCTGGGTTTGCGCCGGCGTCGGCATGGCCCTGGCCGCGGTCGGGTGGTCCGCGTCGGCGGTGTTGACCGGCCGCAGCATGAAACGCCAGCAGATCCCGCGCGGAACGATCCTCGTCGCGGTGGCCGCGGGGATCGCCGGGATGTTCCTGATCCCCGTGGTGGGCCTCTTCGTCGGCTTCGGCGTCGGGCTGCTGCTGGCCGAGTATGCACGACGGCGGGACCTGGCTTCCGCGCTCCGGGCCAGTGCCGCCACCCTGAAGTCCACCGGCATCGGCATCCTCGTCGAATTCGGGTGCGCCGCCCTGGCCGGATCGGTGTGGACCATCGGCGTCATTTGGCACTTCACCAGCCGATGAGCCGCTGCGGCACGCACCACACCCGGCTGTGAGATTGGCCGCATGGCGGTCCCCTGCCCTGTTCGGTTCGCTGAAACCGGCGTATTTTGGTTGTAAGGGAAAGTTTTCACAAAGTGCGGCTTGTTCGGCCGGAAGGAGTGTCGTCATGCGCGGAGCGCCAACACGTCAGGGTCTGGTGTCGGACAAGGCCCTGCACCTGGGCGAGGACATCCTGTTGGCGCGCCACGGCGACAGCATCACCGGACTCCTGCAGAACCGCAAGCACGACATCACCATCGCCCGCCTGCGTGGTGGCCGTACCGACTGGGCGGCGAATTCGCTGGTCGACATGACGCCGCGCATCACCGATTCCCCGGTCGCGCGGTTGGAGCGCCTCCGCGATGACTTCAAGGCGGACAAGCTCTCCATCAAGCGCGACGAGGCCCGGTTCCTGGCCAAGGTCGGCGCCGTGTGGGGCGGCGTCGTCGTCGCGCTCAGTGGCGGGGTCCTCTGGCTGGCCTACAACTCCGGAAACTCCGAGATGCTGCAGGCCATGATGACCAACCCCGGCTACTAGTCCGTTCCCGGGCCCGCGAGCAGCCCCACCGAGGCTAGCCGGCCGGTCATCCCACTCGTGGGCCCGCCCATCGGCGGGTGCCACGCCGGACGCGTCGGGCGATCCGCCGCCAGGGCGTCTCGTCCGGCCAATGCAGGAAGATCGTGTGGAAGCCACGCCGCAAGCGCAGGAGACCGCCACCGTCGGAAAACGGACGCATGGAGATGCCCACGACGATCGACGGGCAAAAGCGGACCGAGTGCCCGATGCCCAGATGGAACGACAAGTCCACGTCGTCGTGCACCAGCCAGTCCTCCAGATGCAGGCCCTCACGCACCTCACGCCAGGCACTCTGGCGGAACGCCATATTGGAGCCGAAAAGTGGCGCATGCCCCAGGGCCAGGCTGGTCAGGACGAAGTAGGGGACGAGGTACACGAAGATCGCCGGCCGGCGCAGGACGGCAGGCCCGTCGTTGAATCGCGCGGGTCCCGTGACGGCATCCAGTTCCGAGTCGGCCGCGAACTGCCGGGCCACGGCGGCCACCCACCCGGGCCCCGGCAGCGAATCCGCGTCGAGGCGGGCAATGACCTCGCACCTGGTCTGGTCGTAGCCGGCGGCGCTGGCGATGCCGATGCCGACCCGCGGTTCCGCGATGACTCGTGCCCCGCCGGCGTGGGCCACCGACGCGCTGTCATCGCTCGACGCGTTGTCCACAACGATCACCTCGTGGGCCACCACGTCCTGCCGCGCGAGCGCCGCGAGGCATTGGCGGAGCTTCCGGGCGTCGTCCTTGACCGGTATCACGACGCTGACCCTGGGGAGCGGTCTTCCGGGACGCTGCTGCCCCTTCATGGCCCCGGCATTTCGCGTTGGCCCGCACGGATCCTGGTCTGTTGCCGGGCGTCGGGTGGTCTGGAGGGGAGGAACCAGAGCGCACCCGCGGCCAGGGACCCGAGGCCGTCGGCCGCAAGATCACCGATGGTGTCGTCGTAGCCGACATGCACCGCGGGATCGATGTAGGTATGCCCGAACCACTCGAGCATTTCCCAGATGGCACCGGTTGCCAGACCACATGTGGCGGTGAAGGCCACTAGCAGCAAGCGGGATCGACGGGCCCCGGCCTCCGGGGCGGCACCAGCGCGCTGGGCCAGGATGACCGCCAGGAGGGCCACGAGCCCGCCGAGCACGGCGTGGATGAACTTGTCCCACCCCGGAACGCTGTCGTAGAGGTCCAGCACATTGCTCCACGCGGCCAGCAATGCCGCGACCCCGGTGGCGATATCGAGCACACCGGGGAGGGCCAGGGCCCGCGGTGCAAGCGCCGCGAGCAGTGCCAACATGAAGACCGCGAATTGGATCCAACCCCAGCCCAGTGCCGCGACGACGACGCTGGCGGCCACCAGGAGGCGGACGCCGTCGGCGACGCGCGTAGCGCGTGTCTCGGGACGTCGCATGAAGGCCACGATCAGCTCGTTCATTCCCGGTTCTTCCCGTCTGCGGGCGGAACCGACGGTCCCCAGGCCACGACGGCGTGGACCGGTTCATGGTCGGAGGGGGCCCGCCCGGCGATCCGGGTGGGGTTCACTCCCGCGGCCACCACCGAGGCGCCGGGTGTGATGAGGATCCAGTCCAGTCGTCGTCCCGTCCTGCGCGGTGCGCGATATCGGGTGTAGGTGCCGCAGGTGCTGCCCACGCGGTGGGTGGCCAGTTCGAGGGCGTCCTCCAACACCACGCCATCGGCCAACTGCCGGTGGGGGCCGGAATTCGCTCCCGTGTTGAAGTCGCCCATGACCACTGTTGGTCCGTCCAGGCCGGACACCCGTCGATGGAGCAGCCGCGCCGACAAGGCGCGCGAGCGGCGGCTGAGGTGGTCCAGCTGCACGGTCATCACGTTGAAGCGGACTCCGGTCCGTAGGTCTTGGAGCCGGACCTGCACGACCATCCTCGGCAGGAGGTTGCCGAACGAGCGCGAGCCCGGCTCGGCGGGGCGTGCGGAGAGCCACCAGATGTCGGTGGTGACCAGGCGCAGCCTTCGGGTGTCGTAGTGCACTTCGCACCGTTCGCCACCCCTGGCCGCGGAGCGGCCGCTGCCGACGTGGGCATATTCCGGACCCAGCATGCCCCGGATGTCCTCGGATTGGCCGGGCATGACCTCCTGCAGGCCCAAGACGGTGGGGCGCTCGGCAGTGAGCAGGCGGTGGAGCAGGGGCTTGCGGAGCCGCCATCGGTCGGCCGGCGGTGGCCACCATTCCGGCATGCGCCGGCGGACGTTGAGCGTCATCAAGTGGAGCTGCGGTGCCTCGACCGGGCCAACCAGCGGGCGCGCGGTGGTGTCGGCGTCGAAGGACATGACCGGCACATGCACGGCGACTCCCAGGTGGCGGTTGAAACTGTCGTCGGACTTAACGCTATCAGCAGCCGTCCCGCACTCCGGGGCTAGGCGGCGCCGGCAAGGAGGCCACGGACCAGGGCGTCCAGCCCGTATTCGAACGCATCCTGGGCGGGGTCGTCCCCGGTGGCCCGCTGGCTGGCCACCGCCCCCGCGAAGGCGGGGACGTCATCGACCGCGTGGTCGACGTTGAAGATGTCCTTCGGGGCCACGGCGTCCAGCGCGGAGCCGAAGATGAACGATTCCAGGGCCACGATGGCCGGCACGATCCGTTGTTGGTCCCAACCGGCTCGGGCGAATCCGGCCGCCACCTGTTCGTACATCTGCAGGGTCCGCGGGGAGCCCGAAACCGGGAGAACGGCGATGACCGGGACCAGCGGCGCGTGCCGGGCGAAGACGTCGCGGTAGGACCCGGCCCACCTGCGCACCGCTTCCCCCAGCGGCTGGGAAGCGAAGCCCGAGCAATCAACGTCGTCCATCACCCGATCCTGGACCAGCTGCAGCACTTCCTGCTTGGATTCAACGTGGTTGTAGAGGGCCGATGCCGAGACCCCGAGCGCCTTCGCCAGGGCCGACATGGTCAGCGCATCGTATCCCCGATCGCCGACAAACCGCAGCGCCGCCCCGGCGATCTTCGAGCGGTTGAGCAGCTCTCCGCGGGGGCGCCCCGCCTTGCGCCGCGAGGCGGATTCCGCCGACGGCGCGGACCCCGTTGCCGTTCCCACCACAAAACTCCTTGCTGTGCTCCACTTCACAAACCAGTGCTTAAGTCCTATCATCATTCTAGTAAATGAACTCTATTCATTTAGTCGTGAACGGACAGGAAGTAGAGACAACCATGGCAACGATCGACCGCGATGTCGTCATCATCGGCGCCGGCCCCTCCGGCCTCACCGCAGCCCACGCACTCCAACAAGCCGGCCGCACCGTCGCCGTCCTCGAGGCCCGCGACCGGGTCGGGGGCCGCACCTGGACGGACGAGGTCCAGGGCGCGACGCTGGAGCTGGGTGGGCAGTGGATCTCCCCGGACCAGACCGGGCTCTACGAACTCATCGGCGAACTGGGCATCGACACCTACCCGCGCTACCGGGAAGGCGCGGGGGTCTTCATCGCCGCCGACGGCACCCGCACCGAATACACCGGGGAGGACTTCCCCATCGGCGCCGAGGCGATCGCGGAGACCAACCGGCTCATCGCCGAGATGGACCAGCTGTCCGCCGAAATCGACCCGGACAAGCCGTGGGAGCACCCGCGGGCCCGGGAACTGGACACCATCTCGTTCCACCACTGGCTGCGCGGCCTCTCCGACAACGAGGAGGCCTGCACCAACATCGGGCTGTTCATCGCCGGTGGCATGCTGACCAAGCCGGCCCACGCCTTCTCCGCCTTGCAGGCCCTGCTCATGGCGGCCTCCGCCGGGTCGTTCTCGAACCTCGTCGACGAGGACTTCATCCTGGACCGCCGCATCGCCGGCACCATGCAGGGCGTCTCGAAGGCCCTGGCCAAACGCCTCGGCGACGCCGTGCACCTGGAGAACCCGGTCCTGAGGCTCCAATGGCACGACGGCGGCGTCACCGCCCACGGTGCCACCGTCACCGTGAACGCGAAAAAGGCCATCTTGGCCGTGCCGCCGAACCTGTACTCGCGGATCTCCTACGAGCCGCCGATGCCGCGTCGCCAGCACGTGACCCACCAGCACCAGTCGATGGGACTGGTCATCAAGGTCCACGCCGTCTACCCGACACCGTTCTGGCGCGAGAAGGGGCTCTCCGGCACTGGCTTCAGCCCCTCGCGCAACGTCCAGGAGGTGTACGACAACACCCTGCTGGATGATCCGCGGGGCACCCTGGTCGGCTTCGTCTCGGACGAGAAGGCAGACGCCCTCTACGCGCTCGGGGACGACGCCCGACGCGAGGTCATCCTCGCCGACCTGGCCGCGTTCCTCGGCGACGAGGCGTTGGAGCCGGACGTGTACTTCGAATCCGATTTCGGCGCGGAGGAGTGGACGCGTGGGGCGTACGCCACCAGCTACGACCTGGGAGGGCTGCACCGCTTCGGCCCCGAACAGCACGAGCCGGTCGGCCCGATCTACTTCAGCTCCTCCGATCTGGCCGGCGAGGGCTACCAGCATGTCGATGGCGCGGTGCGGATGGGCAAGCGCACCGCGGCCCGCATCGACGCAGCCCTCGGGGAGCGCTGAGGCATGCGCTACATCGTCGGATACACCGCAGACGCCCGGGGTGCCGAGGCCGTCCGCCTGGCCCTGGCCCTCGGCGGCGGCCTCTCCAGGGATGGCGAGGACACGCATCTGGACATCGCCATGATCCTGCCCGAGCACACGCCCTTCAGCGCCACCTACCCCGGCGGGGACCACGGCTACCGCAGCATCATCGCCGAGCAGGTTGACGCCTGGGCCAATGAGGCCCTGCAACTGGTGCCCACCGGCGTCTCGGCCCGGGCAGTGGTCCGCAGCGCGCCGTCGGAGGCCGAGGGCCTGGATGACCTGGCCCGCGAATCCGGGGCCGGGCTCATCGTCATCGGCGGCCGTCAGGGCAAGTTGGCTTCCCGCATGGGCCCCGGCTCGGTGGCCACCGCCTTGCTGCACTCCGCATCGGTCCCGGTGGCCATGGCACCCGTCGGCGACGGCGGGACCATCCCCCAAGGTCTGGATCGAGTGACGGCCTTCATCGGAACACGACCGGGTGCCG
The DNA here is from genome assembly GCA_016892645.1 of Micrococcaceae bacterium RIT 802. Lineage (GTDB taxonomy): Bacteria > Actinomycetota > Actinomycetes > Actinomycetales > Micrococcaceae > Arthrobacter_H. Next base: position 144,358 of record JAFEMX010000002.1, read on the forward strand.
CCGCCGTCGTCGAAACCGCCGCCGTCGCGGCCGGTCGCCGGGGCGCCGAACTACGCGTCGTCTCCCTGCTGGGCCAGGACGGAGGCACCGAAGGCCAGCTGGCAACCTGGCGGGCCGAGCTGAAAGGCCATGTTGCCGCCGTCGTCCATGAAGCCCGGATCCGAGCCGAAACGATCGTGGCCGAGGGGCGGAACATCGAGGAAGCCGTACAGGCGCTGCCGTGGCAGCGCGACGAGGTTGCGGTCGTCGGCTCCAGCCGACTGGCCCACCGCAGGCGCCTGTTCCTGGGCGCCACCGCACAGCGCATGCTGCGCACCCTGACCGTCCCGCTGGTCGTCGTCCCGCGCGACCACCAGCCGCCGGCCCCCGTCGGGGCCTAGGAGCAAACCATGACTCACATCGAATCCGGTACGGGCCCCGAAGGGCGCGTCGCCGTCGACCAGACCGGAGGCCTGGGGGAGAAGGGCCTGAGCAAGGGAGCGGTGGGGGTGCTCGGTGCCGTGGTCATCGGCGTCTCCTGCATCGCCCCGGCCTACACGCTGACCGCCGCCCTGGGCCCGACGGTTGCCGAGGTCGGCACGCACCTGCCCGCCATCTTCATCGCCGGGTTCATCCCGATGCTGCTCGTGGCCCTGGGGTACCGGGAGCTGAACAGCGCGATGCCCGACTCCGGCACGTCGTTCACCTGGGCAACCCGAGCCTTCGGCCCCTGGATCGGCTGGATGGGCGGCTGGGGGCTGATCGCCGCAACGATCATCGTCCTGTCCAACCTGGCCGCCGTCGCCGTCGACTTCTTCTACCTCATGCTCGCCCAGATCACCGGACGGCCGGAACTGGCCGACCTGACCGACGTGCTGTGGCTGAACATCGCCACGACCCTGGTGTTCATCGCCGGAGCCTGCTGGATTTCCTACCGGGGGATCGAGACCACGAAGTCGTTCCAGTACGTGCTCGTCGCCTTCCAGCTCCTGGTGCTCGGCTGGTTCGCGATCGCCGCGTTCTCGCATGTGGCCAACGGGTCCGCCTTCGACGCCACCCCCATCAGCTGGGAATGGTTCAACCCCTTCGGCGTCGGCTCGCTCACCGGGTTCGCCGCCGGGGTCTCGCTGTCCATCTTCATCTTCTGGGGCTGGGACGTCACCCTGACCATGAACGAGGAGACCAAGGACCCGGACAAGGTCCCCGGCCGTGCCGCCACCCTCACCGTGCTGGTCATCATGGCCATCTACATGATCGTCTCGTTGTCGGTCATTTCCTTCGCGGGCATCGGCGACACCGGGCTGGGCGCCGGAAACCCCGAAAACCAGGAGTCCATCTTCGCGGTCCTCGCAGGCCCGGTGATGGGACCGTTCGCGATCCTGATGTCGCTGGCGATCCTCTCCTCATCGGCCGCGTCGCTGCAGTCCACCTTCGTCTCCCCGGCCCGCACGATCCTGGCCATGGGCTACTACAAGGCCCTGCCCCCGGGCTACGGCAAGGTCTCGCCGCGCTTCAAATCCCCCTCGACCGCGACGATCACCGCCGGCGTTGCGGCCGCAGCCTTCTACGTCGTCACCCGGACGTTGTCCGAAAACGCACTCTGGGACACGATCACCGCCCTGGGCATGATGATCTGCTTCTACTACGGCGTGACGGCACTGGCCTGCGTCTGGTACTTCCGCCGCCAGTTGTTCTCCAGCGTCCGGGCAGTGGTCTTCAAGCTGGTCGCACCGTTGATCGGCGGGGTCATCCTGCTGGTCATGTTCGTGAAGACCGCGGTGGACTCGATGGACCCCGACTACGGATCCGGGAGCAACATCGCCGGACTCGGCATGGTGTTCATCCTCGGCGTCTCGGTCCTGCTGCTCGGGGTCATCGTGATGTTCTACATGCGCTGGCGGCACCCCGCGTACTTCACCGGTGGAACGCTGACGCGGCTGAAGTAGCCCGCCTAGCTGCCCTGGATGGCACGGTAGTCGTCCAGGGCACGGCGTCGGGACCCGGCCAGGTCCTCGATCGGTTCCGGATACCCCGGCAGCAGCGCATCGGGAACCCAGCGGCTGACATAGGTCCCGTGCACGTCGAAGCGCCGTGCCTGGGTGTTCGGGTTGAAGATCCTGAAGAAAGGCGAGGCATCGGCGCCACAACCGGCCACCCACTGCCAGTTGGCCGGGTTCGAGGCCTCGTCGGCGTCGACGAGCGTCTCCCAGAACCACTGTTCCCCCACCTGCCAATGGATGCCCATGTTCTTGGTCAGGAAGCTGGCGACCAGCATCCGGACGCGGTTGTGCATCCACCCGGTCTCCCAGAGTTCGCGCATCCCGGCATCGACCATCGGAATTCCGGTGGCCCCGGCCTTCCAGGCGTCGACGGGCTCGGTGGCGGCCTCCAGGGCACGGTCGGCGGGCGGGAGCTCCCCGTGCAGGGCCTCCGGCGTCTGGTTGCCGGGCCGATCCGGCCACCGCCAGGGGAACCGGTCGAAGGCCGGCCTGATGTTCGTGGTCGCCAGGCCCGCATGGTGGTACAGCAGGTGCCAGCAGAACTCCCGCCACCCCAGCTGCCGCAGGAACGCCTGTGCCCCGGGCTGCGCGGCTGCGGGGCCGGAGGACAGGGCATGCCAGAGCTGGAACGGGCTGATGTGGCCCCACCGCAGATAGGGCGACAGGCGGCTCGTCCCGCGAATCCCCGGGATGTCGTGGCCCTGGCCGTAATCCCGGACCGCCCCGGTGGTGAACTCCTCCAGCAGACCCCAGGCCGCGTCCTCCCCCGGGGTCCAGTGGTCCCCCAGCTTCGCCGCCCAGTCCGGTGCGGTGTCGACGAGACCCCAGCTATGCGGGTCATCGCCGTCGATGGGGCGCCCCGGAGCGCGGTCGTCGTGGCCGGCTTGCTCCGGCGGATCCAGCGGATGCCGGATCTCCAGCTCGCGGAGCCGGTTCCACAGCGGCGTGAAGACGCGGTAGTGGCCGCCCTGGCCGGTCTGCAGGGTCCAGGGCTCGTGCAGCAGCGTGGCCTGGAAGCTCTCGGCATGGACACCAGCGACCTGCAGATCCGCCTTGGCCTGGGTGTCTACCGTGCGTTCGGGATGGCCGTACCTGCGGTTCCAGTACACCGCGCCCGCCCCGCTGTCCCGGGCTACTGCGGCGATCTCCCGGGCTCCGGGCCCGCGGCGCAGGACCAGCTCGATGCCGAGCGCGGCCAGGCCACGCCCCAGGTCGCCCAGGGCCTGGTGGAGCCACCAGCGGGCGGCGCCCCCGAGGGGCCGGATGCCCTTGGATTCCTCGTCCAGGATGTAGACCGCCACCACCGGACCGTCGGCGACGGCGGCCAGCAGGGCGGGGTTGTCTGCCAGGCGCAGGTCATCGCGGAACCAGACGATGGAGGTCATCGGACCGCCACGTACCAGATGAGCAACAGCGTGACCAGGAACCCGGTGGCGTAGTTCAGCCACAAGAAGCGCTTCCAGCCCCGGTTGGCCGCGCCCGATCCGGCGTCGTCCAGCCGCAGGAACGGCAGCACGTTGGCCACATAGGGCACGGCCAGCAGCGCGGCCAGCGGCCCCGGCCACGCGGTGCCGAGCATGAGCAGTCCCGCCCCGCAGTAGGCCGCCAGGGCCGCGGCCACGGTCGTATGGGCCCCCAGCACGGTTCCCACCGAGCCCAGCCCGGCCTCGCGATCGGGCATGATGTCCTGCACCGCGCCGAAGGCGTGGCTGGCCATGCCCCAGAGGAAGTAGGCGGCCACGAGGCACCAGAGTCCTGCGGTGAATTCGGCCCCGCCGAGCAGCAGCCCGTAGACCGCCGGGGAGACGAAATGCGTGCTCGAGGTGGCCGAATCCAGGAACGGGCGTTCCTTGAAGCGCAGCCGTGGAGCGCTGTACGCGACGACCGCGGCCAGCGACAGAAGCAACGCGATGTTGGCGGCCACCGCTCCCTGGGTGGACAGGACGATGGCGAACGGCAGGACGGTGATGCCCGACGCCCACAGGATGCCGCGGTGGCGCGACCGGTCGACGACTGCCCCTTCCGCCCCGCCCTTGCGCGGGTTGCGGAGATCGGACTCGTAGTCGAAGACATCGTTGATGCCGTACATGGCCAGGTTGTACGGGAAGAGGAAGAAGACCGTGCCGACGACCAGGACCCAAGTGGGTCCTCCGGGGGACAGCAGATAGGCGGCGGCGAACGGGTAGGCCGTATTGACCCAGGAAACCGGTCGCGAGGTCAGCAGCAGGTCGATCATTGGTCCTTCCGGTCGCCGGGCGGCGACGTGCGCTCGTCCCCGGTGAGCAGGAGCCAGGCGGCGGGCAACAGGATCGCCGCCCCCAATGGGTAGGCGAAGTCGCCCAAGGGGGCAAGCCCAACCAGGGGGCCGGCCAGTGTCTCCGTTGAGTAAGTGAACAGGCCGGCACCGATCATGATGTTGTCGAAGATGGCGGTCAGCAGCATCAGCCCGCCGGCGGTCACACCGAGGGCTCCCCAGGTGCGGCGCCGCAGGCGGCCGCACACCGCTGCCGCGATCAGCGGCAATACCGCGAGGCCGACGAAGGCGGAGTTCAATGCGGCGTAGGTGCTCATCGGGCCTCCCACGGGGCGCGGGCCTGCGCTGAAGGTGGGGACCCGGTGCGGACCGCCGGCTTACGGCGGCGCCAGGCGAGGAAGCCGGTGAACAGGATCATCGTCTGGTAGACGAGGAACAGCAGGAACACCGGTTCCTCGAGCGGCAGCTCGGGGGCGAGCATGATGCCGGTCATGAGGGACGACTCGCGGTGCAGGAAGATGCCCAGCGAGATGGCCCAGAGGTCCCAGCTGAGGAAATAGCCGAGTCCGATCGCCGTGACCAGTGCGGCCGCTACCGGCCTTGCCCAGAAAAACAGGCGGAACCGCGCGTCGAGCAGGGCCATGCACGCCACAAGGACCAGCAAAAGGAGCAGATAGACCATCTCAGGCTCCCACCACTGCTGGCTCGGGCAAGCGGTCGGTGCGGCGGTCGCCGCGCACCGCCTTGAGCACCAGTTCGGCACTGATCAGGCACATCGGCACGCCGATTCCCGGGCGGACTGAGCTGCCGGCGTAGAACAGCCCCTCCACGTGGCGGCTGCGTATACCGGGACGCAGGAACGCGCTCTGCCGCAGGGTGTGGGCCGCCCCGAGGGCACTGCCTTTCCACGCGTTGACGTTCTGCACGAAGTCGGCCGGTCCGAAGGTGCGCCGGGCCACGATCCGTTGGCGGAGCCCTGCGACACCGGACCAATCGGCCAGCTGGGCGATGGCGGCGTCGGCCACGGCCTCCACGCGGGCCGAGCCGGAGCCGTCGGGCCCGCCGGACCCCCACGCCGGAACGGCCGGCGCGGGCACCAGGATGAACAGGTTCTCATCCCCTTCGGGGGCGACGCCCGGGTCGGTGGCGCTGGGCCGGCACACGTAGATCGACGTCTCCGGATTCAGGTCGCCCCCGTTGTGGATGCGACCGAAGTTGTCCTTCCAGTCCGCCGTGAACAGCAGGTTGTGGTGTGCCAGCTCGTCGAGTCTTCCGCTGATGCCCAGGCAGACCAGTACGGCGCTGGGCCCGGGGTCCCGGTACGCCCAGACCCGCTCGGGATGGGTCTGCAGTTCCGGTGGCAGAAGCGTCGTCTCCACATGGTGGAGGTCGGCGGCGGCCACGACGACGTCGGCCGCCTGCGTGCGGGGTGCTCCGTCCGCGCCGGTGTAGTCGACGCCGCTCACGGAGGCCCGGCGCCTCCGGCCGCCAGTCCGTGTATCCGCGGTGGCAATGTGTGTCACTTCGGAGGAGGTGCGGATGTCGACGCCGGCGCGGCGTGCCGTGGCCTCCAGGGCATCGACGAGGGCGGCGAACCCGCCGAGCGGGTAGAGGACGCCGTCGACCAGGTCCAGGTGGCTCATCAGGTGGTACATGGCGGGGGCCCGGAAGGGGTCGGTGCCCAGGAAGACCGCTGGATAGCCGAGCAGCTGGCGCTGGCGTGGGTCGCGGAACCGGCGGCCAACGAAGCGGCCCAGCGGCGTGCCGAGCAGCGCCGCCATCCGCAGGCCACGGCGGAGCACCTGCGGATGGAGCAGGCCGCGCTTGCTCTTGAAGTCGTCGTAGAGGAAATGTTCCTTGGCCAGCGCGTACGTCTGTGCGGCGGAGTCGAGGTAGGACCCCAGCCGGCGGCCGGAACCCGGATCCATGGCCTCGAAGGCGGCGCTGGCCGCCGCCCGGCCCGAGTGGATATCCACGGGGTCGGCCTGGCCCTGAAACCACGTGCGGTAGGCAGGGGCCAGCGGAACAAGGTCCAGCTGGTCGTCGGCACGGGTGCCCATCAGGCGGAACCAGTGGTCGATGACCTCGGGCATGAGGTACCAGGATGGGCCCGTATCGAAGTGGAAACCGTCAGCGGAGTACCGTCCGGCGCGTCCGCCGAGCGTGGTCCCGCGCTCGAGCAACGTCACGTCGTGCCCGTCACGGGCCAGCAGTCCGGCGCTGGCCAGTCCCGCGATACCGCCGCCGATGACGGTGATGCGCGCCATCAGGCGGCTCCGGACTGGCGGGCCGGGCGATGGGCGACCACGCGCAGCAGGACCGCCGCCTTGCCGGCGCCGCTCACGCGCACGCGGCGACGCAGGAGGTGGCTGGCCGGGACCGCATCGAGGCGGTCGACCAGCGACGAGAACAGCCCGTGGGCCAGGGACACGGCCCGGCGGGCTCCTGGGGCCAGCAGGGCGAATCCGGTTTCGGCTGTGGCAAGTTCGGCGCGGATCTGCTCCACGACGGCGTCCTTGGTGGCATCGTCGAACACCGGCGTGGACGGGGAGACGAGGTAGCGCCGTCCCAGCTGGTCCTGGTCGGTGGCCAGGTCGCGCAGGAAGTTGACCTTCTGGAAGGCCGACCCCAAGCTGCGGGCGGCAGCCTCCAATTCGTCGTCGTGTCCTTCCACGGCCCCGGGCATCGACCGGAAGACGCGCAGGCACATCAGCCCCACCACCTCCGCCGATCCATAGATGTAGCTGTCCAGCGAGGCGTCGTCGTGCCGGGCCACCGTCAGGTCGGCCCGCATGGACTCGAAGAACGGCCGCGTCAGGTCGCTGGTGATGCCGTGGCGCCGGGCGGTGACGGCGAACGCGTGGACGACCATGTTGGTGCTGTAGCCGACCGACAGGGCGCTCTCCACCTCCTGCTCCAGCCGTTCCAGTTGCGCGGCGACGGCATCCGGCTCCAAGCCGGCGGCAGCGGCTGCACCGTCGACGGCTTCATCGGCGACGCGCACCAGCGCATAGATGTTCTCGACGTCGCGGCGTGCCGCCGGGCCGAGCAGCCGGCAGGCCAGCCCGAAGGAGGTCGAGTACCGGGAGATCACGACGCCGGCGCTGCGGCTGGCCGTCTCGCTGTACCGGGGCAGGGGGCTGGTATCCATGGTCATTTCGTACGCTCCAGGACGAGGGTGCACATGGCGGAGAGATCGTCGCCGAGGGTGGAGGAGGGGGCCAGCTGCGCTGCCTCGGCGAGGGCGTGGCGGACCAGCCGGTGGGCCAGGCGCCGTGCCGCTTCGTCGGCGCCGGCGGCGCGCAGGGCCGACCGGACGTCCTCGATCCCGGCCTCACCGCGGAGGTAGGCGTCGTGCGCGGCGAGGTAGCCGGGGTCATGCGCCGCAAAGGCCCCCAGGATGGTGCGCTTGTCCGAGCGCAGGTCCGAATCGATGGACTTGCCCGTTACCGCAGGATCGCCGAACGTGCCCAGGACGTCGTCGATGACCTGGTAGGCGATGCCGATCGTGCGGCCGATGCCGCCGAGGCGGTCGACGGTTCCGGTGTCCGCGCCGGCCAGGACGGCCCCGGCGCGCAGGGGTGCCTCGAAGGAGTAGGAGGCGGTCTTCAGTCGTTCCATGTCCAGCACCTGGTCCACGCTGACGTCGGTGCCCTCGAAGGCGAAGACGAGGTCGTCGAGTTCTCCGGCGGCAGCTGCCAGCACGGCGGCGTGGACGACATCGAGTACCGCCTCCGCGGTGCCTGCGGTAGCCCCGGCTCGCGCGGCCAGACGGAGGGATCCGGCCAGCAGGACGTCACCGCCAATGAGGGCCGCGGAGTTTCCCACGTGGTCGGCCGTCGCCTCCGGCAGGCCCAGGCGCAGGGCGTCGGTGCGGTACCGGGCACCGAGCGTGGGGCGTCCACGGCGGACCAGGTCGCGGTCGATCACGTCGTCGTGGATCAAGAGCGCGGCGTGGAGCATCTCGAACGCGGCGCCGAGGGTTGCGCAGGCCTGCCGATCGCCGCCGCCGAACGCGCGGTAGGAAAGGTGGACCAGGCGCGGGCGCGTGAGCTTGCCCCCGGCCAGGCTCTCGCCCAGGCGGTCCCAGAGGCGGTCGAAGCGGCTGGCATCCCGGCCGGCGTGACGCAGCGCTGAGCCGGCCTCACGGTCCAGCACCTGCCGCACGTCGGCACGGAAACCATCCCATTCCGGATCCGCAACCCCGTCCAGGGTCCAGTCGGGCCGTGGCGGCAGGTCGGATCCTTCCCGGAAGACCGCGGTGGCGGGGGCTTCGGAGTGTTGGTTCATGTCGTTGTCCCCTCGGTGGCGGAGGCCATCGCATCGATGCGCTCCTGCATGGACGCCACGACCCCATCGAGGTAGGTGGTCACGGCGTGCTGTCCCGCGTCATCCATCCCCCGGACCAGGGAATCAGTGGCCAGGATCATGGGCATGAGCTGGGCCATGGCCTCCCGGACGGAGGACTCGGTCGGTTCGATGACGATGCGCCGGCGGTCGGACGGATGGGGGAGGCGCCGGACGTGTCCGGCCTGTACCAGCCGGTCGATCACACTAGTGACCGCCGCCGTCGTCAGGTGGAGTTCCGCGGCCAGGTCCGAGGGGGTCATTGACCCCCCCTGGAGTAGATGCTGCATGGCCTGGAAATCGGTCTCATTGGTTTTCAGGTGCACGCGCATCCGGTATTCGACGGTGTCGTTGAGCACCAGGATCTTGCGCAGCAGGACCGAAGCCGGATGCATCGCGGGCCGGCCTGGGCGGACCGGGGTGCTGTCGTTCATGTTCTCCACCGAAATATTGATAACCAGATAATCTAGCTACATACTGGTACATGACGGTTTAAATGTCGAGTCCACCGCGGGCCCCACCGAAAAGCAAGGAGTGTCGACCATGAGCACCAAAAGTCAACCGGGCGGCGACCCGTCATCGTCCTCCGTGGTCGCCCCCTGGCTCTACGCCGCCACGGTGGCGGCGGCCATCGTCGGGGCATTCCTCGGCAGCGGTGCGCTCGGCGGCACCCCCATCAAGGACGCGGCCGGTGGCTGGCTGTCCGCCGACGGCACCGTGCTCGCCCCCGGGACGGGGGCCTTCTCGATCTGGAGTGTCATCTACGCGGGGTTGGTCCTCCATGCGGTGATCCAGCTCCTTCCCGCGTGGCGTGGATCGACTCTGCAGCGCCGCCTGCGTCCGTGGGCGGCGGCGTCGGCCCTGCTGAACGCCGCGTGGATCTGGGTGGTGCAGTGGAGCCAGCTCCTGCTCAGCGTGGTCGTCATCGCCGTCCTGCTGGCGGTCCTGGCGCGGACGTTCATCCTGATCCTGCGCACTCCGACAACCGGCCGGACCGAGCGCCTGGTCGTGGGCATCACGTTCGGCCTCTATCTCGGCTGGGTGAGCGTGGCGACCGTAGCGAACATGTCGGCCCTGCTCGCCTCCCGGGGTGCGCGGGCCCCGGAGGGCACGACGACGGTGCTCGCGGCTGCCGTGCTGGGCGTGGCCGCCGCGATCGGCATCACCCTCGCCGCCAAGACCGGTGGCCGGTTGGCGCCGGCGGCGGCCTTGGCGTGGGGGTTGGCCTGGATCGCCATGGGCAGGCTGGATGGCGGCCTGCAATCCGTCCCGATCGCGTGGGCCGCCGGTGCCGCGGCGGCGCTGGTCGTCCTTGCGGCGCTGGTGTTCCGGCTCCGTGAGGCCAGGACGCCGCGGCACCAGGTGGCCGGCCGCCGCGGTGGAGCCGCCCGATGAGCCGCGTCGCCGTCGCCGGGGCCACCGGTTATGTCGGCGGGAGGCTCGTTCCCCGCCTGCTCGAGGCCGGACACGAGGTCACCGTGCTCACGCGCAGCGCGGCGAAGCTGCGGGACGTCCCATGGGGGACGCGCGTGGAGGTCGTCGTGGGATCCCTGGAGGACCAGGCCGCCGCCGAGGCGCTCGTCGAGGGCGCCGACGTCGTGTTCTATCTGGTCCACTCCATGGGAGGCCCCGGCGACTTCGAGCGCACCGAACGGACCTGCGCGCTTCGGCTCGGAGCCGCCGCACGCGCGGCCGGGGTGTGCCGGATCGTCTATCTTTCGGGGCTCCACCCCGACGGGGAACTGAGCCGCCACCTGGCCTCGCGCACCGAAGTCGGGCACATCCTGGAGCACTCCGGGGTTCCCACGCTGGTCCTCCAGGCAGGCCTGCTCATCGGCTCCGGCTCGGCCAGTTTCGAGATGATCCGCCATCTGACGGACGTGCTGCCCGTGATGCCGGCACCGCGCTGGGTGCAGAACCGGATCCAGCCCATCGCCGTCCGCGACGCCCTGCACTACCTGCTCGCCGCCGTCGACCTCCCGGAGGGGAGCAGCGGTACCTTCGACATCGGTGGGCCCGACGTACTGACGTATGCCCAGATGATGCGCGGCTACGCCGGCGTGGCGGGCCTGCGCCAACCGGTCGTCCTGGCCTTGCCCGTGCTCACGCCCTGGCTCGCGGGGCAATGGGTCAATCTCGTGACGCCGATCCCGCGCGGGCTGGCCCTGCCGCTCGTCGAATCACTGCAACATGACTGCGTCATGCGCGACCGGTCGATCGATGGGCTCATCCCGCCGCCGACCGAGGGCCTGACCGGATACCGGCGTTCCGTCGAATTGGCCTTGCTGAAGATCCAGGCCGACGCCGTCGAGACGTCCTGGGCCAACTCACGGGACACCGCCGAGCCGGCCGAGCCGTTGCCCAGCGACCCGGACTGGTCGGGGCGCACCGTCTTCACCGACGTGCGAGAGCGGGGGACGGCCGCCGCGCCCGGACGGGTCTGGGAGGTGATCGAGGGAATCGGCGGCGACAACGGCTGGTACTCCATGCCCTTGGCCTGGTCGGTGCGCGGTTGGATGGACAAGCTCGGTGGAGGGGTCGGGCTGCGCCGCGGCCGCCGCAGCCGCAGCAGCCTCCAACTCAACGACGTCGTGGATTGGTGGCGCGTCGAGGAGCTCGACGCCGGACGGATGCTCCGGCTGCGTGCCGAAATGAAGGCGCCCGGCGGCGCGTGGCTGGAATTGCGGGTCGACCCCGACGGTGACGGCAGCATCTACCGCCAACGGGCGATCTTCTTCCCGCGAGGGCTGGCCGGCCGGCTCTACTGGTTGGCGGTGCTGCCCTTCCATGGCATCATCTTCCGCAGCATGGCCGAGCGCATCACCCGCGCAGCCCAGGACGGCCGACCCTAGCCGTCGAGCAGGCCGGTGGTCCGGTAGGGGATGACCTCACGCAGGAACATCGTCGTGGAAGTGCGCGTGATGCCCGGACAGAACCGGATGACCTCGCTGACCCGGTAGAGGTCGTCGGGATCCGAGGCGACCACCCGGATGAGCAGGTCGGTGTCACCCGCAGGGGCGAAGCATTCCAAGACCTCGGGGATCTCGCTGAGCGCCGCGATGGCGTCGTCGAGCATCGACTGGTCCAATTCGGCGGATACCGACGCCGCCACGCCGCGGCCGAGCGCTGCCGGTGTGACCCGGCTGCTGTTGGGCCGGAGCGCGCCGGATGCCGCGAGCTTCTCGAGGCGTGACTGCACGGTGCCGCGGGCCAGGCCCAGGCGCTGGGCCAGCATCATGATCGGGATTCGCGGATCCTGGTCCATGGCCGCCAAGATGCGGCGGTCCGTGGCATCGAGTTGATATGACTCAGGTGTCACGCGGGGGCTCCTTTGCTGGGGCGTGATGGAGGGTGCCGACCCCTCCGGTCAAAGTGACCAAACAGGTTCGCAAGCAAGTACCCAGAATAGTCAATTTGACCAATCCTTAGCAAGCGTGTTGCGCGTTATGACCGGTTGATGATCTATTGAATCCAGAAACTGAACAATGTCATCATCATTGGGACGTCAGGTTGACGGTTCGACGGAGATACCCCCGCCGTCGGGACGGCACGGCCCACAAGGCCCGCAACCGGTAGCTAGCCTCGAGTATGGCCCGCAGATTCCCCGGACGGGGAATTCTGCGGGCCTTCGTGACTTAAGGGCAAGGCGGGCCAGTCCTGCCGCATGTTGTCCCCACTTACCGTGAACGACTGGAAACGCGCCCTAACTCGCGCTAACTTCGACATATGAGATTCATGCGTCTGGAAGACGTTGCCGAGGAGCTGAGCGTGAACATGCCCCAGGTGCGCTCCCTGGTGCGCAGCGGGGAGCTTCCGGCCATCAAGGTCGGCGGCCGCGGCGTGTGGCGCGTGGAGCGCACCGAACTCGAGGCCTACATCGACCGCCAGTACACGGCCACCCGCGAGGGCCTGAAGCAGGACGACGGCGTGACCCACGACGGGGGGCGGTAGCCGGATGGCGGCTTCTGTGGCGATCCCCGACACCGTCCAGACCCCCGAGGTCCTCATCGACCTCGACATCCTGCAGCGCAACATCAACGCATTGGCCCGCGCCGTTGCCTCCCGCGGCCAACGGCTGCGTCCCCATGCCAAGACACACAAGATCCCGCAGATCGCCGAGCTGCAGATGGCCGCCGGTGCGCGTGGGCTGACCGTGGCGACCGTGGGGGAGGCGGAGGTCTTCGCCCGGAACGGCGTGCAGGACCTGTTCATCGCCTACCCGCTCTGGGTGGGCGGACCAATGGCCCCGCGGCTGAAGGCCCTGGGCGGGAAAACCCGCCTGCGAGTCGGCGTCGACTCCGTCGAGGGCGCACGCAATCTTGCGGAACGCCTGGGGGCGGATGCCGGGATCCTCGAGGTGATGATCGAGCTCGACAGTGGGCACCGCCGCAGCGGGGCGGCACCGGACGCCGCCGCCGAGGTGGCACGCGCGGCCCGGGCGGCGGGCCTTCGGGTCGCCGGTCTCTTCACCTTCCCCGGACACAGCTATGGCCCCGGTGCCGCGAGGGGCGCAGCCGACGACGAATCGCGCGTCCTGTCGGAGGCTGCCCGTGACCTCCGGGCCGCAGGCTTCCGCGACCTCGAACTCAGCGGCGGTTCCACGCCCACTGCCCACACCCCGGACCCCGGGGCCGCGACGGAAGTCAGGCCCGGCGTCTACATCTTCAACGACGCCCAGCAGCTGGAAATGGGCCACTGCGGTTTTGCCGACATTGCCCTGACCGTCGCATCCACGGTCGTCTCCCGCCGCCCGCACGCGCAGGGAGGCGGCCAGGCGGTGCTCGACGCCGGCACGAAGGTCCTCGGCGGGGACCGGCCGGCATGGGCCAGCGGTTTCGCCCGCATCCTGGGCAGCCCGGAATCCCACGTGACGGCATTATCCGAACACCACGCCACCGTGGACTTCCCCGAAGGCTCCCGCCTGCCCGGATACGGAGAGAAGCTGCAGGTCATCCCGAACCACGTCTGCCTGGTCCCGAACCTCGTGGACGCGGTGACCGTGGTCCAACGGCACGGCGCCGACACCGAGGGGGACCGGACGTACCGCATCGTCGATCGGTGGGCCGTCGCCGCCCGCGGCCGGAACAACTGAGGCCCTCGCCACCGGTTTTGGCTGCGGCCTCGAAGTGCGTTAAGCTGTCGCACGTGGCATCCGCGGGTGGCAACAACCGCACGGGGCTTTAGCTCAGTTGGTAGAGCGTTTCGTTCGCAATGAAAAGGTCAGGGGTTCGATTCCCCTAAGCTCCACACAATCCGAGTCCATGCGGGGCTGAAGCCTCGGCTGGGCTCGTTTTTCTTTCAGGCGTCGTCCAGTCAATCGGCTGGTTTTCGCCACGCGGGGGACTCCGAAACCGGCTGAATCAGCGCGGGGACAAACGATCATTCGTCCATCGGTTCGCCCGCAGTGGAATTTTCCACGAAACGCGCCCGGCTGTCCTATCCTTGCGGGGCATACATCAACAACATGAGGAGCACAACCATGGCCCAGGACTACGACGAAGCCCGCCCCGACGTCGCCGAGCGCAGCGAGGAAACCCTCAAGCGCGTCAAGGAGATGGATGCACCCAGCGCCCGCACCGTCACGGAGGAACTCGACGAAGGCGAGGCCCTCGATGGCCCCGAACTGCCCGGCGCGATCGTCGACGACGAACTGGTCGTCCGCGTCCTGCCGCAGGCAGCCGACGAATTCACCTGCGGTTCCTGCTTCTTGGTCCGCCACCGCTCCCAGCTGGCTCGCGAAAAGGACGGCGTGAAGTACTGCCGCGACTGCGAGGCCTAGGCACTACAGCTCCTGGGCTGGTGGCGGCCACCACCAGCCCGCCGATCCTTCCGGCTCCTGCCGCGGGGATCCACCCGGCGCCCCTGTTCACCGAACACGGGCGCCGTTGTTCTGCCGCCTGGGTGCGTTCTTCCGGTACATGCGGCCACCGCCCTGGAGCCATGCACCGCGGGCACGTCGTGCGTCGGTCCACGGGTCGTTAGGATGGGCACTGGGTGCGATGACGCTCACACCACCTGGCGAAGGGAGCCGATCCGGCATGCACAGCGAGGCCTACATCTACGACGCCGTGCGGACCCCACGCGGCCGCGGCCGTAACGGCGCACTGCACGGAACCAAGCCCATTTCGCTGGTCACCGGCCTCATCGACGCGCTGCGCGAGCGCAATCCCGGTCTCGACGAGTCCCGGATCGACGACCTCATCCTCGGGGTCGTCACCCCCATCGGGGACCAGGGAGCAGACATCGCCCGCATCGCCGCGCTCGCCGCCGGCTTGCCCGACACCGTGGGTGGCTTCCAACTCAACCGCTTCTGCGCCTCCGCACTGGAAGCCACCAACCTGGCCGCCGCGAAGATCCGTTCCGGGTGGGAACACCTGGTGATCGCCGGGGGCGTCGAATCGATGTCACGGGTCCCCATCGGCACCGACGGCGGGGCCTGGGCATTCGATCCGGCCACCAGCTTCGACACCTCCTACATACCGCAGGGAATTGGCGCCGACCTCATCGCCACCACCGAGGGATTCACCCGCGAGGACGTGGACGCCTTCGCCGTCCGTTCCCAGCAGCGCGCCGCAGCGGCATGGGACCGCGGCCACTTCGCCCGCTCCATCATCCCGGTCCGCGACCAGAACGGGCTGGTCGTCCTGGACCACGACGAGCACATCCGCCGCGGCACCACCGTCGAGACCCTGGCCGGACTCCGCCCCGCCTTCGCCCGCATGGGCGAGGACGGCGGATTCGACGCCGTCGCACTGGAGAAATACCACTGGGTGAAGGACATCGACCACGTCCATACCGGCGGGAATTCCTCCGGCATCGTGGACGGCGCCGCCCTGGTCCTGGTCGGGTCCGAGGCAGTGGGCCGCGACCTTGGCCTGCAACCCCGGGCCAGGATCGCCGCCGCCGCCGTTTCCGGCGCCGATCCGACGATCATGCTCACCGGCCCGACGCCGGCCACCCGCAAGCTCCTGGCCACGGCGGATCTTACCCCCGCCGACATCGACCTGTGGGAGATCAACGAGGCCTTCGCCTCCGTCGCCCTGAAGTACCAGCGCGACTTCGACATCCCCGATGACCGCCTGAACGTCCACGGCGGCGCGATCGCCATGGGCCACCCGCTCGGCGCGACCGGGGCGATGATCCTGGGCACCATGGTCGACGAGCTCGAACGCACCGGACTCACCCGCGCCGTCGTCACCCTGTGCATCGGCGGCGGCATGGGCGTCGCCACCCTGATCGAACGCGTCTGAAACCGGAGGATGGACATGGAATCACAGGACGTCATCCGCGAGGAAGAGCACGACGGCGGAATCCTCATCTGGATCCTCGACGCGCCCGGCTCGGCGGTGAACCTGCTCGACGACGCCTTCGTCGCCGCGCTGGCTTCACGGCTCGACGAGGTGGAGGCCCGCCGCGACCGGGATCCGGGATCCGTCACCGGCATCATCCTCGCCTCCGCGAAGGAGAGCTTCTGCGCCAGCGCCGATCTGGAGACCATGGCAGATGCGACGACCGCCGACGCCCAGGCGGTCTATGACCTGGCGCTCGGCCTGGGCACCCAGTTCCGTCGGTTGGAGACCCTGGGGGTCCCGGTCGTCGCCGCCCTGAACGGCTCCGCACTCGGCGGCGGGCTGGGCCTGGCGCTCGCGACCCACCATCGCATCGCCGTCGATGTTCCGGGCATCCGCTTCGGCCTGCCCGAGGTGGACTTCGGCATCTGTCCGGCCGCTGGGGGGGTACTGCGCACGGTCCGCCTGTTGGGTGTCGAGCGTTCCCTCGATGAACTGCTGCTCAGCGCCTCCATCATGGGCACGGGCGATGCCATGCAGCGGGGGATCGTGGACGAATCGGTCGAGGACGAGGAGGACCTGTTGCCGACGGCCCGGCAGTGGGTCCTGGACCATCCCGACGCCGTCCAGCCCTGGGATGCCGACGGCTACGAGTTCCCCGGGGGAGCGCCCCGGATTCCCACCCCGGAGGGACCGAATTCCCTGACGGCTGTCCTGCAGTTCCTGCCGGCACGCCTCCGCAGCCGGCCAGACGCCCTGCACAACCCGGCCCCGCGGGCCATTCTGGCCGCCGCGGTGGAAGGCGCCCAGGTCGACATCGCGACGGCGGCAGCCATCGAGGCGCGCTATTTCACGCAGACGGTGACCGCCCCGGTCTCGAGCGCCATGATCGGCCTGCGGCACGCCGACCGCAAGGCGGCCGGTCCGCAGGCCATGGACGCGACGACCGGCGCCGTGCCGGACGCAGCGACCGCCGCTGCCGGGGAATCCACACCCGGCGTGCACGCGGACACCGCGGAGGTCCGCGATGACGAAGCACTGGATCCCACCCGTCGTGCGGGCCCGGACGCGGCCCGACAGATGGTCGCCGACCTCGCCGAAGCGGCCCGCACGGCGGCGAGGGAGCTCGTCACCGAGGGGATGAGCGATATCTCCGTCACCCGCGCGGCCGAACAGGCCGGCCTGTCCTCTTCGCTGTTCCAGGCCATCGAGGAGGCAGCCCGGGAAGCCGTCCGGGAGGGGCCGGGGGACCACGGCCCCGGAGCAGCCGACCGGGAACCCGCCCCGCACCGCCGTCTCGACACCGACGAGGCACAACGCCACCTGCTCTCCGCCATCGCCGACGCGGGTCGCCGGCACCTCGCCGACCGGAACCCGGCGACGGCCGCGGTTCTGAACATCGCCTCGGTGGACGGCGCCGGCTACCCGGCCTGGACCGGTGGCATCGCCCGCTGGACCGGCAACCGGTAGCCGGGCATCACGCGCAGCCCGTCGACCAACGGGACACAGCCCCGGGACTCGAGGAGAGGGGCGTCAGAACTCCAACGAGGCCTCGTCGCTGACCGAGAGCGACAGCACCGCCGTCTCGATGGCGTCGTGGCCCTCGAGTTCGCGTTCGATCCGCCGCATCTGCCGGGCCACTTCCTCCTCCGGGTCATCGCCCACCAGGTCGACCTCGGCGACCAGGAACAGGCGGCCGGGGCCGATGTACTCCAGGTGCAGGTAGGTCACCCGGTTGATCTCCGCATGCCCGAGCAGGTCCCGCCCCACGCGGGTGCGGATTTCCGGCGTCGAGCTCGCTCCGATGAGGAAATGCCGGTTGCGGTCGATCAGGACCAGGGCCACGGCCCCGAGCAGGACGCCGATGACGATCGAGCCCAGGGCGTCCCAGACCGCGTTGCCGGTCACGAGGTGGACGTAGATGCCGGCCGCTGCCACGATGAGGCCGATCAGGGCGGCGAAGTCCTCGGCCACCACGGCGCGCAGGGTGGTGTTGGAGGTGTACAGGACCAGCCGGATCACCGAGGTGTCAGCCTCCCGCGCCTGCCGCCGGGCCTGCACGATCGCCTGCGTGAACGACGCGCCCTCCAACAAGAACGCGACCCCCAGCACGATGAAGGCGAGCCCGGGGGACTCGACCGGTTCCGGGTTCGTCAGCTCCTGGATGCCGTGCATGACGGAGAACACCGCGCCGGCGGTGAAGATGCCGACGGCGGCGAACATCGACCAGACATAGGCTTCCCGCCCGTGGCCCAGCGGATGGCGGTCGTCCTTGGGCCGGGCCGACCGCCGGTCGGCCACCAGCAGGAAGATCTCGTTGCCGGCGTCGGCCCAGGAGTGCGCCGCCTCGGCCATCATGGACGCGGAGCCGGTGATCACGGCGACCACCGTCTTGGCCGTGGCGACGAGCAGGTTGGCGACGAAGGCGATGATGACGGTCATGCGGCAGGCTCCATGGCGCCAGTGTATGACCAGGGACCGGGACGGTGACAGGGCCGGTGTAGCGTAAGTCCCACGGCGCCATGGCGGCGCCCCGAAACGGATGTGCATCATGGCAACACCGAACAATCCCGTCCTGGGCGTCCTGGGCAGGTCCCGCAAAACCGACGAACACCGCGTCCCGATCCACCCGGCACATCTGGAACGGATCGACCCGGGACTGCGCGCCCGCCTCGTCCTCGAGGAGGGGTATGGCGAACGGTTCGGGTTCTCGGATGCCGACCTCGGGGCACTGGTCCGGCAGGTGGCCACGCGATCCGGGGTGATCGAGGCCGCCGACACGGTGCTGCTGGCCAAACCCCAGGCCCGCGACCTCGAGGACCTCCGCGCGGGCCAGACGCTCTGGGGCTGGCCGCATTGCGTGCAGGACCGCGAGCTGACCCAGCTCGCCATCGACAAGCGGCTGACCTTGATCGCCTTCGAGGCGATGAACCACTGGGCGTCCGACGGCGGATTCTCCCTGCATGTCTTCCACAAGAACAACGAGCTGGCCGGATACAGCTCGGTCATCCATGCCATGGCACTGGCCGGGTTCACGGGCGACTACGGACGCCGGCGCACCGCCGTCGTCATCGGTTTCGGGGCGACGGCCCGGGGTGCCGTCACCGCGTTGAAGGCCCACGGCGTCACGGATGTCCGGGTCCTGACCAACCGCAAGGTCGCCTCGGTGGCCGCCCCCATCCACTCGGCCCACATGATCCAGTTCGACCACGACGGCGGCCCCTACCTCAGCGAGGTCATCACCGACGACCGGGGCCGGGTCCCGCTGGCCCCCTTCCTGGCCGAAAGCGACATCGTCGTGAACTGCACCCTGCAGGACCCCAACGACCCGCTGCTCTACCTGCGCGACGGCGATCTGGCGGCCTTCCACCCGGGCAGCCTCATCGTCGACGTCTCCTGCGATGCGGGCATGGCCTTCGAATGGGCACGTCCGACCAGCTTCGCCGATCCGATGTTCACCGTCGGGACGGACATCGACTACTACGCGGTGGACCACAGCCCGTCCTACCTCTGGGACTCGGCCAGCTGGGAAATCAGCGCGGCCGCGCTGCCGTTCCTCGACATCGTCATGGGTGGCCCCGGCGCCTGGGAACGCAACGAGACCATCACCCGCGCCATTGAGGTGCGCGACGGCGTCGTGGTCAACCCCGCCATCCTGGCGTTCCAGCAGCGCGGTCCGGAGTACCCGCACCCGTCCCGCTGAGCCCGGTACTTGCCGCGGGTGGCGGCTCGGCCTACGTTGGGGGAAGCAGCCCCGGAGGGGACGCGAGCGGACCCGGGAGGTAGCCATGGCAGCATCGGACGGTACGGTCATCATCGGAGGGGGCCTGGCGGCGGCCCACGCCGTGCAGACATTGCACGAGAACGGATACCCCCGCGCCATCACGCTCATCGCCGACGAAGCCGTCGCCCCCTACGAACGCCCACCATTGTCCAAGGACTTCCTCCAGGGCAAGCAGGAGGCGGAGGCGGCCATCGTGCACGACGCCGACTGGTACTCCGCGCACGATGTCACCTTGCTGTTGGGCGAGCATGCCGCCTCGATCGACCGGGCGGCGCACACGGTGACGCTGGACTCCGGTGCCGAGCACCCCTATGGGCACCTGCTGTTGGCGACCGGTGCGGACTCGCGCCGGCTGCACCTGCCGGGAGCCGACCTGCCCGGGGTGATGATGTTGCGCCGGATCCCGGACGCGGAGAAGCTCAAGGCGGCCTTCGCCAACGGAGGGCGCCTGGCCATCGTCGGGGCCGGATGGATCGGGCTGGAAGTCGCGGCCAGCGCCCGGCAAGCCGGCATGGAGGTCACCGTGGTCGCCCCCGGCAGCACGCCGCTGGGGAGCGTGCTCGGCGACCAGCTGGGGAACCACTTTGCCGACCTGCATCGCCGCCACGGGGTCGAGCTGCGCCTGGGGGCCCACGTGACCGGCATCATCGAACGCGACGGCCGGGCCGCAGGGTTGGAGACGTCCACGGGCGATGTGGAGGCCGATGTCGTGCTCATCGCGATCGGCGCCGTCCCGGCCGTCGGGCTGGCCGAGGCCGCCGGAGTGAAGACGGACAACGGCGTGCTGGTGGACAGTGCGCTGCGCACCAGCGACCCCGACATCCTCGCCGCCGGGGATGTGGCCAACGCCGAGAACACCCAGCTGGGCCGGTTGCGCGTCGAACACTGGGACAACGCCATCCGGCAGGGCCAATTGGCCGCCAAGACCATCCTCGGCCACACCGACCGGTACGACTGGCAGCCCTACTTCTTCACCGACCAGTTCGACCTGGGCATGGAATACGTCGGCCATGCGGGCCCGGACGCCCGGACCGTCATCCGCGGCGACCTGGACGACGGCGAGTTCATCGCCTTCTGGCTGGAGGACGGCGTGGTCACGGCGGCGATGAACGTGAACATCTGGGACGTCAACGACACCCTGCGCTCCGTGGTGGGCACCAGCGTGGACGAGGACCGGCTGTCCGACGAGGAGGTGCCGCTCGAGGACCTGTGATCCTCGGCGCATGGCGGCCGCCGATGCCCGGGGAATGAACGCGGGTCAATAGACTGTTGTCCTCGGTACGCGCCACGGAAGCAACGAGGCACCTGGCCGGTCACCACCACCGCACCATGCTCCCGAAGGTAGGAACCGCCGCATGACCACCCCGCCACGCACCACCATGCTCTCCGGACGGCCGCTGCTCATCGCCATGGTCGCCCTGGCGCTGGGCGGATTCGGCATCGGCACCACCGAGTTCTCCATCATGGGCCTCTTGCAGGAAGGCGCCGCGGACCTCGGGGTCGGCAACGCCGACATGGGCCTGATGATCTCCGCCTACGCACTCGGCGTCGTCGTCGGTGCCCCGCTGCTCACCGCGTTGGGGGCCCGCGTCGCGCACAAGACGATGGTCTCGTGGTTGATGGTGCTCTTCACGGTGGCCAACTTCTCCTCGTTCCTGGCACCGACCTACGACACCATGCTGGTCACCCGGTTCCTCTCCGGCCTGCCCCACGGCGCGTACTTCGGGCTGGCCGCGATCCTGGCCGGGAACCTGGTACCCGCCACCATGCGCGGACGCGCCATCGCCTGGGTGATGATGGGCCTCTCGGTGGCCAACGTGTTCGGTGTCCCGGCCGTGACCTGGCTCGGCCAGCAACTGGGGTGGCGCTGGATGTTCGCCTCGGTGGCCATCATCGGGGTGCTGACGCTGATCTCGATCCGCCTATGGGTCCCCTTCAATCCGATCCATGAGGGAGCCAGCATCCGCCGCGAATTGACGGCCCTGCGCAGCGGACGCGTCTGGATGGCCATGGCCACCGGCATCGTCGGCTTCGGCGGCTTCTTCGCGGTCTATTCCTACATCAGCCCGACGCTGACCGATGTGACCGGCCTCCAGGCGGCAGCGGTTCCGCTGGTGCTGGGACTGTACGGCATCGGCATGGTCTTCGGGAACGTGCTGGGCGGCCGGCTGGCCGACTGGTCGGTGCACGGGAGCATCTACATCGCCACGATCGCCATGGTCGTCTTCATGAGCGCCTTCGGGCTGCTCTCGCCCTACCCGGTCCCGGCACTGATCCTGGTCTTCATCCTGGGTGGCACCGGATCGATCCTGGTGCCGAGCCTGCAGGCCCTGCTGATGGACTCGGCCCCGAAGGCGCAGTCGCTGGCTGCCTCGTTGAACCACTCGGCGCTGAACATCGCCAACGCCCTGGGTGCGGCGCTGGGTGCCGCGGTCATCAAGCTGGGCTTCGGGTACCAGGCACCGGCCTTCCTCGGCGCCGGGCTGGCCCTGCTGGGGCTGTGCCTGGCGCTGCTGACCGCGCGGGTCTTCAAGGCCCGCGCCGCTGCCGACGCACGGGCCGCGGAGCAGGCGACCGAACCGGCGGCCTGACCCGCCGACCCGTGCTCCCGGTGAGCCGGGTCAGCCGGCGTCCTGCGTGGCCGTGATGTTGAACATCCAGCCGACACCGAACTTGTCGGTCAGCTGGCCGAAGTAATCGCCCCACGGGGCCTTCTCCAGGGGCAGGGTGATGGTCGCGCCGTCCGAGAGCTTGTCCCACCAGCCCCGCAGCGTCTGGGAATCCTGGCCGCCGGCGCCATCGGAACTCAAGGACGTGGTGCCATTGGGCGAGGCCGGATAGCCGTCGCCGGAGTCGCTGCCCATCAGGTGGATGCCGCGCTCGACGTAGAGGGATGAGTGCATGACCTTACGGCCCTGCTCGGGATCCTGCTCGCCCATGCCGTCGGCAAACGTCAGCACGCTCAGTTCGCCGCCGAACACGGTGTTGTAGAACTCCATGGCCTCGCGCGCGTTGCCATCGAAGCTCAGGTACGGGGTCAATCCGATGCTCATGGTGCTGCCCTTCGGTTGGAAGCGGGCGCGGTGGCGCCCGAGAACATTCTTGCCGGAGGGCATGAGGGTTGGGAAGAGGTCAGCGCTTCTCGTCGCGGCCTTCGCGCACGGCAGGTGCATCGTCCCCGCGGGGAGGATCCGCCGTCGTGCCGGTGTCCTCCGGAGGCGCCGCCTTCCGGATGGTGCGCTGCGGCACCGCCCGGGGTGGAGCCTGGCTGGAAATGAGCACGTTGATCCACCGCGCCTTCGGATCGGCATCGACCAGCAGCGCCTTGAGCAGCAGGGTCGCCGGCAACGCCAGCAGGGCACCGAGCCAGCCGAGCACCCAGTACCAGAACAGCAGCGACAGGAACGAGACGGTCGGGGTGACGCCGACGGACTGGCCGGTGAACTTGGGCTGGATGATCGACTGCACCGTGAAGTTCAGCAGGCTGTAGGCCGCGACGACCGCGAACGCCGGGCCGGGGCCGCCGTCGAGCAGGGCCAGCAGCGCGGGCGGCACCAGGCCGATGACGAAGCCGATGTTGGGGATGTAGTTGGTCAGGAACGCCAGCACGCCCCAGACCCAGATCAGCTCGATGCCCAGGATCGCCAGGACCCAGACGTCGAGCAGGGCCACGATCAGGCCGAACACGGTGGTGACGACCCAGTAGCGGCGGACCCCCTGGCTGAAGGCCATGATGGCGTCGGTGAACCGCGGGTTCATCCCGCCGAGGACCGTCAGGCGGCGGCGGATCTGGGTCGAGTCCATGCCCAGGAAGAACACGGTCATCACGACGGTGGCCAGCAGCGACATGACGGAGGAGACGTTGTTCAGCAACGGGCGCACGACGTTGACGATGCTGCCGGCATTGATCGACTTGAGCTGGTCGACGAGCATGGATTCGCTGATGCCCACCGTCCCCAGCCACGTCGAGAGGTTGTCCCAGAGCTCGATGAACTCCTTGTTGTAGCGGGGCAGGGCGAGCAGCAGTTCGCTGCCGGCCCACGCCGTGGCGCCGAGGAAGACGACGAGCAGCGCCAGCACGATGAGGACCGTCAGCACCGCCGCCACGTAGCGGTGCACGACACGGGCCATGAGCAGTTGCAGCGGATAGGCCACGATCATCAGGTTCAGGCCCAGGAACACCGGGGCCACGATGCTGGACAGGCCCTGGAAGAAGTGCAGCGTGATCGCCAGCCCGGCCAGCCCGAGGCAGACCAGCACGAAGCGTGGCATCGGCGCCTTGGTCTCGGCGACCGGCGCCGGGTCGTTCGCCATGGTCGGTTCCATTGCTTGGTGGGTCCCCCTGCAGTCGTTCGGTTCCCAGTTTACGGTCAGGCGCTCGGCGGCAGCATCGGTCCAGGGGATGAGATGTGCGGGCGGTGCATGCTCCGATTGGCGCATCACGGCCCGGGTGCTGTAGATTAATGAATCGTTCCGGACGTTGGAAGGCGCGACGGCGGGGCAATTCCGCGGGGGTATGGCGCAGTTGGTAGCGCGTCTGCATGGCATGCAGAAGGTCAGGGGTTCGAATCCCCTTACCTCCACCACGGGAAAGGGCTTTCCGGTTCGGAAGAACCGGGAGGCCCTTTCCGCTGTCCGCCAGCGGTTTCACGCTGGACACCGCCCTGGGGGAGGATTGGCCCATGAGGATTCTGGTGGTGGGGGCCGGCGCGACCGGCGGGGCATTCGGCGCACGGTTGCAGGAAGCCGGCCGCGACGTCACGTTCCTGGTCCGCGAACGCCGAGCCGGGAAGCTGCGCCGTGACGGGCTGCGGTTCATCTCCCCGGATGGTGACCGCACGTTGCCGGTGCGGGCAGTCACCACCAACGAGGCCCCGGAACCATTCGACCTGGTCATCATCGCCGTCAAGGCCACCGGTCTCGATGCCGCCCTGCGCGACGTGGCCCCGTTCATCGGCGCCGGGACCACCGTCCTGCCATTCCTCAACGGCATGCGCCACATCGACCTGATCCGGGATCTGCCCCGGGGCATCCCGCTGGGTGGTCTGGTGCAGATCGTCGCCACCCTCGACGACGATGCCTCCGTCGTGCAGATGACCGCCATGGCCACGATGACCATCGGCACGTTCGACGGCGCCCCCGTCCCCGACGCACTCGTGGACCTGCTCCGCGTACCGGGCATCGACCTCACCGAGAGCGGTGACGTGCTGCAGGCGCTGTGGGACAAATGGGTTTTCATCGCGGCCGCAGGGATCGTCACCTGCCTGTTCCGCAACGCGGTCGGCAACATCATCGAGGCCGGAGGCCGGGACCACATCGAGGCGGCCATCGCCGAGACCGAATCGGTGGCCCGGGCCTCCGGCTTCCCCACCACCGGCGCCGGCCACGCGCAGTCCGTGCACCTGCTCGCGGAGCCCGGATCGGCGTTCACGTCATCGCTCTACCGAGACGTCACCGCCGGGAACGCGACCGAAACCGAGCACATCCTGGGGGACCTGCAGGACCGCGCCCGCGCCCTCGGAGTGGACACGCCGTTGCTGGACCTGACGCTCGTACAGCTCCGCGCCGGGGAACTGGCGGGCCGCGACGCCCGGGCCTGAGGCGCGTGACCCACTGCCTGCGGCACCTGGTCCCTCTCCGGGGGGTGCCGAGCGCAGGCCCGCCAGGACGCGGTCGGCGATCGCCCGGTGGCCGCCGGGGCCGACGTGGATGCGGTCGGGTTGGACCATGGCCGGGACGACGACGGGCGGGTCGAGCAGCGAGATGTGTGTTCCGCCGACCTGGTGGACCGCGGTGGCGACGGCACGGTCCATGCGCCGTGCCAGCGGATCGTTGCCGGTCGGCCAGCTGGGGCCCACCCCGATGACCCGTGCCGACGGGAACAGCGTCGCGGCCCGGCGGTAGGTCCGGGTGATGGCCCGTTCCCCGGCCGCCGGATCCAACGTGTAGCCTGACGCATCATTCTGGCCGCCCGCGATGACCACGACGTCGGGATCCAGCCCCTGGGCGGCAACGATCTGCAGCTGGTCCGCATAGCGCGGGCAGTGGGGTTGGCGGCAGGCGAAGTGGGGCGGGACCTGCAGGTACCCCGTCCCGCCCAGCGCCCGGTTCTGCTCCACCCATCCCAGGTCGGCGGACACCAACGAGGTCCAGCGCTGTTCGTTGCTCGCGACGCCGACACCGAAGGAGTAGGAGTCGCCGATGAACAACGCGGTCGATCCCGGCGGCAATGCCTCGGCGGCCGACCCCGGTTCGGGCCGCGGGGTGGGGGAGGCCCGCTCGCGGGGGACCAGGGCCAGCACCACGACCAGGACCACGATGCCCAGGACGGCTGCGCCGGCCACGAGCCATCGCCGTCGTGCAGTGGTCTTCATGGAGGGGTGCCTTCCGGGGGTCGTGTTGTCGGCGACACTACCGGCCGGGGCCGACGCCTCGGTAGCCATCGGGGGGCCACCGCGTGAACACGGGTCCCGGGTGTTGTGCGGGACGGGGCCTGCGGCTATCGTGCCGGACAGGCAGCGCAGCGGCCAGACGCGACCCGGAAGGACGACCGGCCATGAAATTCCTCCTCACCTCCGCGGGCATCACCAACGAGAGCATCGCCGACGCGTTGGCCGGGTTGCTGGGCAAACCCCTCGGGGAATGCCGGGCGCTGGTCATCCCCACGGCCATCTATTCCTTCCCCGACGGCGCCGAGAAGGCGTGGCAGGCGATCTCCGGCACGGCGGAGAACCCCCTGTGCGGGTTGGGCTGGAAGTCCGTGGGAGTGCTGGAACTGACCGCCCTGCCGACCATTCGGGAGGACACCTGGATGCCCGCGGTCCGGGACGCCGACGCGTTGCTCGTCTGGGGAGGCGACGTGCTCTACCTGTGCCATTGGATGCGGCGGTCCGGGCTGGCGGACCTGCTGCCCTCCCTGGAGCGGACGGTCTACGTGGGGATGAGCGCCGGGAGCATCGCGGTGACGCCGCACAACTGCGATGCGGAGTTCGACCGGCAGTTCGTGCCGGAGGGCGACGGCCGGGAAGGGGAAGCCGAACACGGCCTCGGCCTGGTGGATTTCACACTGTATCCGCACCTCGGGAATCCCGACATGCCGGACACCACCGAGGAGAACATCGGGCGATGGGCGGCGGGCATCCCGGTCCCGACCTACGCCATCGACGACCAGACGGCCATCCGCGTGGACGGAGGGCGAGTCGACGTGGTGTCCGAGGGTGCGTGGAGGCTGTTCACTCCTTGATGTGCCGGTGGCCATCCGGCTAACGTTCAGGGGGGGGTATCCACCAGTCCTTGAAAGGTCCACGATGGCCAAGAAACCGAAGAAGAAGCCCTCGCGATCCGGTGGGCGTGGAAACCCCGCCCAGAACGCGGCCGTGCCCTTGAACGTTTTCCGGGCCCGACGGGCCATGGGGCCGATGGAGGCGGCGTTCGCGCAGTGGTACTCCGGGGGGAACGCTCCGGCGGACGAGGCTGCGCTGTATCTCGACGTGGCGACGGATGTGGCGGCCAGCTACCTGGAGGTCGCCGGCGGTGGCGAGGTGACGGCCTTCGAGCCCGAGCCGTTGGCGGAGCTCATGGACACCCTGGAGGCTGCCGATCCCGAAGCCATGCGCAAGGCCATGTCGGCGTTCCATCTCTACCTCGACTTCCTGATGGAGACCGGCGGCTGGACGGGCACGGCGGAGGATCTGCACGCCTGCCATGAGCTGTTGGTCGATGAGGAGGTGGAGGGGGACGACGATGGTCCCGTCATCGTCGTGCCCGACATCCCCGCAAAAGAGGAAGCCGACTACCTCGCCACGGTCCCGCTCGTGCAGCGCACCGCCGCATTGCTGAAATGGATCGGTAACGGAAAGCCGGTCACCGGGACGGGGGCTATGCGCCTGAAGGACATCGAAGCGGCCGCGGCCCGCATCGGGGTAGCTGCGCGGGGACGTGGGGCGGAGGCCACGGGTGAGGCCGATGCGGTGCTGGGAAGTATCGGCAACGGGGCAGCCGCGACACCGAGGGAATTCGTCTCGATGCATGACGTGCCGCTGTTGGGCGTCCTCTGGCGAAGCATGGGGGTTGCCGGAATGATCGACGTTACGCCGACTCGCGCCCTGCCCGCGCTGGGGGCCACGCTACCCAGTGAAGACCCGGCAGTCCTGGCGGCGTGGCGGAACTTCATCGCCGCATTCCTCTGGGAAGCGTTCTTCGACTCGCTGGCCACGCAAATGTGGGAGGCCATGTATATGGTGCAGGCATCCGTGTTGGCCGCCACCACCAACGACGAACCTGTCCCCATTGCCCAGGTGAGGGCGATGATCGATGAAGTCATCGCCGCAAATGTCGAATATGAAGACCTGGACGCCAGCAACTCGCCCCAGTTCGCCGCGATGGCGTTCGATGATTATGAACAGTTGGCCGAAATGGGGCTCATTGAATTGGATGCAGAGGTACGGGTCCCTCGGCCCCTGGCCCGCTCTATGGCCCAGGCGCTACAGGATGGTTTCGACTTCGACATCCACTACCCGTCTGCCAGCGGGCGGGGCCCGATGCCGGGTCGGGAGTCGACCCCGTCACGGCGTTCAGCAGGTCGGACCCCACAGGGATCGACCGCACCCGTCTACCAGTTGAAGATCCAGCTCAAGGGCAGCAGACCGCCGATCTGGCGCCGCGTCGAGGTGGCGTCGAACCTGCGGCTCGACCTGCTGCACGAGGTCATCCAGGGGTCGTTCGAGTGGGACGATTCCCACCTGCACGCGTTCAGGACCGGCGGTTTCCCGGGCCGGTCCTACGCGCGAGCCGACGAGGACTTCGTCCTCGAGGACACCCTGGACGAATCGATGGTCACCCTGGCGGAACTCGTGACGGCGGAGGACCAGAAGCTCGACTACGTGTACGACTTCGGCGACGGGTGGGACCACGCCATCACGCTTGAGAAGATCCTTCCGGCCGACCCCGCGGGTTCCGGCCGGATGCCACGGTGTACCGGGGGCCGGCGTGCGGCGCCGATGGAGGACAGCGGCGGCCTCGGCGGCTGGGCGTGGAAGGTGGAGGCGGCCAACGACCCCACCCACCCCGACCACCGGGAAATCCGCGAGCGGCTCGGGCACCTCGGGCTGGAGGACGACGCGCAGATCGACCCGGCCGCTTTCGACGTCGAGCAGGTCAACGAGACGCTGCGCGACCAGCTGGCCGGCTGGTAGGACGGGTGCGTTCAGGTCCCGTCCGCCAGTCGTGTCGGCTGCAGCAGCAGCGACTGCCGGCGCTGGTGCACCGTCAGGTAGCGCAGGCCCCCGGGGCCGGCGGTGAAGGCGCGGCGGGAGCGGCGCGGCAACCAGACCAGTGCGCCGGGCAGCAGGTCGACGTCGCCCCGCTCCGTGGCCAGCGTCCCGGATCCGCCGAGGACGTGGATCATCACGTCGAGCTCCGGCCCGGCAAACGGGTCGATGGTTCCGCCGGGGCCCAGCGCGATGATGTTCGAGTCCAGGTCGCGCTCGCGCACCGGCACGTTCCAGACGGCACCGGACGCCTCGGGGTCACCCGTCGCTGCCGCCACATCGTTGGTGTTGAGCAGCAGGCGGGGTAGCGGCGTGCTGGCGAGCTTGGTGATCCGGATCCGCCATGCGCCCTCCGCACTGTCCAGGTAGTCCCATCCGTGGCTGCCGGGATGATCGGCCGCGAACTCGTCCCGCAGGTGCTGCGGGTCGTGGTCGTTGACCAGGACGAACGAGCCGCCGACCGGCAGCTTCCCGTAGGCGGCGAAGATCGCCGGGTGCCGCTCGGGCTTGGGCAGCTCCCGGGCGTCGAGTTCCGGAACGGCGGTGGGGTCGGTGGCTGGCATGGATGGGTGCTCCTTCATTCTGTGCGGGCTTCCACGGCTGCGGAAACCCGGTGGTAGTCGGCGGCCGAGTAGGCGACCAGCAGGACGCGTTCGACGGCGCTGGCGGTCCCGGTGATGGCCTCGACGGCGGCCGCCACCGCATCGTCCGGCGGCCAGCCGTAGACGCCGGCGCTGATCAGCGGGAACGCGACGGACCGGGCACCCAGCTCGTCGGCGACCTCGAGGCTCCGCCGGTAGCAGGACAGCAGCAGCGAGCGGTCGCGCTGACCGGCCGCATGGTTCGGCCCCACGGTGTGGATGACCCAGCGTGCGGGCAACCGCCCGGCGGTGGTCCACCCGGCATCGCCGGTGGACAGGCCGTGGGGGAACCGGGAGATGCAATCGGCCAGCACCTCGGGTCCGCCGGCACGGTGGATGGCCCCGTCGACGCCGCCCCCGCCGCGCATGGCGGTGTTCGCGGCGTTGACGACGGCGTCGACCTGCTGGGTGGTGATGTCCCCGTGGATGGCCGAAAGGCTGGTCATGGCAGCTCCTGTCCTTGCACCCAGTCCACCACCTGGGCGATGGTGGCGGAAGCGACGGCGCCGCCGTCCTCGTGGAACAACGTGATGTAGGGCCGCTCGCCGGGCTTGAACAGGTGTTGGTACGAGGCCGCGGGCCGGGTTCCACCGATGACGACGACGGCGCTGCTCCGCTCCGGGGCGATGGCCCGGGCCAGGGAGACTCCATGCAGGCGTCCAAAACGCGGTGGCCCGACGAGCACGAGGGCGTCGTAGAAGACGATGTCGTTCGCCGCTGCGTTGCTGACGTGGATCTGTTCGGCGAGATGGCCGGCGGCGCGCAGCGCGTCCTCCAGCGCCTGGGCGTAGGCGCTGGTCGGCGCGTGGCGGGCGTAGTAGACGATGGCTACGGTGCGCATGATCCCTCCTGGGCCTCAGAACAACGCTGGTTGGTCCCCGGCCGGGGGCAGGACGCCCTCGAGCCGGAGGAGGAAGAGCTTGCGGTCGATCCCGCCGCCGTACCCGGTCAGGGATCCGTCGGAACCGATGACGCGGTGGCACGGGACGATGATCGAGATCGGGTTGCGCCCATTGGCGGAGCCGACCGCCCGCGTCAGATGCGGGTCCCCGAGTTCGGCCGCCAGCTGGCCGTAGCTGCGCGTGGTCCCGTACGGAATCGCCGCCAGGCGCTCCCAGACCCGGTGCTGGAAATCGGAGCCCGGAGGGTCCAGCGGCACCGAGAACGTCGTGCGGGTTCCCGCGAAGTAGCCGCGCAGCTCGTCCATGGCCTGGGCGATGAGCTCCGGTATCGCGGTCCCGAATACTTCGTTACCCTCCGGCGGGCCGGGCGGGACGTGGGCATGGTTTTCCATGTGCACGGCGCTCAGGCCCCGCTCGGTGGCCGTGAGCCGCAGCCGTCCGATCGGCGACTCCAGATGCGCGTACACGACCATCACGGACTACCTCGTGATGGCCGCGAGCGCGGCGTCCAGCTCGGGGTACTCGAACGCGAACCCGGCCTGGAAGAGCCGCCGCGAGGTGGCATGGCGGCCGGTCAACCCGAGCGCGGGATCGCTGCGCAGGGCGGCGGCACCGAGTTTGAGCAGCGGTTCGGGGGTGGGCAGGCCGAAGCGCTTGAGCGGACCGGCGGCCACCGACCCGCGCAGCTGGCGCATCAGTTCGGCGTTGCGGACCGGACGCGGGGCGGAGGCGATGACGACGCCCTCGGGCAGCTCGATGCCCGGCTCCAGACCGAGTCCGGCCCGGACGATGCGCAGCCAGTCCGCCAGGTGGATCCAGCTGAACCATTGGCGCCCCGACCCCACGGGGCCGCCGAGCCCGGCGCGGGCCAGCAACGCCAGCCGGTCGAAGGCCGGGGACTCCTGCTCCAGCACGACGGCGGTGCGCAGGATGGTCGCGTGTGCCGCGTTGGCGCCGTTGAGGGCCTCCTCCCACGGGCGGGCGACTCCGGTCATCTGCGGCAGCGCGGACCTGCCCTCGGGCACGGGGGAATCCTCGGTCAGCTTCGCCTCGCCGGCGTCCGCGTAGATGGCCGTGGTGCTGGCCTGCATCCAGCGGGCCAGGGGCGTGGCCAGCCTGCGGCTGGCCTGGACGAGCGTGCGGGTCGCATCCACCCGGGAATCGCGCAGCTCGGCGATCGCCTCGGCCGTCGGGCGGACATCGACCAGGCGGCCGGCGAGGTTGACCAGCGAGACGTCCCCGGCGTCGTTCTCCAGCTCGGCGGCCCAGGCGCCCTGGCTGCGGCCGTCCCAGGCGGCCTGCCGGAACGGGGAATCGGGGCGCGGGGTGCGGGTCAGGATGACGGGGTCCAGGCCGCGGCAGAACAGGTCGGCGGCCAGCCGGGTGCCGAGGAAGCCGTTGCCCCCGGCGATGACCACGCGCCGTGCCGGGTCGCTGACGCCGCCGGCGAGGCGGAACAGGCGGGCGCAGTTCTCGGCGAAATGGGCCGCCAGGGGTTTGGCGGCGGTCTCGGTGAACAGGGCCGAACCATAGCCCTCGATGGCGACGCTCTGGGTCAGGAGGGTGCCGCCGTCGTGCCCGGTGACCTCCCAGTGGACGAGCAGCCCGCCACCGGGCTGTGGCTGGCGCCAGGCGAAGGAACGGCCGGCCTGGTTGCGGGTCACCACGGCGTCGGGGGCAGTACGCGCATGGACCGCGCCGAGGAGCGGCGGGTTGGGGGTGAAGGCGAGGCGGGTGCCGGGGACCGACGCGCCGTCGTGCTCGGGGAGCAGCGAACGCACCGCGCGGTTCCACTCCGGCAGCCGGGCCGGGTCGGAGATGATGCTCCAGACGTCGTCGGGTGCCAGCGCGAGGACGTGCTGTTGGGTGCGGTTCCAGGCCATGGTTTCAGCTTAGCCGCGAACCGTCGGTCGAGCGGGGCCCCGGGGCCGGACGCGGAAGAGGTGGCCACCCCAGCAGGGATGGCCACCTCTTCCGGTGGTGTGCCGTGTGGCTGCTAGGCCGCGCGGCGCTTGGTGATGAAGCCCCAGATCACCAGGACGATCAGCGAACCGATGATGGCCCAGATCCATGAGGAAAGGCTAAAGAATTCGTTCATTTCGGCGCCGGCAACGGCACCGCCGATCCAGCCTCCGAGAAGGGCACCGATGACGCCCAGAATCAACGTGGCGATCCAGCCGCCACCTTGCTTGCCGGGCAGGATCGCCTTCGCGATGGCCCCGCAGATCAGTCCGAGAAGTAGAAATCCCAGGAAACCCATATGTCTCTCCTCCTTGTATCCCCACGCTTTGGCGGGGTTTCTGCCGCCGGGGACTGGAGCCCCGGTGTGTTCGGCTTCCCCAGCGTATTGACACCCGCAGTACAATGCAACTCTGTGGGTTCGTGGGCGCAGGTCGGGAGCAGATCGGTGTCAGGATGCGGTAACGAACCCGGCCAGTGCGGCGGACTGCGCCAACCGGCACTCGTTCTTGAGATACATCATGTGTCCGGCCTCGTGGTAATGGTGCGAGAAGCGGGAACGTGCCTGGTCCGGCAACTGCAGGTGGGCCCAGGTGTATTCGGTGGCCGCAAACGGGGTGGCGCCGTCGAAGTATCCGTAGTCCACGTGCACGCGCAGTTCCGGCAGGTCGACCATCAGGCGTTCAAGGTCCTGGGATACGTCCACCGGCGCCCCCTCGAACGTCCGGTAGCTCCAGGGGTGGACCCGGCCCGTGAGGACCTCGTAGGGCAGATCGGACTCGTAGCCCAGTTCGACGCGGACGTAGTGGTTGACGGCGGCGGCGTAGGGGCCGGTGATCGCCCGCATGCTCGGGTCCTCCCACGTGTGGGATTCGTGGACGCGGGGCGGCTGGGCGGTGAACCGCCCGTCGATCCGGCCGACCAGCAGCCCCTGTTCGCGCAGGAGCTCGGTGGCGAACTCCATGTAGTTCCAGCGCAGGTTGCTCCGGCGGATGAACGTCTCGGACAGGGTGGTCAGTTCGGCGAGGTGGCGCACGACGGCGTCGTGCTTGCGCTTGGTGAGCCGGTTTCCCAGATGCAGGGCCAGGACGTAGTCCCCGGACGCGTAGTCCTGCGCGTCGCGGACGACTTCGTCCAGCGGCCGGTTGCCGTGGCGGCCGTGGTGGTGGGCAATGGCGGCGTAGGTGGGCAGGTGCAGCGCATAGGGGGCGTCGTTGCCCGGCTGGAAGTCCAGCGTGGAGAGGTTCAGCACGGTGCTGATGAGGCCGAGTCCGTTGACCGCCAGGCCGTGGGCGTCGAGGAGGCGGCGGGCCACGGCCACCGCCCGGAGGGTGCCATAGCTTTCGCCGACCAGGTACTTCGGGGACAGCCACCGGCCGTTGCGCGTGGTCCAGAGGCGGATGACCTCCGCGACCAGGTCGCGGTCCTCGATGAACGCGTGGAACTCGTCGGTCTTGCCGCCGTGGACCACCCGGGAATAACCCGTGTCGACGGGGTCGATCACCACGAGGTCTGCATGTTCGAGGATCGAATCGGGGTTGTCGACGAGGCCGTAGGGAGGTGGGGTCATGCCCCCGACATCGCCGGAGTCCACCCGACGCGGGCCCAGCAGTCCCAAGTGGAGCCACAGGCTGGCCGAGCCGGGGCCTCCGTTGAAGGCGAAGACGACCGGTCGCCGGTTGGGCGGATCGGCCCGGTCGCGTTCGGCGGTGTACGCGACGACGAAGATCTCGGCCTTGGGCAGATGCCCATCGGCGGTTCCGTCCGAGGTTTCCTCCCGGCGCAGGACCATCCGGCCCGTGGTGGTGGTGTAGGCCAGGCCCGAGGCCGTCTCGTGTGTGCGGGTGACGAAGTCGTCGGCGACCACGGCGGACGCCTCCGGTGGGGAGACCTGTTCCGGTGTCGTGGGTACGGCGACCGGTGCGCCGGTCGATGCGTGGTCGGTCGGGGACGTCTGCTCAGCCATGCGCTCGAGCGTACCGTGCCGTCTGGCGGGCCGTGAAGCGGTCACCGCGCCACGGAGGGGAAGCCCCCCGCGGAGCGGCCGACGACGATATGCGCGCCTATGTGGAGCATCATCCGGTTCCCGGTGGCGCCATCGTGGATGACGTCGCCGGGGCGCCGGCGGGCCTCGATCGGTGACGGGGGGAGAGGGGGTGCCCCTCGGGTGCTCCGGGGGTGCGTGCCGGATGTGGCACCCCCCCTCTCCACCCGCCGTGTTTCGGTGCGGGTTCCCCGTGGTCAGCTGCGGATTGCCGGTTCCGGCGTGCCGTTGACCTGGGCCTCCATGGCGGAGAACTCGTCCTCGATGACCTGGTTGTGCTTGTAGGTCATGCGGGAGACGATGACGGCGACGAGCACGTTGAGGATGAAACCGGGGACGATCTCGTACATGGCATCGTGCAGCACCGGGGTCTTGCCCCAGATGAACGCGGTGGCAGCGCCGACGACGAGGCCGGAGAAGGCCCCGGTCGCGGTCAGCTTGCGCCAGTACAGGCTCAGCAGGACGACGGGCCCGAAGGCGGCGCCGAACCCGGCCCAGGCGAAGGAGACCAGTTCCAGGATCGTCGCGTCCCGGTTCAGCGCGATGAGGAACGCGATGACGGCCACGACGAGCACGCCGGTGCGGCCGAGGATGACTTCCTTCTTCGGCGTCGACTTGCGCCCCACGATGTTGTAGAGGTCCTCGACCAGGGCCGACGAGGTGACGATCAGCTGCGAGGACATGGTCGACATGATGGCGGCCAGGACCGCGGCCAGGACGAGGCCCGCGATGAAGGGGTGGAAGAAGATCTGGCTCAGCAGCAGGAAGACCGTCTCCTCCTTGCCGCCTTCCAGCGGGTTGTCCGCAAAGTAGGCGATGCCGATCAGCGCGGTGCAGATGGCGCCGGTGGCGGTGAGGATCATCCAGCCGATGCCGATGCGGCGCCCCGCCGTCGCATCCGCAGGGGAGCGCAGCGCCATGAAGCGGACGATGATGTGCGGCTGGCCGAAGTAGCCCAGGCCCCAGGCGGCGGTGGAGAAGATGGCCACGGCGAGCAGCCAGCCGCTCTGGCCTTCCGAGCGGGTGAACAGGTTCAGGGCGTCGGGGTTGACGCTCTGCATGCGGTCGACCGTGGCGCCGATGCCGCCGGTCTTGAAGAGCGCGACGATCGGCACGGCAATGAGCGCGGCGAACATCAGCAGGCCCTGGGCGACATCGGTGAGGGTCGCCCCGAGGAACCCGCCGAACAGCGTGTAGACCAGCGTGATGACCGCGACGGTGCCCAGGCCGATGAAGTAGTTCCAGCCGAAGGTGCTCTCGAAGAACTTGCCGGCGGCGACCATGCCGGAGGAGACGTAGAAGGTGAAGAACACCAGGATGACCAGCGAGGCGCCGATGCGCAGCATGTGCTTGTTGTCCTTGAGGCGCTTCTCGAAGAAGCTCGGGATCGTGATCGCGTTCTGCGAGACCTCCGTGTAGGAGCGCAGGCGAGGTGCCACGAACTTCCAGTTCAGCCAGGCGCCGATGGTCAGGCCGATGGCGATCCACGCCTCGATGAGGCCGGAGGCGTAGATGGCGCCGGGCAGGCCCATGAGCAGCCAGCCGGACATGTCGGCAGCCCCCGCCGACAGGGCGGCGACGCCCGGTTTCAGGCCGCGGCCGGCCAGCATGTAGTCGTCCAGGTCGCTGGTGCGACGGAACGCGAAATAGCCGATGGCCAACATGCCGGCGAAGTAGACGGCAATGGCCAACAGCTGGAAAGCATGGTCAGACATGATGTTCCTCAATGGTCCGGTGGGTGGAGGGTCCTCCGGGGGTTTGCCCCGGGAGGTGCGTCCGGAAGTGTGTCATGTGATACCGGGCGATGCGAGTGGGCGGTTCCCCGAGTATGGCACCGGTGGTTCGGTTCGTGTGAGCGTCGTCACGGCGGCGTTATCTTTTCGTGACCTGATTATTGGTTGCCGGGGGACAGGGCCTGCACTTCGCGGCCCAGGGCCCGCCGGACGGCCTCGATGCCCGGGTGCCGGGCGCTGGAATGGCGCATGGACGTGAAGATCGAGCGCTGCGGACGCCCCGGCAGGTCGGCCAGGCGGACGGACGGTTCGCGGTGTGCCCAGACCAGGTCGGGCAGCAGGGCGACGGCGTTGCCCGATTCCACGAGTCCGATGTGGGCCTGCAGGTCGGCCGTCTCGAACCGGACGTCTGGCTCGAACCCGGCCAGGCGGCACGCCTGTTCGGCCCAGTGGCGGGAGGCCGCGCCGTGCGGTTCCATCACCCAGGGCAAGGCCGCGGCATCGCGCAGCGCGGAGACCCTGTCGAATTCGCCAGGGGCATCGTGGAGCGGCAATGCCAGCCGGATGTCGTCGTGCGTGAGGATCTCGCGGTCCAGCTCGGCGAAGTGCGGGGCGGCGTGTTCGGGGTACTGCTCGGCCACGACGAGGTCGAAATCCCGGGCCCAGGTCTCGTGCAGAGCGGTTTCGGGTTCGTGCTGGACGACCTCCACGCGCAGGTGGGGATGCTCGGTGCGCAGGCGGCGCAGCGTGCGCGGCAGCAGGGCCAGGGCGGCGGTCTGGAAGGTGGCCAGGCGGACGGTCCCGGAGACGAGGGGCAGCGTGCTGGCCAGCGCCGCCTCCGCGCGTTCGAGCGACTCGAGCAGCTCGGTGGTGTGGGCGACGAGGACCTGGGCCTGGGGCGTGAGCTGCAGGCGGCGTCCGCTGCGCCGCAGCAGTACCACGCCGGTCTCCTTCTCGAGCAGTGACAGCTGCTGGGAGACGGCGGACGGGCTGTAGTTCAGTGCGGCGGCGACCCCGGCCACCGTTCCGCGGATGCCCAGTTCCCGCAGCAGGCGCAACCGTCTGACCTCGAGCACGGGCTTCACCTCCTGAACGATCCCCAACCATCACTTCTAATTCATTCCATTGTTCACTAATCGTTGCTTTTACTTAATACCTGACGGTCGGATACTGAATCTGTGGGGGACTGCCCCACGCCGCGCAGGCCGGTATGTTCCGGTCGATTTCCGCTAGGAGCACCACCGAAGTGACCATCGCTTCCCCGTCCGCCGCGCCGGACAGCACCGTTTCCCCGAAGGACCTCGCCGACGAGGCAGTACACCTCGTCCGACACTGGCTCGTCGAGGGCTCCAAACAGCCCGTCGATGCCTCCGCCCAGCAACTCGCCGGCGTCCTGAAGGACCCCGACGGCCTGGACTTCACCGTGGGCTTCGTCGACGGCGTCATCCGGCCCGAGGACCTCAAGGTCGCCGCCCGCAACCTGCGCTCCCTGGCCCCGAAGGTCCCCGGGTTCCTGCCCTGGTACATGCGCTCCGCCGTCGCACTCGGTGGGGCCATGGCCCCCGTGGTTCCCGGCCTGGTCATCCCGATCGCCCGACGCGTCCTGCGCGAGATGGTCGGCCACCTCATCGTGGACGCCACCGACGCCAAGCTCGGCCCGGCCATCGCGAAGATCAAACGGGACGACGTCCGGCTGAACATCAACCTGCTCGGCGAGGCCATCCTGGGCGAAAAGGAGGCTGGCCGCCGCCTCGAGGGAACGGCCCGCCTGCTCCGCCGTCCCGACGTCGACTACGTCTCCATCAAGGTCTCCTCGACCGTGGCACCGCACAACCACTGGGACTTCGACCAAGCCGTCGGGCACATCGTGGACAAGCTCGCACCGCTGTACCGGATCGCCCGCGACGCCTCCCCGCGCAAGTTCATCAACCTGGACATGGAGGAGTACAAGGACCTCGACCTGACCATGGCCGTGTTCAAGCGGCTGTTGGCCCGGCCCGAATTCCACGGCGTCGAGGCCGGGATCGTCCTGCAGGCCTACCTGCCCGACGCCCTGTCGGCGATGATCTCGCTGCAGGAGTTCGCCTCCGACCGCGTCACCGCCGGCGGGGCCCCGGTCAAGGTCCGCCTCGTCAAGGGCGCGAACCTGCCGATGGAGATCATGGAGGCCGACCTCCACGGCTGGCCGGCCGCGACCTGGCACTCCAAGCAGGCCACCGACACCTCCTACAAGTCGGTGCTGGACTACGCGCTGCGTCCCGAGCACACCGCGAACGTCCACCTCGGCGTGGCCGGGCACAACCTCTTCGACATCGCCCTGGCCCACCTGCTCGCCCAGGCCCGCGGCGTCACCGACGGGTTGGACTTCGAGATGCTGCTGGGGATGGCCACCGGCCAGGCCGCCGCGGTCAAGGCCGATGTCGGATCCCTGCTGCTCTACACGCCCGTGGTCCACCCCGGCGAGTTCGACGTCGCGATCGCCTACCTGATCCGCCGCCTCGAGGAGGGGGCCAGCCAGGAGAACTTCATGTCGGCCGTCTTCGAACTCGACGGCAACGAGGCCCTGTTCGAGCGCGAAAAGCAGCGCTTCCTCGCCTCCCTCGAGGACCTGGGCGACACCATCCCCGCCCCCAACCGCACCCAGGACCGCCGCCAGTACGACGCCGGTGCTGCCGCCACCGAGGTCGCGGAGCTCGCCTCCGGGGAGCGCGGCTTCGCCAACACCCCGGACACCGACCCCGACCTGCCCGGCAACCGGGCCTGGGGTGCGGACATCCTCGCCCGGGTGCCGGCGAGCCAGCTGGGCCACGCCACCATCGAGGCACACACCCTCTCCACCGTCGACGAGGTCGACGTCGTCGTCGCCGCCACCCACGCGGCCGCCGAAGCCTGGGGGAAGCTGTCCGGGGCCGAACGCGCCGCGGTGATCCACCATGCCGGGGAACGCTTGGCCGCCCGCCGGGCCGAGCTGCTGGAGGTCATGGCCGCCGAATGCGGCAAGACCCTGGACCAGGGCGACCCCGAGGTCTCCGAGGCCATCGACTTCGCCCACTTCTACGCCGAATCAGCCCGCGCCCTGGACACCGTTGACGGTGCCACATACGTCCCCTCGCGGCTGACCGTGGTCACCCCGCCGTGGAACTTCCCGGTCGCCATCCCCGCGGGATCCACGCTCTCGGCACTCGCCGCGGGATCCGGCGTCGTCATCAAGCCCGCCAAGCAGGCCGCGCGTTCCGGTGCCGTGATGGTCGAGGCCATCTGGGAGGCCCTCGACGCGGCCGGAATTGGCCGCGAACTGCTCTCCTATGTGCAGCTCTCCGAACGCGACCTGGGCACCCGGCTGGTGTCGCACCCCAGCGTCGACCGGCTGATCCTCACCGGTGGGTACGAGACGGCCGCACTGTTCCGCTCCTTCCGGCAGGACCTGCCCCTGCTGGCCGAGACGTCCGGCAAGAACGCGATCATCGTGACCCCGTCGGCCGACCTGGACCTGGCCGCCCGCGACGTCGCCGCCTCGGCCTTCGGGCATGCCGGGCAGAAATGCTCGGCCGCCTCGCTGGTGGTGCTCGTCGGCTCCGTCGCCACCTCGCGGCGCTTCCACAGCCAGCTCGTCGACGCCGTGCGGTCCCTGAAGGTCGGCTACCCGGTCGACCCCGCAACCCAGATGGGCCCGGTCATCGAACCGGCGCAGGGCAAGCTGCTGCGCGGACTGACCACCCTGGGAGACGGCGAGCAGTGGGTGCTGCAGCCGCGGCAACTCGACGACTCCGGCCAGCTGTGGAGCCCGGGTGTGCGCTCGGGTGTGAAGCGCGGCTCCGAATACCACCTGACCGAGTACTTCGGCCCGATCCTGGGCGTCATGACCGCCGAAACGCTCGAGGAAGCCGTCGGCATCGTCAACGACATCGACTACGGGCTGACCTCCGGGCTGCACTCCCTGGATCCCGACGAGTTCGGCTACTGGCTGGACAACGTCCAGGCCGGCAACCTCTACATCAACCGCGGCATTACCGGGGCGATCGTGCGCCGGCAGCCCTTCGGCGGATGGAAGAAGTCCGCCGTCGGCGCGGGGACCAAGGCCGGCGGGCCGAACTACCTGGTCGGCCTGGGCTCCTGGGTTGATGCCCCCGTCAGCGCGGAGGCCATGGCGGCAGCGGATTCGCACGCCGCCGTCTCCCACGCCACCGTCCGCACCGCGACGGGAACGGACACCTCGGCGACCTCCAACTCCGGTGTTGCCGGGGGCAGCGACATCCTCGGTGTCGTGGCGGCGGAGGCCGGAACCGCGTCGGGCAACGCCATTGACCCCGCCGACTTCGCCTGGCTGCAGGGCGCCCGCGCCACGGACGCCGCCCAGCTGGCCGAGGAGTTCGGCGTCGCCAAGGACGTCTCGGCCCTGCAATCCGAGCGCAACGTCTTCCGCTACCGCCCGGTCCCGGTGACCGTCCGGTACGAGGAAGCCACCTCGGGCCACGGGCTGGCCGAATTGCTGCGCGTGGTCGCCGCCGGACTCGGGGCACACACCGCCACGAGGACCGACGGCATCAGCGGCCGAGCCGGCACCGGAAACCGCCACGGATCCGGGATCACCGTCAGCCTGGCCTCGGAGCTGCCCGCCCGCGTGCTGGCCGCCCTGGGCGCCGAGGGCGTCCGGCTCGCCGTCGAGGACGATGGCGCGTGGTCCGCCCGCGTGGGCCGGCTCGCGGCCCAGACCGGTCCCGACTCCGGAGCACGCATCCGGTACATCGGCGGCTCGTCGGCGGCCACCTATGCCGCCGCGCAGGGGAAGCCTGATGTGGCCGTCTACGACCACCCGGTCGTGGCCGCGGGGCGCGTGGAGCTGTTGCCGTTCCTGCGGGAACAGGCCATCTCCATCACCGCACACCGTTTCGGCACCCCGAACCACCTCAGCGACGGGATCATCTAGCCTTCCCTGCCGGGGGGAGATGACGGCGTCCCGGGCGATTTCGCCCGGGACGCTTTTTCATGAGGAGGACGCCTTGGTGTCCTCGAGGGATCTCTCCAACAGCTGGCGCAGCACCGCCTGGTCGATTCCCGCCAGACGCGTGAGGCAGAGGCAGGCCTTGCTCGCGTGATGCGGGCCAAGCCGTGCCATCAACTCCGGCCAGCGCTCGGAGAAGTCGCTGACCAGGTAGATGGTGTGCCGGGCGGGCCCAGGGGCGAAGGCAAGCAGGGGTGCCCGGCCCCCGTGCCCGCTCTCATACCGGTACTCGAACTCCCCGAACCCGATGATGC
This sequence comes from Micrococcaceae bacterium RIT 802, assembly GCA_016892645.1. Classification (GTDB taxonomy): domain Bacteria; phylum Actinomycetota; class Actinomycetes; order Actinomycetales; family Micrococcaceae; genus Arthrobacter_H. The sequence goes on from JAFEMX010000002.1 coordinate 185,815, forward strand.
GTCCGGCCCAGACCACTGGGCGTTCCCCACTGATCTCGGCGTGGAGGGCGAGGAGCTCCTCGGCCTCGGCCCGGCGCGGACCCGTGGCACGGTCCAGCACCCGGCCCGCCGGCAGTTCGGAGGGTGACATGGCGGGCGGCTTGGCTGGCATGGGGTCCTCGCAGTCGGGGTGGGAGACCGAGACTATCCTGTGGAGCTACTCGGCGTCGTGGTCCGTCTCCAGGATGCCCACCAGCTGGTCGAGGGCGGCATCGGCACCCTCGCCCTCGGCGCGCAGGACGACGGTGGTGCCGTACTCGGCGCCCAGGCCCATCAGGGACAGGATGCTCGAGGCGTCCAGTGCCTCCTCGACCGGCTCGCCTTCGCGGGCGATCGTGACCTCGAGGTCCAGCTCGCCGGCGGCCTCCGCGAAGATGGCTGCGGGGCGGGCGTGCAGGCCGACGCGGCTGGCGATGGTTGCTGTGCGTTCTGCCATGGTGTTCTCCTTGGTTCGGGTGTTTCGATCGGTTGTTCGGAAAGGGGTGGCTCGTCTGGTCACAGTCCGAAGACGTTGAGTTCCGGCAAGGCGGTGCGCACGAGCGTGCGGGCCTCGGCGGCGGATCCGGCCGCCAGTGCGAGCTGTGCGAGCCGTTGGGCTCCGGTGCGGTCGACGCGCTTCAGGATGGCCGCGACGGCGGGTAGGGCTCGACGGTTCATCGAGAGCGTCGCCACGCCCAGCCCGACGAGAACGACGGCCAATGCTGGATCGGCTGCGGCTTCCCCGCAGACCCCCACGGGCTTCGGGCCTCCCGCGGCTGCCGCTCCACCGTCGCAGGTGGCCTGGATGAGGTGCAGGACGGCGGGCTGCCAGGGATCATTGAATTCGGCAAGCGGGCCGAGTTGGCGGTCGGCAGCCATGGTGTATTGGGTCAGGTCGTTGGTGCCGATGGACGCGAACGCCACTTCGGAGACCACCTGCCGCGCCATGACCGCCGCTGAGGGGACCTCCACCATCACGCCCGGCGTCGTCAACCCGGCAGCGGCACAGAGGGTCGCGAAGGCGGCCGCCTCGGCTGGGGTCGAGATCATCGGAGCCATCGTCCACACCTCGGCATCCGTTCCATCGGCAGCTTCGGCGATGGCGGCCAGTTGTCGCTCCAGCACCCCCGGGACCGCCGCGTCTGTGCGGTAGCCGCGCACCCCGAGGGCGGGGTTTGGTTCGGACTCGTCGGTCAGGAAGGGCAAGGGCTTGTCGGCGCCGGCGTCGAGGGTCCGCACCACGACCTTGGAACCGCCGAAGGCCTCGAAGACGGCACGATAGGCCTGGACCTGTTCGTCGTGGCTGGGCTCGGTGTCCCGGCCGAGGAAGCAGAACTCGGTGCGCAGCAGCCCCACGCCCTCGGCGCCCGCGGCCGCGGCATCCTTCGCATCGGACCCGCTGCCGACGTTGGCCAGCAGGGGGACGCGATGCCCGTCGGAGAGCACACCGACACCGTCGAAGCCTGGCAGGGCCACGCGGGAGGCATAGGCCTCGGCGAGTGCCGTTTCCGTGGCGCCTGGATTGCGGACCACCGTTCCGTCGATGCCGTCGACGAAGACGACGTCGCCGTCGACCAGGGCCACGGTGTCGGCGGCCGCCACGATGGCCGGAAGCCCCAGCGACCGGGCGACGATCGCCGTGTGCGACTGCGGACCGCCGCCGCTGGTCACCAGTGCCAGGACCCGGGTGGGGTCCAGCGTGGCGGTGTCGGCCGGGGCCAGGTCGGCGGCCCAGAGCACGAAGGGCTCGTCGGCGTCAGGTATTCCCGGTGCCGGCACGCCGCGCAACTCGGCGACGATCCGGGCGCGGACATCCAGGACGTCCGTGGCGCGTTCGGCCATGTAGCCGCCCAAGGCCGCCAGCTGGGTGGCGACGGCATCCGCCGCCTCCCAGATCGCCGACTCAGCGCAGGTCCCGGAGGCCACGAGCTTCGTCGCCGACTTCAGCAGGGACTTGTCCGAGGCCATCAGGGCCGTGGCCTTCAGCACGTCAGCTGCATCGCCCGTGGCGGTCGCGGCGCGCTCCTTCAACCCCGCGGCGACGGTGCGTGTTGCCTCGGCCAGGCGGGCGCTTTCCTGCTCGGCCGTGATGCCTTCGGGCAAGAGGGCTCCATCTGCAGGTGCGGCGATGGGGTCCGGCATCCGGCGGACCGGGCCGATGACACGGCCGGCGCTGACGCCGACTCCCGTGAACGTCTCGCTCATGCCGCCACCTTCTCAGCTTCGGCTGCCACGACGGGGGACTTACGGGCGTAGCGCTTCAGTGCCAGCACGGCCAGCGCGGAGATGACCATGCCCACCACGATGGAGACCAGGAACATCAACAGGTTGCCGATCGCGAAGGCAACGAACAATCCGCCGTGCGGGGCCTGGCTGGTGACGTGGAAGCCCATGACCATGGCGCCGGTGACGCCGGCTCCGAGCATGCTGGCGGGGATGACGCGCAGCGGGTCGGCTGCGGCGAACGGGATGGCGCCCTCGGAGATGAATGCGGCGCCGAGCAGCCAGGCTGCCTTGCCGTTCTCGTGTTCGGCGGCGGTGAAGCGCTTCTTGTCCAGGGCGGTCGCCAATGCCATGGCCAGCGGGGGCACCATGCCGGCGGCCATGACCGCCGCCATGATCTCCCACGGAGCCTGGTTGGTGATCGACCCGGTGCCTAGGCCGGCGACGGCGAAGGCATAGGCGACCTTGTTGACCGGCCCACCGAGGTCGATGGCCATCATGAGTCCGAGGATGAGTCCGACCAGGGCGGCCGCCGTACCTGACATGCCGGAGAGCCAGTTGCTCAGCGCGGTGCTCAGAGCGGCGATCGGGCCGCCGAGGAAGAGGAACATGGCGCCCGAGGCCAGGATGGAGCCGATCAGGGGGATGATCACCACGGGCATCAGCCCGCGCAGCAGCTTGGGAACCCGCCAGTTGCCGATCCAGCGGGCGACCACGCCGGCCAGCAGGCCGCCGACGATGCCGCCGAGGAACCCGGCACCCATGAACCCGGCGACGGCGCCGGCGGTGAAGCCGGGTGCCAGGCCGGGCCGGTCCGCCAGTGCGTAGGCGATGTAGCCGGCGAGGACGGGGACCAGGAAGCCCATGGACAGGCTGCCGATCTTGAACGCGACGGCGCCGAGGTAGATGTTCAGGCCGCCGTCGGGCAGGTTGAACAGGTTGTTCTGGACGCTGACCTTGTCGGCGACGTCGGTGATGTCGTATCCGCCGATGAGGAAGCCCAGGGCGATCAGCAGGCCGCCGCCGGCGACGAACGGGATCATGTAGCTCACGCCGGTCAGCAGCGAACGCTTCAGTGCCGCGCCGATGGGTTCGCGGCCCTCGCCGGATTGGCCGTCCGCGTCGGCGTCACCGCTGCCGGCCGGCACGCGACGCGCGTTCGGGTTGTCCGCGGCGGCGAGAGCGTCGGCGACGAGTTTGGCGGGTTCGTCGACACCGCGCTTCACCGGGACCTGGATGACGGGCAGCCCGGCGAAGCGGTCCTTGTTCCGGACATCGACGTCGACGGCGAAGATCACGGCGTCGGCGGCGGCGATGACCGCGGGGTCCAGCGGGGTCGCCCCCGCGGAGCCCTGGGTCTCGACCTGCAGGTCCACGCCGACCTCGGCTGCCGCGGCGACGAGTGAGTCGGCCGCCATGTAGGTGTGGGCGATGCCGGTCGGGCAGGCCGTGACGGCGACCAGCGTACGACGGCGGCTGGCCGGATCGGGCGCGTCCGCTGCGGCGGCATCGGGAGTGTTCTCGGCCGTCGTAGGGGCGTCAGGTTTCGTCGACTGGGTCGGAGCCGGGGAGATGGCCCCGTTGACGAGCGCCACGATCTCCGCGGCGCTTCCGGCGGAGCGCAGGGCCGCGGTGAAGTCCTTCTTGACCAGTGAACGGGCCAGCTTGGAGAGCAGTTTGAGGTGCTCCTGGTCGGCTCCCTCGGGGGCGGCGATGAAGAAGACCAGATCGGCCGGGCCGTCCTTGGCGCCGAAGTCGACGGCGGGGGTCAGCCGGGCCATGACGAGGGTGGCCTCGATGACCGCTGCCGAGCGGCAGTGCGGGATGCCGATCCCGCCGGGGACACCGGTGGCCGTCTTCGTTTCGCGGGCAATGCCGTCGGCGGCCAGGTCATCGGCGTTGGTGGCGCGGCCGGCGGCTGCGACGGTGGCGGCGAGAGCGCGGACGACGTCTGCGCTGGTGCTGCCGAGGTCGCGGTCCAAGAGGACGAGTTCTTCGGTGATGAGCTCGGACATGGTCATTCCTTAGGAGTCTGGGTCGTGGAGGCCAGCGGTTGGGAGGCCGATAGGAGCGGCGTGACGGTGACGGATTCCGGGGCGGTCTGGTCCGGGGTGGGGATCAGCGACCCGGGGAGGGAAGCAGCTGCCGCGCCATAGGCGACAGCTGAACGGAGGCATTCGGGCGGCGTGGCACCGCGGTCATGGGCGATGAGGTAGCCGGCCAGCGAGGAGTCGCCGGCGCCGACGGTGCTGCGGGCCCTCACGGGCGGGTGCGTGGCCAGCCAGGCGCCCTCGGCCGTGACGAGGACGGCGCCGCGGGCACCGAGGGTGGCCAGCACGGCCGCTGTGCCGCGGTCAACCAGCCGGCGTGCGGCGGCCGCAGCGAGCTCGGGGGAGGCCTCGAGTTCGGCTTCGGAGGCGGTTCCGGCCAGGCCGGCCAGTTCCTCGGCGTTGGGTTTGATGAGATCGGGGAGCCCGGTTGGTGCGTCGAACAGGGCGGCCAGCGGGGCGTCCGAGGTGTCGACGGCAACGAGCGGGCAGCGCTCGCCGAGCTCGGCGTGCAGTCGGGTGATCATTTCCGCGTAGAAGAACGGTGGAACGCCCGGCGGCAGGGAACCGGCCAGGACCAGCCAGGACGAATCGGCGGCGGCCCGCAGCAGCGCGCTGGAGATCAACTGCTGCTCGGCGTCGTCCAGCGTGGGTCCGGGCTCATTGACCTTGGTGGTCGTCCCGTCCGGCTCGGTGAGCGTGACATTGCTGCGCAGCGGCTGGCCGATCGGCATCGCCCGGTGCGGCAGGCCATCGACACCGAGGCCGACGACGACCGGATCCGTGGGGTCGCCGGGCAATACCGCCAGGGTCGGGACGCCGGCCGCGACGAGGGCGCGCGTGACGTTGACTCCCTTGCCCGCGGCCTGGGCCCCGGCGGCCAGCGCGCGCTGGACCCCGCCGCGGACCAGCGTGCTGCCGAGCTCGATGGTCCGGTCGAGGCTGGGGTTGGCCGTGAACGTGGTGATCATGCGACCACGACCTCGACGTCGGCATCCTCGAGGGCGGCGGCGAGGTCCACATCGGGGGCGGCGTCGGTGACCAGGGTGTCGATCTGGTCCAGGCCGGCGAAGCGGATGAGGGTTTCCTGGCCCAGCTTGCTGGAGTCGGCGAGCAGGACGACGCGGCGGGCGCAGGCGACGATGGCCGACTTCACGGCCGCCTCCAGGGGATCCGGGGTGCTCAACCCGAACGCCGGATGGATGCCGTTCGCGCCGATGAAGGCGATGTCCGGACGCAGGGCCCGAAACTCGTCGATGGTGGAGGCGCCGATCGCCGCGCTGGTCAGGGCACGGACGCGGCCGCCGATGACCTCGAGTTGAAAGGAGCCACCGGTGGAGATCCTGTAGGCAACGGGTACGGAGTGCGTGAGCACCAGCAGGTCGGCGGTGCGCCGGGCGGGCAACATGGAGGCCATCGCCTGGGCAAGGAGCTCCGTCGTCGTGCCCGCGTCCAGCACCACCGAGGTGGCACCGGAGGGCAGCAGCTCCATGGCACGGTCGGCGATCCGCGACTTCTGCGCGTGGTTCAGCGAGGTGCGCACACTCAGGCTCTCCTCGGCCGTGCTGGTGGTCCCGCTGGCCACCGCCCCGCCATGGACGCGGCGCAACAGTCCGTCCTGCTCCAGCTGAGCCAGGTCGCGGCGCACGGTTTCGCGCGTGATCTCCAGCTGCTGGGCCAGATCGGCAACCGAGACCCGGCCGGCGCTGGCCACCAGATCGCCAATCAGGCGGTGTCGCTCCTCGGCGAACATGTCGGCATCCCTTCGGTGGTCCGCATCACAGTGAATCTGTGTTTCGTTGACTTTAGATCCCCAAGTGAACCGAAGTCAACAGAAAAACAGAAAAACAAATAAATTCGGACTTCGCGATGTGGTCGGAAACGCGGGGCCACCGGGGCCCGCGCGTTTTTGGCTTGCTCCTCGAGGCCCGCTGCGGTTGGCTGGGGGAATGGCCTCTTTGATCGAAGACTACGCACTGCTGTCCGATCTGCGCACCGGGGCGCTGGTGTCCGAATCGGGCAGCGTGGACTGGCTTTGTTTCCCGCGCTTCGACTCCGATGCCGCGTTCACTGCGCTGCTGGGCGGTTCGGAACACGGGCGATGGCTCATCGCGCCGCAGGGTGCGGTGGACGACTGCGAGCCCCAGCATCCGGCCCGGCGGTCCGAGCGGCGCCAAGCCGCCCGCGTGGCGGGCTTGGAGGATCCGCTGAAGCGGGAGGCGGAACCGGACCCGGAAGCGGAAGGCCGCCCCGTCGTCGTCCAGCGGACCTACGTGGATTCGACGTTCGTGCTGCGCACGTTGTGGAAGACGCCCGAAGGGCAGGCGCTGGTCACCGACTTCATGCCGGTGGGGGACCGGAGGGCCTCGATCATCCGCCGCGTCGAGGGCCTGGCCGGCAGCGTGCGGATGCACCAGGAAATCAGCTTCCGCTTTGGAAACGGCGCGGTCGTCCCCTGGGTTCGGCGCCACGAGGACCACAAAAGCGGTGCCACCTCCATTGTCGCCGTCGCCGGTCCGGATGCCATGGTGCTGCACGGGGACCGGTTGCCCCATGGGCACGACCACCGGCACGTCGGCGACTTCATCGTGTCCGCGGGCGAGGTGGTGGACTTCGAGCTGTGCTGGTTCCCCTCGCATCGCCACGTGCCCACGCGGATCGATGCCGGGGCGAGCCTGCAGGAGACGGCGTCGTATTGGAAGCACTGGTCCAAGGACATCCCCGTGCAGGAGTCCTACCATGCCATCGTCAAGCGGTCGCTGCTCGTCCTGCGTGCCCTGACGCACGAGGCCACCGGGGGGATCGTCGCGGCCCCCACCACATCGCTTCCGGAGGATTTCGGCGGCGAGCGGAACTGGGACTACCGGTTCTGCTGGCTGCGTGATGCAGCATTGACGCTCGAGGCCATGATGACCCACGGGTACGAGAAGGAGGCGCTGAATTGGCGCGACTGGCTGTTGCGCGCCGTCGCGGGGGACCCGGATGACCTGCAGATCATGTACGGCGTGGGCGGGGAGCGTCGTCTGCCCGAACGCACCCTGGAACACCTCCCCGGATACGAGGGGTCCCTGCCGGTCCGCGCCGGCAACGGTGCCGTCGACCAGTACCAGGGCGACGTCGTCGGCGAGGTCCTCGTGGCCCTGGAGAAGCTGCGCAACATGGGCGGTGTCGAGGACCATTTCTCCTGGCCGCTGCAGAAGGCATTGCTCGGCTACGTCGAGAAGCACATCGACCACAAGGACCACGGCATCTGGGAGATGCGTGGGGACCTGAAGTACTTCACGCACTCCCGCGTGATGATGTGGGCGGCCTTCGACCGGGGCGTCCGGGCCGTGCGCGAACACCAGCTCGACGGGGACGACGCCTTGTGGGAGAAGCTGCGCGACCGCTTACGCGACGAGGTCATGGAGCACGGCTACAACGAGGAGGAGGGCACCTTCACGCAGACCTATGGCGACACCGAGGTCGACGCCTCGTTGCTGGTGATCGCCCAGGTGGGCTTCGTCGAGTACGACGACCCCAAGATGCTGGGCACGGTCGCCCGCCTCGAACGGGACCTGATGGACGATGCGGGCCTGCTGCTGCGGTACCGCACCTCCTCGGGCAAGGATGGTCTGTCCGGCCATGAGCATCCATTCCTGGCGTGCTCGTTCTGGCTGGTGGAGCAATATGCCCGCTCCGGTCGCATCGCCGATGCCCGGGAACTGATGGACCAGCTGGTCGGCTACTCCAACGGACTGGGGCTGCTCTCCGAGGAATACGACACCGTGGACGGGCGCATGGCCGGCAACTTCCCGCAGGCCTTCTCCCACCTGACCCTCATCCGTGCAGCCGATGCGATCAACGGACACGCCCAGCGCGCACTCTGAGCCGGGTGGTCCGCGTCGCGTCGAGCGCGCGTCAGGCTGCCGATCCGAGGGGAGTCGTCAGTTTCGCCTCGAGGGGGTGGGCGATCTCATCCTGGGCCATGCGCCCGGCCAGCCAGACGACGACGCCGATGACCGGTGACACGACGCCCGCCACGACGAAGACCATCCACAGGGGAACGATCTCGCCGATGGGGCCGGCCAGGGCCATCGACACCGGCATGAGCGCCAGGGAGACGAAGAAGTCCAGGCTGGAGATCCGGCCGAGCATCCGGCGCGGCACCCGTCGCTGCAGCAGGGTGCCCCAGATGACCTGGCCGATCCCGCCCGTGGCACCGACGACGAACAGCGCCAGTGCCAACTGCCACAACCCGGTGACCACTCCGACGGCGGCCAGCGGCAAGGTCCCCAGTGCCCATACGGCCACCATCCAGGTGAGGTATCTGCGGGGCAGGGGCAGCGAGGCGGTCAGCAGCGACCCCGTGGCGGCGCCGATCCCGAAGGCGGCAAGCATGAATCCGAACGCCTGGGCATCGCCTCCGAGCTGGCCGCCGACGATGAAGGGCAGCAGCACCTCGATCGGGCCGATGAAGCTCAGGACCGAGAGCACGGCAAAGAGCAGCGTCCAGAGCAGCCACGGCGTTCGGAGCGTGTAGCTGACGCCCTCGCGGAGATCGGCCAGCGCGCTGGGACGCACCTCGCCCGGTTCCAGGTGCGCATCGTAGGCCTTCGAATGGCTGATGGTGCGCAGCACGGACAGCGCCACCAGGTGGCAGACCGCCATCCCGGCGATCGCGTAGGCAGGGGTGAGCGCGGCAACGATCATGCCTGCCGCGGCCGGGCCGGCGGCCTGCTGCAGGACCGGGCGCAAGGTGCCCTCCATCCCGTTGGCTGCCAGCAGGTCCTCGGGTGGCAGGATCCTGGGCAGCAGGGCCGAGTAGGCGGGGAAGAAGAAGGCCGCGCCGGTGCCGACCAGGAAGCCGGCGGCAACGAGATGCCACAGTTCGATCGTCCCGGTCAGGGCCAGGGTGGCAACCACCGCCATGACCGCCAAGCTGGCGGCCTCCACGGTGATGATGATGCGCCGGCAGGAGACGCGGTCTGCGGTGATGCCTCCGACCAGCACGAAGGCCAGTAGGCCGATGCTCGTTGCCGTGGCCACGAAGGACAGCTGCACCGGGCCGCCTCCCAGGCGCTTGACCTGGTAGACCATGGCCACGGCCCACATGCCGTGGGAGAAGACGCTGACGACCATGGCGGCAATGAGGATGCGGTAGTCGCGGTGCGCGAAGGGCCGGAGGGCGCGCGGTGCCATGATGTGTTCCTCGGGAAGGGTGGGCGGCGGGTCGCGCCGCGCCGGACGGGGCTGGGCGCCGGTGGGCGCCTTGATTCATTCTGCTTCAAGTGGTTGGCGGGTGTCAATCAGTGACGTGTGACGTCATAGTTACTCTCGGGTAGCATGCGGATATGCACATGATCTTCCGCCTGTGGCTCATGCTCCTCAAGGCCCGCCGCCGCCCACGCCTCGACATGTTCGGCGTGAGCTCGCTACCGATGCGCGCCCTGCTGACCGACATCGACGTCGCCGGACACATCAACAACGGCATGTACTTCTCCATCTTCGACCTCGGGCGGTTCGACCTCATGGTCCGGGCCGGCACTTGGGACGTGATGAAGCGCCAGCGCTGGACCCCCGTCGTCCAATCGGAGACGATCACGTTCCGCAAGTCCGTCGTCTTCAACCAGCGGTTCAGCGTGGAGACACGGATCGCCGGGATGGACGAGCGCAGCATCTACTTCGAGCAGCGCATCGTCGCCGACGGGGAGATCTACGTCAGTGCGTTGATCTGCACACGCCTGCTGGGGCGCCAGGGGCCGGTGTCCAACGAGGAGATCCTCGCGGCGACCGGTGTCGAGGCGCCCGTCGACCTCACGCTGCCGGAATGGGCCACCGGGTGGCGCGAGGCCACTGCGCTGCCCGGCTCGCGCAAGCCCGCCCCGCATTCCTGGGGCCTGGGCGTCCGCCGCTAAGGAGTTCCCGTTCCGCCGGGCACGCGTCCTCAGGATTCGAGGGCGAATGCCGTGAGCTGGTCGCGGATCCCATCGAAATGCCGGTGCATCAATTCGGCGGCGCGGCCCTTGTCCTTGCCGCGGACCGCATCCAGGATGTCGCGGTGGATCTTCGCCGTCTCGGCCAGCCCGACCGGCTGGTTGGCGTCTCCAGCGATTTCGATGGCGTCGTGGATCGTGCGGTAGACCTGCCAGAAGACGCCCAGCAGGTTGGTCAGCAGCTCGTTCTCCAGGCAGGAGAACAGCAGGCGATGGAACTCCTGGTCGACCTCCACGAACGTCAGGCCGCGGGCCGCGCGGTGTTCCATGGCGGCGACGATGTCGTCGAGTTCCCGGAGCTGTCCGTCATCGAGCGCGTCGATGGCCGAGCCGATCAATCCGGATTCCAGGGCTTGTCGTACCTCCACGAGCTCGTGTGCCTCGTGGCCCTTGTGCCGCAGCGACATCCGGCCGCGGAACGTGAGGCTGTCGGCCAGTGCCACCAGGTTGTTCGAGGCGACGAACATGCCGAATCCGTGCCTGATTTCCACGACCCCGAGGGCCTGCAGCACCTTGATCGCCTCGCGCAGGGTGTTCCGTCCGACGCCGAGTTCCTCCGTGAGGACGTTCTCGGTGGGCAGGGCGTCGCCCGCCCGCAACCCGCGTTCGATGATGAGGTCCATGATGTCGGAGGTCAGTGCCCGCAGGCGCTCATGGGCGCCGAGCCGAACGTGACGCGTCGGAGGAGCGGTCATGGCCATTTCCTTTCACCTGTACCGGGCCGGTGGGATCCGGGCCGGGATGTCGAAGCCTTGTCAAAACCCCCGGGCGGGCCACTTGACCCCGCTCTGTGATTCGGCTTACAGTCTACAACATTACGTCGGACATCCTACGTCCGACTTCTCATCGTACAGAAGAGGTAATCATGTCCCTCAGCGACCTGGCAGCCAAAGAAGGCAGCCGACGCAACTTCCTCAAGGTCTCCGGCCTGATGGGTGCCGCTGCCGCGTTCTCCGCGAGCATCGCCGCCTGCAGCAGCCCCAGCTCCTCGGGTGCAGGCGCCACCTCCGGCGCTGCAGGCGCCGACACGATCGAGGCCGGGATCTCCTACGCGCTGTCCACCGGATTCGATCCGATGACCTCCTCGGGTGCCACGCCGTTCGCGGCGAACATGCACATCTTCGAGGGCCTCGTCGACCTGCACCCGGCCACCCGCGAACCGTACCTGGCCCTGGCCGCCGCTGAACCGAAGCAGGTGGACGACACCACCTGGGAGGTCACGCTGCGCTCCGGCGCGAAGTTCCACAACGGCGACGACGTCACCGTCGACGACGTCGTCTACTCGTTCGAGCGGGTGCTGGACCCGAAGAACGCCTCGTTGTTCGCACAGTTCGTGCCGTTCATCAAGACCGTGAAGGCCAAGGGCAAGGACACCGTCGTCTTCACCCTCAAGTACGCCTTCCCGTTGTTCCCCAGCCGGATCTCCGTGGTCAAGGTCGTCCCCGAGAAGGTCGCCAAGGCGGACCAGGCGGGTTTCGACGCCAAGCCCATCGGCTCGGGCCCGTACCAGCTGGTCTCGGCGACGAAGGACGACAAGATCGTCTTCAAGAAGTTCGACGACTACAACGGCAAGTACCCGGCCGGCGCGAAGAACATGACCTGGTACCTGCTCTCGGATGCCGCGGCCCGCGTGACCGCCGCCGAATCCGGCCGGGTCTCCGCCATCGAGGACGTCCCCTACCTGGACGTGGACCGGCTCAAGGCCAAGATCAAGGTCGAGTCCGTGCAGTCCTTCGGCCTGCTGTTCCTGATGTTCAACTGCACCCAGGCGCCGTTCGACAAGAAGGAGGTCCGCCAGGCCCTGCACTACGGGATGGACACCGACACCATCATCAAGACCGCGCTGCTGGGCAACGCCAAGGCCGCCACCTCCTACGTGCAGGACACCCACCCGCAGTACATCAAGGCCTCCACCGTCTACGGCTACGACCAGGCCAAGGCCGAGTCGCTGCTCAAGGACGCCGGCGTCACCTCGCTGGAGTTCGAGCTGCTGACCACCGACACCTCCTGGGTGAAGGACGTCGCCCCGCTGATCCTGGAATCCTGGAACAAGATCCCGGGCGTGAAGGTGACCATGCGCAACCTGCAGTCCGGCGCCCTGTACGCCGAGAACGTCGACAACGGGAAGTACTCCGTCGTCGTCGCCCCCGGCGACCCGTCCGTCTTCGGCAACGACATGGACCTGCTGCTGAGCTGGTTCTACCGTGGGGACGTCTGGCCCAAGGCCCGCTTCCACTGGGACAAGACCGCGGCCAACAAGACGGTCCAGGCCAAGCTCGACGAGGCCGCCAAGACCGACGACGAGGCCAAGGCCAAGGCGGCCTGGGGCGAGATCATCGACATCGTGGCCGAGGAGGCCCCGCTGTACCCGATCTTCCACCGCCAGCTGCCCACCGCCTGGGACGAGAACAAGCTGGACGGCTTCCAACCGCTGCCGACCACCGGCGTCTCCTTCGTCGGCGTCAAGCCCAAGGCGTAGCAGCCCCCGACCGGTGCGTGCCGCCGTCGTCCTCCCCCTGACGACGGCGGCACGCACCACCCCGAATTTTCCGAGTACATCCTTCCCCGACACATGGGAGTCCAACCGTGGGAACACTCCTGCGACTGCTGATGCGCCGACTGGCGGCACTGCCGCTGATGATCCTGGGCGTCACGTTCCTGGTCTTCGTGATCCTCAAGCTCGCCCCCGGCGACGAGGCCACGATGGCCCTGGGCGAGGGCGCCAGCCTCGACGCCAAGGAGGCCTACCGGGCCGAACGCGGCCTGAACCTCCCGCTGCCCGTGCAGTACGTGGCCTTCCTGGGCCGCCTGCTGACCCTGGACTTCGGCGTGACGACCCCGCCCTCGCGCCCGGTTGCCGGCATGATCGCCCAGGCGTTCCCGCTCACGCTGCAGCTGACCGCGTTCGGCGTGGTCATCGCCGTCGTGATCTCCCTGGCGTTCGGCATGCTCGGTGCGCTCTACCGCGACAAGCTGCCCGACCAGCTGATCCGCGTCTTCTCCATCGCCGCCGTCGCAACGCCGTCGTTCTGGCTGGGCATCCTGCTCATCCAGTGGCTGGCCCTGGGTGCGAACCCGCTCTTCCCCTCCGGCGGCATGCCGGGGCCCGGCGAGGGGTTCGACGCGTGGCTGGCGCACATGACGCTCCCGGCCCTGGCGCTGGCCATCCCGGTCTCCGCCTCGCTGATCCGCGTGGTGCGCACCTCCATGGTGGAGGAACTGGACAAGGACTACGTCCGCACCGCGATCGGCAACGGCGTGCCCCGCAACGAGGTCATCTCCCGCAACGTGCTGCGCAACGCCCTGGTCACCCCGGTGACCGTGCTGGGCCTGCGCATCGGCTACCTGCTCGGCGGCGCCGTCGTCATCGAGATGATCTTCTCGCTGCCCGGCATGGGCCAGCTGATCCTCAACGGCATCACCGCCCACGACACGAACCTGGTCCAGGGCGTCGTCCTGGCGATCGCCGTGACCTTCGTGCTGGTGAACATCGCCGTCGACCTCGTCTACCTGCTCATCAACCCCCGCATTAGGACGGTGTAGCCGATGGCTCCCCTGGCACCCCGCAACGCCCTGGTGGCGCGCCTGAGTTCCGGCGCGAACCGCCTGACCTCGCTGACCCTCGGCTCGAAGATCGCGCTGGCCTTCCTGGTCGTCATCGCCCTGGCGGCGGTCCTCGCCCCGGTCCTGGCACCGCATAGCCCGCTGGCCTCCGGAATCCCCGCCCAGCGTCCGAGCGCCGAGAACCTCTTCGGCACCGACCGGCTGGGCCGCGACATCTTCTCCCGCCTGCTCTTCGGCGCCCAGACCTCGCTGGTCATCGGCCTGGGCTCCGTGGCCCTGGCCCTGCTGCTCGGCGGACTGCTCGGTTCGCTGGCGGCCACCAGTAGCAAGTGGGCCAACGAGGTCATCATGCGCATCATGGACATGCTGATGGCCTTCCCCGGCATCGCGCTCGCCGCGGCGCTGCTGGCCTCGCTGGGCAACACCATCCCCGTCATCATCCTGGCGATCGCGGTGATCTACACCCCGCAGATCGCCCGCGTGGTCCGTGCCAACGTGCTCGCCCAATGGGACGAGGACTACTCGCGGGCCGAACGCGTCATCGGTGCCGGACGCTTCTACATCCTCATCAAGCACATCATGCGCAACTGCGCAGCCCCCGTCCTGGTCTTCGCCACGGTCATGGTGGCCGACGCGATCATCCTCGAGGCCTCGCTGTCCTTCCTGGGCGCTGGAGTGCAGGACCCGGCGCCGTCCTGGGGCAACGTCATCGCCTACGGACGCACCCTCGTCCTCAACGGCGCCTGGTGGGCCACCACCTTCGCCGGCCTGGTCATCCTGCTCACCGTCCTGGCGCTGAACGTCCTCGCCGAGGGCATGACCGACGCCCTCGTCAACCCGAAGCTGCGCGGCGCGGCACCGGCCACCGGAACCGCCACGGCCGAGGTGGCCGCAGCGGGCGACGCCACCGTGCAGCACCACGGGCAGGCAGCTGCCGGCACCGCATTGCCCGAGGACGACGGCGGGGCGCTGGCTCCCGCCACGGACTCACTGGCCGCCGACCAGGGGAACGCGGAACGGGCCCGGCTGGCCGGCGAGCTCGACCGCCTCGCCGCGGTCGAGGCAAGCCGGACGGACCGGCTCCGCCTGGCCAACGGGGGAGCGGACGCCGCACCGGTCCTCGAGGTCCGGGACCTCTCCATCCGCTTCCCGGACCGCTACGGGCAGACCCGCATCGTGGACAACGTGTCCTTCACCGTCCGCGAGGGCGAGACGATGGGCCTGGTCGGCGAGTCCGGCTGCGGCAAGTCGATCACCTCGCTGGCCATCATGGGCCTGCTCCCGGCCACCGCCCGCGTCACCGGATCCGTCCGCTTCGGGGACCGCGAGCTGCTGCCCCCCGATGGCCGCGGCGGGACCCGGGCGGGCGACCCCGGCGTCTACAAGGGCCTGCGCGGCGAACAGATCGCCATGGTCTACCAGGACGCGCTGTCTTCGCTGAACCCCTCGATGCTCATCAAGGACCAGCTCGGACAACTCACCCGGCGCGGCGGCCGCAAGACCCCGGCGGAACTGCTGGAACTGGTGAAGCTGGACCCGGCCCGCACGCTGAAGTCCTACCCGCACGAGCTCTCCGGCGGGCAGCGCCAACGCGTGCTCATCGCCATGGCGCTGTCCCGCAAGCCCAAGCTGGTGGTCTGCGACGAACCGACCACGGCGCTGGACGTCACCGTGCAGAAGCAGGTCGTGGACCTGCTCAACGAGCTGCGTGAACAACTCGGGTTCGCCATGGTGTTCGTCAGCCACGACCTGGCCCTCGTTGCCTCGCTGGCCCATCGTGTCACCGTCATGTACGCCGGACAGGTCGTCGAATCCGGTCCCGTCCACTCGATCCTCACCCGGCCGACGCACGAATACACCCGTGGCCTGCTCGGGTCGGTCCTCTCGATCGAGTCCGGAGCCGAACGCCTGCACCAGATCCCGGGGACAGTGCCCAGCCCGGGGGACTTCGCCGACGGGGACCGGTTCGCCGACCGCTCCACCCAATCCGGCGCCGACCCGAGCCGCCAGCTGGTCCTCACACCGGTGGAGGGCAACGCGGAGCACCTGTGGGCGAGTCCGCAGGCCGCCGGCTCCCTGACCGCCGCCGGCACCACCACGAAGGAAGGCCAGGCATGAGCCAGCCCGCAACGACCGGCCATCCGGAACCGGTCATCGAACTGAAGGACCTGCACGTCCACCACCGGGCACGCTCCGGCAAGGCCTTCAAGCCGCTGGTCATCAAGGCCGTCAACGGTGTCGACTTCAGCGTCGGCCGGGGGGAGACCGTCGGCATCGTCGGCGAGTCGGGCTGCGGCAAGTCCACGCTCGCCTCCGTGCTGGTGGGCCTGCAGCCGCCGACCTCCGGCGAGGTGCTCTTCCGCGGCCGACCGGCAGTGAAGCGCAATGCGGCACTGCGCAAGGAGTTCGGGCGCAGCGTCTCGGTCGTCTTCCAGGATCCGGCGACCGCGCTGAACGCCCGATTGCAGGTCCGTGACATCCTCATGGACCCGCTCGTCGTCCACGGGATCGGCACGTCGGCGAGCCGCAGCAGGCGGGCCGCCGACCTGCTGGGCCTGGTCGGCCTGCCGGCCTCGGCCGGGGCCGCGTTCCCCCACCAGATCTCCGGAGGCCAACGCCAACGCGTGGCCATCGCCCGGGCGCTGGCCCTGGAACCGGACATCATCGTGGCCGACGAACCAACCTCCGCGCTGGACGTATCGGTCAGGGCCCAGGTGCTCAACCTGCTCTCCGACCTGAAGACCGAGCTGAACCTCGGCATGGTCTTCATCTCGCACGACATCCAGACCGTCCGCTACGTCTCCGACCGGATCTGCGTGATGAACGCCGGCGAAATCGTCGAACAGGGCCCCGCCGCGCAGGTCTTCGACACCCCGTCCAACGACTACACCCGCAAGCTGCTCGGCGCCGCGCCGTCACTGCTCCACGCGGGGTAGCCCCGTCGGCCCGCCCCTCCCCAACCATCCCACTCCACAGCACCCAGCAGAACAGGAACCACATCCCGTGACCGCAGCACCGACCGCCGCCCCCCGCACCTACTCCGGGGTCATCCCGCCGGTCGTCACCCCCCGCACCGCCGGCGGGGCCATCGACACCGCATCGCTGGAACGCGTCGTGGACCACCTCATCGACGGCGGTGTGTCCGGGCTGTTCGTGCTCGGTTCCTCCGGCGAGGTCCCCTACCTGACCAACACCGAACGCGAACTGGTGATGACCACCATCGCCGCCCGCAACAACGGGCGCGTCCCGCTGCTGGCCGGCGCGAACGAACAGACCACCGCCCGGGTCATCGAGGAGGGACGCCGCATGGTGGACCTCGGCGCCGACGCCCTGGTCGTCACCACCCCGTACTACGCGCTGTCCAACGCCGCCGAGATCGAGGACCATTTCCGGGCCGTCAAGGCGGCGGTGGGTGTGGACATCTTCGCCTACGACGTGCCGATCCGCACCAACGCCAAGCTGCCCCTGGACGTCGCCGTCCGCCTGGCCGAGGACGGGGTGATCGCCGGCGTCAAGGACTCCTCGGGCGATGACGTCTCCTTCCGCCGGCTGTTGCTGGCCACCTCGCACCTGGAGGGATTCTCCGTCTTCACCGGGCACGAGGTCGTCGTCGACGGCGCGCTGCTCGGCGGCGCCCACGGCGTGGTCCCCGGGCTGGGCAACGTCGACCCCGCGGGCTACCGCCGCATGGTCGACGCCGCCGCGGCCGGCGACTGGGCGGCGGTGCGCCAAGAGCAGGACCGCCTGGCCAAGCTGTTCACCATCGTCTTCACCCCGGACACGACCCGGGTTTCCGGCGGTGCCGCCGGCCTGGGCGCCTTCAAGACCGCCTTGGTCCTGCTCGGCGTCATCGAGGACAATACGATGAGCACGCCCATGGCCTCCCTGGACGACGCCGAGACCACGGCCATCGCGGACATCCTGCGCTCCACCGGGCTGCTCTAGGACCGAAGGAACAGCCCATGATGCCCCCAGTGGACCTGCTCGCATCCCTGCGCGGGCGACTCATCGTCTCCGCCCAGGCCTACCCGGGCGAGCCGATGCGCCACCCCCAGACGATGGCCCAGGTGGCCGCCTCCGCCGTCGGCGGTGGAGCCGCCGCCGTGCGCGTGCAGGGCCTGGCCGACATCCAGTTCACCCGCTCGGCCGTTGAGGTCCCCGTGATCGGGCTGTGGAAGGACGGGCACGACGGGGTCTTCATCACCCCCACCGCCCACCACGCGGTGGCAGTCGCCCAGGCAGGTGCCCACATCGTCGCGCTCGATGGAACCCGCCGCCCACGACCCGACGGGCTGTCGCTGGCCCAGACCATCTCCCGGGTCAAGGACCGGTCCGGTGCCCTGGTGATGGCCGACTGCGGATCCCTGGACGACGCCGTGGCCGCCGCCGAGGCGGGAGCCGACCTGGTCGGCACCACCTTGGCCGGCTATACCGGCGAACGCCGGAAGACCGACGGCCCGGACCTGGACCTGATCGCCGCGATCGCCACAGCCGGTCTGGACGTGCCGCTGGTGGCCGAGGGACGCATCCACACCCCCGCACATGCCCGGTCGGCGCTCGATGCCGGGGCCTTCGCCGTCGTCGTGGGCACCGCGATCACCCATCCGAGCAGCATCACCGGCTGGTTCGACGCGGCCCTGCGCGCGGCCGGGGCGCCGCTGCCGTGAGCGCCGTGACACGCGGGGCACCGGAACGTGGTTCCAGCAGGATGTCCGGCTCGCCGCGCATCCTCCTCGGGACGGACGCGGACGACACCGGACGGCTGGCCGCCGGGGTCGTGCTCGGGACCGTGCGGGCGAACCCGGCAGCCGTGCTTGGCCTGGCCACCGGGTCGTCCCCGTTGCCGCTCTACGCCGCCCTGGCCGCCGCGGGAACCGACTTCTCCCGGGTCTCCGGCTTCGCGCTGGATGAATACCTCGGGCTGCCCGACGGGCACCCGCAGTCGTACGCCGAGGTCATCCGCACCGCCGTCACCGAGCCGCTCGGCATGGACCCGCACCTGGTCCACGTCCCGGATCCGCACGGGATGGACCACGCGGCCCATGCCGCGGACTACGACGCGGCCATCGCCGCAGCAGGCGGCGCCGACGTCCAGATCCTGGGGGTCGGCTCCAACGGGCACATTGGATTCAACGAACCCGGGTCCGCGTTCGACTCGAGGACCCGGGTGGTGCCGCTGGCCGAGCGGACCCGCCAGGACAACGCCCGCTTCTTCGAATCCCCCGACCAGGTCCCCGTGGAATGCCTCACGCAGGGGATCGCGACGATCTTCGGTGCGCGGCACCTGCTGCTCATCGCCCACGGCGAGCACAAGGCGCGGGCGGTCCTCCGGGCCCTTCGCGGGCCGGTCACCGAGGACTTCCCGGCATCCATCATCCAACGCCACCCGCACGTCACCGTGGTGCTGGACGCCGGCGCCGCCTCGCTCCTCGGGGACCTGGCCTGCGGCTGACGCCCAGCCACCTGGTTTCCCCTTAAAGGCAGCTGCGGCCGGGGTCCCCGCGGGGAACCCGGCCGCAGCCATGCCGTGGGCTGCCGACGGATCGGTGGCCTGCGGCGTCCCCGCTAGCGGCGCAGGTGCCGGCGGGCCCGGATGAGCAGGACGGCGGGGATCGCGATGATCAGGATCGGCAGCAGGAGCAGCAGCCCCTTGGGGGAGCCGAGGAACGAATCGGCCGACACCGCGGCGGTCGAGCCGCGCAGCTTTTCCGTGCCACCTGCCAGCTCCATGGAACCGGAGGACAGCTTGGCCGTGCCGTCGGCGAGCTTCCCGTTGCCGTCGGCGAGCTCGCCCGCCCCGTCGTTGACCTTGCCGGTGCCGGCCCGCAGCGATTTCGAACCGGTATCGAGCTTGCCCAGGCCGGTGTCGAGCTGATGCGTGCCGGCGGCCAGGCGTCCTGCCCCGTCGTCGAGCTTCGTGGCACCGGCGGCGAGCTTCCCGTTGCCATCGGCCAGCTCGCCGGCCCCGTCACGGACCTTGACCGAGCCGGCTGCGGCCTCTTCGGCCCCGGCCACCAGGTCGGGGGTCTTCCGGGCCAGTTCGCCGGTGCCCTTTTGCAGTTTCACGGAACCGGCGGCGATGGCGTGGTTGCCATCCGCCAGGGCCGAGGCGCCCGTGGAGACCTTGGTGGCCCCGACGCTGAGCTTGTCGGCGCCGGTGGACAGCTTGCCGGCACCGACGGCGAGGGCCTCGTTGCCGGTGGCGAGTTCGCCCGCCCCGGCTTCCAGGCGGTTGGCGCCGGTGTCAAGCTGCGCCAGGCCGGTGTAGAGCTGGGCCGTGCCCGCCTTGAGCTGATCGGTGCCCTCGGCCAGTTCACCGTTTCCCGCGGCGATCTTCTGCGCGCCGGCGTTCAGCTTCTTGAGCTGGGCCTTCAGGAGGCCGAGCGGAACGACGCCCTTGGGGCCTTCGGCCGCATCCAGCAGCTCCTGGGTGCCGGCGGCCAATTCGGCGGAGCCGTCGGCCAGCTGGTGGGCGCCCGGGGCAGCCTTGGCGGTGCCTTCCTTCAGCTTGTAGCTGCCGGCCAGTGCCTCGCCGGTGCCGGCGGCGAGTTCCTGCGTTCCGGCGTGCAGCTGGTCGGCGCCGGCGGAGGCCTGCTGTGCGCCGGTCTCCAGCTCCCGGGCGCCGTTGCCCAGGGCCTTCCCACCGGTGCCGAGCTGGTTGGCCCCGGCGCTGAGCTTCTCGGCTCCGGTGGCGGCCTCATCGGCCCCGGCCACGAGCTTCACGGCTCCGGCGTCGAGCTTCTTGGCGGCGCGGTCGGCGCGGCCGGCACCGGCGGCCACCTTCTGGGAACCCACGGCCAGTCGGCTGCTGCCCTCGGCGAGCTCGGTGGCTCCCTGGGCGGCGGCCCCCGCACCGGTGGACAGCTCGCCGGTGCCCGAGTGGAGCTCCTGGGCGCCGTCGTCGAGATCCCCGGCGCCGTTGTTGGCGGTGCTGATGCCCTGGGACAGCTTTCCGGCGCCCTCGTCGAGTTCTCCGGTGCCTTCATGCAGGGTGGTGGCGCCGGCAGCGGCGCGCGTGGCGCCGTCGTTCAGTTGGGTGATCCCGGACCGTGCCTGGCCCATGCCGTTGTCCAACTTCGAGGCGCCGTTGGCGACCTGGCCGGAGTAGATGACGTAGAAGGCCAGCAGGCCGATCAGGAACAGGGCCAGCAGGGCGGTGATGATGGCGTGCATCAGCGAGTGCTGCTTCGCCGCGCGATGTGCATTCATGCGTCTCCTCGGGGAGGTCGTATCGGGCCGGACGGCGCAACGCTGCGCGAAATGGTGCGGCAGCGCACGAGCCGGCCCCCCAGCCCGGGATCATGGTCTGCGGCGCCTTGCCGGTGGGAAAGGAGCCGCGGTAGCCCGGCCATGGCGGCCCGGGCGTATGTCATTGGTTGTGACCTGCCTTACATTGAACCTACTGTCCGGTAGCTTTTCAAGGGGTGTCGAGAAAAAAGTTACTTGTGGGTAGCCGTGGGATTTCCGTCGACCGCCGGCCCGATGCCGTCGCGCCGCGGTGCCGCCTACACTGGTGGACATGCCCGAAACCACGATGCCCGAAGGCGTCAACGCCGCCGACCGCCACGAACTCATCCGGGTGCGCGGCGCCCGGGAGAACAACCTGCAGGACGTCTCGGTCGACGTGCCCAAACGCCGGATCACGGTGTTCACGGGGGTGTCCGGCTCGGGCAAGAGCTCACTGGTCTTCGGGACCATCGCCGCCGAGTCGCAGCGGATGATCAACGAGACCTACAGCGCCTTCGTCCAGGGCTTCATGCCCACCCTGGCCCGCCCCGAGGTCGACTACCTCGAGGGGCTGACGACGGCGATCATCGTCGACCAGGAACGCATGGGCTCCAACCCGCGTTCGACGGTCGGCACGGCAACCGACGCCAACGCCATGCTGCGCATCCTGTTCAGCCGGCTGGGCGACCCGCACGTGGGCCCGCCGACGGCGTTTTCCTTCAACGTCCCCACCCGCCGGGCCGGCGGGGTGATGAGCACCGAAAAGGGCGGCCATGTCGAAAAGAAGGTCGTGAAGGACGCCGTCTACCTCGGCGGCATGTGCCCGAAGTGCGAGGGAATGGGCCAGGTCTCCGACTTCGACATGACCGCGCTCTACGACGACACGAAGTCCCTGGCCGACGGCGCGCTGACGGTCCCCGGCTACTCGATGGACGGGTGGTACGGCCGCCTCTTCGAGGGGATGGGCCTGCCGATGGACACGCCCATCGGGAAGTTCACCCAGAAGCAGCTCGACACGATGCTGTACGCCGAGCCGACCAAGATCAAGGTCGAGGGCGTGAACCTCACGTTCGAGGGCGTCATCCCGAAGATCCAGAAATCGATGCTCTCCAAGGACGTCGAGGCCATGCAGCCCCACGTCCGGCGCTTCGTCGAACGCGCCATCGCCTTCGGCACCTGCCCGCAATGCGAGGGCACCCGGCTCACCGCCGAGGCCCGGTCCTCGAAGGTCAACGGCCGGGGCATCGCCGAGTTGTGCGCCATGCAAATCAGCGACCTGTCCGCCTGGGTGCGCGAACTCGACGAACCGTCCGTGGCACCGCTGCTGACCGGTTTGCGGCACCTGCTCGACGCCTTCGTGGAGATCGGCCTGGGCTATCTCTCGCTGGACCGCCCGGCCGGCACGCTCAGCGGCGGCGAGGCCCAGCGCACCAAGATGATCCGCCATCTGGGTTCCTCGCTGACCGATGTCACCTACGTCTTCGACGAACCCACCATCGGGCTGCACCCGCACGACATCGCCCGCATGAACGAGTTGCTCGTGCAGCTGCGCGACAAGGGCAACACCGTGCTCGTCGTCGAACACAAGCCCGAGACGATCGCCATCGCCGACCACGTGGTGGACCTGGGCCCGGGGGCCGGAACCGACGGCGGGACCGTCTGCTTCGAGGGCACCGTCGAGGGGCTGCGGTCCAGCGATACCGTGACCGGACGCCATCTCGACGACCGCGCCCGGACCAAGGACCAGGTGCGCCCGGCGACCGGAGCCCTGGAGGTGCGGGGGGCTTCGAGCCACAACCTGAAGGACGTCGACGTCGACGTGCCGCTGGGCGTGCTCTGCGTGGTCACCGGCGTGGCAGGATCGGGCAAGAGCTCGCTCATCCACGGATCCCTCGCCAAGCGTGAGGGCGTCGTCGTCGTGGACCAGGGGGCCATCAAGGGGTCACGGCGCAGCAACCCCGCGACCTACACCGGCGTGCTCGAGCCACTGCGCAAGGCCTTCGCCAAGGCGAACGGCGTCAAGCCTGCCTTGTTCAGTTCCAATTCCGAGGGCGCGTGCCCGACCTGCAAGGGCGCCGGTGTCATCTACACCGACCTCGGCATCATGGACACCGTCGAGACCCCGTGCGAGGAGTGCGAGGGCAAGAGGTTCCAGGCAGCGGTGCTGGAGTACACGCTGGGCGGGCGCAACATCGTCGAGGTGCTGGACATGTCCGTCGACGAGGCCCTGGACTACGTCTCCTCCGGCGAGGCGAAGACCCCGGCCGCCCAGAAGATGCTCGCCCGGCTCTCGGACGTCGGGCTGGGCTACATCAAGCTCGGCCAGGCGCTGAACACGCTCTCCGGTGGTGAGCGCCAGCGCCTGAAGCTGGCCAACCAGATGGCCGAGAAGGGCGACATCTACATCCTGGACGAACCGACCACCGGGCTGCACCTCGCGGACGTGGCGAACCTGCTGGCGCTGCTGGACCGGTTGGTCGAGGGGGGTAAGTCGGTGATCGTCATCGAGCACCACCAGGCCGTCATGGCGCACGCGGACTGGATCATCGACCTCGGACCCGGGGCGGGGCACGACGGCGGAACGGTGGTCTTCGAGGGAACGCCGGCGGACCTGGTGGCCGGGCAGGCGACGACGACCGGCGAACACCTGGCCCGTTACGTGGGGGCCTGACCGCCCCTAGGGCAGCGGCCACTCCGCGATGTCGGTGTCGGCGTCCGCCAACGTGAGGGCGCCGGTTCGTTCGGGGATGTCGAGCACCAACGTGCCGCGCACCGTCGAACCGGGCTTCAGCTCGGCCGGCAGCGCATTGCCTGCCTGCTGGCAGGAGTCGGCAGCGGTGGTGCCCAGTTCGCCGTCGTACCGGGGGCCATCGACGGGATAATAGGACCAGGCATCCGGCGAGAGCACGAGGGGTCGTGGTTGCGCGTCCGCATCGGACGCCTGCTCGAAGGTGGCCTCTACCTCGACCAGCGCGAAGGCGCCGCTGGACGGCTTGCCGCCGTCGACCGGGCAGGTGTCCTGAACCGACAACGAGGTGACCGTCAAGGAGATCACGGGTTCCCCATCGGCGCCCTCGAGTTCCACCGTCTCCCCGGGGGCATAGAGGGGCAGCCCGCGCTCGCTGGTGGCGCGGCCGGGCGTTTCGTGGGCCGGGATGCTGGCTCCGGGGTCCTCCGATGCAGTCGAGGGTGCGGTAGGGGTGGCCACGGGCGTGCGGGTGTGGGTCGGGGTGTCGCCGGTCGGGTCGGCGGTCGACGTCCCCGTGGCGCAGGACGATAGCAGGAGCATGGACCCCGCGAGCCCGGCCATCCACTGAAAACGTACGGCGGCTCGTCCTCGGGGTTCCAACATGCCCCCCATTCTCGCGTACATGCGCCAGCGGTGTCGAAATGCCCGGAACGGGGGGTAGGGTCGGCCCCATGGTGCGTTTTTTCTTGTTGACCTTGTTCGTGGTCCTGGCCGCAGCTGCGGTGGTGGCGGCCTCGTTCGGGCCGATCGGATGGATCGTCCTGGGGGTCGTGATCCTGCTGGTGCTCGTCGTGGGGGTGCACGATCTGCTGCAAACCGAGCACGCCATCCTGCGGAACTTCCCGGTGCTGGGGCGCATGCGCTATCTGCTGGAGGCGATCCGCCCGGAGATCCAGCAGTACTTCATCGAGCGGAACACCGACGGTCGGCCGTTCGACCGCGACACCCGTTCGCTGATCTATTCCCGGTCCAAGGGCGCCGACAGCCACAAGGCCTTCGGCACCGAACGCGACATCAACCAGCAGGGGTACGAATTCCTCCTGCACTCGAGCGCCCCCCTGGCCCCGCCCTCGGAGCACCATCGGGTGCGCATTGGCGGACCCGACTGCCGGCAGCCCTACGACATGGCGTTGATGAATGTCTCCTCCATGAGCTTCGGGTCGCTGTCCAAGAATGCGGTGCTGGCGATGAACAAGGGTGCCGCGCTGGGTGGCTTCGTCCACGAGACCGGCGAAGGCGGGTTGACCAAGTACCACCTGCAATACGGTGCGGACCTCTTGTGGGAGATCGGTTCCGGCTATTTCGGTTGCCGCGACGCCGAGGGCAGGTTCGACGCGGAAACCTTCCGCGCCAAGGCGGCCGACGAGCACGTCAAGGGCATCACCATCAAGATCAGCCAGGGTGCCAAGCCCGGACTCGGCGGCGTGCTGCCGGCAGCCAAGATCACCCCGGAAATCGCCGAGGCGCGGGGCGTGCCGATGGGGCAGGACTGCATCTCGCCCGCGTCGCACCCGTCCTTCCATACCCCGCGCGAACTGATGGAGTTCGTCGGCCGGCTGCGCGAACTCACCGACGGCAAGCCGATCGGCTACAAGTTCTGCGTCGGTTCACGCACCGACGTGTTGGCGATGTGCAAGGCGATGCTGGAAACGGGAATCACCCCGGACTACATCATCATCGATGGCTCCGAGGGCGGCACGGGTGCCGCACCGCTGGAGTACGAGGACCATGTGGGCACGCCGCTGACCGAAGGGCTCATGCTGGTGCACAACGCCCTGGTGGGGACCGGCCTGCGGGAGAAGATCCGGCTCGGGGCGGCGGGCAAGGTCGCCAGCGGAAGTGACATCGTCAAGCGGCTGATCCAGGGGGCCGACTTCACCATGAGCGCCCGGTCGATGATGATGGCCACCGGGTGCATCCAGGCGCAGAAGTGCCAGACCAATGAGTGCCCGGTCGGCGTGGCGACGCAGAACCCCCGGCTGATGCGCGCCCTGAACGTGGAGGACAAGGGCAACCGCGTCTACAACTACCAGAAGCTCACCGTCACCGAGGCCGAACAGATCATGGCCTCCATGGGCGTTTCGACCCCGGAGAACCTGAACCAGCGGATGCTGCGCCGCCGCGTGGACCACCTCAGGACCAGCAGCTATGCCGCCCTCTACAACTGGTTGCGCCCCGGCGAGCTGTTGGAGGATCCGCCGCGCGGCTGGCGGCTGGACTGGGACGAGGCCGACTCCGAGCATTTCGGGGAGCACGCCCCCATCCCGTGGCTGGAACCGACCGGCGGCGGCCAGGGTTCCGAAGAGGCCAGCGGCGGCGGCGGCCGCTGGCAGGATCACCTGGACCAGGGCCGGTGGGACGAGACCAGTGCCATGCCCAAGGTCCAGGCCCGGCCGACCCGCGACGCCGTGGACGACACGGACACCGGCAAGACACCGCGTATCGAGTCCTCGGGGGTCCGCCCGGAATCACGGCCGGGAGGATAGCCGGGAGGATAGCCGGGCCCGGCGGGCGTGACATTCCCCTGCGTCCGCTACCCCCGAACCGCAGGAGCGGACATGAGAATCGACCTGAAGAAGGACCTGCGCGAGCTCTACCAGCCGGGCCCGGAGGGGTTCGCGGACGTCGTCGTCCCGCCACGGGACTACCTGGCGATCGACGGGCACGGCGACCCGAACACCACCGGTGCCTATCTGCTGGCCGTCCAGGCGTTGTACGCCGGCGCCTACGCCGTCAGGGCGGCCTTCAGACCCGGACGGGCGACGACTTCGTGGTCGGCCCGCTCGAGGGGCTCTGGTCCAGCCGGGATCCCTCGGCGTTCTCCGCCGGGAGGAAGGCCGAGTGGGACTGGACCATGCTGATCCCCTGGCCCGCAGCGGTCAGCGATCAGGACATCCAACGGGGCCTGTCCGCGGCGACGACACGGAAACCTGATCTGCCCATCCCGGGATTGCGGACCCTGGCCCTGGACGAGGGCCGGGTGCTGCAGATCCTGCACATCGGCCCCTACGACGCCGAGGGGCCCACCCTGGCGCGGCTGCACCACGAGGTCATGCCCGCCGCCGGGCTCACGTGGAACGGCAGGCACCACGAGATCTACCTCGGGGACCCCCGAAGGACCGCGCCGGAGAAGTTGCGGACCATCCTGCGCCAACCGGTCAGGCCCGGCAGCTGATCGGCACCGGCCGGGCCCGCCGGCGCCTACTCGTACTCGGCCAGGACCTTCTGCCCGATCTTGAACGCCACGTTCGCCGCCGGCACCGAGCAGTAGATGGCGCACTGGAGGAAGACCTCCTTGATCTCCTCGGCGGTCATCCCGTTGCGCAACGCAGCATGCACGTGCATCTCGAGCTCCTCCCAGTAGCCGCCGGCGATCATCGCGGTCAGCGTGATCGCCGAACGCGTGGTGCGCGGCAGCCCCTCGCGCGTCCAGATCGTCCCCCACGCGTAGCGGGTGATCATCTCCTGGAATTCCGCGGTGAACCCGGTGGCGTTCGCGGTCGAACGGTCCACGTGCTCGGTCCCGAGCACCTCGCGGCGGACCACCATCCCGTCGTCGTAGGTGTCCCCGGGCAGTCGGGGTGAATCAGCCACGGTGGGCCCCCTCGGCGGCGAAGAAGTCGAGGAGCAACGCTGCGGTCGCCGCGGGGTCCTCGGCGGGAGCCAGGTGCGCCGCCGACTGCACGACGGCGGCGCGTCCGTTGGCCACGTGGCTCGCCAGGAACTCGGCATCGGCAGGCGGGCAGACGGCGTCGTGCGCGCCGGCGATCGCCAGCAACGGATCGGTGACCGCGTCCAGCTCCCCGGTCAGGTCGAAGCCGGCCAGGGCACCGCACGCGTGGGCGTAGGAGAAGCGGTCGGCGTCCTGCAGGGTGTGCAGCAGATCGGTGGAGACCACCGGGTTGGCCTCGATGAACCCGGGCCCGAACCAGCGCTCGGCCGAGCCGGCGACCATGGTGGGGGTGCCGGCCTTCGCCACGAGTTCGGCGCGGTCGGTCCATCCCTGGGGGGTGCCGATCTTCGCTGCCGAGCAGATGATGGCCAGGCCGGAGAACAACCCGGGGTGGTCGTGGCCGAGCTGGATGCCGGTGGCCCCGCCAATGGAGACGCCGGCGTAGTAGACCGGCTGGTCCCGGGAGACGGTGCCGTCGGCGCGCAGCCGCTCCAGCAGGGAGACCACGGCGGCGGCGAGCTCGGCCATGGTGAAGTCCTCGGTGGACGCGTCCGCCCCGCCGTGGCCGGGCAGGTCCCAGGCGATGAGCTCGAAGTGCGCGGCCAGCCGGGACGCGATGGGGCCCCACAGGGCCTTGGCCCCGGTGCCCAGCGAGGGGCCCAGCAGCAGGGCCGGCTTGGTGGCGGATCCGGCGGCGTCGCCGGCGATCTGGTTCAGCGCGAGTCCGCGCAACATCGGTTCGGTCATGGGTCCTTCTGCCTGGGGGTCGATGGTGGTCTGTGGTGGTCTCGGAGCCGGACGCGGTGACGTGCGGTCAGCCGGTGGCGGTCGACCAGGCTGCGTGGTCGGCCAGGATCCGGTCGGTGAACGTCCCCGCCTGGCCGAGGTAGCCTGCAGGGTCGAAGAGGGCGTCGAATTCCGCATCGGACACGGCCGCCGCGGGGACGGCGCCGCGCAGCAGCGGGCGCAGGTCCAGGCCCTCGGTGAGCGAGCGGGTGATGAGCTCCTGCACCGCCGGCTTGCCACCGTCGGCCACGGGCGCCAGCCGGGCGGTGATTCGTTCGCTGAGCAGCAGGTCCCCGGTCAGCGCCGCATTGGCGCCCATGGCCGACGGGTGCACTTCCAGTCCGGTGGCGAGTTCGGCCAGCTTGGAGGTGGTGCCGCCGGCCAGGCGCAGCAGCGAGCGCAGGGCGGCCCATTCGCTGTGCCAGGCCCCGTCGGGGCGCTCGTCGACGGCGGTGCCGGCGGCCAGGAACAGCTGGGCCGCCTGCTGGGGGGCCGAGAGTGCGGCCTGGCGGATGAGCACGGAGAGCACGGGGTTCTGTTTCTGCGGCATGGCCGAGGAGCCGCCGCGTCCCGGGGCGCGGGGCTCGGAGACCTCGGCGATCTCCGGGCGGGACAACGTCAGCACGTCGGCGGCCATCGTGCCGGCCGCGGCCACGGTGTCCGCGAGGGCGGCGCCCAGGCCGGTGACGGGCATCCGGTTCGTATGCCACGGGGTGCCCGGATCCACCAGCCCC
The DNA here is from genome assembly GCA_016892645.1 of Micrococcaceae bacterium RIT 802. Classification (GTDB taxonomy): domain Bacteria; phylum Actinomycetota; class Actinomycetes; order Actinomycetales; family Micrococcaceae; genus Arthrobacter_H. The sequence goes on from JAFEMX010000002.1 coordinate 214,812, forward strand.
AGCCGTGCGGCCAGCGCGGTGACGAGCTCGGGGACGGATGCACCGCCGTCGTTCCCGGCCTCGAGTGCGTCCGTGAGGGAGGCGAGCGTGCCCACCGCGCCACCCCATTGCAGCGGCAGGCCGGCCAGGACGGCGTCGAGCCGCCGGCCCGCGGCGACCAGGCCGGCGAGCCAGTTGGCCGCGCGCAGCCCGAACGTGGTCGGCAGTGCGTGCTGGGTCAGGGATCGGGCGACGCAGATGGTGCCGCGGTGGGTGTCGGCCAGACGGGCCAGGCCGGTGGCCGCGGTGGCCAGGTCGGCGCGGATCGTGGCGCCGACGCGTGAGGCGACGAGCATCAGGGCGGTGTCGACGATGTCCTGGCTGGTGGCCCCGCGGTGCACGGTGGCGGCGGCCTCGGCGGCGTCGTTGGCCTGCAGCTCCGCACGCAGGTCCGCGAGCAGCGGGATCAGCGGGTTCCCGCCCCCGGCCGAGCGCCGGGCCACGTCGGCGAGGTCGTAGAGCGAGGCGTCCGCCGCGGCATCGACGGCGTCGGCCGCCGCCGGGGCGCAGTGCCCGGCGTCGGCGAGGACGCCCACCCAGGCGGCCTCGACGTCGAGCAGGGCCTGGGCGACCGCGGTGTCGGAGGTCGCCGCGGCCGCGGCGGTGCCGGCCCATGAGGGGTCGAGCAGGCCGAAATCGGCGTCGGTCATCATGGTCTTCAAGCTAGCAGGGAACGGGTCAGGACCGCGGATACGACAGGAACGCGGTCTCGGACTCGCCCTGCAGGTGGACGTCGAAGCGCAGCGCCCCGTCCGCCTCGCGGGTGGCGATCAGCGTGCCGCGGTCCGCCGCGTCGAGCGAGGCCAGCAGCGGATCCGCGGCCAGGGCGGCGGTGTCCTCGGGCAGGTAGATGCGCGTGAACAGCCGGTTGAGCAGGCCGCGGGCGAACACCGTGAGCATGATGAACGGCGCCTTGCCCGCGTCGGTTGCCCCGGGGTTGAGGGTGGTGAAGGTGTAGTTGCCCTCGTTGTCCACCGCCGTGCGCCCGAACCCGGTGAAGGTGTAGCCGTCGCGCACCAGCGACCCGGCCTGCGCCACGACGTTGCCGTCCTCGTCGGCCTGCCAGATCTCCAGCAGGGCATCCGGGATCACGGTGCCATCGCCGTCGTACACCGTGCCATGCAGGCGCACGGCGCCGGTGCGGGAGGGGTTGACGAGTTCGTTGTCGCGCTCGTAGGGCAGCGCGTAGCCGTAGAACGGGCCGATCGTCTGGCCCGGGGTGGCGGTGAGCTTGACCTGCGGTGCCGGTGCCATCTAGTGGTCCCCCTCTTCGTTTTCCATCCAGGTGCGGTTGCTGCCGGTCAGCACGATGTCCCAGCGGTAGCCGGTGGCCCATTCGTGGCTGGTGACCGCGTGGTCATAGGTGGCCACGAGCGCCTCGCGGGCCTTCGGGTCGGTGATCGACTGGTAGATCGGGTCCAGCCCGAACAGCGGGTCGCCCGGGAAGTACATCTGGGTGATCATCCGCTGGGTGAAGTCGGTGCCGAAGAGCGAGAAGTGGATGTGGGCCGGGCGCCAGGCGTTGTGGTGGTTCTTCCACGGGTACGGGGCCGGCTTGATGGTGGTGAATGTGTATTCGCCGTTCTCGCCGGTCAGGGCGCGGCCGACGCCGGTGAAGTTCGGGTCGATCGGGGCCGGGTGCTGGTCGCGCTTGTGGATGTAGCGTCCGGCGGCGTTGGCCTGCCAGATTTCCACCAGTTGGTTGCGCACCGGGTGCCCGTCGCCGTCGAGCACGCGGCCGGTGACCACGATGCGCTCGCCGACCGGTTCGCCGTTGTGCTGGATGGTCAGGTCCGACTCCAGCGCGTGCACGTCGCGCTGGCCGAACGCCGGGCTGAACAGCTCGATCGTCTCGGGGTCGGCGTGGTGCAGCGACTTGGTCGGGTGGCGCAGCAGCGAGCTGCGGTACGGGGCGAAGTCGATGCGCGGCTGCGTCTCGACCGCGCCGCCGGAGGCGACCGCGGCGCGGTAGGCGTCGTGCACGCCGGCGATCTCGGCGCTGACCGTCTCCTGCGTGGCCGTGCTGGCCGCGGGGTCCAGCGCATGGCTGTCGTTGAACGATTCGTTGCCGGTGGTGGTGTTGGTCATCGAATCTGCTCCTTCCGGGAGGGCTGGTCGGTGGTGGATGTGATGGGGGACGACGGCGGCGCGAGGCTAGGCATGTGGCCAGCCGGTGTAGGACTCGGCGAGGTACTGCTGGCCGAAGCGCGAGGACGTGACGGTCTCCAGTTCGCCGAGGGCGCGCTTGAGCAGGAAGGGGTTGGCATCCGGTGGGGTGTGCAGCATCGAGGTCATCCAGTAGGAGAAGTTCTGCGCCTTCCACACCCGCCGCAGCGCCAGGTCGGAGTAGCCCTCGAGCAGGGCGTCCGAGCCGGTGGCGTAGAACGAGTCGATGGCCTCGAAGAGGACCTTCACGTCCGCCAGCGCCAGGTTCAGGCCCTTGGCGCCCGTGGGCGGGACGGTGTGCCCGGCGTCGCCGGCGAGGAAGAGCCGGCCGTGGCTGAGTGGTTCGCGGACGAAGGACCGGAAGCCCAGGACGGTCTTGTCGAAGATCGGGCCGGTCTTCAGCTTGAAGCCATCGGGTCCGTCGACGCGGCGCTGGAGTTCGGACCAGATCCGGTCATCGCTCCAGGCGTCGACGTCCTCGCCCGGGTCGCACTGGAAGTACATGCGCTGGACGGTCTCGCTGCGCTGGCTGATCAACGCGAAGCCGTGCGGGGAGTTGGCGTAGACCAGTTCGGGGGAGCTCTTGGGGGCCTCGGTGAGGATGCCGAACCAGGCGAAGGGGTATTCGACCTTGAAGTCCCGGTGGCCGGGGACCTCGACGTTGCGGCGGCAGAAGCTGCGCGAGCCGTCGGAGCCGACGATGATGTCGCACCGGACCTCGGTGGCGGCGCCGTCGGAGTCGGTGAAGGTGAAGGACGGGCGCTCCGATTCGACGTCGGAGATCGCGGTGACCTCGCAGGAGAACCGCACGTCGCCGCCGTCTCGCTGGCGGGCCGCGGCCAGGTCGACGAAGACCTCGTTCTGGGCGTAGAGGGTGACGGTCGCGTCCACGAGGTCGCGGAAGTCCAGCGGGTGGGATTCGCCGTTGAAACGCAGGTCGATCCCGGCGTGTTCGTCGCCGTCGGTCAGGACCCTGCCGTCGACGCCCGAATCGGTGAGGAGCCGGACCGATCCGGCCTCGAGGATGCCGGCACGATGGGTGTTCCGGATGGTCTCGTGGTCGCGGGATTCGACGACGATGTTCTCGATGCCGGCCTGGGCCAGCAGGTGCGAGAGCAGCAGGCCTGCCGGGCCGCCGCCGATGATGCCCACGCGGGTATGCAGGACGGTGGGGGCTGCGGGTGGCATGCGTGCTCCTTTGCGGTGCGTGTTCCGGATGGATGGCTCCAGTCTGCGCTGTCGCCTGGCTCACACTCCAAGGGATTCCCGTTCAATGGGAATGATGCCCGCTACCCGATGGGGAAGGCCGCCTTGTTGAGCAGCTCCAGGAACTCGGTCTTCTCCGTTGCCGACAGCCCGCCCAGCGAGACGTCCTCCGCCTCGCACGTCAGGGCGCGGGCCCGTGCGTACAGCGCGGCCCCGGAGGGGGTGGCCTCGATGAGCTTGGAGCGGCGGTCGCTGGGGTCCGGGATGCGCTGGACCTGGCCGTCCTTCTCCAGCGCATCCACCAGCGCGACGATCTGGCTGGGGTCCAGCGAGAGGAATTCGGCCAGTTCGCGCTGGGTCGGCCGTAGCCCGCTGCAGGCCAGCGACAGGACGGAGTAGGAGCGCACGCGCAACCCCAGCGGGGCTAGGCGATCGTTGGCGAGGGCCGATCCGCGCGACCTGGCGCGGGCAATCAGGAAGCTGGCTTCGCCGGCGAGTTCCGCCGCCAGGAAGCGATCGGTGCCGCTGGTGGGGGGTGCCGCGTTGGTCGTCATGGGTGCTCCGCGTAAGTCGATGAGTTAATTAATGGTTGACTTAATCAAGAATATCAGTTGTCATCTAACCAACACCACAATCCCACGTGCCTGTCGGCCCGGCAACTGGACGGGCCGACACCGAACCGAAGGAGAGCAGCATGTCCCTCACTGGAAAAGTCGCCATCGTCACCGGGAGCGGCCGGGGCCTGGGCCTCGCCTACGCCCGCGAACTCGCCCGGCAGGGCGCCGCCGTGGTCGTCAACGACGTCGACGCCGACGTGGCCGCCGACGCCGTGGCCACGATCGAGGCGGATGGCGGCCGGGCCGCCGCCATCGTGGCACCCGTGGGGAGTTCCGAAGCCGCCGCCCAGCTGGTGTCCGGTGCCGTGGAGACGTTTGGGCGCCTCGACATCCTGGTCACCAACGCCGGGATCCTGCGGGACAAGTCGCTGCTGAAGATGACCGACGAGGACTTCGACGCCGTCATCAACGTCCACCTGCGCGGGACCTTCACCTGCGTCCGCGAGGCGTACGCGTACTTCAAGGACAACGGCATCGCCGGACGCATCATCACCATCGGTTCCCCCACCGGCCAGCGAGGCAACTTCGGCCAGAGCAACTACGCCGCCGCCAAGGCGGGCATCGTGGGCATGGTGCGCACCTGGGCGCTGGAGATGAAGCGCGCCGGCGTCACCGCCAACGCGGTGATCCCGGTGGCCGCCACGGCCATGACCAAGACCGTCCCGTTCTTCGCCAAGGCCGTCGAGGCCGATGAACGCGGCGAGGCCATGCCGGAGTTCTTCCGCAAGGAGCTGGGCTTCGGCACCGCCGACGATGTCGCCGGGCTCGTGGCGTATCTGGCCTCCGACGACGCCGCCGGCATCAACGGCCAGGTCATCGGCGTCGGGGGCGACCGGCTGCAGTTGTGGAGCCACCCCGAGGCCGTCGCCACCGAATACCACGACGGCGGCTGGGACTACGAGGCGTTGCGTTCCGGCTACCCCTTCGCCGACCGGGCGCAGGCCGTGGGCGAGACCTTCCCCGAACTGCCGGCGGACCTGCAGCCGGCACCTGCCGCGGCGAAGTAGGCCGGCATGCCCGTGTACGAACCGGCCATCGACGTCGACGCGATCTCAGCGCTCGACATGCACGTGCACCTCGAGGAGGACTCGCACGGCCACCGTGCCATGCCCGAGGACCTGTTCGAGGCATCGGCTGCCTACTTCAAGTCCGAGGAACGCACCCCCTCGATCGACCGCATCGCCGAGATCTACCGGGGCGCCGGCATGGCTGCCGTGGTCTTCACCGTTGACGCACGCACGGCGCTGGGGCACACTCCGAACTCCATCGATGACCTGGTCGCCGGCTGCGCCCGTCACAACGACGTGCTCATTCCGTTCGGATCCGTCGACCCGCGCACCGGGGGCGACGCGCTCGTCGAGGCCCGGCGCCAGGCCCGTGAGCTCGGGGTGCGCGGCTTCAAGTTCCACCCCTCCCTGCAGGGCTTCGACCCCAGCGAGGGTGAATTCCGTCCGCTGTGGCGTGAGCTGGAGCAGCTGGGCCTGCCCTGCATCTTCCACACCGGCCAGAACGGGATGGGCGCCGGGCTGCCCGGGGGCCGCGGCATCAAGCTGCGCTACTCCAACCCCCTGCTCCTTGACGATGTCGCCGCCGAGTTCCCGGGGCTGACGATCATCATGGCCCACCCCTCCGTGCCGTGGCAGGACGAAGCCAATTCGATCGCCACCCACAAGGCCAACGTCTATATCGACCTGTCCGGGTGGAGCCCCAAGTACTTCCCGGAGTCGCTCGTGAAGCGGGGGAACAACATCCTCTCCGGCAAGCTGCTCTTCGGCACCGACTTCCCGCTGATCACCCCCGCGACCTGGATGGCCGCCTTCGAGGACCTTCCCCTCAAGGACGCCGTGCGCCCCGGCATCCTCAAGGGCAACGCGGTCCGCGTCCTCGGGCTGGACCACTCGTGAGCGCCACGGCCGCAAGGCCATTCCTGGCCGCGGACCTGTACGGGTTCGCGGACCTGCTCACGGATGCCGAACGCGCGGCCCTGCTGCGCCTGCGCCGGGTCGTCGACGAACACGTCCGGCCCGTGCTGGCCGAGAGCTGGGACCGGGCGGAATTCCCCACCGGCATCGAGGCACCGCTGATCGACGCCGCGATGATGGATCCCGCCGAGGTGGCTGCGGCCGGGCAAGAGCCCAGCGCCCTCTATGCCGGGTTCCGCACCTTCGAACTGGCGCGCGCCGATGCCTCCGTGCTGACCTGGTACAACGCCCAGGCCGGACTGTTCCGCACCACGGTCGCCTATGGCGCGGATGCCGACCAGGCCGCCGAACTCGACGCCCGGATCCGGGACTTCTCCTGGCGGGGGGTCTTCGCCCTGACCGAGCCGGACCACGGATCGGACATCGCCGGTGGCCTGGCCACCACCGCCCGCCGCGACCCGGCCACCGGCCGGTGGACGCTGGACGGGGACAAGCGGTGGATCGGGGGAGCCGGGCAGGCCGATGTCATGGCCGTCTTCGCCCGCGACGCCGATGACGGAGAGGTCAAGTGCTTCCTGGTGCCCACCGATGCCCCGGGAGTCGAGCTGGGGCTCATCCGGGGCAAGGCCAGCCTGCGGATCATGCAGAACTACGACATCCGCCTGGACGGCGTCGTCGTGGACGAGGCGGACCGGCTGCCGAACATCAACACGTGGACCGACGTTGCGGCCTGCCTGCGCCGGATGCGCGCCGACGTGGCCTGGAGTGCCGCGGGCGTCGCGGCCGGTGCCTACGAGGCCGCGCTCGACTACGTCTGCCGGCGCGAGCAGTTCGGCCGCCCCCTGGCAAGCTTCGCCCTCATCCAGGAGAAGCTCGCCCACATGCTCGGCAATGTCACGGCCAGCCTCGGCCTGGTCGTGCGCCTGAGCCAGCGCCAGGCCGAGGGGATCTACCGGGACGAGGACTCCTCGCTCGCCAAGATGCACACCGCCCGCACGCTCCGTGAAACCACCGCCCTGGCCCGCGAGGTCGTCGGCGGGAACGGCATCGTCATCGCCCATGACGTGGCCCGTTTCCACGCCGACGCCGAGGCCATCTATTCGTACGAGGGCACCCACGAGATCAATGCCCTGGTCGTCGGCCGTGCCATCACCGGCATCGCCGCCTTCCGCTGACCACCGCCCACCCCCCAACCCGCCACGGCACCCGCCGCCCGACATCAAGGAGAACGCCATGTCCCAGACCGTCATTGCCTACGAGGACCTCGCCAACGCTGCCGGAACGGAGCTCGGATACAGCGAGTTCCGCACCGTCACCCAGGCGCAGGTCGATACCTTCGCCGACGCGGCCGACGACCACCAGTGGATCCACACCGATCCCGAGAAGGCCAAGGACGGGCCCTTCGGGGGGCCCATCGCCCACGGCTACCTGACCCTGAGCCTGCAGATCCCGTTTTGGGCCGAGCTCTTCGAGGTCGACGGGGTCGCCACGAAGGTCAACTACGGGCTGGAGAAGGTCCGCTTCCCCTCGCCGGTGCACGTCGGTGCCAAGATCCGCATGAAGGCCACCATCGCGTCCGTCGACGAGGTGGCCGGCGGTTACCAGATCGCCGTGGACCAGGTCGTCGAAATCGAGGGCGGGGCCAAGCCCGCCGTCGTCTCACGCGGGCTCTACCGCTTCTACGCCTGAGGTTCGCCTGGGGCTCGCCCGCGCCTAGCGGTTGATTAACTCAATAGTTGAATATAACCTTATTTAGGTGTGGTGTAGATCACGCCACCGGCTCCCGCGGCCGGCGCGATATCGAAGGAGATGGGACATGCGCAATGCCGGGCTGGGTCCATGGATCCGCAAGCGCAAGGTGAAGTCGGCGGAGAAGACCGCGATCATCCATGCCGGCAACGAGCTGGGCTACGTCGACATGGCCGACCGGGTCGACCGATTGGCCGGTGCCCTGGCCGCTCGCGGGATCACCGCCGGAGACCGGATCTCCTATCTGGGAAACAACCACCCGGCGTACCTCGAGACGTTGTTCGCCGCGGGACTCATCGGCGCCGTCTTCGTCCCGTTGAACACCCGGTTGGCCACGGGGGAGCTGGCCTACCAGCTTTCGGACTCGGGCAGCCGGTTGCTGGTCCACGCCGGCGAACTGGCCGATCTGGCGGCGGCCGCCGTCCGGGGCACCCCCGTCGAGGCACGCCTGGCGGTCGGCCCTCCCGCCGAGGGCGCCGCCTCGTACGAGGACGCCATCGCCACCGCCGATCCCTGGGGCACGGACGTGCCCGTGTCGCTGGACGACCCGGCGATCATCCTCTACACGTCGGGTACCACCGGACGGCCCAAGGGGGCTGTGCTCAGCCACGGCAACATGACCTGGAACGCGATCAACGTCCTCGTCGACTTCGATGTCGCCTCCACCGAGGTCGCCCTGCTCATCGCCCCCATGTTCCATGTGGCCTCCCTGGGCATGGGCGCCCTGCCGACCCTGCTCAAGGGCGGGACGCTGGTGCTGCAGGACCGCTTTGAACCGGCCGCCGTGATCACCGCGATCGAACGCCACCGGGTCACCAGCCTTTCCGGCGTGCCCACCACGTTCCAGCTGCTCGCCGAGCACCCCGACTTTGCCACGGCCGACATCTCCTCCCTGTCCAAGCTCACCTGCGGCGGTTCGGCGGTCCCGGCCCGTGTCGCCGACGCCTGGGAGGCCAAGGGCCTGGCTTTCGCCAACGGCTACGGCATGACCGAGACCGCGCCCGGGGCCACCGTGCTGCAGGCGGACCGCTCGCGTGAGAAGGCCGGATCCTCCGGCCTCGCCCACTACTTCACCGACGTGCGCATCGTCGAGCCCGGCGGTGGTGTCGCGCCCGCGGGAACCGACGGGGAAATCCAGATCAGCGGACCCAACGTCATTTCCGGCTATTGGAACCTCCCCGAAGCCAGCAACCAGGCCATCGTCGATGGTGGCTGGCTCCGCTCCGGGGACATCGGCCACGTCGACGAGGAGGGGTTTCTGTACGTTTCGGACCGCCTCAAGGACATGATCATCTCCGGCGGCGAGAACATCTATCCCGCCGAAGTCGAGGCCGTGATCATGGAGCTTCCGCAAGTCGCCTCCGTCGCCGTCATCGGCATCCCCGACGCGAAGTGGGGCGAGGTGCCCCGGGCGGTCATCGAACTGGCCGACGGCGCCGCGCTGGATGCCGCGGCGCTCCACAGCCACCTGGACGGACGCCTGGCCCGCTACAAGATCCCCCGCACCGTCGAATTCGTCGGAGAACTGCCCCGCACCGCCAGCGGGAAGATCCGCAAGGCAACGTTGCGCACCCGCGCCACGACCACGTCCGGCTCCGGCCGGGAATAAACCCGGTGGGCCCGGGAGGCAACGGGCGCCCCGGTTCATCCAGCACCTTTGAGGAACGGAACACACCATGAAGAACATCTTGAAGGGGGCGGGGGCCGCCACCGCGGTACTGCTCCTGGCCGCCTGCGGCTCCGGCTCACCCAGTTCCGGCGATGCCGCCGGCGGGGCCTCCGGCAGTGCCGGGCTGACCCAGGTCACCGTGGGGGTCATCCCCATCGTGGACACCGCGCCGATCTGGCTCGGCGATGAGGAGGGCTTCTTCGCCGACGAGGGGCTCGACCTGGACATCCAGACCGCCAGCGGGGGTGCGGCCATCATCCCCGGCGTCCAATCCGGCAGCTATGACTTCGCGTTCTCCAACCTCGTCTCGCTCATGGTCGCGAACGACAAGGGCCTGGACATGAAGGTGGTGGCCAACGGGAACAGCACCACCGGGACCGACCACGACTTTGGCGCCGTCGTCGTTCCCGGGGACTCCGGCATCAAGACCCCGAAGGACCTGGCGGGCAAGAAGGTCTCGGTCAACAACCTCTCCAACATCGGCGATACGACGATCAAGACGGTGGTCGAGGAAGACGGCGGCGACCCTGACTCGATCAACTTCGTCGAAGTCGGGTTCCCCGACGCCCCCGCCGCCCTGGACAACGGGGTCGTCGACGCCGCCTGGATCCTGGACCCGTTCCTGACCCAATCCGTGGAGGGCGGCGCCCGCGTGATCAGCAACAACTTCTCCGACTTCGACCCCGAACTGGACATCTCCGCCTACTTCACCAGCCAAGCGGTCGTCGACAAGAACCCGGACCTGGCCCAAAAGTTCCAGCGGGCCATGGACAAGTCGCTGGAATACGCCGAGGAGAACCCGGACAAGGTCCGCGACATCGTCGGCACCTACACCAAGATCGACGCCGAGACCCGCAAGGGCCTGATCCTGCCGGCCTTCCGCGTCGACATGAACCGCGAGGCCGCCCAGAAGCTCGGCGACGCGGCCGTGAAGTACGGGACGCTGTCCAAGGCGCCGGACCTGGATGCGCTGCTGCCATGACCGTCGTCATCGATCCCACGAAGGCGCCGGGGGCACCGCGACCGGCGCGGGTGCGCCGTCCGGGCCCGCCGCGCTGGGTGCTCGGGTTGGTCGGGGTCCTGGTCTTCCTCGGCGCCTGGGAACTGCTGCCGGTCCTGGGCATCGTCCAGGCCAAGTACCTGCCTCCGGCCTCCGAAGTCATCGTGGCCCTGGTCCGCGATTTCGGGCTGACGGCCTTTTGGGTCTCGGTCGGTGAGACGCTGCTGGCGTGGGCACTGGGGCTGCTGATGGCCACCGTCGCGGCACTCGTGCTCGGCCTGCTCATCGGCGGTTCCGGTTTCCTGCGCCGCTTCACGAACTCGACCATCGAATTCCTGCGCCCGATTCCCTCCGTCGCCCTGATCCCGCTGGCCGTGCTGCTCTACGGGGTCAAAATCGAGTCGTCGCTGCTGTTGATCGTCTACGCCTGCTTCTGGCAGGTGCTCATCCAGGTCCTCTACGGGGTGGCCGACGTCGACAACGTCGCCATGCAGACGGCGAAGTCCTACGGGTTCTCAGGCTGGCAGCGGATCAAGGACGTCGTGTTTCCGACCGTGCTGCCCTACCTGATGACGGGCATCCGCCTGGGAGCCGCCGTCGCACTGATCCTGGCGATCACCGCCGAACTGATCATCGGGTCCCCGGGGCTGGGCCGGGAGATCGCCCTGGCCCAATCCGGCGGCGCCATCTCGGGGATGTATGCCCTGATCCTGGCCACCGGCCTGCTCGGCATGCTGATCAACGTCGGCATGCGCACCATCGAACGCCGGATCCTGGGCTGGCACCCCTCGGTCCGCGGGGAGGTCATCGCATGAAAACGCTGAAATCCGCGGGATACCTGATCCTGCTGCCGGTCCTGCTCGTCGCCCTGTGGTGGGTCGGGACCTCCGGGGAGCCCAACTTCTTCGTCCCGACACCCGCGCAGCTCGTGGACACCTTCGGTCCGACCTGGTTCGAGGGCCGCATCGCCACGGACGTGTTGCCGAGCATCGGCCGGCTCGTCGCCGGTGTCCTGCTGGCCATCGTCCTGGGCATCGTGGTGGGTCTGCTCGTGGGGCTGAACCGGACCCTGCGCGCGCTGACCGAACCGGTCTTCGAGTTCTTCCGGGCGCTGCCGCCTCCGGTGCTGATCCCCGTGCTGATGCTGCTGATCGGCGTCAACGACTCGATGAAGGTGGCGGTCATCGTCTCCGGGGCCATCTGGCCGGTGTTGCTGAACACCATCGAGGGAGTGCGTTCGATCGACCCGGTCCAGAACGAGACCTCCCGGTCCTACGGCATCTCCGGGTTCGCGCGCATCCGCTACCAGGTGCTGCCCTCAGCCACGCCGATCATCATGGCCGGGGTGCGCCAGTGCCTGTCGATCGGGCTGATCCTGATGGTCATCTCCGAGATGTTCGCCTCCTCCTCCGGGCTGGGCTTCACCATCGTGCAGTTCCAGCGCTCCTTCGCCATCCCCGAAATGTGGTCGGGCATCATCGTGCTCGGGCTCATCGGCGTGGTCATGTCGTTCATCTTCCAGTGGGCCGAAGCGCGCGTGCTGCGCTGGTACCACGGTCTGAAAGAGGTAGAAAATGCAGTCTGATGCCACCACCCCCGTCGCCGCCGCTCCCGCGGTCCCCCCGGCACCCGCCGGACGGACCCTTCCCGACGGGCAGGCATTGCTGTCCGTCCGTGGGGTGAAGAAGGTCTACCACACCGACGGCGGCGACATCGAGGCCGTGCGGAACCTGACCTTCGACCTGGCCCGCGGCGAACTCGCCTGCCTGGTCGGTCCCTCCGGCTCCGGGAAGACCACGCTGCTGAAGGTCATCGCTGGGCTCCTGGGCGCCACCGAAGGCCAGGTCACCCTGGACGGACAGAAGATCACCGGGCCGCCGAAGAAGATGGCCGTCGTCTTCCAGGAATACGGGCGTTCGCTCTTCCCCTGGCTGCGGGTTGCGGACAACGTGGAACTGCCGTTGAAGAACGCCGGCGTGCCCAAGGCCGAGCGCAAGGCGCGCGTGAACGAGGCGCTGGAGGCCGTCGGCTTGGACGCCGTGCCGCGTTCGTACCCCTGGCAGCTCTCCGGCGGCATGCAGCAACGCGTGGCCATCGCCCGCGCGGTGGCCTACCAGCCCGAGGTGCTGCTGATGGACGAGCCCTTTGCCGCCGTGGACGCGCAGACCCGGGCGGACCTGGAGGACCTGGTGCGCCGGCTGTGGAAGGACCTGGGCATGACGGTCCTGTTCGTCACGCACGACATCGACGAGTCCATCTACTTGGGCGGCCGCGTGATCGTCCTGTCGTCCTCGCCGACCGTGGTCCAGGAGGATTTGGTCATCGACCTGCCCGATGAGCGTGATCAGCTCGAGACCCGGTCCCTGCCGCGGTTCACCGAACTACGCCACCACGTCTACGAGCAGATCCAACTGGCCAAACGCGGGCACCGCCCCGACGGCGCCCCGTAGGCCGCTACGCCGTCCCCGCCAGGGCCCGGGCGATCCCGCCTGCCGCCGTCCGCAAGGCCATGACGGCGGCCGGCAGCAGGTCCGAATCCGTGGGGACCACCACGGAGATCACCGCCACGGCGCGACGCCGGTCGTCCAGGATCGGGACGGCCGCCCCCGTGGTTTCGGGATCGGTGAAGCCCGCAAGCGTTGCGTAGCCGGTCAACCGGATGTGGGCCAGCGTCCGGCGCAGGTCGGGTTGCCGGGCCTGGGCGTCCTGCTGGTGGCGTTGCAGGAATCCCTCGGTGACGTGTGCCGGGGAGAACGCCAGCAGGGCCATCCCCATCGACGTGCGCAGCACCGGCATGCGCCCGGCCACGTGGGCCTGGTTGACGGCTGCCCCCGGGCGGGACAGCCGCTCGACGATCAACACCTCGTCCTCGTGCAGGACCGACAGCTGGGTGTTCTGCTGCAGCAGTTGGTTGATGTCCTCCATGTAGGGCAGGGCGACCAGGCGCAGGTCACGCGTCAGGGACGCCCGGTTCGACAGCTCCCAGAGCCTCAGGCCCAGCCTGACCTCGCCGTCGTCGCCCTTCGCCAGCAACCCATGGGCCACGAGTTCCTCCACCAGGCGATAGGCGGTGGCGCGTGGCACGGAGGCGCGGCGGGCCAGGGCCGTGACCGTCAGCGAGGGCTGATCGGCGTCGAAGGAATCCAGGATCCTGACCAGCCGGTCCAGCATGGAGTCACCGGAGGGGGAGTTCGCCATGGTCAGGAGGAGGAGATGGCCGCGGCGATCTCCGCCGCGTCGACCCCCGCATGGTCCGGCGGCGACCAGCGCGGGGCGCGGTCCTTGTCGATGATCTGGGCGCGGATCCCCTCCGGCAGGTCCGGGTGCTTCATCAGGTAGTCGGCCACGCGCAATTCGCGGGCCAGGGCCGACGGCAGATGGGCGTCCTCCCGTGCGGCGCGCACCGCCTGCAGGGCCGTCTGGGTGGCCAGCGGCGAATTGGCGCGCACCGCGGCGGCGGCCCCGGCCGCCCCGGGAAACGGGCTGGCGTCCAGGCGCTCCAGGATGGCGGGGACGTCGGCGGCGGCGTACGCCTCATCGATCCAGGCGGCGTCGGCGACCAGCTGTGCTGCCGGCGCGGGGACCCCATGCAGGATCTCCAGGGCCACGGCGACGTCGGCGGCCGGCAGTCCGATCAGGTCGGGCAGGGCGGCCAGCACGTCCTCGAAGCCCTCCGCGGCGACGCAGAAATCGGCGAACCCCGCATGGATGGCGTCCCCGGCTCCCATCGTCGACGCGGTCAGGGCCAGGTGCTCGCCGAGGCGGCCCGGGGCCAGGCCCAGCAGATGGGTTCCGCCGACGTCGGGGGAGTAGCCGATATGCGTTTCGGGCATGCCGATGGCCGAGCGTGGGGTGACGATGCGGACCGACGCGTGGCCGGCGAGGCCGACCCCGCCGCCCATGCACAGCCCGTCCATGAGCGCCACCACCGGCTTGGGGTAGGTGGCGATGATCCCGTCGAGCTGGAATTCCTCGGCGAGGAAGGAGAGGAATTCGTGCTGCTTGCCCGTGGTGATGGCGGTATGGAACGCCAAGATGTCCCCACCGGCGCAGAACCCGCGGTCCCCGGCGCCGCGCAACACCACGATCCCCACGCCGGGATCCTCGCGCCAGGCCTCGAGGCGGTAAGTCAGTTCCGTGACCATGGGGCGGGTCAGGGCGTTGATCTGGCGCGGCCGGTTCAGGGTCAGCAGCCCGATCCCGTCCGCGACGTCGACCAGCACGTGGTCCTCCTGCGCACCGGTCGCCCTCGTCTCCGCCATGGCAGCCTGCCCCTTCGTCTCATCGGTGATTCCCATTCAATGACGCTACCCCCGCATACCGGGGCGCACCAGCCGATCACGGGGACGGGCCCATTGTGTCGCGCGTGGGAAAACGCTAGAGTTCAATATACGAACTTAAGTTCATCCAGTGAACATGAGATGGCAGGAGACCCATGCAGCAGGCCTACGTCTACGACGCAATCCGCACCCCCTTTGGCAAGATCGGAGGGGCGCTGTCCTCCCACCGCCCGGACGACCTGGCCAGCCACATCGTCAAGGCACTGGTGGAACGGTCCCCGGAACTGGACGTCGAACGCATCGACGAGTCGGTCTTCGGCAACGCCAACGGCGCCGGCGAGGAGAACCGCAACGTGGCCCGCATGGCGACCCTGCTGGCCGGTCTGCCCGTCTCCCTGCCCGGCACCACCGTCAACCGGCTCTGCGGTTCGTCGTTGGACGCCGCCATGATCGCCTCCCGGCAGATCAACGTCGGGGATGCGGACCTGATGCTGCTCGGCGGCGTCGAATCCATGTCGCGGGCCCCCTGGGTCCTGCCCAAGACCGAGCGCCCGTTCCCGATGAACAACCTCGAACTGGCCAACACCACCCTGGGCTGGCGCCTGGTCAACCCGGAGATGCCCGGTGCCTGGACCGTGTCCCTCGGGGAGGCCACCGAGCAGCTGCGCGAACGCGAGGGCATCGACCGCGAACGCCAGGACGCCTTCGCCGCCCGCTCGCACCAGCTCGCCGACGCCGCCTGGAACGCCGGGCACTATGACGACCTGGTCGTCCCCGTCGAGCCCAACACCCGCAAGGGCGTGCGCCTGGACCGCGACGAGACCATCCGCCCCGAGTCCACGCCGGAATCGCTGGCCGGGCTGCGCACCGTCTTCCGCACCGAGAACGGGACCGTCACCGCCGGCAACGCCTCCCCGATGAACGACGGCGCCTCCGCCGCCTGGCTTGGCAGCGAGCAGGCCGCGACCCTGCTCGGCCGCGAACCGCTGGCCCGCATCGCCGGGCGCGGTGCCGCCGCGATCGAACCGCAGTACTTCGGCTTCGCCCCCGTCGAGGCAGCCAACCGCGCCCTGGCCAAGGCGGGCATCGGCTGGGAGGACGTCGCCGCCGTCGAACTCAACGAGGCCTTCGCCGCCCAGTCGCTGGCCTGCGTGGACGCCTGGGGCATCGATGAGGAGATCGTCAACGCCTGGGGCGGGGCCCTGGCCATCGGCCACCCGCTGGGCGCGTCCGGCCTGCGCATCCTCGGCACCCTCGCCCGCCGGCTGCAGGCCTCCGGCCAGCGCTGGGGCGTCGCGGCCATCTGCATCGGCGTCGGCCA
This sequence comes from Micrococcaceae bacterium RIT 802, assembly GCA_016892645.1. Lineage (GTDB taxonomy): Bacteria > Actinomycetota > Actinomycetes > Actinomycetales > Micrococcaceae > Arthrobacter_H. The sequence goes on from JAFEMX010000002.1 coordinate 230,781, forward strand.
GGGCCTGGCCGTCGTCCTCGAGAACACCACCAGCAAGTAAAGGGGAAACCACCGTGGCACCACGCATCGCCTCCAACGCCGCAGATGCCGTCTCCGGCATCCACGACGGCGCCACCGTCCTCATCGGGGGGTTCGGCAACGCCGGCCAGCCGATGGAACTGATCGACGCCCTGCTCGCTTGCGGGGCCACCGACCTGACGGTGGTGAACAACAACGCCGGACAGGCCGACGCCGGGCTGGCGCTGCTCATCAAGGAGCGCAAGATCCGCAAGGTCATCTGCTCCTTCCCCCGCCAGTCCGACTCCTGGCATTTCGATACGGCCTACCGGGCCGGGGAGATCGAACTCGAGCTCGTCCCGCAGGGCAACCTCGCCGAGCGGCTGCGCGCCGCCGGCGCCGGGATCGGCGGGTTCTTCACCCCCACCGGCTACGGCACGCTGCTGGCCGAGGGCAAGGAAACCCGCGAAATCGACGGCGTCGGCTACGTGCTGGAAACCCCGATCAAGGCCGACGTCGCCCTCATCAAGGCGCAGACGGCGGACGAGTTCGGCAACCTGGTCTACCGCAAGACGGCCCGCAACTTCGGCCCCGTCATGGCCACCGCCGCGGCCCAGACCATCGTCCAGGTCGAACAGATCGTCCCGGTCGGCGGGATCGACCCGGAGGTCGTGGTGACCCCGGGCATCTACGTCGACACGGTCGTGCAGATCGCAGGAGAGAACAAATGAGCTACAGCTACACCGCCGCGGCGCTGACCCGCGATGACATGGCCGAGATGGTCGCCTCCGACATCCCCGCCGGTTCCTTCGTGAACCTGGGGATCGGGCAGCCGACCAACGTCTCGAACTACCTCACCGCCGACCAGGGCGTCACCCTCCACACCGAGAACGGCATGCTCGGCATGGGGCCGGTGGCCACGGGGGGTGACATCGACGGCGACCTGATCAACGCCGGCAAGATCCCGGTCACCGAACTCCCCGGAGCCAGCTACTTCCACCACGCAGACTCCTTCGCCATGATGCGCGGGGGGCACCTGGACGTGTGCGTGCTGGGCGCCTTCCAGGTCTCCCAGACCGGCGACCTGGCCAACTGGCACACCGGAGCCCCCGGGGCCATCCCCGCGGTCGGCGGTGCCATGGACCTGGCGATCGGCGCGAAGTCCACCTGGGTCATGATGGGCCTGTTCACCAAGGCCGGCGAATCCAAGCTGGTCGAGGCGCTGAGCTACCCCGTCACCGGGCTGGGTTGCGTCTCGCGGATCTACACCGAATCCGCGATCTTCCTCATCGAGGACGGCACGGCCACGGTCCGTTCCACGCACGGGATCAGCTTCGACGAGCTGGCCGCGCGCCTGCCGGTGGGGCTGCAGCGGGCCTAGCACCGACCCCACGACGCGGGCCCGGCAACGCACCCTTAGGATGGGTGGGTTGCCGGGGGCCGCAGCCGCGCCCCGCACCTTCCGGAAGGACACCATGGAGTACGACGTCGAGACGACCCCGGGCACGCCGCCCCCTGCCGTGGCCGGCCAGTTCGTGCAATCGCTGGCCCGCGGACTGGACGTCATCCGCGCCTTCGATGCCGAACACCACTCCATGACCCTGACCGACGTCGCCAAGCGCACCGGGCTCTCGCGGGCCACGGCCCGCCGTTTCCTGCTGACCCTCGCCGAGCTGGGCTACGTGCGCACCGACGGCAAGCACTTCGAGCTGACCGCCCAGGTGCTGCAGCTGGGCTACGCCTTCCTCTCCGGGCACACCCTGACCGAGCTCATCGAACCGGTGCTCGAGGAACTCTCCTCGCGGCTGAACGAGTCGGCCTCCGCCTCGGTCCTGGACGGGGCCGACGTCGTCTACATCGCCCGGGTCCACACCCGGCGCATCATGCGTGTGGGCATCGCCGTCGGCAGCCGCTTCCCCGCCTACGCCACCTCCATGGGCCGGGTGCTGCTGGCCCACCTCGAGCCGGAGGAGCTCGATGCGGCTCTCGCCGCCCGCCCGTTGGAGGCCCTGACCCCGAACACCATCACCGATCCCGAAACCCTGCACGGCGAACTGGCTACCGTCCGGGAGCGTGGCTGGTGCCTGGTGGACCAGGAACTGGAGGTCGGGCTGCGCTCCATCGCGGTCCCCGTCATGTCCCCCGACGGCTCCGTCGCCGCGGCCCTGAACGTCTCGATGAGCACCCTGCCGGGAACGGCTCCGGGCGGCGGGAACCGTGCCGACGAGGCGATGGACGTGCTGCCACACCTGCAGCAAGCCGCCACCCGCATCGAGGAAGCCTTGCGCGCCCGCCGCTGATTTCCGCCGTCGTTCACCCCCACCCGGCCCCAAGGGTGGTCCGGCGGGCGCGTCCGGGTTACAGTCTCGGTATCCAGCCGGCCCACGCTGCCCGGGTGCCGCGCAGCAGCGGTGCGGGCGCAGGCCGGTCATTGCGGCGGGGGAGCATCGCATGTCGTTCCGAAACCAACTCTTCACCCAAGGCGCGGTCGCGTCGGTGGCGCTGGCGCTCGTGGCCGCCGGTGGCGCGCCGCCGGCAGCCGCGGCCGCACCGCCTGCAACGACGTCGTCCGTGTCGATCGCCTCGTCGGCGGCCTCGCTGTCCCTGCCGACCGCGGCGAAGACGAGATACGCCAAGACGACGGCGAACCTGAACCTGCGCCGGGGCGCCGGGACGAGGTATTCGTCGTGGGGCATCATGAAGAAGGGCACGGTGGTGGCCCGGACCGGCAGGACGTCGGGGGCGTGGTGGCAGGTCAAATACGGCAGAAGGACCGGGTGGGCGGCCTCCGAGTACCTGCGCGCCACCTCCGCGCCGAAGAAGTCCACCGCGGTGAAATACGCGAAGACGACGGCGAACCTGAACCTGCGCCGGGGTGCCGGGACGAGGTATTCGTCGTGGGGCATCATGAAGAAGGGCACGGTGGTGGCCCGGACCGGCAGGACGTCGGGGGCGTGGTGGCAGGTCAAACACGGCAGCAAGACCGGCTGGGCGGCCTCCGAGTACCTGCGCGCCACGGGCAAGCCGGCGGCCACGCCCCGTCCCGGTACGAGCACGGCGATCCGCTGGTTTGCCGGATCGCAGGCCATCTACGTCCGTCCGACGTTCGCCTCGAAACGGCTGCAGGCCTTCACCAAGGGCATGAAGGCCACGCAGCTGCGCACCTCCGGCTCCTGGTCCTACGTCCAGGCGCCCGGCAGCAGGGGGTGGATCCCCACCCGTGACCTGTCGAAGAAGGCGACCCGCTACACCGGCTCCACGATCCTTCCCTCCAGCAGCCACCGCTGGGCCCGCTACGCCTCCAACGTCAGGACCGGGGGATCGACCTCGACGCGGAGCCTGGGGGTGGTCCCGGCCGGCGAGATGATGCCCCTGCTGTCAGGGCGTCACGGGTGGTCACGGGTGAAGACTTCGAAGGGCACCGGTTGGATCAAGAACACGTTGCTGACCAATCTCGCGACCAAGGCCCCGCCGCACCTGCAGCCGGTGACCGCGAAGATGATCAAGAAGGTGAAGGCAAACTACGGGCGGACCTACAGTTCAGTGGGCACGTTGCGCAACGGCTCCATCGGCCACCGGCTCGGTGTCGGGTCCGATTTCATGATGCGCGGCTGGAGCACGTCCCCGGGCATCCGCAACGGCAACGCACTGGCCGCGTATCTGGTGAGGCACCGCGCCTCGCTGGATATCGACTACATCATCTGGCGGGACAGGATCTGGCTGCGGCAGGACGGGCAGTGGGGTCCCTACTCACAGGGCGGGTGGGGCCGGCACCTGAATGCGCGGGGCTGGAATGCCACGACCATGCACTACGACCACGTCCACGTGGAGACCCTGGTGGACTGAAGGCCCGCCGCGAAGACGGCCGCAGGCCGCTGCCTCAGGGGGCGATGCTGATCTGCCGGAGTTCGGCGGCGAGCCGGTCCATGAACACGTCGACCTTCGGACTTCGCGCGTGCCCCACCTGCAGGGCGAAGATGCCGCGGGCCAATCGGATCTCCGGCACGTCCAACACCACGAGTCCTGCCGGTTTCTGCTGCATGGCCAGCGCCGGGACGAGCGCGGCGCCCAGGCCCGTGGACGCCAGGTGCAGGGAGGCGTTGAAATCGTCGCAGTGGGCCACGACGCGCGGGTGAAGGTCGAGTGAGGCGAAGAGCCGGGAAATGACCGTCGCGTCCGAGGTGCCGGGGTGGTGCATGATCCACGGCATGTTCGCCAGCTGGGCCGCGTCGACCCGCGCACCATCGTCGAATTTCCAGGACGCCGGGACCACGACCCGGAAATCGTCGTCACCGAGCCACTGCCGGTCCATCGTCCCGGGCCAACCCAAGCCGGTCTGGCCGACTTGGAAGACCAGGGCGAGGTCGAGTTCGTTGCCGGCCTGCAGGCTGGCGATCGTCTGGTGCGGTTCGCCCACGCTCACCCGCAGCCGGATCCCCAGCCCGGCCCAGTCCCGGGCCCCGAGCAAGCGGGGGAGGGCGAAGGTGGCCAGGGAGGGGAAGATGCCCAGCCGCAGCTCCTGGGCGGGGTCCGCGCCCGGGTCTCCCGCCGCCGTCGTGCTGGCAGCGAGCAGCGCATCGATGTCGGTGAGGACCCTGCGGGCGTGGCGGGCCATGGTCGCGGCCGCCTCGGTCGGCTCGATGGCGCGGGCCGACCTGCGGAACAGCACGACGCCGGTGTCCCGTTCCAGCGCCGTCATCTGCTGGGAGACGGCGGAGGCGGTGTAGCCCAGCGGGATGGCGGCCGCGGCGAAGGAGCCGTGGGCGATGACCTCCAAGAGCGTGCGCAGGTGCACGGGGTTGACCATCAGCGCTCCTGGGTGTCGGCGTGGAGAACGGCAAGCCCTCCTATGCCATGCTAGTCCTCGTCGTCGTCCCGGGCCGCTTCCTCTTCATCGTCGAGTTCCCACTGGGACGCCAGCGTCTCGTTCTCGGAACCCTCGTCGGAATCGTCGTCACCCTCCAGGTCGTCCTCGATGAGATAGCTGTGCCGACGCAAGGGGTCGATCCGGTTCATGGTCTCCGGGTTGTCCGAGGAGCCGTGCTCGGGAGTACCGTACCGCCCGTCCTCCGGCTCGTCGAGATCGTCCTCGGGCGCTTCATCGAATACCGTGTCGTCGTAGATGCCGCTCATGGTCGCTGCCCTCCTGCTCCGCGTGCCGGGCCGGATGCCCATGGCACGTCTGACACCACCAGCGTAGGCCGGGAGCGGGCAGTTGTGAACGGGCATCCGGCGGAGCCCCCTGGGCCGGCCGGGTCGTGGGTGGTCGCGGCCCCCGCCCGCGGAGCCCGGCAGGAAAGTCAGCCGGCCAACGCCATGGCACCTGCCGTCAGCTTGACCGAGGTCAGCCGATCCGCCGGATCCGAGGCGTTGTGCACCGTGATCAGCTCGTCGGCATGGGCGCTGCGGGCAAAGCCCTCGAGGTACTCGCGCACCGCCTCGGGTGAACCCACGGCGGTATAGGCGAGCATCTTCAGGATCTGCTCGCCGGCCGCCGACTCCATCAGCATGTCGATCTCCGGCTCGGTGAACGGGGTCTCGCGGCCGCGGCCGAGGAAGCTGGAGACCCGGTCGCGACGGACCTGCTCCATCTGGACCTGGGCCTGCTCGTTGGTGTCGGCGGCCACGACGCCGACACCGGCGATCACATGCGGCTCGGCCAGCTGCTCGGAGGGCTGGAAGTTGTTCCGGTAGGCCGCTACGGCGGCATGCAACGCATCCGGTGCGAAATGGGAGGCGAAGGAGTACGGAAGTCCGAGTTGGGCGGCGAGTTGGGCGCCGAAAAGGCTCGAGCCCAGGATGTAGATCGGGACGTTGGTGCCGGTCCCCGGGTAGGCGTTGACCGTGGGGATGCGCGAATTCCCGGTCAGGAATCCCTGCAGCTCAAGGACATCGTGCGGGAACGAATCCGCCGCCGCCGGATCGCGGCGCAACGCGCGGAACGTGGCCTGGTCGCTGCCCGGGGCCCGGCCCAGGCCCAGGTCGATGCGTCCGGGGAACAGCGTCTCCAGCGTCCCGAACTGCTCGGCGATGACCAGCGGGGAGTGGTTGGGCAGCATGATGCCCCCGGCCCCGAGGCGGATCGTGGAGGTCTGCTGGGCGATATGGCCGATGAGGACCGACGTGGCGCTGGAGGCGATGGAGGCCATGTTGTGGTGCTCGGCATACCAGATGCGCGTGTAGCCGGCGGCCTCGGCCGTGCGGGCCAGCTCGACCGACTCCCTGAAGGTGTTGGCAATGGTGCTCCCGGTGGGGACGGGGGCGAGGTCAAGGAGGGAAAGGGGGATGTTCACATAGGCGACAACCCGCCGTCGTGCCCAATCATTCCCGGAACCAAACCGCAAAGAACGTATTGCAAAGAAACCCTTGCAAAGTTTTCTTTGTGGATCTACGCTGACTCCATGGAACCCATTGGAGAACCCGGCCGGTATGTCGGACGCCCGCTCGGCCTGCCCGCACTGAAGGCGCTCAGCCACCCCCTGCGCCTGCAGCTTTTGGAGATGCTCTCCCGGTACGGGGCACAGACCGCCAGCGGGCTGGCCGAACGCCTGGGGGAATCGAGCGGTTCCACGAGCTACCACCTGCGCCAGCTGGCCAAGCATTCGCTGGTTCGGGAAGTCCCGGAGAAGGGCAATGGCCGGGAACGCTGGTGGGAACGGCCGCCGGGGCCGATCGCCCTGGGGCCGGATACGGGCACATCCGATCCGGCGACCGTCTCGGCCGCGCGGATCGTCGCCCGGCAGTTCGAGCAGAACCGCGCCCGGGCGCTGGACGACTTCCTACGCTTCGGCGACGAGGCACTGGGGGCCGAATGGATGGAAGGAGCCGTGCTGAACACGTCCAACCTGCGGTTGGATCGGGCGCAGCTGGCGGAGATCTCCGACCGGGTCGTCTCCTACCTCGGCGAGATCGTCGAGGAATACCGTGATGCCGGCGGGCCCGATGCCCGTCCGGTGCAGATGCACTTCAACGCCTTCCCGCTGGTGGACCCGGAGCATCCCGTGGCCACCGGCCCCACCGAACAGGAGAAAACGCCATGAGTACCCGAACCCTGCCAGCGAACGATGTCCGGAAGCGCGAACTGCGTGCGCTCGAGCCCGACGGTTTTGGAGCCGCGCTGATCGGAGCCGGCACCGCACTCGCCGATTGGGGGGAGCACCTCAGCGCCCGCCGCGCCGCACGGCACGCGGCCATGCGATCGGCCCGCGGACGGGACCGCGCCGCCCGATTGCACGACCGCGAGGAGGCCGTCGCCGATGCCCTGGCCCAAAGGCACTCGGGTTTGGGGCAGTAGGAGCCGCTCCGGCCGCGGCTATCTGCGCACCGTGGACAGTTCTGGTGCCGTTGCCGTGTCCGCGTCGTAGAGCTCCTCGATGAGCCGCAACCCGCGGTTTGCCCAGGCGATCTCGGCCTCGGCGCGGGCGATGAGACCCTCGTAGGCGAAGCGCTTGAAGGCCGCCGTCCGGTGGCGATCCTGTTCGGGTGTCACCTCGAGCCTGCGGTTGAGCATCGCGCTGGTGCCGGTGTCGATCTCGCGGATCTTCGTCTCCCACTGTCGGAGCAGGACGGTGTTGTGCGCGATATGGTCCCGCATCTGCGTCCGGGCCGCCTCGGGTGTGGCCCACTCCAGGTAGGCCGCCCGGAGGTGCGCCGGGTCGCGGACGCGGGAGAAGGACATGGGTTCGTTCATCCAGCCGGTGAAGGCCTCGGTGCCGGCCACGGTGACGTGATAGCGGCGCTTGGTCCCGTTTTTGCCCCAGGCGATGTCCTCGCCCTTGATCAGGGCCTCCTTCTCCATCTTGCGCAGCTCGGGATAGATCTGGGAGTCCGGTGCGTACCAGACGTGTCCGACGGACTCGCCGAACAGCTTGTACAGGTCGTAGCCCGTCATCGGCTCCACATTCAGCAGGGCCAAGATGGCGTAACGCAAGCTCATTCGCGCACCCTTCCGTGGTTCGTCTGCCCATCATATGTGGGCTGCCCGGGGGCGTCCTGGTCCGGAGCCCCCACCGCCCAAACCTGGCTACTTGGTGTATCCGGTGCGCCACCCACCCTGATAGTCGCCACGGGCCGCCACCGAGTAGGGGACCGGGCTGACGATGACGCGGGCCTTGAACTGCCGGTGGGGCTCGACGGTCGTCTTGGCCGTACCGCCGTCGGGCTCGCCCCAGACAACCTGCAACTCAGCACCCTCGGGGATCTCCGGGTCGATGGTCGCCAGGGACAAGCCGCGCCGTTCATTGGCGCTGTAGCCGGTGAACATCGACAAGCCCACCGTTTTCCCGTCGGCATCGACCACGCGGTCGTAGTTGGATGAACCGTAGTTGGCCAGGGGCAGGTCGAAGTACTTGTAGGGCTCCTGCTCGGTGTCCAAGACGGAGGTGAGGATGGCGCCCAGATCGTCGGCATCCCAGGCGAGGGTGACCTTGCGGCGTTGCGTGGCCGGGTCGATCTTCTCCAGCGCCTCCCGCCCGATGAAGTCGTGGTCGAATTTCACGAATGACCCGTAGCCGAGCTCCCATGGGGTGAGGTAGTAGTCCTCGATGTCTTCCGAGTCGAAGCTGCCGGCCACCGCATTGGTCGCCTCGTAGCTGTCGGCACCGAGCCACTCGCGGTAGGACCGGAGGGCCTCGCCCGTGTAGATCCCGGGCAGGGGCGACGGGATCCAGCCGGACTCCAACGTGTTGGAGGGGTAGGCCCTCGCGCCCACCGCGAGCATGCCGAACTCCTGGCCCGCTTCCAGGATGGTGTCGCGGATCAGATCGTAGGTGTCGTAGGGACCCCAGATCTCCAGCCCGGGCGCACCGGCCATGCCGTGGCGCAGCGTGCGGACCGTCTGCCCGGCGATCTGCATGGAGTCCATGGTGAAGAACTTCAGCTGCTCGACGGGGGATCCGTTGAGCTTTTCGATGATCTTCCAGGCGTTGGGGCCCTGGATCTGGAACCGCCAGTAGCGACGCTGCACGGGCTTGCCCATCGGGCGCGATGGCGAGCGGCGGTCCACCTCGATCTTCACGTCGTATCCGCCCGTCTCGCCGTGGAAGAGCAGCCAGTTGGCGGCAGGGGCACGGCCGACATAGACGTATTCGTCCTCCGCTTCGTGGAACAGGATTCCGTCCCCGATGACATGCCCGGCCGGAGTGGTGGGGACATACTGCTTCGCCTTGTTGACGGGGAAGTTCGCCACCGAATTGATCGCCGTATCCGAGATGAGCTTCAGCGCGTCGGGCCCGGAAATGAAGAGGTTGTCCATGTGGTGCGACTGGTCGTACAGGACAGCGGTCTCCCGCCACGCGCGTTGTTCGCTACGCCAATTCGTGAATTCGGGGGCAACGACCGGATAGATGTATGCGCCAAGCTTCGAGTTGCGCAGCAAATCGACCGTGCTGTCCGTCCCGTCGAGTACTTCCTGGAGGTTCTGGTGGGTCATGGTGCGTTCCTGTTCCGTCGGGGCGATCTTCGCTGGATCGCCGGTCACCGCCCGATATGTGGCGTGCTTCACTACTTGGTACCGACCATATGACTATCCAGGTAGTTATGTCGAGGGATAGGCCGACGGGAATCCCCCTCACGGGCTGGTGGGGGCCGAAGCCCGTTCGGCGTCCGACCGGGCCGCCGTGGCACACCTGTTCAATGTCTATGTCGATAGCTACGATGTGAACCACATCACTCGCCTCGTGACGAGGCCCATCGAACGGAGTTGCAGCATGAGCAGGATGAAAAGTGCCGTCGCGCTATTGGCGATTCTCGGTCTGACGGCGTGTGGGGGAGGCTCGCCGTCGTCCGGCGAGGCCGGGACCCCGTCCGCGGGATCCGGAAGCGGCTCCCTGGAACAGATCGAGGTCGGGGTGATCCCGATCGTCGACGTCGCGCCGATCTATCTGGGGGTCAAGGAAGGGATCTTCGAAAAGGAGGGGCTGGAGCTGAAGCTCACGCCTGCGCAGGGAGGTGCGGCGATCGTTCCGGGCGTGACCAGCGGGCAGATGGATTTCGGCTTTTCCAATGTCACCTCGATGATCGTCGGCAGGACCAAGGGCCTTCCGCTGAAGATGATGGCCCCCGGGGGAAGCACCACCGGTGATACCACGGCCGATTTCGCGTCCGTCATGACCAAGCCGGATAGCGGGATCACTGACATCGCCGGATTGGCGGGCAAGAAGATCGGCGTCAATACGCTGAACAACATCTCCGACTCCACGATTTCCGAGGCGGTGAAGCTGGCCGGCGGGGATTACGAATCGATCCATTTCGTGGAGATGGCATTCCCCGACATGACCGCCCAGCTGGCCAAGGGCAACGTGGATGCGATTGCCGCCGTGGAGCCGTTCGTGACCATATCCGAAGCCGATGGCAACGTGCCGGTCTTCTCCAACTACGCCGAGCCGGTCGATGACCTCACGGTCGCTGTCTACTTCTCAACCGACCAGTATGTGGCGGAACACCCCGAAACGGCCGCGAAGTTCGTTCGGGCCATGAAGGCCTCGCAGGAATATGCCGAACAGAACCCCGAGAAGGTCAAGGCCATCCTGCCGGAATACACCTCGTTGGAACCCGACGTCATCGAGAAACTCACCCTGCCGAAGTACAACACCGAGGTCAACACGGCGTCGATCCAGCAGATCGCCGACATCTCGCTTGACCGGGGATTGATCGACAAAATGCCCGACATGGGGAAGCTGCTGCCGACGGAGTAGCCCCTGCGAATCCGGTGCCGGTCGGGATCGCTGCCCACCGGCACCGGCGCGCTGCCTAATGCCCGGCGTCGAAATCGGCCACCCATCGGGCAGTGGCCTGCAGGCCGCCGAATGTATAGAAATGCAACCGGACCTCCCCGTGGATGGCCGGGTCCAGGGCGGCTGCGAGCTCGGTGATGAACCGGTCGGGGCCGGCGGTGCCGAGCAGGTTGGCCAGGGAGAACCCGTACTTGTGGGCGATGCCCGCCGACGACGACACCCCGAAGCGACGCGCATAGGTCAGCAGCCGCTTGATGCCGGCGGGACCCGGGACGCCGATGCGGACCGGGAGCCGGATGCCGCGGCGACGTAGTTCCTCCAGCCAGGAAAGCACCGGGCCGATATCGAACCCGAACTGCGTGATGATGGACCCGTCCAGGCCGGCTTCCCGGAGGGCCGCCGACTTGGCCTCCAGCGCCTCCCAGAGCGTGGCCTCGTCGATCTCGGGGTGCCCCTCGGGGTATCCGCCGATCGCGACCGCGCTGACGCCATGGGCCTGCAGCCGTCCGGACGTGATCAGGGACAGGGCATCGGGAAACGGCCCGAGCGGGACGGTGGGGTCTCCGCCGACGGCAAACACCTCCTTGACCTGCGCGTCGGTCGTGAGCGCACCGAGGAATTCGTCGAGTTCGGCCACCGACCCGAGCCGACGGGCCGAAATATGGGGAATGGGCTCAAACCCTGCGGCCCGCACTGCGGCCGCGGCGGCAACGCGCATGGACAGGTTCTCGTTGCCCAGAAAGGTCACGTTGATCCGGGTTTCCGGTGGCAAGCCATCTGTGGCCTCGGCGAGGGCGTCATTGTCCTTGCCGGTCATTTCGAGGGAGAAACCGCGCACCAGATCGATGCCGGCGGACGGTCGGGAAGCCGGGGTGGAAGGCATGGTGAAGTCCTTAGTGTCGGTCCCCACAACATATCTACGTCCATAGTGTTAGTCCAGTGCAACGCTTTTTGAATAGGTGTCTTCCTCAATCATTGAAAACTTCTTGTAAATTGGTCTTGGTCTGACTAGGGTGTGATCCATCACACGTTGCGTCGACGGTCCGCCTCGACGCCGCAAGCAGACATCGGCTAGGAAATCCCGCCGAACCGTAACGAGGAGACAACCATGAGGAACCTAAGATCAGCGACGGTCGGCCTGGGCCTGGCGGCGATGCTGCTACTGAGCGGCTGTGGTGGAGGATCCCCCTCCGGCGCCGCCGACACCGATTCCAGCGCGAGCGGTGGCGGCGAGCTGATCCCCGTGACCGTTGGCGTTCTGTCCATTGCCCCATCGGTGGCTATGCAATACGGGATCGACGAGGGCATCTTCGAAGAGCATGGCCTGAAGGTGGAACTCCAGACCGGGCAGGGCGGGGCCGCCATGCTTCCCGCGGTATCGACGGGGACCATGGACTTCGCCGTCGGCAACCCCCTGTCCGTGTTGACCGCAGCCGACAAGGGCCTGGACATGCGCATCGTCACGGGCTACTCGAACTCCAAGGCCGAGGGCGATGACATCAACGGCGTCGTGACACGCAAGGACTCGGGGATCGACGGGTTTGCCGACTTGGCCGGGAAGACCACATCGGTCAATGCGTTGAAGACGCAGGGTGACCTGACCATCATGGATGCCGCGGCGAAGGAAGGCGCGGATGCCTCGAAACTCAAGTTCAACGAGATGGGGTTCCAGGACATGGAGGCCCAACTGGAACGGGGGAACACCGATGCGGTCTGGCTACCCGAGCCCTTCCTGAGCCGGGCGCTGGCCGACCAGGACAACAAGCTCGTCGGCTACCCCAACCAGGCGGCCATCCCGGGATTGCCCACCATGGTCACCTTCACCAGTGGCAAGTATGCCGATGGCAAGCAGGCTGTCGTGTCGAAGTTCCGCGATGCGATGGAGGAGACCCTGTCGTCGGCCGAAGAGAATCAGGGCGACGCCAAGGCGCTGCTGCCTGAGTTCATGGGCATGGACGCCAAGATGGCCAAGGGCCTCAAGATGGAGACCTGGGACGCGGCGGTTCCCAAGGACCAGCTCGAGAAGCTGGGGGAGCTGACCGTGGAGTACGGCTTCCTGTCGAAGCAGCCGGACCTGGGCAAGATCGTCGTCCCGTAACGGGTCCATGGGCACGATCTGGATGGGGCGACGCGCATGAGATGCCCGGCCCAGACGGACACTTCGTGCCCATGACCCCGTAACGGGCCCGCCGGCTCGCCGGCCGGGGAAGACAAAAATGGTGGCATCCCCGAGGGGATGCCACCATTTTCAGGTGTTCTCACCGGTCCATATCAGGACCCGATGGAAAACTTAGACGGCGCGGATGTCCGTGGCCTGCAGGCCCTTCTGGCCCTGGGTCACCTCGAACTCGACGCGCTGGCCCTCTTCGAGGGAGCGGAAGCCGTTGGACTGGATCGCGGAGTAGTGCGCGAACACGTCGTCCGAGTTGTCATCCGGAGCGATGAAGCCGAAGCCCTTTTCAGCGTTGAACCACTTGACGGTACCAATTGCCATGATTGTGTCCTTTCGAGACTGTCCGCAGGGGACGTAGGGGTTGTCACCACCGGACTTGACGGTGACATGCAGCTACGAGATTTACCGCGAGTCAAAAAGAGACACTCCCCGCGAACGGGGCCTTGACACTGAAATTACTGCGAGAAAACTACGACTACAAGTTCCATAATACGCGAGATTGTCGCCATAACCTATCGCGGGGGCACAATTGCCGGACTTTCATGCTCCAGACACCCGGAATTCACCTGCGGTCCGACGGCGTCGGATGACTCCCAGCCACACCAAGCCAGGTGGGCCACGGGTACTAGCGCCCCCGTGCGGACCCTGCCGTGACTCATGCCGGCACCCCGACCCAGACGTGTCCATCGACCAGTCGGACCGGATGAATGGCCAGGTGTACCTGGGGGTTTGTCAGGCATTCGCCGGTGTCGAGCCGATACACGTCCTTGTGTAGCGGGCTGGCGACCGTTGGAAAGATTTCACCGTTGCGCTTGCTGCTTCCGGTGATGCCGCGTGCCATGACCTGCGCGCCCGATACCGGGCACTTCTGGTCGCTGGCGTGAACGGTCCCCTCCGCCAAGCGGAAGAGCGCCACCTGGCGGCCGGGGAGCCAAACGGCTTCGCCCCACCCGGAGTCCAGGTCTTCGAGCGCGCAGACCTGGTGCCAGGGCGTTTCCGGGATGGTGGACCGCAGGCCGGTTGCTGGGCGTTCCTCGATCTCGATCGTCATGATGGCTTCCCTTTCTCTAGCCCCTCGTTCCCGGCGGGTGCCGGACGGTTGAAGGTGCTCCGAGCCTAGGGATGGGTTGTTACGTCCGAAGCGGGGCCGCGTTTCACCGTGGTTAATACACACTCACGTACGAGCTGACGGAGGGTGTGGTGGAGGACTGACCAGCCGGCAGGCAGGGTGGAATCCGGGACCCGCCCGCCCGGCTGTCCTCACGGTCCCGCAAATGTTTCGGCCGGGTTTCTGCGGCCTCACCGGGGACCGTAGGGGAGCGGAGACAACGTCACGTAGGCGAAACGCCGGGGACATTTCGGGGAAAAGCACCAAATCTAGGCTCGAGGTACCGATGCGGACAGTGCCGCATCGGAACCGATCGGAAGCCACGCAGGCCGGAGGACCCCATGACCACGAATCGACCATTTCCCACCGGGACGGGGCAGGATCCCGTGCGCAGGATCGTCGTAGTGGGCGGCGGACCCGCCGCCCACCGGTTCACCGAGGCCATGGCGGCCCGCGGTCCCAGCGGCGTGCGGATCACCGTGCTGACAGAGGAAGCGCATGTGCCGTATGACCGGGTCGCACTCACTCGCGCCCTGACCGAAACGGACGTGGACCTGACTCTTGGACGTCCCGGACTATGGGAACAGGAAGGTGTCACGCTTGCCACCGGAACCCGGGCAGTCGACCTGGACCTGGAGGCCCGTGAGGTCATCACCGCCGACGGTTCGCGATACGCCTACGACGAACTGGTCCTCGCCACCGGCTCCAACGCCGCGACGCTGCCCATTCCCGGCAACGAACACACCCACGTCTACCGCACCCTGGAGGACGTCCGGGCCATCAGGGGACGGGTCGCGGAGCTCGCCGCCGAACTGGGGCGCCCGGTCAACGCCGTGACCATCGGAGGAGGGCTGCTGGGACTCGAAGCCGCCGCGGGCCTACAATCCCTCGGCGCCACCCCGATCATCATCGATGGCGGCAAGTGGCTCATGGGCACCCAGCTGGACGAGGGGGCGGGGCAGGCCATGGGCCGGCTCATCGCGGGCCAGGGGTTGGAAGTCCACGGCGGTGTATTCCCCCAGGCCGTGCTGACGGAGGAGCAGGACGGCGAAGCGCGCGTTGTCGGCGTCGAAATGGCCGACGGCCGCATCATCGACGCGGACATGGTGGTCGTCTCGATCGGCGTCCGCCCCCGGGACGAAATCGCCCGCACGCTCAACGGGCGGGCGAAGGAAGAGGCAGCTGCCGCCGCCGGAATGACGGCTGACGAACTCGGCGACGAGGACTTCGTCCCCGTGTTCCGCATGGGCTCCCGCGGTGGCGTCGTGATCGACGAGAGCTGCGCCACCGACGTCGAGCATGTGTGGGCCGTCGGGGAAGTCGCCAACTTCGGTGGCATGTGCATCGGGCTGGTCGCTCCGGCCAACACCATGGCGGAAATCGTCGCGGACCGCATCAGCGGCGGAACGGCCACCTTCGGCGGCTTCGATACCGCAACCAAGCTCAAGCTCTCCGGGGTCGACGTCGCCAGTTTCGGCGATGCGTTCGCCACCACCGGCGGTGCGCTGGAAGTCGTCTACGCCGATCCGGCCCGCGGTGTCTACCAGAAGCTCGTCGTCTCAGGGGACGCCAAGACGCTGCTCGGCGGCATCTTCGTCGGCGACGCCGCACCGTACAGTTCCCTGCGGCCAATGCTGGGCCGTGAACTCCCGGCCGAGCCCGGAGCCTATCTCTCCGCGGCCGGCGGGGCAGACGCCCCCGAGACGGAACTGCCCGACGACGCGGTGCTCTGCTCCTGCAACAACGTCGCGGCCGGAACCATCCGCGACTCGGTCAACGGATGCGGCAGCTGTGAAGGCCAGGGCCCGGTGCGTGACCTCGGTGCCTTGAAGGGCTGCACCCGGGCCGGGACCCAGTGCGGTTCCTGCGTGCCGATGCTCAAGAAGCTGCTCGAAACCGAGCTGGTCAAATCCGGTGTCGAGGTCTCCCGGGCGATGTGCGAGCACATCGCCATGTCCCGTGCCGAGCTGTTCGAAGCCGTCCGGATCGCCGGCCTGGCCAGCTTCGGTGCCGTCATGGAACGTTTTGGCTCCGGAGCGGGCTGCGACATCTGCAAGCCGGCGATCGCCTCGATCCTGGCGTCGCAGTCCTCCGGACATCCCCTGGACGGAGACCTGGGCGCCCTCCAGGACACGAACGACCGCGCGTTGGCCAACATGCAAAAGGACGGGACCTACTCCGTTGTCCCGCGGATCCCCGGGGGCGAGATCACCCCCGAGAAGCTGGCCGTCATCGCCCGCGTCGCCTCGAGCTACAACCTCTACACGAAGATCACCGGGGCCCTGCGCATCGACCTGTTCGGTGCCCGCCTGGAACAGCTGCCGGAGATCTGGAAGGAACTGGTGGAGGCCGGCTTCGAATCCGGCCACGCCTACGGCAAGGCCCTGCGCAACGTGAAGACCTGTGTCGGGTCGACCTGGTGCCGGTTCGGGGTGCAGGACTCGGTGGCCATGGGCATCGGGATGGAGCTGCGCTACCGCGGCCTGCGCTCGCCCCACAAATTGAAGATGGGCGTCTCCGGTTGCGCCCGGGAATGCGCCGAGGCCCGGGCCAAGGACGTCGGTGTCATCGCCACGGCCGACGGATGGAACCTCTACGTCGGCGGCAATGGCGGTGCCACCCCGGCTCACGCCCAGCTGCTGGCCAAGGACCTCGACGACGCGACGCTGTTGCGCTACATCGACCGGTACCTGATGTACTACATCCGCACTGCGGACCGCTTGCAGCGCACTGCACGCTGGATGGAGGAGCTCGACGGCGGTGTCGAGCATGTGCGCGAGGTCGTCGTGGGGGACTCCCTGGGGCTCGCCGCGGAACTGGAGGCGGCCATGGCCCAGCACGTGGATGCCTACGAGGACGAGTGGGCCGCGACCCTGGCCGACCCCGACCGCTTGCGGCGCTTCCGCTCCTTCGTCAACGCACCCAACCAGCGCGACACCACGCTGGCCTACGCCGACGAACGCGGCCAACGCCGTCCGGTCCCGCTCGGCGACCGCATCCCGGTCGGTCCGCAAGGGGGGCAGCAGTGATCATCGAGGCGACCGACCTGCGCGGTCACACCGTCGTGGTGCTCGGCGACACCCGGGCGACCCGGAACGCCATCAGGCGCTACCGCCGGCTCGGAGCCGAGGTTCTCGGCGACGCCGTGCCCCTGCCCGGGGCGGCAACGGCGCCCCGGACCGGCGCCACGCCGTGGTGGGAGGCGGCGCTGCCCGGCGCGAGCCTGCTGGTGGTCGTCGGCGAGGCCGTGCCGGGCGCCGAGGAGGCTGCGCGGGCGCACCGGGTGCTGCTGCTCCGCGAAGCAGCTGCGCCGGACACCGGGTGTGTGACGCTGCTGGGCGGGGGCCCCGGCGCGCTCGATCTGCTCACGTTGCGCGGCCTGCGCGCCCTGGCCGGCGCCGACATCGTCTTCCACGACCGGCTGGGACCCGGACAGGAGGTCGGGACGATGGCACCGGCGGCCCAACTCGTCGACGTCGGGAAGCTGCCCGGTCACCACCGCGTACCGCAGGTGGAGATCGAACGGATCCTCGTGGAGGCGGCCCTGGCGGGCAAGAACGTGGTGCGGCTCAAGGGCGGGGATCCCTTCGTCTTCGGCCGCGGCGGCGAAGAGGTGGCCGCGTGCGTGGCGGCGGGTGTGCCCGTGACCGTCATCCCCGGAATCAGCAGCGCCGTCTCCGTCCCGGGTGCGGCCGGCATCCCCGTCACACACCGCGGCGTTTCGAAGCTCTTTACCGTAGTCTCCGGCCATGACCCTTTCACGGAGCAGGAACTCGGGCACCTCGCCGGCCTGGGCGGAACGATCGTGGTGCTGATGGGCGTCGCCACGTTGGGCCAGACAGCCGCCGGACTGCTGCGCCACGGCCTCGACCCGGCGACGCCCGCGGCCATCATCGAACGAGGGTCCACGCCCAGCCAGCGCACGACCACGGCCCGCCTGGACGACCTGGCCGGCGCCGCGCTGCGGGCCCGCTGCCACTCGCCGGCGGTGATCGTCATCGGCGGCGTGGCAGCCCTGGGCGAGGGGCCCCTTCCCGGCATCCTCGACGTGGCCGGCGCCGCGGGTGCGCCCGCATGAGCGGGCATACCGGTTACGCACCGGCCCGGGCCGACGACGTTCCCGGCGTCGCGGCCGGTGAATCCGCCGGCGCCGGACGGGCGCTGGAGGGCTTCCGCATCGGGGTCACCTCCGACCGCCGGGCGGCCGACCTGATCGATGCCCTGGCCCGGCGCGGCGCGAGCGTGCTGCATGCCCCGCTGCTGCGCATCGCACCGGTGGCCGAGGACACCGAGCTGGTTGCCGAAACCCGCGCCGTCATCGAGGCGGTCCCCGACTACCTGCTGGTGACCACCGCCTACGGGATGCGGCGGTGGGTCGACGCCGCCGACGCCAACGGCCTCGGCGAGGACCTCGCCGACGTGCTGGGCTCCGCCCGCATCCACGTCCGCGGACCCAAGGCGCGAGGGGCCGTCCGGGCCGCCGGATTCACCGACGAGGCGATCAGCTCCGACGAGCTGACCGCCACCCTGGTCGACGGGGCCATCGCCGCCGGCGTGCGGGGCGCGACAGTCGCCGTCCAGATGCACGGCCATGCCGACCACGACGCGACCCGGCGCCTGCGGGATGCCGGGGCGAGCGTCCTGACCGTGTCCCCCTACCGGTGGGAAACCCCGCCCGGAAGCCGGGAGGTGACGGATCGGCTCGTCGACGCCGCCTGCACCGGGGGTCTCGACGTCCTCACCTTCACCTCGGCTCCATCGGTCGATGCCCTGTTCAGCGCCGCGCAGGAGCGCGGCCGGTTCCCGGAGTTGCTGGAGGCCCTGCAGACGACACTGACCGCTGCGACGGTCGGGCCGGTCACGGCGCAGCCGCTCCTGGAGGCCGGCGTCGAGCCCCTGGTCCCGGAACGCTACCGGATGGGGGCGATGATCCGGCAGATCGTCGAGCACCTCTCCGACCAGGCCGTCGACGCCGTCGACACCTCGTGCGGGCAGCTGTTCGTGCGTGGCAGCGTCGTGGAGCTGAAGGGGCACCGGACCGAACTGAGCGCGGCCCAGCTGGTGCTCTTCCGCGCACTCGTGCGGGCCGGGGGCGCCGTGCTGGCACGGGACCGGCTGGCATCGCTGTTGCCCGAGGGGCAGGGCGGCCATGCCCTGGACATGGCCATCAGCCGGTTGCGCCAGGCGCTCCCCGACGGGCGGCTGGTGGGCACCGTGGTCAAACGCGGCTATCGGCTGAACGTGTAGCGGATCCCTTCAGGGCGAACCGGACGACCACGAGAGTTGCCAGCATCAACGCCGCCGCGATGGCCGCGGTGACCGTGACCCCGCCGTCGAACGCGTGGGACGCAGAATCCAGCAGGCCGGCGGCCGCCTCCGGGGAGGGCATGCCGGACGCGACCTCGACGGCGCCCCCGAGCGTCTCGCGGGCCTTGTCGGCTTCGGCCGGACTGACAGCGGCGGGGATCGAAACCCCCCGGCTGTAGGCGGCGTTGAGGATGCTGCCCAGGATGGCGGTGCCCAGGACGGAACCGACCTCGTACGCGGTCTCCGAGATCGCCGCCGCCGCCCCGGCACGCGCCGGGGGAACGGCCGAGAGCGCCAGGTCGTTCGAGATCGTCTCGGCCAACCCGACGCCGACCCCCAGGACGCAGAACGCCAGCAGCAGGGCCGCCAGGGATCCCGAACGCCCGGACACCAGCACGATGGCATAGGCAGCGGCACTGAACCCCAGCCCCGTCATCACCACCGCCGCCGGTCCGATCCGCTGGACCAGCGGCACGGCGACGAAACCGAACACCACCGTCAGGATGAGCCCGGGAACCATGAAGAACCCCGCCTCCATCGGCGACAGGCCGGCGATGAGCTGCAGGTGCTGGGACAGGAAGTAGATGAAACCCACGAGCGCGAACACGCTGAACAGGTTCACCATCAGGGCCGCGGAGAAGACGGCGTTGCGGAACAACCGCACATCGAGCATCGGCGAAGCGCTGCGCAACTGCCTCCGGACGAAGGTGGCACCACAGAGCACCCCGAGGACGACGGCGGCGCACGCCACCCACAGCGGATCCCCACCGGTCGCGGATTTGATCCCGTAGACGATCGGCAGCAGGGTGCCCACCGCGAGGACGATGCTGACCGGGTCCATCCGGCCCGGAGCCGGATCGCGCGATTCGGGGATCAGGAACGGTCCCAGGACCAGGAGGGGAAGCAGCATCGGCACGGACAGCAGGAAGACCGAGCCCCACCAGTAGTGTTCGAGCAGCCAGCCGCCCACGATCGGCCCCAACGCGGCACCACCGGAAAATGCCGACGCCCACGCCGCAATGGCGGTGCGGCGTTCCCTGGCGTCGGAAAAGATGTTCCGGATGAGCGACAGGGTGGCCGGCATGAGCATCGAGCCAAAGACGGCCATGAGGGCCCGCGCGGCGATGAGCAGCGACGCATCGGGCATGAAGGCGGCGACGGCCGAGACGACGCCGAATCCCACGCCGCCGATCAGCAGCAGCTTCCTGCGGCCGATGCGGTCGCCCAGGCTGCCCATCGGCACCAGCAAACCGGCCAGGACCAGGGGGTACGCGTCGATGATCCACAGCAGCTGGGTCGAGGTCGGGTCCAGCGCGGTGGACAGGGCGGGGACCGCGAAACTGAGCACCGTGTTGTCGACGGCGACCAGCAGGACGGGGAACATGAGCACGACCAGGGCAGCCCAGCGGCGGGCGCGCCCGGAAGGCGAGTGCCGGGTGGCCGGATGCTGCAGCGTCCTCATGGGGATGATCCTCGGGTCGTCGGGAATTCAGATCGTAACTATACCGTCCGGACGGTATGCTGTCCATGTGACGTCGATGTCGGCCGGGAACCGCGTCAACGCTAGAGTCGAGGTCATGTCCAGACCACCAGCAGCCCGGGAGAAGATCCTCGAGGCCTATTGCACCCTGCTGCGCACCGACGGTGAACGGGCGGCGACCATGGACGCGACGGCGGCGCTCGCGGGCGTCTCCAAGGGCGGCCTGCTGTACCACTTTCCCTCCAAGGACGCCCTGGCCGAGGCGGTCATCGAACGACTACTCGAGACCGCCCGGGAGGACAACGAACGCATGGCCGCGGCCCCCGAGGGTGCCGCCCGGTACTACGTGCGGACCTCGACGGTCGGCGACACCGAATTCGACGCCTGCTACCAGGCCGTCGTGCGTCTGGCTGCCGGATCGCACGCCCCCGCCGTGGCCGCCCTGGACCGGGTCCACGGGGACTGGGAACGCCTCGTGCGCGAGGACGTCGCCGATCCGCATGCCGCCGAGGCCATCATGTTGATCGGCGAGGGGCTGTACTACCATTCCACCCTGCCGGGCAGCTGGTCGCGGTCGCTGGTCGGCACCGACATCGATGCCCTGCTCCTCCAGGTCGACCGGTTGAAGGAGGGCAGCTGATGGCGTTCCGCCTCAAACCACGCCCGTGGAGGGGCCGCATCGCCGCGCTGCTGGGCATCCTGCTCATGGCGCTGAGCGTGCGGGCCGCCGTCGTCTCCGTGCCGCCCCTGCTGGACCTCATCGGACCGGAGCTCGGGTTCACCTCGTTCACCACCGGGCTGCTGGCCATGCTGGCCCCCATCATCTTCGCCGTCTCCGGCCTGCTCACCCCGCGGATGATCGCCGGCTTCGGACTCGAGCGGACGCTGCTGCTGGCCGTGGTGGTGGCCATCATCGGGCAGGCAGGACGGGCCTTCGTCGGTGACGTGACGTCGTTCCTGCTGCTCTCGGCGCTGACCATGGTCGGCTACGGCATCGGCAACGTCGTGCTGCCCCCGCTGGTCAAGAAGTACTTCCCGGACCGGATCTCGTTGGTGACCTCCGGCTACGTGACGCTCATCGCGATCGGCACGGCCATGAGCCCGATGTTCGCGGTGCCCCTGGAACAGGTCTCCGACTGGCGGTTCTCCATCGGGTTCTGGACCCTGGCCAGCGTCGTCGTCCTCGTCCCCTGGGCCATCCAGTTCGCCGCGGACCGCCGCCGGCGCAGCGCCGAGGCGGCCGAACATGCCCGGCTCGCCGCCACCGAATCCGCGGCGCAGACCTCGGCACGGCTGGCCGGCGTCGTCCCGGTGGAAGCGGAGCGGAGGATCAACCCCTGGCGTTCCCGCGTGGCCTGGGGCCTGGCGATCTTCCTGGCCGGCAACTCGGGCCAGACCTATGTCTACTTCACCTGGCTGCCCCCCTACCTCATCGGCGAGGGCCTCGATCCGGCGGTGGCCGGCAGCGCCCTGGGCTACTTCGCGATCCTCGGGCTGCCCGTGAGCCTGCTGGTCCCGCTCGTCGTCCCGCGGATGAGGCACCCCATCTACGCAGCGGGCCTGTTCATCGTGTTGTGGATCATCGGGCACGCCGGCATGTTCTTCCTGCCCACGCAGGGCACCTGGTGGTGGATCACCTCCGCCGGGCTCGGCCAGGGCACGTTCGCGATGGCGCTGCTGATGATCAACCTGCGCTCGCGGACCACCTACGGGTCCGGCGTGCTGGCCGGCTTCAGCCAGGGCCTGGGGTACGCCGGTGCGGCCATCGCGCCGCTGCTGTTCGGCGTCGTGCGCGATGCGACCGGTGGCTGGGCCGCCTCCTTCGGGATGCTCGGGGTCTGCCTGCTGGTGCTCATCGTCGGCGCCGTGATGATCAACGGCCCCCGCCAGATCGAGGACGACGCCGAAACCTCCCGGGTGCCCGCGCGCACCTGAGCCGGCGCTCAGGACCCCATGCGGGCCAGCACCTTGCGCAACGTGTTCATGTTCCGCGTCGTCAACACCGCCTTGTGGCGGGCGCGACCGAGTTCACGGGCCACACGGGTCTCCAACGAGCTGCCCCGCGGGACCTGCCAGTAGAGCACGCCGTCCCCCGCGGCGACCAGCTCGCCGGGGGACGGTTCCGGGCAGGCATCGAGCACCCTCTGCACCGCATCCGCGGTGGCGGCGAGGACCACGTAGTCGTGCCGCTGGATGCCGTCGTCCACGGCGGGGAAGGGGTAGGAGGCAACGATCGAGGCGAGCTGGCCCGGCGTCGTGATGATGACCCAGGCCTCGTAGCCGAAACGCCCCCGCAGCACGGCCTCGACGTCCGCCTTCAGGGCCGCCGCATCGCCGGTGTCCGCCTCGAGGACCACGTTGCCCGAGGCCAGCAGGGTGGACACGTTCGCGTACCCGGCGGACGCCAGGGCCCCGGCCAGGTCCTTCATGGCGATCCGGACGCCGCCGACGTTGATGCCGCGCAGGAAGACGGCGTAGGTGTGCATGGGCCCATTCTGCCTCCGAAGGGCACGACGACGGAATGCCCCCTGGGTGCGGGCCGGCCTTCGGTACGCTCGGGGGATGACAACCCGCGCACCGTTCGGTTCCTGGCCCTCCCCGATCTCCGCCGCCTCGCTGGTGGCCACCAGCACCCCGGTGGGATCCCCGCGTTTCGTGGGCGATTCGATCTGGTGGCTCGAGGGCCGCCCGGCGGAGGGCGGCCGATTCACCGTGGTCGCGGATGGGGAACCGCACCGCGAACTCGTGCCCGCCCCGTACAACGTCCGCAGCCGGGTCCACGAATACGGCGGCTCCGCCTGGGCCCCGGTCGGCGACGGATCCGGGGACGCGCTGGTGTTCGCGAACTTCGCGGACCAGCGGGTGTACCTGCACACGGGGGACGGGACCACCGCGCTGACCCCCGCCTCGGTTCCGGACCAGGATGCCCCGGCGGACCCGCGGTTGCGCTTCGCGGAATTCACCGCCTCCTGGCGCGACGGCGAGGTGTTGGCCGTCTGCGAGGACCACACCGGCGAGGAGATCGAGCGCTACATCGTGGCCATCCCGCTCGATGGCAGCGCCGCCGATGATGTCGCCGCCCTGCGCCGGGTGACGCCGTCGTCCCGCTTCGCCGCCTACCCCCGGGTCAGCCCCGACGGCACGCGCATCGCCTGGATCAGCTGGGAGCACCCGCAGATGCCGTGGGACGGGACAGTGCTGCACGTCGGCGACGTCGACGATGCAGGCCCGGCCACCGGGGTGCGCGACATCGCCGGCTCCACGACCGAGTCGGTGCTCCAGCCCGAATGGCTCGACGCCGGGTCCCTCGCGTTCATCTCCGACCGCTCCGGCTGGTGGAACCTGTACGGCCAGGTCCCCGAGCCCGGCAGCGAGGCGCGTCCCCTCTGCCCGCGCGCGGAGGAATTCGCCGAACCCCTCTGGCAGATCGGCAGCACGTGGTACCAGGTGCTCGACGACGGGCGGATCCTCGCCGCCCACGGCACCCACGGGATGCGGCTGGCTGTGCTCGATCCGGCCACCGGCGTGCTGGAGGACCTGGACCTTCAACTCACCCACGCCGTGCCATCCGGGGTACGGCGCACCGGGGATGCGCCCAGAACCGGCCTCGAGGTCCTGACGGTGTCACAGAGCGCCACCGAAGGTGCGGGGATCAGGCTCGTGGACGTCGACGCGGGGAGTCTGCAGACGGTCCGGCGGGCACTGGACGAACTGCCCGCCGCCGGTGCCCTGCCCACCGGGGAGGCCATGGACTTCCCGGGATCCGACGGCGCGGTCGTGCATGCCAACGTCTACGCCCCCGCGCTCGCCGGCCACGCCGGCCCGGAGGGCGAGCTGCCGCCATTCGTCGCGTTCGTGCACGGCGGGCCGACCGGGCAGGCACGCATCGGCCTGTCGCTGCCGATCGCCTACTACACGAGCCGCGGCATCGGGGTCGTGGACGTGAACTACGCCGGCTCCAGCGGCTTCGGCCGCGCCTACCGCGACCGGCTGAAGGGCCAATGGGGTGTCGCCGACGTCGCGGACACGGTCGCCGTCATGCGGGGCCTGGTCGATGCCGGGATCGCCGACCCGAAGCACCTGGCCATCGAGGGCGGCTCGGCCGGCGGGTGGACCACGCTGGCCTGCCTCGTCAACACGGACGCCTTCGCGGCCGGCATCTCGCGATACGGCGTGGCGGACCTCGAGGCGCTGGTCGCCGACACCCACGACTTCGAGGCCCATTACATGGAATCGCTGGTCGGCCCGTGGCCGGAGGCGCGGGAGCTCTACGCCGAACGCGCACCGATCAACCACGTGGACCAGCTCGACTGCCCGGTGCTGCTGCTGCAGGGCGACGAGGACCGGGTGGTCCCGCCGAACCAGTCGCGCCTGTTTGCCGACGCGCTCGCCGCCAAGGGGATCGAGCACGCCTACGTCCTCTTCGCCGGGGAGCAGCACGGGTTCCGGAAGGCCGCGAACATCGTGCGCGCCCAGGAACTGTCGCTGGCCTTCTACGCGCACGTCTTCGGGTTCACGGCCGATGTCGAGCCGATCGAACTCACCCGGGGAACCGGGGCCGGCGCATGAGCGCCCCCGGGCACGCTGCGGAACCGCACCGGACCACGGCCATCGAGGCGACGGCCACCGGAACCGTGCAGGGCGTCGGATTCCGCTACCTCACCCGGCAGCGGGCCGAGGCGCTGGGGTTGTGCGGTTCGGCGGTCAACCGCCCGGACGGCAGCGTGCGGATCACCGCGCAGGGGCCGGAGGAACCCGTGGCCGAACTCGTCGCGTGGCTGCGCTCGCCGCGGGCCCCGGGCCGGGTGGAGCACCTCGGGGTCCGGCAGGTCGAGCCGGACCCCGGGGCCACCGGGTTCGAGATTGGCTAGCGCGTGCGGATGAGCTTGCGGTTCACGAACTCATCCATCCCGTACTTGCCCAGCTCCCGGCCGACGCCCGAGCGCTTGACGCCGCCGAAGGGCAACTCGGCCGCGGTGCCAGCCGGCTCGTTGATGTAGACCATGCCGGCGTCGATCTGGTGGGCCACCCGTTGGGCGCGCTGCGGGTCCTCGGTGAAGATCGAGGATCCCAGCCCGAACGGGGTGTCGTTGGCCAGGGCCACGGCGTCCTCCTCGCTGGCGACCTTGAAGATCATCGCGACCGGGCCGAACAGCTCCTGGTGGAACACGTCCATGTCGGGGGTGACGCCGGTGAGCACGGTCGGCTGGAAGAACGCGGCATCCGCGGAAACCTTCGACCCGCCCACCAAGGCGGTGGCGCCCTCGGCGATGGCCGACTTCACCTGCTTTTCCAGGTTGTCGGCGGCCGCCTGCGAGGACAACGGGCCCAGGAACGTCTTCTCGTCGGTTGGATCCGCCGGGGTGATCGCGGACAGCGACTCGGTGAACTTCTCGACGAAGTCGTCGTAGAGGTCCTCCATGACCACGAAGCGCTTGGCCGCGTTGCAGGCCTGCCCGCCGTTGCCCATGCGGCCGTTGACGGCCCGCTTGACCGTCTTGTCCAGGTTCGCGGTGTCCAGCAGGATGAACGGGTCCGAGCCGCCGAGTTCGAGCACGACCTTCTTCAGGTTGCGCCCGGCGACCTCGGCCACGGCAGAACCGGCGCGTTCTGAACCGGTGAGCGAGACCCCGGCGAGGCGCGGATCGGCGATCAGGTCGGCGATCTGCTCATTGGTGGCGAAGATGTTCACGTACGCACCCTCGGGGGCGCCGGCGTCGCGGAAGACCTGCTCCATGGCCAGCGCCGACTCCGGGCACTGCGGTGCATGCTTGAGCAGGATCGTGTTGCCGTTCATCAGGTTCGGGGCGGCGAACCGGGCGACCTGGTAGTACGGGAAGTTCCAGGGCATGATGCCCAGCAGGACGCCGAGGCCCTCCTTGCGCACGACGGCGGTGCCCCCGGCGACGACATCGAGCTGCTCGTCCTCGAGGTACTTCGGGCCGTTCTCCGCGTAGTACCGGTAGATGGAGACGACGATGTCGATCTCGCCCCTGGCCTGCATCACCGGCTTGCCCATCTCGCGCGTGATGATGGCGGCGAGCTCGTCCTTGCGCTCCTCGTAGAGGTCGGCGACACGGCCCAGCAGGGCGACCCGGTCATCGACGGCACTGGTGCGCCACGTGCCGAATGCGGCGTGGGCTGCCGCCGTGGCCTCCTGCAGGCCGGCATCGCTGATGGTGTCGTATTCCTTCTCGACCTGGCCGGTGGCTGGATTGGTGACGGCGTAGATGCTCAACGTGGCTCCTTCGATGGGGACGTGCTGTCGTGGCCATTCTGCCTGACTGGCCACGTCTTCGGCACAGCGTCGGGCCCCACGCGGGTATTCCCGGGGCGGGGTCAGCGGCTGCGGTCCACCCGCGCCTCGTCCCACACCGGTTCCTCGGTCTCATAGACGCGGCCGTTGGACCCGAACACCAGGAAACGATCGAAGCCCTTGGCGAACCAGCGGTCGTGGGTGACGGCCAGGACCGTGCCCTCGAACGCATTGATCGCCCGTTCCAACGCCTCCCCGGAGTGCAGGTCCAGGTTGTCGGTCGGTTCGTCGAGCAGCAGCAGCGTGGCGCCGGAGAGCTGCAGCAGCAGGATCTGGAAGCGGGCCTGCTGGCCGCCGGAGAGCGAGTCGAAGGCCTGTTCCGCCTGTGCGGCCAGCCCGTACCCGTCCAGTGCACCGGACGCGGCCTCGCGGCCGAGGCCCGAACGGTGCTCGTCGCCGCGGTGGAGGATGTCCAGCAGCGAGCGGTGGCCCAGATCGGGCCGGACGTGGGTCTGGGCGAAGTAGCCGGGGCGGATGCGGGCCCCGAGCTTCACCGTCCCCTCGTGGGGGACCTCGGCCAGCACGATGTCGGAGACCGGCAGGTGCTCACGCTCGGGATCGGTGCCGCCGGCGGCGAGCAGGCGCAGGAAGTGTGACTTGCCCGAACCGTTGGAGCCGAGGACCCCGACCCGGTCGCCGAACCAGATCTCGGTGGAGAACGGCTTCATCAAACCGGTCAGTTCCAGCTTCTGGGCGACGATGGCCCGCTTGGCCGTTCGGCCCCCGCGCAGGCGCATCTTCACGTTCTGCTCGATGGGCAGGGCCTCCGGCGGGCCGATCTCCAGGAACTTCGCCAGCCGCGTCTGCGCCGCGTGGTAGCGGTTGGCCATGTCGGAGCGGAATGCCGCCTTGTTCTTGTACATGTTCACCAGCTCCTTGAGCTTGGCGTGCTCCTCGTCCCAGCGCTTGCGCAGTTCCTCGAAGCGGGCATTGCGGTCGGCGCGGGCATCGACGTAGCTGCCGAACGATCCACCGTGGATCCACGCCGAAGCCCCGTTGATGCCCGGTTCGAGGGTGACGATCCGCTCGGCGGCCTGGTTGAGCAGTTCGCGGTCGTGGCTGATGAACAGCACTGCCTTGTCGGTGCCGCGCAGCTTCGACTCGAGCCAGCGCTTGCCCGGCACGTCGAGGTAGTTGTCGGGTTCGTCGAGCAGCAGCACCTCGTCGTTTCCGGCGAACAGGGCCTCCAGGACCAGGCGCTTCTGCTCGCCTCCGGACAGCGTGGAGGCCGGCCGGTGCTGGGCGCGGTCGAAGGGCAGGCCGAGCGCAGCCATGCAGACCTCGTCCCAGACGGTTTCGATCTCGTAGCCGCCGGCGTCGCCCCAGTCCACGATCGCCTGGGCATAGCGCATCTGGGTCTTCTCCTCCGCCGCGGCGGAGGAGTGGTCGGCCAGCATGGCGTCCTCGGAGGCGGCCAATTCGGCGGCGGCGGCAGCCAGGGCCGGGGGCGCTGCGGAGACCAGGAGGTCGCGCACGCTGGACTCATCGCGGACCTGGCCGACGAACTGGCGCATGATGCCCAGTGTGCCGGAGAGCCCCACCGTGCCGCCGTCGGCCACCAGGTCGCCGGCGATGATCTTGAACAGCGTGGTCTTGCCGGTGCCGTTCGGACCGATCAGGGCGGTCTTGCTGCCGGTGCCGACCTTGAAGGAGACCTCGTTCAACAGCTGCGTGCCGTCGGAGAGGAAGTAGTCGATCCCGGCAACATCAATATGACCCATCCGGCCAGTCTAGGTGGGATCAGGTATGGCTTCCCAACCCTGCCAACCCGGCGCAACGCCGTCGTTCGCTAATGGCCGTCCGGGGAGGGCAGTTAGGCCAAACTCCGGTGACAGCCCCGTGGTTCCACCGTAGATTGGGGCCCATGAAACTCACCGGAGCACTCGAAAAGGCATTCAACGACCAAGTCACCCTGGAGCTCGAGGCATCCGTGGTGTACCGCCAGCTGGCCATCGAGATGGATGTCCAGGACCTGCCGGGCATCGCCGGATGGTTCCGCGCGCAGTCGCAGGAGGAGATCGTCCATGCCGAGAAGTTCATTTCCCACATGACCGACCGCGATTCGAGCCCGTCCATCGGCGCCATCAAGGCCCCCGGTGTGAAGGCCGGATCCGTCCGGGACGCCTTCGAGGCATCGCTGGCCCACGAGGTCAAGGTCTCCGAGGCCATCCGCCACCTGTACCGGCTGGCCCAGCAGGAGGGTGACATCGACGCCCTGCCCCTGCTGAGCTGGTTCGTCTCCGAGCAGCTCGAGGAGGAGGCGACCGTGGGCGAGATCATCGGCCGCGTCCGCCTCATCGGCGACGACGGCCCGGGCCTGCTGCGTCTGGATGCCGAGCTCGGCTCCCGTCCGGGCGCCGACGACGAGGCCTAGCCTCCCAGCTCGCGTCGCATCCGCTCCAGCTCGCGGCGGTCGCGCTTCGTGGGCCTGCCGGTGCCGCGGTCACGGACCGGGACCATCAGCGCGGGGGCCTTCGGGCGGGCCGGCGTGTGGTCGGTGTAGCAGCTGGCCGCCGCCTGGGCCCCCACGCGCTTGACGATGAGCTGGCGGACCTCGAGGATCCGCTCGAACCCCGACTCGCGCACCCGGATGGTGTCCCCGGGGACGATGACCGCCGCGGCCTTGGCCGGGCGGTCGTTGAGCTTGACGTGCCCGGCCCTGCACGCCGCCGTCGCCGCCGAGCGGGTCTTGAAGGCGCGCACTCCCCAGAGCCACGCGTCGATGCGTACTGCCTTGTCCAGCGTTTTCATGGTCCTTCGAGACTAGCCGCACCTGCCGGTGCCGAGTCCCAGCGCGGCGCAGGCCTGGGCCGCCGTGTCCTCGATGAGGCGCTCCGCGTCGGCCTGCAGCCCGGCCAGGTCCGCCGGTCCCGGGGCGATCGAGAAGGCGGCGGTCAGGCCGGCGGCCCGGCACGCCGCCGCATCGAGCTGGACCGCTCCGGCGATGACCACCACGCGGGTGCCCGGGCCGGCGGTGCGGCGCACGGCGTCGACGACCTTCCCGCCCAGGGATTGGCTATCCAGCCGTCCCTCGCCGGTGAGCACGACGTCGGCATCCTCCACGGCGGCGGCCAGGCCAACCGCGGTGGAGACGAGCTCGGCGCCCGGGACCATCTCGGCCCCGAGCAGGGCGGACAGGCCCAGCGGCATGCCCCCGGCGGCGCCGCTTCCGGGGGCCGCGGCGATGAGGTCGGCATCGAGCACCCGGGCCAGGTGCGCCAGGCCCGCGTCCAGGGACGCCACGTCGTCCGGACCGGCGCCCTTTTGCGGGCCGAAGACCGCTGCGGCTCCCCGCGGCCCGCACAGGGGGTTGTCCACATCGACGGCGATCCGCCAGCTGACCGCGGCGGCCCGGGGGTGCAGCTGCGAGGCATCGATCCGGGCGACGGAGGACAGGGAACCGCCCCCGGGACGGACGTTGTTGCCGGTCGCGTCGAGGAACCGGGCGCCCAGGGCCGCCAGCAATCCCGTCCCGCCGTCGGTCGTGGCCGAACCGCCGATGCACAGCAGGATCTCCTCGACGCCGGCGTCCAACAGGTGGGCGGCGACCAGGCCGACGCCGAAGCTGTCGGCGTCCAGCGGTCGGAGGGGGACGTCGGTGACCTGCGGAAGGCCGTTGGCCTCGGCGGCTTCGATGATGCCCGTGGACCCATCCGCAGAGATGCCGTAGCGCGCGGTGCACTGCCGGCGCAGGGCGTCGGTGGTGTGCACGGTGAGGGGCCCGGTTCCCCAAACCGCCAGCAGGGCATCGAGGGTGCCCTCGCCGCCGTCGGCCATGGGCAGCTCGATAATCCTGGCCTGCGGCCCCGCCACGGCGCGTGCACCGCGGGCCATGGCGGCGGCGGCTTCCGCCGCGGAGGCGCTGCCCTTGAAGGAATCGGGGGCCACGACGATGACGGGCGGGGGAGGAGCGTTCATGGAACTACTCTAGGCGGCGCCGCCGATCACCGACATAGACATGTTGCCCATGGTTTCCGGGCCGACAGCTCAAAAACGAGGGCACATCAACCATCATCGGTCGAGGAGCGGGGGGAGCGAGGCGTCGCGGCCCGGGACGCGATGGTGGCCAGGCGCAGCGTCTGTGCCTGTGGCGGGATCCGTGGGTCGAGGCCGGTGAGCTGCGTGATCCGATCCAGTCGCTGGATCGCCGTGTTGCGATGCAGGAACAGTTCCCGCGCGGTCGCGGAGATCGATGCTCCGGAAGCAGCGAAGGCCTCCAGGGTGCGGTGGTGTTCCGGGCGCAGGGGCCTCACGCGGGAGGCCAGCGCTGCTGTCGTGGCCGGAGGGAGGCAGGCAACCGAGAGTTCGGGAGCCAGGTCATCGAGCCGGAGCACTCCGGATGCCGGTGGAGTGGGCAGCAGCCAGCGTGCGGCGGCCAGGGCACCGAGGGCCTGGGCGGATCCGGCCAGTTCGTCGCCGTTCGCGCACGGGCCATCCTCGATGGTGGTGCTTGGGAAGGACGCGGCCGCCGGTCCGTGGTCGTCGACCCCGGCGGTCCGTCCTCCGGTGAGGATCCACAGCGCGCCGCCGAACCGGGCGCGTCGATGTGGTTCGCGCGGCTGCGGGGCGCCCCCGTCGGGCGTTGGCGTGCCCGCCTCGTCCGGGGCCAGGAAGGCATGGAGCCGCCAGGGTGGCGGCAGTTCCGGCACGCCGGCGGCCAGGGCCGTCTCGATCTTCTGGCCCGTTAGCCCTCCGGAGACCATGCGCGACAGCAGCTCCCGGTCTGCGGCATCCCGGCGGGCGGAGTCATCCATTTCGCGTTCGCGTTCCAGAAGCAGGGCCATCGTCAAAACAAGGACCTGTGCCACCGGGGCGACCCGCTCCGGTGGCCCGGTGACGCCCAGGACGCCCACGATCTCGCCTTCGAGGCGCAACGGCAGGTTGACTCCCACCCGCTCGGCGGGGGAGCCGCCGTCGTGCACGATCCCTGGTTCCCCGGAGGCCGCGGCACGCGCGACGGCGTGCACTCCGCCGATGCGTCCCGGGTCGGTGGAGGCAATGATCCGGCCGTCGGGGTCCATCACGTTGATGTTGAACTCCAGCGTCGGGGCTACCTGGTCGATGAGGCGTTGGGCCAGGTCGCGGCTCAGGGGCAGGGGCAGGGGCATGGCGCCAGTTTAGGCGGTGGGTGTGAGCAGGAGTGTTTCGATCGATTGCCGCAGGACCTCCGCCGCATCGGGGGAGAGCGCATCGCCGGTGACCAGGATGTCGGCGGCATCCAGTGGAGAGATCTGGCATAGTCCGGTGATGCCCCACTTGCTGTGGTCGGCGACGATGACCTGGCGGGCGGCGGAGGCCATGAACGCCCGGTTGGCCTGGGCCTCGAGCATGTTCGGCGTGGTGAATCCGTCTTCGGCCGTCATGCCGTGCACGCCCATGAAGCAGATGTCCACGTGCAGCTGGGCCAGTGCCGCGGTGGCCAGGGGGCCGACGAGTGCGTCCGAGGGCGTGCGGATCCCACCGGTCAGGATGATGGTCTGGGACGTGTTCTCGGCACTGTAGAAGACCTCGGCGATGCGTGGCGAGTTGGTGATGACCGTGAGATCGTCGATGCCGGTGCACTGTCCGGCCAGTGCGTACGTGGTCGTCCCGGAATTCAGCGCGACCGACATCCCCGGTTCAATCAACCGGGCGGCCCGCAGCGCCAGGGCCTCCTTCTCGGCCGCGGCCAGCCCAAGCTTGCGCGTGAACCCCGGTTCGATACTGGTGGCAGAGTGCTCGCGGGTGGCTCCGCCGTGGACCTTGACGAGTTCCCCGGCACCGGCCAGCGCATTGAGGTCCCGGCGGACGGTCATTTCCGAAATACCGAGATCGTGGGAGAGCTCGGTGACACGGACCTGCCCGAAGCGGTTCAGCTCCTCCAGGATGTGTCGGCGGCGCTGCTGCGGAAGCATCTCTGCCATGGTCAATGCGCCTTCCTGCGGGGATGGTGGCCGGTGACCCGGTCATCGCCAGCATAGCCGAGGTGCGAAAATGTGCGAATATTCTTGTTCGGATCAAGAACGGAATGCTTCGGCTTGCATATGTTTTGTAGAGATTTCTGTCTACGTCTTGCGTCCCGATGTGGCGCGTGTCATAGTTTCGGAAAGTCAGATTTAGTTGTTTTCTGATCGACTTTGAGCGTTTCTCCATCACCCTCGTCGTTGCGCACACGGAAATCTGGGCCGGCGGCACAACCCAAGGAGTCACCGTGGCCCACCACCATCCCCGCCTGACGGGTCGTTCGTTCCCGCCCAGCCCGTCATCGCTCGGAAACGGACTCAGCGTCCCCGTCAACCGACGAGCCGTCCTCGGAGGGGCCATGGGCCTCTCGGCCCTCGCCGCCCTCACGGCCTGCGGCGGAGGTGGAGGCGGCGCCAGCGTCAGCGAGGGCACCGGTGACATCACCTTCGGCTCCAACCAATCGGATGCCGTGCCGAAGGCCGCCTACCAGAAGATCATCGACGGCTTCGTCAAGGAATCCGGATCGAAGGTCTCGATCAACACGGTGGACCACAACACGTTCCAGGAGCAGATCAACTCGTACCTGCAGGGGGACCCGGACGATGTCTTCAGCTGGTTCTCCGGCTACCGCATGCGCTTCTTCGCCGACCAGGGCCTGGCCGGCGACATTTCCTCGGTGTGGGACACCATCGGAAAGAACTTCAGCGAGTCGTTCAAGGCCGCCGCGACGGCGAGCGATGGCAAGCAGTACTTCGTCCCGTTGTCCTACTACCCGTGGGCGGTCTTCTACCGCAAATCGGTGTTCGAGGACAAGGGGTACGAAGTCCCCACGACCCTGGACCAGATGACCGAGATCAGCACGGACATGCTCAAGGAGGGGCTGGACCCCATCGCGTTCGGCGACAAGGACGGCTGGCCCGCCATGGGCACGTTCGACATCCTCAACATGCGCATCAACGGCTATGACTACCACACCAAGCTGCTGGCGGGCGAGGACTCCTGGGAATCCGATCAGGTCAAGGAGGTCTTCAACACCTGGACCAAGCTGCTGCCCTACCACCAGAAGGGCGGCCTCGGGCGCGACTGGCAGGAGACCGCCCAGGGGCTGCTGCAGAAGAAATCGGGGATGTACCTGCTGGGCATGTTCGTCTCCCAGCAGTTCCAGGATGCCGAAGGTGGGGATGCGCTGAAGGACCTCGACTTCTTCACCTTCCCCGAAATCAACCCGGACTACGGCACCGACTCGATCGATGCGCCCATCGACGGCTTCATGATGAGTGCCAAGACCCAAAACGGCGGCACGGCCAAGAAGCTGCTGGAATACCTGGGCAGCGCCGAAGCCGAGAAGATCAACGCGGACGCCGACAAGGGCCTGGTGGGACCGGCAAGCAACATGGACACCTCCAACTACACGGACCTGCAGAAGAAGGCCGCCGAAGTCGTTGGCAAGGCCAAGAACATCGCCCAGTTCATGGACCGCGACACCCGGCCCGACTTCGCCTCGACGGTGATGATCCCCTCGATCCAGGCGTTCATCAAGAACCCGAAGGACATCAACAACATCCTCAAGGACGTAGAGGCGCAGAAGAAGGCGATCTTCGTCGGCTGAGGCCGCGGGGGAGAGGAACACCATGAGCACGTTGACGCAGAAAACGCGACCGGCTAAGGCACGGAAGGTCCGCCGGTACAGCACCACCGACCGGGTGGTCCTGGCCCTGATGCTGGGCATCCCCGCACTGGTCGTGTTGGCCTTCGTCTGGGGGCCGGCGCTGGGATCGGTGTTCCTCTCCTTCACGCGCTGGAACGGCGTGACCGCCATCCAGCCCGTCGGATTCCAGAACTACGAGCAGATCGCCACGATCTATCCGCCCTTCTGGCCGGCCTTGCTCAACAACGTCATCTGGCTCCTGGTCCTGGCCCTCGTCGCGACCCCCTTGGGCCTGTTCCTGGCAGTGCTGCTGGACAAGAACATCCGCGGCACCCGCATCTACCAAAGCGTCTTCTACCTTCCGGTGGTTCTCTCCCTGGCCCTGGTGGGCTTCATCTGGACGCTGCTGTACTCCCAGAACCAGGGGCTCATCAACCAGCTCTCCGGCGCCCACGTCAACTGGCTGGGAAACTCCGACATCAACATCTGGGCCGTGCTGGTCGCGGCCAGCTGGCGCCACGTCGGCTACATCATGGTCCTGTACCTGGCGGGACTGAAGGGCGTGGACCCCTCCATCAAGGAAGCCGCCTCCATCGACGGGGCCAACCAGCGCCAGACCTTCTTCCGGGTGGTCTTCCCGGTGCTCAAGCCCATCAACGTCATCGTCCTGGTGGTCACCGTGATCGAGGGCCTGCGCGCTTTCGACATCGTCTACATCATCAACAAGGGAACCAACGGACTGGAGCTGCTCTCGGTGCTGATCACGAACAACATCATCGGCGAAGCCAGCCGGATCGGCTTCGGTTCGGCCATCGCCGTCATCCTGCTGGTCATCTCGCTGGTCTTCATCGTCACCTATCTGGTGCAGACCTTCAGGAAGGAGGACGCCCGATGAGCGCCGCCACGTTGACCCCCGGGGAACCCGATTCCGCCCGTGACGGCGCAGCCGCCGGAACCGCCGGTGCGGCAACGCCCGGCGCCCCGCTGCCCGGATCCCGGCCGTCCCGGGGCGGTGACGGCGGCGCCGACCGCAAGGCTCCACTGCGTCCGGGCCGCGTCATCCTGCACGTGTCCCTGATCTTGTGGGGCGCGATCTGGCTGGTGCCGCTGGCCTGGGCCGTCTACACCTCGCTGCGCCCCTACGCGGAAACCGCGGAGAAGGGCTACGTCTCCCTGCCGGACACGCTGAACTTCGACAACTACGTCGCCGCCTGGACCCAGGCGGACCTGCCTCACTATTTCCTGAACTCCCTGTACATCGCCGTCCCAGCCGTCGTCGTCGTGCTCTTCATGTCCTCCATGGCGGCGTTCGTGCTGGCGCGCTTCAGCTTCAAGCTCAACCTGGCGATGCTGATGTTCTTCACCGCGGCGAACCTGCTGCCGCAACAGGTCATCATCACCCCGCTGTACCGGATGTTCCTCTCGCTGGACATCTACAACACCCAGTTCGGCGTCGTGCTGATCAACGTCGCCTTCCAGATGGGGTTCTGCGTGTTCGTGCTCTCCAACTTCATGAAGGCCCTGCCGGATGAGCTCGGCGAGGCAGCCCAGGTCGACGGCGCCGGGGTGTGGCGGCAGTACTACCAGATCGTGCTCCCGCTGACCCGGCCCGCGCTCGCGGCACTGGCCACGCTGGAGTTCGCCTGGATCTACAACGACTTCTTCTGGGCCCTCGTCCTGCTGCGCGACGGCGACGCCATGCCGGTCACCAGTGCGCTGAACAACCTCAAGGGCGCGTTCTTCACCGACAACAACCTGGTCGCCGCCGGGGCCGTCATGATCGCCCTGCCCACCGTGGTCATGTTCCTGGCGCTGCAGAAGCACTTCGTGGCCGGCCTGACCCTCGGCAGCAACAAGTAGGCGGCCCGGTGAGATTCCCCGCGACCCCCGCCCTGCCCTACCACCTCGACCCTTCGCCCGGAACCGGCGCGCTACCCGCCCGCGCCCACCTGGACTCCGACCGGCCCGCAGCCAGCCTCGCCGGGACCTGGGGGTTCCGGTATGCACCGTCCATTGCCGCGGCCGACCCCGACCCCGCCGACCCGGACGCCGACTTCCCCGACGCCGTCACCGTCCCCGGGCACTGGGTCCTGGACGAGGCCAACGGCCCGCTGGTGATCGGCACGACGAACCGCTTCGGCAGCCCCTGGTACACCAACGTCGACTACCCCTTCCCCCTGGATCCGCCCCACGTCCCCGACGCCAACGGCACCGGGGACCACCTGCGCGAATTCACCGCCGACGAGCTGGGGTTCACCCGGGCCGTCCTGTCGGGCCTGGACCGGGTCCTCGTGCGCTTCGAAGGCGTCGAGTCCACGTTCCGCGTCTGGCTCAACGGCACCGAACTCGGACATGCCGCGGGCAGCCGCCTCACCCACGAATTCGACGTCACCGACGCCCTGCTGCCCGGCACCGCGGTCAACCGGCTGGTGGTCCGCGTCCACGCATTCTCCGCCGCCAGCTACCTGGAGGACCAGGACCAGTGGTGGCTGCCGGGCATCTTCCGCGACGTCACCCTGATCGGCGAACCCCTCCGGGGAATCCGGGACGTGCATGTCGTGGCCGACTACGACGGCGGCGCCGGGCACCTCACGCTGGAGGTCGACGCCCCGGAGTCGGCGTACCCGCTGCGGTTGGCCGTGCCCGACCTGGGCATCGAGCGCGATATCACCACGGCCCGGACCGGGCTGGACGTCGGACCGGTCGATGGCTGGACCGCCGAGACGCCGCGCCTCTACGCCGCCACGTTGTCCTCGGCCGGCGAAACGGTATCGCTGCGGCTCGGATTCCGGCGGGTCGACATCGCCGACGGGGTGCTGAGGGTCAACGGTGCGCCGATCCGCTTCCGCGGGGTCAACCGGCACGAATTCCACCCCCGCACCGGACGGGCGGTCACCGCGGAGTTCACCCGCAGCGAGCTGGTCACGATGAAGCGGCACCACATCAACGCCATCCGCACCAGCCACTACCCGCCGAACCACCACCTGCTGGATCTGGCCGACGAGCTGGGATTCTGGCTCATCGACGAATGCGACCTGGAGACCCACGGATTCGTCGCGGACCACTGGGAGGGCAACCCCTCCGCCGACCAGGCCTGGCTGCCCGCCTACCTGGACCGCATCGAACGGACCTGGCGGCGCGACGCCAACCATGCCAGCGTCGTCATGTTCTCCCTCGGCAACGAATCCGGCACCGGCGCCAACCTGGCCGCAACGGCCGACTGGCTGCGCCGGCATGATCCGATGCGCCCCATCCACTACGAGGGCGACCACGACGGCTCCTACACCGACGTGTACTCTCGCATGTACGCCACCCCGACCGAATCCGCCTCGATCCTGGCCGGGGACCCCATCCCCTCGGCGAGCGCGGAGGGTTCGGCACGGATCTCCACCCAGCCGTACGTCTTGTGCGAATACGCGCACGCCATGGGCAACGGGCCCGGCGGGCTGGGCGACTACGAGGCCCTCTTCGATGCGCACCCCCGGGCGGCCGGTGGCTTCGTCTGGGAGTACAAGGACCACGGGATCCTCGCCTCCACCCCGGACGGGAAACCCGTGTATGCGTACGGAGGCGACTTCGTCGAGCCGATCCACACCTCGAACTTCGTCCTCGACGGGCTCGTGTTCGCCGACGGCACCCCCAGCCCGGGGCTGATCGAATACGCCAAGGTCATCGAACCGGTCAGGATCGGCGTCGGGGAACGGATCCGGATCGAGAACCGCCAGGATTTCGCCGACACCAGCGGCTACGCGTTCCACTGGCGGCTGGACCCGGAGGGGCCCGACGACTCCGCCCCGCTGGCCGCGGGGATCCTGTCGGTCCCGCCGACCCCCGCACGATCGGCCACCATGCTGGACCTGCCCGACGTGGTGGCCGAGCATGCGGGCTCCGTCCTCACCGTCTCCGTCCGCCTCGCGGCCGATGCCTGGTGGGCCCCGCGGGGGTACGAGGTGGCCTGGGGGCAGGGCATCGCGGGCCACCCCGCAGCGGCGCCAGACCCCGGGACGACCCAACCACCGGTCGCGCTGCCCGCGCGCCGCGGGGAAACACCGGCTGCCGACCCGGGCCCGGACCTGGACGATCTGCATGAGCTGGCGGGATTCGACGGCTCCGGCCTGCTCGAGCGTCTCGCCGACCTGCAGGTGGCGGGCCCGGAACTGCAGGTCTACCGTGCCCCGACGGACAACGACGCCGGGGCCATCGAACCCACCCGCGACCTGCGCCCCGGCGGGGCGGGGACCGTGGGGACCGCAGCCCAGGCACCCCCGGGATTCGACTGGGACGCCTACGCCGGCACGACGCCCGCTCCCGTTGTCGCGCTCGCCGAGCGCTGGCACG
The DNA here is from genome assembly GCA_016892645.1 of Micrococcaceae bacterium RIT 802. Lineage (GTDB taxonomy): Bacteria > Actinomycetota > Actinomycetes > Actinomycetales > Micrococcaceae > Arthrobacter_H. The sequence goes on from JAFEMX010000002.1 coordinate 269,824, forward strand.
ACGCCGGATGGCACCGGCTCCAACGCCGCACCCTGGCCGCCAGCGACGAGGGGGCGTGCCTGCGGGCAATCCACCGGTACGGTGCCCCGGCGGCGTCGAGCGGGTTCGGCACCGACCTGCACTGGAGCATCGCCGACGGCGCCCTGCGCCTGCGGGCCCGGATGGAGGCGTTGCAGGATCCGGGGTTCCCGCTGGCCCAACTCGGCCTCGGCTTCACGCTGCCGGCCGAGGCGCTGACGGACGACTGCCGCGTCGTCTTCACCGGTGCCGGACCGGGGGAGTCGTATGCCGATGCGCGGTCCGCCCAGCGGTTCGGGACCCACCGGCTGACGGTGGCCGGACTGCGCACCGACTACCCGCGGCCCCAGGCGAGCGGGCGGCGCGGCCACCTGCGCCGGCTCGACCTGGGACTGGCCGACGGCAGGACGCTGCGGCTGCGGATCCTCGAGGGGCCGCCGGACACCGGGTTCACCCTCGGGCCCTGGAGCCAGCAGGAGCTGGCCGCGGCCGGTCACCCCACCGACCTGCCCGTCCCCACCCGGTGGCACCTCGGGATCGATGCCGGCCAACAGGGGCTGGGCAGCCGTTCCTGCGGCGTCGACGTCCCGGCCCGGGACGCCTTCACCGCCCATGCGGCCGACCTGGTCCTCGACCTCACCCTGCTGGACCGGCCCCTGCACGACTCCACAGCGAAAGGCACCCCATGAGCCTGGTATCCCTGGCCGGCCACGGCGTCTCCCTGGTCATCGAGACCAGCGGGGATCCCGCCGTCGTGCATTGCGGGGCCGACCCCGGGCCCCTGCCGCCGCACGCCTCCACCGGACCGGTCCTGCACTCCAACTACGACCACCCGCTGGCGATGCCGTTGTGGCCGCAACCGGCCACCGGGTGGTCCGGCACCCCGCTGCTCGAGGGCGGGCGCGGCGGGCGCGACACCTCGGCCCGCTTCGCCGACCCGGAGGCGACCGGCGGGCGGGACCGGCTGGTGCTGCGCGCCACCGACGCCGACGCCGGCCTGGAACTGACCACCGAGATCGAACTGCTCCCCGGCGGCCTGCTGCGCCTGCGCCACACCCTGGTCAACGTGGGTGCCCCCGGATACGAGGTGCGCGCCCTGCACGCCATGCTCCCCGTCGGGCCGCAGGCCACCGAACTGCTCGACACCGCCGGGCGGTGGTCCCGCGAACGCTCCGTCCAACGCCTGCCGTTCGTGCTGGGCACGCACACCCGGACCGGACGACGCGGCCGCACCGGCCACGACGCCCCGCTGCTGCTCGCCGCCGGAACGCCGGCCTTCGCCAACCGGCGCGGCGAGGTCTGGGCGCTGCACCTGGGGTGGAGCGGGAACAGCACGGTCTTCGCCGAACGCACGCCCAGCCCCACCCGGGCCCTCGGCGCCGGGGAGCTGCCCGGATCCGGGGAGATCGTGCTGGACACCGGGGACGCGCACACCTCCCCGTGGACCTATCTGGCCTATTCGGGGCAGGGCCTGGACGGGATCGCCGCCCGCTTCCACACCTACCTGCGCTCGCGGGCACGGCATCCGCACCGGGCACGCCCGGTGGTGCTGAACACCTGGGAGGCCGTGTACTTCCGCCACGACCTGGACGAGCTGGCGTCGCTGGCCGGTGCCGCGGCGGAGGCCGGGGTGGAACGGTTCGTGCTCGACGACGGGTGGTTCGGCTCCCGCCGCGACGACACCGCGGGGCTCGGCGACTGGCAGGTCTCGCCCGAGGTGTGGCCTCGGGGCCTGGTGCCGCTGATCCGGCAGGTCAACGACCTCGGCATGGAGTTCGGGCTCTGGGCCGAACCCGAGATGGCCAACCCGGACTCCGACCTGGCGCGGCAGCACCCCGACTGGCTCTGCCGGGCCCGCGGGGACTCGTTGGCGCCCACCTGGCGGCACCAGCACGTGGTGGACCTGACCCACCCCGCCGCCTACGCCCACGTGCTGGGGTCCCTGGATGCGGTGCTCTCCGAGGCCCGGGACGCCGGGGCCCCGATCGCGTTCCTCAAATGGGACCAGAACCGCGACCTGGCCGACCTGGCCTCCGCCGGCCACCCGTCCCAGCACGCCCAGACCCTGGCCGCCTACCGCCTGATGGACGAACTGGCGGCGGCCCACCCGGGGCTGGAAATCGAATCGTGCTCCTCCGGCGGGGGCCGGGTGGACCTGGGGGTGCTCGAACACGCCGACCGCGTCTGGGCCTCGGACTCCAACGACGCGCTCGAACGCCAGCACATCCAGGAGATGACCCAACGGGTGCTGCCCCCCGAACTCGTCGGCCAGCACATCGGCCCGTCCACCGCGCACACCTCCGGGCGCACGCACGCGCTGGCCTTCCGCGGGATCACTGCGCTGTTCGGGCACTTCGGGCTCGAATGGGACATCCGGGAGGCGGTCGGTGCCGACCGCGACACCCTGCACCAGCTCATCCGGCTGTACAAGGAGCACCGCTCCCTGCTGCACTCCGGGGTCCAGGTCAGGGCCGACCTCGGCGACGACGCCTTCAGCCTGTACGGGACCGTGGCCGGAGACGGGCGTGAGGCCCTCTATGCCTGGGCGCTGCTGCGCTCCGGCGACGACGCCGGCCCCGGCGCGGTCGTCCTGCCCGGGCTCGCGCCCGAGATGGCCTACCATGTCTCGGTGATCCTGCCCGGCGGCGAATCCGGGACGTACGCGGAGCGGGCGGCCCCCGACTGGGTGGCCGACGGCTACACCGCCACCGGCGCCTATCTGTCCACCGTGGGCCTGATGCTCCCGGCCCTGAACCCCGAGCGGGCCATCCTGCTCCACGCGAGAGCCCTGGAGGAACTGTGAGCAGCCCGCAGACGCACATCCCGCCGCCCGTCGAGGCCGAGGTCCCGCGCCGTCCGGCCCGCGGCCAGCTGGCCGACGGCCGGGAGATCCTCTACTTCTTCGACGCACCGCTGGACCACGGGGACTTCGAGCCGCCCGGGGACCCGCGCCACCTGCCCTCCCGTCCACCGGCCGCCGAACTGCGCCGCGACCCGCTGACCGGGGAATGGGTGTCCTTCGCCGCGCACCGGCAGACCCGCACGCATCTGCCGCCGGCCGACGAATGCCCGCTGTGCCCCTCAGGGGACCACCGCGCCACCGAAATCCCCGCCGGCGACTACGACGTCGTCGTGTTCGAGAACCGCTTCCCGTCCTTCGGCCCCGGCCAACGGGACCAGGTCCTCGGCGACGGGCTGGGGGACACCTTCCCCGCGCACGGGCGCTGCGAGGTCATCGCCTTCGGGGCGGTGCACGGCGACTCGTTCGGGGACCTGCCGCTGGAACGGGCGCGCACCGTCGTCGACGCCTGGGCCCAGCGCACCGCCGAGCTCTCCGTCCTGCCGGGCGTCGAGCAGGTCTTCGCGTTCGAGAACCGCGGCGCGCAGATCGGCGTGACCCTGCACCACCCGCACGGCCAGATCTACTCCTACCCCTACGTCACCCCGCGCACGCTCACCCAGCTGGAGCAGGCGCGCACCCACCGGGCGCGCACCGGACGCAACCTCATGCAGGACGTGCTGGACTTCGAGCTCGCCGCCGTGACCCGGATCGTGGAACGCAGCGAACACTTCACCGTCTTCGTCCCGTTCGCCGCACGCATGCCCATCGAGGTGCACGTCGTCCCCCACCGGCACGTGGCCGACCTGGCCGGACTCACCGCCGCCGAGCGGGCCGACCTGGCCGAGGTCTACCTGCGCCTGATCCGCGGCGTCGACGCCCTCTACCCGACTCCCACCCCGTACATCGCCGCCTGGTTCCAGGCCCCCGTCCACCACCCTGACGCCGGGGAACTGCGCCTGCACCTGCAGCTGACCTCCCCGCGCCGGGCCGAGGACAAGCTGAAGTACCTCGCCGGTTCGGAGGCCGCGATGGGCGCCTTCATCGGCGACGTCACCCCCGAATCCACGGCCGCCCGGTTGCGTGCCGCCCTCCGGTTGGTGAAAGGATCGCCCGCATGACATCCGAGGACGACGCCGGTGCCTCCACCACCGCTGGCCCCGCCTCCGGGGCGGCCCCCGGCGGCGGGGACCTGGAGCGCATCACCGGGGCCTTTGCCGGGCTGTTCGGCTCAGCACCCGACGGCGTCTGGGCGGCGCCGGGCCGGGTGAACCTCATCGGCGAGCACACCGACTACAACGAGGGCTTCGTGCTGCCCTTCGCCCTGGAACACCGTGCCCGGGTCGCCGTGGCGCTGCGTCCGAACGGTCCGGCCCGGCTGCGCGCCGCGTCGCTGCAGGGAGCCGACCCGGCCGGCACCGGGCAGGCGGCCACAACCGGCCGGATCACCGAAGCCGACCTGGGGCACCTGGTGCCGGCCGCCGTCGAGCCCTGGGCGCGCTACGTCGCCGGCATCATCTGGGCCCTGCAACAGCGCGGACACGAGGTGCCCGGGATGGACATCCTGCTCGACTCCGACGTCCCGCCCGGAGCCGGATTGTCCTCCTCGGCGGCGATCGAATGCGCGGTGGCCCTGGCCGTGGACGAGTTGTTGGGCACCGGCATCCCGCGCGGGGAGCTGGTGCTGGTCTGCCAGCGGGCGGAAAACGACTTCGTGGGCGCACCGACCGGCATCCTGGACCAGTCGGCAGCCCTGTTGGGGACCGCCGGGCACGCCCTGTTCCTGGACTGCCGCAGCCGGGACGCACGACAGGTCCCCCTGGACCTGGCCCAGCTCGGCCTGGCGCTGCTGGTCATCGACACCCGTGTCGCCCATGCCCATGAATCCGGTGGCTACAGGGACCTGGTCGCCGCCTGTCGGCGGGGCGCGGCGACCTTGGGGGTCCACGCCCTGCGCGATGTCGGGCCCGCCCGGTTGCCCGAAGCGCAACGGCTGCTGGACCCCGACACCTTTCGCCGGGTGCGCCATATCGTGACGGAAAACCAGCGGGTGCTCGACACGGTGGCCACCTTGGACGCCGACGGGCCGCAGGCGATCGGTCCGCTGCTCAACGCCAGCCATGCCTCGATGCGCGATGACTTCGGGATCTCCTGCGACGAGCTCGATGCCGCCGTGGATGCGGCGCAGCGGGCCGGGGCGTTGGGCGCCCGCATGACCGGCGGCGGATTCGGTGGCTCGGCGATCGCCCTGGTGGCCGCCGCCGACGCCGCGACGGTCGCGGAGTCGGTCCGGGGGCGTTTCGCCACCGAGGGATACCTGGCACCCGAGATCTTCTCGGTGCGGCCCGGGCCGGGGGCCCACAGGGTCGACCGGTAGCCCACCGGCGGGCGGGCATGAGAAGGGCCCCGGCTTTGGGGGAAAGCCGGGGCCCGCTTCATCACTCGCACCTTTATGAGGTACTTAAAAGCCTAGGAGCCGGAGCTTGGCGGCGGCTGTGAGCGTGGTGGGGATTCGCTGCGAACCCTGGCAGCGCGGCGCCGCCGGTAGGTTCGGCGACTGCCACAGGCAGGGCTGCATCCCTAGTCAGGTGGACAACTGACGGTAATGTGGTCGGCATCACCCACTCCCTTAACCTGCGAGGTGTTTTTCGTGCAGAGCCGCACCGAAACCGGAAGGCAGGGCACGCCGATTTCGCGCGCCATGCGTCCGGTCAACCACTTGGTCGAGAAGTTCATCCCCTCGGCACTCGTGTTCGCCATCGTGCTGACCTTCATCGTCGCCATCCTGGCGCTCTTCCTGACCGGTTCGTCGCCGGTGCTCGTCGTCAAGAGCTGGGGTGACGGGCTGGCCGGGTTGCTGGCCTTCATCACCCAGATGGCCCTGGTCCTCATGCTCGGCCACATCCTGGCGAACACGCGGCCCGTGCGGAGGCTGCTGGCCTTCCTGGGGAGCATCCCGCGCACGCCGATCCAGGCCTACCTGTTCGTCTTCGTCGTCGCCGCGGTGGCCTCGCTGATCACGTGGGGGCTGGGCCTGGTTGTCGGGGCGCTGCTCGCCAAGGAAGTCGCGGCACAGGGGCGCGAGCGCGGCCTGCGGTTGCACTTCCCGATGCTCGTGGCGTGCGGGTTCGCCGGCTTCGTCGTCTGGCACATGGGCTATTCCGGCTCCGGGCCACTGACCGCGGCGACCCCCGATTCGTTCATCGCCAAACAACTCGGCGGACCCCTGCCGATCTCGGAAACGACCTTCTCGACGTGGAACATGATCGCCGCCGTCGCCACCATCATCGTCGTCGGGCTCGCCCTGTTTCTGGTGGCACCGCGGCAGGCCGACAAGATCGTCGAGTTGGAGCGCGATGCGCGTGATGCCGGGGTCGAGGTCGAGGAGGAGATCGTCACCCCGGCCGACCGCGTCGACGCCAGCCGGCTGCCGACCCTGTTGCTGGGCATCATGCTGGCCGCCTACCTGGTCATTCACTTCGTCCAGGGCGGAACCGTCACCCTGGACATCGTGAACTGGACGTTCCTGGCACTGATCCTGCTGCTGGTGCGCAACCCGTTCGAGCTGGTCGCCCTGACCAAGAATGCCGCATCCAACGTCGGCGAAATCCTGCTGCAGTTCCCGCTCTACGCGGGCATCCTGGGCATCATGGAGGGGACCGGGCTGATCCAGGTGTTCTCCGACGCCTTCGTGGCCATCTCCACGCCCCAGACCTTTGGCGTCCTCGCCCTGCTGTCGGCGGGGCTGGTGAACTTCTTCGTCCCCTCCGGTGGCGGGCAGTTCGCCGTCCAGGCGCCGATCATGCTCACCGCAGCGGAACAGCTGGGCGTGGATCCGTCGATCCCGATCATGGCGGTGGCCTACGGCGACCAATGGACGAACATGATCCAGCCCTTCTGGGCGTTGCCCCTGCTGGCCATCGCGGGGCTGAAGATGCGCGACATCCTCGGCTACACCACGATCGTGCTCGTCGCCTCGGGGCTGGTGTTCGCCGCGACGCTGCTCATCGTCTCGCTGTAGCCGCGGCCATCCGGGCCGGAGCCGCCCGGACATGATGAAGGCCCCGGCTTGGGGGAAAGCCGGGGCCCGATTCATCACTCGCACCTTTGAGGTAGTCACCACTCTAGGGACGAAACCTATGATGCAGCTGGGAACCGGGTGGGGATTCGCCGTATGCTCCTGGCGGATCAGGTGAGCAGCAGCGCGATGACCCCGATCGCCGGCAACGAGAGTATGGAGGACAGGAAGATGACGTCGCGTGCGGCGGTGACGGGCATGCGGAACTGGGCGGAGAACAGGTAGACGTTCTGGGCCGTCGGCAGGGCGGCCATGACCACGACACCGAACAGCGCGGTGCCGGATACGCCGAACACGAGATGCCCGATCGCCCAGGCCACGGCCGGCATGAACAGCAGTTTCACCGCCAGCGACAGCACGACGTCGGAGCGCACCGTACGGTCCGTCAGGGGTTTCTGCCCGTGCATGCCCATGCCGAAAAGGATGAGCAGCAGCGGAATGGACGAATGGCCGAGCATCTCCAGCGGCGTCCAGATGATCTCTGGAAGCTTCCAGCCCGTCAGGGCGACCAGCGCCCCGGCCGCAGTGGCCACCGTCACCGGGTTTGTGAAGGAGCGCAGGGTTCCCGAAATCCAGCCCCCGCTGCCCGCGGGCAAATCCACCGAACCGCGCCGGGCAATCCACGAGAACAGCGCCAGGTAGACCGGAGCGACCACCAGCAGCTGGGCCAACAGCACGGAGACGACGGGCGTCGAGCTGCCCACGGCGTACAGGGCGATGGGAAGGCCGATGTTCCCGGCGTTGACGTAGGAAGAGGACATGGCACCCACGGCGACGTGCGCCGCCCTTCGGCGCAGGGCGAAGCGGCTCAGCAGCGCGAAGACGCCGCCGGTGACCGCCGCCGTCGCGAGCGCGACCGGCGTGTAGACACCGATCACCGCGCCGAGATCCGTTTCGGCCAGCAGGATGAACATCAGCGCGGGGTTGGTGATGTAGTAGATCGCCGGGGTGAGGCCCTTCTGCATGGCCGGCGCATGCCCCGGAAGCAGGGCGGCAGCACCGAATCCGACGGCGATCAAGATCAACACGATCCCGAAGCCCATTAATACGCCGTCCACCGGCAACCTCCACGCGGTGGGGCCGGCGGCACATGTGCCACCGGCCCCGGAACTTGTCTGGAACTAATGAAATCCGACCCTAGCGCACCAGACAGGGGCGTTTGGGATCGAACTCCCAACCCTCGATGAGGTACTGCATGGCAGCGGCGTCGTCCCGCGAACCCAACCCGTGCTCCAGATACAGCTGGTGTGCCTCGTCCAGACGAGCACGATCCAGTTCGACACCCAGGCCAGGCAGGGCGGGGACCTTGATCTCGCCATCGCGGATCAGCAGCGGGTTCCGGGTCAGGCCCTGCCCGTCCTGCCAGATCCAGTGCGTGTCCAGGGCGGTGATGTCGCCGGGGGCGGCCGCGCCGACCTGGGTGAACATGGCCAGGGAGATGTCGAAGTGGTTGTTCGAATGCGAGCCCCAGGTCAGCCCGAACTCGTTGCACAACTGCGCCACCCGGACCGAACCGGACATGGTCCAGAAGTGCGGGTCGGCCAGCGGGATGTCCACGGCGTTGGTGCGGATGGCATGGGCCATCTCGCGCCAATCCGTGGCGATCATGTTGGTGGCCGTACGCAGTCCGGTCGCCCGGCGGAACTCGGCCATGACCTCGCGGCCGGAGAACTTGCCCTCCGGGCCGCAGGGGTCTTCCGCATAGGCCACGATCCCGTTCATCCGCCGGCCCAGCCGGATGGCCTCCTCGAGCAGCCAGCCGCCGTTGGGATCCAAGGTGATCCGGGCGTCCGGGAAGCGCTGCTTCAACGCCGTGACGGCGTCGACTTCCTCGTCGCCGGAGAGGACCCCGCCCTTGAGCTTGAAGTCGGCGAAACCGTAGCGTGCCTGTGCGGCCTCGGCCAGACGCACGATCGCCTCGGGCGTCATGGCCTCCTCGCGGCGCAGCCGCTGCCATGCATCGGTGCCGTCGGGTTCGCGCAGGTAGGGCAGGCTCGTGGCATCCGGGTTGCCGACGTAGAAGAGGTAGCCGAGCATCGGCACCGCGTCGCGCTGCTGCCCGTCGCCGAGCAGATCGGCCACCGGGACCCCCAGCGCCTGCCCATGGAGATCCAGGAGGGCCGACTCGATGCCCGTCACCGCATGGACCGTCGTGCGCAGGTCGAAGGTCTGCAGCCCGCGTCCGCCCGCGTCGCGGTCGGCGAACTCCGCGCCGATCCGGCGCAGCAGCGACCGGTAGCGTGCCACCGGCTGGCCCTGGACGAGGCGCCCGGCCTCCTCGATCGTCGCGCGGATCTTCTCGCCGCCGGGGACCTCGCCGAGACCGGTGCGCCCGTCGGAATCGGTGGCGATGACGACGTTGCGCGTGAAGAACGGCCCGTGCGCCCCGGAGAGGTTCAGCAGCATCGAGTCCCGGCCCGCGACCGGGACGACCTCGACGGAGGCAATGGTGGGGGAGGCGCTCATGCGGTGCCGCCGGCCAGTTCGATGCGGCCGTCGATACGCCGGTTCAGATTCCAGGGGTTGGACTCCTGCAGCGGCGCGGGCAGCAGCTCATCGGGCAGATTCTGGTAGGCGACCGGGCGCAGGAAGCGCTCGATGGCCAGGCTGCCCACCGAGGTGGTGCGCGAGTCGGAGGTGGCCGGGGACGGGCCGCCGTGGACCATGGCGTGGCCGACCTCGACACCGGTGGGCCAGCCGTTGGCCAGGATGCGTCCGACCTTGCGCTCGAGGACGGGGATGAGGGCCGCGGCCAGCTCGCGGTCGCCGTCGCGCAGTTGGAGCGTGGCGGTGAGCTGCCCCTCGAGGCGTTCGGCTGCTGCGGTGAGTTCGGCGGCATCCGCGTAGCGGATCACGAGCGACGCTGCCCCGAAGATCTCCGCGTGCAGGACCTCGTTGGCCAGGAACGTGTCGACCGTGGTGCCGAAGACCGCGGGTGCGGGCGCGTTTTCCGTGGCGCCCTCGGCGCCCCGGCCGACGAGGTCGACGCCGGCCTGGGCAGCGAGGGCATCGACCCCGCTGTGCCAGGAGCCGGCGATGCCGCTGGTGAGCATGGTCTGGCCCGGGGCGCCGGCAACGGTGCCGGAGATGGCGGCGACGAACCGGTCGCCCGCCTCCCCGGTGGGGACGAACACCAGGCCCGGAGCGGTGCACAGCTGGCCCGAGGAACCGGTCACCGAGGTGACAAAGGCAGAAGCCAGGGCATCGACGTCGTCCTCGAGTGCGCCCGGGAAGACGAAGACGGGGTTGATGGAGCTCATCTCGGCGTAGACCGGGATCGGCTCCGGGCGCGACGCGGCAGCCGCCACGAGGGCCATGCCGCCGCTGCGGGATCCGGTGAAGCCGACCGCCTTGATGGCGGGGTCGGTGACCAGGGCCTGGCCGATGCTGCGGCCGGGGCCGTAGATCAGGGAGAAGACGCCAGGGTGCAGGTCGAACGCGGCGACGGCGTCGGCGATGGCCCGGCCCACGAGCTCGCTGGTGCCCGGGTGGGCGTTATGCGCCTTGAAGACCACCGGGCAGCCGGCGGCCAGGGCGGACGCGGTGTCGCCGCCGGCGGTGGAGAAGGCCAGCGGGAAGTTGCTGGCACCGAAGACCGCGACCGGGCCCAGCGGCAGGTGGCGCTGGCGGATGTCGACGCGCGGCACCGGGGTGCGGTCGGGCAGGGCCGGATCGACGCGGACACCCTGGTGGTCCCCGATGCGCACGACGGTCGCGAAGAGGCGCAGCTGGTTCGCGGTTCGTCCCAGTTCCCCGGTCAGGCGTGCCCGGGGCAGGCCGGATTCGGCCATGGCGCGGTCGATGATGGCGGGGCCGTTGGCCTCGATGTTGGTGGCGATCTGCTCGAGGAACCGCGCGTGGGTGTCGGGGTCCAGTCGGCTGAACGTGGCGAAGGCCTCGCGGGCCGCGGCCGTGGCCGTGGCAAGCTGCCCGGCATCGATCAGGGTGTAGGCCGGATCGAGTGCCTCATTGGTGGCGGGGTCGAAGCCGTTGACCGTATCGCCGGTGCCGGGGGTGGTCTGGCCGGCGATGATCGAGTGGCCGTGAAGAGTGCTGGTCTGTGTGGGCATCAGCGGTGCTCCCTTGGTGGTTCGGTGGTCGGGTGGGCTGTTCAGGCGGTCTGCGCGACCGGCGTGCCGGGGCGGATCCCGGCCGAGGTGATGAGTGCCCCCAGATCGGCGAGATCCTGTTCGGTCAGGTCCTGGAGCGGTGTGCGGACCGGACCGTTGTCGCGGCCGATGGCCTTGAGGCCGCCCTTGACGATGGAGACGCCGTAGCCCGCGGCACGATCGCGGATGTCGATGTAGGGCAGGACGAAGCGGTTGAGCTTTTCCGTCACGGCAGCGTGGTCCAGGTTCCGCACGTCGCGGTAGAACTCCAGGGCGAACTCGGGAACGAAGTTGTACATGGCCGACGAGTAGGTGCTCATGCCCAACTGCAGCAGCGGTAGTGCGAACGTTTCGGCAGTGGGCAGGCCGCCCAGGTAGAACAGCCGATCGCCGTTGCGCGAATAGACCCGGGTCAGGTGTTCGATGTCGCCGGTGGCGTCCTTGAAGCCGATGAAGTTCTCGTGGCGGGCCGCGAGGTTGGCGACGGTCTCCGCGGAGTAGATCGCGTTGGCGCGGTTGTAGACGATGACGCCGATCCGGGTGGAGGCGCAGACCCGCGACACGTGGGCTTCCAGGCCCTTCTGGTCGGATTCGGTGAGGTAGGGGGGCAGCAGCAGCAGGCCCTCGGCGCCAGCGGCCTCGGCGTCCTGGGCATTGCGTATTGCCTGGGCCGTGGAACCGCCGGCGGATGCCAGCACGGGGACGCGGGAGCCGGCCTCCTCGACGGCCATCTTCACCACGCGGGCCGATTCCTCGACGGTCAGGCTGAATCCCTCGCCGGTCCCTCCCGCGGCGAACAATCCGGCGACGCCGAAGCTCGACTGCCAGGACAGGTGGTCCCGGTAGGTGGCCTCGTCCACCTCCCAGTTGGCGTCGAACGCTGTCACCGGGAATGAAAGGAGCCCGTCCTTCAGTGCGGCGGCAAGTTCGAGCGGGGTGTATGTGGCCATCGTTATCTTCCTTTGGTTCAATCCGCGGGTTGCGGGGCAAGAGGGGTTATTGAGTCCCACCCTAGGTACCCAAAACGATGCCTGTCCAAGGCCCATATTGTATTGATTGATGCCCGCAAGGTATCGTCTGGCAATTCAGTCCCGCACGCCCATCGATGAACCCTCCAATAGCCGGTGGAGTGCCGGATTGCGGGAGTCCCGGCTCCAGATGGCGTGCAGCTCCACGATGTCCGCGTCGACGTCGGCCAGACGCAGGTAGGACACCCCGTCGATGCCCAGCAGCTGCGCGGATTCCGGGACGAAGGCGACGCCGTGTCCAGCGGACACCAGGGCAACCATGGTCAGGATCTGGCTCACGGTATGCACGACGTTGCCGTGGGCGATCGGCATGTGCCGCACGGCGAGGTCGTAGAAGTAGCGGGCCGTGGTGGGGGAATGCATGATCAGCGGTACGTCCTTGAGGTCCGCTTCCGTGACCGCGCGCTTGAGGGCGTTCAGCGGATGGTCCGCGGGAACGGCCAGGACCAGGTTCTCGGAGAAGAGCAGCTGCGACTTGAAGGTCCCGGTGTCGAACGGCGGACGCGCCAGTCCCAGATCCAGGTCGCCCTCGAGCAGGGACTTGACCTGTTCCCCGGTGACGAGCTCGCGCAAGTCGACATCGACGTCGGGCAGGGTCTCCGAGATCTGGGTGAGCAGCGGGCCCAGCAGGCTGAAGCCGGAGGCGGCCGTGAAGCCGATGCGCAGGACGCCTGCGCGGCCGGCGGCGATGTTCCGGGCGGTGGCCGGAGCGCGCTCGGCGGTCACGACCAGCTTCCGCGCCTCGGCGAGGAACGCGTGGCCGGCGGGCGTCAGGACGACCTTGCGGTTGTTGCGATCCAGCAGCTCCACCTGGATGCCCCTCTCCAGCTTCTGGATCTGCCGGCTCAGTGGCGGCTGGGTCATGTTCAGGCGTTCGGCTGCGCGTCCGAAGTGCAGTTCTTCGGCCACGGCGATGAAGCTGCGGGCCTGGTCTAGGGTGAACATGATGCCTTCCGGGTATTACACAATGCAGTAATGGGCTTGGACATGCATCGTACTGCCTCCCTAAGCTCGGGGACCAGTGGAAGGTGATTCCCTTCACACTGCCCGGATCGTCCCCGGTCCGCCGCCACTTGCCACCATGACCAGGAGCTCCCCTTGATGAACTTTCCCCGGCGTCGCGCCGTCCTCGGAGTCACCGCTGCCTCCGCCCTGCTCGCCTTGACCGCCTGCGGCGGCAATGTCGGCTCGGATTCGTCCTCCGGCGACTTCCCCTCCGGCCCCATCACGCTGACCGTCGGCCAGGCCGCCGGCGGTTCCACCGACCTGATTGCCCGAACCATGGGTGCCGGGATCTCCGACCAGCTCGGCGTGCCCGTGCCGGTCGTCAACAAGCCCGGTGCCAATGGCGCGCTGGCCACCAAGGAGGTGGCGGCGATGCCCGCGGACGGGAGCAACCTGATCCTGCTCAACGCCTCGTTGATCACCATCACCCCGTTGGCCGTCTCCGAGGATGAGACCGTCACGCTGGACAACCTCGATGTCATCAAGGGCCTCTCCCAGGACGACTACGTCATGGTGGCCAGCAAGGAATCCGGGATCACGTCGCTGGATGACCTGAAGAAGAGCACCAAGACGCTGACCTTCGGCACCACGGGTGTGGGCACCGGATCCCAGCTGGCCCAGGCGCTCCTGCTGGCGCAGGCCGACATCAAGGGCACCGAGGTCCCGTTCGACTCCGGATCGCCGGCGCTGACGGCCGTCATGGGCAACCAGGTGCAGCTCTCCACCATCCAGCTCGGCGAGGCGAAGCCGCAGATCGACGCGGGCAAGGTCGTCCCGGTCGTCGTCTTCTCCGACGAGCGCAACACGTTCCTGCCGGATGTGCCGACGGCGCTCGAGGAGGGCTATGACGTTCCGGTTTCGCAGTACCGGGCGCTGGCCGCGCCAAAGGGCCTGCCGGAAGACGTCAAGGCCAAGCTCGTCGATGCCGTTGACAAGACCCTGGCCGAGGACAGCACGAAGGCGTTCAATGAAAAGAACCTGCTGACGCCGAAGGAGATCTCCGGGGAGGAAGTCGTCAAGCAGTGGAACGACCTCGCGACCAAGTACAAGGACCTGACCGAGGAGTACGACATCGAGCTCTCCAGCAAGTAGCACCCAGGCAGTCCCACGGTTCCCGGATCCGAGCAGTGAAGTGAGTCTAGACATGAAGCACAAGGCCAAAGGCGCCGCAACGGAAACGGCGCCGGGACCCGGGGGGACAGCCGCCGCGTCCGGCGCAGCAGCCGGGGTTTCCGGCCCGCAGGGCGGCACTGACGTGGAAGCCGTGGCCGACGAGGAACTGACGCCGGAGGAGCTGGCGGCGCGGTGGGAGGAGGACGCCGCTCCTCCGGCCGGGCCGCAGGCGAACTTCTGGGCGTCGCTGGTGACTCTTGCCATCGGGATTGCCGCCATGGTGCTCTCGGTGCAACTCGACCTGGGCACCCCGGCGGAGCCGCGCCCGGGTATGTGGCCGTTTCTGGTCAGCCTGGTCATCGCGGTCCTCTCAGTGACCCAGCTGGTCGTGGGGCGTCGTGGAGGCCGGGACGGTGAAAAGTTCTCCAAGCTGTCGTGGCTGGCGGCCGTGGGATTCGCGACGCTGCTCGCGCTGGTCGCGCTGATGCCCCTGTTGGGATTCGAGATCCCGGCGGTGCTGCTGTGCTTCGTCTGGATGAAGATCCTCGGCGGGGAATCCTGGCGTTCCTCCATCCTCTACTCGCTCATCATCGTGGCGGCGTTCTACGCCATCTTCATCCTCGGTCTGCAGACCACGATTCCCCACCTGTTCTAGCGGACTCGACAACCAAAGGCTCTTTGCATGGATTCCCTGCAACCGGTCCTGGATGGCTTCGGCGTCGTCCTGGACCCCACCAATTTGTTGTACTGCCTCATCGGCGTCGTCATCGGCATGCTCATCGGCGTGCTGCCGGGTCTTGGCCCGGCCGCCACCATCGCCATCCTGCTGCCGCTGACCTACGGGGTCGAGCCGGTCACCGCCATCATCATGCTCGCCGGCATTTTCTACGGCGCGCAGTACGGCGGCACCATCACCTCGGTCCTGCTCCGCCTTCCCGGCGAGGCGAGTTCGGTGGTCACGGTCTTCGACGGCTACGTCATGGCCAAGCAGGGCCGGGCCGGAACGGCACTCGGCATCGCCGCGATCGGGTCCTTCATCGGCGGGACGGTGTCCATTATCGGGCTGACGTTCCTTGCCCCCGTGGTGGCCGGCTTTGCGCTCGACTTCGGACCGCCGGAATACACGGCCCTCGCGCTGCTGGGCATCCTGCTCGTGGCGACCATCAGCGGCGGCAGCAAGATCAAGGCACTCATCGCCGCGGCATTCGGGCTGCTGTTGGCCACCACCGGCCGTGACATCTTCACCGGTGCCGAGCGCTTCACCTTCGGCAACCTCGGCATGGCCGACGGCATAGACTTCGTCCCGATCGCCATGGGCCTGTTCGGTGTCGGGGAGATCCTGTACAACCTGGAAGAGCGGCACCGCGCGGCGGCCGTTCCCGTGAAGGTGGCGAACGTGTGGCCGTCGCGGGCCGACCTGAAGCAGTCCACCGGCGCGATCGGACGCGGGTCGGTCCTCGGGTTCTTCCTGGGCATCCTGCCCGGAGGCGGCGCCACGATCTCCTCCATGGCCGCCTATGCGGTCGAGAAGAAACGGGCCAAGGACCCGTCGCGCTTCGGCCGGGGGGCCGTTGAAGGCGTGGCCGGTCCGGAGACTGCCAACAATGCCGCGGCCACCAGTTCCTTCATTCCGCTGCTGACCCTCGGCATCCCGGCGAACGCCACCATGGCCATCATCTTCGGTGCCCTGCTGATCCAGGGCGTGACACCTGGCCCGCAGCTGATCGCCAATGACCCCGAACTCTTTTGGGGCGTCGTGAACTCGATGTACATCGGCAACATCCTGCTGCTGATCATGGCGATCCCGCTGGTTGGCGTCTTCGTGCGCATTCTCCGGGTGCGCGGTGCCATCCTCGCCCCGATTACGGCCCTGATCACGCTGCTGGGCTCCTACACCATCAGGAACTCGATGTTCGATGTCCTGCTCGTGGTGATTTTCGGCGCGGTCGGTTACCTGATGAAGAAGTTCGGGTTCGAACCGGGACCACTGGTGCTGGCCTTCGTGCTCGGCTCGCTCCTCGAATCGAATCTGCGCCGGTCGCTCCTCGTGCTCGGCGGCGACGTCGGCGGCTTCTTCACCCGGCCGATCTCCGCGACCCTGTTGGTCATCTTCGTTGTCGTCGCCCTGTGGCCGATGGTCAAGGCCGCCTTCGACCGCCGCAAGTCATCGCGGCATGAAACCTCGGATAACCAGGAAGTGAAGGAAAACGCATGAGCATCCTCGTTGGATACCTCCCCACCCCCGTCGGCGAGGCCGCTGTCGTAGCCGGCATCGCCGAAGCCAGACTGCGCGGCGAGGAACTGCTCGTCGTGAATTCGGTCCGCGAGGGGGCCCTGGTGGACGCGGCGGCGGCCTCGCAGGAAGACCTTGCGCGCATTCGCTCGCGGGCGGCCGAAGCTGGCATCGCGCTGACCCTGCTCGATTCCAGCCACCGCGACGACCTGGCCGAGGAGATCCTGGGGTTGGCCATCAAGCACGACGTCAGCCTGATCGTCATCGGCCTGCGCCAACGCAGCCAAGTCGGCAAGTTCATCATGGGATCGCACGCGCAGCGGATCCTGTTGCAGGCGGACCGGCCGGTGCTGGCAGTGAAGGCCGGGACCCGCGGCTGAGGCGAACGACGGCGCCCCCGGACCCGCTGGTCCGGGGGCGCCGTCGTCGTCTGCGGGCAGGCGAGCTCAGATCCCCGACTCGGAGTCCAGGCGGCGACGCGAATTCACCAGATGCGTGCGCATCGCGGCAGAGGCGGCTTGGGGGTCGGAATTCTCGATGGCCGCCAGCACGGCCTGGTGCTCCATGGCGACATCGTCCAGCCGGTGGCCGCCGGATGAGCCGGCGTCGAGACGGTGGCGCGGCATGGAGATCATGGCCGGTCCGAGCCCGGTGAGTACATCCGAGAAATAGGTGTTCCCGCTGGCTCGGGCCACGGCTCCGTGGAACTCGAAGTCATGGGCCATCGCATCGGCCGGCGAATCGTCGGCAGCGGTGAAGGCCTGCAGTGCGGTCCGCAGTGCCGCCAGATCCGCGGTCGAACGGGCGGCGGCGGCCAAGGCGGCGGCCTCCGATTCGACGCCCATGCGGAACGCCAGCAATGCGTGGCGGTCCTCGAGGGTCCGGGCCTGTCGGGGCGTGGGGCCCGAGGGCGCCGACGCTGGGGGCGTCAATGCGAAGCTGCCGCTCCCCTTGCGGGTGTGGACCAGTCCCTCCATCTGCAGCCGGGCCAGGGCCTCGCGGACCACGGTCCGGCTGACCCCATGCTCGGCGATGAGCGACGCCTCGCTGGGCAGCTTGTCACCGGCCGGGATGTCCCCCTCCACGATGGCGCGGCGCAGGTGCTCGACGAGGCTGCTGGTCAGGTTCCGGTTCATGGTCCTCATGGTGTCATGTGGAAGGCGGCCCCGGACCGCGTGCGCGGTCCGAAGCCGCCCGGTCGGGGGAGGCGGCGGACTCCTAGCGGCGCCCGAATTCGACGGAGTCGGTGGTCCAGGCCCGCGCCTGGTCGCTGAAGGTGAACCCCAACCCCGGCCGGTCAGGAACGATCATCCGGCCGTCGCGGGTTTCCAGGCGTTCGTTGAACAGCGGATCCAGCCAGTCGAAATGCTCCACCCAGGGCTCACGGGGATAGGCCGCCGCGAGGTGGAGGTGGATCTCCATGGCGAAGTGCGGGGCCAGGTCGAGCCCGGCCTGGTCCGCCAGCGTGGCCAAGCGCAGGAACTGCGTGATTCCGCCGATGCGTGGAGCGTCCGGCTGGATGATGTCGCAGGCCCTCGCGGCAATGAGGCGCTCGTGTTCGGCGACGGAGGCCAGCATCTCCCCGGTGGCGATCGGCGTGTCCAGGGCGGCGGCCAAGGCGGCATGTCCCTCGGCATCGTAGGCATCCAGTGGTTCCTCGATCCACACAAGATCGAACTTCTCGAGGCGGCGGCCCATGCGCAAGGCGGTGGCACGGTCCCACTGCTGGTTCGCGTCGACCATCAGGGGCACATCGGGGCCGAGGTGTTCGCGGACGGCCGCCACGCGGCGCAGGTCCTCCGCGCTGTCCGGAAGCCCCACCTTGATCTTGATGCCACCGATTCCCTCCTCGATGGAGCGTGTGGCCCGGTCCCGGACCTCATCGATCGAGGCGTTGAGGAAACCGCCGGACGTGTTGTACGTCCGGACGGAATCCCGGTGGGCGCCGAGGAACTTGGCCAGCGGGAGGCCGGCGCGTTTGGCCTTCAGATCGTAGAGGGCGATGTCCAAGGCGGCGAGAGCCTGCGTGGCGACCCCGGACCGGCCCACCGAGGCGCCGGCCCAGAGCAACTTGTTGTACAGCTTCGCGATGTCGTTGGGATCTTCGCCGATCATCGTCTCGGCGACTTCACGCGCATGGGCGTACTGGGCGGGGCCTCCTGCGCGTTTTGAATAGGAGAAGCCGAGCCCCTCGTGCCCTTGTTTGGTCGTGATCTCCGCGAAGAGGAATACGACCTCGGTCATGGGCTTCTGCCGGCCGGTGAAGACCTTCGCATCCGAAATGGGCGTCTCCAAGGGCAGGGTCGCGGTGGAGAGCTTGACGTGCCGGATGGCATCGGGGGAGTAGGTCACGGGGCATCCTCTATCGGTGGTTGATAAAGAAATAATACAAGTTCAAAAGCTGTAAGACAAGTGTTTTGATCAGGACTCGTGGGCGTGGACGCCGGCCAGAACCTGCGCTGTCATGTCCGCGGTCGCCAACAGGCCCTCGACGATGTCCCGTTCGCGCGCCGCGGTGAATTCCTGGTGCGGGATCGAGACCGACAGGGCGTCGCTGCCGCTGTCGAAACAATCCAGGGCGACGGCGACGCAGGCGACGCCCGGGGTGTTCTGTTCGACCTCGCGCGCATAGCCCCGGCGGCGCGCAGCGGCCAGCTCGGCGCGAAGCCCCGCGAGGGTGGAAATGGTCTGGGGAGTCAGGGCGGGTAGCGGGTCGGCGAAGCCGTGCAGGGCCGGTGCCTCGGGGAGGCGGGCGAGAACCGCTTGGCCCAGGGCGGTGGCATGGGCGGGAAGCCGACGGCCGACGCGGGGCAGCGGGCGTTCCTTGCCCGGGGGCTCCCAGGTGGCCAGGTACACGACGTCGGCGCCGTCGAGGCGTCCCAGATTCACGGTGGCTCCGAGCTGGCGTCCGAGCAGCCCGAGGTGGGGCCGCACGACCTGTAGCCGGGGGTCGGCATCGAGATAGGTGGTTCCGGCCAACAGGGCCCGGATCCCGATGCCGTACGTGGCACGACGGGCATCGGCGCGGACCCACCCGGCATCGGACAGCGTCTTGAGCAGCGCATAGACACTGCTGCGGGGGGCGCCGATGGCCGTGCACAATTCGCGGATGGTGACCGCGGAGCTGCCGCGCGCGGCCAGGATCTCGAGGACCTGGATCGTGCGCGCCGCGGACTTGACCTCGCGGACCCCGGGGTCTGGTGTGGACGGATTGCCCATGTGGCCTCCTGCCGTGCGTGTCGCACCAGCATAGACAGCATCGGCGTGTCTGGCGGCGACCGGGGTCCAACCGCCAGGGCCGGTGGTGGCGCGTCAGACGCGCTTGCCGACCCGCGGCTTGACGGCATGGACGGGGCACCCGGCTTCGAGCAGGACCCGCTGCGACGTGGACCCCAACAGCAGCTTGCCCACGGGGGACCGTCGCCGGACCCCGATCACCACATGCGCATCCGCCTCGTAGGAGGCGTCGATCAGCTCGTCGCCCACATCAGCGTCGGCAGGCAGGTCTCGCACTTCGAGCCGCACCCCGGCCGTGGCGGCACGTGTGGCCACGGCCGTCAGCTCCGCAGCCGCCGCCCCGCCGTCCCCCGGGGGAGTGAACAGCACGACGCCGGTGCCCCGGAGTAGTGCCTCGTCGATGGCTGCATGGGCGGCCGCTTGTGCTTCGGGGGTATTGTCGAACCCGGTGTAGATGCTCATGGGTGCTCCTGGCGTCCGGTTCTCAGCGGATCGGGGTGGTGAGGGTGCCGCTGGCGATGTAGCTGCGGAGGTTGTCCAGCACCAGGCCGGCCATGTCGGCCCGCGTTTCGTGGGTGCCGCTGCCGACATGGGGCAGCAGGACCACCTGGTCGAGCCCGAGCAGCTCGTGCGGCACCTGGGGTTCATCGGTGAAGACATCGAGCCCCGCACCGGCCAGCCGACCGTGGACCAAGGCATCCACGAGTGCCTCCTGGTCCACCACGGTGCCGCGGGAGATGTTGACCAGGTATCCCTGCGGACCCAACGCGTCCAGGACGGTGGAGTCGACCAGGCCGCGGGTGGACGGGCCGCCGGTGGCGGCGACGATGAGCACGTCGACGGAGGCGGCCAGCGCCCGCGGGCTGTCCCGGTAGCGGTAGGCGGTGCCGGAGACCTCGTGGCGGTTGTGGTACTCGATGGTGCAGCCGAATCCCTCGAGCCGGGTGGCGATGGCCTGTCCGATGCGGCCCAGGCCGAGGATGCCCACGGTGCGCCCGGACGCCCGGGTCGTCAACGGGAAGTTGCCCTCGGTCTCCCAGGAACCGGCCCGGACATAGCGGTCGGAGGCGCTGGTGCGGCGGAGCACATCCAGGTAGAGGGCCAGTGCGGTGTCGGCCACGCAGTCGTTGAGGACTTCGGGGGTGTTGCTGACGAGGATTCCGCGGCGTTCGGCCTGGGCGACGTCCGTGGAATCGTAGCCGACGCCGAAGCTCACGACCGCTTCGAGGTTCGGCAGGTCCGACATCAGCTGCTCGTCGACGCCGAAGCGGCCCGAGCAGACGGCGACGCGGACGTCGGTGCCGTGGGCGGCGAGATGGGCCTGGCGGGCCTGGGGGGCATCGGGCAGGCGGACCGCTCCGAACTCGGCGGCCAGCGCCTCCGCGACGGTGGGGTTGACCGGGCCGATCTGCAGGATGTTGGTGCCGGTGATGCCGGCCGGAGTAGCGGTTCGTGCCGCTGCGGGAGTGGTCATTCATCGAGAGTACCGAGGCGCATCAATGCGGGTCCAACACGCAATTAGCATGGATCGATACCGGCCCGGCATGGAATGGCCTCTGGCCCCGGAATGTAGCGGAAGTCACATCCGGTATTCGGTCGATGCCGCCCGATGCGGCTGGTTCATGGGCGCTGGCGACCCTTGACGGACCATGGATCCGTCCACAAGCTGTTCCAGACGGATGAAGCCCATGGCTCCATACGTAGACCACTTGGCCGGTCGTCGGCCCCCGCTCGCGAAGGAAAACAATGATGTTTGATGAACGGAAGATCCTCCTGGCTCCGGCCCGCCGCGGCCCCCTCGCCGCGCTGGCCGTCCTGGCCGTCGGCTCCAGCCTGGTGATGACCGGCTGTGCCGTGGCCAACTCGGACGACGCAGCTGGCGGGGCCGCCGGGGCCGCCTCCGACACGTTGCGGGTGGTCCTGCAGCAGGAGCCGCCGACCCTTGAACCGTGCGAGGCAAACCTGACCAGCACGGGAGTGGTCGACCGCTCCACGATCACCGAGCCGCTCATCGAACGCAACCCCACCAGCGGCGAGCTCGAGCCCAAGTTGGCGACCAAGTGGAGCTCGGACGACGATACGACCTGGACGCTCAAGCTCCGGACCGGTGTCACGTTCCATGACGGCACCACCTTCGACGCCACCGACGCCAAGGCGACCATCGACCGCGCCGTGAACTCCAAGCTCGCATGCAACGTCGAGGGGTACGTCTTCGGCGACGAGGACCTCAAGGTCAAGGCCATCGATGCCGAGACGCTGCAGGTCACGGCCCCCAAGGCCGACCCGATCCTGCCCCTGCGCCTGTCGTTCCTCGAGGTCGTCCCGAGCGAGACCTCCACCACCAAAAAGGTCCGCGAACCCATCGGCACCGGACCCTACCAGCTGGAGAAGTGGGACGCCGGACAGAAGATCACCCTGGCCGCCTACGACGGCTACTGGGGCGACAAGCCGGCCTACGCCAAGGCCCAATACGAATGGCGTTCCGAAGGCAGCGTCCGTGCCGCCATGATCACCGCCGGCGAAGCGGACATCGCCACCGGGCTCAGCCCGGAGGACAACATCGGCGACCTCGGGGTCCCGTACCCCAACAACGAGACCGTCGCGCTGCGCATGCACAACAACAAGGCACCGTTCACCGACATCCGGGTCCGCCAGGCGGTCAACTACGCCATCGACAAGGAATCGATCGTCAAGAACCTCTACGGCGGACGCGACAAGGTCGCCTCCCAGCTGGTGCCCGAGGGCGTCGTCGGACATTCCGACTCGCTCGAGGCCTGGCCGTACGATCCGGAGAAGGCCAAGCAGCTCGTCGCCGAGGCCAAGGCGGACGGCACCGACACCTCAGCACCGATCGACATGATCGTGCGCACCGCCCAGTTCCCCAAGATCGAGGAGCTCGGCCAGGTCATCCAGGAGCAGCTGACCCAGGCGGGGCTGAAGGTCAACTTGAAGATGCTCGAAACCAGCCAGCAGCTGACCTATCAGGTCCGGCCGTTCGCCAAGACCAGCGGCGACTTGATGCTCATGGTCCAGCACGGCAACCAGGCCGGCGACGCAGCGTTCACCGTCGACCAGTACATGCTCAGCAACGGTGCCCAGAGCGCCTTCGGCACCCCGGAACTGGACGCCTTGATCAAAAAGGCCGACGCCGCCACGGGTGAGGACCGGCAGAAGGACTTCGAGAAGGTCTTCGCCTACCAGAACGAGCACGTCGTCCAGTTCGCCCACATTGCCCACCAGACCGGCATGATCGGCAAGTCGAAGGCGGTCAACTACGAGCCGAATTCGTCCACCGGTGACGAGCTGCGACTGGCCGAGGTCACCCCGGCGAAGTAGCCGGGGCACCATCGAGGAGGAAACGAGCGACACATGCTGACGTATCTCAGGAAAAGGATCATCTCCAGTGCCCTGCCACTGGTGGTCGTCGTGGTCGGGGTCTTCGCCCTGGCCCGCATGACCGGCAATCCGGCGGCGTTGTACCTGCCGCTGAGCGCGACACCGGAAATGCGCGCCGACTTTATTGCCCGCAACGGACTGGACCAGCCGCTGCTGGTGCAGATGGGCAACTACTTCGGCGGCGTCCTGCACCTGGACTTCGGCACCTCGTTGCGGACGGGGGAGGCGGCCGGGGCGATGGCCCTGCGCGCCTTCCCCGCCACCCTCCAGCTGGCCGGCGTGACCATGGCCCTGGCCATCGTGCTCGCCGTGCTGGTCGGCAGCTGGGCCGCCGTGAAGCCCAACGGCATCATCGACCGGATCGCCAGCTTCTTCTCCATGGCCGCCGCGTCCATCCCCGATTTCTGGCTCGCCATCGTCGGGATCCTGGTCTTCGCGATCACCCTGGGCTGGGTTCCGACCTCGGGCGTGGAGACCTCCGCGGCCTGGATCCTTCCCATCGCGACCTTGCTCATGCGGCCGTTCGGCGCACTCGTCCAAGTGGTCCGCGGCGCCATGGTCTCCGCGCTGTCCGAGCCCTACATCCGGCTCGCCCGCAGCAAGGGGGCCGGCCAACGACGCGTCATCACCCACCACGCCCTGCGCAACGCCGCGGCCCCGGCCCTGACCGTCGCCGGGGACCTGACGGTCGGCCTGGTCAACGGCGCCGTGGTCGTCGAGACGATCTTCGGGTGGCCGGGCATCGGCAAGCTGATGATCGACTCGATCCTGCAACGCGACTTCGCGGTCCTGCAGGCCTGCGTCCTGCTGACCGCCATCGCGATCTTCACCCTGAACATCGTCATCGACCTGCTGTACGCCGCCCTGGACCCCCGCGTCC
>JAFEMX010000020.1 GCA_016892645.1 Micrococcaceae bacterium RIT 802
CCTTGCCGCCCGCCCCGGATGCCCCGGCGGCAGGCGCGGATGCCAGCGCCGCGGGCGCGGAATCCGGAACCACCAAAGACTCGAACATGTATTCGATTCTACCGGGCCACCCCCACCAGAACCCCGGAAAAACAACCTGTGAGGGGATAGTCCCCCACCACATCGCGCCGCGATAAGCGTGCGGCCGGCAAACACCCGGCTCACTAGATCAACGGCGCGCCCTGCCTGACCAGGGTGTGGCCACCCGAGGATGTGAGCCGCTGCCACCGGCCCTGTCCGTACATCCGGCTGCGGGCACCCGGGCGCAGGAAGCCCAGCGATTCGGCGGCGAAGGCCGCGCCCAGGGGCAGATCGATGTCGTCGGGGCCCGCCTGGCAGGCAGCGGACCAGATGCGCCCGCGCACTGTCTCCAGCACCGGCCGTCCGGCGTTCGGCGGCAGTGCCTCGGCGACGGCGTGCATGCCGGCCTCCGCCTCGGCGGCCAGGGCATCGTCGTCGTACTCCCCCAGCGTTTCCCAGCCGGCCAGCGGTGGGGTGATGCCGGCCCAGGCGGCCCGGGATTCGGCCGGTGGCAGCGGAAGCGAGGTGTCCGCGTCGCCGGCGCGGGCCAACCGGTCCGTGAGGGCGCCGAGCTCGTAGACGGCCACGAACCCGTCCGCGGTGGACGATGACAGCTTGGCCACGCGCAGCCCCAGGACGGTCGGCACCGTGCTCCCGATGGCTTCCTGGGCGAGCACCGGGACGTATACCGCCAACGCCGCGCCGACGACCTGGAGCCGGGCTTGCCCGTCCTCCACCGTGCGGGCACGTGCCAGGAAGGTGCGCAGGTCGGACATGGTTTCGGGATCGGCAAGCTGCAGGGCATCGGGAAGCATGCTCCCATGCTGCCATCCCCGTGCCCCCGGGCGCCAAGCGGTCCGTCTCCCCCGCTTGATCGTCATGCTCGGGGCCGGATAGTCTCGAGCGCAGACCAAGCCTTACCGAGGAGTAATAGTGACCGATCGCGAATCGCCCCAATCCCTCGTGGACCTCCTCGATCTCGACGGCGACGGGCAGCTGCGCACGAACGAGGACATCTTCGTCGGCCACACCCCTTCGCAAAGCCGGGACCGCGTGTTTGGCGGCCAGGTCGTGGCCCAGTCGGTCATTGCGGCCACGCGCACCGTCGAGGGCGGCCGTCCCATCCATTCGATGCACGGCTACTTCCTGCGTCCGGGGGATGTGCGCGTGCCGATCACGTTCGGCGTGGAACGGCTGCGGGACGGCCGCTCGTTCTCGGCCCGCCGGGTCCACGCCTACCAGAAGGGCCAGCCGATCCTCTCGATGATCGCCTCGTTCCAGGAGCCGGCCGACGGGTTGGAGCACCAGGTCCAGATGCCCGCCGGAATCCCGGCCCCCGAGGACCTGCCGACGACCGCCGAGCTCATCGGGAAGATCAACCATCCCATTGCCCGCGAATGGGCCTACAGGCGCCCGTTCGACATCCGCTACATTGAACAGCCGCTGTACTTCGAGCCCCCGGCCGGTGTCGGGCAGACGGCCACGAACGCCGTGTGGATGAAGGCCTTCGAGCAGTTGCCGGACGATCCGGCCCTGCACCGCGCGGCCCTGGCCTACGGCAGCGACTACACGTTGCTCGAATCGGTGCTGCGCCGGCATGGCCTGCCGTGGATCACCCCCGGCATGAACGTGGCCAGCCTGGACCACGCCATGTGGTGGCATCGCGACGTCAAGGTCGATGACTGGCTGCTCTACGTCCAGGAGAGCCCCAGTTCCTCCGGAGCCCGCGGGCTGGGCCAGGGGCGTTTCTTCACCCGCGACGGTGTCCTGGTGGCCAGCGTCGCGCAGGAGGGCATGGTGCGCGTGCCAGCGGACAGGAAGTCCAAGTTCGTCGGCGGGGTGCAGTCGCGGATCATGCGCGCGGCGATCAAGCGCGACCAGCAGCGCTGACCCGGGCACGACGGCGGCACCTGGCTCGCGCGGGCACCCCCACCGATGGCCTTGGCCGGGGTAGCCTGCCCGGCAGGGAACGCAACAGCGCCCCCTGCGGACCTCGTGGGTCAGCAGGGGGCGCTGTCGTGGGTACCGCTACCGTCAGCCGCGGGTGAGGCGGCGATGGGTGACGCGGTGGGGCTTGGCCGCGTCCGGGCCGAGCCGTTCGATCTTGTTCTCTTCGTAGGCCTCGAAGTTGCCCTCGAACCAGTACCAGTTCGCCGGGTCCTCCTCGGTGCCCTCGTAGGAGAGGATGTGGGTGGCGACGCGGTCCAGGAACCAGCGATCGTGGGAGACGACCACGGCGCAGCCGGGGAATTCCAGCAGCGCGTTCTCGAGGCTGGACAGGGTCTCGACGTCGAGGTCGTTGGTCGGCTCATCGAGCAGCAGCAGGTTGCCGCCCTGCTTCAACGTCAGCGCCAGGTTCAGGCGGTTGCGCTCGCCACCGGAGAGCACGCCTGCCTTCTTCTGCTGGTCCGGCCCCTTGAAGCCGAAAGCCGAAACGTAGGCGCGCGAGGGCATCTCGACGTTGCCGACCTGGATGTAGTCGTTTCCGTCGGAGACGACCTCCCAGAGGTTCTTCTCCGGGTCGATGCCGCCACGATTCTGGTCGACGTAGGAGATCTTGACCGAGTCGCCGATCTTCAGCTCGCCCTCGTCGAGCTCCTCCATCCCCACGATGGTCTTGAACAGGGTCGACTTGCCGACGCCGTTGGGGCCGATCACGCCGACGATGCCGTTGCGCGGCAGGGTGAAGGACAGGTCCTCGATGAGCACGCGGTCGCCGAAGCCCTTCTTGATCTTGTCGGCTTCGATGACCAGCGAACCCAGGCGCGGGCCCGGCGGGATCTGGATCTCCTCGAAGTCGAGCTTGCGGGTGCGCTCGGCTTCGGCAGCCATCTCCTCGTAGCGGGCCAGGCGTGCCTTCGACTTGGTCTGGCGGCCCTTGGCGTTGGAGCGGACCCACTCGAGTTCGTCGCTGAGCCGCTTGGAGAGCTTCTGGTCCTTCTTGCCCTGGACCTCCAGGCGTGCCCGCTTCTTCTCCAGGTAGGTGGAGTAGTTGCCCTCGTAGGGATGCAGCTGTCCGCGGTCGACCTCGGCGATCCACTGGGCCACGTGGTCCAGGAAGTACCGGTCGTGGGTCACGGCCAGGACGGCGCCCGGGTAGGCCTGCAGGTGCTGCTCGAGCCAGAGCACCGATTCGGCGTCGAGGTGGTTGGTCGGCTCGTCGAGGAGCAGCAGGTCCGGCTTCTGCAGCAGCAGCTTGCACAAGGCCACGCGGCGGCGCTCACCGCCGGAGAGCACCGAGACGTCGGCATCGCCCGGGGGGCAGCGCAGCGCGTCCATGGCCTGCTCGAGCTGGGAGTCGATGTCCCATGCGTCGGCGGCGTCGATGGCCTCCTGCAGCTTGCCCATCTCCTCGAGCAACGCGTCGAAGTCAGCGTCCGGGGACGACATCTCCTCGGAGATCTGGTTGAAGCGCGAGATCTTCTCGTAGATCTCGCCGACCCCTTCCTGGACGTTGCCCAGGACCGTCTTCTCCTCGTTCAGCGGCGGCTCCTGCAGCAGGATGCCCACCGAGTATCCGGGGCTGAGCCGGGCTTCGCCGTTCGAGGGGGTGTCGATGCCCGCCATGATCTTGAGGATCGTCGACTTGCCGGCACCGTTCGGGCCGACGACGCCGATCTTCGCGCCGGGGTAGAACGACATGCTGACATCGTCGAGGATCACCTTGTCGCCAACGGCCTTGCGGGCCTTGGTCATGGTGTAAATGAATTCCGCCATGCCCACTAGGCTAGTCGTTTCGGGGGCCAAACCCCTATTTGGGATCAGCTCCGGCCGGGCATCGCCTGCCCGGCCCCGGAACCCGTGGCCCCGGCTGCGCACCATGGCCCCACCCTCATCCGGCAAGATAGCTGGGCCCGGCGTCCCGATCCCCGTCCCGATCGGATGCACCGACGTCGCCGGCGCCCCGGTCTGGTCCATCCCCGCCGTCGAATTCCTCGCCATCGACCGCGAAGTCGCTCGCCGGCGCTTCGGTCCCGGCACGCATGGGCAGGTGCGGGAGCCGGTAGAACTCGGCGGTGCCGAACTTCAGGTCGTGGCCGACGAACTGCGCCTCGATATCGATGCCCATCCCCGTGCTGCCGTCCTCGCGGGTGAACTGGTCGATCTTGGCGTACCCGCCCACGAAGACCCGTTGACCCTTCCGGATCGACGCCGCCGCGTTCAGGCCGAGCTGGTTGAAGACCTTGATCGTGTACCAGTTGGTGCTCTTGTTCTCCCACTCCCCCGTCTCGGCGTTCTTGCCCCGGTTGTCCGTTCCGACACGGAACTGGGTGACCTGGAAGTTGTTGGCGTGGGTGCGGGTGATCGGATCGGTGCCGACGTTGCCGACCACGGTGATGAAGTTGTTGGCGTCTCTCATGGTGTCCTCCAAGGCTGGTGTCCATCGCGGAGCATCGTCGTCCCGCACCACCAGCGTCCCGGTCGGCTACCGGTCGACGGCACGGCGCGGACAGGACTGTGGACTGCGCCGCCCGAAGGGTGCGAGACCGCCGCCTGTGAGGGGCATGAGTGCCCGATGTGGCGTCGGCGTCGCGGCTCGCTAGAATGATTCGTGTTGCCCTCCGGGGCATCGGCCCCCGTAGCTCAGCTGGATAGAGCAACAGCCTTCTAATCTGTCGGTCGCGCGTTCGAATCGCGCCGGGGGCACCACGCCGTGGGCGAGAGCCGCTGTACAGCGGAATCCGGCTGGCTAGGATCAAGTCATGCCACAGCCTCCGAAAGCAGACGCCATAGCGGCCGCTACGGGCATCAGCTGGAACGACTGGTGCCACCTCCTGGACCAGGCTTCCGCCCGGGCGCTCCCCCACGAGGCGATCGCCGTGCTCGCGGCCGAGCACATCGCCGACCATGCGCAGGGCTCCGCGGCGGCCACCAACCACGAGTGGTGGGGGCAGGGTGTCGCGGTCTCCTACGAACAGCAGATCGGGCGGCGCGTGCCCGGCCAGACGAGCCGCGGCGACTTCCAGGTCGGCGTCAGCAAGACCTACACGGGCGGCCTGGATGCGGCCCTGCAGGCGTGGATCCGGCTTGTCGAGGGGCGGGCGTCGTTCGGCGGCGTTCCCGTCGAGGGCGAACCGCGGGTGTCCACCACCGAAAAATGGCGCTATTGGCGCACCGGCCTGGCCGACGGGTCGCGCGTGAGCGTCGACATCGGCAGGAAATCCGACGAAAAGTCCACCATCGGCATAAACCACACTAGACTGGGGACATCGGAGCAAGCAGAGGAATGGCGCGGCGTCTGGAGGGGGATCCTGGCCGGCCTGTCCTGACCCCGACGACTCGCCTTCCGCCCCCTCGTCCGTAGGAGTAGAACCAGGTGTCCACCACGCAGTCGACGGCGACGCGCGGCAGCCTCGCCGTGTGGCGCAACGCGGTCTTCGTCGTCTTCGCCGTCTCCGGCCTGGGATTCGCGTCCTGGGTCTCGCGCATCCCCGCGGTCCGTGACGGGATGGATTTGAGCACCGAAACGGTCGGGCTGCTGCTCTTCGGCCTGGCCATCGGGTCCATTGCCGGGTTGGCCCTGGCCCCGAACTACATGGCCCGGGTCGGCACGCGCCGGGCACTGCTCCATGCGCTGCTCGCCATGGCCGGGGCGACCGCCCTGCTGGGGTTCGCCGCCGGAACCGTGGAGTCGTTCGCGCTCTCGGCCGCCACGCTGTTCCTCTTCGGGTTCTTCTACAGCATCACCGACGTGGTGATGAACGTCGAGGGCGCAGCGGTGGAAAAGGCCGCCCGCCGGACCCTGCTGCCGATGATGCACGCCTATTTCAGTTTCGGCACGATCCTCGGCGCCCTGCTCGGGGCCGCGGCGGCACGGTTCCAGGTGCCGATCGGCCTCCACTTCGCCCTGGCCGGGGTGGCGATCGCCCTGGCGGGCGCCGTGGCGGTGCGCTTCATCCCCCGCCCCGACCAGCAGGGCCCCGGCACGACGGCGGAGCCAGGCCCCGCTGCCCTCGGCGCCACCGCGGCGTCCCCGGCCACCGGACGCCACGGATTCGCGTCCCGCCTGCGCGAGACGCTCATCATGGCCACCGAACCGCAACTGCTCTTCCTGGGCCTGATGGTCGTCGGCATGGCGTTCGTCGAAGGCGCAGCCAACGACTGGCTACCCCTGGCCGCCGTCGACGGCCACGGATTCGACAACGCCGGCGGCGCCCTGGTCTACGGGACGTTCGTCGCGGCGATGACGCTGGGCCGTGCCACCGGCGGCCCGCTCATCGACCGGCTGGGCCGCCGCCTGACGCTGACGCTGATGGGTTCACTCGGATTCGTGGGCATCATGGTCTTCATCCTGACCAACGAACACTGGACGGCCTTCTGCGCCGCGGCCCTCTGGGGGCTCGGCGGCTCGCTCGGCTTCCCGGTCGGCGTTTCCGCCGCAGCGGACCACCCCACCGATGCCGCCCGCCGGGTGTCCATCGTCTCGATCTTCGGTTACACCGCGTTCCTGGTCGGCCCGCCGATCCTCGGGTTCATCGGCCAGCACCTGGGCATCCTCGACGCGTTCTACGTCGTCGCGGCCATGCTGCTGGTCTCCCTGCTGGTGACCCCGCGTGCCATGAGCGCCCGGGCGCGCTGAACCCGGCACGCGCGCGCGACGCGGCCCCCGACACCGTGAGTGCCGGGGGCCGCGTGTCGCGTCGTCAGTTGCCGCCGCGGGCGAACCACTCGGCCATCGGCACGTCGCCGTCGCAGAAGTCCAGCGTCGTGCCGATCGTCGCCGGTTGCGCGAGCGCCTCGGCGATGGCCAGCGCGACGTTGGCCCGCGAGGTCGGGGTGTCCCCGGTGATCGGGTGCTCCAACGGGGTGACCTTCCCGGTGGCCGGCTCCGACGTCAGCCGGCCCGGCCCGAGGACCGTCCAGTCCAGCGTGGATTTGCGCAGGTGCTCGTCGGCGGCGATCTTCGCGGACTGGTACGGGTAGAACGGGTCATCGAGCGAGGTCAGGTACCGCGTGTCGGCCGTGGCGAACGAGACCATGACGAAGCGCCGCACGCCGGCGGCCAGCGAGGCATTCATGATGCGGATGGCGGCGTCGCGGTCCACGGCGTAGGTGCGGTCGGCATCACCCCCGCCGGCTCCGGCGCTGAAGACCACGGCGTCGGCACCGGCCAGCGCCGGTTCCAGTTCCGGGCCGTGGGCCTGCTCGATGTCCAGCACCAGCGCGGTGGCGCCGGCAGCGCGCACGTCCTCGGCGTGGTCCGGGTTGCGGATGACCGAGGTGACCTGGTCTCCGCGTCCGGACAGCTCGCGGGCCAGCAGCAGGGCGACCTGGCCGTGGCCGCCGATCACGACGATCTTCATGGGTGTGCTCCTGTGCTCACGGGGATGGGGTGGACGGGCATGCGGTGGACGGGCATGGGGCCGGACCGGTCAGTGGCCGAAGGCCATCGGGTCCGCCGGGGCCGGCCCGGTGCCATCCAGCGCGTCGATCGCCGCCATCTGGCCGGCGTCGAGCTCGAAGGAGAAGACGTCGAGGTTGGACTTCTGCCGTTCCGGATCCGTGGACTTCGGGATCGGGGAGGCGCCGTGCTGCAGGTTCCAGCGCAGCACCACCTGGGCGGCGGTGACCGAGTGCGCGGCGGCTGCCGTGGTGACCGGCTCGGCGTCGAGGACGGCGCCGCGGCCCAACGGGCTCCAGGCCTGGGTGAAGATCCCGTGCTTTTCGTGGAAGGCGATGTCCTCGGCGCGCATCCACAGCGGGGAGTGCTGGATCTGGTTGACATCCGGAACCACCCCGGTGGCGTCCATGAGTTCGGTGAGCTGGTCCCGGGTGAAGTTGGAGGTGCCGATCGCCCGGACCTTGCCCTTGGAGAGCAGCTTGGCCAGTCCCTTGTACGCGTCGACGTAGGTGCCCTGGGCCGGGTTGGGCCAGTGGATGAGCAGCAGGTCGATGTAGTCCAGGCCGAGGCGTTCGATCGAGTGGCGCCAGGCGGTGCGCACGCCGTCGTACGAATGCCATTCGGCGTTGAGCTTGGTGGTCACGAAGAGCTCGTTGCGGGCCAGCGGCGAGCGGGCGATCGCCTGGCCGACACCCTCCTCGTTGCGGTAGTTCTCGGCGGTGTCGATGAGCCGGTAGCCGGCCTCGATCGCGTGCAGCACGGCGGCGCCGGCTTCGGTATCGTCCATGGGCCAGGTGCCCAGTCCGATCATCGGGATCTCGGCGCCATTGGCGAGCTTTTTGACGGGAACTGCAGCTGGGTTCTCTGACATTCCCTCATGCTAACGTGCCACGCCCGATCCTGCGCGGACCCGCCGTCGTGCACTCTCGATAGGGTGGGTTGATGGACACCAGCACCTCCCCCGCGCCCCGCGCCACCGACGCCGACCACCTCGACGCCGACGCCCTGCTCTTCGACCTGGACGGCACCCTGATCGATTCGACCCGGGCCACGGAGATCTGCTGGCAGGAGTGGTCGCACCGGCTCGGGCTCGGCGACCACGGGCAGCACCCGCACGGCGTGCCGGCGCGCGACGTCGTCGCCGACCGGGTGGAGCCGGCCCGCCGGGCCGAGGCGCTCCAGCTCATCGAGCGCCTCGAGGTCGCCCAGACCGAGGGCATCGCCATCAAGGACGGGGTCGCCGAGCTGCTGGCGGGCCTGCCGGCGGAGAAGTGGGCGATCGTCACCTCCTGCACCGCGGAACTGGCGGCGGTCCGCCTGGCACTGGTCGGGATCGCTGCCCCGGCAGTGCTGGTCACCGCCGATTCGGTCACCCGCGGCAAGCCCGACCCGGAGGGCTACCTGGCCGCCGCGTCGGCGCTGGGCGTCGACCCGCGGCGGACGGTC
This sequence comes from Micrococcaceae bacterium RIT 802, assembly GCA_016892645.1. Taxonomy (GTDB): domain Bacteria; phylum Actinomycetota; class Actinomycetes; order Actinomycetales; family Micrococcaceae; genus Arthrobacter_H. Next base: position 8,849 of record JAFEMX010000020.1, read on the forward strand.
GTCTTCGAGGACGCACCGGCCGGGGTCCAGGCCGGCAACGCCGCCGGGGCGTGGACGCTGGGCATTGCCGGAACGTACGACGCCGGTGCGCTGGCTGCCTCGAAGATCGTCACCACGCTGGCCGGCACCACCGTGACGGCCGGCGCCGGCGGGACCGCACTGCGCGTGGGATTCCCCCGCGGCTGACCCGGGCCAACGGCCGTCCGGGGGCGTCCCCCACATCGCCTGTGACGAAGCGCACAACGCCGTGCGGAAATATGCAGACGCATGGACCGGTTGGCCCTGACGACACAGCAAATACCTGACGGTGGCGTGCAGACGCGTCCACCACGTCGCTTCGGAAGGACCCACCCATGACCGCAACGCTTCCCGACCTGGACCACGAACTGGCCATCGACGCCACCACCGCCGATGCCCTCTTCTTCGAGGCACGCACCGCCAACACGTTCTCGGACGAGCCGGTCAGCGAGGAGACCGCGCAGGCGATCTACGAGCTCACCAAGATGGGCCCGACGATGATGAACAACCAGCCGATGCGCATCACCTGGGTCCGCTCGGCCGAGGGCCGCGAGAAGCTGGCCAACCGCATGGCGGAGACCAACCGCGAGAAGACCCTGACCGCCCCGCTGGTCGCGGTGCTGAGCTCCGACGCCGATTGGCACGAGCACTTCGGCACGTTCTTCCCGCACGCCGCCGAGCGCAAGTCGATGTTCGACGGCGAGGAGAAGGCGGGAATGCGCGAGGCGGTGGCCAACAACAACGCGCACATCCAGTCCGGCTACTTCATCATGGCCGTCCGCGCGGTGGGCCTGCACGCCGGCCCCATGGGCGGCTTCGACGCAGCGGGCGTCGACGAGGACTTCCACGCCGGGACCAACCAGAAGACGTTCATGGTCGTGAACATCGGCAAGCCCGGCGAGAACCCCTGGTTCCCGCGCCTGCCGCGCCTGGACTACGACGTGGCCACCACCACCGTCTAGGCGTCCACCGGGCATTGTGCCGGGGCCCCCGGTTCCCCGCAGCGCCTCAGGGCGTGGCGGTGGGACCGGGGGTCTTGGCCGCCCGGTAGGTTTCCATCTGGGTCAGCCGGCGGCGCAGGCTCTCCTGCCGCTGGCGGTCCTTGCCGGCCGTGAGCTCGATGTGTGCGCGGCCGAAGCGCCACAGCAGCACGTCGTCCAGCAGCCGGTCCGGCCCGGGCGAGTAGCGGTGGTCCAGCGCCTTGCGCACCTCGGTGATGGCATCGGCGTCGAGCAACCCGGCGAGCTGCGTCGTCGTGGTCAGGTCGTGGGCGGTCAGCAGTTCGGCGGCCCAGCCCCAGTCGTCGTCGGCCTTGCGGTCAACGTGCGGCAGCAGCGTCTGCCAGACCTCGCGGATGCGGTCCGGATCCAGGGCGACGGCGCCCTCGCCCTCGGTGTCCCAGTAGCCGGTGACGGCCAGGTAGCGGTCGTGCAGTTCCTCGAACGTGGACTCGACGGCCTCGAGCATGGCGGCCGTGGCCGTGAACTGGCGGTCCAGGTAGGGGCTCCAGGCGCGCGGGTCGACCTTCTTGAACCGGATGTCGTGTTCGATCTCGCTCCAGGCGTGGCCGAGGATGGTGCGGATCTGCGTCTCGAAGATGTAGTTGCCGGTCACCCTGACGTTCTCGCCGAGCTTCTCCTGGTAGGCCCGGACGACGTCGTTCTGCCGGGTGCGCAGGTTCAGGTGGCGGCTGGAGTAGCCGTAGGTCCCGGATTCGACCGAGCCGATGTCCTTCTCCCGGTCGGAGCGGACATCGAATTCGTTGCGCCGGCGCTTGATCAAGCCGGCGGCGTCGCGGATCTGGTGCGGCAGGGCGACGATGACGCGCACCCCGACCAGGTCCTGCAGATCGCGCAGCGGGTTCGGGAACTCCAGCTGCGGCTCCCCGCCGGGCTCGTCGGGTTCGAGCATGCGCGAGGCCTTGTCGCGGAACGAGTCGACCGTCTTGGTGCGTCCGGTGATGAACAGCGGCTGCAGCTCGGCATCGGCGAAGATCGCGCGGATGCGGGTGGTCACGTCGGCGGTCACGGCTTCCAGCTGGGGGCGGACCTGCTCGTAGTGGCGGGCCGACTCCTCGACCTGGGGTTTGAGCCGTTCGTCCAGCCGGTCGAAAACTGCTCCCACGTTGTCCCGCTCCCTCGCTGCGTTGTGTACCGCACACACCCTACCAACCGCCGTCGTGCCGAGGATCACCGCCGATCGGGGACCCCCGCACGGCGTGTTGCGGGTGGCCGGGAGGTAAACTGAAGGAAGACGACGGCGATCTCCGCCGCATTTCCCGTTCACCTCGGCACTGCAGGGGCCCGACCCCGCCCTGCCGGACATCATCTGCGGACCAGCGATCCGCAACCAGCAGCAACCCCCAGGAGAAGCACCCTTTCATGACCGCATCTGCCACGGAACTTTCGACCGAAACGCTGTTCAGCCGCCGCTACGAGGAGCAGATCGCCCCCGTCAACCGTCTCCTTGACGAGACCGCCCTGCTCCGCCCGGGCAGCTCCGTGGCCTATGTCGACCCGCAGCACGACGTCGACCAGGTCAAGATCATCTCGCTGTTCTCCAACATCGGCACCGCCGATCCCAGCGGCTTCATCACCCCCGGCGACGCCGACGCCGCCGCCCGCATGATCGGCCTGCAGTGGCAGCTCGGGCTCCGCCCCGAATACGTGTTGCCGTGGAACGTCTCGCCCTGGCACGTCGCCGACGAGGCCAACGGCCGCTTCGAGCCCGCGCAGATCACCTCCGGCCTGAAGCCGCTGCTGCGCATGCTCAAGCTCGTCCCGCGCGCCTCGGTCCTGGTCGCACACGGCACCGAGGCCCACCGCCTGGCCGACCAGCTGACCAAGACGCAGAACCCGCTGCTGTGGCGCCGCGGCTTCAAGACCTACAAGGTCAAGTCCCTCGATGGCCGCGCGTTCGCCGGCTCGGCCGAACGCCAGCAGGGACACCTGGACCAGATGCAGGCGGCCTACGCCGACGCCATGGCCCGCACCGGGATCGCCTCGATCCGCTAGCACCGGCACGCCGGGCACGGCCCGGGACCACGCACACGGCGTCCACCGGCCACGGTGGGCGCCGTCCTGCGTTGGACGCGGGTTCGCCGGCGAGGCGGCCCGTGTGACGCAGCGCCCCGGTCCTCCTCCCGCGGCCCGCCCGTGGCACCGCTAAACTCGTAGCCATGCCCGAAGCCCCTCCCGCCGCGCCCGAACACGCCCTGCCGCCCATCAGCCGCGCCCACAAGCTCCAGCTGGCCGCCGTAATGGTCGCGGCGACCGTGCTGTACGTGGCGCACTCGCTGCTGCGCTACCGCAATTTCGAGGCCAAGGGCTACGACCTGGGGATCTTCGACCAGGCGGTGCGCCAATACGCGCTGTTCAAGGCGCCGATCGTGCCGATCAAGGGCGTGGACTTCAACCTGCTCGGGGACCACTTCCACCCGATCATCGCCCTGTTCGCCCCGCTCTACTGGATCTGGCCGGATCCGCGCATGCTGAACTTCGGCATGATCGCCCTGCTGGTCGTCACCGCGATCCCGGTCTACCTGTTCACCCGGAAGTACCTGGGCCACCGCGGCGGACTGCTGACGGCGTCGGCCCTGCTGCTGTGGTGGCCGTTCCAGGCGATGGTGAACTGGGACTTCCACGAGGTGTCGTTCGCGGTGCCGCTGATGGCCTGGATCGTCTGGGCGTTCGACCGCTCCCGCTACTGGCTCGTCGTCGGCCTGTCCGCGGTGCTGCTGCTGGTCCGCGAGGACATGGGCGTCACGCTCATCGCGGTAGGCATCGTGCTGGCCTTCCACCGCCAATGGGTCAAGGCCGCACTGCTGGCGGTCGCCGGGGTGGCCGGCTACCTGGTGGTGACGAAGTTCCTGGTTCCGTATTTCGCCCCACCGGACGCCATGTCCTACTGGCAATTCACCGCACTGGGCCCCACCATGGGCGCCGCCATCGTCTTCCTGCTCAGCCACCCGCTGAAGGCCATCGCGCTGCTGTTCAACCACGAGCTGAAAGTCCTGCTGTGGCTGATGACGTTCGTGCCGTTGGCACTGCTGCCCTTCTTCTCCCCCTACGTCATCCTCGTGGCGCCGAGCCTGCTCAGCCGCCTCTACAACGACCGGCTGAACACCTGGGCACCGGTCTACCAGTACGACGCGATGCTCGCCCCGGTGCTGATCATGGCGTCGGTGCACGTGCTCTCCAAGATCATCGCGCGCACGGGCAAGGTGAAACTGCGCGTGGCCGCCCCGGCCTATCTGCTGGTGTTGGCGTTCGTGTGCACGCTGTTCATCCATGCCGTCTTCCCGCTGGGCCGTACCCTCACCGGGCAGAACTGGACCATGCCCGAGACGGCGAAGGCCCAGGCCCGGGCCGTGGCCATGATCCCCAACGGGGTCTGCGTCGAGGCCGCCGACACCGCGGTCCCCCACCTGGTCCAGCGCACATACGTGGGCCTGCACGGGGACATCGGCGACGACCTGTCCAGCTGGATGATCATCGACTTCAACGTCGACGAACTCGGCGGCTGGGATCCGCTGACCCCGCAGCAGGCCCTCGAGCGGGGCAAGAAGCTCGGCTTCGAGGTCGTCTCGAAGGACGACCACGGGATCTGGGTGCTGCACCGCGACATCCCCGTCAGCCCGGTCTGCAGCAACTACCTGCCCTACGACTGAGTACGACGGCGGATCAGAGCCCGAGTTCCGCTGCCAGGTCGATCCCCGGGATGTGGTGGACGGTGCGCATCCCGACCTCGCGGGCGGCGTCGATGTTCTCCGATTTGTCGTCGATGAACACGACATCGGAGGCGTCGACCCCGAGTTCGCGCAGCACGTGCTCGTAGATCCGCGGGTCCGGTTTGCCCAGGCGCAACCGACCGCTGAAGAACAGCTGGTCGAAGGACGCCGCCCAGTCGGCCTCGGCCTCGAAGATCTCCGACATGCGCACCGGCATGTTGGACAGCAGCGCCAGATGCGATCCTCGTGCCTGCAAGGCCTGCAGCACCTCGACGGTCCGGGGATTCAGCCGGGACCACAGGGCCGCGTCCAGGCGGTCCAGCCGTTCGGCTTCCCCCGCCGGCAGGCCGCGCTCCAGCACTGCGCCCCAGTAGCCGAGGGAGTCCAGGGATCCGTCGTCGAAGGCGTGGCGGTGCGCCCAATAGGTGCTGTCCGCCGCGTCCAGCCGCAGCCCCGAGGCCTCGTGGAGGCGGTCCCAATCCTCGGCTGCCGGCTCGGCCGAGATGACCATCCCATAGTCGAAGAGGTACCAGCCGTCGTCGTGCAGTGTGGATGCCATGCAGCCCAGCCTAACGAGGCGCGGTTCCCGGCGTCCCGGGATGCGGGAGGATAATGGGGTGTCGATCCCGGCGGATGGCAGGAGGCGAAGTGGATGGATGACGAGACGGACATCAGTGTCGGCCAGCTGGCCTCGCGTAGTGGCGCCGCCGTGTCGGCCCTGCACTTCTACGAGCGCAAGGGGCTGATCAGCAGCCATCGGACCAGCGGCAACCAGCGCCGGTACGCACGTGCCACGCTGCGTCGTGTCGCCGTCATCCGGGCTGCCCAGCGTGCCGGCATCCCGTTGGCCTCGGTGCTGGAGGTCTTCGAGGGGCTGCCGCACGACGGCGTACCCGACCAGGCCGACTGGCAGCGACTGTCGGCGGCCTGGCGGCAGGAAATCGACTCCCGTATTTCCCTGCTCGAACACCTGCGCGACCGACTCGACGGCTGCATCGGGTGCGGTTGCCTGTCGTTGTCGAGCTGCGGCTTCGTCAACCCCGAGGACCAGTGGGGGTCCGCCACCACCGGCGCCCCGGGCCTGGAGACCTGAACAAAACGTCACGTCCGCAGCCCCGGTTTGACCTGAACTTAGGTTGAGGTTTTAGGGTCGTGAGTGTCCCCGTAAAGCCGGGGACCCGCAGACGAAAGAACAGGTATGACCACCCTCAGCCACCGTCCGACCACGCCCGACACCGATTCCACCCTGTTCCGGGACGCGTTCCGCAGCCACCCCGCGGGCCTTGCCGTCATCACCGCGGCCGGCCCGGACGGGCCCATCGGGCTGACGGCGTCCTCGGTGGCGTCGGTGTCGGTGGACCCGCCGTCCCTGCTGTTCTCGCTCTCCGGGCTGACCACCGCCCCGCTGCTGGCCGCCGCCGACACGGTACTGGTCCACCTCATGGATGCCGGGCAGGCCGACCTCGTGCACGCCTTCGCCACCCCGGGCACCACGCGGTTCGGCGCCGACATGGAGTGGGAATACCTGCCGACCGGGGAACCGCTGCTGCGCCGTGCCGCCTGGGCACTGCGCTGCTCGGTGGCCGAGCGGGTGGACGTCGGCTCGTCCCGGGTCGTGATCGCCACCGTGCTGGAGGTCCGGCGCCAGGACGGCGACGGCGGCCCGCTGGTCTACCACGACCGCACCTACCACCGGCTCACGGAGGATTCGACCCTGGCCTTGTAGGCCCCATCCAGATGCCCGCGCGGCGTATCCCCCGGGCGGTCGCGGGAGGATAATGGGTCCCACCACCATCGGGGCCAGGAGGCGCACATGCGCGCAATCATCGTCGGGGCCGGAATCGCCGGACTGGTCACGGCCCGCCAGCTCGGGCTCGCCGGCTGGGAAGTCGACGTCGTGGAGCAGTCCCCCGGCCCACGGGATGCCGGCTACATGATGGACTTCTTCGGCCCCGGCGTCGCCGCCTCCGAACGCATCGGCCTGTATCCGCGCTTGGCCGACGTCGCCTACCCGGTCGAGGCCGCCGAATACGTGGACTCCGCCGGCAAGGCGACCGCCATGCTGGACTACGAACGCTTCTCCCGTGCGGCCGGGGGCAGGGTCCTCACCCTGCTGCGCCCCGACATGGAGCTGGCCGCCCGCGATGCGCTCGACGACGTCCCCGCCGGCCGGGTGCGCCTGCACTATGCCCGTCGCCCCACCGGGTACCGGGACGGCGGCGGGGTCGTCTCCGTCTCCCTCCCCGGAACCGAACCGTCCACGCTGGAAGCGGACGTGCTCATTGGCGCCGACGGCATCCATTCGGCGGTCCGCGGCTCCCTCTTCGGGCCCGAGGCGGACTACCTGCGCCCCCTGGGCATGCGCGCCGCCGCCTACATCGCGGACGAGCCGGCCCTGGCGGCCCGGTTGGGCCGGCGGTTCGTGCTCACGGACAGCCTGGACCGCACCGTGGGGCTGTACGGGTTGCGCACCGGCCAGGTCGCGACCTTCATGGTCTACCGCGAACAGGCGATCGCTGCCGATGGCATCGACGTCGACGCACCCACCCGCCTGCGCCGGAACTTCGCGGGGCTCGGTCCGGAGGTCGATCGGATGTTGGAACTGTGCCCGCCGGACCCGTACGACGACGTCGTGGCGCAGGTGGTGATGCCGGGCTGGCACCGCGAGAGGACCATCCTGGTCGGTGACGCATGCTCGGCGGTGTCGCTGGTCGCCGGGCAGGGCGGCTCGCTGGCCATCGCCGGCGGGGCGCTGCTGGGCGACCTGCTCGGTCCCGTGCGGGCGCGGGATGATATCCCCGCCGTGTTGGCCGGCTTCGAGCGCGAGTGGCGGCCCGTCATCGAGGCTGCCCAGGCCTCGGGTCGGCGGGCCGTGTGGATGTTCCTGCCGGAGACCGTCCGGCAGCAGCGCGTGCGCCGGTGGGTCCTGCGGGCGGCCACCCTGCCAGTGGTCAACGCCATCGTGGCCCGGCAAATCGTCAAGAGCATCGCCAGCTAGGCGGCAGGCCGTGCCGCCGCCGCTCAGCGCCGGGCGGGCAGGACGAACTTGTCGGGTGCGTCCTCGATCGGGCCGCCCATCGGGTCGTCATCGCCCTCGGCCCGGACCAGGTCCCGGTCCGGGTGCCGGATGTCGCCGATGATGCGCACGCAGATATAGATGACCATGCCCATGTGGGCCGCGATGCCGGTGCCGTAGGCGATCTCGATCCAGGGATTGCCGGCGCCGAACGTGCCGTCGCCGACGATCTCGGCGCTCATCAGCCACACGGCGGCCCAGTGGTAGGCCTCGAGCAGCTGCCAGAGCAGGAATTCGCGCCAGCGCGGCCGGGCGAGGATGTACAGCGGGATGAGCCACATGACGAACTGCGGGGAGTAGACCTTGTTGAAGATGATGAACGCGGCGATGATCAAAAACGCCAGCTGGGCCATCCGGGGGCGCCGCTTGGCGGACAGGGCCAGGTAGGCGATGCCCAGGCAGGCCAGCGCGAAGCAGGCGTTGGAGAGCATCGAGAAGCCCTTGCCGTCCAGCCCGGTCCAGGTGAACGCCAGCCACATCGAGGAGAAGCTGATCGGGCGTTCGGAGGAGAACGTGTAGAAGCGGGACCACTCGTCGAACGCGGTGAGCATGAACGGGACGTTGACCACCAGCCAGGCAACGACGGCGGCTGCCAGGGATTTCCAGAACGCGGCCATGCGCCCGGAGCGCCAGCACAGCACCAGGATCGCCCCGAAGAGGAAGAACGGGTAGAGCTTCGCGGCGGCGCCCAGGCCCAGCAGCACGCCGGCGAGGTAGATGCGCTTCCGGGAGAACGCCAGCATGCCCACGGTGGCGAACATGACGGCCCAGAGGTCCCAGTTCAGCTGGCTGGTCAGGATGATCCCCGGGGCCAGGGCCACCAGCAGGGCGTCGCGGCTGCGCTTGCGGGCGCTGTAGGCGACGGCGACCACGATGATCGCCCAGCAGATGAAGGAGCCCAGCGAGTTGATGTCGAAGTAGGCCAGCTGGCGTTCGGGACTGAAGCCGATGCCCGGGACCAGGAACGCGGTCACCCCGGCGATGACGGCCAGCAGCGCCGGGTACTCCAGCGCCTGGTCCTGCGGCAGGCCGGTGTAGAACGGGAAGAGCTTGTCGGCCAGCCCGCGGGTGCCGAACAGCTGGGCGAAGTCCGAATAGCACATGTGGATGTGCTGGTCGGCGCCGGACCAGCCGTTGACGCGGCACCACTGCTTGGTCAGCACGGCCAGGATGGCGCCGATGACGGTGGCCACCAGCAGCCACCCGATGACCGGGCGGGTGGCCTCGCGTGCGGTGCGCAGGGTGTTCAGCGGTGAAGTCACGACTCGGTGGCCTCGTTTCTGTTCTCGGTGGGATCGGGGCCGGGGCCCCGGGTGAAGAGTGCTGAGGTGCGGGGATCGGAGAAGACCAGGTATCCCAGGTAGAGCAGGCCGATGCCGGCGGCCAGCAACCGGACCCAGAGCAGGCTGATCCACTGGGCGACGCTGAGCTGGTCGACCACGCCGACGAGCACCAGGAGCATGCTCAGCAGGTACCAGAAGCGGACCCAGCCGCCGGTGTAGACGCGGGAGGCGGCGAAGAGCGGGATCAGCCACAGCACGTACCAGGACTGGATGATGGGGGCCAGCACGATGGTCGCCAGCAGCGCGAACGCGCAGTACAGCACCGGCGAGGTCGCCGGGCGGCGGAACGCCAGCCAGATGGCAAAGCCCAGCGCGACGGCCTTGAAGATCGTGTAGACGAGGTCGGCGGTCGCTTCGAGGTCGCCTCCGGCCCGTTCGGCCAGCCAGCCGACGCCGAGCCCGAGCAGGCCCACCGGGGCGTACGGGAAGGCAGCGGATCCGGCGGTGGCCATGGCCTTGATCCAGCCGAACCAGAGCCCGGACACCCACCCGAAGAACGTCAGGGCGGCCCCCGAGACGACGGCGGTGTAGGCCCAGGCGCCGATCTTGCGTCCCAGCGTGGCGGTGGCCGGCAGCATGGCCAGTCCGATGAACGGCAGGGCCAGCACGACGATCGGCTTGATGGCGATCGCCCCGGTGACGGCCAGGATGCCGGCCAGCCGGCGTCCGCGGCGCACCCAGACGAACCCTATGAGCAGTCCGCCCATCATCAGCGCGTCGTTGTGCGCGCCGCCGATCATGGTCAGCAGGAACAGCGGGTTGGCCAGCGAGATCCACACCGCCCAGGTGGGATCGGAGCCCAGCTGGCCGGCCAGCCGCGGAACCGCATACAGGCACAGCAGCACTCCGGCCACGGCCAGCAGCCGGAACAGCATGACCGCCGCCTCGGGGACGCCGCCGGTGATGAAGTAGACACCCTGGGACGCCAGCAGGAACAGGGGCCCGTACGGGGAGGCGGATTCGGCCCAGAGGCTGTCCGATCCCTGGGCGAACCAGCCGGGCAGCTGCGAGATCCAGTTCGAGTAGGGGCTCAGGCCGGCGTGCATCAACCGGCCCTGGCCCAGATAGGAGTAGACGTCGCGGCTGAAGATCGGGAACGCGAAGAGCAGGGGCGCGGACCAGAGCAGCACGGTGTTGCGCACCGTGGCCAGGGAGGCCGGGCTGTGCCGGCCGCCGCGCTGGCCGAAGCGCAGCCAGGCCCGGCACAGCACCATCGAGCCCAGCGCCAACAGGATGGTGCAGGCGATGACCCCCGCCGTCTCGACCCGCAACGGGTTCAGGATCGTGGTGCGCGCGAAGATCGAATCCTGGGTCTGCGCCAGCCATCCGACGCCCCAGGAGCCGACCATGATCATCAGCGAGGCGATGAACCCCTGGGCCATGGCGACGCCGCGTTGGGCCTCGTCGCCACCGGCGAGCCGGTGCAGCAGCGGCATCTCCTCGATGCGGTGCCGCAGCCCGAGCATCGCCTCGGTCAGGGCGGCGGTCCTCGCCCGCGTGCGCCGGCGGTCAAGTGCGGGCATTCAGCTGGCTTCCTTGCGCCGGTTCAACCGCAGGCGCAGGTCGGACCAGGTCGTGCGCGCGGAGGCCCAGAAGCCCAGGAAGAGCCGTCGTGTCTTCGGGTCGAGGAGGGCCAGATAGGCCATGGCCGCCCAGGAGATGCCCGTGGAGAGGTGCTTGACCCAGGGGTCCAGGGCGTCGAGGAATTGCCAGATGAAGATCTGGTCGGCGGCGCCGAAGGCGACGAAGAACGCCACCGTGAAGTACACCCAGATGATCTGCCAGTCGTCGCGGATCCCGGTGGCGGCGAAGAAGGGCAACAGCCACAGCAGGTACCACGGTTGGATGATCGGGGACAGCACGACCAGCGCCGCGAAGGCCAGCGTCAGCCGCTGGACCAGGTGGGAGTGCCGCCCCCTGAACATCAGGAACAGCACGACGAGGACCGAGGCCACCCGGGCGACGACCTTCACGACGTCCAGCACCCAGTTCGATGGCAGGCCCAGCGCGTCGAAGGCCCCGCTGAAGAAGTTGGTGAACAGCCCCACCGGGGCGAAGAAGACGGTCCCCGTGCCGGTGCCGAGCATGACCTTGAGCCAGCCGAAGCCGTAGCCGTTGGCCCACCCGATCACGGCCATGATCCCCAGGCACAGCGCCAGCGTGTAGGCCCAGTAGAGGAACTTCCGGGTCCAGGAGGAACCCGGCCCGGCCCACAGCAGCCCGATGAACGGCAGGATGACCATGGTGATCGGCTTGATGCCGATCGAGGCGGTGACCAGGACGACGCCGAGGATCCCGCGGCGGGTGGCGGCGTAGTAGGTTCCGGCGACGGCGAGGCCGACCATCAGCGCGTCGTTGTGGGCGCTGGCGATGAAGCTGATCAGGAACAGCGGGTTCGACACCGTGATCCACAGCGCCTTCGCCCCGGAGACGCCGTGGAGCCCGGCCAGCTTGGGCACGTAGACCATGCAGACGATGACACCGGCGTAGGCGACCAGCCGGTAGAGGAACACCGAGGCGTCGGGCGAGGTCCCGGCGACGAGGTTGACCAGCCGCTCCAGGGTGAGGAACAGCGGCCCGTAGGGGGTTTCCGCCTCCGCCCAGGTGACGTCGGCGCCGAGCTGGAACCAGTTGGACAGCGTGGAGATGCCGTCCACGTAGGGGTCCTGCCCGGCGGTGACCAGCCGGCCCTGGCCGATGTAGGCGAAGACGTCGCGGCTGAAGATCGGCAGGGCGAGCAGCAGGGGCGCACCCCAGAGCCAGCACGCCTGCCGCACGACCCGCAGGGATCCCTCCGCCCAGCCGGCCAGCTCCTGGCCCAGCCGCAGCCAGGACCGGAACATGATCCAGCAGCCGACGGTCAGCACGACCGTGGCGGTGATGACGCCCCATTGTTCGGTGCGCACCGCGATGAGCAGCTGGTTGCGGTTCAGCGGCGAGACGCTGGCCAGCCAGCCGATGCCGTAGGAACCCAACAGCACCAGGAACGCGCCGATGAATCCCTCGGCCAGGATCATCCGGGGCGCGCGATTGCGTGGACGGGTCCCCGCACCCGTCTCGACCCTGCTCATCGCCATCGGCTCGTTTCCGTTGATCGTGCGGCCCGCGCCGGCTCCCGTCCGCGGCCGTTGGAGACTGTGCAGGACCGGGATCCGGGGCCCGGGGCCCGCTGAAATACTCACCCGATGTTAGCATCGTGGCCCCGCCACACCGCGGCACGACGCCGGTTCCCGCCGAACGCCCGCCCGTGGCCCTAGGCTGGTGGCAGCCTTGGCATCCGCCGGGCATCGCGGTGCAACAGCAGGGGGATTCAGTGGGCCGGCATGCCTCGAGTGAGGGCAAGAACACGACCCGGCAGGGCGCCCTGCTGGGGTGGGGGCTCTTCGTCGCCGTGCTCGTGGTCGTCTGCTCCCCGCTGGTCGGGTTGAACGCCGTCGCCGCGGCCGTCGTCGGCGTCACGGCCGCCGTCGTGTTCGTCGTGCTCTACTTCCTCAGCGGCGTTCCGCAGTAGCTCCCGCGCCGCCCCCGCTCCCCCGGGCGGCATCCGGTAGATTGGCTTCGTGCCTATTTCAGCTGAAAACATTGTGTGGATCGATTGCGAGATGACCGGGCTGAGCCTGGAAGCCGACGCGTTGATCGAAGTTGCCGTCCTGGTCACCGACCCGGAACTGAACATCCTGGGCGAGGGCGTCGACGTCGTCATCAAACCCGAGGCGCAGGCGCTCGAGCAGATGAACGACTTCGTGCGCCAGATGCACACCTCCTCCGGCCTGCTCGAGGAGCTCGACGCCGGGCTGGACCTGGACACGGCCACCGAGCAGGTCCTCGAGTACATCCGGGCGTGGGTCCCCGATCCGGGCAAGGCCCCGTTGGCCGGCAACACCATCGGCACGGACCGCAACTTCCTGGCCCGCGACATGCCGGGCGTCGTCGACCACCTGCACTACCGGGTCATCGACGTCTCCACCATCAAGGAGCTCGCCCGCCGCTGGTACCCGCGCGCCTACTTCCAGTCCCCGGCGAAGACCGGCAACCACCGCGCGCTGGGCGACATCCGAGATTCGATCAACGAGCTGCGCTACTACCGCCAGGCCGTCATGGTCCCCGCCCCCGGTCCGGACAGCAAGACCGCCAAGGCCATCACGGCGGCCCTCGCCGCCGGGGATGCGGCCGCCGTGGAGGGCACCACCGCCGGCTGAATGCCGGCGGGACGTGTTCCCCGCCACACTTCGCCGCGCTGGCTCCTCGGTGGCGCGCGGGCGCGCGAAAGTGTGTAAACTAGTATCCGTTGCCCGGACCTCCGGTAGGAATACCGAAGGGTGCGGGCACCGCGTTGAGAGACGCAATGGTGGGTATAGCTCAGTTGGCAGAGCGTCTGGTTGTGGTCCAGAAGGTCGCGGGTTCAAGCCCCGTTACTCACCCCAGGCAGCCGCCCCGGATCCGTCCGGGGCGGCTTTTTCGTTCGCCGTCACCATCCGTGCCGCATCACAGGAGGCCCCGATGCCCGTCCGCCCCGTCGTCGTCTACGGCGATCCAGCCTTGCATGCCCGTGCCGTCGAGGTCACCGACTTCGACGACGAGCTGCGCGCCCTGATCGCCGACATGTACGCGACCATGCACGCCGCCAACGGCGTCGGCCTCGCGGCACCGCAGATCGGCATCGGCCTGCGGATCTTCACCTACGCCATGGAGAACGACGACGGAGTCCCCGCCGAGGGCGTGCTGGTGAACCCGCGCATCGTGCTCGGCAAGGTCTCGCAGGCCCAGCCGGATCCCGACGACGAGGCCGAGGGCTGCCTCTCGGCACCGGGCCTGTCCTTCCCGCTCAAGCGGGCCGAGTACGCCCGGGTCATGGGCTTCGACGGGGACGGCAACCCGCTGGACTTCGAGGCGACCGGCTGGTTCGCGCGGATGATGCAGCATGAATACGACCACCTCGACGGCTACCTCTACGTCGACAAGCTCAACGCCAAGTGGGCCAAGCGGTGGAAGAAGGCCATGAAGTCCCTCGAATGGGGCGTACCGGGCAATTCCTGGATGCCGGGCGTCGACCCGGACCCGTTCGGGCACTGATCCCGGCAGTCGGCACTAGCTGTTGGCCTCGATCACGGCTTCCAGGTCATCGATGTACTGGGCCTGTCCGAGGTCGTTGGCCACCACAGTGATGCCGCGTGATGGCAGAGTGACTGCATATTGCCATCGGGCAGCGGCGCTATTCCGCGCTTGAGGATTGCGCGGCCCTCTCGTGGGTCCTGCTGTGGTGCGCCGGAAGCATGCCGCCACTTCTTCATCTGGTGACCCCAGCCCATCGTGGGCTCCCCTGTCGTTGGTTTCATCATCCCTCTCGTCTCCGGCCGCGTCCACGTCCGGATTTCTCTCCGTCTCGCTTGATTGGAGCTCACCGATCGCGTCCCCCTGTTGATTGCTGGCGATGGCCCTCAGCATGAGCGGGTCCTCGTCAGTTCGCAGCTTGAACGTCGAAACAGCCTCCAGTGCTGCGCCGCCAATCCGCCGGCCGTGGGGATCCCCGGACAGCAGGGTATCCGTTGCCCACGGGAGACGTTCCCGCCAGGCTTGGCGACGGTCAGTTCTGGGAGGACGCCGCGGGTACCAAACCACTGGTGGATTACCCCCGGGTTGCGCTGTCGCAGACTATTCGACGTTCAGACGCTGGTCCGTCGGTCCTTTGGACTTCATGTCGGGACGCAGACAGGAGAGGGAGCCGGCAGTAGTCTTGCCTCAGCTCCCGAGACCACTCGCACTTCAGGGAAGAGCAGCAGGATGAGATCCCTTCGATACTCGATCAACGTCACGCTTGACGGCTGCGTCCACCACGAGGCCGGGTCCCCGCCGGACGAGGAGTCGATGCGCTACTGGGCTACCGAAATGGCGCGAGCCGATGCCCTGCTCTTCGGCCGGGTGACCTACGAGATGATGGAATCGGCGTGGCGGAAGCCGATCACGGGCACCTGGCCCGACTGGATGGAAGAGTGGGAGATTCCGTTCGCCGAGACCATCGACCGGGCAAAGAAGTACGTCGTCTCGAGCACGCTGAGCCGGGCCGATTGGAATGCCGAGCTGGTGCAAGGCGACGTGGGGCCAGCGGTCCAGCGACTCAAGCAGGAGCCAGGCGAGGGCCTATGGGTCGGCGGAGTGACGCTCCCCCTGGCGTTGGCCGATCTGGGACTGATCGACGAGTACGAGTTCCTGGTGCAGCCGGTCGTCGCCGGACACGGGCCGACTTTGTTGGCCGGTCTGCGCGATCGCATCCAGCTGGCGGTGGTGGGTCGCCACGAGTTCCGGTCGGGGGCTGTTGCCCTGCGTTATCGCCCAGCAGCTGACGGCTTCAGCGCAGGACGGCTTCCATGAGCATGCGCCTTCCCCAAGCTGGCAGTCCCAGCCGCTCCTCGACGGCGGCGAGTTCGCGATGGAACTCCGTACGCGACTCGACTTCCACGAACCCGCGCTTCGCATAGAACGGCGCGTTCCACGGGATATCCGCATAGGTCCGCAGCGTCAGCGTCCGGTGGCCACGATTGCGGGCCTCGACCTTTGCCGCATCCACGAGCCGGCCGCCGTGGCCACGTCGACCATGGTCGACGCGCACTGCCAGCTGCTCCAAGTGGGCCAGCGGGCCGTGGGTGATGACGTGCACGAAGCCGATGACCCCCTGCTGCTCCCCACCTTCCAGAACCAACAGGAACCCCGGTTCCGCGGCCCGCGACGCCCCCGTTGGGGCGGGCTCCCACCGTGCAGGCGAGAACCGGTCGATCAGCAGCTGGTCGGCATCGTTCTCCACCTGTTCGATGGCTTGATGGTCTGCCGGAGTTGCCGGCCGAATGCCTACGGTCATGCAGTGATTCTCCCATCCGGGATCAAGGCACGCCCCGCCCGAGAAGGTCGGCACCGCCGTCGTTCCCGGTCAAGACAGCAGTGGGCGGCCACCCCTCACGGGATGGCCGCCCACTGTTGTTGCCGGTGGAGCCTAGACGTTCAGCTCGACCTGCGCGGTTTCCTCGACGGCCGGGAAGGCCTTCGGGTGGGTGCCGGCCAGTTCCTCGATGACGCGCACGACCTGGCAGGAGTAGCCGAACTCGTTGTCGTACCAGACGTAGACGACGGCGTTCTTGCCGTTGGCGATGGTCGCCAGGCCATCGACGATGCCGGCGCGGCGGGAGCCGACGAAGTCCGTGGAGACGATCTCCGGGGAGTCGATGTAGTCGATCTGCTTGTGCAGCTCGGCGCCCAGGGAGGTCTGGCGCAGGTAGGTGTTCAGCTCCTCCTTGGTGGTCTCCTTCTCCAGGTTCAGGTTCAGGATGGCCATGGAGACGTCGGGGGTGGGAACGCGGATGGCGTTGCCGGTCAGCTTGCCCTCGAACTCGGGCAGCGCCTTGGACACTGCCTTGGCGGCGCCGGTCTCGGTGATGACCATGTTCAGCGCGGCGGCGCGGCCCCGGCGGTCCCCCTTGTGGAAGTTGTCCGTGAGGTTCTGGTCGTTCGTGAACGAGTGGACGGTCTCCACGTGGCCGTGGGCGACGCCGTACTCGTCGTTGATCGCCTTCAGGACCGGGGTGATCGCATTCGTGGTGCACGAGGCGGCCGAGACGATCTCGTCGTCGGCGGTGATGTCACCGTGGTTGATGCCATGGACGATGTTCTTCACATCGCCCTTGCCCGGTGCGGTGAGCAGCACGCGGGAGACGCCCTTGGCCTTCAGGTGTTGGCTCAGGCCCTCGCGGTCGCGCCAGCGGCCGGTGTTGTCCACGACGATGGCGTTGTCGATCCCGTAGGAGGTGTAGTTCACCGTGGTCGGGTCGTTGGAGTAGATGACCTGGATCAGCGTGCCGTTGGCCAGGATGGTGTTGTTCTCCTGGTCAACGGTGATCGAGCCCTCGAAGGGTCCGTGCACGGAGTCGCGGCGCAGCAGCGAGGCGCGCTTGATGATGTCGTTCTCGCCGTTCTTGCGCACCACGATCGCGCGCAGGCGCAGCCCATAGCCGCCACGCTCGATGAGGATGCGGGCCAGCAGGCGGCCGATCCGCCCGAAGCCGTAGAGCACGATGTCGCGCGGCTCGGCCTCGGAGGCGCCGGCGCCGCCGGTCTGGGTGGCGAATTCGGCGGCCAGGAAGTCCTGCAGCGAGGCGCCGTTGCCCTGCTGCTTGAACTTGCGCGAGAGGCGGGCCAGGTCAACCGACACCGCGCCGAGGTCCAGGGCGTCCAGACCCTGGAGCAGCGGGAACGTCTCGTTGAGCGGCAGTTCCGCGCCGTCGATGTGGCGGGCCACGCGATGGGCCTTGAGGATGTCGATCGGGGACTTGTTGATGAGCTTGCGCCCGTAGATGGAGGTCACCACGTTGTTCTTGCGGTAGAGACGTCCGATCAGGGGAATCATGGCCTCGGCGAGTTCCTCGCGGCCGCTCCATTCTTCCTGGGCGGCGACAGACTGCTGGGTCACTAATTGTCCTTCCAATTCAGCCGGCCGGGATCCACTGGCCGGTTGGCACCGCGAAAGCACCATTGCAGATACGGTTTGGCGGGGTATCAGGATCTTTCCCCATGGGCTGGGCCCACCTCCATTCTAGGTCGTCCCCGATCGATCCGCGCATTCGCGTCGGTGAGACCACTCACACCCTGCGCCTGCGCATGTCAGCGCGTGCAAGCGCCGCGACAGCGCCATGACAGCGGCCCGGCCCACGATGGTTCCAACACCGATCCACACCCGGATGAAAGGAACCATCCATGGACACCACGAACGACTGGGCCATCGAGGCCCACGACCTGGTCAAGACCTTTGGCACCCACCGCGCCGTCGATGGCGTCGACCTGCAGGTCAAGACCGGCACCGTCTACGGCGTGCTCGGCCCCAACGGCGCCGGCAAGACCACCACCATCAGCATGCTGGCCACCCTCCTGCGCCCCGACGGCGGCCAAGCACGCATCTTCGGGCACGACGTCGTCGCCGAGGCACAGGTGGTCCGCCAACTCATCGGCGTCACCGCCCAGTTCGCCTCCGTCGACGAGAAGCTCAGCGCCACCGAGAACCTGGTCATCTTCTCCCGTCTGCTCGGCCTGGGCCGGCAGGAGTCCCGGCGCAAGGCCGGGGAACTGCTCGAGGAGTTCGGTCTGGCCGAAGCGGCCCGTCGCCCGCTGGCGAAGTTCTCCGGCGGCATGCGCCGGCGCCTGGACCTGGCCGCCAGCCTGATCGCCCAGCCCCCGCTGATCTTCCTCGACGAACCCACCACCGGGCTGGACCCGCGGACCCGCACCCAGATGTGGGAGACCATCCGCCGGCTCATCGCCAGCGGATCCACCGTCCTGCTGACCACCCAGATGCTCGACGAGGCCGACCAGCTGGCGTCACGCATCGCGGTCATCGACCGCGGCAAGGTCGTCGCCGAGGGCACCCCCGATGAGCTCAAGGCCACCGTGGGCAGCTCCTCCCTGCAGCTGCGGGTGCAGGACCCGGCCGACCTGCCCACATCGCTGGGGATCATCCAGCGGGTCCTGGGCATTGCCGGCACGATCTCCCCCGAGGCCGCACGCATCACCGCCCCGATGACCGGCGTCGACCGGGTCACCGACCTGCTGCTGGAACTCCGCGCGGCCGGTATTGCCCTGACGGAGATGAGCGTGCAGAAGCCCACCCTCGACGAGGTCTTCCTGGGCATCACCGGGCACTCCGCCGAACCCACCAACCCCGCGAACGACACCGCACCGACAAGGATCAACGCATGAGCACCATCACCATCATCCCCGGCGCCGAGCGCCAACTGCGCAACCACACCTCGGCGGCCCAGACCCTCCGCAACTCCCTGGCCATGGCCTACCGCGGGCTGCTGAAGATCAAGCGAACGCCCGAACAGCTCATGGACGTCACGCTGCAGCCCATCCTCTTCACGCTGATGTTCACCGTCCTCTTCGGCGGGGCCGTCGCCGGGGACACCACCAGCTACCTGCCCCTGCTGATCCCCGGGATCCTGGTCCAGACCGTGATCACGACGTCGGTGGTCACCGGCACGCAATTGCGCGAGGACATGGACAAGGGCGTCTTCGACCGGTTCAAGTCCCTGCCCATCGCCCGCATCGCCCCGCTCGCCGGCGCCTTGCTGGCCGACACCGTCCGTTACGCGATCGCCACGACGCTCACGTTCGGCATGGGCTACGTGCTCGGGTTCCGTCCCGAGGCCGGGATCGGCGCCGTGGTCCTGGCGGGCCTGCTGGTCATCGTGTGCTCCTGGGCCATCAGCTGGATCTTCGCCTTCCTCGGCGTCATCGCCCGCAGCGCCTCGAGCGTTCAAGGCATCTCCATGATCGTGCTGTTCCCGCTGACCTTCCTCTCCAATGCCTTCGTCCCGGTGGACACGCTGCCGGGCTGGCTGCAGGGATTCGTGAACGTGAACCCCGTCTCGCATCTGGTCAGCGCGGTCCGCGACCTCGTGAACGACGGCGTCTTCGGCCTGGATATGGTCACCTCGCTGGTGGGCGCCGCCGTCATCGTGGCGGTCTTCGCCCCGCTGACCGTCCGCGCCTACATGCGCAAGGCGTAGCGGAAGCTCAGGAACGGGTGGCGTCCAACGCGGCACGGACCGCCGTGCCGTGCAGCAAATCCGCGGCCCGTTCCAGTCCGTCCGCCGGCGACAGCCCGGCCACCCGCCCCCGCGCGGCCTGAATGGCCTCGCGGGGGTGCTCCGCGTCCAGGCCCGCCAGCACGGCGGCGAGGTTCAGCGCGGGAAGCGTCTGGCGCACGCCCAGGATCCCGGACAGCAGGACCAGTTCCAGCCCCGTGTCGCGGAGGTCCGTTTCCGGCGGCAGGTCTGCGGGCCGGAGCAGCCAGCGGCCGATGGCCAGCAGGGAGCAGCCGATGATGGGCCGATCGGCTGCATCGGGCCGGAGCCGCAGGTCGGCGAACACGATGGTGCGCAGACGACGGGACCGGGTGCGGGTGAACTCCGGATCCGGGTTCCCGGCCACCACGTGGGCGACCACGGCGGCGGCGGTGACGATGCGCAGCCAGGGATCGCGCAGGGCCACGGTGCCCGGCCCCGAGCCCTTCCGGTACAGCCGAAGGGCCGCCGCGGTGTTTCCCGCTGCCAGTTCCACCTCGGCGAGCCCGGCGTATCCGAGTGATCGGCGGTCGCCGGGTCCCTCGCCCTGGTGGGAGTCGGCCGTGATGATCTCCTCGAAGACCCGGGTCCCGCCGTCGTGCTCCCCGGCGACGAGCCGCGTGAGCGACTCCAGCCAGTCGAGCTGTTGCAGGTCGGGGCGCGATTGCAGGGCTGTCAGGCCGGCACGGGAGGTCTTGATCCAGGCAAGCGCGGATTCGGTGTCGCCCAGCTGGGCGTACAGTTCGGCCAGATGCTGCGAGGCGGTGGCCTGTGACCAGACCTGGCGCTCCCCCACGGCCAGGTCGTAGGCCCGGTGCGACGAGGCCAGGGCGGCGGGCATGTTGCCGTCGTTCTCGGCCAGCTGGGCGGCGAACAGCCGGGCGATGCCCTCCACTGCGGGATCGGCGGAGCGTTCGTACCGGTGGATGGCCGCGCGGACCGCGGGGATCCCGTGGGTGCCAGTGAGCAGGAGGTCGGCGAGGGCGGCGACGCGCGGAGACGAGGAGGTGCCCGAGTCCAGGGTGCGGCGGAGGCTTCCCAGGGCCAGCAGCCCCGAACGGCGGTTCCCGAACGGGAGGCTGCTGGCGCCGAGCACGAAGGCCAGGACGGCGGTGTCGCGGGTCTGCTCGGTGGCGGCATGGCGCCAGGACACCCGGATCGCCGCGTCCGCGAAGGACGCCAGGTCGGAGTGGGCGCCGCTCATGGACCAGAAATAACCCAGCGCCGCGTAGAGCGCCAGCGTCGCCGGCACGTCCCTGCGCTCCAGGGCGGTGCGCAAGAGCCAGACCAGGTTCTCCTGCTCCGTGGCGAACGCGTGCAGCGCCCGCAGCTGGTCGGTGCCGTCCAGCTCGGGCAGCATGGTCCTGACGTAGGCGGTTCCCCAGCCGAGCACCGCGGTCCGCACCTCCGCGGCCTCGCCCGATCCCTCCAGGGCCAGCGCCCCGAACTCGCGGACGGTCTCCAGCATCCCGTAGCGCAGCATCCCGGCAGTGGGGTCCTCGGTGACGGTGACCAGGGACTGGGTGACGAGCCCGTCCAGGTCGTTGCCGACGTCGTCCGCGGAGTCGAAACCGCCGACCGCCTGGGCTGCCTCGGCGCCGAAGCCGTCGGGGAAGACCGCGAGCCGGCGCAGCAGGCGCTGTTCGGTGGGCGAGAGCAGGTTCCAGCTCCAGTCGATCACCGCGGCGAGCGTGCGGTGGCGCGCCGGTGCGGTGCGCTCACCAACGGTCAGGAGGGCGAAGCGGTCGCGCAGGCGGCGCCCGATCTCCTCGACGGACATGGAGCGCACGCGGGCCGCTGCCAGTTCGATGGCCAGCGGCAGTCCGTCCAGCCGGGTGCACAGCTCGGCCACGGCCCCCGGCTGCAGGGTCGCGGAGGGCCGGGCGGCGCGGGCACGGGCCATGAAGAGCTCGACGGCGGCGCCGTCCTCGGCCGCATCCAGCGGCTCGAGCGGGTAGACCTGTTCGGCGGCGATGGACAGCGGCGAGCGGCTGGTGGCCAGGATTCCGACCGTGGTGGTGGCGGCCAAGATGTCGGCGATCCAACCGGCGGCTCCGTCGAGCAGGTGCTCGCAGTTGTCCATGACCAGCAGGGTCTCTCGCTCGGCCAGCACGCCGAGGATGCGCTCGCGGATGTCCAGCCGGGCGGGGACCTCGTCGGCGGACTTCAGGGTGGTGACCTCGCGGATCCCCAACGTCGTGGCCAGGGCCAGCGCGAGGTCTTCACCGGTGCCCACGCCGGCGAGTTCGACGAAGACGACGGCGGGGGTGTGTTCGGTGGCCGCCCGGGCCGCTTCCTGGGCCAGGCGTGTCTTGCCCAGTCCGCCGGGCCCGAGGATGGTCACGAGCCGGCCGGTTCGCAGCAGGTCGGCGAGCGCTGTGAGGTCCGCGGCGCGCCCCAGCAGGGGGTTGGGCGCGGTGCGCAGGCCGATGGCGGTGTGGGCCGCCGCGGGGCGGGCGTCGCTGGAGAGCAGGCGCGCATGCAGGTCCGCCAGTTCGCGGGAGGGGTCGGTGCCGAGGCCATCGCGCAGTGCGGCGCGGTGGCGGGCATAGAGGCGCAGGGCGTCGTTGCGTTGGCCCGCGGCCTCGAGGGCGCGCATGCGCAGGTCCACCCGGGCGTCGTCGGCTGTCGAGGGCTCGCCGAGCAGGTCGAGGTCCGCCAGGGCGCCCTGGCCGTCGCCGGTGCGGATCCGGGCCTCGGCCCGCAGCTCAAGCAGCTGGCTGCGCACGCCGGCCCAGCGACCGGCCAGCACGTCCGCCAGTTCGGCCTCCCCCAGATCGGCCCCGGGTTCGCCGCGCTGCAGGCCGAGTGCCGTCGTCGCCAGTACAGCGGCTTCGGCGGGCAACCCGCGCGCGAGGGCGCTGCGCCCCTGCGCGAGGTGTGCCTCGGCGCGACCCAGGTCGGTACTCTGGGCGGTGGCGGCCAGCCGGTAGCCGGCGGCGGTGGATTCGATCAACCCGGGGGCCAGCGAGCGGCGCAGGCGGGAGACGAGCGTCTGCAGGGCGGCACGTGGGTCGCGGGGTGGTTCGTCGGCCCAGATGTCGTCGGCGAGCTGTGCGACGGAGACGGACGTTCCCGCCGCCAGGGCCAGCGCGGTGACCAGGGTCTTGCCCCGCACCCCCGCAGGTTCCACCCAGGCGCCCGTCGGTCCAGCAGCCAGCACGGTGCCGAGGATCGCGGCGCGAAGCGTTTCTGCGTTGTCCTGAGGCACCCGTCGAGCTTAGCAACTGGCGCCGGCCGGCCTGCGCGTCGCCGAGTGGACTTCAGCTGCCCGGGAGGACGGACGGCTACCGGGGTGGCGGAGAACGCGTGGGATCGATCTGGCCTGCGGGCCGCTGCACCGCAAGGTCAGCATGGACGTTGCTGGTGATGAACATGCCCGGCACCCGGAGAAGTGGCTACCGAAGATTTCCGCATTGACTATGCCGCAAACCTATTGGCGGCGCCCTGAATCAAGCTGAACGTCGAACGCGATGCCCCCAGGAGTGTCTTCGGTTGGGGAATCGCCGTGGTGCTGGCACAGAAACCCGGCGATGTCGACGAGCTTTTCGCCGATCCGTATTCACCGTCAGCACATTTCACACCGAGAGTGTCCATGGGCAGTCGGAGAGGCCGTATGGGAATGTGGAAACAAGGCGGACTCCGCTGGACGGGGTCGACGCTCAACAAATCAAGCGGCTCCGCGGGCGATCTTTTTCACGCTCTCGGGCGTGGTGCGCCCCAATTCCTCGTCCAAAGTCATTCGAAGAAGCGCGGCGGAGCGTTCGATCCGGCTTTGCATGACGTCGTCCTGTGCGGACTGCACTTTTCGCGACAAGGGGGCACTCATCAGCAAAAATTCTCCGGTGTCTTGCTTCCTCGATGCCGAACGCACGGCGCTGGCCTTGCGAAGGAAAGAGGTCTTGCCCCCCTTTTGGGGAATGTAGACGAATCTTGTTCGTTGCTGGGGAAGCCGTTTCGATGACTTGCTGATTGGCTGTGTCACCGCCGTTACCTTCCCTCATCCAGACCATGCTCGGGCTCCGGGCCTTCACCAATAGTATCCGCCGACAACTCGGAGACAGGCAAGACCGAGTTCCAGGCTGCATCTAGAAGCCGTTTGTCCATGTCATCAACTGCATTGCTCTTGGCAAGTACCCGCAGGCTGTCCAGCCCCAAGATCGTCGCCTCCCCCACCCCGTCCACGGCACGGTCCAGTGCCCATTGGGTCCGTTGCCACCACGCGCTCCTGTCGTCGGCTCTACTTCGCTGTTTCAGAGTTCTCAATGCGATCCACGCAGCGAGACCGGCGGCAATGAGATCAGCTATTGGTGAGAGCCCCGCGAGCACGTCCCACCAGTGGGCAGAACCTCCTTCTGCGGCATCGGCTGCTGCCACGACGACGGCCAGGATCATCATGGGTGGGTCCTAACCCGTACCGCGGACGTTTGGGATGCTGGAGGATCCCTCGGTTTCCTCGGCCGACCGTGCCCGGCACCTCACTGAGCAGATGTACTTGTGGGGCCGTTTGGCATGGCCCACGGCGAAAGCGCCGGCACGTAGGGCCCTTCCTTCGCAGTTGACTGACAGGGAATTCGGCGTTGCTGGCCGGATGGGACGGTTCGTCAACTTGCTGTTTATCCGATGCACTCCTCGAGGGCGGGCGCCAGGAGACTACAACACGAGCAGAACACTCAGCTGCCCGTGAGGACGACCAGCTCCCGGGTCGCCCGCGTCATCGCCACATAGCGATCGACGTATCCCTCGACCCCCGTCCCGAAGTCCGCGGGGTCCACCAGGACGACCAGGTCGAACTCGAGCCCCTTGACCAGTTCCGGGGTGAGCGAACGGATCCTCGGGTCGGCGGGGATGCCCGCGGGCGCCTTGCCCGCAGCGGGGATGACGCAGGCGCTGCCGTCCGCGGCTTTCTCGAGCCAGTCCGTGAGGACGCCTGCCGCCTCAGATGCGGTTCCCCGGCGAACGGGCAGACCCGTGGACCGGATCGAGGTCGGCACGTTGGCGTCGGGGATGGCGCCGTGGATCTCCCGCTCGGCAACCTCCATGATCTCCCGGGGCGTGCGGTAGTTGACGGACAGCGGTGCCAACGCGATCCGGTCGAAGCCCACGCGGGCCAGGCGTTCGCCCCACGTCTCGGTGAAACCGTGCCTGGCCTGCGCCCGGTCCCCGACGATGGTCAGGCTCCGCGAGGGGCACCGGGCCAGCAGCATCTGCCACTGGGCGTCGGTCAGCTCCTGTGCCTCGTCCACCACGACATGGGCGAACGGCCCGGCCAACAGGTCAGGGTCCGCGGAACCGGCGTCGTCATCGGCGAGCGCGGCGCGCAGGTCCTGCCCCCGGAGCATCGACATCACGTGCATCTCGGAATCGTCGGTGGCGATCAGCTGGTCCACCACCTCGTTCATGCGTTGGCGCTCGGCTGCCGCGGTGACCGCCCGGCGCCGCCGGCGTGCGGAGGCCTCGGGGTCTCCGATGCGCCGCCGGGCGGCGTCCAGCAGCGGCAGGTCTGCGGTGGTCCAGGCGCGGGCGTCCGCTCGGTGCAGCAGCTCCACTTCCGCCGGCTGCAGCCAGGGGGCGCAGCGGGCCAGATAGGCAGGAAGGCCCCACAGGTCGGCGACGACGTCCGTTGGCTCCAGCACCGGCCACACCCGATCGACGGCCCGGGCCAGTCCCCGGCTCGTGGCGAGCCACTGCCGGGCCGCGCCGTCAGGTGTCGCGGCTCCGCCCCCATAGGCGTCGAAGGCCTCCTCGGCACCATCCCAGCCGGTGCCGCCGTCGTCCTCATCCCCGTCCTGCTCGTCCCCGTCCAGCTCGTCCAGCTGGTCGCCGAGGATCGCGAGCAGGGAATCGCGGATGGCCTCGCGGGCCTCGTTGTGGGAGGCCCCGGGGTCGACGGCGTTGAAGGCCTCCTGCCAGTCGCGGGCGGTGAGCACGACCTCGCCCCAGGGGGTTTCGATGAGCGTCCGGCCCACCGGGAGCTGTTCGTAGAGGGCGACGGCCGGTTCAATGGCTTCGACCATCCCCACCGAGGACTTCAACCGGGCCACCCGGGGGTCGGGTTCCGCGGGAGCGTGGGCGCCCTCGGGCACGAGGTCCGCCAGGGTGGCCGTCTGGACGCCCTCCTCCCCCAGGCTGGGCAGCACATCGGAGACGTAGTCCAGGTAGGGCCGGTGCGGGCCGACGAAGAGCACGCCGCCGCGCTGGTGGCCCAGGCGTGGATCGGAGTAGAGCAGGTAGGCGGTGCGGTGCAGGGCGACGACGGTCTTGCCGGTCCCCGGTCCGCCGTCCACGACGAGAGCGCCCTCGGATCCGGCGCGGATGATGGCGTCCTGGTCGGCTTGGATGGTGCCGAGCACATCGCGCATCCGATCGCCCCGGCTGCCGGCCAGGCTGGCGATGAAGGCCGACTGGTCATCGAGTGCCGCGGCGGCCTTGAAGCCGCCGGGGGTGAAGACCTCGTCCCAGTAGTCGGAGATGCCGCCGTGGTCCCAGCGGTACCGGCGCCGGCTCGCCAGCCCCATCGGATCGGCATGGGTGGCGCCGAAGAACGGTTCGGCGGCCGGGGAGCGCCAGTCGATGAGCAACCGCGCTCCGGTGGCATCGGTGATGCCGAGGCGTCCGACGTAGACCGGGTCACCGCCGTCGGCTCCGACCATCCGGCCCAGGCAGAGGTCCAGGCCGTAGCGGCGCAGGGCACGGAGCCGGTTGCCGAGACGGTGGATCTCCATGTCCCGCTCCCAGGCTTCCTGCCCCGGGCCGGCGGGCATCTTGCGGGCCGCATCGAGCCGCTGGGCCGCATCGGCGATCGATGCGCGCAGGGCTTGCTCCAGGGTGGCGAAATACCGGCCATCGGGGCCGATCAGTTCCGGGTCGGCCTTGACCGCCAGGTAGCCGGGTAGCGCGAACGGCGGAGGCTGCCCCTCCCCGTGCGGAGAGACAACTTCGCGTGTGCCCAGGCCGTCCATATCGTGCCGCATTCCCAGGTCCCCTCGTCCGCCCGTTCCACCGTCGATCGATGATTCTCCCGCACACCGGGGGTCTTGCGGCAAGCCCCCCGGCAGGCTATAGATTGAAAATGGAAGGGGCGCGTTGCACGCCCCTTTTTCGTGTCCGCAACCGGTGCAGGTCGCCGTGGCACCACTCCGCCGCCCTCCGCTTGGATTCGAACATACTTTCGATTAGACTGGTTTCAGCGGCACCCCGTCTCTGGCGCCGCTGGCGCGGTTCCCCCCATACCGCGCCTCATCAACCGGCTCCGCCCCTTCACCTCGGGCGGGGCCGGTTGCGCGTCCGCAGGGAGTTTGAGTGAACAAGACCAACGTCGAACGGTCACTGGCCATCCTGGAGGCGGATCTAGTCCGGGGCGGGAGAAGCGGGCGTGGTCGAGGCGACCAGCGGCAGGGAATTCGACGGGCGACCATGCCCGGGGATTTCCCGCCCGGAGTGCACCCCGACGACTGGGAGCCCGATGACGAGGTCGAACGCGGCCCGGCCATCGGTGATCCAAGGCCGGGCCCACGCTGCTGGTAGCCGGGAACCGTCCGTTCGTCAGTCCTTGCAGTCGTCGACGATGTATCCGATGACCCCGCCGATCGCCCCACCGGCGGCCGCCCCCAGTCCCCCGCCGAAGGCACCTCCGATCACCGCACCGGCCGCGCCCAGCACGGCCTGGTAATTCCGCTTGCTGGCGGCCATCACCGAGACGGTGCCGTCCTTGGCTTCGACGACTTCATAGGATCCGACCACCCCGGCGGCCAGCGCCAGGGCAACCGGGCTGGCGCCACCGGAGACGATCAACCCGTCGTGCATCCGACGTACCTCGCGGTACTGCGCGTCGGCGGCACCATTCCCCGCCGTGCCGACCTCGAGCATCTTGACCAGCACGTCCCGTTCACCGGCTGCGAGCCAGCCGCGTTCGACCAGCAGGTCGTAGACGAGGCGGGCGGCCACCCGCCGGTCGCCCTTGGCCTCGCGCATCAGGCGCCGCGCCTCCCCGAGCGCCGCATGTTGCATCTCGGCAACACCAATCGCGTTCATCTGCAGTTGTTCGGCCATGACGGTCGCCTCCCCGATCTGGTGGCCCGCGGGGACCCGATGACCTCGCGTGGCCGACGGCGGCGAGGCGCAGTGCCGGGTCTTCGTCGACCGCCTGGTTCCATGGTCGAAGTGCCCGGCCGGCAGGTCAAGACCACCGATAAACACGTTTTTCCTTCATCCCCGTGGCAACCGGGAACTCGGCCAGCTCCAGCGGGTTCCAGGGAGTCGCGTTCACGGTGTCAACGGGACGCTCCACCCGACCATGAAGCACCGAACCCGGCGTACTGACCAGGGTGCGTGGGGACGGGACGGCCTGTACGCCATGTTTTGTGACTTTCGGCTCCGTCGCTGGCGCTGGAATCCCGGCCGGGCGGGGAGGACCCGGGAAGGCCCCTGCGTGGGCCTCGATCAAGTATTGTGCGCGCATCTCGACTCGGCCAGAAGCGAGTCCACAGGACCGTCCCGGGCGCATGCCGGTCGCCTCCTCGAAGGCCACGGCTGGACCTTGGACGCAGTGCTTGACATGGATGATTTGATGTCTGAATCCGGTGAAATGTGGAGCAGTGTGGCGCCGAATGATCGAAGCGTTGCGCATTCGCCCTGTTTCACGCATCTGCTGGACCTGGTCCATGGCGGGCGTGGCCTAGGATTTGGGCATGTCCACGCTCACCGAAGTTTCCGCGTACAACGACGACCGGGGCAACAAGATCATTTCGCCCACAACGTTCACCAACAACATCCACGTGACCTTTCGGGGATCCAACAACACCCTGATCATCGACCCGACCGCCAAGATCGGCTGGCTGAAAGTCCGGTTCGATTGTGACAACGGCGTGCTGGAACTGGGTGGCAGAAGCCCCCATCGCGGACCACTGCGGGCGGACGTCCGAGTCGGACAGGATTCCAGCATCCGGGTTGGCAAGAACGTGACAACAACCAAGTTGTGCATGCTGGTGGCGGTCGAAGGCACGAGCCTGACGCTGGGCGACGACGTCATGATCGCCTCCGACGTGGAAATCCGCACCGACGATGCACACCCGATCTTCGACGTGGATTCCGGTCGCCGGATCAACTGGTCGAAGGACGTTGCAGTCGGAAATCATGTGTGGATTGCCAGTCGTGCGATCGTCCGCCCGGGAACCAGCATCGGTGAAGGCTCGGTCGTGGGCCTGAACAGCATCGTCAAGGGCAGCTTCCCCAATAACTGCATTATCGCGGGGACTCCCGCCCGTGTGGTGCGCCGCAACGTCGCGTGGGAGCGCCCGCACCTGTCGAATTCGAAACCGTTCTACAAGCCGGACGCATCCACGGTGAAGAAGTCCAAATACTGGAACCCCACCGAGGTCGAGGCGCGGCCGGTCGCCGCCAACGTGACACCGTGGGCACGGATCAAACGCCGTGCCCGACACCACAAGAAGCAACTCATCGGGCTCATACGCCACTAGTTGACGGAGTACGCGAGGTCCCCACCAAACGGTGTGGCCGTCGTGGTGGGGACGGGATGGCCTGTACGCCGGGTTCTGTGCCGGCAGCGGTTACCCGGCTGCCGGTGACGATCATCCATCTAGGAGCACCGTTGCCGATGCCCTCGAGCGGCCTACCCGGCTACTGGGGCGAACAGCCCTCATGACGCAGCCTGTCTGGCCTTGCTCCGGGTGGGGTTTACCGAGCCACCCCCGTCACCGGGGGCGCTGGTGGTCTCTTACACCACCGTTTCACCCTGACCCGCACGAGGCGGGCGGTCTGTTTTCTGTGGCACTGGCCTGCGGGTTACCCCGAGTGGGCGTTACCCACCACCCTGTTCTGTGGAGCCCGGACGTTCCTCGGGCCGCTTGCGCGACACGCGATCGTCCAGCCATCCCGTCCGCGGAATAGTCTACCGGTGCGCGGACCCCGCCGGGACCGCCGTTAGGATCGATGGGTGCTGATCCTGCTTCCCCCCTCCGAAGGCAAACAACCCGCGACCCAGGGAGAGATGTACGACGCCGGTGCACTCGCCTTCCAGGAGCTGGCTCCGGCCCGCGCCGAGGTGCTCGCCGCGCTCGCCGACGTCTCCGCCTCCGAACAAGCCCACGAGGTGCTCGGTGTCGGTGCCTCGCTGGCCGAGGACGTCGCCCGGAACATCACGCTGCACCGCGAACCGGCGGCCCCGGCCCACTCCGTCTACACCGGAGTGCTCTACGAGGCGCTGGGCTACCGGACGCTGACACCGGCCCAACGGCGCAAGGCGGACGACTCCGTCGTCGTCATCTCCGCCCTCTGGGGTGCCGTCGGCTTCGGTGACCGGATCCCGGCCTACCGGCTGGGCATGTCGGTGAACCTGCCCGGCGTCGGGAAACTGGCCAGCTGGTGGAAGGCGCGGCTGAACGCGGTGCTGGGCGCCCGCGCGGAGGGCCAACTGGTCATCGACTGCCGCTCCAGCACCTACGCCGCGGCCTTCGCCCCTCCACCGGAGGCCACCGTCGCCGTCTCGGTGTTCCAGCTGCGCGGCGGGAAGCGCAAGGTCGTCTCGCACTTCGCCAAGCACACTCGCGGCGAATTGGCGCGCCATCTACTCCAACGCCGTGCCGAACCGAAGACCCCCGCTGCCCTGTTGAAGGCCGCGCAGGAGAAGTGGGAGGCCGAGCTCGTCCCGGCCACCGGCCGCAAGGCGCACCAGCTGAACATCATCCTGCCGGAGGACCACAGCTTCGCGTCCAGCTAGCGCGGCAGCTCGGCGACCAGTTCGATCTCGAACCCGTCGGCGTCCTCGAGATAGGCGGCGTAGTGGTCGCGACCGCCGGCATGCGGATGCCGGTCGGCGAACAGCAGCGTGAAGCCGTTCTCCAGTGCCTGCCGGGTGAGGGCCTCGACGTCGTCCGGGCCCCCGGCATGGAAGGCCAAATGGTTGAGCCCGGGACGTCTGCGCTCATGCGGCCCGGCCAGGACGTCGGGACCGGATTCGAGGACCAGGTACTCCCCCGCACCCTGCCAGCTCGAACCGGACCGCCAGGTGTCCACGCGGACGTAGCCCAATCGGGCGAAGATCCAGCCCAGCGAGGCCAGCGCGCGGTCATGGTCGGCGGCCCAGAGCTCGACGTGGTGGAGCCGGCCCCGCGCGCCCTCCGGCGGTGGACCGGCCGGCTCGCCTACATCCATTCCGGCGAACGGACCAGGATCGCCCCGGAATCCGGGCAGTACACCACGTCGTCCTCGGCGGCGTCGCGGATCTCCGCCAGGTCGCCGGGCGCCAGCTGCATGCCGGACCCCTCCGAGGTGCCGTGGTAGAGGCGCGCGGCACCGACGCCGTGCTGGGCCAGCCGCTTTTCGTAGAGCGCCAGCAGTGCGGCGTCGATGCGTCCGGCGAGTTCGCCACGCTGGACCACCAGCTGCTGGCGCTCACCGGCCAACTCCTCGCCGCGTTCGCTCCGGGCACGCTCCAACTGGGCCAGCTGCGCGGCGGTGCCGTCGGCCGAGGCCGTGGCACCTTCCAGTCGGGGCACGACTTCCTCGGCGGTTTCCATCAGCTCCAGCTCGATGGTCTCGAGCTCGCCGCGCTTCTGCGTCAGCGAGTCGATCTCGTGCTGCAGCGCCATCATGTCCCGGGCGGTTCCGCGACCGGCGTCGATCTGGGCCCGGTCCTTCTCGATGCGTGACTGGACCTTCTCGACCTGGTGCTCGGCCTCCGTGAGCGCCTGCTGGGCCGCCGCCGATTCCTCGGCGATCTCCCGGCGGGCGGTTTCGGCCTCGGCCACCGTTGCCTCCGCCGCGGCGATCTCCGGATCGGCGGCGAGCGTCTTGACGGCCCGGTCGATCTTCACGATCTTCGAGTCCAGCGCCTGCAGGTCCAACAGCAGCAGCTGTTCGGCGGGTGATGCCTTGGCCATCGGTGGTTCTCCTCGTCCTGGGTGGTTTCCCAGCCTACTGTCGATCTGCCCGGATCAGTGGCCCGGCGTGAGCACGAAGTCCCAGGGGTCGGTGTTGATGGAGCTGACGCCGATCTCCACCGCGAAGCCCTGGTCGACCAACACGTTGTAGAGTCCTTCGGCGGCGGCGGGCAGCCACAGCCATTCGCCGGCGAAGTGGGAGATGTCGATCAGGTACGGCCGGTTCTCGACGGCCGCTTCGCGGGCCTCGGAGGCCGGGTGGTGGCGCAGGTCGGCGGTGACGAACACGTCGGCCCGGGACGAGCGGACCGCATCGAACAATCCATCGCCGGCACCCCCGCAGACGGCGACGGTGCTCACGATCCCGTCCCGATCCCCGGCGACACGGACCCCGCCGGCGACGGCCGGCAGCGCGCCGAAGACCCGGGAGGCGAAGTCGCCCAGCGAGAGGGCATCCGGCAACGTCCCGACCCGGCCGATTCCCTCCTCCGGGAGGCCCTCGGGGGCCTTGACCAGCGGGCTGACGTTGGTGAGGCCGAAGATGTCGGCCAGCACGTCGGAGACCCCGCCGACGGCGGAGTCGCCATTGGTGTGGACGGTGACCAGGGCGCAGTGGTTCTCGATGAGCTCGTGGACGACCTCGCCCTTGAACTGGTCGGCGGCCACGGATTTCACGCCGCGCAGCAGCAGCGGGTGGTGGGTGATCAGCAGGTCGGCACCGCGCTCGACGGCATCGCGGACCACGTCAAGGGTCGGATCCACGGCGAACACGACGCGGCGGACCGTCTGCTCTAGCCGGCCGGCCACCAGGCCAACGGCGTCCCACTCCTCGGCCAACGAGGCGGGCCAGAGCTCCTCGATGGCGACCAGGACATCGCCCAGGGTGGGGGTCGTCGCCCCGGCCTGGGCGGCAGGCGCCACGGCTGCGGACGCATCGAAAGCCCCCACTCCGTCGGTCACTCCGTCGGTCTCCGGTTCGACGACGGCGCTTCCGTCGTGCCCTGCTGCTTCGGCAGGATCGTGGTTCCCGGGCTCCGACCGGCCGTCGTGGGACGCAGCCTGCTCCGCGGAGACGGCGTCCTGGTCCCCGGGCTTCTGCGCGGTGGTGTCCTCGTCGTTGTGCATGCTCCTACCGTAGACCGAAGGCGGTCACATCGGTGTCAAGTCCGCCCCTTTTGCCCCGCCCGCGAAACCGCCCGCGAAACCCGGGGACCGGCCCCGGGAATGAATGGAAGCCGCGGCGCATTGACCATGGATGTGAGCAGCTCCCCAGCAAATCCATTGTCAGCGGCCGATCCGGACACGTCCGGTTCCACCGGTTTCCCCGACCACGGCCTCCACACGTTCATCCTCGGAGCGGGTTGCTTCTGGTGCATGGACGCGGTGTACCGCAAGACCATCGGCGTCTCCTCGGTGGTCTCCGGATACATCGGCGGGCATACCCCGGAGCCGAACTACCGCGAGGTGTGCAGCGGGACCACCGGCCATGCCGAGGCGGTGGCCGTAACATTCGACGCCGGCGTCGTCCCCGCCGACGTCATATTGGACATGTTCTTCACCGGGCACGACCCCACCACGCTGAACCGCCAGGGGTACGACGTCGGGACCCAGTACCGCTCGTCCATGTTCTACACCGATGACCGGCAGAAACTCCTGTACGAGGCCGCAGTGCGGCGCAACCAGGAGAACTGGGACGACCCGATCGTCACCGAGATCGTTCCGGCGCCGGAGTTCCATGAGGCCGAGACCATCCACCAGGACTTCTACGCCCGGAATCCCTACGAGGGGTACTGCCAGGTCATCATCAACCCGAAATTGGCCAAGGCGAGGAAATATTACTCCCGGTGGCTCACCGACTGAGGCGTGATTCCGGGCCTCGATAGGCTGGATGACGGCAATTCCCGCAATCTTCTTCCGAAAGCAGGCAAAGTATGGCACCGATCTACAATGACGTGACCGAGCTGGTTGGACGCACCCCCTTGGTCCGCCTGAACCGCATGGCCGAGGGCCTCCCCGCGCAGGTGGCCGTGAAGCTGGAGTTCTACAACCCGGCCAACAGCGTCAAGGACCGCATCGGCGTGGCCATCGTCGACGCCGCGGAGAAGGCCGGCGCACTGCATCCCGGTGGCACCATCGTGGAGGGCACGTCCGGCAACACCGGCATCGCCCTGGCCATGGTCGGGGCCGCCCGCGGCTACCGGGTCATCCTGACCATGCCGGAGACCATGTCGACCGAGCGCCGGGTCATGTTGCGTGCGTTCGGCGCCGAGATCGTGCTGACCCCCGGCTCCGAGGGCATGCGCGGCGCCGTCGAGAAGGCCAAGGACATCGTGGCCAACACCGACAACGCCATCTGGGCCCAGCAGTTCGCCAACGAGGCCAACCCGCAGATCCACCGCACCACGACCGGCCAGGAGATCTGGGACGACACCGACGGCGCCGTGGACATCCTCGTCTCCGGCATCGGCACCGGGGGCACCATCACCGGTGCGGGCGCACTGCTGCGCGAGAAGAAGCCCGAGGTGCAGATCGTCGCCGTGGAGCCGAAGGATTCGGCCATCCTCAACGGAGGCAACCCCGGCCCGCACAAGATCCAGGGCCTCGGCGCGAACTTCATCCCGGAGGTGCTGGACACCAAGATCTACGACGAGGTGCTCGACGCCTCGATCGAGGACTCGGTGGCGGTCGCCCGCGACCTCGGCACCAAGGAGGGGATCCTCGGCGGGATCTCCTCCGGCGCGGCCGTCTGGGGTGCCCTGCAGGTCGCCGCCCGGCCGGAGAACGCCGGCAAGCTCGTGGTCGCGGTGGTCCCGGACTTCGGCGAACGCTACATCTCCACCCTGCTGTACGACGACATCCGCGGCTAGCGGCAACACCCCCCGGGCCAACGACCAGCAAAGGCAACGTGTGACTTTCCTATCCCGTCTCAAAGAGGACCTCGAGGGTGCCCGCGCCCATGATCCCGCGGCGCGCGGCAACACCGAGAACGCCCTGGCGTATTCGGGCCTGCACGCCATCTGGATCCACCGGCTGACGCACCGGCTGTGGCAGAACCCGGCCTACCGCCTACCGGCACGGCTGATCTCCCAGCTCGGGCGCTTCATCACCGGCATCGAGATCCACCCCGGGGCCACGCTGGGCCGGCGGTTCTTCATCGACCACGGGATGGGGGTCGTCATCGGGGAGACCGCGGAGATCGGCGACGACGTGATGATCTACCACGGCGTCACCCTCGGCGGCAGGTCGCTGGCCAAGGTCAAGCGCCACCCCACCATCGGGGACCGGGTCGTCATCGGGGCCGGGGCGAAGGTCCTGGGCCCGATCACCATCGGATCCGACTCGGCCATCGGGGCCAACGCGGTGGTCGTCAAGGACGCCCCGGCGGACTCGATCATCACCGGGATCCCGGCGACGAACCGGCCGCGCAAGCCCGAGGAGCACAAGCCGGCGGTCGACCCGGCGGAGTACATCGACCCGGCCATGTGGATCTAGCCCCAGCGCCGTAGCGGAAGGCCCGGGAGGAGCAGCATGAGCTGTTCCTCCCGGGTCTTTTCCATGCTGCACGACGGCGGCTCCCGGACCGGAGGGGCACCTCACCCCGGGTGCCGGTGTCAGCGGGGAGCTTCCCCGCCGTCGGCGGTGCGTTGGCGCCGGCGATAGGCCCGGGACTTCATGACTGCCCCGCATTCCTGCATCGAGCACCAGCGTCCGGAGCGGTTCCGGGAGGTGTCGTAGAAGATCCATTGGCAGTCCGGGTTCCCGCAGGCCTTCAGCCGCGACCACTCTCCGCTGCTCTGCGCTTCGGCCAACAGCACCAACATTCCGGCCACTGCGGCGTCGACGGGGCCGGCCTCGGCAGTCGGCGCCAGGCGCATGTGCCCCTGCTCGACCACCAGTCGTAGCGGGTGGGCATCCGCAATGCCCGCCAGCGGCCCGGCGTCGCCCTCGACCAGCAGCGTCCGCAACGCATCCCGGAGGAGCACGAACGCCCGGGGTGCCTCCGCTTCGAGCGCGTCGACGCCGTGGAAGCGGTCGTCGGTGTTCAGCAGGGCCCGGAGCGGTTCCACCCCCGGCGGGGCGACGCCGGGGGCACCCCCGAGGACGATCCACCGGTCGATCCCGTCGGCGGCACCGCCATTTTTTGTTGGAGAAGGCTTGACGCTGGGCATGTCATCCAGCATAGTCGCCACCATCATAAACATTTAGCCGGTGACACATGGGGGCGCGAGGGCCGGCCTTTCCCGAATCGAGGAACCCCCATGGCATCCAACGATCCAGCTGCACCGGAGCCCCGTGCCCGCTGCGACACCACCGACATGATCCACATCCACCAGATGTTCCGCAGCACCTTCGGGAGGTTCCCGGAACTGGTCGCCGGCATCGCCGACGGGGACACCGGCCGGGCCTCCGTCGTCGCCGCGCACATCGCCGAGATCGTCGCCATGCTGCACCACCACCACCAGGTCGAGGACGAGCTGTTGTGGGACACGCTGGAACAGCGCGCTCCGGCCTGCGCCCTGCACGTGGCGGCCATGAGGTCCCAGCACTCCACCATGGGGGAACTGCTTGACGACCTCGATGCCGCCCTGCCGGGCTGGGCAGGCGAGGCACGCCGGGACCAGCGCGAGCCGCTCGTGGCCCTGTTGGAGCAGATCCGCACCGCTCTGCTGCTGCACCTGGGACAGGAGGAACAGCGGATCCTGCCGGTGGCCTCGTCCACGATGTCGGCTCGGGAATGGGGCCAGCTCGGTCGCCGCGGCCGGGCAGCGGTGCCGCGGGACCGGACGTTCATCCAACTCGGCTGGATCATCGACAGCCTCACGCCCACGGACCGGCAGGCGTGGCTGCGCCACAACCTGCCGGCCCCCATCCGTCTGGTGTGGCGCTACCACGGCTCCCGCCGGTTCACCGCCCACCGCGACCTCGTGCTCCACGGCCCGGCGGAACGGGTCGAACGCGGCGGCGGGGTGTCGCTGGCCTAATCCCCCGCCTTATGCGGGCCGCACCTCAGGGCTCACGGTCTTGGCGGGATCGCGTACGACCGAATCGCCCAAGGCCTCGTCGATCCGGGTCAGCAGCTCGTCCGGGATCCTCACCCCGGAGGCCTTGACGTTCTCGGCAACCTGTTCGGGACGTGAGGCTCCAACCAGTGCGGTGGCGACGTTGGGGTTCTGCAGCACCCAGGCGATGGCCAGCTGGGACATCTTCAGTCCCAGCTCGTCGGCGATGGGCTGCAGCTGCTGCACCCGCTCGAGCACGGTGTCGTCCATGAAGCGCTCGATCGTCTTCTGGCCGCCCTTCTCGTCCGTGGCACGGCTGCCTGCCGGGGCGGGCTGGCCGGGCTTGTACTTGCCGGAGAGCACGCCCTGGGCCATCGGCGACCAGACGACCTGGGACATGCCCAGTTCCTTCGACGCCGGCACGACCTGGTCCTCGATGACGCGCCACAGGGCGGAGTACTGCGGCTGGTTGGACACCAGCGAGAACCCGGCCGCCTTCGCGAGACGTTGGCCCTCGCGCAGCTGGTCGGCGGACCATTCGGAGACGCCGATGTAGAGGGCCTTGCCCGCGCGTACGACGTCGGCGAACGCCTGGATCGTCTCCTCCAGCGGGGTCTGGTGGTCGTAGCGGTGTGCCTGGTAGAGGTCCACGTAGTCCATGCCGAGACGGCGCAGGGATCCGTTGATGCCCTCCATGATGTGCTTGCGGGACAGCCCGGTGTCGTTGGGCCCCTTCGGGCCGACGGGCCAGTAGACCTTGGTGAAGACCTCCAGCGATTCGCGCCGCTGGGACTTCAGCGCGGCGCCGAGGACCTCCTCGGCGGCGCCGTTCGCGTACGCGTCGGCGGTGTCGAAGGTGGTGATGCCCGCGTCCAGGGCGGCCTGGACGCATTGGGTGGCGACGTCGTTCTCCACCTGGGAGCCGTGGGTCAGCCAGTTGCCGTAGGTGATTTCGGTGATCTTGAGCCCGGAGGCCCCGAGGAATCTGTAATCCATGCCACTACCCTATGCCCATAGTTACCCCAGGCAACAGGGAAAGGGCACGACGGTGAAAACTGCTGCCATCTGGATGTCCATGGTGACGCCGCGGTTCTGGAGCCTTGATTCGAGTTCCCCCAGCAAGCCCAGGATGGCAACACGGCTGAATCCCGGGACTGTCATGCGACGCTGAGGTCTTGTTCCCGGATCCAGACGTTCATGTCGGCCAGTTCAGCAGGGGTCTCGCGCCGTATCAGGTTCTTCAGCGCCACGCCGACAGGGTGGAGCTTCTCCACTGGAAAGACCGGCTGCGGCGACGGACCCGATTCCCTGGCCCACGGGGGAGCCGTGGCGCCCGACTTCGCCGCGGCCCAGCGGGTGATGGCGGCCAATGCGGTCCGGTATTCCTGGTCCTTGATCCCCGGGGCGCGGGTCATCATCACGGGTTGCCCCTGCGAGGCAGCTTCGTGCGCGTACTCCCCCAGCAGGCGCAGGGCAAAGTCATAGTCCCCGCCCGAGAGTGCTGATTCGAAATCTTGCCCGAAGTCGCGCCCGACCTGGCGCGGGAAAGTCGCGAAAAGGTCCATGCCGAGGCTGTTGAGCACGGCAAGCGTCAGGCCGAGGGACGCGCCTGCGTGGCCGGCTTCCAGGTCGACGAGGAACTTCCGGGAGACACCGGCGTCCTGAGCCAGGGCCAATTGCGTCCAACCGCGCATTCTTCGCGCGGCGCGGATGCGTGCGCCGACCGTTTCGGGATCCAGCTTGCTGGTGTGCATGGCAGCATGATGTCACTCATCGGTGACATGGTGCAGCCGAAGAAGAAGACGACGTCGGAACCCGGGTTCCGACGTCGTCCTCAGTTGTGGTGGGCGGTGCAAGCCGTCCGGTGCGTCGCGGTTAGTGCGTGGAGACCGCTGAGATCTCCGTCTTGTCGCCGCTCCACTGGGTGTGGAAGGTGCCCTCGGCGTCGACGCGGTTGTAGGTGTGGGCACCGAAGAGGTCGCGCAGGCCCTGGGTCAGCGCGGCGGGCAGGCGCTTGCGGCGCAAACCGTCGTAGTAGGCCAGCGAGGAGGAGAACACCGGGACCGGGATGCCCAGGGCGACGGCGGTGGCCACCACGCGGCGCCAGGCTGGCACGGCGCCGGCGATCGCCTGCGCGAAGGTCGGGTCGAAGAGCAGGTTGGCCGGCTTGTCGGAGGCGGCGTAGGCGGCGGTGATGTCCTTGAGCAGCTCGGCGCGGATGATGCAGCCGCCACGCCACAGCGAGGCGATCTCGTCGAGCTTGAGCTCCCAGTCGTACTCCTCGGCCGCGGCGGTGAGCATGTCCAGGCCCTGCGCGTAGGAGACCAGCTTGGAGGCGAAGAGCGCCTGCCGGACGTCCTCGACGAAGTCCTCGCCGAGCTCAACCTGCTGTTCGTGGCCGGCCAGGACGTCCTGGGCGACGGCGCGCTGGTCGCGCTGCGAGGACAGGCCGCGGGCGAAGACCGATTCGGCGATGGCGGAGGTCGGCGAGCCCAGATCCAGGGCGGACTGCACGGTCCAGCGGCCCGTGCCCTTCTGCCCGGCGGAGTCGACGATGACGTCGACCAGCGGCTTGCCGGTCTTGGCGTCGGTGTGGCCGAGGACCTCGGCGGTGATCTCGATGAGGAACGAGGCCAGTTCGCCCTCGTTCCAGGTCGAGAAGATCTTCGCCTGGTCCGCGGGTTCGATCCCGGCGCCGGAGCGCAACAGGTCGTAGGCCTCGCCGATGACCTGCATGTCGGCGTATTCGATGCCGTTGTGGACCATCTTCACGAAGTGGCCGGCGCCGTCGGTGCCGATCCAGGCGCAGCACGGATCGCCGTCGACGTGGGCGGAGATCTTCTCCAGCATCGGGCCGAGGGCGTCGTAGGACTCCTTGGAGCCGCCGGGCATGATCGAGGGGCCGAGCAGGGCGCCCTCCTCGCCGCCGGAGACGCCGATGCCCACGAAATGCAGGTCCTTCTCTGCGAGGGCGGCCTCGCGGCGGCGGGTGTCCTGGAAGTTCGAGTTGCCGCCGTCGATGACGATGTCGCCGGCCTCGAGCAGCGGGACGAGCTGGTCGATGACGGAGTCGACGGGGCCGCCGGCCTTGACCATGATCAACACACGGCGCGGGGTCTCCAGCGACTCGACGAGCTCGGCCAGGGTTTCGGTGCGGATGAATTCGCCGTCGGACCCGTGGGCCTCCAGGAGCGCGTCGGTCTTTTCGATCGAGCGGTTGTGCAGGGCGACCGTGTAGCCGTTGCGGGCGAAGTTGCGGGCGAGGTTCGCGCCCATGACCGCGAGGCCGGTGACGCCGATTTGTGCCTTCATCAGGACTCCATCTGTTCGAAACGAGATGAGCTGGTGCCCGGGCACGCAACGGTGCCGGACACGGCTCCGTGACTGCCTCCCACTCTAGTTGGCCCGGAGCCGTGCGTGCCAGCACGTGACGGCGCGGCCCAGGCCGGAGGCTTCGGGCATACACCTCGAGGCCACCTCGGGGATCCCCCTGAGGAGGAGAAATGCCTAGAACCTCGGCCGCGGAAGCGGCCCGCCCCATCGTCATCCGCAGCATCACCGAGGCCGCTGCGCTCCATGATCGAACGGTGGAGGCCGAGCACCTCTTGCTGGCGGTGCTTCGGGACCCCCGATTACCGGCCGCCCGCGCCTTCGCAGATGCAGGCTTTGCGGCCGACTGGTGGCAACACGCGCTGGCCGAGGAACGCCGCGAGACGCTGCGGTCGGCCGGCATTGAATCGGTCGATGACGCGCGCCTGGTCGCCACCCCGTCCGGTAAGCGTCCGACCTGGGGTGCCTCGGCGCGCGAGGCGCTCAAGCGCGGGAGCCTGCACGCTGTGGAACGCGGGCACCGCCATCGGATGGACGACGTCGACGTCACCTTGGGCATCCTGGACGCCCAGCTCGGCACGATCGCCCGCATCGCGGCTCGCACCGGCCTCGACGCCCGGGCGCTGGCGGGCCGACTCCGCGCGGCCTGACCACAGGGCCGTGGTGCCGCGGTGCCGGCGGCGAAGGGTTCGTGCAAGGCTGGTGGCATGGACCTGTTTGTATCCCCCCAGTTGACGATCCCGGACTCCGAGCTCGGCTGGCGGTTCTCGCGGTCCTCCGGCCCCGGGGGCCAGCATGTGAACACGTCGGACAGTCGGGTGGAGCTGTCCTGGAACGTCCTCGATTCACGGGTCCTCTCCGACGAACAGCGCCAGCTCTTGTCCGATCGCCTCGGGCCCCGGCTCGTCCAGGGTGCGCTCACCGTGTCGTCGGAGGAGCAGCGCTCGCAGTTGCGCAACCGGGAGATCGCCCGGGGCAAGCTCGTCGGGCTGGTGGCGTCTGGCCTCGCACCGGCCGGTCCCCCTCGACGGGCCACGAAACCCACGAAGGGTTCGAAACGCCGACGCCTGGCAGCCAAGGGACGGCGCTCGGACCTCAAACAGCAACGCCGACGCCCCTCCCAGGAGTAGGTCCCGTCGGCATCGAGTTCATTCGGTCCACGAGGGTCCGCTCGCCAGTACTCCCGCCTACCGGTGCGCTCACCGCCTGGTAATGCCGCGGTAACGCATTCGGCGGTTGACTCGGTGCACCTGACCATTCTCGACGGCGGCCCGTGGCCGTCATAGGACATCCGATGGACACGCCCCGACGGGATCGACCACACGAGGACCTCTTCCTGTTGGACGCCGACGGGCATCGGACCCACTGCGTGGGCTTCGATGGCGGGCAATTGCTCGTCGGCAGGGCCCCGAACAGCGACGTCCTCCTGGACCTTCCAGATGTCAGCCGACGGCATGCCGCACTGTACGCATCAGCGGGGGGCGTCTACGTCCACGACCTCGGGTCAACGGCAGGCACCCGTGTCAATGGGGTTCCCATCAGTGCTCCCCGGCTACTGCACCCCGGTGACGTCGT
This sequence comes from Micrococcaceae bacterium RIT 802, assembly GCA_016892645.1. GTDB lineage: Bacteria > Actinomycetota > Actinomycetes > Actinomycetales > Micrococcaceae > Arthrobacter_H. The sequence goes on from JAFEMX010000020.1 coordinate 50,424, forward strand.
TGCCTGCGCCTCGGGCAGCTTCGAGTACGGGGGGACGGGATGCCGGCGTCCCGGCTCCTCCGACGTACCCGGCAGCTCGGGGCGCGCCGGCCCGGACCGATGCGCGCTTCGACGTGGCGGCCCAGGCCGCGGGAACGATCAGCAATGTCGCCGGGAACCAGCACAACACGTTCACCACGCAGGTGTTGCAGGAGCGGGAGAGCATCCTACGCGACGTCGCCACCACGAGATCCAGGGCACGCTGGATCATCATCATCGGGTTCGCCCTGTTCGCCGTGGGCTTCTCGATCTTCGCGGCGGGCATCCTCCGGTTCATCATCGCCATCAACACCTCGTTGAGTGCAGACGAGCCGCCAGCGGTGATGACTCCGTTTGGCGCAGAGCTGTTCGGGGTGCCCTCGGGAGTCCTGGGATGGGCGGCAGCAGCCCTCGGCGCGATCCTGATGGTGGTCGGCACGGTGCTGCACGTCATCGCCTCGGCCAAGCGGAAACACCTCGACCGTGACCTGCCGCTTCCCGGGCGGCAGCGGCATGCCGGGAGGGCGACATGAACTTCAACATCGGCAGCCAAACCGGCGGGGTCATCAACAACGTGTCGGGCAACCAGCGTGTCAGCGGGGGCCAGCACGGACAAGCGGTCTCGACCGACGCCACCCGCCACGCGCTGCGGGAGCTGCGGGCGGCCGTCCTGCAGGCAGGTCTCGACGACGGGAGGGCGGCGGCCGTCGCCGCGCCACTGGAGGACATCGATGCCGAACTGGCGAAGCCGGAACCCGACCGTTCAAAGGTCGGCCGCGCGCTGGACGAGCTGACGGCGCTCTTGCTTTCGGCCGGGGCGCTTGCCTCCGCCGGGCAGGCGCTCGCCGGCCCCATCCGTGCCATTGCGTCGTGGGTGGGCAGTTGGGGACCCTCGGTAGCCCAACTGATGGGCGGCTGAACGGAACGCCCACCGTCTGGAGGCTCCTACCTCCGCGCAATGTCCCGAAGGATGCCGGCCAGCCGGACGCGGAACGCATCGCCGGCAGACGGCGCTGCAGCGAAGTCGCGACGCAGGCCGTCCAGCTCCAGCTGCGCAGAAGCCCGAACGGCCGGATCGGGCGATTCCAGGCGCGCCGCCAGATGGGCGATCTGCCGAGCGGCCTGGGCCAGCGCCGTCGCGGCGGCTCCCGGCGAGCCGGTGAATTCGGCGGCCCGTCGTCCGGTGCGCCGCGCCAGCCAGGCGACGCCCGGGCCGGGTTCGGCGCCCGGGCCGGGGCGCGGGTCGGAACCCGGGGACTCATTCATGATCCGTTCTCCTGCTCGATGGCTGTGAGTGCGTCGGCGAAGTTGTAGGTGATGGCCTGCCAGTTCCGGCGTTGGCGTTCGGCCAGGGCGGCGATGGACATGGAGAGGTCCACACCGGCGCCGACCCGGTAGAGCATGCCGACCGGTTCGGCGAGCAGATCGGTGGGCAGGCCGCTGGTGCTGCCGTCCCAGACCCGGGTGGGCAGTTGGTCGTTCAGATGCCACACGTAGGCCTCCGGGCCGCCCGCCTTGTTGCCGGAGAACTCGCGGCGCAGCCATTCGTGGAAGTCCTCGGTGCCGATCGTCCCCGCGGACACCAGCTCGCCGGCCCGCTGGAGGCGGAAGGCGCCCGTGTGGCCGGTCATCACGACCTGCCGGACGGTGCGGCCCTGGTCATCGGTGATGGTGGCAACGGTGGGCAGGTGCAGCACCCACGGGGTTGGCGAACGCAGGGCGTTCTGCGCCACGACCCAGCGGAAGCCCTCGACGATGCCCTGCACGGCGGCGGCATCGATCGCCGTCTGGATCACTTCGGGGATGTAGCCGGTGGGGATCCATTCGTGCTGCCCGGCCGCCACGCCGCGGAACAGGCCCTTGACGTAGTTCTTCGAGGCGGGGCTGGCGTTCCACGTCGTCTGGAACAGCTGCCAGGTCACTCCCTCGTAGACCTGGGGGTTGACCATGGCCCGCAGGAAGGTCACGACCCCGCCGGCCCGGGTGACGGCGGTGCGCAGCAGCGGGTTGACATCGTCGCCGGGCAGGTTCGTGAAGGCGCCCCAACGACCTGCATCGGCGTCGAACCCGATGTCGCGCAGTTGTGCGTGCAATGCGGAATTGTCCTCGGCGGAGACCTTGGACAGGGCGCTGCGCGACATCCGCGTGGCGGTGTCCGCGCCCATGCGGGCCAGGAACCGGGCACGCACGGTGTGCGGCGGGTCGGGTGAGTCCGTTTCGAACGCGTAGTTGCGGAATGTGCCGGAGGCAGCGGAGCGGGGTTGGCTTTGGCTGCCGGCCAGGAACCAGGGCAGCAGTTCGCGGCGGGAGGCGTCCTGCGCCAGCAGTGAGAGGGCACCGCGCTCCTGGACGTCGGCCTCACCCCAGATCGGTTCGGTGCCCGGTGGCGCCAGCCGGGGGCGGGTGATGGCCGGCAGCCATTGCGCGGCGATGGTCTGCGCGTAGCTGCGCCCGTGGGCCGGTAGGCTGGCACTGATGTCGGCGAGGTAGTCCTCCTCGCTGCGCCGCCCGCCTAAGAGGTCGAATACGATCCGCAGCTGGGCGGCGAGGGCGCGCTCCCTGGCCTCGAGGGGGTCGTCGTTGGGTGGTTCCTGCCCGTCGGCGGGTGTGTGGCGCGCCTCCTGGAATTCCCTGGCGAGCTGGTCCCCCAGCGCGTCGGTGTCATCGGCCAGGGCGGCCAGCGCGTCCAGGGCGGCCGTGGCCTCCGCACGCCCGTCCTCGGGCATCTCCGGCAGTTGGGCACGCCAGGTGGCGATTTTGTGGGCCAGCGGCTCGGGCGTGGAGGCGAGCATCAGCTCCCCCGTGGGGCCGTGGGCCTGGAACCAGAGCCGGTGCCCCTCCCCCGCGGCCCGGAACCTCACCGTGGTGCCCAGTTCGTCGTCGTGCCCGGTGGCGCCGTCCTCCCCCGGTGTCCCGGTGCCGATCCCGGCGCGGGCGAGCAGGGCGCGTCCCCGGTCGGCCAGGAAGCCCACGACCCGGTCCATGGCCACGTAGACGGTGCCCTGGAGGCGGACGATGACACCGGCGACTTCGTCGGGCAGGCCGCCGAGGTGGCACAGGCCGGCGAGGAAGTCGATGACCGGTGGGATGAGTTGGGCCAGGGCCCGTTCCACTGCGTCGGCGAGGGCTCCGATGTTCCCGGCGACGACGTCGGCCAGTCCGTTGACGACGGTCTCGACGAAACTGAAGATGCGGGCCGCGTTGCGGAAGACCCACGCGCAGACCTGGTAGATCAGCTCGATGGCCTGCGCGATGGCCCCGACCGGGTTCAGCAGGCCGGCGACGCGGATGAGTGCCTGTTCGATGAGGGTCTCGGTGAGGTAGTCGACGGCGGCGTCCAGGATCGTGTCGACCAGTGACTCGGGGGTCAGCTGCTCCTTGACGAGTTCGACGATGCCGTCGGGGCCGCGCTGGATGAGGACGGTGACCAGCTGCCAGGCGGCCTCGATGAGTTCGACGGCGGTGGGGCCCAGGTGCCTGACGAGGATTTCGCGCACGCGTGGCCAGGTGATGCCCATCAGCTCCAGGGCGAAGGAGAACAACGCGGTGGCGGTGAAGTCGCGGGGCATCGGGATGGGGGTGTTCAACCCGGAGAAGAGCCAGTTCCAGAAGCCCTCGAGCACGTGCCGGCCGAAGTGGTCGAAGAACTGGCTGAACCCCTGTTTCAGGCCCGCGACGAGGTTGTTGATGAAGCGTTCCGGGTCGTCGGCGATATCGGAGATGACCTGGGCGATCTTCGCGACCAGGGCCCAGAACGCCGACGGCGGGATGCCGACCAGGCGCAGCAGGCCGTTGATGATGGCGCGGACGGGGTCGTCGATGAATTCGGCGATGGCCGCGGCGACCCGGCCGATGAGGCCGCCGGCTGCCTCGCGGAGGGCCTGCGCCTCGGCATGGACCTCGTTGACCGCCTGGATGGCGCGGTCGGAGATGTCGGTGACGAAGCCTGTCTGGGCGTCCGTGGCCTGGCTGGAGAGGGTGTCGAGCATGCCGGAGAAGCGGGCGCGTTCGGTGGCCACCCAGTCGGGGAATTTCTCGGCCATCGCCGTGAAGGCGTCGTCGATGTCCTGGCGCGCCTGGCGGATGATGGCCTGGACGGTGGCGACGACGCCGTTGACGAAGGTGGAGATTTCCAGCAGCAGGTTGCAGACCCCGTCGCCGAAGGCACGTTCAGCGGCGTTGTAGTCCCGGGTGACCCAGCCGGGGAGGCCGGTGAAGTAGTCGCCGACGGACAGCAGGGCGCCGCCGACGCCGGCGTGGCGCTCATCGACCCAGCGCTTGGTCTCGTCGACGGACGCCCGAAAGGCCGACGAGAGGTTGTCGAGCCCGGAGTCCCAGCGGGCGATGGCGTCGGTGTTCAGCGGGCGCAGGAGCGTGGCGACCTGGCTGGAGGCGGCGTCGTAGAGGCCCTGGGCGTGGGCGCCGACGCCCGCGCGGGTGTCCTCCTCGTGGGTGGTCATCTTGCCCTGGGCGCCGCCGACCCCGTGGACGGTGCCGGCGCGGGAAGCGCGGAGGGCCGCCAGTGCCTGGACCTGGAGCGCGGCCATGTCGGTTTGGGCGGTGGCGATGGCCTGGGCCTGGGTGGCCTGGATCTGGGCAGGGGTGGTGGTGGATGCCTCCCCGAGTTGGGCCCTGGCGTCGCGGGTCTCGGCGAACGGCCCGTCGGGGATCGCCTGGGTGACGCGGGTGTCGATGCCGGAGGTGGCGATGCGCTGGTCGGTGGCCGCGACGTCGGCCTCCAGCGAGGTGTTCTCCGCTGGGATGGGGTCGGGGGCCGCCTCGCCGGCGGCCACTCCCATGCCCGGGACGGCGGTGCTCGGGTCCCGGATCGTGGTGGGGTGCAGGGCCGGGGTCCCGGCCGGCGGGGTGGCCAGGGCGTTGAAGCTGGTGGAGACGGTGGCGGATTGGGCCCGGACGGAACCGGTGATGGTGTCCCCGGCGTTGCGGGCCTCCTTCGTGGGGTCCGTGGCGAGCAGCTCGTCCTCGTCGTCGGGCCGGTTTTCGCGGATGGCGGTGCGGATGCGCTCGCAGAGGGCCACGATTTCGGGGCTCGGCGCCGGTGCGGAGCCCAGTTCGGCGGCCAGTTCCTCCTGTGCGCGTGCCGCGGTTTCTGCTGGTGGCTCGGTGACTGCTCCGCGGGATTGGGTGACGTCCGCATCGGCGTCGGGCAGGGTGCGGGCGGCCCGGCCGCTGCGGCGGGCGCCCCCGGCGACTGCCGTTCCGCGTTCGGCTGCCGCGGGGGTCAGGGCCGTTGGCGGTTCGGGCATGATCAGCTCGACCGGCGGCGGGGCCTGCTCCCCCGCTGCATCCGCGGCCGCGCCGGGAGCCGAGGCGCCGGGGCCGGTGCCCGACCCGGTATCCGGCGTGGTGTCCGGCACGGGCGCGTCGGTGGGGCCGGTGGCGGGTGTGGCATCGGGTGCGGTGCCGCTGGTGGGTGTATCGGCTGCCGGTGCGCCCTGCGGGGTCGGCGCGGCGGGGATGGTGGCGGTGATGATGGTCCTGTCGGCCACGGGTACGGAGGCGACCACCGGGGGGTCCGGCGTGGGAGGGGGCGGGGCGGTGTCCACGGGGCCGGGCACTCCGGACAGGGCTGCGTGGATGGCACGGTCGAGCACGCGGAGCATCCCGGGGCTGTCGACCCCGTAGATGCCCGGAGCGAGGAAGAGCTCGTGATCGGTGACGAACGCGGGAACCCCCGGCGCGGCTCTTCTCGCGTGGACGCGCAGGGCCGTGGTGTCGATGCCGAGCCCGCGGTAGGTCTCTGCTAGCCGCGGGGTCAGCGGGGTGCCCGGGTCCTCGGCGCCAGGGGGAAGGTGGACGGTGGCGTGATCGCCGGTGTTCCCCGTCCCCTGGCCGGCGGTCGTGGTTACGGCGGTCCCGGGCGGCAGGGGCGTGAGGTCCACGTCCAGCGTGGTTCCGCGCCGGGCGACCACCGGACCGGACAGGGGCCGGGAGGGATCCCAGCCCTCGACCTGCCAGGTGGCCGTGCCCAGGGCCTGCCCGGCCAGGGTGATCGTGGCCCGCATGGAGACGGATCCGTCCAGGGTCCCGTCGGGGCGCACGCCGGCGCGGCCGCTGAGTTCGGCGAAGGGCGTCCGGCCGGAGAGCAGGAGCGTTCCGCCGTCGGGCCTCCAGTCGGCCCGGATGGCTTCCAGGCCCCCGGCCGTGGTTCCCGGGGCCAGCGTCGTGCTCCACGAGCCGTCGACCGGATGCGGGACGATGTCCACCAGCACGGAGCCGCGGTGCGGTGTCGGGGTCGGTCCATGGCGGGCATTCGGGGTCGTCGGCCCCGGAGTGGTTTCCGGTCGGGCGGCAACTGTTCCGGTGGAGGCGCTCATTGGGGCACCGTCCGGGCGGACTTCTCGTATTGGCGGTGGATGCCGGCCACCAGGTGCCCGGTGGTGACCACGCGTCCGTCGGCGGCGGCCAGGTAGGCCGCGTCGAGGGTGGCGTCGCGGATCTGGGCACCGGTCAGCCGGTACCGCCGGGCCAGCTCGGCATGGTCGATGGCCGGGTCCACGGGCAATTCGGGGGGCGCGACGGCCGTCCAGAGGCGTTCGCGCTCGCCGGCGCCGGGTTCGGGGAATTCGATCATGACGTGGATGCGCCGTTGGAAGGCGGTGTCGATGTTCGCCAGCAGGTTGGTGGTGAGGATGGCGATCCCGGGGTGGGCCTCGATGCGTCCCAGCAGGTAGGAGACCTCCTGGTTGGCATACCTGTCGTGCGCGTCGGCGATCTCGGTGCGCGCCCCGAACACGGCGTCGGCCTCGTCGAAGACCAGGATGCTTCCCTCGCGGGCGGCCCGGTCGAAGACGCGGGCCAGGGCCTTTTCGGTCTCGCCGATGTACTTGGACACCAGGGCGGACAGGTCCACGATGTAGGCGGGTAGGCCGGCGTGGGCGGCCAGGGCGGCGGCGGTCATCGTCTTGCCGGTGCCCGGAGGCCCGTGGAAGAGCGCGATGAGCCCGGAGGCGTTGTCGTGGTGGGCGGCGAACCCCCAATCGGCCACGACGGTGGACCGGTGGGCGATGCGCCCGGCGAGGGCGTCGACGCGGCGGCGGGCGGCGGCGGGCAGGATGACATCGTCCAGCGAGTGGACGGTGGCCAGTGGATGGGCCGGGAAGGCCGCGGTGGCGACCGGGGGCTCCGGGGGCAGACCGAGCAGCCAGGCGGTGAGGGCGGCGGGGGTGCGCAGGGTGCCGGAGAGGTCGTCCGGCGGGTCCAGATCCACCAGGCCGCTGCTCCGGAGCCTGCCGCTGGGGGCGAGCATCAGCGTGGCGTCCAGTCGGCCGCGGAAGGAGCGGGCCACGAGGGTGCGGGCGATTTCGCCGGTCAGGCCCACGGCCCCGGGCCGGTCGGTGAGTTCCCCGTACCGGACGGCGAAGCGTTCGTCGATCGCCGGGGCCAGTGCGGCCAGGACGGTGAGCGCCTCGGCGGGGGTCAAGCCGGTGGAGTGGATGAGCGTGGCCAGTGGACCGCTGCCGGTGAAGCGGTCCACGGACGGGAGCCCCTCGCCGTCGTCGTCATCCAGGGAGAGCGGACGTCCGGAGGGCCCCCCGCGGCGTTCCTCGATGCGCACGGTGAGCAGTGCGTCCAGGATTTCGAGGGCGGTCCGCAGTTCGGCCACCGGGGTGGGGACGGTGCCGGTCATCGGAAGAGCACCGTCAGCGTCGGGGACCAGGGCAGGCGCAGCAGGCCCACCGGGTACGGCAGGTGCACTAGCGCCACGTCCAGCGGTCGGGTGGCGGCGGTGAGCCGGACGGGGTCGCGTCCGGTGTCGAGCAGCCCATCGCGCAGGATCCACTGCTCGCGGACGTACGCGGGGCTCGAGCGGGTGAAGCCGGGCAGCAGGGTCGCGAACCCGGACAGGATCGCGTCGGCGGAGGCCGCGAGTTCGTCGGCATGCGGTAGCGGGGCGTGTGGCGGGCCCGGGGCACCGGGTCCCGGGCGGTGCCCGGCGAGTAGGGCAATGAGCGGGTCTGCGGCGACGGCCGGATCTGCGGGGTCGACGACGGCGGCCAGGGCGGCGGCGCGCACGGCGGGAGCGGCCAGTGAGGGATGCAGGGCCTCGGCGGCCCGGCAGAGATCGGCCAGCCAGGGGTAGAGCAGCACGATTCCCGCGGCGCGGGTCGGCAGCGGATCGGAAAGGCTCGGCCCGTCCGAGGCGGCCAGGACGGCCAAGGCGGCGAGGCG
>JAFEMX010000021.1 GCA_016892645.1 Micrococcaceae bacterium RIT 802
CCCCGCACCACCGACCGGATGACGCGGCGATCGGGCGGATCGGCCAGACGATCGCCGCAGTGCTCTTCGCCGTCGTCGTCCTGTTCATGGTCGGGCTGGTGATCTCCCTGCGCCGCCAGGCCCGCGCCGCCGATCCCCCCGATGCCCCGGCGACCGAGGACATCCCCTCGGAGGCGAAGCTGCGCGCCGAGGTCGCCGCCACGCTCGCGCACGCCGAGACGGCGCTCGAGGGCGCCACCGGTGCACAGATCCGTTCACGCATCATCGCCTGCTGGGCCGAACTCGAACGCCTGGCCGCAGCCCGGGGACTGCGGCACGACAGCGCGTCGACCCCGACCGAGCGAGCCGGCGCCATGCTGGCGGCCTTCGGGGTATCGTCCCCGCCGCTGGCCCGCCTGCTCGCGCTCTATGAACGCGTCAGGTACGACGTCGGGGTCCCGGGTTGGGAGCCCGACGCCACCCAGGTGCACCAGGCCGGTTCCGACTTCGCCCGGCTCGCCGAGGAGGTCGGCGCCGCCGACCGCCTCCGCCACCGCACGGGAGCCGGGGCATGAGCGGGGAACGGCGCCGCCGGAAGACGGCATGGATCGGACCGCTCTGCTTCGGCACGGTCGCCCTGGCCTTCTGCCTGTACACGCGCATCGACCCCGGGCACACCGCACTCTTCACCGCCGTGGGCATCTGCCTGGGGTACCTGTTCACGCTGTTCCCGCTGCTGACCTTCTCCGGCCGGGCCATGTTGGCGCCGGGCCGGCCGGCCAACGGCAACGAGGCCTTCCGCACCACCGCCTTCGCGCTGCTGGCCAAGCGCGTCCATCGGCACTCCCCCGCCGCGTCGGCCCTGGAGCATGCCGTCGCCACCGCCGTCCGAACCGCCGGGGACGCGGCGTCCGTCGGTCCCGCCACGGCACTCGTCCACCGTGAACTGGCCGCCGGCCACGACCTCACCGCCCGCCAGGCGACGGCCGCGGCCCACGAGATCCAGGCCTACTTCGCCGGCCTTTCCGACCCAGCCTCCGTCCCCTCGAAAGGCACACCATGATCGAACGCCCCTCCGAAACCGGACAGACGCCCGCCACCGAACAGACGCCCGCCACCACGGCCCCCGAAGCGGCGGTCGAGCGCATCGCCGCCGCCGGGGCCACCGTCCTGGAGGGCGTGGGCGGGGCGGTCGTGGGGACCCGCGAGCCGCTGCGGTTGGCCCTGGCCGCCGTGCTGGCCGGCGGGCATGTGCTGTTCGAGGACATGCCCGGACTGGGCAAGACACTGGTGGCCAGGTCGTTGGCCCAGACGCTCGGACTCGGTTTCCGGAGGTTGCAATGCACCCCCGACCTGCTGCCCTCCGATGTCACCGGGTCCTCGATCTTCGATCCGGTCGAGCGGACCTTCGAGTTCCAGCCGGGGCCGGTCTTCACGGGCCTGTTGCTCGCCGACGAGATCAACCGCACCTCGCCGAAGACGCAGTCGGCCCTGCTGGAGGCGATGGCCGAGGGCCAGGTCTCCGTGGAGGGGGAGACACGGACGTTGCCGGTGCCCTTCCACGTCTTCGCCACGTCGAACCCCGTCGAGTTCGAGGGCACCTATCCGCTTCCGGAGGCCCAGTTGGACCGGTTCCTGGTCCGCTTGTCGCTGGGCTATCCCACGGCGGAGGCGGAAGCGGACATCGTGGCGCGCCGTCTGGTCCGCGGCCTGGTCGAGCCGGTCCTGGACCCGGTACTGGACCCGGCCGGCCTGCGCCGGCTGCAGGAGTCGCTGGCCGGGATCCCCGTGTCCCCGGACATCGTCGGCTACGCGGTCCGGCTCGCCGCCGCCAGCCGCGAGCTCGACGAGGTGCAGGTCGGCGCTTCCCCCCGCGGTTCCCAGGCACTGGTGCTGCTCTCCCGCGCCGTGGCCGCGCTGGACGGCCGCGCGTACGTGGTGCCGGAGGATGTCAAGGCCGTCGCCGTCCCGGCGCTGGCCCACCGGCTGGTGCTCTCCCCGGCGGCCTGGGCCCGCGGGGCCGACCCCGAGGAGCTGGTCCGCCGGCTCACCGCTGCGGTCCCCGTGCCGGCGACGGCGCCGTGAACCACCTGGACATGGCCCCGGCGCGGCTGGTCGATGCCCGCAACCGCCCGGCCGCGGCAGGGCCCCCGGCGCACTCGCCCCAATGGGGCGTGGCCGTTGTCCTGGCCCTCGTCTTCGGCGTCGGCGCGGCGGTGGCCAGGCGTCCGGACATCGCGGTGATCGGCGCGCTGTTCGCGCTGATCGCCGTGTCGGTTCCGCGACATTTCGGGCAGCGCCACGCCCCCGGCCTGGGCTTCGCCCCGGGGACGTCCCGGGACGCCGGCACCGCGGGACGCCGACCCGTCATCTTCCGCGACCGATCGGGGGACGACGACGGTCCCGCGCTCCTGGCGGTGCGTGCCCTGGCGCCCGGCGGCCGCGAATCCGCGCTCATCGCCACGGCGGCCGAGACCGCCCTGCTGGGGGTGCGCGTGCCCCTGGGTGGCCGGCGGGACCTGTTGGACTACCGGGTCTCGGCCTTCAGCACCGACCTGGGGATCTGCCGCGACGAGTCCACGACCGGCGTGCTCACCGCCCTGCTCCAACCCCAGCCCGAGCCGCTGCGCAGGCTTCCGGTGCCGGCGGCGCTACGGGCGCATGCCGGATCGCATCATGCCCGGCTGCGCGGCGGCGGGACGGACATCCGCGACATCGGCCCGCTGCGCCCCGGCGATGACCGCCGGCACATCGACTGGCGGGCCACCGCGCGCAGCACCGATGCCGCCGCCACTCCCCTGGTTCGCCGATACCTCGCCCCCGCCGATGCCGGCGTCACCCTCGCCATCGATTCCCGGGTGGACATCCCCGCACGCGTGGCCGCCTGGGTCGACCCGAGCCTGGACGCGCTGCGGATGGTCTCCAGCCTGCAGCTGACCCGGGGAGCGGCGGGTTCCGTGGCGGCGGCCTACGCCGCCCGCGGCGACCGGGTCGGTTTGCTGGACGCGTTCGGGTTCGGGGCTCCCCTGCGTCCGGCCGGCGGCCACCGCCAGCTCGAATTGCTGCGGCGCCGGTTGGCGGCGTTGGCAGTGCCGTCCACCAGCATCCAGCCCTCCCGCACGCCGGCGCCCGCACCCGGCACCCTGGTCTACTTCTTCTCGCCACTGCTCGAACCCGATGCCGCGTCGGTGCCGGCCCATTGGGTCCGCTCCGGGCACATCGTCGCCGTCGTCGACACCTTGCCCGACCCCGATCCAACGGGCCTGCCGGCCGCGGAAGCACAGGCGCTGGCCCTGCTGCTGGCCACCCGGGCCGCGGTGCGCGTCGAACTGGCCGAGGAGGGGATCCCCGTCCTGCCGGCTTCGAACCTGCGCGAATCCATCGAGCGGTGGGGCCTGCAACGGGCCCGGTCCCGCACGGTTCCCGGCGGTGCCCGGTGAACCGCGTGCTCCGCACGGCGGCCCCGGCGCGTCGGGCTCCCTCGCTGGTGCCCCTGGGCCCGGGGACCGTCCCCGCCACGACGTTGGCCCTGGTCGCCGCTGCCCTGCTGGTCGCCGGTACGCTGCCGGCCGCGATCGCCACCGCGACAGGGCGAGGACTGCTCGAGTGGGTCGGTGCACTCGCCGCCGTCGGGGCCGGGGTCGCCCTCGTCCTGCTGTGGCCCCAGCACGTCACCGCCCTGGTCGCGCTGTTGCTCCTGGGGGCCGCCTATGTGCGCGTCGGCAGCGTGGGGCTGTGGACGCTGCCGCTCTACGTGGTGGCCTCCCATGCCGTCTACGTGCTGCTCGGCCTGGCCGCGATGGGGCCACGCTCGGCCCGGTTCACCCGGGCCGCGCTCCGCGAGGCGGCCCGGGCGGCAGCCTGGCCCCAGGTCGGCGCCCAGGTGCTCACCGTCGTCGTGCTCCTGCTGACCCTGTGGGATCCCGAGGCAACCGGGGTCGTCGGGGCCGCCGCCGGCATCGTCTCCGCGTGCCTGCTGGCCGGCGGCGCACTCGTGGCTTCCCGGGTCGCCGGTCGACCCGAGAACCCGGATTGAGTCCCGCGCCCACCGGTTACGCCACGGCCTGAAGTTCCTGCTAAGCTCTTTGAGGTTCCCGCCGCAGACACCATCGCGGCACGCCCTCGTAGCTCAGGGGATAGAGCGGCTGCCTCCGGAGCAGCAGGTCGAAGGTTCGAATCCTTTCGAGGGCACCACTGGGGGGCACCTGAAAGAGGTCTCCGGCATTCGTGCCGGGGGCCTCTTTCTTTTCTTTCTTATCCCCGACGCACCCGGTGCCATCGCGGCCCTCCGGCTCCGGCTACACCACCAGGCGCAGCCGTGGAAGCATCCGGCCCGGTTCCACCGTGCTGGGCGAGCTCCCGACCCGGGTGGCTCCGGCATGCAGGTAGAAGCCTTCGGCACCGGGATCCGCATCGAGGCCCAGGCCGCTCATGCCCAGTCCCCGGGCCACGTTGCATGCGGCACGCAGGAGCTCGGCACCGACCCCCGTGCCGATGGCTGGTGGATCCACGAACAAGGCATCCAGTTCCCCGGCCGGGGCGGTTCCGGCCACCCGGAAAAAGCCCTGGGTCCGTCCCTCCCGTTCCGCGACCTGGACCCTGAGTCCATCGCACCAGGACGGATCCACCCGCAGCGCGGTCCGGCACGCGGCCAGGAAATCGTCGTCGTATCCCCAATACGCCTTGCTGCGCAGGGCCAAGCGGCCCAAGGCGACCGCCTCGTCGGCGCGGGCCGGCCTCACTGCCAGGTCATCCATGAAGCCAGTATGGCCCGGGACCGGCCGGGGCGGCCAGGCGGTTGCGGGGGCCGGGCACCGGGAGGTTGTCGGCAACAGGACGTTGACGTTACAGTGAACAGCGTTCAAGTGAACGCCGTTCAAGAGCGCGTCACGCCGTACTGCAGCCAGGATCCCGATGAACCGCTTCCACCTCGATGCCACCGACATCGCCCGCATCGCCGTCTTCGCCGCCATCGTCGCGGCCCTGGGCCTTCCGGGCGGCTTCTCCGTCTTCGGGACCGTCCCGATCACCGCCCAGACCCTGGGCGTCATGCTGGCCGGGGCGGTGCTCGGCCCGTGGCGCGGCGCCCTGTCGATGGTCGTGCTGCTGGCGCTGGTCGCCCTCGGGTTGCCGCTGCTCTCCGGCGGACGCGGCGGACTGGGCGCCTTCGTGGGCCCGTCGGCCGGATACCTCTTCGGCTGGATCGCCGGTGCCGCCGTCATCGGTGCCATCGTGCATGCCGGCCCCCGGTTGACGCGGTGGCGGACCGTCCTCGGGATACTCGTCGGCGGGATCCCGGTCATCTACGCGGTCGGGATCCCCGTCCAGGCGCTGGTGACCCGGCTGCCCCTGGAGGCCACCGCGCTGCAGTCCCTGGTGTTCCTGCCCGGCGACCTGGTGAAGGTCGCCCTCGCGGCGGCCATCACGATCACGTTGGCCCGCGCCTACCCGCGGGCCTTCCGGACGGCACCCTCCGCGTCCACTCCCGCTCCGGCGACCGCCGCGGAGGCGACCGGCGAGCGCGCGAGACACCCGGTCCCGTGATGCCCGGGGAGCTCGTACCGGTGCGCCACCGCCCCGCGGGGCCCGGGGCGACGACACACCTGCTGGAGCGCCTGACGGCCATCCGCGCCGCCGGCGCCGTTCCGCTGGTCGGCGACGACCGCTGGTCCACCCGGCAGTGGGACGGCATCGACGGGCTATGCGCGTCATCGACCGTGCCGGCGGGGACCGGCTGGGCGACCCTGACCTCGGGAAGCAGCGGCTTTCCCCGCATCGTGCTGCGCTCGGCCGCCTCCTGGGCGGCCTCCTTCTGCGGCTTCGCCGGCCTGGTCGGGATGCACGACGACGACGTGCTGGCGCTGCCGGCACCCCCCTCCGCATCGATCTCGCTCTTCTCGCTGGCCCACGCCCTGGAGGGCGGGCCCCGGCCGCTGCTACCTTGCGGCCATGCAACCGGCGCCACGGACTTCGCGGAGGCGACCCTCTTCCACGGCACCCCGCAGGCCCTGGCCCGGCTGCTCGACGACGGCGCACCGCCGCGGCTGCGTGCCGCCCTGGTCGGCGGCAGCCGGCTCGACCCCGCGTTGCGGAACCGGGCCTCCCAACGCGGGATCCGGGTGGTGTCCTACTACGGTGCCGCCGAACTCTCGCTGGTCGCCGTCGACACCGGGAACGGCTACGCACCCTTCTCCGGCGTCGAGCTCGAGCTGCGCGACGGGCTGGTGTGGGTGCGCTCCCCCTATGTCGCGGACGGCTACCTGGCCCACCCGGCCGAGCACCGGGGTCCCGGACCGCTGCGCAGCCTGGGCGGCTGGCATACCGTGGGCGACCGGGCGGTCCGGGATGGCGACCGGCTGGTGGTCGGCGGACGGTCCGACGGGGCGATCCTGACGGCGTCGGCCACCGTGGTCCCGGAGGATGTCGAATCAGCACTGCGCCTGGTCCCGGGGGTGGGCGACGCCGTCGTGCTCGGAGTGCCGGCACCGGGGATCGGCAAGCTGGTCGCGGCGATCATCGAACCGGCCGCCGGCAGGGCGGTGCCCGATGCCGCCGGACTGCGTCAGGCGGCCCGGGACCTGCTCTCGCCCGCACACCGCCCCCGCCGGTGGTTCACGGCGGTCTTGCCGCGCACGGCCAGCGGCAAGCCCGACCGGGCCGCGATAGCGCGCCGCCTCGCCGCCGGGGAGGTGGCAGCCCTTGGACGCTAGGACCGCGCTGGTCATCGCCGCCCGCAGGACCCCGATCGCCACGCGCGGCCGTGCCCTCTCGGCGCTGTCCGTTGATGCGCTGACCTCGCCCGTCTTGTCGGCGACCCTCGCCGACGCCCACCTGGCCATGGGGCGGCAGGCCGTCGTCGGCGACGTCGTGCTGGGCAACTGCATGGGTCCGGGAGGCAATCCCGCGCGCGTCGCGGCCCTGGGAGCCGGACTCGCATACGAGGTGCCGGGGGTGACCGTGGACCGGCAATGCGGCAGCGGCTTGGCCGCGGTCATCGCCGCCGCCCAGTCGATCGAGGCCGGCGACGACCGGCTGCAGCTGGCCGGCGGGGCCGAGAGCGCGTCCACCGCCCCGGTGCGCTCGTGCGACGGCCTCCCCTATGACCGCGCCCCGTTCGTTCCACCCGGGTGGCCGGACCCCGGCATGCCGCGGGCGGCCGAGGACCTGGCAGTGGTCGCGGGAATCCCCCGCGACCGGCAGGACGCCTACGCCGCACGCTCCCACCGCCGGGCCCTGGCGGCCGCCGGCCGGGGGGCCTTCACCGATGAACTGGTCCGGATCGACGGCCTAGCCGCCGACGAGGTACCCGCACGCGGAGCGTCGCTCCTGCCCCGCTTCACCGCGCTGTTCCCGGGAGGCAGCCTCACCGCCGGGAACTCGTGCCGCATCAGCGACGGGGCGGCCGCCGTTGCCCTCGTGCCCGGCGGGACATCGTCGGCCCCCGGACTGGCCCTGCGCGCCCACGCCGTCATCGGCTGCGATCCGGCCCTGCCCGGGATCGGCGCGGCACCGGCCATCGAGTCCGTGCTGGGCTCGGCCGGGCTGGACGTGGCCGACGTGGCGGCGATCGAGCTGGTCGAGGCGTTCGCCGTCCAGACCCTGGCGGTCCTGGAGCGGATCGGCGTCGCCGATGACGATCCGCGGGTCTGTGCCGACGGTGGCGCGCTGGCCTGGGGGCACCCCTGGGGGGCCAGTGGCGCCGTAGCGGTGGTCCGGCTCTTCAGCCGGCTGGTGCGCGGCGGAGCCCCGGCCGGCACGCTCGGCGTCGCCGCGGCATCGGTCGGCGGCGGGCTGGGCGTGGCCGCGGTCTTCGAGGTGGTCCGGTGAGCGCCCTGTCGTTGCGCGACGTCTCGGTCACCCTCGGCGGCACCACGGTCCTCGAGCGGACCTCCGTGGACCTGGACGCCCGGCGGATCGCCATCATCGGCGAAAACGGGTCGGGGAAGTCGACGCTGGCCCGGGTGATCGGCGGGCTGGTGACCCCCTCCTCGGGTCACGTGCTCGTCCACGGCGTCGACGCCGTGCGGGACCTCCGGCTGTTGCGCCGCCGGATCGCGGTGGTCTTCAGCAACCCGGATGCGCAGATCATCATGCCCACGGTCGCCGAGGACGTGGCGTTCTCCCTGCGGGCGGACAAGCTCCCCCGCCAGGTGGTGGCCGAGCGGGTGGCCACCGCCCTCGAGGACTTCGGGCTCGCGGCACTGGCCGGGCGCTCGGCCCATGAGCTCTCCGGCGGGCAGAAGCAGTTGCTTGCCCTGTGCGGGGCGTTCATCCGCTCCCCCGAGCTGGTCATCGCCGATGAGCCGACCGCCCTGCTGGATGCCCGCAACGCCCGCAACGTGGCCGCGCACCTGCTCGAGCGGCAGGGCCACCGGCTGGTGTTGGTCACGCACGACCTGGCGCTGGCCGCCCGGTGCGACGAGGCGGTGCTGGTGGAGAGCGGCAGGATCGGCGTCGTCGGCGCCCCCGACGAGGTCATCGCCGCCTACGAAAGGTCGCTGGTGTGCTGAGCCTCTACCAGCCGGGCCACGGGCTGCTACACCGGATGCCGGCCGGGTCCAAGGCGCTGGCCCTGGCCGTCGCGGTGCTGGCCCTGTCGTTCCTGCCCTCGAGCTGGTGGGCCGCCGGGGTGGCCGCGGCCGTGGCGCCGCTCGGCTACGCCGTCGCGGGGCTGGGCGTCGGGGTCCTGTTCCGCCAGGTGTATGCGTTGCGCTGGCTGCTGGCCGTCACCCTCGGCGTGCAACTGCTCTTCGTGGCCCCCGAAGCCGCGACGGCGAACACCAGCAGGGTGCTCGCCACGATCCTGTTGGCCTCCCTGCTGGTGCTCACCACGCGGATCGCCGACCTGCTCGACGCCGTCGAGCGGCTGCTGGCACCGACCGCGCGGTGGGGGCTGGACCCCCAGCGTGCCTCGCTGCTGCTGAGCATCACGATCACCACGGTGCCGGTGCTGGCCCGGCTGGGTTCCGGGGTCCGCGAGGCCCAGCGCGCCCGCGGGGCACCAGCCAACCTGGCACGCTTCGTCATCCCGTTCCTGGTGGTCTCCCTCAAGCACGCCGACGAGCTCGGTGAGGCCCTGACGGCGCGGGGGCTCCGATGAACGGGCCCCGCGTGCTCGGGCAGGTGGTGGACGGGCAGACCCGGTGTATCCATTACCGAACGGTCCTGGACGTCATTGCCATCCGCTTCTCCTGCTGCGGCGAGTACTACCCGTGCCACCGCTGCCACGACGAAGTTCCCGGCCAGCATCCGTCCGTCCCCTGGCCGGTGGAGAGACGGGACGCGCGGGCTGTCCTCTGCGGAGTCTGCGGCAGGGAACTGGGCATTGCCGAGTACCTCGGCACGACGGATTGCCCGGGCTGCGGCGCCCGGTTCAACCCGGGCTGCAAGCTCCATGCCGGCCTCTATTTCCAGCCCCCGACGACCTGCGCATGAGCAGGGCCCGCGACCGGATGTCTCCGGTCGCGGGCCCCGGCAGGTGCCGTTGCGGTTACTGCAGCATGGTGCGGTCGTCGAGTTGGGCTCCCTTGATCTTCTCGAACTCCTTGAGCAGGCCCGGTACCGTCATCTTGGACTTGGCCTCGGCGTCGAGATCGAGGATGATCTCGCCGTCGTGCATCATGACCAGCCGGGTGCCCAGCTTCAGCGCCTGCTCCATGTTGTGGGTGACCATGAGCGTGGTCAGCCGGTGGCGGTTGACGATCTCGTCGGTCAGCCGGGCCACGAGGGCCGCACGCTGGGGATCCAGCGCCGCGGTGTGCTCGTCCAGCAACAGGATCTTCGGTCCGCTGAAGGTGGCCATCAGCAGCGAGAGGGCCTGGCGTTGGCCGCCGGAGAGCAGCCCGACCTTGGCCTTCAGGCGGTTCTCCAGGCCGAGCTCGAGGGATGCGAGCTCGTGGGCGAACTGCTCGCGCTTGGCCTTGGTCACGCCGAGCCCCAGCCCGCGCCGCTTGCCGCGGTTCAGGGCCAGCGACATGTTCTCCTCGATCGTCATGCTCGGCGCGGTGCCGGCCATCGGATCCTGGAAGACACGGCCGATGTACCGGGCGCGGGAGTGGTCCGCGAGCTTGGTGACGTCCTTGCCGGCGATCCTCACGGTTCCGGCATCGGGGCGCAGCTTTCCGCCGACCATGTTCAGCACGGTGGACTTGCCGGCGCCGTTGGAGCCGATGACCGTGACGAATTCGCCCTCGGACAAGGTGAGGTCGATGTTGCGCAGCGCCTTGCGCTCGTTGACCGTCCCCGCGAAGAACGTCTTGGACAGGTTGTTGACTTCGAGCATGGTCTAGACCGTCTCCTTCTGCTTTTCGGCGGCCGCCGTGATGGTGCGCATGCGGCGGCCAAACCGGCTGAAGCCCTTCCATTGCGGCAGCACGAGCGCGATCACCACGAGGATGGCGGAGATCAGCTTCATGTCGTTCGGATCCAGGCCGGCGTTGAGGGCCAGCTGGATGAAGACCCGGTACAGGACCGCGCCGATGATCACGGCGAGGGTCGCCATGAAGATGGACCTGGTGCCGAAGATCGCCTGGCCGATGATGACCGAGGCCAGGCCGATGAGGATCAGGCCGATGCCCATGCCGACGTCGGCGAAGCCCTGGTACTGGGCGATCATGGCGCCGCACAGCGCCACCAGCCCGTTGGAGAGCGCCAGGCCGAGGATCTTCTGGTTGTCCGTGTTGACGCCGAAGCTGCGGATCATCTCCTCGTTGTCGCCGGTGGCCTGCATGGCCAGCCCGACATCCGTGTGCAGGAACCAGTCGAGCACGAACTTCAGGGCGAGGGCGACGGCGAAGAAGATCAGGACGGAGACGATGCCGCCGGTCAGGTGTGCCTGGCGCAGCGGCGAGATCAGCGTGTCCTCGCCCAGCAGCGGCACGTTGGCCTTGCCCATGATGCGCAGGTTGATGGAATAGAGCGCGATCATGGTCAGGATGCCGGCCAGCAACCCGTTGATCTTGCCCTTGGTGTGCAGCAATCCGGTGACGACGCCTGCCAGGGCGCCGACGAAGAAGGCGAGGATGGTGGCCACCAGGGCGGGCATGCCGTTGACGATGCCGATGGCGGCGACAGCTGCGCCGCTGGTGAAGCTGCCGTCGACCGTGAGGTCGGGGAAATCGAGAATGCGGAAGGTCACGTAGACCCCCAGCGCCATGATCGCGTAGATCAGGCCCAGTTCAACCGCAGTGATCATGTGTGGATCCTTGTGTCGTTGGGTGGAGATGAGCGGTGCCCGGCCGGGTTGCGGCCGGGCACCGCGAAGACGAAACCCCGGGGGGCTACTTCTTGTAGACCTCCGCCGCCTGGTCGATGAGGTCCTGCGGGATCTCCACGCCGACCTTCTTGGCGGCCGCGGTGTTCACGTAGAGGTCCACGTCCGTCAGCGTCTCCACCGGCATGTCCGCCGGCTTGGCGCCGTCCTTGAGGATCTTCACGGCCATCTCCGCGGTCTGCTCGCCGAGCTTCTCGTAGTTGATGCCGTAGGTGGCGGTGGCTCCGCGCTTGACGGATTCACCGTCGGCGGCGATGACGGGGACCTGCTTGGTCTGGGCGGTCTGCAGCAATCCGGCCAGCGCGGTGACGACGTTGTTGTCGGTCGGCACGTAGAAGGCGTCGACGTCCAGCGAGCTCGCGGCCTGCTGGACCTCGGAGGAGGCGGAGATCGCGGACTTCTTGATTTCCAGGCCCAGGTCGGCGGCGGCTTCCTCGGCCCACTTGACCTGGACCGCGGAGTTCACCTCGCCGGACGAGTAGACGATGCCCACCGTCTTGGCGTCGGGCGCGACCTTCTTGACCAGTTCGAGCTGTTCCTTCACCGGGTTCTTGTCCGAGGTGCCCGTGACGTTGCCGCCCGGGGCCTCGTTGCTGGCCACCAGCTTGGCGGCCACCGGGTCGGTCACCGCGGAGAACAGGACCGGGGTGTCGGTGATCGCCTGGGCGGCGGCCTGGGCGGTGGGCGTGGCCACGGCCAGCACGAGGTCGAGCTTGTCCTGGGCGAACTGCCCCATGATGGCGGTGTTGGTGGACTGGTCGCCCTGCGGGTTCTGCACGTCGTAGCTGACCTTGTCGCCGCTGTAGCCGGCGTCGGCCATGCCCTTCTTGAATCCGTCGACGACGGCGTCCAGCGACGGGTGCGACTGGATCTGCGAGATGCCGATCTTGACGGGCTTGGCCTCGTCGGGGGCACTGGCGTCCCCGGAGCCCCCGGAGCCACAGGCGGTGGCGAGCAATGCGGTGGCCGCGAACAACGCGGTCATCTTGCTGGCGCGAGAGATATTCATGTGTGTTTTCCTTTCATGGGCCGCGGGTCCACCGGCGGCAGGCATCGTCATCGATGCCGACCGGGGCCCGTCGTCCACAACGAGTGATTCGACAATCTTTTGACGACCTCGTCCCCAAAGACACCTTGATGATACCTGTGAACCAACTCACATTGTCCATTCGTGCCGGATGCCGATGGACGCGTGCACCCCCGTCGCGCTCCATTGAAGACAAAACATGGCGTACACCACACTTTGTCAACATTCTGTATGGCGGGTTCCGGCGTCGGCTGCGCGGGACGGCGGCCACGGCGGGCGGCCGCCGCGGGGGCGCCCCCTTAGACTGTTTCAACCATGGCTGTAAAGATCTCCTACCCCGAATCCCTCCCGGTCAGCGCCCGCCGCGACGACATCATGGAGGCCATCCGCGACAACCAGGTGGTGGTCATCGCCGGCGAGACCGGATCCGGCAAGACGACCCAGCTGCCCAAGATGCTGCTGGAACTGGGACTGGGCGACGGAGGGATGATCGGCCACACCCAGCCACGCCGCCTCGCCGCACGCACGGTCGCCGAACGCATCGCCGAGGAGACCGGCTGCGCCCTCGGCGAGGAGATCGGCTACCAGGTCCGCTTCACCGGCCACGTCTCGGCCGCCACCCAGGTCAAGGTCATGACCGACGGCATCCTGCTCGCCGAGATCCAGCGCGACCGGATGCTGCGCAAATACAACGCCCTCATCATCGACGAGGCCCACGAGCGCAGCCTGAACATCGACTTCCTGCTCGGCTACCTCAAGCGCATCCTGCCGAAGCGCCCCGAGCTGAAGGTCATCATCACCTCGGCCACGATCGACCCCGAACGCTTCGCCGAGCACTTCGGCAGCCCCGCGCCCGGGGATGCCGGGGCAGCGGACGGCGGGGAGGCCGCCGTCGTGCCGGCCCCGATCATCGAGGTCTCGGGGCGCACCTTCCCGGTGGAGATCCGCTACCGCCCGCTGAACCCCGCGGAGGGCCGCGAGGACGACGACGCCGAGTACGCCGAGGACGAGGACCGCGATCCGCTCGACGCGGTGTGCGATGCCGTCGACGAGCTGGCCGCCGAGGCTCCCGGGGACATCCTGATCTTCTTCTCCGGCGAGCGCGAGATCCGCGACGCCGCCGAGGCACTGCGCGCCCGGGTGCGCACCAACCGGCGGTTGACGGGGACCGAGGTGCTGCCGCTGTTCGCCCGTCTCTCGCTGGAGGAGCAGCACAAGGTCTTCCACCCCGGGTCCAACCGGCGTCTCGTGCTGGCCACCAACGTCGCCGAGACCTCGCTGACCGTGCCGGGCATCAAGTACGTCATCGATACCGGCACAGCACGCATCTCCCGGTATTCGCACCGCACCAAGGTCCAGCGCCTGCCCATCGAGCGGGTATCCCAGGCCAGCGCCAACCAGCGCTCGGGTCGGTGTGGCCGCGTCTCCGACGGCATCGCCATCCGGCTCTACTCCGAGGAAGACTTCACCTCCCGGCCGGAATTCACCGACCCGGAGATCCTGCGCACCAACCTGGCGGCGGTGATCCTGCAGATGTCCTCGATGGGAGTCGTGGACTCCCCGCGCGACGTGGCCGACTTCGACTTCGTCCAGCCCCCGGACGCCAAGGCCGTCAACGACGGCGTCGCCCTGCTGCGCGAGCTCGGCGCCGTCGGCGACGGTGCCTCGGCCCGGATCACCCCGGTGGGCCGGAAGCTCAGCCAGTTGCCCGTCGACGTCCGGCTGGGACGGATGATCGTGGAGGCCGGCCAGCGCGGCTGCGCCAAGGAGGTCATGGTCCTGGCCGCCGCCCTGACCATCCGCGACCCGCGCGAGCGCCCCTCGGAGGAGACCGGCCAGCGGGCCAAGGCCACCGAGCTGCACCGCAGGTTCGACGACGAGAAGTCCGACTTCTCGGGGTTCCTGAACCTGTTCAGGTACCTGCAGGAACAGCAGAAGGAGCTCTCCTCCTCGGCGTTCCGCCGGTTGTGCAAGAAGGAGTTCATCAACTACCTGCGGGTGCGCGAATGGCAGGACCTCTTCGCCCAGCTGCGCCAGCTCTCCAAGCCGCTGGGCATCACGCTGTCCACCGGGCCGGTGGACCCCGCCGGGCTGGAGCGGGAGATCCACACCAGCCTGCTGGCCGGACTGCTCAGCCACATCGGCACCTACGACGAGCGCAAGCGCGACTACGCCGGGGCCCGCGGGACGCGGTTCGCGATCTTCCCGGGGTCCTCGTTGTTCAAGAAGAACCCGGAATGGGTGATGGCCGCCGAACTCGTGGAGACCAGCCGGCTCTGGGCCCGGGTCAACGCCCGCTTCGACCCGCTCTGGGTCGAGGAGGTCGGCAAGCACCTGATGAAGTACTCGTACTCCGAACCCCACTGGTCCCGCAAGATGGGCTCGGTCATGGGCTACGAGAAGGCCACCCTCTACGGCGTCACCGTCATCCCCCAGCGCCGCATCCAGTACGGCCGGGTCGACCCCGAGCTGGCCCGCGAGCTGTTCATCCGCCATGCACTGGTCGAAGGCGACTGGAAGACCCACCACAAGTTCTTCCAGCGCAACCGCCGGCTGCTGGCCGACATCGACGAACTCGAGACCCGCATGCGCCGCCGCGACCTCGGGGCCACGGACGAGGACCTCTTCGACTTCTACGACCAGCGCGTCGGCGCCGGCGTCGTCTCCGAACGCCACTTCGACAGGTGGTGGAAGAAGGCCAGGGCGGATGACCCCACCCTGCTCGACTTCGACCCCGACGAGTTGTTCAATGCCAACGCCGAGGAACTGAACCAGGACGATTTCCCGCGCACCCTGCGCCACGGGGACCTGGAGCTGGAGCTGGCCTACGAATTCAACCCCGCAGCCGGCGCCGGCGAGAACGACGGCGTGACCGTGCGCGTGCCCGTGTTGTTCCTCAACCAACTCGACCCCGGGCGCTTCAAGTGGCTGATCCCCGGCCTGCGCGCGGAGCTGGTCACCGCGTTGATCAAGTCGCTGCCCAAGGCCATCCGGAAGAACTTCGTCCCGGCCCCCGATGTGGCCCGGCAGGCCGTCGCCGCGCTGGCCGGGGACTTCGACCCCGCCACCGACGCCCTGGAGCCCTCGCTGGAGCTGGTGCTGCGGCGGATGCGCGGCGTCGTCATCCCGCCCGGATCGTGGAACTGGGCGGCCGTGCCGCCACACCTGCTGGCATCCTTCCAGGTGGTCGACGCCCGGGCCCGGATCCTCGACGAGTCCAAGGACCTGGCCACCCTGCAGCGCACGCTCGCGTCGCAGAACCGTGCCGCACTGGCCGAATCCCTGGGCAGTGCCGGTCCGGCCCTGCTCGCCGCGGCCCGCGAGGCGGAGGCCAGGCACGACGGCGGCGGGTCCTCCCCCGGCGCTGCCGGCCGGACGCAGGGCGCCGGCCGGACGGGAAAAAACAGCGGCTCCCCCACGAGGGGCCCCGTCCCGCGCGGAGGCCAGGCCCCGACGTCGTCCTCCTCCAACCGCGAGCGGACCGGGCTCACCACCTGGCCCGACGGGCTGGGCGACGGGGACCGGATCGAGCGCAAGGTCAGCACCACCGTCGCCGGGGTCGAGGTGACCGCGTTCCCGGGACTGCTCGACGCCGGGGAATCGGCGTCGCTGACGGTCTTCCGCAACGAGGACGAACAACTCACCGCGCACCGTGCAGGGGTCATCCGGCTGCTGCTGCTCGAGGTCCCGTCACCGGCGCGCTACGTCCTGGACCACCTGAGCAACAAGGAGAAACTGGTCTTCACGCAGAACCCGCACGGTTCGGTGGAAAAGCTGATCGCCGACTGCACGCTGGCGGCGCTGGACCGGCTCGTCCCGGCGGAGCTGCCCTTCAGCCGCACCGAATTCGACGCGTTGTTCGAGCAGGTGCGCGCCGAGCTGATCGACACCGTGTTCGCCGTGACAGCGATCGTGGAACGGGTGCTCTCCACGGCCCGGATCGTGGGCAAGCGGGTCTCGAAGGCGTCGTCGCTGGCGCTGGTCAACGCGCTGGCCGACATCCGCAGCCAACTCGACAACCTGGTCTACCCCGGGTTCGTGGCCGGAACCGGGTACGCGCACCTGGCGCAGCTGCCCCGCTATCTGGACGCGATCGCCAAGCGGCTGGACAAGCTGGAGGCCGGGAACGTGGCCCGCGACAACCAGTCGATGCTGGCGGTGCAGGCGCTGGAGGACGAATACGACGCCGCGTTGTCCGCCCTGCCCGCGGGCGTGCGCACGCCCGCCCCGTTGGCGCGGATCAAGTGGATGCTCGAGGAGCTGCGGGTGAGCATGTTCGCGCAGGAGCTCGGCACGGCCTACTCGGTGTCGGAAAAGCGGATCCGCACGGCGTTGCGCGAGGCGACCGCGGGGTAGGGGCCGCGCCGACGGTTCATGTCCGGGTTTGCGCCGTTATCCCGCGGGGAAAGCGGCGCAAACCCGGACACCAAGGCCCGGTGGGGATCAGCTACTTGGCCGGAACGGTGTCCGTGTGCCCGTCCTCGCGCAGGGCGGTGCGCAACTTCTCCGCGTTCTCGTCCAGGCGTGAGGCCTTCGGGTCCGGATCTGCCCGGGTGAGGTCGAAATCGGCCAGCGAATTCGTGGGCCAGACATGGACGTGCAGGTGCGGAACCTCGAACCCGGCGACCATCAGCCCGGCCCGCTCGGAGCCGAAGGCGCGCTTCTGGGCCCGTCCGATGACCCGGGAGACCTCGGTGAGCTTGTTGAGCAGCTCGGGGTCGGCGTCGGTCCACTCGTCGACTTCCTGGCGCGGCACCACCAGCGTGTGCCCGTCGGTGATGGGCCCGATGGACAGGAACGCGACCACATCGGGGTCCTTCCACACGAAACGCCCCGGGATCTCCCCGTTGATGATCTTGGTGAACAGCGTGCTCACGATGCCCTCTTCTCGGTCGTCGTCATGGCGGTGTCGCCTCGTCCCCGTGGTGCCGTCGACCCCGGGGCGGTGGGTGACCAGCCGGTCGCGGGGCGGTGGCGGGATCCGGGGTGTCATACCCCGAACATACCCGCGTCCGAGCCGGTGGGGCCAGCCGCGGTGGCCCCACGGTCAGGCTCCGGTTCCGGTGGCCACCTCGCGGTCCGGGTCGGAGGAGAACTGCGAATAGGAGCCCGGGTAGAGGGCGGCACGAACGCCGATGGCCTCCAGGGCGGCGATCTCGTGTGCCGCGCTGACCCCGGAGCCGCAGTAGACGGCCACGGCAGGAGCCCCGAGGCCGGATGTCCCGCCGTCGTCCCCTCCCCCGGCCAAGGCGGGGTCGATGCCGGCGAAGCGCGAGCGCAGGGCCCCGACGGGCAGGAACCGGCCGGCGGCGTCGAGGTTTTCCGCGGTCGAGGCGCTCAACGCCCCGGGGATGTGACCGGGACGGGGATCGACCGGCTCGACCTCGCCGCGATAGCGTTCACCGGCGCGGGCATCGAGCAGGATCCCGCCCTCGGCGAAGGCCGCTGCCGCGTCGGCGTCGATGACCGGCATGGCGCCCGGTACCGGCTCCCAGGTGCCCGGTTCGGGGTGCACCTCGCCGGACTCGAGTTCCCCGCCGGCCTCCTGCCAGGCCTGCAGCCCTCCGTCGAGCAGGAAGACCTGGTCCATCCCGGCGTCGCGCAGCAGCCACCAGGCGCGGGCGGCCGAGGTGCCGGCCACGGCGTCGTAGACCACCACGGTGTCCGACGGGTGCAGGCCCCAGCGTTCGACGGCGGCGGCGAAGACCCGCGGTTCCGGCAAGGGGTGTCGCCCCTGTTCGGGGGACCCCGGGGCGGCCAGCTCGGTCTCGAGGTCCACGTACACGGCACCGGGAAGATGCCCCGCCAGGTAGTCACGGTGTCCGGTGGTCTGCCCCAGCGCCCAGCGCACGTCCAGCACCACGGTCCGCTGCCCCGCGGCCATCCGTTCGGCCAGGTCCCCGGGGCCCATCAGTACCTGCATTCCCATTCCCTTCCCGCTGCCCACCCGGAACCAGGCCCGCGGTGGCGGGTAGGCTGGTCGGGTGGATTCGATGATGCAGCCAACCCTACAACCGCCGCCGGGCAGGGACTGGGTGAACCGGGCCGTCCTGGCCCTGGAAGCCGACACCGCCCGCTCCGCCGACACCCATCTGCACAAGCTCGAGCTGCCGGCCGACTGGGGCGTGGAGCTCTACCTGAAGGACGAGTCGACGCACCGCTCCGGGTCGCTGAAGCACCGGCTGGCCAAGTCGCTGTTCCTCTACGGGCTGGTCAACGGCTGGATCACCGAGGACACCACGATCGTGGAGTCCTCCAGCGGCAGCACCGCGGTCTCCGAGGCGTACTTCGCGCGCCTGCTGGGCCTGCCCTTCGTCGCCGTCGTCGCCGCGACGACCTCGGAGCAGAAGATCGCCCTGATCCGCGGGCTCGGCGGCACCTGCCACCTCATCGAGGACCCCTCGGCGGTCGATGCCGAGGCACGCCGGCTCGCTGCCGGAACGCACGGGCACTACATGGACCAGTTCACCTACGCCGAGCGGGCCACCGACTGGCGCGGGAACAACAACATCGCCGAATCGATCTTCGGCCAGCTCGCCCTCGAGCCGCACCCGGTGCCGACCTGGATCGTCGCCGGGGCCGGCACCGGGGGAACCAGCGCCACCCTGGGGCGCTACATCCGCTACCACCGCCACCCCACCCGGCTGGCCGTCGGCGATCCCGAGGGCTCCGCCTTCCTGCCGGCGTGGCAGGCCTGGAACGACGGCGGCGACCCCGCCGCGGTGACCGGCTCCCCCAGCCGCATCGAGGGCATCGGCCGGTCCCTGCCCGAACCGAGCTTCGTGCCCTCGGTCATCGACCTGGTCCAGACCGTGCCCGACGGGGCCTCCGTCGCCGCGATGCGCCACCTGGCCCGTTGGGCCGGGCTGCACGCCGGTCCCTCCACCGGCACGAACTTGTGGCAGATCTGGCGGCTGGTCGCCTCGATGCGGTCCGCGGGGCAGACGGGCAGCATCGTCTCGCTGATCTGCGACGGCGCCGACCGCTATGCCGGTTCCCACTACGACGCCGGCTGGCTGGCCAAGGCGGGCATCGACACCTCCCCGTACGAGGGCGTCATCGAGGGCTTCCTGGCCGGTGGCGACTGGGTGGAGCCGGCGGCCCGCTGACCGGGAGCCACCGGCCGGGCATCTTGACGGGGGTGCTCCGGATGGGTAGCTTCGGCCCATGATCCGCATCGGCGCCATCGTGCTCAACGCGGCCGACCCCGCCCGGGCCTCCGCCTTCTGGAGCCAGGCGCTGGGCTTCCGGCCCGCCGGAAATCCGGATTTCCTCCTGCCGGCCGAAGCACCTGCACCCCGGCTGCACCTGGACGGCAGCGACCGGACGCATCTGGACCTCTGGGTCGACAGCGCGGAGGAGCAGGCCGCCGAGGTCGAGCGGTTGCTGGGGCTGGGGGCCGTCCGTGTCGAGTGGGACTATCCCGACGATGCCGACTTCGTGGTGCTGGGCGATCCGTGTGGCAACCGGTTCTGCATCGTCGATACCGATGCGGCCGGCTCCGGCCCGTCGGGCGGGACCTAGGGTCTACGAGGCCAGCCGCTCCGCCGTCGTGCGCTCTCGGCCCGAAGCGGCAGGTGCCGCCGGCTCGACCTCGGCCCACAACGCATCCAGGGACAGGCCCAGGACACCTGCCACCGCTGCAATGGTCGGGAAGGAGGGCGTCGCGACCCGGCCCGTCTCGATCTTCCGCAGGGTCTCCGGCGACACCCCGGCTGCCAGGGCGGTGTCGAGCATCGGGCGCTCCCCGCGGGCACGGCGCAGCATGGCACCGAGGCGCTCGCCTCGCTGGACCTCTTCGGGCGTGAGTGGCAATCTGACCATGGCCCCCATACTAATGCCGGGATAACATGGCCGGGATAGTTATTGGTTTCCTGGGGATGGCATCGGAAAGGCCGCGCATGATCGAGATCTTGAACGACACGGGACTGGCCCGTGCGAAGGAAACCGGCGCCCTCGTCGGCGGCATCCTGCAGGCCATGAAGCGCCGTGCGACCGTGGGCACCAACCTCCTGGAGATCGACCGGTGGACCCGGGAGATGATCGTCGAGGCCGGGGCACGCTCCTGCTACGTCGACTACGCGCCGTCCTTCGGACGCGGACCGTTCGGGCACTACATCTGCACCTCGGTCAACGACGCCGTGCTCCACGGCCTGCCCCACGACTATGCCCTCGCCGACGGGGACCTGCTGACCCTGGACCTGGCCGTCATCCTGAACGGTGTTGCAGCGGATGCGGCGATCAGCTTCATCGTGGGCGGTCTACGGCCGGCGGAAAGCACCGCCCTGATCGAGGCCACCGAGCGCGCCCTGGCCGCCGGCATCGCCGTGGCGGGCCCCGGGGTCCCCCTCGGAGATATCTCCCATGCCATCGGGACCGTCCTGGGTCAGGCCGGGTACCCCGTCAACACCGAGTTCGGTGGCCATGGGATCGGCTCGACCATGCACCAGGACCCGCACGTCGCCAACACCGGGCGCCCCGGCCGCGGCTACAAGCTCCGGTCCGGTCTGCTGCTCGCCCTGGAACCGTGGGTCATGACCGACACGGCGGAACTCGCCACCGATCCCGACGGGTGGACACTGCGCAGCGCGACGGGGTGCCGGACGGCGCACACCGAACACACGATCGCCATCACGGATGACGGCGCCGAGATCCTCACGGAACCGTAGGCCGGGCGGTCGACGCCCCTACACCTCGCGGCTGTCGCCCACCTTCAGGTACTCGAACGCGGAGCCGTACCACGCCCCGAAGCGGGTGACATGACCTGACATCATGCCCAGGCCGGTTTCGTTGAGCAGGCCGTCGTGGATGGGATAGGCGTGCTTCGCGCGCACCGAGACGACGAAGTCCACGGTCTCCTGCAGTTTCGACCACGGGGCGTGCAACGGAACCAGCAATGTGTCGACGGTGACTCCGTGCGGAACGATCAGGGAGTCGCCCGGGTGGTAGACGCTCCCGTCGATGAGGTAGCCGAGGTTGGCGACCACCGGGATCTGCGGGTGGATCAGGGCGTGCTGGCCGCCGACAACGCGCACGTCGAACCCGGCGATATGCTGCTCGTCGTCCGGCGCCAGGACGTGGATGCGTTCCGCCGCGGCCCCCATGGCCTCGTGCCCGAGGAGCAGGTCCACCACGGCCTGCGGGGCGTACACGTGCACCCCGGCGGTGCGCTCGACGATGGGCAGGACCGCTGCCGGGTCGATGTGGTCGGCATGTTCGTGGGTGACCAGCACCGCCTCGGCACCGGCCATCGCCGCGGGGACGTCGGTGAAGGTCCCGGGGTCGATCACCATCACCCGGGAACCCTTCTCGAGGCGGATGCAGGCATGTCCGTGTTTCGTCAGCTTCATGGTCCCCACACTAGTTCCCGCAGGGCCCGCTGATAAGCTGATCCGGCCAGTCATCCCTGGCCCGACCGGCCGGTCGTCGACCGCGGCCACGGGTCGGCAGCGAACCACCAGGAGCGCAGCAACACCATGTCCGAGAACGTCGAACCCAAGCGTGGGCGCGAACAGCGGGTCACCAAGCAGCGCCTCGCCGTCGACGCCGCGATGGGTCGTCTCGATGATTTCGTCTCCGCCCAGGAACTGCACCGCCTGTTGCAGGACAACGGCGAGAAGGTCTCCCTGGCGACGGTGTACCGGATCCTGCAGTCGATGACCGAGGACGGACTGCTCGATGTCGTCCGCTCCGGGGACGGGGAGGCCGCCTACCGCAGCTGCGAGGCGGAGGTCCACCACCACCACCTGGTCTGCCGCTCGTGTGGCAAGGGCGTCGAGGTCCTGGCCCCCGCGGTGGAGACCTGGGCGGCCCGTGTGGCGGCCGAGAACGGATTCACGGAGTCGTCCCACACCGTGGAGATCTACGGCTACTGCCCCGACTGCACGCGGCTGCGCGCCGCCGGGGGTCAGGAAACGGCCTGACGGCCACCCACCGATCCCCTTCCCCCGCCCGGCTCCGGGTGCCAGACTGTCGCCGTGGACATCAGCGCCTTTGGTGGCATCGCGATCTCGTTCCCCGGTGTCCGGGAGTCTGCAGGCGACGGGTTGGCGCAGTGGCGCTTCCACGGCCGCCTGGTTGCCCGGCTGCTCGAGGACGACCACGTCGTGATCCGTGCATCGTTCGACCATCGCGACGAGCTGCTCCGCGAGTTCCCCGCAACGTTTTCCGTGCCCCGCCGGTTCGAAAAGCACATGATGGTGGTCGCCGACCTGGAACACGGCGATGCCGAGGCCATCGAGCATGCGGTGGCCCTGGCCTGGCAGCTGCAATCGGAACCCGGGTGAGCGGTACCAAGCCCCGCACCGCCGTCGTTCAGGCAGCCACCGGCTCCGCCGATGCCTCGGCGATGCGCCTCACGCGGGTTCGCCGCCAGGAGATCGTGCGGCACACCAGGTAGATGGCGAAGGAAATCGTGGTCACGTAGGGGCTGATCGGCAGCCGTCCCGCCAGCGCCAGCATGATGCCGCCGACCACGCTGGCCATCGCGAACACGATGCTCAGGACCACCGTCAGCCCGGGCCGGGCCGTGACGCGGATGGCCGCGGCGGCCGGGGTGATGAGCAGCGAGAGCACCAGCAGCGCGCCGACCACCTGGATGGACAGTGCCACGGCCAGGCCCAGCAGCAGCATGAACGCCACCGACAGCCGGCCCGCCGGAATGCCCCGGGCGGAGGCGACGGCGGGGTCGACGCTGACGAACATCAGCGGCCGCCAGATGGCCAGCAGCCCGACGATCACCACGAGCGAGCAGACGGCCAGCACGCCGAGCTGCACGGAGTCCACGGCGACGATCTGGCCGGTGAGCAGGCCGAACTTGTTGGCGCTGCGGCCCTCGTAGAGGGAGAGGAACAGGATGCCCAGGCCCAGGCCGAAGGGCATGAGGATGCCGATGATGGAGTTGCGGTCGCGCGCGTTGGCGCCCATCAGCCCCAGGACCAGGGAGGCGGCGATGCTGCCCACCAGCGACCCGCCGACCACGTTGGCGCCGATCAGCAGGGCGAAGGCGGCGCCGGCGAAGCTCAGTTCGGCGATCCCGTGGACGGCAAAGGCCATGTCGCGCATCATCACGAAGATGCCCACCAGTCCCCCGACCAGCCCGAGGATGGCCCCGGCGATGATCGAGTTGGCCACCAGCGGCAATAGTTCGCCGTAGTTCTCGAAGCTGAAGATCGTATGCCAGATGTCCGCGGCGTTCACAGCAGCCCGCCTTCGACGGTGGCCACGGGTTCCGCATCGGGGGCCGCGGGATGGTGGTGGGCGAGCGTCTCGGGCATGCCGACCACGACGATGCGCCCGTTGCTGCGGAAGACCTCGATGGGGCTGGAATACAGCTCGGAGAGCACGTCCGAGCGCATCACCTGTTCGGGGGTGCCGACGTGGAAGCGGCCGCCGGCCAGGTAGAGGACGCGGTCGACGTATTGCAGGATCGGGTTGATCTCGTGGGTGACGAAGACGACGGCGCTGCCGTGGTCGCAGGCCTGCCGGTGGATCAGGGCGGAGACCGCCTGCTGGTGGTGCAGGTCCAGCGAGAGCAGCGGTTCGTCGCACAGCAGCAGTTCCGGTTCCCCGGCCAGGGCCTGGGCCGCGCGCAGCCGCTGCTGTTCGCCGCCGGAGAGGAGCCCGACGGGCCGGTCGGCATAGGCGGTGGCGCCGACGCGCTCGAGCAGTTCGTCGACGCGGGCGGTGACCGCGCGGCGGTGCAGCAGGCGCGGACCCCAGCGGTGCCCGTCGACGCCCAGGGCGACCAGGTCGCGGGCGCGCAGTGCGGTGTCCACGGGGAAACCGCGCTGCTGCGGGATGCTGCCGATATGGCGTGACCCCCGGGTCGCGGGGCGCCCGCCGACCTCGACGCTTCCCGTGCTCAGGGCCTGCAACCCGAGCAGGACCTTGAGCAGCGTGGTCTTGCCGGCGCCGTTGGGGCCGAGCACGGCCAGGAACTCCCCCGGCCGGACGTCCAGGTCCAGGCCGCTGAAAAGGCGGCGGGATCCGAAGTCCAGTCCGGCGCCTCGCAGCTTCACCGCCGGCGTGGATCCGGATGGGCTGGTTTCGGGCACTGGGGGCCTTCCTGCGTGGGTCGTCTGGGGCTGGGCCGACCGCGGCGCCCGGGTCGGGACGCGCGATGCGGCTACCAGCTTAGCTCAAATGAGACTCGTTTTCATTATCGCTCTGGTGGTTGAACCGGCGGATGCCCCGCCGTTCGTTCGAGTCGGTGATCTCGCCCACCAGCTGCTCCAGGACGTCCTCCAGGAAGAGGATGCCGCGCGTCCCGCCGGCGGCGTCGTTGACGCGGGCCAAATGGGAGCCGGTGCGCTGCATGACCCCCAGCGCGTCCTCGACCTCCACGTCGGTGCCCAGGTTGGCCAGGTTACGCAGCCGGGTGACCGGGATCGGCTGGTCGTAGCGCGAGGGCGGGATGGACATGACGTCCTTCAGGTGCAGGTAGCCCGCCAGGTTCTCCTCCTGGTCGGTGATGACGAAGCGGGAGAACCCGGTGCGGCCGACGGCCTTCTCGAACTGGGCCGGCGTCGTGTCGGACGGCAGGGTGACGACCTCGTCGAGCGGGACCATGGAGGTCTCGGCGGTGTAGTCGGAGAACTCCAGCGCACCGTGGATGATGCCGCTGCCGTCCTCGACCAGACCCGAGCGCGTGGATTCCTGGACGATCGACTGGACTTCCTCCAGGGTGAACGAACTGGTGACCTCGTCCTGGGGTTCGACGCGCATGAGCTTCAGCGCATGGTTGGCCACCCAGTTCAGCGAGGCCACCACCGGGTGCAGGATCTTGGCGAGCCCGATCAGCGGCGGCGCCAACAGCAGCACCGCCTTGTCCGCGACCGAGACGGAGATGTTCTTGGGGACCATCTCGCCGAACGTCACGTGCAGGAAGGTGACGATGAGCAGGGCGATGACGAAGGCCGTCGTATCCGCGACCGCCACCGGGACGCCCACCGATTCCAGCGGCCCCGCGAACAGGTGGTGGATGGCCGGTTCGGCCACGTTGAGGATCAACAGCGAGCAGACGGTGATGCCCAGCTGGCAGACCGCCAGCATGAGCGAGACGTTCTCCATGGCGTTCAACGCGGTACGCGCCCGCTTCACCCCGGCATCGAGCAGCGGTTCGATCTGGCTGCGCCGGGCGGTCATGACCGCGAATTCCGAGGCGACGAAGAAGGCGTTGCCGAGCAGCAGCAGCACGAGCCACATGATTCCGAGCCAGTCGTTCATCGCCCCTCCTCCCCGTCGGCGCCGTCGTCCGTGGCGGCGGCCTGGAAGCTCAGCCGGTCCACGCGGCGCCCGTCCATGACCTCCACGAGCAGTTCGCCGTTGCCCGCCTGGACGACGTCTCCCACGGCGGGGATGCGCCCGAGCATGGACATCACGTAGCCGCCGACGGTCTCGTAGGAGGCGTCGTCGGGGATCTTCAGCCCCGGGACCTGGTCGCCGAGCTCGTCCGGGCGCAAAAGGCCCGGGAAGTACCAGCGGCCGGTCGCCGAGACCAGGACACCGGGCTGCGTGCGGTCGTGTTCGTCGGTGACCTCGCCGACGATCTCCTCGACCAGGTCCTCCAGCGTGACCATGCCGGCGGTGCCGCCGTATTCGTCGAGCACCATGGCGACCTGCTGGTTGGCACCACGCAGGTCGGCGATCAGCGAATCGAGGTGCACGGTTTCGGGGACGGAGATGATCTCCTCCATGATGGTTGCGGCGACCAGCCCGGCGCGCTTGTGGCGGGGCACGGCGACGGCCTTCTTCACGTGGCAGACGCCCTCGATGTCGTCGGCGGAATCGCCGATCACCGGGAAGCGGGAGTAGCCGGTGCGCCGGGCGGTCTCGATGATCGATTCCAGCGGCTCGTCCAGGTCGACGGTCTCCATGCGGATGCGCGGGGTCATCACGTCGGCGGCCGAACGCTCCGAGAAGCGCAGCGTGCGGGAGAGGAACCGGGCGGTGTCGCGGTCCAGGGTGCCCATCTCGGCGGAGCGGCGGACCAGCGAGTTCAGCTCGGCGGGGCTGCGGGCCCCGGAGATCTCCTCCTTGGCCTCCAGCCCCATGGTGTGCAGGACCTTGTTGGAGAACCCGTTGAGCACGACGATCGCCGGCTTGAAGACGGCGGTGAACACCAGCTGCGGACGGGCGATGGCCCGGCCGATGGGCAGGGCGCGGGCGATGGCGAGGTTCTTGGGGACCAGTTCGCCGACCAGCATCGAGAGGATCGTCGCGAACGCCATCGCCACGACGAGGGAGACGGGCGCGGCGCTGGTCCCCAGTCCGGCCGCGGCGAGCAGCGGGGTGAGCAGCTTGCCCACCGATGGCTCCATCACATAGCCGGTCAGCAGCGTGGTGAGCGTGATGCCCAGCTGGCAGGAGGAGAGCTGGGTCGAGAGCGATTTGAGGCAACGCAGCAGCGGTTCGGCGCCGCGTTCACCGCGTGCGACGGAGCGTTGTACGGTGCTCTGGTCCAGGGCGACCAGGGAGAACTCGACGGCCACGAAGAACCCGGTGCCCCCGATCAGGAGCAGGCCGAGGGCCAGGAGGATCCATTCCACCTACCGGCTCACCGCCGTCGTTCCCGCAGCGGACACCAGGGCACGACGGCGGTGCCGGGCGTGGGTGCGTGGGTCGTCTTCCGGGGAACCCGGTCTGGAGGGCTCCGCACTGGCGGGGCCGGAGTCCGCTGCGCCCGGACTGGAAGGCTCCGAGGGGGCGGCGGAAGAGGTGGGCATGCTGAGACGGTTTGAGCCGGCGCTGCGCGGGGTCGCGGCGGGCCGGCACACTGAGTGGCTGTCCATAAGGGTTCCAGTCTACAGAAGCCCGCCGTCGACCGCGAGGACCGGACGCCCCGGGTGGGTGTCGTTGCACACACCCGCGACCGGTCCTCCGTGCCGGTCGCCAACGGCTGGGGAAATACGCACGCAACGGGCCGCGTCTGATTCGCAACGCCGCACCGAAAGTCACTAGACTGGCGGGAGGTCTAGGACTAGGTCGTCGCACCACCCCGGACACGATCGGGACCCAGCGGCGAGGCAACCACAGGGAAGAAGAGGCGTCATCGTGCCAGATCAACCACACCACCGGCTGACCGAGGAGTTCGGCGGGAACGAGTGGCTCGTCGAGGAGCTGTACCAGCAGTATCTGCGGGACAAGAACTCAGTGGACAAGAAGTGGTGGAGCATCTTCGATTCGTTTGACTCCTCGGGGCGGCCCGCCGCCGCGGACTCCGCACCGGCGTCCTCCGGCAACGGCTCCGGGCCCAGCCCCCGGGCGGCCACCGAAGCACG
The DNA here is from genome assembly GCA_016892645.1 of Micrococcaceae bacterium RIT 802. Lineage (GTDB taxonomy): Bacteria > Actinomycetota > Actinomycetes > Actinomycetales > Micrococcaceae > Arthrobacter_H. Next base: position 27,560 of record JAFEMX010000021.1, read on the forward strand.
GGTCAACGAAGCCCCCGCTGCCAAGGCGCCGGAGAAGAAGGCCGACGCGGCCGCCACCCCGGGCGATGCGCCCCAGGACACCCCCGAGACCGAGAAGGCCAAGCCGGCCGATCCGGCGCCGAAGACCTCCCCGATTCCCGCCGAACTGCCGAAGTCGAACAGCGGAGCGGACAAGACCGAAGAAGACGTCTCCAAGCCCCTGCGCGGCCCGGCCAAGGCGATCGCGACGAACATGGAGCAGTCCCTGACCGTTCCGACGGCCACGACCGTGCGCGCCGTTCCGGCCAAGGCGCTGATCGACAACCGCATCGTCATCAACAGCCACCTGGCCCGCTCCCGCGGCGGCAAGGTCTCCTTCACGCACCTGATCGGCTTCGCCGTCGTGCGTGCCCTGAAGCTGTTCCCCTCGCAGAACGTCACCTACCGCGAGGTCGACGGCAAGCCCACCGCCGTGCAGCCGGCCCACGTGAACTTCGGCATCGCCATCGACATCCCGAAGCCGGACGGCTCGCGCATGCTCGCGGTCCCGAACATCAAGAAGGCCGAGACGCTGAACTTCTCGGAGTTCTGGACGGCCTACGAGGACCTGATCAAGCGGGCCCGCAACAACAAGCTGACCGCGGATGACTACGCCGGCACCACCACCTCGCTGACCAACCCGGGCGGGATCGGCACCGTCCACTCGGTCCCCCGCCTGTCCAAGGGCCAGGCCACGATCGTCGGCGTCGGCGCCCTCGAGTACCCGGCCGAGTTCCGCGGTGCCAGCGAGAAGACCGTGGCGGCACAGGGCATCGGCAAGGTCATCACGCTGACCTCCACCTATGACCACCGCGTCATCCAGGGCGCCGGATCCGGTGAGTTCCTGCGTCTGGTCGAGTCGCTGCTGCTCGGCGAGCAGGGCTTCTACGACGAGATCTTCGAGGCGCTGCGCATCCCGTACGAGCCCGTTCGTTGGGTCGTGGACAACCAGGTCGACGTCGAGCTCCAGGTCAACAAGATCGCCCGCATCCAGCAGCTCATCCACGCGTACCGCGTGCGCGGGCACCTGATGGCGGACATCAACCCGCTCGAATACGTCCAGCGCCGCCACCCCGACCTGGACATCCGCACGTATGGCCTGACCCTGTGGGACCTGGAGCGCGAATGGGTCACCGGCGGCTTCGGCGGCGCCTCGCGCCTGACGCTGCGCAAGATCCTGGGCGTGCTGCGCGATTCCTACTGCCGGACCACCGGCATCGAGTACATGCACATCCAGAGCCCCGAGGAACGCCAGTGGTTCCAGAATGAGATGGAGCACGAGTACGAGAAGCCCAGCCGCGAGGAGCAGTTCCGCATCCTCGGCCGGCTGAACGCCGCCGAGGCGTTCGAGACGTTCCTGCAGACCAAGTTCGTCGGCCAGAAGCGCTTCTCCCTGGAGGGCGGCGAATCGCTGATCCCGCTGCTCGACGGCATCATCTCCGACGCCGCAGACCAGGGGCTCGACGAGGTGGCCATCGGCATGGCCCACCGTGGACGCCTGAACGTGCTGACGAACATCGCCGGCAAGACCTACGCCCAGGTCTTCCGCGAGTTCGAGGGCACGCAGGATCCGCGCAGCGTCCAGGGCTCCGGTGACGTGAAGTACCACCTGGGCACCGAGGGCAAGTTCACCTCGGACAGCGGCAACGAGACGCGTGTCTACCTGGCGGCCAACCCGTCGCACCTCGAGGCGGTGGATCCGGTGCTCGAGGGCATCGTCCGCGCCAAGCAGGACCGCCTGGATCTGGGCACGGAGTCGGACGGCTTCAGCGTCCTGCCGATCCTGGTGCACGGCGATGCGGCGTTTGCCGGGCAGGGCGTGGTCGCCGAGACCCTGAACCTCTCGCAGCTGCGCGGCTACCGCACGGGCGGCTCCATCCACGTGGTGGTCAACAACCAGGTCGGCTTCACCACCTCGCCGACGGCATCGAGGTCCTCCGTGTATTCGACGGACGCCGCCAAGATCATCCAGGCCCCCGTCTTCCATGTGAACGGCGATGACCCGGAGGCCGTGGTGCGTGTGGCCCAGCTGGCGTTCAAGTACCGCCAGGAGTTCAACAAGGACGTCGTCATCGACCTCGTCTGCTACCGCCGCCGTGGCCACAACGAGGGCGACGACCCCTCGATGACGCAGCCGATGATGTACAACCTCATCGAGGCCAAGCGTTCGACCCGCAAGCTCTACACCGAGGCGCTGGTCGGGCGCAACGACATCACCCAGGACGAGGCAGACCAGGCACTGCGCGACTACCAGGGGCGGCTGGAGCGCGTCTTCGCCGAAACCCACGCGGCCCAGACCTCGCCCATCCCGGTGGTCTCCTCGGACCAGACCAAGGTCAACGACCTGGAACTGCCGGCCTCGCAGGTCGACGACGCCGGGGCGAACCGCCCGAAGGACACCTCCATCAGCGCCGACACGCTCGCCCGGGTCGGTGCGGCGCATACCGACATCCCCGAGGGCTTCACGATCCACCCGAAGCTGAAGGCGCTGCTCGAGCGCCGCGAGGCCATGTCCCGCGAGGGCGGCATCGACTGGGGCTTCGCGGAGATCGCCGCCTTCGGCTCGCTGTCGATGGAAGGGGTTCCGGTCCGGCTGTCCGGCCAGGACTCCCGCCGCGGCACGTTCGTGCAGCGCCACTCGGTGTTCCACGACCGCAAGACCGGCGACGAGTGGATGCCGCTGCGCAACCTCACCGAGGACCAGGCCAAGCTGTGGATCTACGATTCGCTGCTCAGCGAATACGCGGCCATGGGGTTCGAGTACGGCTACTCCGTCGAGCGGCCGGATGCCCTGGTGCTGTGGGAGGCCCAGTTCGGCGACTTCGTCAACGGCGCGCAGACGATCATCGACGAGTTCATCTCCTCCGCGGAGCAGAAATGGGGACAGCGGTCCTCGCTCGTGCTCATGCTGCCGCACGGCTACGAGGGCCAGGGGCCGGACCACTCCTCCGCACGCATCGAGCGGTTCCTGCAGATGTGCGCCGAGGAGAACCTGGTGGTCGCGAACCCGTCCAACGGCGCCAACCACTTCCACCTGCTGCGCCGCCAGGCCTATGCCCGTCCGCGCAAGCCGCTGATCATCTTCACCCCGAAGCAGCTACTGCGCCTGAAGGCCGCGGCCTGCTCGGTCGAGGACTTCACCGAGGGTCGCTTCCAGGAGGTCATCGGCGACACGATGCGCTTGGAGGGCCCCGGCGTCGAGCGCGTGCTCATGGTCTCCGGCCGCCTGTACTACGACCTCGAGGCAGCCCGAAAGAAGGCCGGCGATGAAAAGACGGCGATCATCCGCGTGGAGCAGCTCTACCCGCTGCCCCTCGAGGCGATCCGGGCCGAACTGGCGAAGTACCCGAATGCCAAGCTGTACTGGACCCAGGACGAGCCCGCCAACCAGGGCCCGTGGCCATTCATGGGCCTGAACCTGGCGCCCGAATTGGACCGTCCGGTGGAGCTGGTCTCGCGTACGGCCTCGGCGGCCACCTCGACCGGCTCGCACAAGCGGCATGAGGTCGAACTGGCGGAGCTGCTGAAGCACGCTTTCGATCAGTAGCAGCAACGACGCATGAGCCGAAGGGCGGGACCTCGTGTCCCGCCCTTCGGCGTAGCAGGCCCGCTGTTAGAGTGGGCGTACCGCGCAGAAAGGTCTTTCGTGGAACAACGCACTATCCGCATCGCCGCCATCGGCAACGAGGTCCTCGCCGGCCATGGCGACCCTCGTGCCCTCGGGTGGTTCGGCAGGGTCCTGGCCCGTACCACGGGCGACGATTTCCGCCTCGAGAGCTACTCGCTGGCTTCCCCCGATGAAGGGACCGAGGCGCTGGCCGAGCGGTGGCTGCAGGAGGCGACACGGCGTTTCGGCGAGGGCTGCGACAACCGCCTGGTCGTCGCGCTTTCCGACCACGACCTCGATCTCGGGCTGTCGACGGCGCGCAGCCGCCTGAACCTCGCGAACATCATGGACGCGGCGTCGCAGATGAGCATCAAGGCCCTCGTCGTCGGCCCCACGCCGTCGCTGGACAACGAGCGCAACGCGCGCCTGGGCGAGCTGTCCGCCGCCTACGCCGACGTGGCCTCACGCCGCCACCACGCCTTCGTCGACACGTTCGGCCCGCTGCAGCACCACGAGCAGTGGCGCAATGACCTGGCCGCCAACGGCGGACTCCCCGGCCAGGCCGGACACGGACTCATCGCCTGGCTGGTCCTGCACCGCGGTTGGTACCGCTGGCTCGATCTGGCCGAGCCCACCGGCGCCTGAGGCGAAACGAGCGTCACGGCGGCGGGGATCCCACAGGGGATCCCCGCCGTCGTCCATTAAGACCCGGCCCCCCCCTTGCCCGGCAGAGAAACGCGATATATCGTGTCTGTTATCGCGTTATATCGCGAGTTGGATCGGACCTGGAGAGACCATGAACGACGGCGAATGGACCATCGAAACCCCGCAAACCATCGACATCGATGGGGTACTGGAGCTCGGAGCGGAATGTACCGCGGGGCGACTGGACGTTTTGGTGCACGAGGAGGAGTTCACGAGGATCGAGGTCTCGGAGGTGTCCGGCTCCCCCATCAGGATCGAGCTGGTCGATGGCAGGCTCGCCCTGAAGCACCGGACGACGGCGCGCGGTTTCATCGAGCGCCTGCTCGATAGCGGGAACTTCTCCTGGTCGAAGGTGAAGGACCGCTGTGTGGTGACCATCATGGTGCCCGCCTCGGTGAAGACCAGCGCGAGCAACGTGGTGGGTGATTGCCTCGTCGCGGGGATCCACGCCGACGTGCACGCGGGAACCGTGGCCGGCTCGCTGTTGGTCGATGGAACAACGGGAGCCCTGGACATCGAGACGGTCAGCGGCGAGGCGATCGTGCGCAACCACACCGGAACGCTCTCCTCGGGCTCGGTCAGCGGCGACGTCACCGCCAGCGGTGCCCTGCGGGAGGTCACCGCCAGCACGGTGACCGGAGAGCTGGCCCTGGACCTGCTCGTTGACCCGGGGACCGTACGCGTCGACACGGTGTCCGGAGGGATCCGGGTCCGGCTCCCCCACGCGGTCGGCGTGGACCTGGAGGCGCAAACGGTCACGGGAAGCATCCACTTGAACGAGCAGAGCTTCCAGGGCCTGGCCAAGAAGGTCCATATCAGCGACGGGCCGTCAACCCCGCGGGCCTCGGTCCGGACAGAAGGCGTTTCCGGCCGGGTGGCGGTCTTCAACGCGCCCCCGACGTCGCCGACACAGGTGGCACCGGAGGAGGCGACCCGCTGATGCCCCCGGTCTTCGCCCATGGGGCCATGCGCCTGTATCTGCTGCACTTGCTCACAGAGGGACCCAAGCATGGCTACGACATCATCCAGGCGCTGACCGACAGGTTTGGCGGGACCTATTCCCCCAGCGCCGGCAGCGTCTATCCGCGGCTGGCGAAGCTGGAGGAGGAGGGCCTGGTCTCGACACGTCAGGAGGGCCGGCGCAACCTGTATGGCCTCACCGATGCCGGCCTCCGCGAGCTGGACGAGCGGAGCGCCGAGTTGCACGACATCGATGCGGATATTTCCGCATCGGTGGCGCGACTGGCCGACACCTTGAGCACCGAGATCCGCGACAACATGCGTTCGGTCCGCGCCGACCTCGCAGCCACCGCGGAGCGGTATGGGGCCGGCAAGCGGCGCACGAGACGGGACTCGGCCGCCGGGCCGGCCGGTGAATCCCGCAACGAGGGCGCAGGCCACGCGCCGGGCATGAGCCCGGGAGGCCCCATCCCCGGACGCTCCCTCCACGAACTCGAACACCAAGTCGACGACTTCCGCCTGCAGCTGCGGGCAGACCTGCGGGCGGCTGCTGCAGGGCCAGGCGTCGACGACGCTGCCTACTCGACGATCAAGGTGGTGCTTGAACAGGCAAAGTCGTCGATCCGCGCCGTGCTGCGGTGAACAACCACCCGTCACGGCGCGTGGCAGGTAGGAGCAGGGTCACCGGATGTGACAAGATGGAGGGCAGCCCAATTACCGAGCAGATGAGGAGGCAGCCATGAGCAAGCGTGCACGCAAGCGCCGCAGTCGCAAGAACGGCGGCGCTAACCACGGCAAGCGCCCCAACACCTAAATCAGGTGGAACTGCGAAGAGCCCACATCCTTGCGGATGTGGGCTCCTTTGTGTCCGGGACATGCCCGGTTCGTCGGCAGGGTCAGCGGATCAGCCGTGACCGACCTCGACGCGGATTTCGCTGATCCGCGTCATGATCCGCGTCTTCAGCGTCTCCGGAGCCACCTCCTGGCAGCTTCGCTTCACGACGGAGCGGATGATGCACTCCAAGTCGTATTCCTTGGTGCAGTCCTCGCAGTGCTCGAGGTGCTCGCGCACGTCCTTGAGGTCGTCAACGGACAGCGCGCCGTCGAGGTATTCATACAGGCGGGCGATCCGCTCATCGCTGCAGTCACCCATTGATTGGCAGTCACCCATCATTTCCTCCCTTGCCCGGCCGCGGCCGGACGGCCCGTCGTCTTCTGCGCTTTTCCGAGTCCGCGGGTGGCGGCGTAGTCGGCGAGCAGTTCCCTGAGTTGTTTGCGCCCGCGGTGCAACCGCGACATCACGGTCCCGATCGGAATGCCGAGGATCTCGGCGACTTCCTTGTACGAATACCCCTCCACGTCGGTGAAGTAGACGGCCAAACGGAATTCCTCGGGAATCGACTGCAACGCCTCCTTCACGTCGGAATCGGGCAAGTGGTCCAGGGCCTCGGCCTCCGCGGAGCGGAGCCCGGTCGGCGTATGCTGGGCCGCCTGAGCCATTTGCCAGTCCTCCACCGTGTCGGTGCTCGAGCGCAGCGGCTCGCGCTGGCGCTTGCGATAGAGGTTGATGTAGGTGTTGGTCAGGATCCGGTACAGCCAAGCCTTCAAATTGGTTCCCGGCTTGTACTGGTGGAACGCCGAATAGGCCTTGGTGTAGGCCTCCTGCACCAGGTCCTCCGCATCCGAGGGGTTGCGTGCCATGCGCATCGCCGCCGAATAGAGTTGGTCGACATACTGCAGGGCGTCGTTCTCGAACCGCTCGCGGCGTTGCGCCTCGGATTCGGCGCCGTCGGGGGCCCGCTCGTCCCCATGCTGTGAAGTGCTCATCACTGGCCAGTCTAGACCGGGGCGGTTGGTCCTGTCCGTGGGATGGACCACGCGCTCAGCACATGACATGACAGGCATCGTCGGCGCTTCCTCCTGAAGGTCTGTCTTGCACTTGTCGGGATCTGTGATGAGACCCCCCGTTGTCTGTAGGCACAACAGCCTCGGCGACGCCACTATTCCCGGCCTGGTGCACGTCAAGCACCGATGGGTAGGAAAAAGTGCGAGACTAGGAGGAGCACGTGAAAGCTCTCCCGACTTCTTGGAGGAATCGATGTCCCTGGTTCGCCTGATCGCCCGCCCACTGCTGGCCTCCAGCTTCGTGCTGACCGGCCTCGACCGCGTCCGCAAGCCCGAAGAGAGCGGTGAGCGGCTCCGCCCGAACCTGCGCCGTGCTGCCTCCGTGTTCCCCCAGCTCGAGCCCATCGCCGCGAAGCCTGCCCTGGCCGCCCGTTGCATCGGTGCCGCGCAGGTCATTTCCGGCCTGATGTTGGCCCTGGGCAAGTTCCCGCGCTTCTCCGCGCTGCTCCTCGTCGGCTCCTCGGCGATGACCGGATTCAACGACAACGCCGGCGATTCCCGCGTGCTCACCTCGAACCGCGTCAAGAACGTCTCCCTCGCCGGCGGCGTCCTGCTCGCCTCCGTCGATACCGCGGGAGCGCCCTCGCTGGCTTGGCGGGCCCGCCACCTGGGCAATGACGCACGCAAGCAGCTCGTCAAGTCCAACAAGGAACTGGCCAAGTCGGTTCGTGGTGGGGCCAAGGACGCACGCAAGGTCGCAGGGGACGTGATCGGGCACTAGCCCGCCGACCAGCATGAGCAGCAACCTCTCCGCAGCCCCCGCCCCCCTGTCCCTCTGGCCGGCCCCCCGGGCGCGCGGTCCGCTTGATGCCACCGTTCATGTCCCGGCGTCGAAGTCCCTGACGAACCGCTATCTGGTACTGGCCGCTCTGGCTGACGGGCCCTGCCGGCTGCGCAAGCCATTGCGCTCTCGAGATGCCGACCTGATGATCGGGGCTCTGCGCGTGCTGGGCGCAGGCATCGAAGAGGTGCCGTCGGATGACGGAGAGGGCCGCGACCTCCGGGTCACCCCGCTGGACCGCAGTGCGGCCCGGGACTCGTTGGCCGTTGACTGCGGGTTGGCAGGGACGGTCATGCGGTTTGTTCCACCGCTGGCCGCGCTGCTGCCGGCCACCGTGCACTTCGACGGGGATCCGGCGGCGCGCGTGCGCCCCATGGCCCCGGTGGTCACCGCCATGAAAGACCTGGCCTTGGACGTCGACGACGACGATCGCGGCACCCTCCCCTTGACCGTCCACGCCACCGGCAGGGTACGCGGCGGCCACCTGGTGGTCGATGCCAGCGGCTCCTCGCAATTTGTTTCCGCCCTGCTTCTTGTCGGGGCGTTTTTCGACGATGGCCTGCATCTCGAACATGTCGGGGAGGCCGTACCGAGCCTGGACCACATCCGGATGACGGTGGAAACGTTGCGGCAGGTCGGGGTGCAGGTCGATGATTCGACGCCGGGCCACTGGGTGGTCTCCCCCGGGACCGTCCGGTCCTTCGATGTGATCGTCGAACGCGACCTCTCAAATGCCGGCCCGTTCCTCGCCGCGGCCCTGGCCGCTGGAGGCACCGTCCGCATCCCCGACTGGCCGGTCGAGACCACGCAGGTGGGTGCCCGCTGGCCGGAGATACTCACGCGGATGGGTGCTACGGCGACCTGCGATTCCGGCGTCTTGACCGTGACCGGCACGGGCCCGGTGCGCGGGATCGACCTGGCCGACGCTTCCGAGCTCGCGCCCACCGTGGCGGCTCTGGCCGCCCTATCCGATGAGGAGACCCGCCTCTCCGGCATTGCGCATCTGCGTGGTCACGAGACGAACCGGTTGGCGGCGCTGGTCGCGGAGATCAACGCCTTGGGCGGCCTTGCAGAGGAAACATCCGACGGCCTGGTGATCCAGCGTCCCGTTGCCCATGGCGGCGTGTTCCACAGCTACGAGGACCACCGCATGGCCACCGCCGGCGCCGTCATCGGGCTGGCAATGGACGACGTACGCGTCGAAGACATCGCAACCACGGCCAAGACCATGCCCGACTTCCCCCACTTGTGGCAGGACCTGGCCGCCACCGGCGGGGAGTGACCATGCCCCGCGACGCCCGCAGCTGGGACGAATCCGACGTCAGGATCCGCCCGAACAAGAAGGGTTCTCGTCCGCGGACCAAGGACCGGCCCTCCCATGATGACGCCGTCATCGGCCGCATCATCACCGTGGACCGCGGCCGCTACACCGCGATCCTGGACGAGGACACCTCCAACGAGCGAATAGTCATCGCCGCCCGCGCCCGCGAGTTGCGGCGTTCCCCGGTGGTCCCCGGGGACTTCGTCGCCCTCGTGGGCAATACCAGCGGCGCCCCGGACACCCTGGCACGCCTGGTGCGGATCGAGGAACGCCGGACGCTGCTGCGCCGCAGTGCCGACGACACCGACCCCGTCGAACGCGTCGTGGTAGCCAACGCCGACCAGTTGGTCATCGTCGTCGCGGCAGCCAACCCCGAGCCCCGGACCGGATTCATCGACCGCGCCCTCGCCGCTGCCTACGACGCGGGAATCGAGCCGGTCCTCTGCGTGACGAAAACCGACATCCGCGACCCGGCTTCCCTGCTGGAGAACTACAGGCACCTGGACATGCATGTCCTGACGAGCAAGAGCATCGGGGCCGAGGCATCGGGGATCGACGCGCGTTCGGCCGACGGGGCCTCGGCACGACTCGAGGAGGCTGCCATCCTCGAACTTCGCGGCCTGTTGGCCGGACGCGTTTCGGTGGTACTCGGCCACTCGGGGGTCGGCAAGTCCACGCTGGTCAACGCGCTGACGGGCGCCCAACGCGCCACGGGCGGTGTCAACGCAGTCACGGGCCGAGGCCGCCACACCTCGTCCTCCGCGGTGGCCCTCCGGGTCGAGGACGCCCCGGCCGGCACCTGGATCATCGACACGCCCGGCATACGCTCTTTTGGGCTCGCACTGGTCGATCCAGAGAACATATTGGCGTCGTTTCCGGACCTCGTGCAAGGCTCCGTCGATTGTCCCCGTGGCTGCCGACACACCGCCGACTCCCCCGGCTGCGCGCTCGACGCATGGGTCCGGCGGCCCGAAGCCGACCCCTCGGGTATAGCCCGGCTGTCCTCGTTGCGCCGCTTGTTTGGCGCGGAGGCCAAAGCCGAGGACAAGGAACTGGGTTCCGTCTAGGACCACGGTCCAGGGACCGTCCTGCGGTAGGTTTGAAGGCATGACCCGCGACGTAATGAGCTACAACGACGACCTCCGGCTGGCGCACGCCATCGCGGATTCCGTCGATTCCCTGACCATGTCCCGCTTCAAGGCGCAGGACCTTCAGGTGGACACCAAGCCGGATCTGACGCCGGTGACCGATGCCGACAGGTCCGCCGAGGAGGCGATCCGCAGCCAGCTGGCCCGTTCGCGGCCACGCGACGCCGTGTTGGGCGAGGAATTCGGAAGCACCGGGCACGGATCGCGACGCTGGGTCATCGACCCCATCGACGGAACGAAGAACTTCGTCCGCGGGGTGCCGGTATGGGCAACGCTGATCTCGCTGATGGACGAGGGCCGCTCCGTCGTCGGGTTGGTCTCTGCTCCGGCCCTTGGCCGCCGCTGGTGGGGAGCGGAAGGCACCGGGTCCTACACAGGCAAATCGCTGGCCTCGGCGACCCGTCTGCAGGTTTCGGGCATCAGCGAGTTGGCAGATGCCTCGTTGTCGTATTCGAGCCTCGGCGGATGGCGTGAACGCGGCCAGCTGGAGGCCATGCTGGATCTGCACGACGCCGTCTGGCGCACCCGTGCCTACGGGGACTTCTGGTCCTATTGCCTGCTCGCAGAAGGCGCGGTGGATATCGCCTGCGAACCGGAACTAAACCTCTACGACATGGCTGCCCTGGTGCCGATCATCACCGAAGCAGGCGGACGCTTCACCTCGTTGGACGGTGAGGACGGGTGCCTCGGTGGGAACGCCCTCGCCACCAACTCACGGCTGCACGATGCCACGTTGGCCGTGCTCAACGGCGCCTCGGGATCACCAGTGCAGGTCGGCCCCGTCGGGTCCGAAGCCGACGAGCCGTCGGCCGGTATACAGGACGCGCCCGGGACACATCGCGCCGGTGGTCCTCTCGAAGGAGATTCCGCGTCGCCCTTCGCGGGCCGCCACGCGTCGCCGTGGGAAAACGCCTAGGCGCTACCGGGCCGCCCGGCGCCCGGCCGGACGCTGCCGTCCACGGCGCAGGCGTTCGGCATCAGCGGCGAGCTGGCCTCGTTTGAACCAGGTCATGGCCGAGCTGGTTAGCGTCAGGACCAGCATGATCCCGCCGAACCACGGGTGGCCCGAGGTATAGAGGGCCACCACACCCAGTACGAATAGCACATGGGACGTTACCGGCAGCAAGGGCCACCCGAACCGCCGTTTGGCCTGCGGAGCAAGAAAAAGCCCCCAGAACGCCACCAGCGGGACCAAGAGGACGAGCAGCGACAGCACCGGCATCCACGGTAGGACCCGAATGGCCCACAGCGCGGCCGAACACAGCATCGCGACCTCGAGGACAAACGCGAGCACCCCCGAGGAGCGGACCGGGACCGGCGCCTCGACGGGCGCGCCCACCGATGCGTCCTCAGCATTCTGCTGCTTGTCTTGCATGCGTCTGCCTTTCCCATTTCCGGCCAACGGCGCGAGGAAATGCCCATATGGTCTGTATCGATCCCGAGGCGGCGCCCCATGGAGCCGCACCCATTCTATGCGCCGGCTTCCATTCTTTCGGGCGGCACGACGACGGCCCCGGAATCGTGTGGATTCCGAGGCCGTCGAATAGTGGAGATGGGGGGAATTGAACCCCCGTCCGATGTGGTGTTGCCAGGACTTCTCCGGGCGCAGTTTGCTATGGGTTTTCTCTGCTCCATCAGCCGACTCGCAAACATGCGGCTGGACCCTTGCGGGATACCCTGAGCACAGTCACCGAAAATATGTCCAACACCCCAGTGACCAAGATGTTGAACAGTGGCTATCTAAATGACGCCAGTATCAGGGCCGATAGCAATCCCTGGCTGACGGACTGTCTGGCTGCTTAGGCAGCGAGAGCGAAGTCAGTGCGCTTAGAGTTGGCACTTGTGTTTTGCAAAGAGCGTTTACGAGATAACTTTGCGTCCTCGGCCCGCTTCTCCTGTCGCGACTCACATCGTCGAAACCGATCATCCCCGTATGTACTTCTCAAATCGCGGATTCACCCGCTCAACCCCGCAGGCCAAACCTGCGAGACACCTACTATAACCCAACCCGGCGCGGATTCATTCCCGCGGCCGTCCGCAGCCCGTCAGGAGGCGCGACGGTTCCGCTCACGCATGGCGCGCAACGCTTCCCGGTTGTCCTGTTTCTCGCGCAGGGTCTGGCGCTTGTCGAACTCCTTCTTGCCCTTGGCCACGCAGATTTCCAGCTTGGCGCGGCCGTCGCGGAAGTAGAGCTGCAGCGGGACGATGGTGAAACCCGGGTCTTGGATTTTTCGGGTGATCTTGACCAGTTCCTCCCGGTGCAGCAAAAGTTTGCGCCGTCGGCGGGCGGCGTGGTTGGTCCACGAGCCGTTGAGGTACTCCGGGATGTAGACGGCCTCGATGTACAGTTCGTCGTTGTAGAACTGCCCAAAGCCATCGACCAGTGATGCCTTGCCCTCGCGCAGTGACTTTACTTCGGTGCCGCTGAGCACCATTCCAGCCTCAAAGGTGTCGAGGATGTGGAAGTCGTGGCGCGCCTTGCGGTTGGTCGCGACGACCTTGCGCTCGGTGTCCTTGGCCATGACGACCTCCTCGTGTGCGTGCCTGTGGCGGGAAATTTCAGCGGAAGATTAGGACCATCATCGTATGCCATCGCCGTCGACTTCAAGTCAGCGGCAAACCAGGGTGGCCAACGGCACAGATCCGCGAACCGGCCACCCGCATCGCGTCCGGAGCGGATGTGGTCAGAGCAGGCCGGCCGGGTTGACGACGCGTCCGTCGAGGATGGTCTCGAAGTGAAGGTGGCACCCGGTCGAGTTGCCAGTCGTGCCGACATACCCGATGACCTGCCCCTTGGAGACGTGCTGTCCCGAGTGGACCACGTAGCTGCTCAAGTGGTGGTATCCGGTCACGAGGGCGTGTCCGTTGACGACGCCGTGGCTGATCTGCACCTTGTTGCCCGAGGTAGCAGACATGGTGGCATACCAGACTTCGCCCCCGGCGGCGGCATGGACCGGCGTGCCACACCGGCCTCCGAATCCCCAGTCCAGGCCGGCGTGGACGTAGCCGCCCATTCCGCCATAGTCGATGGTCCCGGCAGGGGTCGGTCGCCAGCCGAACGTGGACGTGATGTGCCCGCCGCTGACCGGTATCGACAGTCCCCAGCTACTGGTTGATGATGATCCGCCGCTGTTTCCGGCGCTTTCGCTCTTGCTCCGCGCGGACGCCGCAGAGCGCTCGGCTGCATCGGCAGCCGCGCGCTTCGCCGCCGCGTCGGCGGCATTCTCCCGAGCTGCCCTTTCGGCAGCAGCTCGTGCCTTGGCGGCCCGCGCCTCGGCGGCCTTACGGGCCGCTTCCTCTTTGCGTTTGCGTTCGGCAGCTTCCCGGATCAGGCGTTCTTGGCGTTCCTTGATCTCGGCAACAACCTGGTCATGCTCGGCCTGTTGTTTTTGGATCTGTGACTTGATCTGCGGGCGTTTTGCGTTGAGCTCAGTGCTGGCCGCTTCTGCGCCGTCGATGAGTTCGTCCACGTGGCGCTTGGAGGCCTCGGCCTCGTCACGCGCCGCCTGTTCCCGGGCCAGTGCCGCTTCGGCCTGGTCCTTCAGGTCGCTGATTTCCGATTCGACCGCAGCCATCCTGGCTTGGGCGTTGGCGTTGGTGGCATGTTGCTGATTCAACTCGCTCAGCACGGCATTTTGGCTACGCAGTGCCTGGTCGGCCATTCCCATGCTGTCCGCGAGGTTTCCGTCCGAGGACGCGTTGAGCAGCAGGCTCAGGTTACTGGAGACCCCACCGCGCTTGTACGCTTGCGTGGCGATCTGGCCGATGACCTTGCGCGTGTTGGCCATGGACTCTGCGTCCTCGACCATTTGGCTGCTGATCTGGTCCTTGGAGGACTGCGCCGCTTCGACGCGGGCCGTGAGCTCGTTGACCTGGTCGGTTGCCGTCTGGACACTGGCTCGAGCAGTGGCCAGGCGTTCCTGAGCCGCAGGCAAACGATCCTGGTAGTTCTTCAGCTTGTCGGCGATCTTCTGGATGTCCGCATTGAGGAATTCGAGATCCGATTCCAGCGAGTCCAGCTGCTTCTCGACCTTTTCCTTCTTGTCGTCCAGGTTGTCGGCGCTTGCCATGGGCGTCACCAATGACAGGGACAACAGGCTCACCAGGGCACCACTGATCACGGCGTGGGACAGAGTCCGTTTGTTACGGTCCGCCATAGGAGGTCCGTCCTTTCACTGGAACAGCAGTTCACCGCTTTGGATGCGCGAGGGGAACACGGGCGCCGGGCAACCTAAACCTTCAGGTAGCGCCTTAAGGTCAGGACCGACGATACACCAGCAAGGACGACACCCAGCACAAGCAGGCCCGGCGCGACGAGCAAAACTTCGCCGGTGGCGATGAAGGCGGTATCCGGATATTCCACGGCGAGCTTTCCTTGGATGAGGTACCGCACCACGGCCCACAACGTACCGGACGCCAAAACCGCTCCGATGAGCGCGGCAATGACGCCCTCCAGCACGAAGGGCAGTTGAATCACCACCTTGGACGCTCCAACCAGACGCATGATTCCAGTTTCGCGACGTCGGCTGAAGGCGGAGAGCCGGATCGTGGTCGCTACGAGCAGAACGGCACAGAAGATCATGACCACGGCGATGCCGACGGCAACCAGCGACGCGATGTTCATGATGGAGAAGACCTTCTCCAGGAGTTCACGTTGGTCGATGACAGTATCGACGCCCTTCATCGAGGAAAAGAGCTCGTTGATGACGTCGTACTTCTCCGGGTCGACCATCTTCACGCGGAATGACTCCGGGAGCTGGTCGGCAGTAACGGTGTCAACGATGGGAGAATTCTTGAACTGTTCGCGGAAGTGCCGCAGCGCCTGGTCCTGCGACTCGTACTCGTAGCCGTCCACGTACGGCTTGACCGCCGCAGAATCCAGCATGTCCTTGATGGCAGAGCGTTGGGAGTCGGTCACGGCGCCGTCTGCGCAGGTCTGTGAGCCGTAGTCCTCCCCACATAGGAAGATGGCGACCTCGACCTTGTCGTACCAGAAGCCCTTCATCTGGGTGATCTGCATCTGCGTCAGGGCGGCGGCACCGACAAAGGTCAGTGAAATGAACGTGACCAGGACGACGGAGACGACCATGGACAGGTTGCGACGCAAACCGGAGCCGATTTCGCCGAGAATGAATGCAAGCCTCATGCCTCGTCCTCCTCTGAGTCGAAGGGCGCGATTGCCTGGTCCTGGGGGTTGGCGGCCCGAAGTTCGCGCGAGCCATCCCGGTTGATGATGGGGATCATGGCGGTGTACTCGCCGGCGCGCTCGTCCCGGACGAGTTTTCCCTCGTCGAGTTCGATGACCCGACGGCGCATGGAATTCACGATGTCGTTGTCATGGGTGGCCATGACCACGGTCGTGCCGTTCTGGTTGATCTTGTCCAAGATGTTCATGATGCCCACGCTGGTGGCGGGGTCGAGGTTGCCGGTGGGCTCATCGGCGAGCAGGATGCCCGGCTGGTTCACGATGGCACGGGCAATGGCGACGCGCTGCTGTTCTCCACCGGAAAGCTCGTTCGGCATGCGCTTTTCCTTGCCCTGCAGCCCCACCGTCTTGAGGACTTCGGGGACGGTGCTTCGAATGGAGGCCCGGCTCTTGCCGATGACCTGCATGGCGAACGCGACGTTGGAGAAGACGTCCTTGTTGGGCAGGAGCCGGAAGTCCTGGAAAACGACGCCGATCCCGCGCCGCATGCGCGGGACACGCCAGCCGGGGATGCGGGCGACGTTTTGTCCGGCAACGTGGACGGATCCGCGTGAAGCCTGGTCCTCGCGCAGCACGAGTCGAATGAAGGTCGACTTGCCGGAGCCAGAGGCCCCGACGAGGAACGCGAAGTCGCCGCGGTCGATCTCGACATCGATGTCGTCCAGCGCCGGACGGGACTTCTGGTCGTAGACCTTGGTGACGTGCTCAAATCTGATCATGGCAGTTCTGCCCACCCGGACCACCGGTCAGTGTCCGAAAAAATGCGGGGCTTTGCTGGGGGAACGTACAGCACCGGCACTGAGCACTCTAGCGGCAGCCCTTGTCATAGCCGCGCAAGCGGCATCGCGTGTCGGTGGCGTCGCCCCGACAAGGACAGCTGGACAGCCACCGGGGTCCCGGGCCCGACATGGGCGGTCACGGGACCGCCTCCTGCCGGGCCGCCCGCCTCGGGGGCTATTCCCGCGGGAGGTCCCCGCCGAGGGTGAGTTCGGGTTCGGTGGCCGCCCGGACATCCTCGATGCTCACTCCCGGTGCGGTCTCCACGAGCACCAGCCCCTGATCGGTGACATCGATGACG
>JAFEMX010000022.1 GCA_016892645.1 Micrococcaceae bacterium RIT 802
CCCCCTGGCCCTGTCACCCTTCGACCCCTGGAGATTCTCATGACCGACAACGACCCCATCCTGCTCCTCAATGGTTCGGCGCAACCACATGCCGGGATGAACGTGTTGCAACTCGTACGCCGTGAGACCGGGGGTCCGGAGAATGCGACGACGGGGGCGGCCTGCGGGGTCGCCGCGGCCGTCAACGGCGAGGTCATCCCACGTTCGGCCTGGGCCGCGCGCGTCCTGCTCCCCGGGGACCGCGTCGAGCTCCTCACGGCGGTGCAGGGTGGCTGAGCCGGTGGAACACGACGACCTGGTCATCGACGGGATCCAGCTGGGCTCGCGGCTGATCACCGGGACCGGCGGCGCCCCCGGGCAGGAAGTCCTGGAGCAGGCCCTGCGCGCCTCGGGGACGGAAGTCACCACGGTATCGATGCGCCGCCACGCCCCCGCGCCGGGCGGCGAATCGATCTTCAGCCTGCTGCAGCGCCTGGGCATCAGGCTCCTGCCCAATACCGCCGGTTGCCACACGGCACACGAGGCCGTGCTGACCGCTCGACTGGCACGTGAAGCGGTGGACACGGACTGGGTGAAACTCGAGGTCATCGCCGATGACGAATCGCTGTTGCCCGACATCCCGGAACTGCTCGTGGCCACCGAGACGCTGGTATCCGACGGCTTCAAGGTCTTCGCCTACACCAACGACGATCCCGTCGCCGCACAGCGGTTGGAGGACCTCGGATGCGTTGCCGTCATGCCCCTGGGGGCGCCGATCGGCACCGGACAGGGGATCCTGAACCCCCACTACATCGAGTACATCGCCTCACGGCTGTCGGTCCCCGTGGTCCTCGACGCCGGGATCGGGACGGCCTCGGACGCGGCCCTGGCCATGGAGCTCGGCTGCGATGCCGTGCTGCTGGCCACCGCCGTGACGCGCGCCGCGGATCCTGCGATGATGGCCGAGGCCTTCCGGCATGCGGTCCGCGCCGGGCGCCTCGCCCGGCGCGGCGGGAGGATTCCGCGTCGCCCGATGGCCCTTGCCTCGTCGACCTCCCGCGGGCGGGCGGAGTTCACACCGGCCTGAAACCACCGCCCCCGGCGAGGATCCCGCACATCGTCGGGGCGGGGTGCCGGGATCAGAGGATCCTGAACAGCACCGTCCGCTTGTCGATGTCCGCCTCGATGAGTTCTGCACGGACGCGCTCTCCGGCCTCGGCGGTCCCCTCGAATCGCGCGTTGACCGCAGGATCGAGCAGCTGCAACCGACCTCCCGGGATGTTCCCGTTCTCCCGGGCCGTGGCGATTTGCCCCGGGCTGGCCCCATTGAGCGTGACCGCTTCAAACGTCTCGCCGATCCGGTCGACGAGCAGGGCGGCCTCCACGGTGTCGATGGCCGCCCGTTCGACGTTCCCGGCAACCTGGTTGGAGGCCTGCATCAAATCCGGCAGCAACGGCAATGCCCGGCGAATCCCCTCGGGAACGGGGGCGCCGCGCACCAGGTGTTCGCAGACGACCAGGACGAAGCGGTCCACCAGGCGCCGCAGGGGGGCCGTGGTGTGGGCATAGGGCGCGGCGATGGCGGCCTGGGTGCGCTCCCGCGGGGGATCGCCGGCGAAGGCCGTGTAGCCGGCTCCGCGGAAGAGCGACGTTGCGGCGTGCATGATGGCCAGTTGCCGCGGCTGGGCCACATCCAGGGATCTGAGGAATTCGCCGTAGGGGACACCGGGTTCCCACGGCGTGCCCAGCGAGGCGGCCTCCTGGCGGAAGGCCGTGGAACTGTGCTCATCGGGGGCGGGCATCGTGCGCAGGATACCGATCCTGCCCTCGAGCATGATCCGCGCCGCCTCCATGCCGGTCATCAGGGAGATCTGCGCGTTCCAGTCCTCGACGGGCAGGGGGGCGCGTGCCTCCAGCCGGTACACGCCGGCGTCGTCCACCTCGACTTCCTGTTCGGGGATGCGCAAGCTGGCACCCCCGCGCCGTCGCTCTGCCTCGATGCGCTTGATGCCCACTTCCTTGAGCAGGGCCAACGAGACGGAAGCGGTCCCCTCGTCAATGGCGGTCTGCACGCCCGCGTAGTCGAGCTTTGCCCGGCTGGATACCACCGCCCGCACCAGTTCGGTTCGGCGTACCGCGGCCGCCGCGTCCAGGTGGAACGTCCAGACGTAGGCGCTCCGCCGGCGGCCCGGCAGCAGGGACCCGGCATCCTCGCTGATGACTTCGGGATGCAGGGGGATGCGGCGCCCCGGCAGGTAGAGTGTCTGGCCGCGCCGCCGTGTCTCGGCATCCAGCGTGCCGTCGAGGGCAACAAACGCCGGAACGTCGGCGATGGCATAGCGGATCGTGTATCCGTGCCCGTCGCGCTCGAGGTGTACGGCCTGGTCCAAGTCGGTCGAGGTCGGGGGGTCGATGGTGACAAAATCGATGCGGGTCAGGTCAATGTCGGAAAAGGCGACCTGCTCGACGGCCGCCCGTGCCTCCGCCAGGGCATCCTCCGGGTAGCGGGATGGCAGCTCGAGGGTTTCGGCCAGCCCCTCGAGGGCGGCCGCGAGCCGGGACTGCCGGGCGCTGGTCTTCACGTCGATGAGTTTGTGCACCACAAGGGCCAGCCTAGCCACATCGGTGCGTGAAATCAGTGCCCGCCCGTGCCGAAGTGCCAGCGGAGTAGTCTGGATTCCATGACCGAGCTGCCGCCGCCGATCCTTGACGAAGCGACCCGAACCCGTGCCGAACTGGCCCTCTATGGGCTGATGGCCTACCGGGAGCTGACGGCCTTCGAGCGGCTGTCCTCGGACGCGCGGTTCTCGCCCACGCTGGCCGACCGCGAGGCCCTGGCCCGCCTGTCCGTCCACGAATTCGGGCACTACGAGCGGGTGGTCGCGGCCATCGCCGCCCGTGGCCACGACCCGGAGACCACCATGGAGCCGTTCATGGCGTCCATCGACGCGTTGCACGAGCGCACCCGTCCGGGGGACTGGTTCGAATCCCTCATGAAGGCCCACGTCATCGATTCCGTCTCGGGGGACTTCTACGTGGCCATAGCGCGGGCCCTCGCTCCCGAGGCCCGGGCACTGGTCCAGGAGGTGCAGGCACTGGACGAACAAAACAAGTGGCTCCATGATCGGCTCCGTGCCGCACTGGACGAGGACCCCCGGTTGGCATCCCGGCTGGCCCTGTGGGGACGCCGGCTGCTGGGCGAGGCGCTGACGCAGGCCCGCAGGATCAACGAACGCGGATTGCGCTGGGACCAGTTGTTCGCCGCATCGGGCGAGGGGGGCGAAGAACGCCTGGCCCGGTTGTTCGGCACGCTGGTGGAAAACCATTCGCGCCGCATGGCCGCCCTGGGGTTGACGGCCTGAGTCCAGGGAACAAGCATGGGAGGGGGCCGAAAGGAGTGATCCATGACCGATCCATCCACCGCAGCGGCTGCGTCCCCGGACCCGGCCGCATTGACGGGAACCCAGATCACCGGGGAGCTTTCCCACCTGCCCGACTGGCGCTACCGCGCGGGCGCGCTGGTGACGGCGTACGCGTTCGACACCTCGGCGGCCGCCATCGGCTTCATCGCCGCGGTCGGGGCGATCGCCGAGGAGCAGCATCACCACCCCGACCTTGAATGGCGCTACAACACCGTGTTCCTGGCGGTGTCGTCCCATGATGCCGGGGGAGCGGTCACGGCGAAGGACACGCGGTATGCCGCAGCCGTCTCCGCTGCCGCGGGGCGCACCGG
The DNA here is from genome assembly GCA_016892645.1 of Micrococcaceae bacterium RIT 802. GTDB lineage: Bacteria > Actinomycetota > Actinomycetes > Actinomycetales > Micrococcaceae > Arthrobacter_H. Next base: position 3,713 of record JAFEMX010000022.1, read on the forward strand.
CGGACGCGCCGAGCCGCATCGGCATACCACCGTGGAATTGGGCCTCGACACGGATGATCCCTCACGCATCGCCGAGTTCTGGACACGTGCGCTGGGCTACCGGTTGGCAGACAACGGCGACCTCGTGGACCCCGAAGGACGGAACCCGACCATCTGGTTCCAGGTCACCGATACCCCAGCGCACAACCGGTTCCACCTGGACCGCAACGTACCACTGAGTGCCCTGGACGCCGAGCGTGAGCGCATGCGTCCCGCCGGCGGCGAAGGGGACGGGGCACGGCACCCCTCCTTCCGCGTGTACACCGATCCGGACGGCAACAGGGTGTGCCTGTGCACGGAGATCGGGCACATGCCCGGGGACTGACGAGCAGGGCGCGGCTCGCGGCGCCACCGGTTCCGGGTATGCCGACGGCCGGCCCCGACGCGTGCGTCGGAACCGGCCGCAAGGGTGCGGGACTGGCTAGACCTGGGTGGCGAACCCCACGCGGCGCTGCTCCTCGGCACCGACCTCCACATATCCGATGACACCGGCCGGAATGATGACCTGGCGGCCCTTGGAATCGGTGAGGACCAGGTCCGTGGATCCGCTGATGGCATCGCGGACGGTCTTGCTGACCTGCTCCGCGGTCTCTGCGGATTCGATGACAACCTCGCGGGCAACATTCTGGATTCCGATGCGCACGTCCATGGGGGCTCCTCTATCAGTCGGTGGGCGCCGGTGGGCGGCGCCGGTCTACGTCAGACAACAATCTACGTCAGGCTTCCTTGGGGAACCGACCGATTCCGCGCCAAGCTAAACGGGAGACCAGCTCGCTGGCCTCCTCGAGGTCCACCTCACCCTCCAGCTCAAGCCAGTAGCGCGCCGAGACCTGGGCCATGCCGGACATGGCCCGTCCCAGCAGCACCGCCTGGGCACGGCTCAACCCGGTGTCTTCGGAGATGACACCCGCGATGGCATCGGCGAACCGGGCATTGAACGCCTCAAGCCGCGAGCCGACGGCCGCATCGTGCATCAGGTCCGATTCGAAGACCAGCCGGTGGGCCTGGCTGTCGCTGGCGATGAAGCCGAAGAACTCGCGGATGGTCGCCTGGACCCTCAGCTTGTTGTCGGTGGTCGAGGCGATGGCCCCGAGAAGCCGGCCGGTCAGGTCCTCCAGATGCTCGTCCAGCAAGGCCAGGTAGAGCTCGCGCTTGCCCGGGAAGTGCTGGTAGAGCACCGGCTTGCTGACCATCGCCACGTCGGCGATCTCGTCCATGGCCGCGCCATGGTAGCCATGGGCGACAAACACCTGGTGGGCGGCCTGGAGCAGCTGCCGCCGGCGCTGGTCCCGAGGCATCCGCGGTGTCCGCTGCGAATTTTCCGTACTGCTCTCCACTGCCTGCCTCTCCGCCGGGACGCCGTCGTCGTGCCGGACGTTGCCCATTCTACCCATGGGTATTCCCCGGGCGGGACTAAACTGGGCCCATGCAGAAAGCGACAGCGGAACGCCCCGGCCCCCTCGTCGAGCCGGGGGCGGAACTGGGACCCGATGAACTCAAGCGCTATTCGCGGCACATCATCATCCCCGAGGTGGGGATGGACGGGCAGCGGCGGTTGAAGAACGCCCGCGTGCTGGTGATCGGCGCCGGCGGTCTCGGCTCTCCGGCACTGCTCTACCTGGCAGCAGCCGGCGTGGGCACGATCGGCATCGTCGAGGACGACACCGTGGAGGTCTCCAACCTGCAGCGCCAGGTGATCCACGGGATGTCCAACCTGGGCCAGGGCAAGGGCGAGTCCGCACGGGCGTCCATCGCCGAGATCAACCCGTTCACCGACGTCGTGCTCCACACCGAGCACCTGGGAAGCGCCAACGCGCTGGAGATCTTTTCCGGGTACGACCTCATCCTGGACGGGACGGACAACTTCGCGACCCGGTACCTGGTCAACGACGCGGCGGCGATCCTGGGCAAGCCCTATGTCTGGGGCTCGATCCTGCGGTTCGACGGGCAGGTCAGCGTGTTCTGGAACGGCCACGGGCCGACCTACCGCGACCTGTACCCGGAGGCGCCTCCGGCCGGCACCGTTCCGTCGTGCGCGGAGGGCGGGGTGTTCGGTGTGCTGTGCGCCCAGATCGGGTCCGTGATGGCGGCCGAGGCGATCAAGCTGGTCACCGGCATCGGCGAGACGTTGCTGGGCCGGGTCCTCATCCTCGACGCGCTGGCCATGAGCTGGCGGGAGATCCGCCTGCGCCCGGATCCGGAAACCGTCCAGCCGGTCGAGCTGCTGGCGGACTACCCTGCCTTTTGCGGGGTCGCCCCGGCCACGGAGCGGGAGCTGCCGACCATCGACCCGGCCGGGCTGCGGGATCTGCTGGCCGAACGCGCGGCGGGCCGTCGGGACTTCCTGCTGGTCGACGTGCGCGAGGCGGGGGAGGCGGAGATCGTGGCCATCGACGGCGCCGAACTGGCGCCGCGCGGCCAGGTGCTTGGTGGGGACATCGAATTGCCCCGCGACCGCGAACTGGTCCTGCATTGCAAGTCCGGCGGCAGGTCAGGTGAGGTGCTCGGCTACCTGCTGGACCACGGATACGGCAACGTCAGGCATCTGGAGGGCGGAATTGCCGCGTGGGTCGACCAGGTGGAGCCCGCCAAGCCGATGTACTGACGTCGCGCGGGGCCCGTCAGGCCTCGCGGCGGACGGGGCAGGCCGCCTGGGCGTCGGTATCCGACGGGGAGGTCCCGGCCGCCGTCGCGGCCGGACCGGCGGCGACGCCGGAGGCCGGCGCGGCGAGCTCGATGCCGAACAGGGTCGCCAGTGCCTCCTCGACGTCGCCCTGGCGTCCGTCGGCCGCCAACTCGCGTGCCCGCACCGTCGGGACATGGAGCAGCTGGCGCATCATCCGCCGCATGGCGAACTCGACTTCCTCCGCGGCGGCCGTGCACCCGTGCTGGGCCCTGACCTTCTGCACTTCGGTTTCCAGCACCTGCTGGGTGTGCTTGCGCAGGGCCACGATGGCCGCGTCGGCGGAACGCTGGCGCTGTTCCCCGGCGAATTGCTCGGCGGCGGCGCCGACGATGGTGCTGGCCTGGGACAGCGCCTCGGACTGTTCGGCCGGTGCAGCCATGCGCACCGATTCCAAGGTGATCAGGTCCACGCCCTCGAGCGTGGCGACATCAGGGTCGACATCGTGGGTCAGGGCCAGGTCGATGGCGACCAGCGGCCGTCCGCCGCGGTCGAGTGTCTGCAGCTCGGCGGCGTCGATGCGCACGCCCCCGCCGCTGCAGCCGATCAGCACATCGGCCTCGCGCAGCACCAGGGCCAGCGAATCCTCGTCGACGGCGGTTCCCCCGCGGGAGGCGACGAACGCGTCGGCGCGCCCGGACGCCGAATACACGAAGATGTTGGTGGCCCCGCGTTCCTTCAGGCGGGCCATCGTGGCGCCGGCGTAGGCGCCGGTGCCGAAGACGACGACATTGCGTCCGGCCCATGAGGTGGTGCCGGAGATGTCCTCGGAGAGGTCCAGGGCAACGGAGACGATCGACAGGCCCCGTCCACCGAGTGCGGTCCGGGTCCCGACATCCTTGGCGGTGCGCGAGGCGGTCTGGAAGAGCCTCACCAGCGCACCGGATGCCGTGCCGCTGGCCTGGGCATCGATGAGGGCGCGGCGGACCTGGCCGGCGATTTCGCGTTCGCCGATCACCGCCGAGTCGAGGCCGGCGCCGACGGCGAAGAGGTGGGAGACGGCGTCGTGTTCCGTCTTGGACTCCAACGCCTGGGAGACCTGGTCCTGGGGCAACCCGGATGCCGCGGAGATCTGTTCGATCACTGCCTGGCGGGCCGCGGGGATCTCGGCCTCGTTCGGGGCCTCGCAGTAGACCTCGTACCGGTTGCAGGTGGAGAGCACGACGGCGCCGGAGACCGGCGTCGTGCCGTCGAGCACGGCGGAAGCGACCCCGTCGGCGCCGGCGCTGAGCCGTGCCACCGTCTCGAGGTCGATATCAGAATGGGAGGCGACGAGTGCTAAGAAGACCACAATGTCCCCTATCATAACTTCCCGCCGTCGTTTTCGGCAGCGAGGCTGACCTAAGTTGTCCGCCAAAAACCCCCGGAATGGCGGGCACAAGCGGCTTTTCGACGAATTGTAGAACGTGTCGTTGCCCACGAATCGCCGTCGCACCCACCCCGGATTAACGGTTGTCGACGCGGACTTGGCAGAATCGGATCATGACCTTGAGCGCTAGCCACCCGTTGATGGATGGCCGTACCTCCGCATCCGACCTGATCACCGCATACCGCGGCGGTGCCCCGACCCGACGGCCGGTGTGGTTCATGCGCCAGGCCGGCAGGTCACTTCCCGAATACCGGAAGCTGCGCGAGGGCACCAACATGCTCGAATCCTGCCTGCGTCCCGACATGGCCTCCGAGATCACCCTGCAGCCGGTGCGCCGCCACGGTGTCGACGCCGCGATCTTCTTCTCCGACATCGTCATCCCGCTGAAGCTGGCCGGGGTGGACGTGGACATCGTCCCCGGCGTCGGACCCGTGCTGGGCGAACCGGTGCGCACCGCGGCCGACGTGGCCCGGCTGCCCCGGCTCGACGACGCCTCCCTGGACCCCATCCGCGAGGCCGTCGCCCTGACGGTCGACGAACTGGGCAGCACCCCGCTGATCGGCTTTGCCGGTGCACCGTTCACGGTCGCCGCGTACATGGTCGAGGGCAAGCCCTCCCGCGACCATCTGGGCCCACGGCGGATGATGCACACCGAACCGGACACCTGGCAGGCGCTGGCGGACTGGGCCGCCGAGGCCTCCGGGGCGTTCCTGCGGGCCCAGCTCGAGGCCGGCGCCAGTGCCGGACAGCTGTTCGACTCGTGGGCCGGGAGCCTGTCGCTGGCCGACTACGAACGGTTCGTGGCGCCCGCATCCACCCGCGCCCTGGCCAGCGTGAAGGACCTGGGCGCGCCGTTGGTGCACTTCGGGACCGGAACCGGCGAACTGCTGCCGGCCATGCGCGACGCCGGCGCCGACGTGGTCGGTGTCGACTACCGCTTGCCGTTGGCCGAGGCCAACCGCCGACTGGGCGGTGGCTCCGTGCTGCAGGGCAACATCGACCCGGCCCTGCTGGCCGCTCCGTGGGACGTCCTGGAGGAGCATGTCCGCGCCGTCCTGGCGTCCGGGGACGAGGCGCCGGGCCACGTCGTGAACCTCGGACACGGGGTCCCCCCGGACACCGATCCGCAGGTCTTGACCCGGCTGGTCGAACTGGTCCACTCGGTGCCCCCGGCGGCCCGCTGAACCACCCTCCCACCGGGCTCACAGGGCACGCAACGATAATGGACGGGAAAGCTGCAGTACGGCACCGCGGAAAGGACGCATCGATGACGCAGGCACGGCAGGCACACGGCTCCTCCCCGGACGCCGCAGCGCCCCGGGCCATCGTCATCGGCGGGGGCATCGCCGGGCTGGTGGCCGCCCGCGAGCTGTCGCTGACCGGCCACCGCGTCGACGTCTTCGAGGCCTCCCCGCGCTTCGGAGGCTGCGTGGGCTCCCATGAGGTCGCCGGCCTCGTCCTCGACGCCGGGGCCGAGTCGTTCGCCCTGCGCAATACCGCGGTCGCGGACCTGGCCGCCGACCTCGGCCTCGCCGAGGCGATCACCAGGCCGCACGCCGCTGCCTCCTGGCTCTACCACGCACCGGCCGAGACGGGGAAACGTCCGGCCGCCCGCGCCCAGCCCCTGCCAGCCACCGCGATCCTCGGCATCCCCGCGGACCCGCGCGCCGACGACGTCAAGGCGGTGATCGGCACCGCCGGTTCCGTCCGGGCCGCCGCCGACCTGGCCATGCCGGTGACCCGACGCCAGGCCACCGAGCCGATCAGCCTGGGCGAACTCGTCCACGCACGCATGGGGCAGGCCGTCCTCGAACACCTGGTGACCCCGATCGTCGCCGGCGTCCACTCGGCCGACCCGTCCACCCTCGATGCCGACACCGTCGCCCCGGGGCTGCGGGCCGCCATGGCCAAGCACCATTCGCTGGCCCGGGCCGTCGCCTCGCTGAAGGCCTCCGCGCCGGCAGGAAGTGCCGTCGGGGGCCTGACCGGGGGCATGCACCGGCTCGTCACCGCCCTGGTCGCCGAGCTGGCAGGAGACGGCGTCGGACTGCACCCCGGCTCCCGGGTCGCCAGCATCGCCGCGGAGGCCGGGGCCGACGGCGGCTGGCGGGTCGTCGTCGACGGGCGCGCATCCAGCGAGCAGGCCGACAGGCTCATCATCGCCACCCCCGGCCCGGCCGCCGTGGACCTGCTCTCGGCGGTGTTGCCCGATGCCGCGGCGCTGCGCCCGGCCACCGGCCACGGGATCGCGCTGGCCACCCTCGTGGTGGACCAGCCCGAACTCGACGAGGCCCCCCGCGGCACCGGCCTGCTGGTCGCCCCCGGCACCGTCGGCGTCACCGCCAAGGCGCTCACCCACGGCACCGCCAAATGGGAGTGGCTCGCCGACGAGGCGGGCCCCGGAACCCACGTGCTGCGCCTGTCCTACGGCCGGCTCTCCGACGCCCCCGGGGCGGTCCCCGCCGACGACCAGGCCCTGCGGGACGTGGCGATCGCCGATGCCTCGGCCCTGTTGGGCACCGAGCTGACCGCGGCCGACGTCGTCGGATGGGACGTGGTGCGCTACGACGCGGCACTGCCGTTCGCCACCACCGGCCACCGTGACCGGGTCGCCGCCTTCCGCACGGCCGTCGCCGCGCACCCCGGACTCGAAGTCGTCGGCGCCTGGCTGGCCGGAACCGGATTGGCCTCCGTCGTCGCCGACGCCCGCGCCCGCACCGCCATCACCGCCAGTTGACGCGGTGCCCCAGACCCCACGAAATATCCAGCAGCAGAAAGTAGAGGCCACACCGTGAGCCAAGAACCTTCCACCCCCGAGACCAGCACGTCTGACGCCGCGGAGGAAGAGCTCTTCTATACCCTGTGGACGGTGTTCAAGCGCGACTCCGACCTGGACCGCAGCGAGGGCGTGCAGGCCTTCGACGCCCTCGTCGGGGAACTGGCCGCCGCCGGCGTCGTGCTGCGCGGCACCTACGACGTCTCGGCCATGCGCCACGACGCCGACATCATGATCTGGCTGCACGGACCGAAGGCAGATGACCTGCAGGACGCGGTGCGCAAGATCCGCAGGACCTACCTCTTCGCCGAGACCTCCATCGTCTTCTCCGCCATGGGCGTGCACCGCGACGCCGAATTCACCAAGAACCACTCGCCGTCCTTCGCCCTGGGCAAGTCCCCGGAGCAGTGGCTGTGCGTCTACCCGTTCGTGCGCTCCTACGAGTGGTACCTGCTCGATGGCGCCGAACGCGGCAAGATGCTGCGCGACCACGGGCTGCTGGGCCGGGACTTCCCGCAGGTCCAGGCCAACACGGTCGCCTCGTTCGCCCTGGGCGACTGGGAGTGGATCCTGGGCCTGGAGGCCCCCGAGCTGATCGACCTGGTCGACCTCATGCGCCACCTGCGCTACACCGAGGCCCGCAACCACGTGCGCGAGGAGATCCCGTTCTACACCGGCAAGCGCATCGACTCCGCGCAGGTCGCCGAGGTGCTCCGATGAGCGCCCGCAACCACGCCTTCGACCCGCGCGAGGGCTACGACGCCGCCGGGCGCATGGCCCCCAAGCCGTACGACGCGATCCTGCTGGCCTCCTTCGGCGGCCCCGAGGGCCAGGACGACGTGATCCCGTTCCTGCGCAACGTCACCCGCGGCCGCGGCATCCCGGACGAACGCCTCGAGGAGGTCGCCACCCACTACCGCGCCAACGGCGGCATCAGCCCCATCAACGCGCAGAACCGCGCGCTGAAGGCCTCCCTGGAGGCCGAGCTCGCCGACCGCGGCATCGACGTCCCCGTCTTCTGGGGCAACCGCAACTGGGACCCCTACATTCCGGCGACCCTGCAAGGGATGTACGACGCCGGACACCGCCGGGTGCTCATGTTCTCCACGAGCGCCTACTCCTCCTACTCCAGCTGCCGGCAGTACCGCGAGGACCTCGGCGTCGCCCTGCGCGAGACCGGCCTGGAGGGCAAGCTGGAGGTCGACAAGGTCCGCCAGTACTTCGACCACCCCGGCTTCGTGGACCCCTTCGCCGAGGGCGTCACCGCCGGCCTGGCCGACGTGCGCGCCCAGCTCGCCGCCGCCGGCACCCCCGACGCACCGGTGCGGATCGTCTTCGTCACGCACTCCATCCCCACCTCCGACGCCGAGGCCGCCGGCCCGCGCGACCTGGCCGCCGCCCTGGACACCGACGTGTACTCAGCCCAGCACCTGGCCGTCGGCCGGGCGATCCTGGCCCAGGTGCCCGAGGCCGCCGGGCTTGAGCACTCGCTGGTCTTCCAGTCCCGCTCCGGGGCGCCGCACGTGCCGTGGCTGGAGCCGGACATCAACGACGCCCTCGCGGAGTACCACCAGGAGGGCACCGGGGGTGTCGTCGTCGTGCCCATCGGCTTCGTCTCCGACCACATGGAGGTCCTCTGGGACCTGGACACCGAGGCCAAGGACACCTGCGCCGAGCTCGGCCTGGCCTTCAACCGGGTGCCCACGCCCGGCACGCACGCGAAGTTCGTGCGCGGCATCGTGGACCTGGTCTCCGAACGGCTCGCCGGACCCGACGGGGCCGCCCTGCTGGCCGGCCGCGCCTCCGAGGTGGAACTCGGCCCGTGGTTCGACGTCTGCCGGCCCAACTGCTGCGCCAAGGTGATGCGCGACGGCACCGTCAAGCCCACCATCGCCGCCGTCGACTCCGAGGTCGGGGTGCCCGCATCATGAGCACCGCAGAGGCCGGCACGACGGCGGCACCCGGCTTCCGGGTGGGCACGCGCGGTTCCGCGCTGGCCATGACCCAGACGAGGACCGTCGCCGACGCGCTGGCCGGCACCAGCGGCGCCGGCTACGAACTGGTCCGGGTCAAGACCGAGGGCGACGTGACCAGCGGACCGCTGTCCCAGCTCGGCGGCACCGGCGTGTTCGCCGCGGCACTGCGCCTGTCCCTGCTCGACGGCGGCTGCGACGTGGCCGTCCACTCGCTCAAGGACCTGCCCACGACCCAGCCGGACGGCCTGGTCATCGCCGCGACCCCGGTACGCGTCGACGTCCGCGATGCACTGTGCGCCCGAGACAGACTGCGCCTGGACCAGCTGCCGGACGGGGCGAAGGTCGGCACCGGGTCCCCGCGTCGCGGCGCCCAGCTGAAGGCGGCCCGGCCCGACCTGCAGATCGTGGACATCCGCGGCAACGTCGGCACCCGGCTGGGCCGGGTCGCCGGCTCGGTACGCCCGGAGGACGACGGCGGCGTGGGCCGCGGCGTCCACGGGGACCTGGACGCCGTCGTCCTGGCAGCCGCGGGCCTTCAACGCCTCGGCCTGGCCGGACACATCACCGAATACCTCGACCCGGAGATCATGCTGCCCGCCCCCGGGCAGGGGTCCCTGGCCGTGGAGGTACGTTCCGGGGGAACCGGCAACGCCGCGGTGGACGCCGCCCTGCGTGAGCTGGACGACGAACCCACGCGGCTGGCCGTCACCGCCGAACGCGCGCTGCTCGGCCGCCTCGAGGCCGGCTGCGCGGCACCCATCGGGGCCCTGGCCCGCCAGGTCGACGGCTCGCTGGTGCTGACCACCGTCGTCTGCGCCCCGGACGGCAGCAGCACCCTGCGCCGCAGTGCCACCGCACGCACCGCCGGTACCGAGGGCGCGCGCGACCTGGGGATCCGGCTGGCCGAGGAACTGCTCGACGCCGGGGCCGCGGAGCTGGCGGGACTCTAGTGCCCGAACGCCCACCCCTGGCCGGCCGGACCGCGCTGCTGTTGCGCAGCGCGGACCGGGCCGCGCCCACCATCGCCGAGCTGGCCGCCCGCGGCGCGGCAACGCTGCTGTGCCCGGTGATCGACTTCGAACTCCCCGAGGACACCGGCGCGCTCGACGACGGCATCCGCCGCCTGGCCGACGGCGGCTTCGACTGGCTCGTGGTCACCTCGCGCACCACCCTCCTGGCCCTGTCGCATCGGGCCGTGGCACTGGGACTGATGACCGATGGCCAGGCGCCCCTGCCGGTGGCCACCGACACCCGGGTCGCCGTCGTGGGGGAGGCAACCGCCGCGGCATCGGCGGCGGCAGGACTGCGGGTCGACGTCGTCCCGGCCCACGACCACTCGGCCCGCGGCATGCTGGCCGAGTGGCCGCACGAACTCCGCCCCGCCGGGGGCACCACGGCCTTCATGCCCCAGGCGGACATCGCCTCGCCGACACTGGCCCGCGGCCTGCGGGCCTGGGGAGCCGACCCCGTGGTGGCCACCGCCTACCGCACCGTGGACGCCCCCGCCCGACCGGACCGCGTGCTGCGCGCCCCGCACGGCGGAACCCCGGAACCCGATCTGGTTCCCGCGGACCTGGCCGCGGCCCACGGCGCACCGCAGGGGATCGACGTCGTGCTGTTCACCTCGCCGAGCATCGTGCGCCGCTACCTCGCCCTGGCCGGTCCACCGCCACCGGGTCTGATGGCGATCGCCATCGGGGACCCGACCGCCACCGAGCTGCACGACCACGGCTGGGAACCGGCGGCCACCGCCACCATGCCCACCCCGGCGGGCCTCGCCGACGCCTGGGAACGGGCCCTGCACGGGGCCGGACCAGCCGGCGGCTGACCGCCCCACCCACCACCGAACCACATCCCGATTGCCCCTTGCGGCAGAAAGTCGAAGGCCACGATGTCTTTCCCCACCCACCGGCCCCGCCGCTTGCGCACCACCGCCGCGATGCGGCGCCTCGTCGCCGAAGTCGACCTGGCCCCCCGCCACTTGATCCTGCCCGCGTTCATCCGCGAGGGCCTCGCCGAGCCCCGGCCGATCGATTCCATGCCCGGCGTCGTCCAGCACACCGCCGACTCCCTCAAGCGGGCCGCCGTCGAGGCCGTCGAGCTCGGCCTCGGCGGCCTGATGCTCTTCGGCGTCCCGGCAACGCGCGACGCCACCGGCAGCGCGGGCCTGGACCCGGAGGGCGTGCTCAACCAGGCCATCGCCGACGTGCGGGCCGAGGTGGGGGACGAGATCGTCATCATGTCGGACCTCTGCCTCGACGAGTTCACCGACCACGGCCACTGCGGCGTCCTGGACGCCGACGGCCGCGTGGACAACGACGCGACCCTGGAGATCTACGGGAAGATGGGCGTCGCGCAGGCCCGCGCCGGGGCCCACATGGTCGCCCCCTCGGGGATGATGGACGGCCAGGTCGCCGTCATCCGCCAGGCCCTGGACGCCGCCGGATTCGAGGACACCCCCGTGCTGGCCTACGCCGCCAAGTACGCCTCGGCGTTCTACGGCCCCTTCCGCGAAGCCGTGGACTCGCAGCTCTCCGGAGACCGCCGCACCTACCAGATGGACGCCTCCAACCGCCGTGAGGCGATCCACGAGGTCGAACTCGACCTGGAGGAAGGCGCTGACCTCATCATGGTCAAACCGGCCATGAGCTACCTGGACATCCTGGCCGACGTCGCCGCCATGTCCCCGGTGCCCGTCTCCGCCTACCAGATCTCCGGCGAATACGCGATGATCGAGGCCGCGGCAGGCAACGGGTGGATCGACCGCCGCTCCGCCATCACCGAATCGGTGCTCTCCATCCGCCGCGCCGGCGCCGACACCGTCTTGACCTACTGGGCCGCCGAACTCGCCGGCTGGCTGAAGGAAGGAAAGTAACCATGCCCACCTCGCAGGAACTCTTCGAGACCGCACGAACCCTGATGCCCGGGGGAGTGAACTCGCCCGTGCGCGCCTTCGGCTCCGTCGGCGGCGTCCCCCCGTTCATCGTCGGCGCCGACGGCGCCCACCTCACCGACGCCGACGGCAACGACTACGTCGACCTCGTCTGCTCCTGGGGCCCGGCACTGCTCGGCCACAAGCACCCCGCCGTCCAGGAGGCCGTGCACGCCGCCGTGGACCGCGGCCTCTCCTTCGGCGCGTCCACGCCCGACGAAGCGGGCCTGGCCCAGCTCGTGACGGGCCGGGTCCCCGCCGTCGAACGGATGCGCATGGTCTCCACCGGCACCGAGGCCACCATGACCGCCATCCGCCTGGCCCGCGGCTATACCGGCCGCGACCTGGTCGTGAAGTTCGCCGGCTGCTACCACGGCCACCTCGACGGGCTCCTCGCCGCCGCCGGGTCCGGACTGGCCACCCTGGCATTGCCCGGGTCCGCGGGGGTCACCGCGGCCACCGCCGCCGAGACCCTCGTGCTGCCCTACAACGACGTCGCCGCCGTCGAGGCGGCCTTTGCCGAACACGGGCCCCGCATCGCAGCGGTCATCACCGAAGCGGCCCCGGCGAACATGGGGGTCGTCACGCCCGCGGACGGCTTCAATGCCTCCCTGGCGCGCATCACCTCCGCGCACGGGTCGTTGCTGATCCTCGACGAGGTCCTCACCGGCTTCCGCACCGGCCCCGCCGGGTACTGGGGCCTGACCGGTGCCCAGGAGGGCTGGACTCCCGACCTGTTCACCTTCGGCAAGGTCATCGGCGGAGGGCTGCCCACCGCAGCCTTGGGCGGACGCGCCGACGTGATGGACCACCTGGCCCCGCTGGGCCCGGTGTACCAGGCCGGGACCCTGTCCGGAAACCCCGTCGCGATGGCGGCGGGCATCGCCACGCTGACGCACGCCACGGCCGAGGTCTACGCCCACATCGACGCGCGCAGCACCGAGCTGCAGGCCGCTGTGCACCGGGCCTTCGACGAGGCCGGGGTGGACCACTCCATCCAGACCGCCGGGAACCTCTTCTCCGTGGCCTTCGGCACGGCGGCGAACGGTGTCCACGACTACGAACAGGCCCAGGGACAGGAGGCCTTCCGCTACGCGCCGTTCTTCCACTCCATGCTCGAATCCGGCGTCTACCTCCCGCCGAGCGTGTTCGAGGCCTGGTTCCTCTCGGCGGCACACGACGATGCCGCCATGGAGCGCATCATCGGGGCTCTGCCGGCCGCCGCCCGGGCCGCGGCCGCCGCGGTGCCCCAAGGCTAGGGGACACCCCTCCCGGCTGGCCCGGGCAGCGAGAAGGCGGTGTCTCCCGGTCCCACCGGGAAACACCGCCTTCTTCCGTGCCGGGGGTTACCGGTGCAGCATGCGCTTGGCCAGGAAGTTGCCCAACAGCTGGGCCAACTGCACGATCACCACGATGACGGCGACCGCGAGCAGGGTGACCGCGTAGTTGAACTGCTGGTAGCCATAGGTGATGGCCAGGTCGCCCAGGCCGCCGCCGCCGATGTAGCCCGCCACCGCCGACATGTCCACGACGCCGATGAAGATGAACGTGTAGCCCAGGATGAGCGGGGCGATGGATTCGCGCAGCACGACGTCGAAGAGCACCCGGGTGCGGCTCGAGCCCATGGCCCGGGCTGCCTCGACCACGCCGGGGTCAACGCCCACGAGGTTCTGCTCGACGATGCGCCCGAGCACGACGGCGGTCATCAGGGTCATCGGGAAGATCGCCGCATTGGTGCCGATGGAGGTGCCGATGACCTCCAACGTCCAGGGACCGACGAGCGAGATGAAGATGATGAACGGGATCGGCCGGACCAGGTTGATCACGAAGTTCAGCACGTTGAACAGCACCGTGTTCTGCAGGATGTTGCCCGGCCGGGTGGCGTAGAGCAGGATGCCGATGAGTAGGCCGAGGATCCCGCCGATGATCATCGTGATGATGACCATGTAGAGGGTCTGCTGGATGGACGTCGCCAGCTGGGGACCCATGGTTGCCCAGTCGATCATCGCTGCGCTCCTTCGTCGTCGGTGCCGGCAACGGCCGCGGCGGGCCATTGCTGCACGGTGGTGAGCTGGGAGAGGCCCTTGATGACGGCATCGACGTCATGGTCCGGGCCCTCGAGGACATAGGTCAGCGAGCCGAAGGGGCGTTGGGCGATCTCGGTCACCGAGCCGTAGACCACCGAGTCGTGCACCGCCGGGTAGGAGGCCAACAGCGAGGAGATGTCCCGCTGGTTCGACCCGGCACCGGATCCGGGTGCCTCGGAGATGGTGATGCTCACCAGCCGGCCGGGGTGCAGCTGCTGCAGCCGGGCCACGGTGTCCGGGCTCGGCTTGTCCGCGATGGTGCTGCTGATGAACTTCTGCGTGGCGGGGTTCTTGGGGAACGCGAACACGTCGTAGACGTGCCCGTGCTCGAGCAACGAACCCAGCTCCATGACCGCGACGTGGTCGCAGATTGAACGCACGACGTGCATCTCGTGCGTGATGACCACGATGGTGGTCCCGAATTCCTCGTTGACGCGTTTGAGCAGTGCCAGGACCTCGGTGGTCGTCTCGGGGTCCAGGGCGCTGGTGGCCTCGTCGGCGAGCAGGATCTCCGGGTTGGTGGCCAGGGCACGGGCGATGCCCACGCGCTGCTTCTGTCCGCCGGAGAGCTGGCTGGGGAACTGGCGCGCCTTGTCGGAGATCCCGACGAACTGGAGCAACTCGGCCACCCGGGCGGCACGTTTTTCCTTCGGCCAGCCGGCGACGATCAGCGGGTATTCGACGTTCTTGGCCACGGAGCGGGAATTGAACAGGTTGAACTGCTGGAAGATCATCCCGATGCCACCGCGCAGGCCGCGCAGTTGCTTCTCGCCCATGCCCGTTAGTTCGCGCCCATTGACGGTCAGGGTTCCGCCGGTGGGCAGTTCGAGGGCATTGATCAGCCGGACGAGCGTGGATTTCCCGGCTCCGGAGTAGCCGATGACACCGGTGATGGAGCCCTTCTGGACGTCGAAGGTGACGTCCCGGAGCGCGTGGACGGGTTTGCCCTTGGCAGCGCCGCGGCCGGGGTAGGCCTTGGAGACGTCGCGGAAGCTGACGATGGAAGTCACCGCAGGTCCTTTCTCGCAGTTGATGGTTGAGGGCCCGCACAACCCGCTGCGGCTCCTGCACCGGGGTATCCGGCACGGGAGCCGCAGCGGGTCTGGCTGGCGGGATTGCGGAAGGTTATTTGGAACCCTTCATGTTGTCCTCGATGACCTGCAGCGCGGATTGGAGATCCGCCGGGGAGTTCTCCTTGAAGACGCCGCCCTCGCCGAGGTCCTTCTTGATGGCCTTCACGACCGTGGGGTCGTGGTACAGCTTGGCGATCTTCAACAGCGTCGGGTTGGCCTTGTCCTCATCGCGGGCGACGAACGCATTGATGTAGGGCTTGGTCGAGTCTGCCGACGGATCATCCTGCGCGATGATGTCGTCGTCGCTGAGCTTGGCGGCCGTGGCGAAGTTGTTGTTCACGATGGCGCCGGCGAGGGAATCCAGGTTCTGCGCCGTCATCTTGGCATCGACGGTGACGACCTTGACCTTGGAAGCGGCCGTATCGACGTCGGCGGGCGTCGACGTCGAGTTGGCGCCACCCTTGACCTTGATCAGCCCCGCGCTCTCCAGCACGATCAGGGACCGGGCCAGGTTGGTCGGATCGTTCGGGATGGCGATCTGGGAACCCGCGGGGATCTCTTCGGCGGACTTGTACTTGGTGGAGTACAGCGGCAGCGGGTACACGGCCGTGGCGCCGATCGGCTGCAGGTTCTTGTTGTTCTTGCTGTTGTAGGTCGCCAGGTACTGCAGGTGCTGGAACTCGTTGAGGTCCAGCTGCTTCTGGTCCAGGGCCGGGTTCGGCTGGTTGTAGTCGGAGAAGTTCTTCAGCTCCACGTCCACGCCGGTTTCTTCCTTGACGACCTGCTTGTAGACCTGCCAATACGGCTCGGCGCCATCGGCGACGCCGATGGTCACGGACTTGATGTCGGTGGGCAGGGCCGCTGTCTCGTCCGAACCGCCGCCGCAGGCGGTCAGGCCCAGGGTGGCGACGGCCGCAACGGCTGCAAACTTGGCAAGGGAAAAGCGAATGTTCTTCATGCGAGTGTTCTTTCCGGCTGGAAGTGACCAGCGGCCACCACGGACCGCCACAAATCGAATGAATCAATTCCAGCAGGCCGCGGGGGCATCACAAAATCGAACCACATGCCCAAAAAACGGATGTGGTTCGAATGATATTCACCAACGCCGGGGGTTTTCGGGGTCCGCGTGCGACGGGGGACGGCCGGGCGCTAAGAACGAGGCCATTCAACAGTCAACGCGGGGCCACCGCAATTTCGTGACATGTCTCTCGGCGACATGACGTGACGTGCCCGCGGCGGGCACCCGACGCCGTCGTCCCCGGTGCCGGTATCAGCGGACGGGCCAGGTGCCGTCCACGAGGGCCGTCGGGTCCTTGCGCCGGAAGAACTCCTGCAGGCTAGCCGCCTGTTCCGCCGCCCACAGGACCTGTTGGCTGTGCAGTTCGGAGGGTGAGATGGCCAGTTCGCGGGCGTATTTCAGCGCCTGGGCATCGGCGACGCCGATGGTGGCCGCAGCATCGGCGACGGAGGTGTGGGCGTTGTTCAGGGGGACCCCGTAATGCTCGCACAGCGCGGTCAGCGTGCGCTTGCCGCGGCGGTACTTGTCCACCTGCTTGTCGATGATGAACGGGTCGATCACCGGCAGCGGCAGCAGGGCGGGAACCCCATGTCGAACGGCCTCCCGGGCCAGCACGGTGAAGTCATAGCTGGCATTGAAGGCCAGCACGGGCATGGTCTGGAACAGGTCCTGCAAGTGGGCGGAGATCTCGGCCACGGCCACCGCCGGATCCACGCCGGAGGCCATGGCCCGCGCGGTGCTCACCCCGTGCACGGCGGTGGCCTCCTCGGGGATGGGCACGCCCGGGTTCACCAGCCATTCGCGGTGGTTGATGATCTCCTGCCGGCCGTTGACCACGACGACGGAGGCGGTGACGATCCGCGCCTCGAGGGGGTCCTTGCCGGTGGTCTCCAGATCGAATGCTGCCCGCGGAAGCTGATGCCAATTGTCCATGGCCCTACGGTATCGCCCGCGTCCGACGATTTGGCGCCGGCCGGGCCGGTCGCCGCCTAAGCTGGGAGGCATGTCACTGGAGTATGCCGAGGCCGTCCACCGCGTCGCCGGCCGGATTCCGGCGGGCAGCGTGTTGACCTATGGCGACATCGCCGAGCTCCTCGGTTCCGGTGGCCCGCGCCAGGTGGGGGCGGCGATGTCCCGTTCCCCGGGACCGTTGCCCTGGTGGCGCGTCCTGCGTGCGAACGGCACCTTGCCGGCGGACCTGCAGCAACGGGCGCTGCCCCACTGGGCCGAGGAGCAGATCCCGATGTTGCGCGGGCGCGTGCGCGTGACCCAGGCACGCTGGCGCCCCGATGACGGGGGCTTCAATTTCCTGGACGCGGTGGCCGCGGCGCTGGCTGAGGGCACCGGTGCGGGCACCGCTCCCAACCGTCAGGGCGAGGTGTTCTGATGGGAGCCATGGACACCCTGGAGGGAACGGGCCCCCGCACCCGCGAACGCCTTGCCGAGTTGGATGCCGGCCACGGGCCGGTGCTGGTGCTGGGCGCCCCCGGCACCGGCAAGAGCACCGCGCTGCTGGAGACCGTGGTGCGGCGGCTGGATGCCGGCCACCAGCCGGACGCGCTGCTGGTCATCGCACCATCGCGAAACGCCGCTGGGGACCTGCGCGACCGGCTCTCGGCGTCGACCGACACCACGTTCTCCGAGCCCGCGGTGCGCACCTGGGCTGCCTACGCCTTCGACCTCATCCGCAGGGCCCGTCTGCTCGGCTTCCTGCCAGGGGTCGAGCGACCGCCGCGGCTGCTCTCCGGGCCCGAGCAGGACACCCTGATCGGCCAGCTCCTGGCCGGCCATGCCGCGGGCATCACCCCGGGTCCGGCCTGGCCGGAGTCGTTGGGGGAGGCCATCGGCACCCGGGGCTTCCGCAAGGAAATCCGCGAGCTCTTCGACCGCCTGGCCGAGTACGGCGTCGAAGCGGGAGACCTGCAGGAGCTGGGCGAGCGTTGCCTGCGCCCGGAATGGACGGCATCGTCCGTGCTCTACCAGGAATACCGTGACCTGCTGGATCTGGGCAGCAACGAAGCCTTCGACCCGGCCGGTCTGATCACCGCCGCCGCGGATCTGCTCGATGACCACCCCGAATTGCTCGAGGCCGAACGCGACCGGATCAGCCTGATCGTCGTCGACGACCTCCAGGAGGCCAATCCCGCCCAACACCGGCTACTGAAGCTGCTCGCGGCGGGACGCGACCTGCTGGCCTTCGCCTCCCCGGACAATGCCGTCCAGGGATTCCGCGGAGCCCGCCCGGACCTGCTGGGCCGGTTCGACGCCGACTACGGCACGAACCGGAATCCGGCGACGGTGATGGAGCTGGATGCCTCGTGGCGGATGGGAGCCGAGATTTCCGCCGCCTGGACGCGCATTGCCGGTCGCATTCCCGTCACGGCCGGCGGTGCCGGACGGCGTCTCCTGCACGCCGGGGCCGACCCGGATCGGGAAACGGTGGAGGTGCATCTGGTGGAATCACCGGTCCACGAATTGCGGCTGGTGACCCAACGCCTCCTGGAGGAGCACCTCATGGGCTCCCGCCCACTGGATGCGATGGCCGTGGTCGTCCGCAACGGGGGGCAGGTCGCGTCCATATCACGCCACCTGGCAGCGCAGGGAATCCCCGTGAACGTCCCGCAGGCCGAAGTCCCGCTGCGGGACGAGCCGGCGGTCCGGCCGCTCCTGACCCTGCTGGGACTGGGACTCGCCGCCACGGCACCGGCAGCAGCCCCGGCAGTGGACGCCACGGAAGCCGGGGACGCCACCGCGGCATTGCCGGAGGCCGGCACCGTCGAGACATTGCTGTCGTCCCGCTACGGGTCTTCCACCGCCTTGGACATCCGCCGGTTGCGCCAGGTCCTGCGCCGGCAGGAGCGGGTGGCCGGTGGACGCCGCTCCAGCACCGAGCTGCTCCGCGGCATCTTCGCCGAACCGGCCCTGCTGACGGGGCTGGGCCGTGAAGGCCGCGGTGCCGAGCGGCTGGCCCGCATGCTCGAATCGCTGGCCGCCGAAATGGAACTTCCGACGGCGAACGCCGAAACCGCCCTCTGGGCGCTGTGGTCCGCCTCCGGAATGGAAGCGAAATGGAAGCAGGCAGCGCTCGACGGCGGTGCCGCCGGCGCACGGGCCGACCACGACCTCGATGCACTGATGGCCCTGTTCCAGGCCGCCGAACGCTTCGTGGACCAGCTGCCCGGATCGACGGTGGCCCAGTTCGCCGACCATGTGCTCGGACAGGAACTGCCCATGGACACCCTCGCCTCCCGCGGCGGCAGCGGACCGTCGGTGTCCGTGACGACACCCGCCGGCGGCGTCGGCCACGAATGGGACCTGGTCCTCATCCCCGGGATGCAGGAAGGCATCTGGCCCAACACGCGACTGCGCGGCGAACTGCTGGGCAGCAGCGCGCTGGCCGACGTCGTCGAACACGGGCCCGGCATCCTCCGCCAACGGGATCCCGCCACCCGGTTGCGGGCCACCCGCGCGGACGAGCTGCGGACGTTTGCCAGCGCCGTTTCCCGGGCGCGCGATGCCCTGGTCTGCATCGGCGTTGCCTCGGAAGACCACCAGCCCTCCCAGTTCCTCGATCTGGTCCAGCCCTGGACGGACCAGGAGAGGCCGCGTCCGATCACCGCGGTACCCCGCGAGCGCACCCTGGCCTCGCTGGTCGCGCTGCTGCGACAGCGCCTCGAAGGCGCGATCACCGTCCCGGAGCGGGCGGACACCGCACATGATGCGGCAGCCGTGCTGGCCCGGTTGGCCGACCAGCCCGGGCGGGTCCGCGGTGCGGCGACCACCGAATGGTGGGGACTGCTGCCGGCCAGCACCGATGCGCCGGTCAATCCGCCCGGTGAACCGGTCCGCGTCTCGCCCTCACGCGTCCAGGCCGCCCTGGAATCGCCGCTGGACTGGTTCGTCCAGGCCGCAGGCGGCGAACCGGCGACCGACCTGGCCCGCAGCCTGGGTACCTTGGTCCATGCCATCGCCGAGGACCTGCCGGCCGCGAGCGGCACCGAATACCTCGAGGAGCTGGACCGGAGGTGGCCGGACCTGGACCTGCCACCGAACTGGGAGACCGCGAAGGACCACGAGCGTGCCGAAACGATGCTGCGCAAACTGGCGCAGTATGCCCTGCTCATGCGCAGCCACGACCGGACGCTGCTGGCCCGGGAACGGGATTTCGACGTCGAGATCGCCGATGCGGACATCACCGTGCGGTTGCGCGGGGTGATCGACCGGTTGGAAGTCGACGCCGAGGGTCGCGCGTATGTCGTGGACCTCAAGACGGGCAAATCTGCGCCGACCAAGGCCGACGTGGAACGCAACCCGCAATTGGGCAGCTACCAGGCCGCCGTGTTGGCCGGCGGCCTGGGACCGGAACTGCCCAGCCGTCCCGGCGGTGCGGCGCTGGTCCAACTGGGCACCTCGACGAAGAGCCCGGGGGAGCAGGCCCAGGAGCCGGTCGGCGACGAGGACTGGGCCACGCCGATGGTGCTGGCGGCGGCTCGCCTGATGGCCGGCAACGAATTCCAGACCCGGCACGACCCCGCCAAGGCGGGGCGCACCGGCAGTGGGTGCCGGTTGCCCTCGGTCTGCCCACTATGCGACGAAGGACGGCAGGTCACCGAATGAGCCACCACGACGAGCCGCCACGCCCGAACGGGGCCCCGGACGGCGGGACCGGCCAGCCGCGGCGGCGGTACACTCCCGAGGAACTCGCGGATCTGCTCGGACAGCACCAGCCGACGGCCGAGCAGTCGGCGATCATTTCCTCGCCGCTGGCCCCGATGCTCGTCATCGCCGGAGCCGGATCCGGCAAGACGGCCACCATGGCCGACCGGGTCGTATGGCTCGTGGCCAACGGGCATGTCCGGCCCGACCAGATCCTGGGGGTCACCTTCACCCGGAAGGCCGCCGGGGAACTGGCCCAGCGCATCCGGCAGCAACTCGCCCGGCTCACCGACAGCGGGATCGTCCCCGCGCCGGAGGACGACGCCCCCCTGGAACCCGCCGTCTCGACCTACCACTCGTATGCCAACACGCTCGTGCAGGATCACGGGCTGCGCATCGGCGTCGAATCGGACACCACGCTGCTCGGCAGCGCCCAGGCGTGGCAGCTGTCGCTGAAGGTCGTCCAGGATTACGACGGCGAATACGAACACCTCCGTGCCGCCAAATCGACCCTGGTCGACGCCGTCGTGCAATTTGCCGGCGAGTGCGCCGAACACCTGGTCGACCCGCTCGACGCACGGGACCACGTCCTCGCCGAGGTGGACCGGCTCGCCTCGCTGCCGTACCGCGTCGGCAAGCAGACCCCACCCGCCCAGAAGGCCCTGCAGCTGCTGGACAAGTTGCGGACCCGGGCGACCGTGGCGGACCTGGCGGTGCGGTACGCCCGGGCCAAGGCCGAACGCAACGTCCTGGACTACGGCGACCTCGTCGCCCTGGCCGCACGCATCGCCCGGACAGTGCCCGCGGCCGGTGACGCCGAACGGGAACGGTTCAGGGTGGTGCTCCTCGACGAATTCCAGGACACCTCCCACGCGCAGATGGTCCTGTTCTCCTCGCTGTTCACCGGAGGCCACGCCGTCACGGCGGTCGGGGACCCCAACCAATCCATCTACGGTTTCCGCGGCGCCTCCGCCGGGCAGCTGTTCCGTTTCCCGCAGGAATTCCCGGCAGTGGGGCCCGCCGGCTCCCGCATCCCCTCGGACGTTGCGTTCCTGACGACCGCATGGCGCAACTCCGCAAACGTCCTCGAGGCCGCCAACGCGGTGTCGGCCCGGCTGAACCGCGTCGACCCGAACCGTGCATCCCACTCCATCGGCGTTCCGCCGCTGGCCCAGAGCCCCTTCGCCGGAACCGGCCGTGTGGAGTTGGCCCGCCTGGCCACCAGCGCCGACGAAGCCGCCGCCCTGGCCGGACGCCTCCTGGCAGAACGCGGATCCTTCACGGCCGAGCACGGCCGGGCGCCGACCATGGCTGTTCTCTGCCGGACCCGATCGGCCCTCGGCGGCATCGCGGAGGCACTGGACCACCGCGGCATCCCCTACGAGATCGTGGGCCTGGGCGGCTTGCTGGCCATGCCGGAAATCGTCGATCTCGTCGCCACGCTGCGTGTGCTGGTCGACCCGTTGCGCTCGGACGCCCTGCTGCGGCTGCTCGCGGGAGCGCGGTGGCGCATCGGCCCGGCAGACCTCATGGCCTTCGCCGACTGGTCGCGCTTCCTGGCCAGGCGCCGTGAAGCGGCCATCCGCGACGCCCGCGACATCGACACCACCACGACCGACAGCCCCGCCGCCGACAGCCGCGCCGAGGCCCGCAGCGAGCTGGCGGAGGAAGCCAGCCTCATCGAGGCGCTCGACCGGCTGCCTCCGGCCGATTGGACCTCATCGGCGGGCAGGGCGCTCACGTCCACCGCACTCACCCGGTTGCAGAGGCTGCAAGGCGAAATCCGCTACCTGCGCAGCTTCGCCGACGACGACCTGGCCACCCTGCTGCACGAGGTCGAGCGGACCCTGCTGCTCGACATCGAGGTCGCCGCGAAACCCGGGGCCAACATCCATTCGGCTCGGCGCCACCTCGATGCCTTCGCCGACATCGCCGCCGGATACTCCGACACCGAGCTCGGTGCCGACCTGGCCGGATTCCTGACCTGGCTCGATGCGGCAGCGGCCAAGGAGGGCGGCCTGGAGATCGTGCAGCAGGAAGCCAACCCCGACGCCGTCCAGTTGCTGACGATCCACGCCTCGAAGGGCCTGGAGTGGGATGTCGTGGCGATACCGGGCATGAACGAGGGCATCTTCCCCTCCACGACCGACTCACGCTGGACGAAGGAGGACGGGTCGCTGCCCTGGCCGCTGCGCGGGGACCGGAACGACCTGCCGCAATGGGACACCGACCAGCCCAGCCTCTCCGAGGCAGTCGACGCGGAGACCGCCTTCCGCGGGGACGTGCTGGCCCACGGAGAGGACGAGGAACGCCGGCTGGCCTATGTCGCGCTCACCCGCGCCAAGGACCTGCTGCTGTGTTCGGCAACGGTGTGGACCGGGTCCCGTTCCAAGCCCACCGCACCGTCCACCTTTCTCGGGGAACTGCTGGCGCTGGCCGACGAGCCGACACCCAGGGCACGCGTCGCCCAGTGGTGCCAGGACGAGGAGGCGCCGGAGCAGAACCCCTTTCGGGAGGACCCGCTCGAGTCCAGCTGGCCCTACGATCCGCTCGAGGGCCCGGTGGTCCTCCGGGCCGGTGTCGCCCAACCCCGGCCGGCCGGCCGGCGCCTGCAGCTGGAGGCGGCCGCTGCGGAAACCAACCGCCACCTCGAGCTGCGGCGTGCCCCGGACGACCTGGCCCGCCCCGAAGACGAGGCCCCGGTGCGCACCGATGTGGGGCGGGCTTGGGACCACGAGGCCGGACTGCTGTTGGCTGCACGGAGGGAACGCGAAGCCACGCGGGAGCTCACGACGACGCCCGAACACGTCCGCGCCTCCCTGTTCGTGGATCTGGCCACCGACGCCGCCCAGGTCCTCGGGCAACTTCGCCGCCCCGTCCCCCGGCGCCCCGGCGTTGCGGCCCGCAAGGGGACGGCATTCCACGCTTGGGTCGAGGAGCACTACGGCTCGACCGGCATGCTGGATCTGGGCGAATTCCCCGGTGCAGCCGACGCCTACGTCGAGGAGCAGTACGGACTCGAGGAGATGAAGGCCGAATTCCTGGCGTCCGAATGGGCGCAGCGGCAACCGGCCTACGTCGAGGTGCCCCTGGAGACGAGGGTGGGCCCGGTGAGCGTCCGCGGTCGCATCGATGCGGTGTTCAAGGACATCGACGCGCAGGGCAGGACGGTGTGGACACTCGTGGACTGGAAGACCGGTCGGGTCCCCACGGGCCGGGACCTGGAGGCCAAGTCGCTGCAACTTGCCGTCTACCGGCTCGGATGGTCACGACTGCACGGGATCCCGCTCGACGGCGTCGAGGCGGCCTTCTACTACGTGGGCCACGGCACGACCATCAGGCCCGAAGGGCTGGCCGACGAGGCCGCGTTGGAGGCGCTGATCACCGGATCGCTGGCCGGTACAGGTGCCGGGTAGGGCTATTTCCCGTCCGTGTCCTTGTCCGTGGCGGTGCGCGTGCCGTCGTCGACGGAGTCGATGACGATCAACGGGATGGCGTCTGTCTCGTCCCCGGGGCCCGGGGCGGCCGCCGGCCCGCCGCCGTGAGCCGACGCGGATTCTTCGGGATCGTCGTCGGCCACGTCGATGTCGCGCAGGAACGCGGGATCGTCGTCGTCACCGGAGCCGGGCTCATCGGGGGCACCGTGCGCGGGCGCGGAAGGCCCCGGCTGCGCGGATGCGTCCGGCGCGGCGGCGTCCATGTCCCGGGCTTCGGCCGGTTCGTGATCCGGTAGCGGCGGCGGGGCCGCCTGGCCGGTGGGCTTCACGTCGTCGGGCAGGGCGTCGTCCTGCCCCTCGACGGCCGCCTCATCCTCCGTCGGGCCCCAATGCGACACGGCCGAACCCGTGGTTTTCGGCGGCACCGTGGGATGCGGGGGAGCCGCGGCCGGTTCGGGAACCGAATCCTGGTGCGCGTCGGCCTCCGGGGCGGGAAGGTCTTGCGGAGCACCGGCGTCGGCGGACTCCGATTCGTCCGCGGGGATCGGCTGGCCGTGGATGTCCATGCGCGGTGGATCCACGATGCTGATGGGCTGGCCGCCGAATTCGGCGATGTCCGCATCGAGGTCGCGCAGCATCTGCTCGCCCTCGGCAATGCGTTCGGCGTCGTTGGTCGCCAGGCCACGGGTGAACCACTGCGCCAACGCGAATTCGGCGGCCAGGGCGGCACGACGCATGATGTGCGGGTCGGCCAACTCACCGCGGGCCGCGGTGTAGGCCTCGATCACCGTGTCGGCGAAGGACTGCTCGTGGGCGGCGGCGAGCCAGGCGAAGTCGTCGGCGGGGTCGCCGATGCGCACGTCGGTCCATCCGGTCACCGCGGCGACCTTGCCGTCCTCGAGCAGGAGGTTCTCCTCGTGCAGGTCGCCATGGACGACGCGCGGGTTGAAGCGCCAGAGGGCGACGTCCTCCAGGGCATGTTCCCAGCGGCGCAGCAGACGCGGGGGGATCCGCCCGGTCGTCGCCGACTGGTCCAGCTCGTTGAGGCGGCGTTGGCGGAACTCATCGGCCGTGTAGACCGGCAGGTCCGCACGGTCCACGAGCTCCTCGGGCAACGCATGGATCGCGGCGATGATGCGGCCGATGTCCGCAGCGGTCGAACCGCCCGCGGCAACCAGGTCCTCGAGGTCCATCACGGCACCGGGCAGGTGGTTGTAGACGAACGTGCGCAGGCTGCCCTGGCGCACGGTGCCCGCCACGGAGGGCAGGCGGAAGGGCAGGGAAGCGCGGATGCCCGGGGTGAAGGAACGCAACGCGGTCAACTCGGTTTCCAGCCGCATGCTGGATTCCTCGTGCCGCGGCGAGCGGACGCGCCACCGGTTCTCCTGCGCGTCGATGATCAGGGCCGAATCGAAGTCATCGGGATCGTCCGGGATGCCTGCGACGCCGACAGGGGTCAACCCGGGCACCGCTGCGGTCGCGATGGCGGCCAGTTCCATGGGAGATCTTTTCACGTACCCAACCGTAAGCCGCCGAGTGCCCCGGGACCACGTGCACCGGGCGGCGAGTCGCCGGAATCCCCGAACCCTCCCAGTCAACGCGCGGCGGCTCGGCAGGTCATGCGGCGACACGGACCGGCCGGATCCACATCACGGTCCGCCGGTGTGCGGTCACCGCCGGAACCTCAGTACGGTAGGACCATGACACTTCGCCAGGATCCCGACGCCGCGCCTGCCCTCGACTACCCGCTGTTGGGGGACCTGCCGCTGGCCCGGACCGGGGTGGACCGCGGGTGCGAGCGCCGCATCGACGACGCCTGGCTTCCCTCCCTGATGCACGACGACGGCACCCGGGTCCTGCTCCTGGTCAAGGGCCGGGCGCCGGTACACGACGGCGCCCTCGTCCTCGTCGGGCCCGCCGACGTCCCCTCCGGCACCCGGCTGGTCTACCTGGGTCGATCGTCCGGCCAGGAGATCGTGCTCGCGGACCTGGATGAGGCCCCGGACCCGGCGCCCGGGGACGCCGACTGGCTCGGCCTGCGCGATGTCGCGGCGGGGCTGTCCGGCCATGACGCCGGGCTCTTCGTCGAGGCCGTGGCGATCGCGAACTGGCACGCCAACCACACGCACTGTCCCCGCTGCGGATCGCCCACCCGGGCCGTGCAGAGCGGCTGGGTCCGGGTCTGCCCGCAGGACGAATCCCAGCACTTCCCGCGCACCGACCCGGCCATCATCGTCGCCATCACCGATGCCGAGGACCGGCTCCTGCTCGGTGCCAACGCCCAATGGGGCGGCCGGCGCTACTCGACGCTCGCCGGCTTCGTGGAGCCGGGTGAATCCCTGGAGGAAGCCGTCGTCCGCGAGGTGGGGGAGGAAGCCGGCATCCGGGTGCACTCGACCCGGTATGCCGGATCGCAGCCGTGGCCCTTCCCCTGTTCGCTGATGCTGGGCTTCACCGCGGTAGCGGAGTCCACCGCCGTCGTGCCCGACGGCGAGGAGATCATCGACCTGCGCTGGTTCACCCGGGAGGAATTGTCCCGCGACATCCTCGAGGGGACCATCGGCGTCCCGTCGGGGGTTTCGATCTCCAGCGCCCTCATCGAACACTGGTACGGTGGGCCGCTGCCCGAACCGCGCCAGATGGAGAACTAACGCATGGCATCACTGGAAGAGCGCATCCTCGGGGGTCTCGACGAGGAGCAACGCGCCGTCGCGACCACCCTGAACGGGCCGCTGTGCGTCCTCGCCGGCGCGGGGACGGGCAAGACGAGGGCGATCACGCACCGCATCGCCTACGGGGTCCATACTGCCGTGTACAAGCCGAACCAGGTCCTCGCCGTCACCTTCACCTCCCGGGCGGCCAGCGAGATGCGCACCCGGCTCCGGGACCTGGAAGCCGGGGGAGTGCAGGCCAGGACCTTCCACGCGGCCGCCTTGCGCCAGCTGCAGTACTTCTGGCCCCAGGCGATCGGCGGGCAGCTGCCGGCCATCGTGGACCACAAGGCCCAACTCGTGGCCGAGGCGGCCCGGCGATTGCGCATCACCACCGACCGGGCGGCGATCCGCGACATGGCCGCCGAAATCGAGTGGGCCAAGGTGTCGATGCTGACTCCCGAAGGCTACGCCGCGGCCGCCACCGACCGCGAGGAGCCGGCGGGGCTGGACCTGCGCACCGTGGCCCGGCTCTTCCAGTCCTACGAGGACGTCAAGTCCGACCGGCATGTGATCGACTTCGAGGACGTCCTGCTGCTCACCGTGGGCATCCTCGACGAGGACCCGCGCGTCGCCGCGTCGGTCAGGGAGCAGTACCGGCATTTCGTCGTCGACGAGTACCAGGATGTCTCCCCCCTGCAGCAGCGCCTGCTGGACCTATGGCTGGGGGGCCGCGAGGAACTCTGCGTCGTCGGCGACGCCAGCCAGACCATCTACTCGTTCACCGGTGCCACCCCCTCCCACCTGCTGAACTTCACGGTCGCGCATCCACAAGCACCCGTCGTCCGGCTGGTCCGCGACTACCGCTCAACACCCCAGGTGGTGAACCTGGCCAACCGGCTGTTGTCCTCCCGGCGCCTCGAGCCCGGAGCCGCCGGCCGCGATGTGCAGTGGGCGGCGCCGTTGGAGCTGCTGGCCCAGCGCGAGGCTGGCCCCGAACCCGAGTTCACCGAGTGCAGTGACGACGAGGCCGAGGCCGCCCATGTCGCCCGTCGTATCCGTTCCCTCATGGACGAGGGTGTTGCCCCCGCGGAAATCGCCGTCCTGTTCCGCACCAACGGCCAGTCCCAGGCCTACGAACAGGCCCTCGCCGCCGAGGGCATCGGCTACCAGCTGCGCGGCGGGGAGCGCTTCTTCCAGCGCCGCGAGGTCAGGGACGCCATCCTGGCGCTGCGTGCCGCCTCGCGGCAACCTGCCGACGACGCCGTCCCACAGCTCAGCCGCGATGTGCTGGCATCCCTGGGCTACTCGACGCAGTCCCCGGCCGCCAGTGGCGCCGTCCGCGAACGCTGGGAGTCGCTCTCTGCGCTCGTCGCACTCGCCGACGAACTGGCTTCGGCCCGCGCGGATCGAGACACGCCATTCACCCTGTTGGAATTCGTGGCGGAACTCGATGAACGGGCGACCACCCAACACGCGCCAACCGTCCAAGGGGTCACGTTGGCGTCGTTGCACTCGGCCAAGGGCCTGGAATGGGATGCGGTCTTCCTGGTGGGGGTGAGCGAGGGGCTGATGCCCATCTCCTTCGCCGAGGACCAGGGCGACTACGACGAGGAACGCAGGCTGCTCTACGTGGGCATCACCCGCGCCCGCAAGCACCTGTCGTTGAGCTGGTCGACCGCACGCACGCCGGGCGGGCGTGCCAGCCGCAGGCCCTCGCGTTTCCTGGACGGGCTGCGTCCGCAGTCCTCCAGCCGGGTGGCGGCGAAGACACCAGGTGGCGGCGCCAAGCGGCGCAAGGCCGCGACCCCGCCGACCTGCCGGGTCTGCGGCACGCTGCTGGGCAGCGCCGCCGAACGCAAGCTGGGCCGGTGTCTGGATTGCCCCTCGACCTACGACGAAAGGGTCTACGAGTCGCTGCGCGAGTGGCGGCTGAAGACCGCACGGGAAGCCGAGGTCCCGGCATTCGTCATCTTCACGGATGCCACCCTCATGGCCATCGCCGAGGCCATGCCCGACACGCCGACTACGTTGTCCAAGGTCTCCGGCGTCGGGTCGTCGAAGCTCGAACGCTACGGCAAGGACGTGCTGGACATCCTCGGCGCGGGTTCGGCCCCCGACTGAACCGCGGCTCCGCTCAGGCGGCCGGGATCATGCAGGTACACCCCGGCCTCGGCTCCACCGGGACTCGATGCACCCCGCCCGTGGCCAGATCGACCGTGAGCACCGCATCGGCGGCGGATGGGACGTTGACCCCATCGAGCAGCATCATGACCTGGAGGGCCGCCAGGCCCGCGGCCGTCGCCGATAACGCCAACTCCGCGGTCGAGCTCGCGCCGCGGGGTCGCCCGGCCGCCCGGGGTCCGTCCACCTCGAGGCCCGGCGCGGGCTGTGCGCAATCCAGACACGCGGTCAGCCCCGGGATGACCAGGGGGCCGATACGGGCCCAGGCCGGGCCGAAAACGACGGGCAGGTGGGGGATGCGGGTGGCGACCAGATGCTCCAGGAGATGTTCCGGCAGGGCATCGCAGGCCGTCACCACGATGGCCTGCGCCCCCAGCCCCAGGCCATCCGGACCCGGGGTCCAGTGGGCGAGCCGGGTT
The DNA here is from genome assembly GCA_016892645.1 of Micrococcaceae bacterium RIT 802. Classification (GTDB taxonomy): domain Bacteria; phylum Actinomycetota; class Actinomycetes; order Actinomycetales; family Micrococcaceae; genus Arthrobacter_H. The sequence goes on from JAFEMX010000022.1 coordinate 33,013, forward strand.
CGCGGCCAAGCGGCCTCCAGCCGGTGTGCCAGGGCGACGGTGCGGGGCTTTCCCAGATCGGCCAGGCGCAACGGGCCCGTCCCCACATCGCCGGGTAGGACCGGAAGGTCGTCATGCAGTTGCAATGCGCCCACCCCCGAGGCCGCCAGCAGAGCCGCGATGGCCTGCCCACAACGACCCAGGCCCCCGAGCCTGACCGTCGTCGTGCTGCGGCTCCGGACGACGTTCCCTGCCGGGGCCCCGTAGGCCACCGAAAAGGCGTTGACATCGGGAACCAACGTTGCGCCGAGGGCGCCGGGAAGCCGAAAGGGGTCCTCCAGGACGGGTGCCAGCACGGTCATCAGTTCCTCGCGGCGGCCGGCTCCGAGCCCCGCGGGAACGGGCGTCGTGGATGGCTGATCGGCGGGCCCGGACGTGTCGGCCAACGACCTGATGAAATACTGGTCCGCAGCCGAGAGGCCGGATATCCACAACCCGTCGTCGGGTCCTCCAACGCGGACCGTGCCCTCGGATACGCTAACGACCTGAAGCCCGGGAATGATGCGCATGTTCGTCTCCAATGATCGGACCGGACGGATTCCGGTGGGGATATCCTGACAGGTCGAACCCACCGAAATCCCGGTATCCACAGGCTCCGGTGGGCGCGTGCCCGCCGACGGAAAACGACGAAAAGAGGAAGCAGCATGCCCCAGCATCCGGCAGAGCGTGCCGTGGTCACCGCGGATGGGGTTTCGGTGCGGGTTCTGCGCTCGAGGCGTCGACGTCGCACGGTATCCGGTGTGTGGAAGAACGGAGCAGCCGTGATCTCCGTTCCGGCGGCCCTGAGCCTGCGCCAGGAAGACGAATGGATCGAACGGATGGTCCCGGACATCCTGGCACGGCGTGCCAAGGCGCTGAGCCGCTTCGGGGAAAATGCCGACGACGAACTCATGCAGCGCGCGGGAATGCTGAACCGCAAGTACCTGGACGGCAGGGCCGAACCGCTATCGGTGCGGTGGGTCCAGAACCAGACCACCCGATGGGGTTCGGCGTCCCCGGGGTCCGGTGCGATCCGGCTGAACCACCAGTTGCAGCGGATGCCGGGATGGGTTCAGGACTACATCCTGGTCCACGAACTCGCCCATCTCATCGCCGACGATGGACACGGCCCGCAATTCAAGGCCCTGGAGGGCCGCTATGGACGACGTGCCGAGGCCAAGGCCTACCTCTCGGGCGTCAGTTTCGGCATGGCCCATCCTCCCGGGGACCTCGCCAGCGGCGGTTTCCCGGAACCCGGGGGGCAACACCCTGGGGACGGTCCGCAGGACCTGGATGGAGAGGACTGGTGGGAAGAAACGCCAGGCGAATGGGCCTAGCAACGCGAAGGCCGGCCCCTCCGGATGGAGGGGCCGGCCTGGGAAGGTGCACGGTGGCGCCGCGAACCTAACGCTGTCCGTCGGCGCCCCCGGAGGAGTCGTCCTCATCGCGGGCATCATCGGAACCGGGCGATTGATCGGTGTCGTCCGTCTCCGAACCGGAGGGGGCGTCGTAGCCGCCATCGAGCAGGCGATTCAAGGCCGCGTCCAATTCCCCCTCGGATGCCTCTGCCAAGGCCCGACGCTGGGAAAAGCCGTCGGGATCGTCCAGGTCCGCGGCGCCGGGCATGAGGTCGGGGTGTTGCCAGATTTCGTCCCGGCCCTCGAGTCCACGCTCGTCCTTGAGCAGCGACCAGAGTTTGGCCGCATCGCGCAGGCGCCGCGGACGCAGTTCAAGACCCACCAACGAGGCGAAGGCCTGTTCGGCGGGGCCGCCGGTTGCCCGGCGACGGCGCACCGTCTCGCGCAGCGCGGCGGCGGAGGGCAGATTGGCCGCGGCATCTGCGACGACTTCGTCGACCCATCCCTCGACGAGGGCCAGAGCCGTCTCGAGCTTGGCCAGCGCCGCCTCCTGGGCGGCGGTGCGCTGGGGCATGAAGAGCCCCTCGGTGACGGCCCCCTTCAGTGATTCGGGGTTCGACGGGTCGATGTCGCGCACGGCTTCCTCGATCCGCGACATGTCGATGTGGATGCCCCGGGCGTAGTCCTCGATGGCCCCGAGGACGTGGGCCTGAAGCCACGGCACCCGCAGGAACAACCGTGCGTGGGCCGATTCGCGCAGGGCGGCAAAGAGCAGCACCTCCTGCTCCGGAATATCAAGGCCCTCGCCGAAACGGGAGATGTTGGCCGGGACCAATGCGGGGGCCTCGGATGTCAACGGGATGCCGATGTCGGTGGAGCCGAGCACGTCCTTGGCGAGGCCGCCCACCGCGGTGCCCAGCTGCATACCGAACATCGCCCCGCCCAGGTTCTGGAACATGCCCTGGGCCGAGCCGAGCATGGCCTTGAATTCCTCGGGTACCTGGTCGCGCATGGCCGTGCTGATGGCCTGCGAAACACTGACGGCCACCGGTTCGGTGAGCTTCTTCCAACGCGGCAGCGTCTTCTCGACCCATTGGGCCCGGGAGTAGGAAGAGAAACCAGATGGCGACGCTTCAAAAGTCGTGGCCTGGTCGAGCCACATATCGGCCAGCCGCCCAGCCTCGCTGATCGCCGCAGCACGGGCGGTGGTCACGCTGGGGTCGTCCCCGGCGGCCGCCTGGCGGGCCGAATCCTGGGCCAGTTTCCAGTTGACGGGGCTGCCGTCGCCGGAGGACATGGCGCCCATCATGGCCTGCATCTGGCCCATCATGGCCTGCATGGCTGCCGGGTCCGACGGCATGCCCATGGCTCCGAGCTGCCGCTGCAGGTCGGCTGCGTCCACGCCGTCGGGGAGCTGGCCGCCGAAGAGGTTGGAGAGCATCTCGGAAAAGGGGTCCTTGCGCCCGGAATCTTCGGGCTCGTCTGGGCCGTCGGGGCGGTTGTTCGGGGGGTTCTCAGCCATGTTTCCACGGTAACCCCGCACTGTGGGCGGACCCTATGGATTCACCTGAAGGTTCGCTGTCGGCACAGCGCGGCGACACACCTTGTACCCTTGGGGAGATCTAATGCGCACCGGCCCCGCGGGCCGGCGAAGGCCGGAAGGAAAAGTAGCCACGGTGACCCAACCGCATGACCCCCAGGAGAGTGCAGGCAACGAGACCGCCTCTCCGCCGCCGTCGCCACCGCGTCCCCGCCGTTCCCAGCGTCGCCTCGTCACGGCCACGTGCATTGCCGTCGTCCTGGGATTTGTCGCCCTTGCCGTTCCCACCCCGTATATCGTTGAGGTACCCGGCCCAGCCCTGAACACGCTGGGTAGCGTGAACGAAAAACGAATCATTTCCGTCGACGGTCATGACTCCTACCCGGCCGACGGTTCCCTGGACATGACGACGATCTACATGCTCGGCGGAGCCCAGACCCGCATACCCTTCCTCCGGGTGCTCCAGGCCTGGGCGAACCCCCACGAGGATGTCTACCCCGAGGAAGCCTTGTATCCCCGCGGCGCAACCGATGACCAGATCAGCGACCGCAATGCGGCGGAGATGGACGATTCACAGCAGAATTCGATAGCCGCAGCCCTGGGAAGCCTGGATATCGGGTACACCGAGGAGCTGCGTGTCGCCGGGCTGGCGACCGAGACGAACAAGGGATTGTTGCAAACCGACGACGTCCTCAAGGCCATCAACGGGAAGCCGATCACGGACCTGGACATGCTCAAGGCGGCCCTCCGGGGTAGCCAGGGGAAAACGCCGGAGCTGACGGTCGTTCGCGCCGGAAAGAAGACGGACATCACCGCGAAGACCACCATGGCCGACGACGGGCAGCGCCAGCTCGGCGTCTACCTCGGTACCCAGTACACCTTCCCTTTCGACGTGAAGTTCGGCCTGTCCAATGTCGGCGGACCCAGCGCGGGAATGATGCTGGCCCTAGGGATCATCGACACGTTGACCGAAGGCGACATGACCGGCGGAAAGGCCTTCGCCGGGACCGGGACCATCGACGCCGACGGAAAGGTCGGACCCATCGGCGGCATCGCCCAGAAACTGGTTGGTGCGCAGAACGCCGGAGCCGAATATTTCCTGGCCCCCGCCGACAACTGCGCTGATGTCGTCGGGCGCGTCCCCGACGGGCTCACGGTCGTCAAGGTCTCGACCCTGGACCAGGCCCGGAGGGCGGTGGAATCCATCGGTTCCGGGGCTGACCCCGGCTCGTTTCCGGGCTGCGGCTGACGACGGATCCCGCCTGACAATGGGCGCAACACGACAACGGCGTTAGCGAGTTGACCTCACTCAAGGCAGAATGGACACTGTGCCCCCCTCGTCAATGAGGGATACCCAGTAGCTCGTACTGACAATGAGGTTTAATAAGTGAGTTTCGGTCCTGACAACCCGTTCGGTCGGCGCCCCCAAGGGTCCGGAGACGACGACGGCGGTGGCCAGCGGCCCGCCGCGCCCCCCAGGAAGTCCTCGCCACTGGTGCCAACCATCGTGGTCATCGGCATCCTGGTGGCGGCGTTCATCTTCTTCGCCAACATCTACGCCGACGTCCTCTGGTTCAACCAGACCGGCTATTCCGAGGTGTTCTGGACCGAACTGCTGACCAAGGTCTCCGTGTTCCTGGTGGCATTCATCATCATGGCGGGTGCCATCTGGGCGAGCCTCCAGGTCGCCTTCAAGACACGTCCGGTCTACGCGCCCGACCTGCACGCGACGGACAACATCTCCCGCTACCAGGCACAGCTCGAACCCATCCGTCGGCTGCTCATGTGGGGCATCCCGCTGGTGATCGGCGCGTTCGCCGCCACCGCGGTCGCGTCCCAGTGGCAGACGGTCCTGCTGTTCATCCACCAGGTGCCCTTTGGGGAGGTCGACCCGCAGTTCCACAAGGACCTGTCGTTCTACATGAACTCGATGCCGTTCTATGGACTGCTCGTGGGCTACCTCATCAGCGTGGTGTTGATCGCCGGGATCGCCGGGCTGCTGACGCACTACCTCTACGGGGGCGTGCGCATCCAGGAACGTGGCGGCGTTTCCATTTCCCGGCCCGCCCGGCTGCACGTGAGCATCGCCGCAGCGCTGTTCCTGCTGCTCCAAGGCGCGAACTTCTGGCTGGACCGCTACAACACCCTGGAGGACCAGGGGGGCCGTGTTGCCGGCGCCCTGTATACCGATGTCCATGCGGTCATCCCGACGAAGACCATCCTGGTGGTCGCGGCGCTCATCGTGGCCGTGCTCTTTGTCGTCGGGGCCATCATGGGCCGGTGGAAGCTGCCGCTCGTCGGTACCGCCATGCTCGTGGTGACAGCGGTGGTCGCCGGCGGCATCTACCCGATGCTCGTCCAGCAGTTCCAGGTGGTCCCCTCGGAGAAGACGCTCGAGAAACCCTACATCCAGAACAACATCGAGATGACCCGCGAGGCCTACGGCCTGGACCAGGTGCAGTCCAAGCCCTACGACGCGGAAGTCAAGACGGCCAAGAACGCACTCGCGCAGGACAAGGCGACCACCACGAACATCCGGTTGCTGGACCCGAACCTGGTGTCGGACGCCTTCGCCCAGCTCCAGCAGTTCCGCACCTACTACAAATTCGCCCCGACGCTCAACGTCGACCGCTACGAGGTCGACGGCAAGACCGAGGACACCGTCATCGCCGTCCGCGAACTCAACGTCGACCCCACGGACAGCTGGGTCAACCAGCATGTGACCTACACCCACGGCTACGGGGTAGTCGCCGCCTATGGAGCCAAGGTCTCCGCCGGCGGGCGTCCCGAATTCATGCTCTCCGGCATCCCGACCTCCGGTGTCCTGGGCAACGATTCAACCTACGAGCCGCGCATCTACTTCGGCGAATTCTCCCCGCAGTACTCCGTGGTCGGCGGCCCCGAGGACTGGGCCCCCCGTGAACTGGACCACCCGTCGGACAAGTCGGGTGAGGGCGATGCCAAGACCACCTTCCAGGGCGACGGCGGCCCAAGCGTCGGCAATTTCTTCAACCGCCTGGTCTACTCGCTGAAGTTCAGCTCGACGGACCTGCTGCTCTCGGACGCCATCAACGACAAATCGCAGATCCTTTACGACCGCGGTCCGAAGGAACGCGTTGAAAAGGTAGCCCCCTACCTGACCGTCGACTCGAATACCTACCCGGCGCTCATCGACGGGCGTGTGAAGTGGATCGTGGACGCCTACACCACCAACGATTCGTTCCCCTACTCCACCGCCCAACAGCTTGATACCGCAGTCCGCGACTCGCTCACAGGTGAGAACCGGACGAACGCGCTCTCGGGCAAGGTCAACTACATCCGCAACTCCGTCAAGGCCACGGTCGATGCGTATGACGGTTCCGTCGACCTCTACGCTTGGGAACCGGACGAGCCCTTGCTGCAGGCATGGCAGAAGGTCTTCCCGTCAACGGTGAAGCCGCTGTCGGAGATCTCGGCGGATCTGATGAGCCACGTGCGCTACCCGGAGGACCTGTTCAAGGTCCAACGCACCCTGTTGGGGAAGTACCACGTGACCGATCCGGACGACTTCTACGAGTCGAATGACGCCTGGGTGGTTCCGAACGACCCGACCGCGCCCGACGCCACGGTCCCGCAACCTCCGTACTACCTGTCCCTGCGCATGCCGGACCAGGAAACGGAAACGTTCTCTCTGACCAGCACGTTCATCCCGGCCACCAGCGCTGGCAGCGCACAGCGTAACGTGCTCTACGGCTTCCTGTCGGCCGAGGCTGACGCCGGCAACAAGGCCGGTAAGAAGGCCGACGGCTACGGGACGCTGCGGTTGCTCGAGCTGCCGCGAAACACGGTGGTCCCCGGTCCGGGACAGGCGCAGCAGAACTTCGATTCCAACACGACGGTTTCCACCCAGCTCAACCTCCTGCGCCAAGGCGCCTCCGAGGTGCTCAACGGAAACCTGCTCTCCCTGCCCGTCGGTGGCGGCATCCTGTATGTCCAGCCGGTCTACGTGCAATCCACCGGCGAGACTTCCTACCCGACGCTGCGCAAGGTGCTCGTGTCCTTCGGTGACAAGGTCGGCTTCGCTGACACGCTCTCCGAGGCGCTCGACCAGCTCTTCGAGGGCTCCTCGGGGGCTGCCACAAGCGACGGCGACGGGACCACGGCTCCGGAAAAGCCCGGCGCCTCGGCCCCGGCTACTGCCGACCAGCAACTCAAGGATGCCCTGGCCGCGGCCGACGCTGCGATCAAGGCTGGCCAGAAGGCGTTGTCGGAGGGCGACTTCGCCGCCTACGGCAACGAGCAGAAGAAGCTCAGCGACGCCCTGAGCAAGGCCCTGAAGGCCGAGAGCGAGATTTCGGGTGATGGTTCCCCAGGGGGAGGAAGCACCTCGGAGTCGCCGGCTCCGGAGGAGTCCGCACCGGCGTCCGGTTCGGGCGGCTAACGGGCTCGGGCTACCCGGACGCGACGGCGCTGCCGCGTCGAGCTCCCGGTATTGGCGGTGGTGTCATATGGTGATCTGCCTGACACCACCGCCTCTCGATTTGAGGTTCGGCAGTGAAGATGCGATGCTTGTAGCACGCCGCGGGGTGGAGCAGTTCGGTAGCTCGCCGGGCTCATAACCCGGAGGTCGCAAGTTCAAATCTTGCCCCCGCAACGACGGAAAAGTCCCGGTCGATGGAAACATCGACCGGGACTTTTCTCGTGCCACGACCCATCGCGACAAATGCTTGGACCTCCTACTAAATACTTGCAAGACCTAGTATCATCGTGTCCAGCAATCCGCTCCGAGAGGAACAACTGGTGAATCAGGCAACCCCCACGCCCTCTGGCGGCCTCCAGAACCGCTGGGTGCGCTTCGTTCTTTACGCGGCGGGCGCCGTCGTCCTCCTGGCAGTGGTGGTGCTGTGCGCCCGGTGGTTGACCGGCACGGGGCCGTTGTCGGGCTTCGTGGCCAAGTACCCGGGGCATGTGCCGCTGCCGGAGACTGCTCCCGTCGGGCTGCCTGCCTGGTTGGGGTGGCAGCATTTCCTCAACGCCTTCTTCATCGTCCTGATCATCCAGACCGGGTGGAAGGTGCGCACCACCCAGCGCCCGGCTGCCCACTGGGTGCGGAACAACAAGGGGTTGATCAAGACCAAGAAGCCACCGAAGCGCATCAGCCTGGACTTGTGGCTGCACCTGAGCCTGGACATCTTATGGGTGGTGAACGGGATCGTCTTCCTCATCCTGCTCTTCGCCACGGGGCAATGGCGGCGCATCGTGCCCACCAGCTGGGACATCATCCCCAACGCCGTCTCGGCCGGACTGCAGTATGTTTCGCTGAACTGGCCCTTGGAAAACGGCTGGGTCAACTACAACAGCCTGCAATTGTTGACGTATTTCCTCACGGTCTTCGTTGCGGCACCGCTGGCCATCCTCACCGGTCTGCGCATGTCGTCGATCTGGCCGTCGAAGGCCAAGAAACTCAACCGTGCCTACCCGATAGAGGCCGCCCGGGCGCTGCACTTCCCGGTGATGCTGTACTTCGTCCTCTTCGTCATCGTGCACGTGACATTGGTCCTGAGCACAGGCGCCTTGCGCAACCTGAACCACATGTACGCGGCACGCGATGACCATGGCTGGCTCGGATTCACCTTTTTTGCCGTATCGGTTGTCGTCATGGTCGCGGCCTCCTTTTTGGCCCGGCCGATCTTCGTCGGGCCCGTCGCTTCGCTCATGGGCAAGGTGAGTCGTTAGCCAACCGCACCGGGCGGGAACTCGTCCGGGCACCACTCCCACGCCCCAACGGGCCGAAAGGACAGACATGTTCGAGCTCAATGACGAGCAGCAGGCGATGGTCGAGATGGTCCGGGACTTCGCGACCGAGAACATCGCACCTCATGCGGACCGGTGGGACCAGGAACACCATTTTCCCGTCGATGTGCTGGCCCAGGCGGGCGAACTGGGAATGGGGGCGATCTACGCGGATGAGCAATTCGGCGGCTCCGGGCTCTCACGTAGCGATGCCGTCCTGATCTTCGAGGAACTGGCCCGTGCCTGCCCGACCATCGCGGCCTATATCTCCATCCACAACATGGTCGCCTGGATGATCGACTCCTTCGGCGACGACGCCCAGCGCGAGCGGTGGATTCCCGGCATGGCGACCATGAGCGAATTGGGCAGCTATTGCCTCACGGAACCCGGAGCCGGTTCCGACGCAGCGGCACTTACCACCCGGGCCGTGCGCGACGGTGGCGAATACGTGCTCAACGGGACAAAGCAGTTCATTTCGGGGGCAGGTGCCGCTGCCTACTACCTGGTGATGGCCCGCACGGCGGACACCGGAAGCCGGGGCATCTCGGCCATCGTCGTTCCAGCCGGCACCGGCGGATTGAGTTTTGGCGCCTTGGAGAAGAAGATGGGCTGGAATGCGCAGCCGACCCGTCAGGTGATCTTCTCCGACGTCCGTGTCCCCGTCGGCAACCGCCTGGGCGAGGAAGGAGACGGTTTCGGCATCGCCATGAAGGGCCTCAACGGTGGCCGGCTGAACATCGGCGCTTGTTCACTCGGCGGTGGCCAGACGGCATTGGAGAAATCCGCCGCCCACTTGAAGGAGCGCCACGCATTCGGTGGGGCACTAATCAACCAGCAGTCGCTGCTCTTCGAACTGGCCGACATGGAAACCAAGCTGGTCACGGCCCGGACCCTGCTCTGGCGGGCGGCAGCGGCCCTGGACGACGGCGCGGATGATGCCCTGAAACTCTGTGCCATGGCCAAACGCGTGGCGACGGATGCCGGATACGAAACAGCCAACGCCGCCATTCAACTCCACGGGGGGTACGGCTACCTCAGCGAATATGGGCTCGAGAAGATTGCCCGAGACCTCCGCGTCCACCAGATCCTGGAGGGGAGCAACGAGATCATGCGGCTGATCATCGGACGAATGATCGCCGAAAATTAGACCAGCTGTCCCCACGATTTTGGCCAATATCCATATTCGTGTAGAGTCATATCTCGCGACGCGGGGTGGAGCAGTTCGGTAGCTCGCCGGGCTCATAACCCGGAGGTCACAGGTTCAAATCCTGTCCCCGCAACGAGAAAAGGACCTCCGATCAGGCATCTTGCCGGATCGGGGGTCCTTTCTCATGGGCGACGGGCCCGCATCCGCTATGTCGCGGACCCGTCAATGATCACGACCCGCTAGGAGTGGATTCCGTCTCGCCGGAGCCCAGCGCGGCAGTGGGAGTCCCGCCGGACTTCAGGGCGGCCAAGCGAGCCTCGACCTCGGTTTGTTCCCCGAGGTCCTCGAGCGATTCGAATTGAGCGTCCAGACTGGACGCTGACAGCTCCGCGGCCCCCTGCATGCGGGCTTCCTCGCGACGGACCTTTTGCTCGAATCGCGACACCTCGCTGGTCGGGTCCATGATGTCGATGCTCTTGAGCGCATCCTGGACCTGTGACTGGGCCTGTGTTGCCTTGGCGCGCGCCACCAGCCCGTCGCGTTTTGCGACGAGCTCCTGCCGCTTGCCCTTCATCGCGTTCAAGCCGCTCTTGAGCTTCTCGACGATCTCCTCCTGCGAGGCAATCGTCGGTTCGGCCGTCTTGGCCTCGCCTTCGGACTGCATCTGGCGCTCGATGGCGATTTTAGCCAGGTTGTCGAACTTCGTGGCGTCCGCCTCCTTGCCCGCACCACGGAACTCATCTGCCTTGCGCGAGGCCGCCAGGGCCTTATTGCCCCAATCACGGGCATTCTCCTGGTCCTCCTGATGGTCCTGCTGGAGCATGCGGAGGTTCCCGATCGTCTGTGCGACCGCTGTCTCGGCTTCGGCGATGTTGTTTGTGTAGTCACGCACCATCTGATCCAGCATCTTCTGCGGGTCCTCCGCCGAATCGATCATGGAGTTGATGTTTGCCTTGGCGAGCTGGGCGATGCGTCCAAAGATTGACTGTTTGATCACGATGTCACCTTCCACTGGTTTTGCTGGTCTGGTCCTGCACCCGGCGGCCGCGCCACCGGAATCCTGTCTGCACGGAGAGGTCAGA
>JAFEMX010000023.1 GCA_016892645.1 Micrococcaceae bacterium RIT 802
TACCGCGTGTCGCCGTGCAAATCGACTGTTTCCAGTACTTTCTGCACTACGCTACGCAGTCAACCATCCGGGATCCGGAGCGCAGAACGTTCCGGTCCGAAATGGACTGAATTTGTAGGGTTTGGCCGCCTCCCGATCTTCAGCGTTTCCGCTGTCCTCGTCCCGGCGACTCAGAAAACTTTACACGGAAATGCGACCCGCACCAAATCGAGGGCTCCTCCCTCCGAGATCGCCCGGAATCCGCGGGAATCCGGGCGAACTGGCCACTGCCGGCGGCCCCTCTTGCGCTGCCGGCACCTGAGTGCTGCATCACAGCTGCGCTCCCTAGACTGGAGCCATGACTACCCTGCCCAATCCCCCCTCCCACACACCCGCGACGCCCGACCCTTCGATGGACCTGCTCGCCCGGTTGCGATTCTCCGAACCCGTCATCAATGCTCCGATGGCCGGCGCAGCCGGAGGCGCGTTGGCGGCGGCGGTCAGCACGGCGGGCGGCTTGGGGATGATCGGTATCGGATCCGGGGTCGCCCCGGAGTGGATTTCCACTCAGGCGGACCTCGCCCGTGCCTCCGGCCGCCCGTGGGGGGCCGGGCTCATGGCATGGGTGCTGGAGGAGTCCCTGGACCCGCTGAGGTATCTGCTCGCCGAACGTCCTTCCCTGGTGTGCGTCAGTTTCGGTGATCCGGGCCCCGCGGCAGAACTCATCCATGAGTCGGGAAGCCTGTGTGCCATGCAAGTCGGCAATGCAGCCGATCTGGACCGTGCCTTGGAAGCCGATATCGACGTCGTGGTCTGCCGCGGAGGCGAAGGCGGCGGGCACGGCAGGAACGATGTCGCCACCCTTCCCCTGTTGCAGCAGACCCTGGCATCCACCGACAAACCCGTCATCGCCGCCGGTGGCGTCGCCGATTCCCGCGGGGTGGCCGCCGTGCTGGCCGCGGGAGCGCAGGCCGCATGGATCGGCACCCGCTTTGCCGCATCCACGGAGTCTCTCAGCCACGACCGGGTGAAGCGGGCCATCGCAGGCGCCGGCCTGGACGACACCATCTTCACCCGTGCCTTCGACATCGCGCAGCGCATCCCCTGGCCTGAGGAGTTCGGCGGCCGGGCCCTGCGCAATGCATTCAGCGAGCAGTGGGGCACCCGCGAAGAAGCGCTCACCGCAGCGGTGGACGCCGACTCCTCCATCACGGAGGCGGTCAATGCCGCACGGCGCGCAGCGGATGTCTCGAAGGCCCCGGTCTATGCCGGCCAGTCGGCGGCACGCAGCCGCGGAGGCGAATCGGCCACCGACATCATGGAGGACCTGTCCGGTTTCCGTGCCCACCTGCTGGCGGCAGCCCAACGGTGGCGCTGACCGCCATGTCCTCGTGGGAGCACCAGGGGCTGTCGGATCGGCAGGTGGAATACCTGGAGACCACCTATCCGGGAGCTCTGATCGTGGCCGACCACAGCTGGCCATTTGGCATCAGCGTCCTGGAATTCGTGCACGGTGACCGGCGGCTCCTGCTCAAGGCCAGCGCGACGGCGCACCACCTCGAACGCGAGTACCGTGCCCATACCCGCTGGCTGGATGCCTTGGGCGACGACGTACCCGCCCTGGTCGATTACGACGCCGGGGCAGGAGTGCTCGTCAAGACCTTCCTCCCCGGGCGGATCGCCCTGGGCTCCCCCCAGGAGCACGACGCCGGTTCCTTCCGGCAGGCCGGGGCCCTGCTGGCACGGCTGCACCGCGGAACGGCCCCCCGGCGTGCGCCTCACTATGAAGAGTCCATGGCCACGAAGACCCGGGCCTGGGTGGCCCGGGCGGGCGGGTTGGCCCCTGAGGAACACCTGGCGCGCGTGGCCGACTGGTTGGATGGCTTCCGGCCCCAACCGGTGGAGCTGGTCCCCACGCACGGGGACTACCAGCCCCGGAACTGGTTGGTCCGTCCCGGTGGGAGGATCGCCGTCATCGACTTCGGCCGCGCCGAGCTGCGACCCTGGTACTCGGATCTGGTGCGCATGGAACACCACGACTTCGAGCTCCGTCCGGACCTCCGGGCCGCATTCATGGATGGCTACGGCCCGGAACCCGGATCGGCCGCCCCCTCGGAGGGTTATCCGGCGCCCGGACGCCGGCTCGACGAGCTGATGCAGGCCCTCGGCACCATCGTCTGGTCGCGGGACATGGGCGATGCCCGCTTCGAGGAACACGGCCGGACCATGCTCACCCGGATCCTGTCCACCCTGTAGTGCGCAGGACGATCCGGCGCGGACGCCGGGGTCTGCCGGTCAGGCGTCCCCGAGGGGCATGTTGTCGATGAGCCGGACGGCGCCCAGTCGTGCGGCCACCAGGACCAGCGCCGTGCCCGTGAACGGGGTCTCGCGGCAGTTGAAGGCCAACGGCTCCAAGGTATCCGGGTCGACGACCTCGAGGTAGTCCAGGTCAACGAGTGGTTGGCTCGCGATGAGCGCCTCGGCGTCGTCGATCATCAGGGGCTCATGCGCCTCGGCACGTTCACGCAACAGGAACAGCGCCCTGCTGAGGACCAACGCCGCCTCGGTCTGCTCCGGGGTGAGGAAGCGGTTGCGGCTCGACAAGGCCAGCCCCTCCGGAGAGCGCACGATCGGCACTGCGCGGATCTGGACGGGGTAGGCGAGATCCGTGACCATGCGCCGGATGATGGCCAGCTGCTGGGCATCCTTCTGGCCGAAGTAGGCGCTGTACTCCACCGGGACCGGCGCCAGGGCCGGCGGGGCGGCGTGGTGCAGCAGCTGGGCCACGACGGCGAGCATCCCGTCGAAGTGCCCGGGACGGGATGCCCCCTCGAACTTCTCCCCCAGCTTCCCGCTGGAGAGGCGGACCAGTGGCGCCCCCTGCGGGTATACCTCGGCCTCCTCGGGCGCGAAGACGATGTCCGCACCCGCGCCGGCCAACAGGTCGATGTCGGCGTCCAGGGTGCGCGGGTAGCGCTCGTAGTCGGCCGGGTCGTCGAATTGCAGCGGGTTGACGAACACGGAGACGACGACGACGTCGTTGGCTGCGCGGGCCGCCTCCACCAGGTGCCCGTGCCCTGCGTGGAGCGCGCCCATGGTGGGGACCAACGCCAGCCGCCGGGCCCGTCCGCCGGCCGCCGGTTCCTCCAGGAGCCGGGTCGACAAGCTGCGCAGTTCCCCGACCGTGCGGGCCAGGAGGGGACGGCGGGTGCCGGGGTGGGCGCCGCCGTCGTGCAGGGTTTCGGTGGTGTTCACGCGTCGAGTCTAGCGCCGTCCAGCACGCGCGGGTCAGGCCAGGGCGTCGAGGATCGCGGCGGCCTGGGCCTCGGTGAGCAGCCCGCGGTCCAGGGCGCGCTGGGCGGTGGCCCGGCCCATGGCCAGGTAGGCGTCGCGGATGTCGACGGGCACGGTCTCGGCGGCCAACGCCGCGCGGTGCACGTCGATCGTCCCGGTGTCGCCGCGGGCCACCGGCCCGGTCAGTGCGCCTTCACCGGACGCCAGGGCGTTGTCCAGCGATCCGCGCATCAGCGGACCCAGGATCCGTTCGGGTGCCTCGACGCCGATGCGGCGCAGCAGTTCGGCCGACTGGCCGGCGATGGTGACCAGGTGGTTCGAGGCGTGGGCCAGGGCCGCATGGTAGGTGCCGCGGTCGGACTCTTCTATGACCGTGGACTCGGCTCCCATCTCGACGACCAGCGCCTGGGCGATCGGCAGAACCATCGATGCCGCGGTGACCCCAAACATGCAGTCCTGCAGCCGGTCCAGATCCAGGCTCATCCCGGTGAAGCTCATGGCCGGGTGGATGGCCAGCGGGATGGCCCCGGCGGCCTGGGCGGGGGCCAGGATGCCGGTGCCGTAGCGGCCGGCGGTGTGCACCACCAGCTGACCGGTCTGCCAGTGCCCGGCGTCGGCCAGGCCCTGGACCAGCGGGGCGAGCGCGTCGTCGGGGACGGCCAGGAGCACGAGTTCGGAGCGCCTGACGATTTCCGGGATGTCCAGCACGGGCACGCCCGGCAGCAACGCGTCGGCGCGGTCGCGGGAGGATTCGGAGACGGCATGGACGCCGACGACCGCGTGTTCGGCCGCGCGCAGTGCGGCGCCGAGAACGGCGCCGACCTTGCCGGCGCCGATGACGCCGACGCCCAGGCGGCCGGGCTTAGCCACGGTGTTCCCCTTCCAGCCAGTGGTCGCGGTCGTTGAGCCGCCGGGCGGTGGCCGCCCGGTCGGCCTGGGTCATGAACAGCTCGCGTCCGGCATCCAGCCCCATCTGCTTCACGCGCGGGGAGATCGGCCCGTCGGTGGTGCACAGCTGGATCCCGGTCAGGCCCAACCGGCGGTTCAGCGGCCCCTGGGTGAGCAGGATCCCCTGGATGCGTTCGTGCGCGACGATGACCAGCGAGTGGATGAGCACCCCGGCCCGGGAGAACAGCGCGGTGTCCGTGACGGCAAAGCCCTGGCGTCGGTAGGCGAACGGCGAGAGCCAGCGGGCGCTGCGCGGCGACGTGGTGAACCCCTCGGTGCTTCCGGTCCCCGCGATTCCGGCGTCGACGAGTTCGGCGGGACGGACGGTGCCGGGGTCCGGCAACACGATGCCCAGCACGTTGAGGACATCCTGCCGGGTGCCGACCGGCAGCAGGGTGGATCGCAGGGTGGCGTCCTCGCCCTGGCCGCCGTATCCGGCGACGTTCACGACGACCTTGTGCCACCCGAAGCGGCGCCAGATGAAGCCCTGGGTGACCATGACCGCCTGGACCCGCCCCGGGGGGACGGTCTGGTGGCGGGTGTCGAGCAGCCCGTAGCTCAGCCGCAGGCCGTCGGCTCCCATGGCCGCCCGGAAGTTGTAGCCCTGGTTGAACTGGCCCCAGAGCGCGGGGACGACGCCGATGAAGAACGGGATCATGTACAGCAGCGTGAATTCACCGTGCGAGGCGATGGTGGCGATGATTCCCCCGACGACCGCCAGCACCGTGAATCCGACCCAGGGGGAGAGCAGTGTGGCGGCGATCAGGCGTTTCGGCGGGACCACCGCGACGACCCGTTCCGGGGCCTCGGGGGTTCCGGGGTGCCCAGCCGGTGCGGCAGTCTCCGTACCGGCAGGGACCGGGTCCGGCCGGCCGGCACCACCGTCGTGCCCGGAGCCGGCCGCGTCGACCGCCGGGGCACGATCCTGCTTCAGGCCGGCGGCCCGGGCTAGGATGTCGTTGCGCAGCGCCTTGGCATCGTCGATCTTGATGAAGGCCAGGCGCATCGCGGTGGAGCCGGCGTCGGCGACCTCGAACTTGAGCTCGGCCAGGCCGAAGATGCGGGCCAGCAGGGGCTGGACGATGTCAATGGCCTGCACCCGGTCGATGCGGGCCTGGCGTTGTTGGCGGAAGACGACGCCGGAATTGACGTTCACGTGCCGTTCGGTCACCTGGTACTTGGTGAAGTACCAGGACAGGAAGAAGGCGCCCATGATCAGGAGCAGGATCGCGATTCCGCCGACGATGACCCAGACCAGGCCGGGGGTGAAGGACCAGCCGCCGTCGTCACCGGACTGGTCGCCGGCATTGAAGATGTTCTCGATCCAGTTCTGGCCGAAGAAGTACAGGATCGCCAGTACCGCGATCCAGCCGCGGACCAGCGGGGAGACCGGGTGGACGCGTTGCCAGGGGACCGTGTTGTCCGCGGCCCCCGGCAGGGTGGATTCGCCGCTCACAGCCCGGCCAGCCTCGCCTCGCCGCGGGCCGAGAGCCGTTCTCGCAGGCGGGTCCCCTCGGCGGCTGGCAGTCCGGGGATCTCGGCCTTGGCCGTGGTGGAGGCGGTATGGAGCTGTACCTTGCACAACCCCAAAGCGCGGTCCACCGGCCCGACGGCCACGTCGACGTATTGCATGCGCCCGTACGGCACCACCAGGACCTTCTGGAACATGAGGCCGGTGCGGATGAGCAGGTCGTCGTCGCGCTCGGCATAACCGATGGCGCGGACCTGGCGCGGGATGACGACCATGCGGGCCAGGTCGGCCACGACGGCGATGCCGAGGAGCCCCCAGGCCAGCCAGGCCGGGTAGCCGGGCCAGACGCCGGTGAGCATGAGCACCAGCGGGACGGCCAGCACAGCCCAGGTGATCAGCGCCGAGATCCCCCAACCGACGAGCCGGACCTTGGCGTAGGACGGCGAGACCCGCTGGAATTCCAGGCCCATCGGGTCAATTGGTTCCTGCGGCATACCCCTCGTCTCCCTTGCGCTCCCGACCCCGGGAACCCGGAGCGGATGGGTCGTCGGGCGGTAGTTTGCAGAACTGTTCGACGACCCATCCCACAATAACCATGACCAGCGAGGCAACAATCATCACCAAGGATGAGATCACGACCTGGTTGCCCAGCCCGGCGCCGCGCAGAAGGTCCAGCAGGATGCCGGCATGCCACCCGGCGATGAGCGAACCGGCGTAGGCGGTGGCCTGGGCGAGGACCAGGGTGCGGGCGGCCTGCAGCGGGTCGAGCCGCCGCTTGAGCTTGCCCTGCGTGTACCGGCGCACGCGCCACCCGAAGCCGAACGTGATGGTCGTGCCGGCGGCCATGGTGACCAGCGATGGCCATTGCAGCACCGGTGAGGTGTAGCCATTGCCCGTCAGCGCCACCTGCGCGACCCACCCGATCAGGGCCGATCCGAGGCAGATCAGCAGCAACCACAGGGGACGGATCGTACTCATGTGCTCAGCCGTCCCCGTCGGTGGGGTAGACGGAGAGCCCGTCCCGGTCCGCGGCCCGGGCGGCCAAGTCGGCGACCCGGTCCCCGCCCAATCGCGCCTCGGGATCCATCCACGCCCAGGGCTGCAGGACGAAGGCCCGCTCGGCGGCCCGGGGGTGGGGCAGGGTGAGGGTCTCGTCGTCGGAGGTGGCGTCCCCGTAGGTGATGATGTCGACGTCCAGGGTGCGCGGCCCCCACCGCACCTCCCGGATGCGGTGGTGGCGCTGTTCGACCGCCTGGCAGTGGTGCAGCAGCTGGAGCGGAGCCAACGTGGTCTCGACCTCCAGGACGAGGTTCAGGAAATCGGGTTGGTCGGCGGGGCCGCCGACCGGCTTGGTCTGCACGATGTCCGAGACCCGACACATCCGGACCGCTGGCTCGGACGTGAGTTCCGTGACGGCCTCCGAGAGCGTGGTGGAGCGTTCGCCGAGGTTGCTACCCAGGGCCAGGACGGCGCGGACCGGGGTGCTCATGCGCGTTCCCGGTGGATCTGGATGCTCACGTCGCCGAAGGCGACCTCGATCGGAGCCTGGGGCTTGTGCACGGTGATGTCCACGGCCGCGACGTCGAACTCGGCGAGCACCATGGAGGCCAGTTCACCGGCCAGCTTCTCGATCAGGTTGTACGGTCCGGAGGCGATCACGTCCGTGACCCGTTCGGCAAGCACCCCGTAGTGGGCGGTGTCGGCCACGTCGTCGGAGGCCTCGGCGGTCCGGGTGTCCGTATACAGGACGACGTCGACGACGAACGGCTGGCCGTTGCGCTTCTCGTGTTCGAAGACCCCATGGTGGCCGATGGCCGTGATCCCGGTGAGCACGATCCGGTCCCGCACCCCGTGTGGCGTAGCCGCCGGCTGCCGGGTGGCCATGGTCAGGACCTCGCCGCGGCTGTCTGCGTGGTGGCCACCGATGCCGGGTCGGCCCAGGCGCGGGCCACCTTCAGCGCGTCGAGGGTCCCCTCGACGTCGTGCACCCGCACGCACCACGCGCCGGCCACTGCGGCCAGGGCGCTCGTGGCGGCGGTGGCCACGTCGCGTTCGTTCGGCGCCGCGGGCTTGCCGCCCTCGGTGAGCAACGAGCCCAGGAACCGTTTGCGGGAGGTGCCGATGAGGACCTTGTGTCCGAGTGCCTTGAGCTCGGGGATCGCCCGAAGCAGCGCCCAGTTGTGCTCGGGGTCCTTGGCGAAACCCAGTCCCGGGTCGAGGATGATCTGCTCGCTGGCGACGCCCGCGGCGGTGAAGGTGTCCCGCAGACCCTTCAGCTCCCCTAGGACCTCGGCGACGACGTCGTCGTAGTTGGCCTCGGTGATCATGGACTTCTGGTCGCCCCGGCGGTGCATCAGCACGTAGGGGACCTTGAATTCGGCCACCAGCCCCGGCATGTCCGGCTCGTGGGTCAGGCCGGAGACGTCGTTGACGATGTGGGCGCCGGCCTCGAGGGCGGCACGTGCCGTGGAGGTGTGCATCGTGTCGACCGAGACGATGGCCCCGGCCTTGACCAGGGTGGCGACGACCGGGACGATCCGTTCCCGCTCCTCGGCAGGATCCACGTAGTCGGCGCCGGGCCGGGTCGATTCGCCGCCGACGTCGATGATGTCCGCGCCGGCATAGAGCATCCGCAGGCCGTGCTGGATGGCGTCGTCGGCCTTCAGGTACTTCCCGCCATCGCTGAAGGAGTCCTGGGTGACGTTGAGGATGCCCATGACCAGCGTACGGTCGGTGGGCAGGTCGCGGACGGTTTTCGGGGTCTTGACGGCACGGACGACGGGCAGGGGCGAAGTGGCGGGTCCGGTTCCGGGGACTGCTCCGAGGGACATGGTGACCTACTTTCCGAGAATGAGGCTCATGGCCTCTGAGCGCGTTGCCGGTTCACGCAGTTGGCCGCGCACGGCGCTGGTGACGGTCTTGGCGCCGGGTTTCCGCACGCCGCGCATGGACATGCACATGTGTTCGCATTCGACGACGACGATGGCCCCACGTGGCTGGAGGTGCTCCATGAGGGCCATGACGATCTGGGTGGTCAGGCGTTCCTGGACCTGGGGGCGGCGCGCGTAGAGCTCCACCAGCCGGGCCAGCTTGCTCAGCCCGGTGACCTTGCCGTCCCGCCCGGGGATGTATCCGATGTGCGCACTGCCATGGAACGGAACCAGGTGGTGTTCGCACGTCGAGTAGAACGGGATGTCCTTGACCAGCACCAGTTCGTCGTGGTCGATGTCGAACGTGGTGGAGAGCAGCTCCGCCGGGTCCTGGTGCAGGCCCGCGAAGAACTCGGTGTAGGCCTTGGCGACCCGTTTCGGGGTCTCCACCAGCCCATCGCGATCGGGGTCTTCGCCGATGGCCTCGAGGATCTCACGCACCGCACGGGCGATGCGTTCCTGGTCCACGGGACTGGCGGATCCGGACACGACGGTGTCCTCTTCATCAAAGGTGCTCACAGTTCCGATCCTAGCTTGCGCCGGGTCAGCCGAGGTGGCCGGGCCCGCCCTGGCCCGCGTCGCCCGGGGTGGATCCGCCGGGGTGCCCGGGTCCGAATCCGCCGTCCCCGCCCGCATCGGGGCCGGGGTTCCCGCCGGGCAACGCCGGGCCGGAGCCCGGGTCGACGACGCTATCCGGATGGCCTCCGTCCTGGCCGGTTTCGGGCTCGCCGGTGGCCGCGCGTTCGGCCGCCTGGCGGCGTTCCAGCGGCGAGAGGACCGGACCCTCGGGGTGGACCGGGCGGCTGGCCTTGGAGAGCCAGACGTCGCGCTCGGGGCGCTTGACGATGTCGTGGAAGACACCGGCGAGCTCCTTCTGGTTCAGGGTTTCCTTCTCCAGCAGCGCCAGGGCCAGCCGGTCCAGGACGTGGCGGTTCTCGGTCAGCACGGCGTAGGCCTCGTCGTGGGCCTCGTCGATGAGCGAGCGCACCTCCTCGTCGATGACCCCGGCCATGGCATCGGAGTAGTCACGGTCGCTGCCGCTGTCGCGGCCCATGAACGGTTCCCCGCCTGCCGAGCCGAGCTTGACGGCGCCGACGCGTTCGCTCATGCCGTACTGGGTGACCATCTTGCGGGCGGTGCCGGTGGCCTTTTCGATGTCGTTCGAGGCACCGGTGGACGGGTCGTGGAAGATGATCTCCTCGGCGACGCGTCCACCCATGGCGTACGCCATCTGGTCCAGCAGCTCGTTGCGGGTGACGGAATACTTGTCGTCTTCCGGGACGACCATCGTGTAGCCCAGGGCACGGCCGCGGGGCAGGATGGTGACCTTCGTGACCGGTGCCGTCTGGCGCATGGCCGCGGCGACCAGGGCGTGGCCGCCCTCGTGGTACGCGGTGATCTTGCGTTCATGTTCCTTCATCAGGCGCGAACGCTTCTGCGGACCGGCCATGACGCGGTCGATGGCCTCGTCCAGAGCGCGGTCGTCGATGAGCTGGGCGTTGGAGCGGGCGGTCAGCAGCGCCGCCTCGTTCAGCACGTTGGCCAGGTCGGCACCGGTGTACCCGGGGGTCTTCTTCGCCACGGCCTTCAGGTCGACGTTCTGGGCCATCGGCTTGCCCTGGGCGTGGACGTTCAGGATCTGTTCGCGGCCGACCAGATCCGGGGCCTCGACGGGGATCTGGCGGTCGAAACGGCCCGGGCGCAGCAGAGCCGGGTCCAGCACGTCGGGGCGGTTGGTGGCGGCGATGAGGATGACGTTGGTGTGCGCATCGAAGCCGTCCATCTCCACCAGCAGCTGGTTCAGGGTCTGTTCGCGTTCGTCGTTGCCGCCGCCGACCCCGGCACCGCGATGGCGGCCGACGGCGTCGATCTCGTCGACGAAGATGATGGCCGGGGAGTTCGTCTTGGCCTGCTCGAAGAGGTCACGCACGCGGGAGGCGCCGACGCCGACGAACATCTCGACGAAGTCCGAACCGGAGATCGAGTAGAACGGGACTCCCGCTTCGCCGGCGACGGCCTTGGCGAGGAGGGTCTTGCCCGTGCCGGGGGGACCATAGAGCAGGACGCCCTTGGGGATCTTGGCCCCGAGGGCCTGGAACTTCGCGGGCTCCTCCAGGAACTCCTTGATCTCGTGCAGTTCCTCGACCGCTTCCTCGGCACCGGCCACGTCCACGAACGTCACCTGGGGCATGTCCTTGGTGATGAGCTTGGCCTTGGACTTGCCGAATTGCATGACCTTGGATCCGCCGCCCTGGGCGCGCGACATCAGGAACCAGAACAGGAGGGCGATCAGCAGGAACGGGATGATGAACCCGAGCATGCTCACGAACCAGTTGCTCTCCACCGGCTGGTCGGTGAAGCCGTCGAGCTGCGCATTGTCGATGGACTGCACGACATCGCCGGCACGGGCGGTGGAGTAGTAGAAGGAGACCTTCTTGCCCTTGTTCTCCCCGTCCAGCGTGAAGTCGTCCTTCAGGGACAGGTCCACGCGCTGGTCGCCGTCGTAGATCTTGGCCTCGGTGGCCTTGTGGTCCTTGAGCAGTTCCAGCCCGACGCTGGTGTCGACGCGACCGTTGTTTCCCGAGGTCAGCGTCGGCAGGAACAGGAGCAGTGCCGCGACACCAATGAGGACCCACACGGCCCAGCTGTTGAAGATCTTCTTGACGTTCATGCGTTGGGGGCCCGACCCCCATCCCTCCTGGTCGCGGACGACGAGGCGCCCGGATGTTTCGTGAGTACCACCATCAGTACACCCTCGTCCCTACTCACGCTTGAGCGCGCCGGGGAGTTCCCCTGATGGCGTAAGGATCCCGCCGCCGTCGTGCTAGGCGTAGACGTGGGGGGCCAGCGTGCCGATGAAGTCCAGGTTGCGGTACTTCTCGTCGAAGTCCAGCCCGTAGCCGACCACGAATTCGTTGGGGATCTCCATGCCGACGTACTTCACGTCGATCTCGACCTTGGCGGCCTCGGGCTTGCGCAGCAGCGTGCAGATCTCCACCGACGCGGGGCCGCGGGACATGAGGTTGGCCTTGAGCCAGGACAGCGTCAGGCCGGAGTCGATGATGTCCTCGACGATCAGCACGTGCTTGCCCAGCAGGTCCGTGTCCAGGTCCTTGAGGATGCGCACCACACCGGAGGACTGGGTGCCGGAACCGTAGGAGGAGACGGCCATCCAGTCCATCGAGACGTGGGAGTGCAGCGCCCGCACGAGGTCGGCCATGACCATCACCGCGCCCTTGAGCACCCCGACGACGAGGATGTCGCGGCCGGCGTAGTCCGCGTCGATCCGGGCGGCCAGCTCGTTGATCTTCTCCTGGATTTCTTCCTTGGTGTACAGAACGTGTGCCAGGTCGGCGGTGACGTCGTTCGAATCCACGAATGGCTCCTGTGCTCGGTTGTGCCTGCGCAGCGGCTCAGAGGGAGTGCGCCTGAGGG
Organism: Micrococcaceae bacterium RIT 802; assembly: GCA_016892645.1. Classification (GTDB taxonomy): domain Bacteria; phylum Actinomycetota; class Actinomycetes; order Actinomycetales; family Micrococcaceae; genus Arthrobacter_H. Next base: position 12,058 of record JAFEMX010000023.1, read on the forward strand.
TTCAAGATTGCCATAGAGAGGCCGCCGGCGCAGAACCGGGACCGTCGATCGCGATCACCGCGCGGGCCGACCCGGGGTGCGTCCCGGCCCGGTGCCGGGTGGCGTGGGCGTGGCCGTCGAGCTGGATCGGCCCCGCCGATTTTCCGCCGTGGACCAGGCGGGCCAGGGCCTCGGTCCGCTCGAAATCCGGTGCCGGCGCGCCACAGAGCACGACGGCGGTGCGCAGCACCCGGGAGAGGATGGCACCATCGAGGGCGCGCAGGCCGGCCAGGTCCAGCACCACGGGGACCGATCCCGGGGCGGAGCGCAGCACCCGCGCCAGGGCCGCGTCGGCGACGTCGTCAAGGAAGTCGGCGTCCCGGCGGGCCAGCGTCGCGGTGCGGGCCAGCGCCTCGGCCAGGCCGGGGCCCAACACGTCGTCGAGGCCCGGGAGCAGCTCGCGGCGGATGCGGTTGCGCAGCACGGTGGTGTCGGCGTTCGTGGGATCGACCCAGTAGTCGAGCCCCTCATGGGCGCAGATGGCCTCCGTGTCCGTGCGCCGCAGGCCCAACAGCGGCCGCAGGTAGGGGCCGCGGGCGGCGGGCATGCCGGCCAGCGACCGGGTGCCCGAGCCGCGGGCCAGTCCCAGCAGCACCTGTTCGGCCTGGTCGTCGAGGGTGTGGCCGAGCAGGACGGCGTCGGCCGAGGTGTCGGCGAGCGCCCGTTCGAAGGCCGCGTAGCGGGCCGTGCGGGCGTGCGCCTCGGTCGCACCGGCCGGCTCGACCCGGCGGATGAGGACCGGGTCCAGGCCGAGTCCGCGCAGCTGTCCGGCGGCGGCCGACGCGACGTCGGCGCTGCCGGGCTGGAGTCCGTGGTCGACGACGATCGCCCCGGCCCGCAGTTTCCCCGCCCGGGACCAGAAGGCCGTGGCCGCCGCCAGGGCCAGGGAGTCGGCCCCGCCGCTGCAGGCGACCAGGACGACGGCCGGCCGGCCGGCCGGCGCCGTCGCCCGGACCGTGTCCAGCACGGCGCGGCGTGCCCGGGCCAGCTCCGGGGGCAGATGCCCGCCCATGGCTAGGGTGCCGGGTGGGTGGCCACGCGGTCGATCCACTCGCGCGGGTGGTGGATCTCGTGTTCGGTGGGCAGGTTCTCCACCCGTTCCCAGACGGCGTTGAAACCCTCCATCCCGATCTCGCGGACGACGGCGTTCACGAAGCGCTGCCCGTCGCGGTACTGGCGCATCTTCGCCTCCAACCCGAGGAACCGGCGGATCCACGTCTCCACGACGCCGCGGTTGCCGCCCCGGGCGTTGAAGCGCTGGCGGATGGTCTTCACGGTCGGCACGATCGAGGCGTCGACGGCGTCCATCACCACGTTGGCATGGCCCTCCAGCAACGACATGACGGCGGTCAGGTGGCTGAGCAGCGCCTGGCCCTCGGGATCCTGCAGCACCGAGAGCAGCCCGGTGGAAGACGGGGCCTCCGCATCGGCGCCCGCCGCCGTCGTGCCCTTCCGGCGCTTGGCGTTGATCGCGGCCATCGCGTCCTGTCCTGCCGCCTTGAGCCGCTCGGCCAGGCCGCCCGGGGCATCCAGCAACCCGCCGGTCATCTGCGCGATCGTGTCCTGCAGGTGGTCGCGCAGCCAGGGGGCGGCGGCGAACTGGACGCGGTGGGTCTGCTCGTGCAGGCAGACCCACAACCTGAAGTCCTCCGGCTCCACGTGCAGTTCGCGCTCGATCTCCACGATGTTGGGGGCGACCAGGAGCAGCCGCCCGCCGGCGGGACCGCCGCCGAGCAGGCCGGCAAAGGGGTCGTACTGGCCCAGGACCTTGGAGGCGAGGAACGCCAGGATGCCGCCGAGTTCGACGCCCGCTGCGCCACCTCCCACTGCCACCGTGGCGGGCGACATCTTCCCCTTCTGGGAGGCCACGAGCCGCTCCATGGCCGGGGCGAGCAGTCCCTGGTAGCTCTGCACGTTGGCACGCGCCCAGGTGCCGCGGTCCACGACCAGGACGGTGGAATCGCGCAGGTCGCGGGCGGCATCCAGGCCGGTGATGCGGTGGACATGTTCGACGGAGGCGTCGGCCTTGGCGCGCAGGTCCGCGACGACGACGCCGATCTGCCGTGCGGTGAGCTTCGGGCCGGGGCCGACGAGGCGTTCGGCGGTCCCGCCGGCGACGTCCCAGTTGATGAGCTGCGCGTTCGGGGCGGAAGTCTCCATGCCTCCCATCACATCACGCGGTGGCCCCTAGGCGGTACAGCCGCACCCGGCCAGCACGGCGGCGGCCCGGTCCAGCCCGGCCCGCGCCGGGTCCAGCGATCCGAACCCGTGCCCGAAGAAGGCGAAGGCCACCACGCGCCCGTCGGCGGTGACCGCCGTGCCGCTGAGCGTCGCGATGCCGGTCAGGGTCCCGGTTTTCGCGCGGATCTCCCCGCGGGTCGCCGCCGACGTCAGGCGGTGTTCCAACGTTCCGGTGGCCCCGGAGATCGGCAGCAGGTAGGACACGTCGCGCAGGTCCGGGTCCGCGGAGGTGGCCGCGGCACGGATGATCCCGGTGAGCTGGCGCGGGCTCAGGCGGTTGCGGTCGGACAGGCCCGAGGTGTCGGCCAGCGACAGGCCGGCCACGTCGACGCCCAGGCCGTCGGCCGTGGCCCGCAGCGTGTCGGTGGCCCCGCCGAAGGTGGCCGGGCGTCCCGCGGCGATGGCTGCCAGGCGGCCCATCGCCTCGGCCACGTAGTTGTCCGATTCCTCGCCCATGAAGGCCAGCTGGTCGACGATCGGGGCCGAGCGGACGACGGCGAGCCGTTCCGCGTCGGAGCCGGCCTCACCGCGCACGACATCGTCGGCGATGCCGATCCGCGGTGCCCGGGCATCCGCCGGGGCGGACGCGGATCCCGAGGCCCCGCCGGTGGACCCATCGGCCGCCGGCGGTGCCGAGGTCGCGGCATCGGCGGAGGCAGCGGTGGCGGCATCGGCCTTTTTCTGCTCGGCGGCCAGGGCCTTCCCGAGCGCGGTCCGGAACACGGTCGCGGCGGTCATCGCCGGGTCCTCCACCCGGGTGCTCTTCGGGTTCGCGTCCTTGCGCGCGCCGTACATGGCCAGCGGCTGGACGGCGGTGATGTTGGAGGTGGTCATCAGCGATTCGTCCCAGACGGGACTGAGCGCGGCCCCGGTGAAGAGGGTGTCGTCGAGCACCACCTGCAGTTCGGTCGTCGATCCCGCGGCGAAATGGCCGGAGTCGAACAAGGCGGTTGCGGTCTTCGCCGCGAGCGTTGCCAGCCCGGCGCGGCTGACGGTCGCCTCGGGTTCGGACGTGCCGGCACCGAGCAGCACATCCCCGCCGCCGACGAGCACCACCGTGTCATCGGAGCCGAGCACCGCCGTCGTGGGCAAGGTGGTGTCCCCGCCGAGCTGCTTCAGCGCCGCGACCGCGGTGAGGATCTTCAGGTTCGACGCCGGGGCGCTGGCGCGGGTGCCGTGTCTGCTGTAGAGCTCCTGGCCGGTGGCGACGTCGGTGACCTCGGCCGTGAAGCCACCGCCCTTGGTCTTCGCGAAGGCGGCATCGAGCTTCTTCTTCAGGACCGCCGCCTCCGGCAGCTTCCCCTGCTCCCCCAGCGGTTCAAGCGCCGTCGCGCTGGCCGCCGCCACGCTGGGGGCCGCCACGCTGGGGGCCGCCGACGGGTCGTCGGGCGCGGGGGCCGACGCGGCGGGTGAGTGCAGGAACACGGGCACCAGGTTCAGCACGAGCACGCCCACGAGGGCCCCCAGCACCACGACCAGGAGCAGGGACGTGATCGTCCGCATCGCGCGTTTCATCGGCTTGTTCCTCAAGTAGTGGTTGCCCGGCGCCGCCATATAGTCTGGGGGCAGCAGCTTTAAGCCTAGACGGCGCGCGGCCGATTTCCGTTCGGGGCCGCCCCACAGCACGAAAGTCGAGGACCCCCATGAACCATGACGTCACCATCGAGATCCCCACGGGATCGCGCGTCAAGTACGAGATCGACCACGAGACGCACCGCCTGCGGCTGGACCGCGTGCTGTTCACCTCCATGCAGTACCCGACGAACTACGGCTACTTCGAGGACACCCTTGGCGAGGACGGCGATCCGCTGGACGCGCTGGTCTTCCTGCCCGGCGTGGAGCTGATCCCCGGCGTGCTCGTCGAGTCCCGCCCGATCGGCGTGTTCAACATGACCGACGACGGCGGCGGCGACGCCAAGCTGGTCTGCGTCCCGGCCGACAAGCGCTTCGACCACATCCGCGAACTCGAGGACCTCGACGAGTGGCTGGTCAAGGAGATCGAGCACTTCTTCACCCGGTACAAGGACCTGGAACCAGGCAAGTGGGTCAAGAACGAGGGCTGGGAGGGCCGCGAGGCCGCCGAGGCCGAGCTCGCCCGTTCCATCGAACGCTTCCAGAAGGTCGGCGAGGACACCGAAGAGGACCAGCCGCAGGGTCGCGACGTCGACTAGCAGTTCCCCCACCATGTCCCCCACGCCACGCCCCGCACTGCTCCCGCTGACTCCGCTGGAGCAGCTGCGGGCTGGCCGGTTGCCGTCCCGGTTGGTGCGCCTGTTCATCGGGCTGACCTTCTTCGGGGTGGCCATGGGGGCCTTCGTCCGGGCCGGGCTCGGCGTGGCCCCCTGGGACGTCCTGCACCTGGGCCTGGCACGGCACATCCCGCTGAGCCTGGGCACGATCATCATCATCGTGGGCCTGCTGGTGCTGCTGGCCTGGATCCCGTTGCGCCAGTGGCCCGGCCTGGGCACGATCGCCAACGCCATCTGGATCGGCGTTTCCGCCGACTTCACGCTCTGGCTGCTCCCGGAGATCCACGGACTGGTGCTGCAGATTGCGGTGATCGTCGTCGCCTTGCTCGTCAACGGCCTCGGTGGCGCCCTGTACATCGGCAGCCAGTTCGGGGCCGGCCCGCGCGACGGGCTGATGACCGGCCTGCATCTGCGCACCGGTTGGAGCCTGCGCCTGATCCGCACCGGCATCGAGGTGACCGTGCTGGCCATCGGCTGGCTGCTGGGCGGGACCTTCGGCCTGGGGACCGTCGCCTACGCACTGCTCATCGGACCCTCGACGCAGTTCTTCCTGCGCTGGACGATCGTCGAGCTCACCCCGCCACCCCGAATCGGCAGCCGGGCCGCGGACCGGGCCACGACGCCCTGCCCCGATGACGGCACGACCCCGGAATCAACCGAAAACGGTTGATCGTCGGGCAGACTGGTGCCATGTTCGTCCTCACCATCAACCAACGGGATTCACGGGAGGCCGGGGACCGCGTCGAGGATCTGATCCGCGCCCTCGACCCCGTGCCGGCGCTGGTGCCCTTCCAGCGCTCCTTCGGCGACGAGGCCATCGGCGTGTTGGCCGACCCGACCCACGTCGTCGATGCAGCCCTGACCGCCCTGCGGCAACACCGTTGGCATGTCGGCATCGGGGTCGGACCCGTGCAATTGCCGTTCCCGGCATCGATCAGCGACGCCGAGGGCTTCGGCCTGGTCTATGCCCGCCGTGCGGTGAACAGGGCGCAGAAGACCGGCGAACGCATTCCGTTGGCCATCGACGGGCCGGACGCCGACGTGGCCGCCGAGGCCGAGGCCATTGCCCGGCTCGTCGGGCAGATCGTCACCACGCGCACCGAGGCCGAGTGGTCGGTGCTGGACCTGATGATCCCCGGGGTCCGCGGCCAGCAGAAGGCCATTGCCGCCGAGTTGGGTATCACCACGCAAGCGGTGTCCAAGGCCGTGGTCCGCTCCAACTGGAACGAGGAGTGGGCCTGCCGTCCGGCCGTCGCGCGGCTGCTGTCCCTAGTCGCCGGCCCCGCCGAGCTTCCGGCAGCCGCCTATCCCTACGCGCCCGGCCGGTGAGGCCGGGGGACGCGGGCGCCGGCGGATGGCGTCCCGGGCTGGTCATCTTCGATTGCGACGGCGTGCTGGTCGACACCGAACGCCTGGCGACGGCCATCGAGGCCAGGACGCTCACCGCCATGGGCCATCCCCACACGCAGGCCGAGGTCGTCGCCGCCTTCATGGGCCGATCCGATGCGGACAGCTTCGCGTTGCTGACACAACTGCTCGGCCCGGAACGTGCCCGGGAATTCGATCAGCGGGCCACCGCCGAGACCCGGGAGGCGTTCGATCGCGAACTGACCCCGGTTCCCGGCGTGGTGGCGGTCCTGGACGCCGTGGAGTCCAGCGGGGTCCGCTACTGCGTGGCCTCGTCCGGGACGCATGCCCGCATGGACCACACGCTGGGGGTCACGGGCTTGTTGGACCGGTTCGCCGGACACATCCACTCGGCAGAGGATGTCGAACGGGGCAAGCCCTGGCCGGATGTCTTCCTCCACGCCGCCGCCCGCGAGGGAATCGCCCCGGCGGACTGCGTCGTGGTCGAGGACAGCGTCAACGGTGTCCTGGCAGCGCGCGCCGCCGGCATGGAGGTGTTCGGCTTCGCCGGCGGCCTGGCGGCGGCCGAGGACCTGCGGGAGGCCGGCGCCACCCCGTTCGTGGACATGGCCGGCCTCCCGGCCCTGCTCGGTCTCTACAACTCGCGTTCGGCGTAGACAGCCAGCGCGTCACGTACGAAGGTCCCCCCCTCGGTCCCACCGTAGTTCGCCCCGAAGCGCGGATCGTCGACGTACATCTGGCCGAGGCCTGTCACGTACCCGCGCAGGTCCCCTCCGGGTGTGCTCGCTGGCGTTCCCGGGACCGAGGCCAACCAGTCGACGTGCCGGCGCGCCAGTTCCTGCGCCTGCGCCGAATCGGGGGCCGCGCCACGCCGGGCGGCATCGGCCCAGTCGGCGGAGAGCGCGCTGACGCGCTGTTTCCAGGCCTGCCGCGCGGGGGCGTCCAGGCCTCTCCACCAGGCGTCACCGCGGGCGTAGGCGTCCTGGCCCCAGCGTTGCTCGACTTCCTTTTGGTGCCTGGTGTGGTCGAATCCGTCAAACATGTCCTGGGGCATGGGAACCCCTCCTTCGGTGATGGTGGTGATCGTGTGTTCCACCGAGGCGATCTGCCGGTCCAGGCGCTGCCTTTCCTGCTTGAGCCAGTCCACATGTGCATCCAGGGCCTCGGCAGCCCCCACCGTCCGGTCGAGGATCCCGGCAATGGCGTCAAGCCCCAGGCCGAGCTCGCGCAGCAGCAGGATCCGCTGGAGCCGGTGCAGGGCCTCGGCGTCGTAGTGCCGATAGCCGTTGGAGGCAATGCGGCTCGGTGGAAGCAGCCCGATGTCGTCATAATGGCGCAGGGTCCGGCTGGTGGTACCCGCCAGCGCGGCGATCTGCTGGATCGGCCAGTCCATGTCCTGGTCCCCTTTCGTCTCGGTCAGGCCAGCGTATGGGTTGACGTAGCGTCAAGGTCAAGGGCAGGACCGGGCCGGCACTATCGGGACCAGGATCGCCGTCGTACACTCAGGTCAGCATCGGTTTTCCGATGCTCCCGCCAGACGGGTCGACTCGAAGCAGGGAGTTCGCCGTGGTTCCGGAAATCAACGTGTGGGGCGTTATCGTCGCCGCGGTGTCGACCATGGTGGTCGGGTCCATCTGGTACACACCGAAGGTCTTCGGCAACTACTGGATGCGGGTCGCGAAGGTCGACCCGGGCTGCGATGCACGCGGCGTCTGGAAACCGATCGTGCTCACTTTTGCCGTCAGCCTGGTCAGCGCCTGGGTCCTGGCAGGGTCGGCAGTCATCGCCCAGGGTTTCTATGGCGGCGGCTTCCTGGCCAATGCGCTGGTCACCGCGCTCATCCTATGGGCCGGGTTCACGGCGGCGCGGTTCATCACCCACGACGCGTTCGAGGGCCGGCCGGTGGGCCTGACGGTGTTGAACTGCGCCCACGAACTGGTGACCTTTGTGGTCATGGCCCTGGTGATCGGCCTCTTCGGCCCGTGACAGGGCTCCGGGGCCGCCGTGGCTACAGCAGGCTGCGCAGGACCCGCGCCAGGCCATCCTCGTCGACGGAATCGGTGACCTCGTCGGCCGCGGCCTTCACCTCGTCGGGCGCCTGGCCCATGGCCACGCCACGGCCGGCCCAACCGAGCATCTCGATGTCGTTGCGGCCGTCCCCGACGGCCACGGTGTCCTCCGGGGGGTAGCCCAGCTCGCCACGCAGGGCCTCGATCGCGCTGGCCTTGGTGATGCCCTCCGCGGCGATGTCCAGCCATGCGGTCCAGCCGACGGAATAGGTGACCCCATGCAGGCCAATCGCTCGCACTGCCTCGCCGAACTCCTCGGAGGACGAGTCGGTGGAGAAGACGACCAGGCGCACCGCCGTCGCCTCCATCAGCTGCTCGAACGGCACGGCCTGGGCCTCCACGCCGAAGCTCGCGTCCTGGAAGCGTTCGGTGGACAGGAAATTGCCGTGGTTGTCCTCCAGGGCGTACTTGGCGGTGGGCAAGGCGTCGCGTAGCGCGCGCAGGGCCGGTGCCGGGTCGAAGGTCTTGCGGTCCAGCACCTGGTACCCGGAGGGCAGGGTGGTGTCGATGCGCACGGTCAGGCCGCCGTTGCTGCACACCGCGTACCCGGATTCGATGCCCAGGAGCTGGACGACGGGCAGGGTCGCCCCGAGCGAGCGCCCGGTGGAGACGATCACCTCGTGCCCGATGTCGACGATGCCGCGGGCGGCTTGCCGGACGGCATCGGACATGTGCCCGTCGTGGTCCACGAGGGTGCCATCGACGTCCAGGCACACCATTTTCTGGCTGATGGTCAGTACCCGGTCTTCGGTGCCGGTATTCAATGTCATGGTCATGACTCTAGTCAAACATTCCCGGTGGCGGATGAACATCGACCCGGTCACAGTCAGCTGTGAACGTCCGGGGACGGTTCGTCGACGGCGGGGTTAACTGCCGACGCGCCCGCCCCCTCGGGTCGGACGCGTCGGCACGGCGCGATACCGGTCAGAGAACCGGCAGGACCTCCATGCCCCCCAGATAGGGGCGCAACGCAGTGGGGACGGTGACGGAGCCGTCGGCATTCTGGTGCTGCTCCAGGATCGCCACGATCCAGCGGGTGGTCGCCAGGGTGCCGTTCAGGGTAGCGACGGCGCGGGTCTTCCCGGGCTTGCCGTCGGCCCCGATGGAGCGTTCGCGGATGTTCAGGCGCCGGGCCTGGAACGTCGTGCAGTTCGAGGTCGACGTCAGCTCGCGGTAGGCGTCCTGCGTGGGAACCCACGCCTCGCAGTCGAACTTGCGGGCGGCGCTCATGCCCAGGTCGCCGGCCGCGGTGTCGATGACCCGGTACGGCAGCTCGACCTTGGCCAGCATCTCCTCTTCCCAGGCCAGCAGCCGCTCGTGCTCCTGCGCCGCGTCCTCGACGGAGCAGTAGACGAACATCTCGAGCTTGTTGAACTGGTGGACGCGGATGATGCCGCGGGTGTCCTTGCCGGCGGATCCGGCCTCGCGCCGGTAGCACGAGGACCAGCCGGCGTAGCGGGTGGGGCCGGCGGATAAGTCGACGATCTCGTCGGCGTGGTAGCCGGCGAGCGCGACCTCGGAGGTGCCGGTCAGATAGAGGTCGTCGCGCTCGAGCCGGTAGATCTCGTCGTCGTGTTCCACGTCGAACCCGGTGCCCTGCATGGTCTCGGGGCGGACCAGCGTCGGGGTGATCATCGGGATGAACCCGTTGGAGACCGCCTGGTCCAGGGCCATGTTCATCAGGGCGATCTCCAGCCGTGCGCCGACGCCCTTGAGGAAGTAGAAACGGGATCCGGAGACCTTCGCGCCACGTTCCATGTCGATGGCGCCGAGCAACTCGCCGAGTTCCAGGTGGTCGCGGGGTTCGAAGCCGTCGACGGAGAAGTCACGGGGCGTGCCCACGGTCTTCACGACCGTGAAGTCATCCTCGCCGCCTGCGGGGGCGCCGTCCTGGATGAGGTTGGGCACCGAGCGTTGCAGGGCCGTCAGCTCCTCCTGGGCTGCATCGGCGGTGGCCTGTTCGGCCTTCACCCGTGCGGCGAGCTCCTTCACCTCCGCCAGGAGGGCCGCCTTCTCCTCGCCCTTCGCCGCTGCGACCTTCTTGCCGAAGGCGTTCTGCTCGGCACGCAGGTTCTCGAAGCTGGTGATCGCGTTGCGCCGGGATGCGTCGGCGGCGATGATCCGATCCACCACGGATTCATCGGCACCGCGGAAGCGCTGGGAGTCACGGAATGCTGCGGGATGCTCTACGAGCTCTTTAACGTCGATCACCACTACAGGTTACCGAATCCCGGCTATCGTAAGGGCACCATGAGCATCGAATACATTTCCCTCATCCTTGTCGTCGTCGCGCTGCTCATTGCCGCGGCGAGCCTGGTCTCCGTCGGCCGGCTGCGGGTCAAGGTGCAGGGCATCGCCTCGACTCCTGTGGTTTCCGACGCCCTGGCCAGCACCTCCCGGGCGGCCCTGGTGATCAACCCGTCCAAGTCTGCTGCCGATTCCACCCGTGCGGCGGTGATGCTCGCCTGGGCCTCGGCGGGGCTGGACGAGCCGCTGGTGCTGGAGACCACGGTCGAGGACCCCGGCTACGGCATGGCACGACAGGCGCTGGAGGCCGGATGCGAGGTCGTCATCGCCGCCGGCGGCGACGGGACCGTGCGCGCGGTGGGCGAGGTCCTCGCCGGGAGCCGGGCGTCCATGGCCATCCTGCCGCTGGGGACCGGCAACCTGCTGGCCCGCAACCTCGGTTTCGACGTCGAGAGCCTCGATGCCTGCGTCCACACGGCGCTGCAGGGGCGCACGCGCGGCATCGACGCGGCACGGATCGAACTCGAGCGCGCCGATGGCACGACCGACACCAATATCTTCCTGGTCATGGCCGGCATCGGCACCGATGCGGAGATGATGGCCGACACCCGTGACGATCTCAAGGCGATGGTCGGCCCGCTGGCCTACGCCGAAGCCGGGATGCGCCATCTGCCGGGCAAGCGGCGGCCGGTCACCATCACCCTGGACGACGGCGAACCCATGGAGCGCAGCATCCGCTCCGTGATCTTCGCCAACGCCGGGAAACTACAGGCCGGACTCGAATTCGTCCCCGACGCCAAGGTCGACGACGGGGTGCTGGACCTGGTCGTCATGAGCCCCCGGTCGGCCGTCGGATGGGCGTGGATCGCGGCGAAGACGGCCCTACGCCACCGCCGGGCGATCCCCGTCATCGAGTACTTCCAGGCGAAGCGGATCCGGCTCGTCGCCCAGGAGGAGATCGGCTCCCAGCTCGACGGCGACACCACCGGGGACGTCCGGGCGGTCACCGTGACCACGATGCCGTTGGGACTGAAGGTCCGCGTCCCCGCCTCCTGACCCGGACCCGCCCCGGCTCCGTCAGCCGGCGTGTGCCTGCAACTGCCTGACCCAGGCGTGGGCCTGGGCGAACGCATCGTCGGTGTTGTGCCGGGCCGGTGACGGGGTGGGCTCGTCCTGCTCGGTCGCGCTGGGATAGGACCCCAGGAAGCGGATCTGCGGGCTGATGCGGTGCAGTCCCGCCAAGGCGTCGGCCACGCGTGCCTCCGCAAGGTGGCCCTCCACGTCGATCGAGAAGAAGTACGACCCCAGGCCCTCGCCCGTGGGGCGAGACTCGATGCGGCTGAGGTTGACCCCGCGGGCAGCGAACTGCTCCAGGATGCCCATCAAGGCGCCGGGGTGGTCTTCCGGCAGCGGAATGACCACGGTCGTCTTGTCGTTTCCCGTCGGCCCGGGAACGGCTCCGGGGCGGGTCACCAGCACGAAGCGCGTGACGGCACCGCTGTTGTCCTCCACGCCGCGCCGCATCAGGTTCAGCGGATGCTGCTCGAGCACCAGCGGCGAGCAGATGGCGGCGTCGTAGCGGCACTCCGGGTCCAGCAGTCCCAGTGCCCCGGCCGCAGTGGACGACGCCGGGACGAACTCGGCATCGGGCAGGTGGGCCTCCACCCATCCCCGGCACTGGGCCATCGCGTGCCCATGCGTGGCGACGCTGCGGATCTGGGACAGCTCCGTGATCGCGTCCCGGGCCACCAGCACGAAGGTGATCGGCACCAGCACCTCGCGGACGATCTGCAGGGCGCCGCCCCGGGCGATCGCGTCGAGCGTCGCCGACACACCGCCCTCGACCGAATTCTCGATCGGCACCATGGCCGCGTCGGCTTCCCCGTCGCGCACCCGCTGCAGGGCCAGGTTCACGCTCGTGGCCGGGAGGCGTTCGCCGTCCCCGACCCCTGGAACCTGCAGGAGGGCCTGTTCGGTGAACGTCCCCGCGGGCCCCAGGTAGGTGTACTTCATCGGACGGTGGGCTCCTGCCCGTTCTCACTGGCGAGCGGCAGGCCCGCTTCGAGCCAGGCGCCGCTGCCGCCGGCGATGTTGAAGGCGGTGTATCCCTGCCCGACCAGCCACCCGGCGACCTGCGCTGAGCGGCCACCGGTGCGGCAGATGACGTAGGTGTCCTCGTCCGGGTCCAGTTCCTCCAGGCGCTCGGGCAGTTCCCCCATCGGGATGTGCACGGCGCCGACGGCGTGGCCCTCGACCCACTCGTAGTCCTCCCGGACATCCAGCACCTTCGCACCGGCCGGAACACCGGTGACCTCGACGGTCTCGAACTCGCTCATGGTCCATCCTTCCAACGGTTTCCTGCTGAGGTTCCCAGCCTATAGTGGGTACGGACCGCTCCCCCGAAAGATGAAGGGCTGACATGGACCCCACGACCGGAATCGCGGCGCTCGACGGACTCGGGTGGACGTTGACGGTCATCCTCGGAGCGGTGTTCCTGGTCCTCCAGGCGTGGATCGTCGCCGGTGTCTCCCGCCGGGTCCTCGGCGTCCCCGTCGGATGGCCGCGGTCCATCGCCGTCGGGCTCCTGATGTCGGCGGGCCTGAGTTTCGTGGTGCGCTACCTCTTCCGGGCCGCATACGTCGGCGACGAGACGCAGCTGCAGGTCTCCCCCGCGGTCGCGCTGATGTTTGCGGCACTCGCCCTGATCTGGGTCTTCGCCCTGGGCGTGGCCCTGCTCATGGTCCTGGAGATCACCTTCCCCACCGGCACCCTGCCCTCCCCGGTCCGCCTGTTCACCGGGTGGAAGACCCGCCGCTCGCAGAGTGCACGCTACTTCCAGGTCATGCGGATCGCCGTGCGGCACGGACTGTTGGCCCAGGCCCGAGGCCTGAACCGGCGCCATGCCGAGGCCCGCGAGGACCAGACGGCCCGGGCCCTGCGCGAGGCGCTCAACGAGGCCGGCGTGACGTTCGTGAAGCTCGGCCAGATGCTCTCCACCCGCCGCGACCTGCTCTCCGAGCCCTACATCCGCGAACTGTCGCACTTGCAGACCCACGCCACCCCCGAATCATGGCCCGTCGTGGAGGCCGCCCTGGCCGAGAGCCTGGGCCGTTCGCCCCGCGAGGCGTTCGCGACGATCGAGGAGGAGCCACTGGCCTCCGCCTCGGTCGCCCAGGTGCACCGGGCCACCCTGCATGACGGCACCCGGGTGGTGGCCAAGGTCCAACGCCCCTCGGCCCTGAAACAGGTCGAACGCGATCGGGCCATCGTCGTGCAGATCGCCGGCTGGCTGGAGCGCTCCGCCCCCTGGGCCCGCCGGCTCGGGGTGTCCACCCTGGCCCGCGGCTTCTCCGATTCGCTCAGCGAGGAGCTGAACTACCGCATCGAGGCCGAGAACATGCTCGCCATCGAATCATCGCTCCGGGACTTCGAGGTCACCGTCCCCCGTGTCCACGCCGATTTCAGCGGACCACGCCTGCTGGTGATGGACGAGCTCGATGGCCAGCCCGTCGGTGCGGCCGGTGCCGCTCTGGCCCAGTGGGGCCCGGAGCGGCGGAGGGAACTGGCCGCGGAACTGCTCAAGGCGACGCTCCACCAGATTTCCGGCGACGGCGTCTTCCACGCCGACCTGCATCCGGGCAACATCTTCATCACCCGGGAGGGCGGCCTGGCCCTGCTGGACTTCGGGGCCGTCGGACGCCTGGATCCGGGGAGCCAGCAGTCGCTGAACATGCTGTTGTTCTCCATCGACAAGAACGACAACCAGCTGGCCACCGACGCCCTGCTGGGGCTGCTGGACCGGCCGGAGGACTTCGACGAGCGCGGCTTCGAGCGCTCCCTGGGCCAGCTGCTGGTGCGCTACCGCAACGGTTTCGGGGGCCAGGGTGGTTCGGAGATGTTCACCGCCCTCTTCTCGTTGATCGTCCGCCATGGCTTCTCCGTCCCACCCCAGGTCGCCGCCGCGCTGCGTGCCCTGGGTGCGCTGGAGGGGACCCTGGGCCTGATCGATCCCGGACTGAACGTCGTGGCCGCGGCACGTGAGGCGGGACGGAAGATCATCGGCGCCCAGTTCACCCCGGGAACGCTGAAGGACGAGCTGGAGATCCGGGCCATGCAGTTGCTGCCCACGTTGCGCGAGTGGCCCCGGCGGCTGAACAAGATCACCGAGGACGTCGAGCGCGGCCGGCTCTCGGTCAACGTCCGCGTCCTGGCCCATCCGGCGGACCGCGGATTCCTGAACCGGCTGGTCCAGCAGGTGGTCGTGGCGCTGCTGGCCGGGGCCGCGACCCTGGCCGCCATCATCCTGATCACCACCGAATCCGGCCCGTTCCTCACGGAGAACGTGAGGATGCACGCCTTCTTCGGCTACGTGCTGCTCTTCATGGGCTTCATCCTGGCCCTGCGCTCGGTGGTGCTGGTCTTCCAACGCGACCGCGACGACGAACACGACACCCGGGAGGACCGCAGATGAACACCCCCGACCACCTCGAGACCACCGGCGGGGCAATCCACGAACGCACCGCCGTCGAACTCCGGGACCTCATCGCGTCCGGCGAGGTCTCCTCCCGCGAGGTCACGGAGCACTTCCTGGCGCGGATCGGGGAGCAGAACCCGCGGCTGGGCAGCTTCATCACCGTCACGGCCGAGCAGGCCGTGGCCGCTGCCGACGCCGCGGACGACGTCGCGGTGCGGGCCCGCGCCGCGGGCGCCCCGTTGGCCCCGCTGCATGGGATCCCGCTGGCCTACAAGGACCTGTGGGACGTCGAGGGTGCCCCCACCACGTTCGGCAGCGCCGCGCTGCCCGCTGCCGTCGCCACCGAGGACAGCCCCCTGGTGGCCCGGTTGCGCGCGGACGGTGCGATCTCGTTGGGCAAGACCCAGATCCCCGAGTTCGGGCTGAACTGCTACTCCGAGAACCTCATCGCGCCGCCGGCGCGCAACCCCCTGGACCCCTCGCTCTCGCCCGGCGGCTCTTCGGGCGGCAGCGCGGCCGCCGTCGCCGCGGGCCTGCTGCCGGTGGCCCCTGGGAACGACGGCGGAGGATCGGTCCGGATCCCCGCCTCCGCCTGCGGGCTGATCGGGTTGAAGCCGGGGCTGGGCACGGTGCCGGCCGATCTGGCCAACGGGCGCGTGGACCGGTTCGGGGCCCCGCGCTTCGTGGTGTCCGGTCCGCTGGCCCGCACCGCCGAGGACGCCGGACTGCTCATGGATTCGCTGACCGGCACCACCGGCTACCTCCAGGCCGCCCGGAGCGCCCGACCCGCCGACGGCCGCCCGTTGCGGATCGGCCTGACCCGCGCCTCCCCCTTTGAGGGCCGGTACCCGATCGCCCTGGACCCCACGGCCGAGGCGGCGTTACAGGCAGGGGTCGCGCTGCTGGAGGCCGCGGGCCACCGGGTCGAGGCCGCGGACATCCGCTACGACAACCGCTACCCCGAGGCGTTCCAGACGATCTGGACCGCGGGCCTGGCCGAAGCCGGGCTTCCCGACGAGGCGGCGCCCGCACTGATGGAACTCACCCGCACGTTCCGGGCACGGGCCATCGCCTGCCCCGAGACGGAGAAGCGTGCCGCCGCGGCCGTGCTGCAGAAGATCGCCGAGGACTGCCGCGCCCAGTGGGGCCGCTACGATGCACTACTGACCCCCGCCATGGCGCAGACCCCGCGGCCGCTCGGCTGGTACACCTCCCACGACGCCGACTTCGATTACGAGCTCCAGTGCCGCTACACGCCCTACACCTCAGTGGTCAACGTCGCCGGAACACCTGCGGTCACCGTGCCAACGCTGCGAACTGCGGGTGGCTTGTCGATGGGCATCCAGCTGACTGGGGCGAATGGTTCGGAGCGCGGGCTGCTGGCCCTGGCCGCCCAGCTGATGCATGCCGCCAACGGAATGTGATCCAAGTCACTGAAGTGGGCGTTTTGGGACACACAAGCGCAAAATGTTGTAAATGACCTCACTGAATACCACGCGGGAACCGGCCGGAAAGACCTTCTTTGGCCACCCCCGGATGCTCTTCAACCTCTTCAATGTCGAGATGTGGGAGCGCTTCTCCTTCTACGGCATGCAGGGCATCCTCGCTTACTACATGTACTTCGAGGTGTCCAAGGGCGGCCTGGGCCTGGACCAGGGGTTGTCCCTGAGCCTGGTCGGCGCCTATGGCGGCACCGTCTACCTCAGCACCATCTTCGGGGCCTGGATCGCCGACCGGCTCTTCGGGTCCGAGCGCGTGCTGTTCTACACGGCCATCATGATCATGCTCGGCCACATCGCCTTGGCGGCGTTGCCCGGGGTGGTCGGGCTGACGGTGGGCCTGCTGCTCGTCGCCCTCGGTTCCGGCGGCCTCAAGGCCACCGCGACCACGTTGGTCGGTTCGCTGTACTCGGAGAAGGACACCCGCCGGGACGCCGGGTTCTCCATCTTCTACATGGGCGTGAACATCGGTGCCCTGATCGGCCCGCTGCTAACCGGCCTGCTCCAGACCCGCCTGGGCTTCCACTATGGTTTCGCCCTGGCGGCGATCGGCATGGCCATCGGCCTGACCATCTACGCCCTGGGCCGCAAGAACCTGCCGGCCGCCACGCACCACGTCACCGATCCGCTGCCCGGCAACCTCCGCCTGCGCTACGGCGTTGGAGTCCTGATCGGCATCGCGGTCATCATCGTGCTGCTGACCACCGGCATCGTGCACGCCGACAACCTGGCCACCACCATCGCCATCGTCGTCGTCGCCGCATCGGTCATCTACTTCGTCGTTATCCTGGGCTCGAAGAAGGTCGATGGAACCGAGCGCCGCCGCGTCACGGCGTTCATCCCCCTCTACATCGCGTCGGCGGCGTTCTGGGCCTTGTTCCAGCAGCAGTTCACGTTCATTGCCGTCTATTCTGAACAGCGGCTGGACCGCAACCTCTTCGGATGGGAAATGCCAGCCAGCTGGACCCAGTCCATCAACCCCGTCTTCATCATCGTCTTCGCCGCCGTCTTCGCCGGCATCTGGACCAAGATGGGCGAGAAGCAGCCCTCGACGCCGCTGAAATTCGGTGGCGCGCTGGTCGTCATGGGCATTGCCTTCCTGGTGTTCATCCCGCTGAACTCGCTGGAGAAGACGCCGCTGCTCGCTCTGGCAGGGATCCTGTTCCTGTTCACCATGGCGGAGCTGCTGTTGAGCCCGATCGGCCTCTCGGTCGCCACGAAATTGGCCCCGGTGGCCTTCACCACGCAAATGGTGGCCCTGTTCTACCTCTCGGTCTCGCTCGGAACGACCTTGGCCGGCATCCTCGCCGGCTTCTACACCGAGGGCAACGAGGTCCCGTACTTCCTCGTCCTCGGCGGAGTGTCCATCGTCCTCGGTATCGCCCTGGCGGCCTCCGTGAAGCCGATCAAGGCCCTGATGTCCGGCGTCAAGTAGCCCGTCGGGACACACGACGTCAAAAAGGCCCCGCCCAGGACACATCGTCCCGGACCGGGGCTTTTTGGCGTCCCTTCTGGTTAGCTGTACCCATGGCTGCCAATCGTGCGGGGACGCGTGCGCTCCCCGAGGACCTGATCGACCTCGATGCCGTCCGCTCGGCGTACTTCGACGTGGTGCCGGACCCGGAGGACCCCTCGCAGCGGGTCGCGTTCGGTACCTCCGGCCACCGGGGACGTTCGGTCGATGGCTCCTTCAACGAGAACCACATCGCCGCCATCACGCAGGCGATCGTGGAGTACCGGACAGGCCAGGGCATCGCCGGGCCGTTGTTCGTCGGCAAGGACACCCATGCGCTCTCCGATCCGGCGCAGGACACCGCGCTGGAAGTCCTCATCGCCAACGGCGTGGACGTGCGCGTTGACGCCCGGAACGGCTGGACCCCCACCCCCGCGATCAGTCATGCCATCCTGACCCACAACCGGGACGTTCCGGCCACCGACCGGAGCCGGCAGGCCGATGGCATCGTCATCACCCCTTCGCACAACCCGCCGTCCGACGGCGGAATCAAATACAACCCCCCGCATGGTGGCCCGGCCGGATCCGACGCCACCTCGTGGATCGCCGACCGCGCCAACGACCTGCTCACCTCCGGGCTGGCCGGGGTGAAGCGCGTGACGATCTCGCAGGCCCGCTTTGCGGAGAACCTGGGCAGCCACGATTTCCTCGCCTCCTATGTGGGCTCGCTGTCCGACGTCCTCGATCTGGACGCCGTCCGCTCCGCCGGGGTGCGCATCGGCGCCGACCCGATGGGCGGGGCCTCCGTGGACTACTGGGGTGCCATCGGCGAACGGTACGGCCTCGACCTGACCGTCGTGAATCCCGAGGTCGACCCCCGGTGGTCCTTCATGACCCTGGACTGGGACGGCAAGATCCGCATGGACTGCTCCTCCCCCTCGGCCATGGCCGGCCTGATCGCCAAGGTCCGGGACGGTGGAGCCTCCTTCGACATCGCCACCGGGAACGACGCCGATGCCGACCGGCATGGAATCGTCACCCCGGATGCGGGGCTGATGAACCCCAACCACTTCCTCTCCGTCGCCATCGACTACCTCTACCGCCACCGCCCACAATGGCCCCAGGGCGCCGGGGTGGGCAAGACACTCGTCAGCTCCTCCATGATCGACCGTGTCGCCGCCTCCCTGGGCCGCGAACTGGTCGAGGTCCCCGTGGGCTTCAAGTGGTTCGTCCCCGGATTGCTGGATGGCACGGGGGTCTTCGGCGGCGAGGAATCGGCAGGGGCGAGCTTCGTGCGCTTCGACGGCTCCCCATGGACGACGGATAAGGACGGCCTGCTCCTGGCCCTGTTGGCCTCCGAGATCCAGGCCGTTACGGGCGCCTCGCCCAGCGAGCACTACGCGCGCCTGACCGCGGACTTCGGCTCCCCCGCGTATGCCCGCATAGACGCCGCCGCCAGCCGGGAACAGAAGGCCGCCCTGGCCAAGCTCTCGGCCGGCGACGTGACCGCCGCTGAACTCGCCGGCGAACGCATCACCGCCCGGTTGACCGAGGCGCCGGGCAACGGCGCACCCATCGGCGGACTGAAGGTCACCACCGAAAACGCATGGTTCGCCGCCCGCCCCTCGGGCACCGAGGATGTTTACAAGATCTACGCCGAATCCTTCAAGGGCGAAGACCACCTGAAGCAGGTCCAGCAGGAGGCCAAGGCGCTGGTCGACTCCATCATCGCCTGACGGGTTTGACCCGCTCCTGCCCCGGAATCCACCCGATTGCGGAGATGTTGACAATTCGGCCAGTCACAATGCCATAACTTCGCTGTACCCCGTGTGCCCCATGGGATGCAGTCCCGCCAAGCCTGGGTGTACCCTCGGTCAAACGACGGATTTCAGCCCACGGCGAACAACGGGTTGTTAGCGTTGCGGTAGAAAGTCAATCACTCGCCCTGTCAGACGGACTTTCCCGGCCCCATCGCTGGCGGCCATGGATCTACACGTCGGGGACGGGTTGCCGAGCAATCGGTCTGCCTCCTCCCGGACCCAGACCGTGGACGGGAAAACGTGAATACTACTGAGACAGCGCAACCGGCGCTACGCGTCAGCAACGCGTACAAGGTCTTCGGCCGCCGGGGAAATGAGGCGGTCAAGCTCCTCAAGGCCGGCAAAACCCGCCAGGACGTCTCGTCCCTGGGCACCGCGGCAGTCATCGACGCGAGCTTCGAGGTCAAGCCCGGCGAGATCTTCGTGGTCATGGGCCTGTCCGGTTCCGGAAAGTCGACGCTGATCCGCATGCTCAACGGACTATGGTCGATGACCAGCGGCTCGGTCGTCATCGGGGACACGGACATCGCCAAGATCTCCGCCAAGAAGCTGCGCAAGGTCCGGCAGAAGCGCATCTCCATGGTCTTCCAGCACTTCGCCCTGCTCCCGCACCGCACTGTCCTGCAGAACGCGGCCTACGCCCTCGAGATCCAGGGCGTCGGCCTGGCCGAACGGACCGAGCGCGCGAACAAGGTCCTGGATGTCGTGGGGCTCAACGGCTGGGCCGACAAGTACCCGAGCCAGCTCTCCGGCGGCATGCAGCAGCGCGTCGGGCTGGCACGCGCCCTGGCCGCCGAAACCGACATCCTCCTCATGGACGAGGCCTTCTCCGCCCTGGACCCCCTGATCCGCCGCGACATGCAGGAACAGCTGGCCTCGCTGCAGGCCGAACTCGGCAAGACGATCATCTTCATCACGCACGACCTGAACGAGGCCATGTTCCTCGGCGACCGGATCGCCGTGATGCGTGACGGGGAAATCGTCCAGATCGGCACACCCGACGACATCCTCACCCACCCGGCCAACGACTACGTCTCCGCCTTCGTGCGCGACGTGGACCGCACCCGGGTGCTCACCGCCGGTTCCGTCATGGAAACCCCGCGCGCCGTGGTCAACCTCTCGGGCGGGGCGCGCAACGCCTTGCGGACCATGCGCGAATTGCAGACCTCGGCGGCATTCGTCCTCGACCGTCGACGCGTGCTGCTCGGGTCGGTCCGGGACCGGGAGGTCATGGCCCTGCTCGAACGCGGCGGCTCGGACCTCGAGGAAATCATCACCTCCCGCAATGCCCCGATCACCGCGGACACCGCGCTGAACGACCTTTTCGGCCGCTCCGTGGAATCCCCCGTTCCCCTGCCGGTCGTCGATGACGAAGGCCGCCTGATCGGTGCCATAGCCCGAGCCACGCTGCTCTCGGCCCTGGGCAACGTCCCCTCGAGCACCAGCGGCATACCGCTGGTCACTCCCGGGCAGACCGCCGGGAACGACGACGGAGCCACCTATCCGGGCCTCGCCGGCCAGGCCGCACCGAATGCGAGCCATCCGGCGGACGATGCGCCCCGGCCACCGGCCGACGATGAAGGGGAGGTCCGCTAGATGGGAGAGAACCTGTTCCGCATTCCTGTCGGACAATGGGCCGAAACCGTCCTCGACTGGGTCGTCGACAACCTGGCCGGGCTGTTCGACGTCATCAAGGCCTTCTTCCAGAACTTCTATGACGGCCTGGCTTTCATCCTCACCGAACCGCCGTTCTGGGCGGTCATCATCGTCCTTGCCGCCCTGGCGTGGCTTGTCAAGAGCTGGAAGCTCGGGCTCGGCACGGTGATCGGCCTGCTGCTGATCTACGGGATGAACCAGTGGGAGAACTCGATGAACACACTGGCGCTCGTGCTGGTGGCCAGCATCATCGCCGTCGTCATCAGCGTCCCCTTGGGCATCCTCACCGCCAAGTCGCGAATCGTCTCGGCGGTGGTGAAACCCATCCTCGATTTCCTGCAGACCATGCCGGCGTTCGTGTATCTGATCCCGGCACTCCTGCTCCTGGGCATCGGCCCGGTTCCCGGCATTGTCGCGACGATCGTCTTTGCCATGGCACCGGGAACTCGGTTCACCGAACTGGGCATCCGCAGCGTCGACACCGAGGTCGTCGAAGCCGGGCAGGCCTTCGGTGCTTCCCCGGCGCGCATCCTGCGCCAGATCCAGGTGCCATTGGCCCTGCCGACCATCATGGCCGGCATCAACCAGATCATCATGCTTTCGCTCTCGATGGTCGTCATCGCCGGGATGGTCGGGGCTGGCGCCCTCGGCGGTGAGGTCTACCAGTCCCTGACCACGCTGAACACCCCGCTCGGCGTCGAATCCGGGCTCTCGGTCGTCATCCTGGCCATCTTCCTGGACCGGATCACCGCCTCCCTCGGACACACCAACATGCCGGCCAAGAATGCGTGACCCTGCAGCCCCGCCGACGGGGCGCAACGAAAGGAACAAGTAATGAGGAAAAAACTCGCATCATTGATGGGGATGGCCGCCGCTGCGGCGCTGGCATTGACCGCCTGTGGCGGCGGAGGCGGAAGCGACACGGGCGCATCGGCTTCGTCGGGCAATGGCGACAAGAAGGAACTGAAGATCGGCGTCATGGCCGGCTGGGACGAAGGCGTCGCGGTCTCCAACCTGTGGAAGCAGATCCTCGACAAGAAGGGCTACGACGTCGAACTCACCGGCGCCGATGTCGCCCCCATCTTCTCGGGCGTCTCCACCGGTGACCTCGACCTGACCATGGACGTGTGGCTGCCACAGACACACAAGGACTACATGGAAAAGTACGGCGACAAGATGACCGAACTGGGCACCTGGTACGACAATGCCAAGCTGACCATCGCCGTGAACAAGGACGCCCCCATCGATTCGTTGGAGGACCTGGCCAAGAACGCCGACAAGTTCAACAACACCATCTACGGCATCGATCCCGGTGCCGGCCTCACCAAGGCCACCCAGAGCAAGGTCATCCCGGAGTACGGGCTGGAGAAGATGAAGTTCCTGACGTCCTCGACCCCGGCCATGCTCACTCAGCTGAAGAAGGCCACCGACGCCGGCGAGAACATCGTCGTCACCCTGTGGCGCCCGCACTGGGCCTACGACGAGTTCCCCATCAAGGACCTCAAGGACCCGAAGAACACGCTGGGCACCGCCGAGCACATCACCGCCTACGGTGACGCGGACTTCGAGAAGGACTACCCCACGCTCACCACGTGGCTGAAGGACTTCAAGATGGACGACGAGCACCTGTTCTCGCTGGAGAACGCCATGTTCAACGGCACCGACACGGACAACTACGCGCCGATCGTCGACAAGTGGATCACCGAGAACCAGGACTACGTGGACGGCCTGACCCAGAAGTAGCCGCCACCACGGTCAGCGCCCCGGCGCAGACCACGATCGAGGATCCGGTACCCGCACATGGGCACCGGATCCCCGTGCGTCCGGCGGTGCCATGCTCACCCCATCGAGCGCATGATCCGTCGTTTCGCCCATCCGAACGGCGGATAGATGGCGCGCAGGGTATCGATCCTGGCGGTCTTCGAGAGCACGGGGCGTTGCTGGCTGAACGTGTCGAACCCGGCTTTGCCGTGGTAGTTCCCCATGCCCGACGCCCCGACTCCGCCGAACGGCAGGTCCGGGACCGCCAGGTGCATGTTGCACACGTTGTGTCCGATTCCCCCGGCCCGCACCTGGTCCTCGAAGGCGGTGTGCAATCGGGGGCGTTCGCTGAACAGGTAGGCGGCCAGCGGGGAGGGACGTGAGTTGACGAAGCGCACCGCGTCATCGAACCGGTCGACTCGGACAATCGGCAACACCGGCCCGAAGATCTCGTCGGTCATCACCGTTGCCGCCGGGTCGACGTCCGCCAGCACCGTCGGTTCGACGTAGCGGGTGGCCGGATCGTTCGAGCCGCCGGAGACCACCCGGCCCTGCTGCTGGTACGCGGCGATCCGGGAGAAGTGCGCGGCGTTCACGATCTGTCCGTAGTCCCGGCTGGACGACGGGTCCTTGCCGTAGAACGCGGCGATCGCCTTCGGCAGGTGCTTCTCGAGCTCATTCGCCGCATGATCGCCGACGGCCAACACGTAGTCGGGGGCCACGCAGGTCTGTCCGGCGTTCATGAATTTCCCGTGGGCGATCCGGCGGGCGATGGCCGCGAAATTCCCATCACAAACGACGGCGGGGCTCTTCCCGCCGAGCTCAAGGGTCACCGGCGTGAGCCGCTCGGCCGCCGCGTGGGCCACGATCCGCCCGACCCGCTCCCCGCCGGTGTAGAAGATGTGGTCCCACTGCTGCCCCAGCAGCTCCGTCGTCGTCTCCGCCGCCCCTTCCACGACGGCGACGGCCCGGCGGTCCAGGTAGGCCGGCACCAGCCGGGCCAAGAGGGCCGAGGTGGCCGGCGCGAGTTCGGAGGGCTTGAGGACCACGGTGTTCCCGGCGGCCAACGCGCCCACGAGCGGGCCGAGCAACAACAGGACGGGGTAGTTCCACGGGGCGATGACCAGCACCATGCCCAATGGCCGGGCCTGGATGCGTGCGGTCGCCGGCTGCAGCGACACGGGGACCCTCACGTGCCGTTCGGCGACCCAGTCCCCCAAGTGCAGTTGGGCGTGGTCGATTTCTGCTTTGATCCGGTCCAGTTCGGTCAGCCGGGATTCGGCGGCCGGCTTGCCCAGATCGGCGGCCAGCGCATCGCACAGCGCGTCCTCGTTCTCCCCGAGCAGCCGTTCGAGCCCCTTGAGTTGCGTGGCCCGGAAGCGGCGTGGCTGGGCCAGCCGCGAGTCGGTGGCGTCGCGCAGCCGTCGGGCAGCGGCAACCGGCAACTCGGCGGGTTCCACCGGTTCCACGGGTTCCGCGGTTTCCCCGGGGGCGGTGGTCGGTGGGGTGCGTCGTTTCCTGGCCATGCGTACGACAGTAGCGCCCACGGCCGGTGATTCGCGTCACCGAGTTGGCCCGTGACGGTGGGTACCGGTAGGCTCGCGCTCATTGACACGGGGTGTCCGCCAACCGGCGCGGACTGAGAACACACCCGCCAGAACCTGATCTAGTTCGTACTAGCGGAGGGATGTCGCCCATGCCCATGCATGCGCCCACCAACACCTACACACCGGCCGACCTGGGCCAAGCCCTCGAGAAGCTGCGCACCACGGCACCGCTCGTGCAGTGCCTGACCAACGCCGTCGTCACCAACTTCACCGCCAACGTCCTGTTGGCCGCCGGGGCGTCCCCTGCCATGGTGGACGTGCCCGGCGAGGCCGCGGACTTCGCGCCGGTGGCCTCTGCAGTGCTCGTCAACCTGGGCACCCCGCACGCCGATCAGCGCCGGGCCATGCTGCAGGCGGTCCGCAGCGCCCGCCGGTCCGGGACCCCCTGGGTCCTGGACCCGGTGGCCGTCGGGGCGCTGGAGCTGCGGACCCGGTTCGCCGAGGCGCTGCTGGCCGAACGCCCCACGGTCATCCGCGGCAACGCCTCCGAAATCCTCGCGTTGGCCGGCTCCGGTGCCGGCGGGCGGGGCGTCGACGCCACGCACGACGTCGAGGCGGCCCTGGTGCCTGCCTCCCACCTGGCCGCGGCCACCCCCGCGGTTGTCGCCGTGTCCGGGCCGGTGGATCTGGTCACCGACGCCGAACGCAGCGTCCGCGTCCACGGCGGCGATGCCCTGCTCACCCGCGTCACCGGCGGCGGCTGCGCCCTGGGTGCCCTCGTGGCCGCCCTCGTCGCGGCGGCCGAGGACGACGCGCTGCTGGGAGCGGTCACCGCCCATGCGCTGTACTCCGTGGCAGCCGAACGGGCCGCCGCCAGCGCGGCCGGGCCGGGGTCCTTCGCCGTCGGGTTCCTCGACGCTCTGTCCTCCGTCGGGCCCGAGGACCTGGCCGCCGGGGCGGTGATCGCATGACCGCGCCGACCCCGGCTACCGGGATCTACCTGGTCGCCGACTCCGCCAGCACCGCGGGCCGGCCGTTGGCCGACATCGTGGCCGCCGCCGTCACCGCCGGCATCACGACGATCCAGCTGCGGTGCAAGGACCTCTCCGCGCGGGAATTCCTGGCCGTGGCCTCCGCCTGCGCCGTCCACACTGCGGGCCGTGCCCTGCTGCTGGTCAACGACCGCATCGACGTCTACCTGGCCGCCCGCGCCGCAGGAATCCCCGTCGACGGGGTCCACATCGGGCAGAAGGACCTGCCCGCCGATGCCGTCCGGGGCCTCATCGGCCCGGACGCGGTGCTCGGCCTGAGCGCCAGCACCCCGGATCACTTCGCAGCCGTGGCGGCCCTGCCCGCCGGCACCGTGGACTACCTGGGCACCGGGGCCGTGCGACCCACCCCCACCAAGAAGGACCACCCGACCCCGCTGGGATTCGACGGCCTGGGCCGGCTTGTCGCGCAGGCACCGCTGCCGTGCGTGGCCATCGGCGGATTGGGCCACGGCGACGCCTCCGCTGTCCACGCCGCGGGAGCCTCCGGGGTGGCCGTGGTCCGGGCGATCTGCGCCGCCGACGACCCCGGCGCCGCTGCCGCCTCGCTGCACGCCGAATGGGCCGGCGCCACGCGGGAGGAAACCAAGTGAACCGCCCACGCACCCCGAACATCCTCTCGATCGCCGGCTCGGATCCCTCGGGCGGGGCCGGCATCCAGGCCGACCTGAAGTCGATCGCCGCCTGCGGTGGCTACGGCATGGCCGCGATCACCGCACTGACCGCCCAGAACACGCGTGGCGTCATCGGCGTCCACGTCCCGCCGGCGGCATTCCTCACCCAACAGCTCGAGGCCATCTCCGCCGACATCCGCATCGATGCGGTGAAGATCGGCATGCTGGCCACCACCGACGTCATCGAGGCGGTCACCACCTGGCTGGACACCCGGCGCGGCACCTGGCCCAGCACCGCCGTCGTACTGGATCCCGTGCTGGTGGCCACCTCCGGCGACCGGCTCCTGGAGCACGACGCCGAAGCCGCCCTGCACCGGCTGCTGCCCCTGGCCGATGTGCTCACCCCGAACACCGCCGAACTGGCGGTCCTGCTGGGCGAATCGGAGTCGGCCGACTGGGATGCGGTGCTGGGGCAGGCGGCACGGTTGGCGGCGCGATACGACGTGCTGGTGCTGGCCAAGGGCGGGCACCTGGCCGGAAGGGATTGCCCGGATGCGCTGGTCGGGCCGGGGGGATTGCGGGCCGAGGTGTCCGGCGAGCGGATCGACACGCGGAACACGCACGGCACCGGATGCTCGCTCTCCTCCGCACTGGCCACCCTGCACGCCCGGCACGGGGACTGGGCCGATGCGCTCCGTCTCGCCCGGGGGTGGCTGCAGGAGGCCCTGGGTACCGCCGACGCGCTCGAGGTGGGTGGCGGCCACGGTCCCGTGGACCACTTCGGGGCGCTCTGGGCCGGGCGGATGGCCCCGGCGTCCGAGGCGCTGCTGTCCACCTGGTGGGACGGGATCGCCGACCTGCGCCAGCTCATCGATGCGCTGGCGTTCATCCGTTCGCTGCGCGACGGGAGCCTTGCGGCCGACGAATTCCACTTCTACCTGGCGCAGGATGCGGTGTACCTGCGCACCTACTCGCGGGTGCTCTCGCGGGCCGCGCAGCTGGCACCGAACCGTGCCGAGCAGGCCTTCTGGGCCGCCGGGGCCGTGGGTGCGCTCGAGGAGGAGTCGAACCTGCACCGGCTGCGGCTGGGGGACGCCGAGGATGCGGCGCCGAGCCCCACGACGTCGGCCTACCTGAACCACCTGGTCGCCTCCGATGCGTCCTATCCGGAGCTCGTGGCGGCGATCCTGCCCTGCTACTGGCTGTACCAGGACATCGGACGGCGGCTGGCCGGCGCGGCCCACCCGGGACACCCATATGCCGACTGGCTCGCCGCCTACTCCTCGCCGGAGTTCGACGCGGCCACGGCCGAGGCGATCGCCATGGTCCAGCGGGTGGCCTTCCGCGCCGATGCCGCCGGGCTGGCGGCCATGCGGCGGGCCTTCGACGAATCCAGCCGGCACGAGCTGGCGTTCTTCGCGCAGACCTCCGCCGACGCCACCGCGGGACGGGTCGCGGACATCGGCCGGGTCGACGCCGACGGACGGGTGGGGGCGGGCGCCCTGTAGGATTCCGTGGGGGTTCCGCAATGTTCCGGGCCCCCACGAGAACACCCGCAGGGCCCCTACGGAGGACACCATGAGCAGCAACCTCGGCTTCGGCTGGACGGTCCACGGCGACGGCAAGACGATCCGGCCGGGCACGGTGGTGGCACCGGACGAACGGCTCAGCTGGTTCCAGACCACCGGGATCGGCGTCCAGCATGTGATGGCCATGTTCGGATCCACCGTGCTGGTGCCGGCGCTGACCGGCTTCCCGGTGACGGCCACCCTGTTCTTCTCCGGTGTCGGGACGCTGCTGTTCCTGGTCATCACCGCCGGCCGGGTCCCCAGCTACCTGGGCTCCTCCTTCGCGTTCATCGCGCCGGTGACGGCCGCCATGGCCGGGCACGGGTTTGCCGGCGCGTTGGGCGGGGTCGTCGTCTCGGGGTTGGCCCTGTTCATCATCGGGCTGGTGGTGCAGAAGTCCGGCACCGGTTGGATCCACGCGCTGATGCCGCCGGTGGTCATGGGCACGATCGTCGCCCTGATCGGGCTGAACCTCGCGGGGGCCACCACCGAGGCCATGCAGACCGTGCCGTTGACGACGTTCGCCACCGTCGCCGCCATCGTCTTCTCCGCCGTCCTGTTCCGTGGCCTGCTCGGGCGCCTGTCGATCCTCGTGGGCATCGTGGCCGGTTACCTCGTCGCCCTGGCCCAGGGGCAGGTGGAGTTCACCGCCGTCGGCGAGGCCGGATGGCTGGGGCTGCCGCCGTTCGCCTTCCCGGAGTTCCACCTCGACACGCTGGCCCTGTTCCTGCCGGTCGTCTTCGTGCTGGTCGCGGAGAACATCGGCCACGTGAAGACGGTGGGCCTGATGACCAACCGCAACCTGGACGACGTCAACGGCCGGGCGCTGATGGCCGATGGCGTGGCGAGCGTCGTCGCCGGATTCGGTGGCGGCTCCGGAACCACGACCTACGCCGAGAACATCGGCGTCATGGCCTCGTCCCGGGTCTACTCCACGGCCGCCTACTGGATCGCCGGCATCGTGGCCATTCTCCTCGCGTTCCTGCCGAAGTTCGGGGCCGCCATCAACTCCATCCCCACCGGCGTCAGCGGTGGGGCCGGCATCGTGCTGTATGGCATGATCGGCATCATCGGCGCCCGGCTATGGGTCCAGAACAAGGTGAACTTCTCCAACCCGATCAACCTGATGACCGCTGGCGCCGGCCTGATCATCGCCATCGCCGACCCGACGATCGCGGTCGGTTCGATGCAATTCGGCGGCATAGCCCTGGGGACGATCGCCACGCTGGTGATCTTCCATGGCATGCGGGGCATCGCCCGGTGGCGGGGGACCGAACCGACCGAAGCCCCCGACTACGAGGGCTCGACGCCCAGCAAGCTCGGTTAGGTCCACGAAATGGCGGAGTGGAACGACTACTGGGCCACCGAGGCGTGGCTCGAGGAGATCGACACCTGGGTGTCGATGGTGCTCGAGACCTACGAGTTGCGCCGGACCGGGCCCCTGGAACGCGGCGGCATCGATCTGTGGTCCACGCAGGTCGTCGTGCATACCGACCACGGCCGGCTCTTCCTCAAGGCCGTCAACCCCGGGCAACAGTCCGAGGTCGCGTTGACGGCCGCCGCGGCGCGGCTGGTCCCGGACCAGCTCGTGATGCCGCTGGCCGTCGAGCCGATGCGCGGCTGGATGATTTCCCCCGATTATGGCGAGACCATGGCCCGCATCCCCAGTACCGACTATCGGCTGTGGGAACGGATCCTGCAGGACTTCGCCCGGCTGCAACGCGGCCTGGTCCCGTATGGGGACGAACTCTTCGATGCCGGGTTAACGCAGTTGGCCCCG
>JAFEMX010000024.1 GCA_016892645.1 Micrococcaceae bacterium RIT 802
TGGTCAGGCCTTCTTGCCGGTGATGGCCGTCACGACGGTGTCCTGCTTCAGCAGGCCCACGATGCGGCCCGTGTCGTCGACGACGGCGTATTCGCTGCCGTCCAGGCTCGCCAGGTAGGTGATCAGGTCCCGTCCCGATCGGCTGGCCCGCACGACGGCGCCGGGGGCCAGGGCACGGGCGACGGTGACGGAGGGGGTGTTGCGGCGCAGCGGTGCGGGGACCGAGTCTACCGAGGCCCGGTCCACGACGGCTTCGGGAAGCCCCGAGGGGGCGCAGAGCAGGATGTGCCCGGCCACCTGCAGGTGGCGGCGGTCGATGTCGGCGACGACCGAGGAGGCCGGCAGCGCGCTGGCCGGTTCCATCAGCTCGGAGGCGGCGATGCGCGGCAACCGCAGGCGCATGCGGGCATCGGTGATGGCCTGGCTGGCACCCATCCACAGGAAGCCGCACAGCAGCAGGGCGATCACGGTCAGCTGCAGGTCCACCGGTTGGCGGTTGAGCAGCGGCAACAGGACCACGTAGGCGGCGATGCCGATGACGATGACGCGCCCGGCCCAGCCCGCGGCGACGGTGCCCTTCTCCTGCGATCCGGTGCCGGCCCACACCGCGGATTCGACCAGCCGGCCGCCGTCCAGGGGCAGGCCGGGCAGGACGTTGAACAGGGCCACCAGGAAGTTGGCCCAGATCAGGATGTTCAGCAGCAGGCCGATGACCCCGACCGGTGCCAGGGCCAGTTCGAGGCCGTAGCCCACCCCGGCCAGGACGAAGTTCGCCGCCGGTCCGGCCAAGGCGACCACCAGGGACCTGCCCGGGGTGGCGTGGAAGCTGCCGAATTGGGTGTGTCCGCCCCAGAGGGTGAGCACGATGTGGGCGCCCGGCCAGCCGAAGGCCTTGGCGCACAGCGCGTGGGCGAGCTCGTGGACCAGGATCGAGAGGGCCAGCAGGATGGCGTAGGTGAAGGAGACCGCGTAGGCGCCCAGGCCGATGCCCGGAAGGGCACGCATCACCTGGGGGGTGAAGACCAGCAGGATGAAGGCGGCGATGAGGAACCAGGACCAGGCCAGGTAGACCGGGACCCCGCCGATGCGGCCCAGCGGGATGCCCGGGCGCTTCTCCCGGGCATCGCCGGCCGGTGGTGCGGGGTGTTCCCCGGCATTGGCGCGCTGTGCCGGGCCGCTCACGCGGTCGCCCCGGCGGTCATCACGAAGGCGTCGAGGTCTGAGGCGTCCATCCCCTTGAGGGTGGGCCAGACCGTCCAGCCTCCATCGGAGGGAAGGGAGGCGATGTGCGGCACGGCGATGGTGGGCGTTCCGCTGGCGACGGCCGAGCGCACGCCGGGGACGGAATCCTCGACGGCGACGACGCGGCTGCGCTGCAGGCCCTCGACGTGGGCGGCCATCGTGTCGAAGGCCAGGTGGTACGGCTCGGGGTCGGGTTTGCCGGCGGAGACCATGTCACCGGTGACCAGGAACCGGAAGGTCCCCGGGGGCAGCGCCTCGGCCACCAGACGGGCCAGCGGTTCCTCCGACATGGTGACGAGGGCACACGGCACGCCGTGCTCGCGCAGATCGGCGAGCAGCTCGCGGGCCCCGGGGCGGAAGACGGTTTCGGCGCGCAGCCCCTCGATGACGCGGGCCGTCAGGTCGTCGATGATCTCGCGGATCCCCAGATCCACCCCCGCGTCGCGGAGCATGGCCGCGCTGGTCGGCAACGCCTGCCCGACGAGCCGGAAGGCGTCCTCGTCGTTCCATTGCCCGCCGTGGCGATGCACCAGGTCCTTTTCCGCGGCGATCCAGTAGGGCTCGGTATCGACGATGGTCCCATCCATGTCCCACAGCACGGCCTGGAGTCCGGCATGGGCGTCAAAGGCATTCGTGCCGCGCAGGGCGTGGGGGGAAAAGGCGCTCATGCCCCAATTCTACGTGGGCGCAGACGTTGCCACGGCCAGCGTTCGCGTTAGG
The DNA here is from genome assembly GCA_016892645.1 of Micrococcaceae bacterium RIT 802. Classification (GTDB taxonomy): domain Bacteria; phylum Actinomycetota; class Actinomycetes; order Actinomycetales; family Micrococcaceae; genus Arthrobacter_H. The sequence continues at coordinate 1,963 of JAFEMX010000024.1, forward strand.
GTGAGACCGTGGCAGAGGAAAACGAAACGCGCGGCTCGCTGCCCGAGCTGATCGCGGCCGAGGCTCATCCCGGTTCCGGCAGGCGGCCCACCATCATGGTGGTCGCCTTCGAGGGATGGAACGACGCCGGCGAGGCAGCCAGCGACGCATTGCGGTTCCTGGCCAAGACCTTCGAGGCCAAGCAGGTGGGCCAGCTCTCCGAGGACGACTACTACGACTACCAGTTCTCCCGGCCCAGCGTGCGCCGCAATGCAGCGGGCAAACGCACGATCCGCTGGCCGAGCACGCGCATGTTCCGGGCCCCGTTGGCCGATAGCGGAGTCGACCTGCTCCTGGTGCGCGGTACCGAGCCGACCTATCGCTGGCAGGCGTTCACCGCCGAGCTGCTGACGCAGGCCGAGTTGCAGAACGTGAAGGCAGTGGTCCTCGTCGGGGCGCTGCTGGCCGATGTCCCCCATACCCGGCCGTTGCCGGCCAGCCTCTCCAGCGAGGACGAGACGCTGCGTTCCGTGCTCGGCGCGGAGCGCACCACCTATGAGGGGCCCACCGGGATCTTGGGCGTGCTGGCGGAAACCGCCGACTCGGCCGGGTTGGCCACGGCGTCGATCTGGGCTGCGGTGCCGCACTACGTCGGCCAGTCCCCCTCGCCCAAGGCCGCCCTGGCGTTGTTGCGCCAGCTCGAGGATGTGCTGCGCACGCCCTTCGACCTCGCGGCCCTGACCGAGGAGGCCGAAGCCTGGCAACGCGGGGTGAACGAGCTCGCGGCGGAGGATCCCGAGGTTGCCGCCTATGTCCAGCAACTGGAGCAGGCCCAGGACGCCACCGAGCTGCCCGAAGCCAGCGGGGAATCCATCGCCCGGGAGTTCGAGCGCTATCTCAAGCGGCGCGATCGGGGAAGCGACGGCTGAGACCTGCGCCCCGCCGTCGGCTTCCCCCGGCAGCGTCTAGGCCGTCGGTGCCAACCTGATTCCCAACAGCGCGTCGATGACCGCGTGGGCCGCTGCTTCGCCGTCGCTTCCCGCACCGGTGTCGTCCCGGCCGGAGGCTTCGGCGGTCTCGGCGGCCCAGGCATCGAGGGCGAGCAGTGCCGCCGGGGAGTCCAGGTCGTCGGCCAGCCGGGGCCGCAGGGCCGTCGCCAGTTCGGCGGCCCGTTCAACGGTCGTCGTCGTGGCCCGCCGGCGCCAGGCCGCCAACCGGGTCTTCGCCTGCTCGAGCAACGCGGGAGTCCATTCCCAGTCGGTGCGGTAGTGCTGGCCCACCAGCACGGCGCGCACGGCCATGGGGTCCTCCCCGGCGCCGCGCAACTTGGACACGAGCACCAGGTTGCCCAGGGACTTGCTCATCTTCTCGCCGTCGAGTCCGACCATCCCGGTGTGGACGTAGTGTTCGGCCAGCGGCTTGCCGTCGCTGGCGGTCGCGTGGCCGGCGGAGAACTCGTGGTGCGGGAAGATCAGGTCCGATCCCCCGCCCTGCACGGTGAACGGCGCCGGCAGGAAGCGCCGGGCGATGACCGAGCATTCGATGTGCCATCCGGGGCGGCCCTCGCCCAGGAGGCCCCCGTCCCACGAGGGTTCGCCGTCACGGCGCACGCGCCACAGCAGCGGATCCAGGGTGTTCCGCTTGCCGGGCCGGTCGGGGTCCCCGCCGCGCTCGGCGAAGAAGCCGGCCATCGTCTCGCGGTCGTACCCGCTCACCGACCCCAGCGACCAGGTCGGCGAAGCGGCCGCGTCCGAGTCGAAGTAGACGTCCCCGTCGGGTTCGCCGCCGGTTCCGGGAACCCGGTAGGCCTGTCCGGACTCCAGCAGCTGCTCGACCACGGGCACGATCCAGGGCACGGATTCCACGGCCCCGACATAGTGCCGGGGCGGGATGGTGTTCAGCGCCTCCATGTCTCCGCGGAACAAATCGGTCTGGCCGGCGGCCAGGTCCCGCCAGTCCACGCCGGTGGCCGTGGCCCGCTCGAGCAGCGGGTCGTCGACGTCGGTGACGTTCTGGACGTAGTCGACCTCCAGCCCGGCATCGAGCCAGAACCGGTGGAGCAGGTCGAACGCCACGTAGGTGGCGGCGTGCCCCATGTGCGTGGCGTCGTAGGGGGTGATGCCGCACACGTAGAGGCTGGCCCGGCCGTCGGTGGCCGGAGCCGCCAGTCCGCGCGTCGAGGAATCGAAGATCCGCAGCGGCGGCGGTGTGCCGGGAACGGAGGGGATGGTGGGCGCGGACCAAGCGTGCAAAGTGTATCGGCCTTTCGGGGGCGGTGGAGCGGGGAGCTGCTAGGCGTTGATGACGTTGAAGCCGAGCAGCACGAACAGGACCAGACCCAGGGCGATCCGGTACCACACGAAGACACTGTAGCTGTGGCTGGAGACGAACTTCAGGAACCAGCCGACGATGACGAAGCCGACGGCGAAGGCGACGACGGTGGCCAGCAGGGTCTGCCCGCCCGAGTAGACGGCCGGTTCGCCGAAGCTCTTGGCCACCTGGTACAGGCCGGAGGCGAAGACGGCGGGGATCGCCAGCAGGAACGAATAGCGTGCCGCGGCCTCGCGGGTGTAGCCCATCAGCAGGCCGCCGGTGATGGTTCCGCCGGAACGGGAGACACCGGGGATCAGCGCCAGGGCCTGCGCCAGGCCGAAGTAGATGCCGTGCTTGTAGGTCAGTTCCTTCAGCTCGCGGTCCTGCTTGCCGTAATGGTCGGCGATGGCCAGGAAGACGCCGAAGACCACCAGCATGGTGGCCACGATCCACAGTGACCGGAAGGTCGTCTCGATCTGGTCCTGGAAGAGCAGGCCCAGGATGCCGATGGGCAGCGACCCGAGGATGATCAGCCAGCCCATCCGCGCATCGGGGTCGCTGTGCGGCAGCTTGCCGGTGATCGCCCGGAACCAGGCGGCGATGATCCGCACGATGTCACGCCAGAAGAACAGCACGACGGCGGTCTCGGTCCCCAGCTGCGTGATGGCCGTGAAGGCCGCGCCCGGATCGGCCGCATTGGGCAGGAATTCCCCGACGATGCGCAGGTGGGCGCTGGAGGAAATGGGGAGGAACTCGGTCAAACCCTGGATCAGGCCCAAAAAGGCCGCTTCAAACCAATTCACGAGTGAGACACTACTTCACGAGCCCGGTACCGGGCCCACATTTGTGGTGCGCGCCGCACGGCGCGGCGGGTGGTCAGCCCCGGGCGTCCACGTCGTTGGCGTCGGCCCCGTCCGGATCGGCATCTTCGTCGTCGTCCTCGTCATCGTCGTAGACGTCGAGCGGGGTGACTTCGCCGTAGGTGTCGTAAAGTGCGTCCTCGTACTCCTCGAAGGCGTCGATCATCCGGAAGACGGCGCTTTCCACGGCCGGGTCGTCCTCGCCCCGGCGCGAGGAGACCGCGGAGAGATGTTCTTCGAGCGAGGCCACCAGGGCCTGCAGGGCAACACGCGGATCTGTGCTCATGGACTAGACGTTACCCGCAGAGCGAGCAGAATGGATACCAGATCATGAAGAATTCCCCAGCTCCTGCCCAGAAGTTCACCGACACCGCTCGGGGCTTCGAATACCTCGTCCTGACCGTCCGTCCCGGCCAGTCGGTCGCCGACGCGCGCCGCGAGCTCAGCGACCACGCCGAGTACGGCAAATGGGAACTGCGCACCACCCGGCTGTACACCGGGGGCATGCGCCGCTACTGGATGCGCCGACGGATCATGCGGGTGGCCAGCACCCTGGACGTGTTCCCCGGCTGAGCCGGCGTCAGTCCGCCAGGGGGCCCAACAGCCACGTGGCGACCGTCGAATGCGCCGATTCGGCGTCCGAGGGGTGGTACAGGCTGGCCAGCGCGTCCCGGTACAACCGTTCGAGTTCGCTGCCGCGGAAGTACTGGCCGCCGCCGGAGACCTGCAGGGCCAGCTGGATGGTCCGCCGCGCGGTGTCGCCCGCGTGGGTGCGCAGGGTGACCAGACGCGGGAACCACGAGGCCCCGTGGTCCACGACGTCGTCCAGGTCCCGGGAGGTCAGGCGCAACTGGGCGTCCAGGCGCAGCATCTCCAGTCCGGCGTCGGCGACCTGCCAGCGGATGTCGGGGTCCTGGGCCAGCGCCCGGCCCCCGTCCTTCAGGGAGGTGCGCTTCGCCGGTTTCTCCGCCGCCAGTTCGACGCCGCGTTCGGCCAACCCGACATAGACCGAGGCGGTCAGCGTCAGGAATGCGGCGAAGATGCCGAACACCAGCGGGTCGGCGTTCGGTCCGGTGGGCAGGCGGCTATGGATCGTCCCGGCGTCCGCGTGGGCCGCGTTGAGCTGCGTCGAGTGCGACTGGGAGGCCCGCATGCCCAGGGTGTCCCAATTCTCGATGGTCTCGACCCCGGGATCCGCACGGTCGATGAACCCGTGCACCAGCCGCGCCGCATCGCCGTCGCCCTCCTTGCCGAAGACCCCCAGCTTGGTCCACGCCGGCGCCAGCGACGTGAAGATCTTCATCCCGGTGAAGTCGTAGCCGCCATCCGAAGTCGGTTCGGCCCGGGTGATGGAGTCGAAGAGGACCGAGTCGTTGCCGGCCTCGGAGACGCCGAACGCCATGATCTCCCCCGCGGCGACCCAGTCGAGGACGAAGTCCAGCCGGTGGTCCCCGCGTGCGGCCAACAGCTGGGCGACGGCGGACCAGACCAGGTGCATATTCACCGCGAGGGCGGTGGCCGGGGCGTGGGCCGCCAGGAGGCGTTGGGCCGCCGTCGTGCGTTCCATGCCCCACCCGAGACCGCCGCGGTCCATCGGCACCATGGCCTTGAGGTAGCCGGCCTCGCCCAGCTCGAGCAGGTCCTCGGCGCAGAAGGCGTTCGCGGCGTCGTACCCGGGGGCCCGGGATCGGATGCGCCCGAGCAGGTCGTCGGTGAGGATCGCGCGGATCGGCTCCATGGCGTGGTGTCCCTTCGGGCTCAGTAGGTTCTCAGCAGCCGGGAGAGCACCCGGGTGCCGAACTGCAGGGCGTCGACCGGGACGCGTTCATCGACGCCGTGGAACATGCCGGTGAAGTCGAGTTCGTCCGGCAGCCGCAGCGGCGCGAATCCGTACCCGCTGATGCCCAGCCGGGAGAGCGACTTGTTGTCGGTTCCGCCGGAGAGCATGTAGGGCAGCACGACGGATCCCGGGTCCTCGGCCCCGATGGAGGCGACCATGTTGTCGACCAGCCCCCCGGAGAACGGGACCTCCAGGGAGGTGTCCGCGTGGACGGTGGAGAAGTCGACGCCGGCCCCGGCGAGTTCGCGCAGGGTCTCCTTGAGCAGTTCGTCGCGCCCGGGCAGCGTGCGGCAATCCAGGAAGGCCTCGGCAGCCCCGGGGATCACGTTGTGCTTGTAGCCGGACTTCAACGAGGTCGGGTTCGAGGTGTTCTGCAAGGTGGCGCCGACGAACCGGGAGACGTTGCCCAGGGCGTCGAGCAGGTCGCTGGGGTCCTCCTCGTCGAACTCGATGCCGGTCAGCTCGGCAACGCCTTCCATGAGGGCACGCGTGGTCTTGGTGTATTCGAGCGGCCACTCGTACTCCCCGATGCGCGAGACCGCCCCGGCCAACCGGGTGATGGCGTTCTCGTCGTTGATCTGGGATCCGTGTCCGGCACGTCCGCCGGCGTGCAGCGTCAGCCAGTGCAGCCCCTTCTCGGCGGTCTGCAGGAAGTAGGCGCGCCGACCGCCGACGGTCGAGGAGAACCCGCCGACCTCGCTGATCGCCTCCCCCGCACCCTCGAAGACCTCCGGGTGGTTGTCCACCATCCACCGGGCGCCGTAGGTTCCCCCGGCTTCCTCATCCGCGAAGTAGGCGAAGACGATGTCGCGCTTCGGCTGGACGCCGTCCCGGTGCATCTGCCGCTGGACTGAGAGGATCATGGCATCCATGTCCTTCATGTCCACGGCTCCGCGTCCCCAGATCATCCCGTCCTTGACCTCGGCGGCAAACGGGTCGACGCTCCAGTCCTCGGCCTGGGCGGGGACCACGTCGAGGTGCCCGTGGACCACCAGTGCGGGCAGCGACCGGTCGCTGCCCTCCATCCGGGCGACGACGCTGGCCCGTCCGGGCGATGATTCGTAGATCCGGGGGTCGAGCCCTCCCCCGCTCATGAGCCCGGCCACGTACTCCGCGGCGGGACGCTCGGGGCGGGCGTCATTGCCGCCGAAGTTGCTGGTGTCGAAGCGGATCAGCGTCCGGCAGATCTCCTCGACCTCGTCGGCGGCCGTCGTACCGGCTACACCGTTGTTTCCTAGCTCCGTCATGGCCTGACCTTCCGGGGTTGTTCGCGTGGCTCCAGCCTAGTCATGACGGCAAAGAGTGCGGAATTGGGAAGTGCCCCACCCTCATGTTAGAGTCTTACTCGCTGCTTTCACCGGGCACGAAGTCCCACGGGACTTCCGAACGGGTCGAATGGCACCACCTGCGCGGGTGGCGGAATAGGCAGACGCGCTAGCTTGAGGTGCTAGTCCACGTATAGTGGGTGGGGGTTCAAGTCCCCCTCCGCGCACGAAATGAGCCCCGGTCTTCCGGGGCTTTTTTCATGCCTGCACCCTGCCGCCGGACGGGGGCGACTCCCACCGGAAAGCACCCGCCCGACGCGGCACGACCATTTGATGGATATTCACGATCGCGCCCTCTGGTCTTGGACTCCATCGGCGGGTAACGTGATCTGGACCACGGCCCTCCGGAACACACCATTCCCACGGTGGGGCCACGCTCCGTCTCCTCGGGGGAACCATGGGCCAGCACGTGCCGCGGCATCCGGCGCATCGCCACGCTCCCCCACGTGCCCTGCTCAAATGGATCGGCGTGGCCGCGACCGGTACCTTGCTCCTCGGCACCGCGCCCGCGACAGGTCAACTGGTCCCGGGAGCCGCCGGCGCAACGGCCGTCTCGGCATCCGCCACGGCCGCCCCCGTCGTCAACCCCGTCTACGCCATCCCGGACACCACCCCGCTGCTGGATTCCACCGCGTCAACGACGTGGGCCGAGACGTGGACCCTTGGCTACCAGCCGGACATCAGTTCCGACGTCGGCTCCGACGTCGGCTCCGACGGCAGCGCCCGAAACGGCGAAGGGGTTTCCGGCTCCGGCGGTGCCCTGCACATCGCGGCCGGACCCGTCGGACTGCTCCCCGGCGGCCTCGCCCTATCCGCCCCCGTCTCGAGCACCCGCATCACCAGCGGGTTCGGGTGGCGGCTCAATCCCACCGGCCCCGGTTCCTACATCCACATTGGCCAGGACTACGGCGTGCCCTGCGGCACCCCGGTCCGTGCCGCCGAAGACGGCACGGTCGTGCAATCCGCCTGGGCCGGCCATTCCGGGCAGCGGGTCAGGGTCGACCACGGAAGCGGTGTCGAGACCGCGTACAGCCACAACTCGCTGTTGATCGCCCACGTCGGCGACATCGTGCGACGCGGTGACCTGTTGGCCTTGTCGGGTACCACCGGGAACTCCACCGGTTGCCACCTGCACTTCGAGGTCTACCTCAACGGCAAGTGGGTCGATCCCGCCAAGTACCTCCCCCTGCTGCCTGGCCAAACCCGCCCCGTTACCGAAGAGGAACTGAAGCAGATTGCCCGCACACGGGCCCTCCCGACCGACCACGCCGCTGCCGCATCCAGCTCGTCGCCCAGCCCGGCATCGAGGACGCAGAGCCCACCGGCCCCCGCGACCTCCTCGCCGTCCCCCGCCGGTCCGGACCGCACCAAGAGCCCCTCAAGCCCGGCGGGACCGAAGTCATCGACCCCGGGGGGAACCGCCCAGCCGGCGCCGTCAACACCGGCAAAACCGTCAACCCGCCCGTCTCCAGCCCCCACGACGCCCGCGCCGTCGCCGTCTCCCCATCCATCCCCTGCACCGCCGTCCGCCGAACCGACGGTGCCTCCCACCGAGGAACCCACGGCACCCCCGAGCCCGACCCCATCGGCAACACCGACACCGACAAGCCCGACGCCGAGCGAAACCCCGGCACCACCCACCACATCGCCGTCACCGACACCGCCAAGCCCGACGCCGAGCGAAACCCCGGCACCACCCTCCACATCGCCGTCACCGACACCCAGCGGGACACCCAGCCCAACGCCAACGCCCGCACCACCGAGCCAGCAGCCGGAGCCGCCGGTCGGCACACCGCCGTCGCTGGCGTCACTGTGCCTGGCCTACCAGCAGGAGTACCGGGAAGCCGTCGCGGACCCTGATGCATCGGCCGACCGCCCCCTCGCAGCCACCGAAGTGGAATGGCTGACCGCGTCGCTCGTCGCTGCCATTCCGGATGCCGACCCCCTGCCGAAGACCCCCACCGTCCGCCGCGTGGCGGCACTGTGCCCGGCATGGTTCCCCCGGGGCATTGCCGACGCCACTGTTCCGGCCGATCTTGAGGCCCTGGCGGCCACTCCAGTGACCAGCCGGAAGCCCGTCGACACCACCAAATAGGCTCGACCCGGCTCCGCGGACTAGTCTTCAAGGGTCCACCGGCTGTTGCCGGCCATCCCGCCCAGGACTTCCATGAGCCACACCACCCAGACCGTCGGCGACCCGCCGGCACCCGCCCGCCGGGGGAGCCCGCGGGTCGCGATGCTCTGCCTGCACACCTCGCCGCTGGACCAGCCCGGTTCCGGTGACGCCGGGGGCATGAACGTCTACGTCCGCGAGGTCGCCCTGGCCCTCGCCGCGGCCGGCTCGGTGGTCGATATCTTCACCCGGGGTTCCCGCACGCAGCATTCCGTGGCCATCGGTAACGCCGTGGTGGTCCACCACATCGCCGCCGGGCCCGACGGCCCCGTCTCCAAGGAGGACCTCCCGGGGTACCTCCCGGAGATCACCGCAGGGATCTTGTCGGGTGGATTCGGTCCGTACGACGTCGTGCACAGCCACTACTGGATGTCCGGCATCGTCGGGCTGGAGCTCGCCGCCCGCTGGGACGTCCCCCTGGTCCACACGATGCACACCATGGCCAAGGTCAAACGCCGCCTCCAGCACGATGCCGACGAACCGGACTCCCGCGTCGAGGCCGAGACGGTGCTGGCCGCGCGGGCCACCCGGTTGACCGCCAACACGGCGGCGGAGGCCGATGAGCTCGTGGCCGACTACGGCGCGGCGCGTGGGCACATCGACCTGGTCGCCCCCGGGGTGAACCTCCAGGTCTTCCGCCCCGAGGGGCCCCGGATCTGGATCGGCGATGCCGGGCACACCCCCGGCCCCGCCGCCGATCCCCTGCGCATCGCCTTCGCCGGCCGCATCCAGAAGCTCAAGGGGCCACAGGTCCTGCTCCGGGCCCTCGGCCTGTTGGCCCGCAAACGTCCGGACATCGACGTCGAATTGGCCATCATCGGCTCGCGCAGCGGCTCCAAGGAGCTCAACTTGTCACGCCTGATCGCCGAGGAGCACCTCGAGCACACCGCGCATCGGCTTCCCCCGGCGCCTGCCGACCAGCTGGCAGCCTGGTTCCGTGCCGCGGACGTCGTCGCCGTGCCCTCCTACAGCGAATCGTTCGGGCTGGTGGCCATGGAGGCCCAGGCCTGCGGGACTCCGGTCCTGGCGCACGACGTCGGCGGGTTGCGCCACAGCGTCGCCGACGGTTCCACCGGGGTGCTGGTCGCGGACCTGGATGCCCGCAGCTGGGCGGAGGCCATCGCCCACGCCGCCACACACCGCCAGGGGCTCCGGCGGATGGGAAGCGCCGCCGTGGTGCGTTCGCGCGCCTTCAGTTGGGCGCATACGGCAACGGCGGCCCTGGACAGTTATGCCCGGGCCGCCGCCGACCGTGCGCGGGATCGCTCCTAGAGCGGACGCACGGCCCCGTGGAAGTGGCGACGTCCCGACGTCGCGTTCCACCCCTCGAAACTGCGCAACCGATCGGTGGTCGCGACTCCGAAGCTGACCGTGGCGGGCAGCAGCACCGGGGCCTCGAAGACGATGTCCCAGTGGTAGCCGCCCTCCCGCGGCGCCGTCTGGGCCAGTGCCTTGCCGGCCAGGAACATGCCGTGGGCGATCTGGCGTTTCATGCCCAGTGCCTTCGCCGGTAGCGCGCCAAGGTGGATCGGGTTGTAGTCGCCCAGCACGGCGGCGTATTCACGGCCGGCTCCGGCTCCCAGGCGCCAGGCACCGGTCTGGACCGGTGCCACGAACTCGGGGCGATCGCGCCGGCGTTCGGGACGCTGTCCCGCCCAGATTCCCTTGGCCAGGTACGTCGAGGTGCCCACCCAGACGACCTCACCGCCGACGCTCGCCTCGCACACCACATCCACTGCGGTGCCGGCGTGGTGGTCGCGGAGCTTATCGGCCCACGCGCGCACGTCCAGGGCCTCGTCCACGCCGATCGGGCGCAGGTGTTCGACCTGGTTGGACAGGTGCACCATGCCCAGCAGCGGCAGCGGGAAGTCGCGCGCCGCGAGCACCGACATGGCCACCGGGAAGACCGTCCCGTGGACGAAGACGCTGGGCAGCGTCGGCCGCACGGTGTCCCCCACCAGTTGCTGGTAGGCCTCCAGGCGTGGCACGTCGGCCCGCACGCCGTCCACGCTGTGCTCGACCTCGGGCAGCACCAGCGCACCGGACGAACCGGTCAGCTTCGTGCGGACCTGGTTCGCCAGCGCCTCGGCGTAGAGCCGGGGCAGCGCGGGGACGGCATCCAGACGGACGTCGCGGCGGCTCATGCGCCCACCAGCGACTGCCCGCACACGCGCAGCGTCTGCCCGTTGATGCCTCCGGCGGCATCGGACGCCAGGAAGCCGATGGCCTCGGCGACGTCCAGCGGCTGCCCGCCCTGCATCAGCGAGGGCATGAGCATCCGGCCGACGGTGCGGGTGGCCACCGGGATCCTGGCGGTCATCTCGGTTTCGATGAAGCCCGGCGCGACGGCGTTGATCCCGCCCTCGCGTGCGGCCATCGCCGGCGCGGTGGCGGCCACCATGCCGATCACCCCGGCCTTGGAGGCGGCATAGTTCGTCTGGCCCCGGTTGCCGGCGATGCCGCTGGTGGAGGCCAGCGAGACGATCCGCAGGCCCGGCAGGTCAGCGGCCAGGAAGGCCTCGTTCATGCGCAGCTGGGATTCCAGGTTCACGGCGATGACCGAGTCCCAGCGGGCCGCGTCCATGTTGGCCAGCAGCTTGTCCCGGGTGATGCCGGCGTTGTGGATCACAATGTCCAGGCGGCCGTGGCGGCCCAGTGCGTGGTCCATGATCATCGTCCCGGCGTCCTCGCGGGTGACGTCCAGCTGCAGCGTGGTGCCCCGGACGTCGTTGGCGACCTGCGCCAGGGCGTCCCCGGCCTGCGGGACGTCGACGGCCACGATGGTGGCCCCGTCGCGGTGCAGGGTCCGGGCGATGGCCGCGCCGATGCCGCGGGCGGCACCGGTGACCACCGCGACCTTGCCGGCCAGCGGCTGGTCCCAATCCACGGGAAGCTCCCCGCGGGGTGAATCCACGGTCAGGAACTGGCCATCGACGTAGGCGCTGCGGCCCGAGAGCAGGAAGTGCAGGGCCGCCGTCGCCGAGGGTGCGTCGGCGCCGATCCCTTCGGCGAGCAGGATGCCGTTGGCGGTGGCCCCGCCACGCATCTCGCGTCCGAGCGAACGGACCATGCCGGTCACCCCGTGGCGTGCGGCCGAACGGGCGGGGGCGTCGGTGGGCACCGCCGGCCTCGAGATGGAGACCACGCGACCGCCGGGGAGCAGGCTCCGCAACGCCGCCCCGGTCTCCAGGGCGACCGCCGAGAGGTCCGCGGGGGCCTCAACGGCGTCGAGTGCCAGGATCAGGGCACCGAGCTTCTCGGAACCGCCGGCATGGCGGCGCACGTCCAGTCCCCAGCCCAGCAGGGTCTCGGTCAGTTCGTGGGCCGCGGCACCGGCACCGAGGACGACGACGGGGCCCGGCACCAGGGGCTGGCCCGGCCGGTAGCGGCGCAGGATGGAGGGCCGGGGCAGGCCCAGCGACTTGGCCAGATCCTTGGTGAACCCGGTGTTGACGAGTTTCAGGTAGTTGTCGGCCATGCTCAGCGTGCCTCCAGGATCGCGACGACGCCCTGGCCGCCGGCGGCGCAGACGGAGACCAGGCCGCGGCCCGATCCCTTCTCGTGCAGCATCTTGGCCAGGGTGGCCACGATGCGGCCGCCGGTGGCGGCGAAGGGGTGGCCCGCGGCGAGCGAGGAGCCGTTGACGTTCAACCGGCCACGGTCAATCGATCCCAGCGCGTTCTCGAGGCCGAGCTTGTCGCGGCAGAAGTCCGGATCCTCCCAGGCGGCGAGGGTGCTGAGCACCGTGCCCGCGAAGGCCTCGTGGATCTCGTAGAAGTCGAAGTCCTGCAGGGTCAGGCCGTTGCGGGCCAGCAGGCGCGGCACGGCGTAGGCCGGAGCCATGAGCAGGCCCTCCTCGCCGTTGACGAAGTCGACGGCTCCGGCTTCGAAGTCCACGAAGTTGGCCAGCATCGGCAGGTCGTGTTCGCGGGCGTAGTCCTCGGAGCCCAGGAGGACGGCGGAGGCGCCGTCGGTCAGCGGGGTTGAGTTCCCGGCGGTCATGGTGGCCTTCTCGCCCAGGTTCCTGCCGAACGCGGGCTTGAGGGTGCCCAATTTCTCCAGCGTGCTGTCGGCCCGCAGGTTGGTGTCCTTCGAGACACCCCGGAACGGGGTGATCAGGTCATCGAAGAAGTGGCGGTCGTAGGCCGCGGCGAGGTTGCGGTGGCTGGCCAGCGCCAGCTCGTCCTGCGCCTGGCGGGTGATGCCCCAGGCTGCGGTGGTGACGGCCTGGTGGTCACCCATCGACATCCCGGTGCGGGGTTCGCCGGTGCCCGGGGCGTTGGGGGTGAGGTCCTTGGGGCGGAACTTCGAGAGCGCGCCGAGCCGTTGCTGGAGGGTACGGGCCCGCGACAATTCAAGCAGCACCGCGCGCAGCCCCTCGCTGACGGCGATCGGGGCGTCGGAGGTCGTATCGACGCCGCCGCCGATTCCCGACTCGATCTGCCCCAGGCGGATCTTGTTGGCCAGCGAGCCGATGGCTTCCATGCCGGTGGCGCAGGCCATCTGGACGTCGTAGGCGGGCGTCGTCGGTGACAGTGCAGTGCCCAGGACCGACTCGCGGACCAGGTTGAAGTCCTTGGAGTGCTTCAAGACGGCACCGGCGGCAACGGCGCCCATGCGCTGGCCCTGCAGGCCAAACCGGGCCACCAGCCCGTCGAGGGCCGCGGTGAGCATTTCTTGGTTGGAAGCCGTCGAGTACTTGCCGTTGGAGCGGGCAAACGGGATGCGGTTGCCGCCGATCACCACGGCGGGACGGAGGCCGGTGGTGCCGGACGTCGATGCCTGGGCGGGGGAAGCCTGTGCGGCCATGGAATGACTCCTGACAGTGTGAGGTGGATTACCGATACCAAGCGTACCTGATACGCTGGGTATCGTGAACTCCTCCGACATCTCCACCGATGCCACGGTCGGCGTGTCCGGCGATGGCCGCTCGGCCCGCTGGGATGCCCACCGGCAGTCCCGCAGGACGGAACTGGTCAAGGCCGCCCGCGCCGTCATCCACCGGTTCGGCCCCAGCGCCTCCATGGACGACTGCGCCGCCGCGGCCGGAACCTCGAAATCCGTCTTCTACCGCTACTTCGGTGACAAGGACGGCCTGCGACGTGCCATGGGTGAGATCGTCATCGGCCAAATGCGGTCCAAGGTCGTCGACGCCGCCCGCGCCGCAACGACCGAGCAGGCCGGGCTGCTGGCCATGGTCCGCGCCTACCTCCACATGGCCCAGACGTCTCCCAACGTCTACTTCTACGTCACCGACATCTCCCGCGACCCGCAGGCCGGCGCGAACGCTTCCCCGGGCGCCGAGCCGCTGGATGACTTCTTCGCCGAGCTCACCTCGATGATGACGGACCGGATGCACGCCTACCTGCGCAGCCGCAATGGCTCCGACGCGCCGGCCTCCGCCCTCGACCTGTGGCCCCGCGCCGCCATCGGCATGGTCCGCGCCGCGGGCGAGGCCTGGCTACGCACCCCCGACTCCCCCGGGAAACCCACGGAAGAAGAATTGACCCTGACCATCACGGGCTGGCTGGTCTCGGGCATCACGGGAGGACCTTCCAGAACGCTTCCCCCATACACCACTCCGCACACCAGCACGAATGCAATTGAACCGGAAAGGCACACATCGTGACCCAGCAGAACACGGCCGCCACGGGCCGTCCCGAACCCCGCATCGATGTCGCCGCGCTCGGCGAACAGCTCCTGGGCACATGGGCCGATGAGCGCCGCACCTCCCGAGCCATCGCCGGCCGCGAGGAATTCCAGCGCGTGGAGGGCCAGTCCATGGCCGAGCACCGCGAACGGGTCCTGGGCCAGCTCTCGCTCCTGGTGGACGAGGGTGCCATCCAGCGCGCCTTCCCGGAAGCGCTCGGGGGCAGCAGCAACCACGGCGGCAACATCGCGGCCTTCGAGGAACTGGTCACCGCCGACCCCTCCCTGCAGATCAAGGCAGGCGTCCAATGGGGGCTGTTCGGCTCGGCGGTCCTGCACCTGGGGTCGCCCGAACACCACGAGAAATGGCTGCCCGGCATCCTGAACATGGAGATCCCCGGCGCCTTCGCCATGACCGAGATCGGGCACGGTTCCGACGTTGCCAGCGTGGCGACCACGGCCACGTACATCCCCGAGACCGACGAGTTCGAGATCCACACCCCGTTCCGGGCGGCGTGGAAGGAATTCCTGGGCAATGCGGCCCAGCACGGGCGCGCCGCCGTCGTCTTCGCGCAGCTCATCACCCAGGGCGTGAACCACGGCGTCCACGCCCTCTATGTCCCCATCCGCGACGACAACGGGTTCCTTCCCGGTATCGGCGGGGAGGACGACGGGCTCAAGGGCGGCCTGAACGGCATCGACAATGGGCGCCTGTACTTCGACCACGTCAGGATCCCGCGGACAAACCTGCTCAACCGCTACGGCGACGTCGATGCGGAAGGGACCTACACCTCCCCCATCGCCAGCCCCGGCCGGCGCTTCTTCACCATGCTCGGCACCCTGGTCCAGGGCCGCGTCTCGCTGGACGGCGCGGCCGTCGCCGCCTCGAAGGTTGCGCTGCAGATCGCGGTGACCTACGCCCACCAGCGCCGCCAGTTCAATGCCACCTCCACCGTGCAGGAGGAAGTGATCATGGACTACCAGCGCCACCAGCGCCGGTTGATCTCGCGGATCGCGACCACCTATGCGATGTCGTTCGCCCACGAGGAACTGCTCGAGAAGTTCGACGGCGTCTTCTCCGGCGCGTCGGATACCGACGAGGACCGCCAGGACCTGGAGACCCTCGCCGCCGCGCTGAAGCCCACGTCGACGTGGAACGCCCTGGACATCCTCCAGGAGTGCCGCGAGGCCTGCGGCGGCGCCGGGTTCATCACCAAGAACCGCTTCACCTCGCTGCGCGCGGACCTGGACGTGTACGTGACCTTCGAGGGCGACAACAACGTGTTGCTGCAGCTGGTCGCCAAACGCCTGCTCACCGACTACGCCCAGGAGTTCCGCCACCTCGACGCCGGCGTCCTGGCCCGCTACGTGGTCCGCCAGGCGGGCAACGTGGCGATCAACCGCTCGGGGCTGCGCCAGTTTGCCCAGACGTGGGCCGATACCGGTTCGGAGAAGCGTTCGGCGAACTTCCTCAAAGACGCCGAAACCCAACGCAACCTGCTCACCGACCGGGTCCAGACCGCGATCGGCGAGGCGGCCGACGCCATGCGCGGGGCGGCGAAGCTCCCGCCAGCCGAGGGTGCGGGCGTCTTCAACGAGAACCAGCACGAGATCATCGAGGCGGCCCGGGCGCACGGCGAGCTGCTGCTCTGGGAGTCGTTCACCGCCGCCCTGGAGCACATCGAGGACGAGGGCACCCGCCAGGTGATGACCTGGGTCCGTGACCTGTTCGGCCTGCAGCTGATCGAGAAGGACCTGGCCTGGTACCAGATGCACGGCCGGCTCTCGAGCCAGCGGGCCCGCACACTGGGCCCCTACATCAACCGCCTGCTGGCCCGCCTGCGCCCCCACGCACAGGATCTGGTGGACGCCTTCGGGTATGGCCCCGAGCACCTGCGCGCCGACATCGCCACCGGCATCGAAGCGGAGCGCCAGGACGAGGCGGCCGACTACCTGCGCCGCCAGCGCGCCCTGCCCGGCTCCCCGATCGACGAGAAGATCCTCGTCGCCCGGCGCAAGGCCGCCGAGAAGGCCCAGCGCCACGCCGCCAAGGCCGCGGCCAAGAAGGGCCGCAAGGTCGGCGCGTAGCCCGGCCCCATGGAAGACGGTGCCGGCGCCTCCAGCAGCGGGGGCGCCGGCGTTGTCGCGTCCGGCTACCGGGCGTGGGCGTCGATGGCGGCCCGGTAGACCTCGAGCGTGCGGGCGGCGATGGCCTCCCAGCTGAAGTGCTCGGCTGCCCGTCGCCGACCGGCCGCACCCATCGCAGCGGCGCGATCGGTGTCCTCCAGTGCCCGGTTGAGCGCGGCGGCGAAATCACCGACGAAACGCTCGATGTCCCGGGGCGTCCCGGAGGCGTCGGGCAGCTGCTCCAGCGGCACCAGGTAGCCCGTCTCGCCGTCGTCCACGACCTCCGGGATGCCGCCGACAGCGCTCGCGACGACCGCCGTCGAGCAGGCCATGGCCTCCAGGTTCACGATGCCCAGGGGCTCGTAGATCGACGGGCAGGCAAACACGGTCGCCTGGGTGAGAACCTGGATGAGTTCGTGGCGGGGCAGCATCCGCTCGATCACCACGACGGATTCGCGGGTCGCGCGCAGCTGCCCGATCAGCCCGGCCACCTCGGCGGCGAGCTCCGGGGTGTCGGCAGCCCCGGCACAGAGCACGAGTTGGACGTCGGCCGGCAGCAGCGCGGCCGCCCGCAGCAGGTAGGGCACCCCCTTCTGCCGGGTGATGCGCCCGACGAAGGCAACGGTGCGCTTCTCGGGGTCGATCCCGAGCCCGGGCAGGTCGTCCAGGTGTGGCGCCGGGTGCCAGGCTTCGACGTCGACCCCGTTGTGCACGACGTGGACACGTTCGGGGTCCACCGCGGGGTAAGCGGCCAGGATGTCGCGCCGCATGCCGGCGGAGACGGCGATGATGGCGTCCGCTGCATGGTATGCGGTGGATTCGGCCCAGGAACTCACCGCATAGCCGCCGCCGAGCTGCTCGGCCTTCCACGGGCGCAGCGGCTCGAGCGAGTGGGCGCTGAGCACATGCGGGACCCCATGCATTAGCGACCCGAGGTGCCCGGCCATGTTGGCGTACCAGGTGTGCGAGTGGATGATGTCGGTTCCGGCCAGCGCGGGGACGATGCGCAGGTCGGTCCCGAGGGTGGCGAGCGCGGGGTTGTCGGCCGCCAGGTCGGCGGGCTCGGCATAGCTGGCCACCACCGCGCCGTGGTAGTCGGCCGGCCGTTCGGCGCCAAAGGCGTGCACGTGCAGATCCGCCAGCGGGGCCAGTACACGGGACAGCTCGGCGACGTGGACACCGGCACCCCCATAGATGGCCGGCGGGAATTCCTTGGTAACAATGTCGACTCTCACAACACCAACCTAGTCGCTCCGGTGAGTTCTGCCATAGTGTGATCCCACAAGGTGAAGCCGGGCGGCTGCTGCCGTCCGGAGGGGAGTCAACAACGGAGGTACGATGCCGTACAGGAAAGTCCTCGCCGTGGTCTTGGCCGGTGGCGAGGGAAAGCGACTCATGCCCCTGACGGCGGACCGGGCCAAACCCGCAGTACCGTTCGCTGGCAGCTATCGTCTGATCGACTTCGCGCTGTCCAATGTGGTGAACTCCGGATTCCACCGCGTGGTCGTCCTGACGCAGTACAAGTCCCACAGCCTCGACCGGCACATCTCGGAGACGTGGCGGATGTCCACGCAACTGGGCAACTACGTCGCATCCGTCCCCGCCCAGCAGCGTCTGGGCAAGGACTGGTTCCTGGGCTCGGCCAATGCCATCTACCAATCCCTCAACCTCATCGACGACGCGCAGCCCGACTACGTCCTGGTCGTCGGCGCTGACCACGTGTACCGGATGGACTTCTCCGCCATGCTCGACGCGCACATCCAATCGGGGGCTTCGGCTTCCGTCTCGGCGGTGCGCCAGCCGCTGGACCAGGTCAACCAGTTCGGCGTTGTCGAGGTGGACCCCGCCCGTCCAGGGCGCATTGCCGCCTTCGTCGAGAAGCCAGATTCCACCCCCGGGCTCCCCGATGACCCGAACAGCTTCCTGGCCTCGATGGGCAACTACATCTTCACGAGGGACGCGTTGGTCGAAGCACTGCGCGCCGATAACGTGCGCAGCGACACCAAACATGACATGGGCGGGGACATCATCCCCGGATTCGTTGATCGCGGCGACTGCGCAGTCTACGATTTCTCGGCGAACCCGGTGCCGGGCGAGGACATGACGCAGCTCCGCTACTGGCGCGACGTGGGCACACTGGAGGCATACTATGACGCGCAGATGGACCTCGTGGCGCCCATCCCGCAGTTCAACCTCTACAACAGCGAGTGGCCGATCCACACCCGGCACGGCAACTCGCCACCATCGAAGCTCGTCCGGGCCAAGGACGGACGGCCCGGGGAAGCCCATGATTCGATTCTGTCAGCCGGCGTCGTGGTCTCGGGTGGCACCGTGACCAGTTCAGTGTTGTCCGTCGACGTCCGCGTCGAGGAACGCGCGATCGTCACCGACTCGGTGCTGCTCGACAATGTCGTCATCGGCGCCGGGGCCACCGTCCAGCGGGCCATCCTGGACAAGAACGTCGTCGTGCCGCCCGGCGTGGAGATCGGCATGGACGTGGAGGACGACCGCGCCCGGGGGTTCAAGGTCACCGACTCCGGGCTGACCGTCCTGACGAAGGGACAGCACATCCCCGGGTAGGCCGGCTCGCTGGCCCCGCACGCAGGCGGTAGAGTTCTCCCGTCATGACTGAGCATTCCTCCCCCATCGCCCCCGACGACCTGGCCGCCTGCCTGGGCGTCCTCGAGCGCATCCACCAGCTGCCCGACGACGACGAGCAGTTCATCGCCGTCCGCCGCGCCACCGCGAAGATGTTCAAGGAGGTCAAGCGCGCCCGACGGACCGAGGCGCGCCAGGCCGTCCTGGACGCCGACCGGGAGGTGATGGAGCGCACCGCCACGGGGGCCGCGAACCGGCTGGACGACGAGACCGAGGGCCTCGACCTTTCCTCCGCGACCGCCGATGGCAGCGCCGGCGAGTACCGGCAGCCGCGCAAGTGCTACATCTGCAAGCAGCCGTTCACGAAGGTCGATGCCTTCCACCACCTGCTCTGCCCCGACTGCGCGGCCAGCGGCCGGCATTGGCGTGAGGCCCGGGCCGACCTGACGGGCCGGCGCGCGCTGCTGACCGGCGGCCGGGCGAAGATCGGCATGCACATCGCCCTGCGGCTGCTCCGCGACGGCGCCCACACCACCATCACCACCCGCTTCCCGGCCGACGCGGCACGGCGCTTCGCCGCCCTGGATGACAGCGCCGACTGGCTGCACCGGCTCCGGATCGTGGGCATCGACCTGCGCGACCCCTCCCAGGTGGTCGCCCTGGCCGAACGCCTGGCGGCGGACGGCCCGCTGGACATCCTCATCAACAACGCCGCGCAAACGGTCCGCCGCTCGTCCAACGCCTACCGCCACCTCATCGAGGCCGAGGCCCGGCCGCTGGCCCCCGAGTTGTCGGAGGCCAACGGTGGTCCCGAGGTCTGGGGTGCGGGAGTCGCCCCGCAGGCGCACCCGCAGGCCCTGGCTGCCGCCTTCGACCTGGACGTTGCCGCCCTGGAGCCGACGATGGGCGTCGCCCCCGAACGCCTGGCCGAATTGGCGATGACCGCCGGCTCCGCCTCCCTGGAACGCATCGCCGCCGGGACCGCGATCGATGCCGGCGGCCTCGTACCGGACCTGGTGTCCGTGAACAGCTGGACCCAGAACCTCGGCCAGGTCGAGGCGCTGGAACTGCTGGAGGTCCAGTTGTGCAACGTCACCGCCCCGTTCCTGCTGGCCAGCCTGCTGCGCCCGGCGATGGCCGCGGCGGCGGCACGGCGCAAGTACGTCGTGAACGTCTCGGCGATGGAGGGGCAGTTCTCACGCGTCTACAAGGGGGCCGGGCATCCCCATACGAACATGGCCAAGGCCGCGTTGAACATGCTCACCCGCACGGCCGCGGAGGAACTGCTCGAATCCGACGGCATCCTCATGACCGCCGTGGACACGGGGTGGATCACCGACGAGCGGCCGCACGAGTCCAAGATCCGCCACGCCGCCGAGGGGTGGCACGCGCCCCTGGACCTCATCGACGGCGCGGCCCGGGTCTACCATCCGATCCTCGCCGGCGAAGCGGGCGAGGACTTGCGCGGCTGCTTCATCAAGGACTACCGGCCCTCCGCCTGGTAGTGATGTGCAACACCTGCTTCATGGTTGAATGGTGGGGTGGATAACCAGCAGCCCCAGAACCAGAACCTGACCCGCGATGAGGCCGCCGAGCGTGCCGGGGTCGTCGGCGTCGACTCCTATGAGGTCGCCCTCGACCTGTCCGGAGCCCCGGACGCCGCCGTGGCGGGGTACCGTTCCCGCACGCGCGTGGCCTTCACCGCGACCGCCGGTGGCGTGTCGACCTTCCTGGATTTCATCCATGGCGGGGTCACCGCCGTCGTGCACAACGGACGGCCGCTGGACGTGGGGGCCACCGTGGACGGTTCGCGGATCCACCTCACCACCGAGCCCGGGGAGAACGTCGTCGAGGTCGACGGCACGGCCCTGTACTCGACCTCCGGTGAGGGCATGCACCGCTTCGTGGACCCGGTGGACGGGCAGACGTACCTCTACACGCAGTACGAACCGGCCGATGCCCGCCGCGTGTTCGCCACGTTCGAACAGCCCGACCTGAAGGCGGCGTTCACGTTCACCGTCACCGCCCCCGCCGCCTGGCATGTGGCCTCCAACCAGTCGGTCGCCGAGCGCACCGAGAACGGTGACGGGACCGCGACCAGCCGGTTCGCCACGACCCTGCCGATGTCGACCTACATCACCACGATCCTGGCCGGGCCCTACCACTACGTCGCCGACAGCTGGCAGCGAACGCTGGACGACGGGAGCACGCTTCAGGTCCCGCTCGGCCTGACGTGCCGTGCGTCGCTGGCCGCCCACTTCGACGCCGACGCCCTGTTCGCCACCACCAAGCAGGGTCTGGACTTCTACCACGACCTCTTCGACTACCCCTACCCCTGGGGCAAGTACGAGCAGGCGTTCGTCCCCGAATACAACCTCGGCGCCATGGAGAACCCCGGCCTGGTCACGTTCACCGAGCACTACGTGTTCACCTCGCGGGCCACCGAGGCCCAGTACGAGGGGCGCGCGAACACGATCATGCACGAGATGGCGCACATGTGGTTCGGCGACCTGGTGACCATGCGCTGGTGGGACGACCTGTGGCTGAAGGAGTCGTTCGCCGACTTCATCGGCACCCTCACCGTCGCCGAGGCCACCGGCTTCTCCACCGCCTGGGTCACGTTCGCCAACCGGCGCAAGGCCTGGGCGTACGTGCAGGACCAGCTGCCGACCACCCACCCCATCGTCGCGGACATTCCCGACCTGGAGGCCGCCCGGCAGAACTTCGACGGCATCACCTACGCCAAGGGCGCCTCCGTGCTCAAGCAGCTCGATGCGTATGTGGGCCGGGAGGCCTTCACCGCCGCCGCCCGCACCTACTTCCGCCGCCACGAGTTCGGGAACACCTCCCTGGCCGACTTCCTGGCAGTGCTCGAGGAGGCCTCCGGCCGGGACATGGGCGCCTGGGCGGACGCCTGGCTGCGCACCGCTGGTGTCGGTTCGCTGCGGGTCGAACTCGAGGAGCACGACGGCGTGGTCACCTCTGCGGTGATCGTCCAGGACGGGGTGGATCCCACCACCGGCTCCCCCGCCATCCGCCCGCACACCCTCGGGGTGGGCACCTTCGAACTGCGCGACGGGGTGCTGGCGCGTTCCGGCGGCTTCCGTCTGGACGTCGCCGGCGCCCGGACCGGGGTGCCCGAACTCGTCGGCCGGCCCCGGCCGGACGTCGTCCTGCCCAACGACGGGGACCTGACCTATGCCAAGGTCGGGTTCGACGCCGGCAGCCTGGCGGTGCTGCTGGAGCACCTGGGCTCGCTGTCCGAGCCGCTGGCGCGCGCCACCGCCTGGGCGGCCCTGTGGTCCATGGTCCGCGACGCCGCCCTCCCGGCTCCGGTGTTCCTGCGGGCGGTGCGCCGGCACGTGGACACGATCACCGACGTCGGCGTGCTGACCATGATTTTGGACCAGGCGGAGTCGGCGGTGCGGCGCTACTGCCCGCCGGCCGTGCGGGCGTCCGAGCACGAGGCGCTGGCCCGGGCCGTCCATGGTTTCCTGCTCGCCGCCGACCCCGGCTCCGATGCGCAGGTGGCGTTCGCCCGGCGGCTGGCCGGCCTGGCCCGCCACGGCGGCCTGGACGACGTCGTCGCAGGCCTGTTGGACGGTTCCGCCCCGGTCGGTGGCCTAGTGGTGGACGAGCAGCTGCGCTGGGCGCTGCTGCAGGCCGCCGCGGCACGCGGCCGGACCACCGCGGACGCGTTGGATGCCGAACGGCAGGCCAAGCCCTCGGCGGTGGCCTCCGTCGGCCACGCCCTGGCCCTCGCCGCCCGGCCGGACGCCGAGGTCAAGGCAGCGGCCTTCGAGACCGCGCTCTCGGGAATCGGTGCCGAGGGGCGGCCGCTGTCCAACGATGTCCTCACCGCGACCGTGGACGGATTCCTCGTCGGATCCCACGAACTCATCGACCCGTACTACGAGCGCTATTGGCCCGCACTGGCCGGGATCTGGGCCGAGCGGAGCATCGGCCTGGCCACCCGGACCGTGCAGGGGCTGTTCCCCGCGGACCAGGACCTGGGGCCGGAGGGGCCGGAGGCCCATCCGGTGCTGCGCACCGCCGATGCCTGGCTGGCTTCGAACGCCGACGCGCCCCGGGCGCTGCGCCGGATCGTCATCGAACAGCGGGACCAGTTGGCGCGGACGCTGCGCGGGCAGGCTGCCGTCTAGGGGACGCGGTTCAGCCACTCGTCGGTGCGGAACTTCTCATCGGCGAGCCGGTCGGCCCGCTCCAACGTGGCCTCCCCGATCTGTGTCCGGATGGCACCGTAGCGGGCGGCGAACGTGGAGACCATGGTCTCGATGATCTCCGTGCGGGGGATGCCTGCCTGGCGCTTGAGCGGGTCGACGCGTTTTTTGGCGCTGGCGATGCCCTTGTCTGAGATCTTCTCCTTGCCGACGCGCAACACGTCGGTCATCTTGTCCGCATCGATGTCGTAGCTCATCGTCACGTGGTGCAGGACGGCGCCGCCGGCGAACCGCTTCTGGGCCGCTCCCCCGATCTTGCCCTGCGGTGTGGCGATGTCGTTGAGCGGCTTGTAGAACGCCTCGACGCCCAGGCGCTGCAACGACTCCATGACCCACGCATCCAGGAAAGGGTAGGAATCGGCAAAGCTCATCCCATCGACGAGTGACGCCGGCAGGTACAGCGAATAGGTGATGCAGTTGCCGGCCTCCATGAACATGGCACCGCCGCCGCTGATGCGGCGCACGACGGTCACCCCGTGCCGGGCCGCCCCTTCGGGGTTGATCTCGTTGCGGACGGACTGGAAGCTGCCGATGGCGACGGCCGGCTCGGTCCAGTCCCAGATCCGCAGCGTCGGCTTCCGTGTCCCCTCCATGACCTCGCGGGTCATGACCTCGTCCAACGAGACATTCACGGCGATGGGCAGGGCGGTCGGTCCGATGACCTCCCAATCGTGGTCCTCCCAGCTGGTGGCCAGGCCCAACGCGCGGCGCACTGCGGTGGCCACGGCGGCCGGGTCGAAACCGAACATGACTGCGTCGTCGTCCACGGCTTCCTCCACGGCTTCCCGGACGGCCGAGTGTGGTGCCGAGGCTTCCAACCCCACGAGCGCAGCGTTGATGTCGTCCAGCGCGTCGTCCGGTTCCAGGAAGAAGTCCCCGTTGATATTGGCCCGGACAATGCGCGGCGGAGCCTCCCAGGTGGCGACCTCGAGATCCGCGACGACGAGCTTGCCGCCGGGCACCTTGTATTCGCCATGGTGCGTGTAGGGGTTCTGGTCCGGGGATGCGGCAACGTCGACAGGCATGATCCCATCCTAGTAACCATCGCGGCGACCGGACGACGAGCGGGCCGCGGCCGCACCGATCTCACGCCACCGGGCCGGCGCTACACTGGCGAGAGGCCACCAACCCGAGGAGACCACCCGTGGACGAGACCATCGACGTCACCCTGAATACCGCCCAACACCGCTACGACATCACCGTGGACGGAAAGACGGCAGGATCCTCGTCGTACCGCGATACCGAGGCGTCCGGGACGGCACAGCGCATCCTCTTCCACACCGTGGTCGACGACGAGTTCGGCGGTCGGGGCCTGGCCTCGACGTTGACCCGGGAGGCCATCCGGCAATCCGTGGAGTCCGGCTTCCGGGTGGTGCCCATGTGCCCGTACGTCAAGAAGTGGACGACGACGCACGACGACTTCGCCGATCACATCGACCCGGTCACCAGCACGCACGTCGCGCTCTTCGACTGAATACCCGTTAACGACAAAGGGACCCCGAAGGGCCCCCTTGGACATGAAGTGCGTGCCTACTTCTTGCCGAAGCTCTTGAAGCGGGCGTTGAAGCGCTCGACGCGGCCGGCCGAGTCCATGATGCGCTGCTTGCCCGTGTAGAACGGGTGCGAGGCGGCGGAGATCTCGACGTCGATGACCGGGTAGGTGTTGCCGTCTTCCCACTCGGCCGTCTTCTTGGACGTGGCGGTGGTGCGGATCAGGACCTTTTCGCCGGAGGCGAGGTCGTTGAAGATGACCGGCGCGTACTCCGGGTGCGTATTGGACTTCATGATTTAAACCTTTGCTCGAGCCACTGGATTTTGCCAGCGGCCATACGGGTACGTCGTTCCGTTCGACACGGAACCGACTGTTTACTATAGCCCACCGCTGGACACCGACGGAAATCGCCGCGCCTATCGGGATCGCAGTTCCCACATGGCCACGGCTGAAGCCGCGGCGACGTTCAACGAGTCGACGCCGGCACGCATCGGGATCATCACTGCCAGGTCGACGGCGGCCAGGGTTTCCTCGCAGACGCCGGCGCCTTCGGTGCCCAGCACCAGAGCCATCCGCTCGATGGACTCCCCCGCAACCTCGTCGATGGGCCGGGCCGACTCGGTCAGCTCCATGGCCGCCAGGGTAAAGCCCCCGGCCCGCAGCGTGTCTAGGCCCTGGTTCCAATCATCCAGCCGGGCCCAGGGGACCTGGAAGACCCCGCCCATGCTGACGCGGATGGACCTGCGATACAGCGGGTCCGCGCAGCGCGGGGACACCAGCACGGCGTCCACGCCCAGGGCCGCCGCCGAACGGAAAATCGCCCCCAGGTTCGTGTGGTCCACGATGTCCTCGAGCACGACGACCCGGCGGGCCCCAGCGACGACGTCGGCCAGCGGCACCGGCGCGGGCCGGTTCATCGCCGCCAGCGCACCGCGGTGCAGGTGGAACCCCGTGATGTCCTCCAACATGCCGGGCGTCCCGACGAAGGCCGGCACGTCCGGGTGGGCGGCCAACACGTCGGAGAGCCCGTCCAGCCATTTGGGGGCCAGGAAGAAGGAGCGCGGCACATGCCCGGCGGCCAGCGCCCGGCGCAGCACCTTGGAGCTCTCGGCGATGTAGAGGCCCCGGCCGGGATCGGTGCGTTGGCGCAGGGCGGCGTCGGAAAGGGCCACGTAGTCGGCCACCCGGGGGTCGGCGGATGATTCGAGGTCGATGACCGGCATCAGGCGACCAGCTTGCCGATCATGTTGACCAGGGCGACGATCCCGAGCACCACGATGAACCCGCGCAGCAGCAACGGCGAGAGCCGCCGGCCGACCTTCGCCCCGATGAAGCCGCCGATGAGCGAGCCCACGGCGATCAGCGCCACGATCGGCCAGTTGATCCTCTCGAACGCGAAGAGCAGGTAGGAGGCCGCGGCAACCAGGTTGACCACCAGCGAGAGGATGACCTTGATGGCGTTGGACTGCTGCAGCGACCCGTGGAAGAAGATGCCCAGCACGGCCATGAGCAGGATGCCCTGGGCCGCGGTGAAGTAGCCGCCGTAGACGCCGATGAGGAACACCAGCACGTAGACCAGCGGGGGGAGCTTCTGCTCGTCGGCGTGGGCCGGGCGCAGCGTCTCCCCTGACTGGCGTTCGCGCACCCAGCGGGCCAGCCGCGGCTGGAAGATGACCAGCAGCACGGCGATGGCGATCAGCACCGGTGCCACATACCCGAAGACGCTTTCGGGCAGGTGGAGCAGCAGGAACGCCCCGAGGATGCCGCCCAGCAACGAGGCCGGCAGCAGCTTCAGCATCGTCCTGGGGACGCTGCGGGCCTCGCGCCGGTAGCCCCAGGCGCCGGAGAAGCCCCCGGCGACCAGGCCCATGGCGTTGGAGATGATCGAGTTGACCGGGGCGTAGCCGAGTGCGACCAGCACCGGGAAGGTCACCAGTGAGCCGGAGCCGACGATGGTGTTGATCGTCCCGGCCCAGAGACCGGCGAACCCGACGAGCAGTTCCCTCCAGAGATCCATGCGCGGCGCCGGGCCTAGGCGCCGTGGCGGGCGACGGCGGTGTACCGGCCGGCGTCCACGCGCAGCGCCAGGTCCATCGAGAAGGCGGCCGCGAGGTTGCCCTCGGTGAGCGTGGACTCGATTGGACCGGACGCGACGACGGCACCCTCGTTCAGCAGCAGGGCATGGGTGAAGCCCGGCGGGATCTCCTCGAGGTGGTGGGTCACCAGGACCATCGCCGGGGCGTCCTCGTCGGCTGCCAGCTCGGCCAGCCGGGCCACCAGGTCCTCGCGGCCGGCCAGGTCGAGCCCGGCACCTGGCTCGTCGAGCAGCAGCAGCTCGGGGTCGGTCATCAGGGCGCGCGCGATCTGCGCGCGCTTGCGTTCGCCATCGCTCAGCGAGCCGAACTTCCGGTTGATCAGCGTGGACATGCCCCAGTCGTGCAGCAGCGAAAAGGCCCGGCGCTCATCCATCGGGTCATATTTCTCCCGCCACCGCCCGGTGGTGCCGTAGGCCGCGGTCACCACGGCGTTGAGCACGGTCTCGTGGCCGGGGATGTGGGTGGCCAGGGCGCCGGAGGACAGGCCGATCCGGGGACGCAGCTCGAACACGTCGACCCGGCCGAGGGTCTCGTCGAGGATCGAGGCGGTGCCGCGGGTGGGGTGCATGCGGGCCGCGGCGATCTGCAACAGGGTGGTCTTCCCGGCGCCGTTGGGGCCGAGGACGACCCACCGCTCGTTGTCCTTCACCTGCCAGTCGATACCCGTCAGGAGGTTCTTCTGGCCCCGGACCACGTCGATTCCGGCAAAGGAAAGCACATCATTCATGGTCAAAACCCTAAGGCAACACCGCCGTGATCAACCAAATGCTGCAGGGTGCGGCGTCCACGCCGTCGCACAGGGCGGTCTCCGGCGTCGCGAAGTGGCGCGTGCCGGCCCCCGCACGGGAGAATCACCAGCATGGAGATCTGCGCCTACCTCGTGTCCCACCACCGCCACCCCGACGACGCGGCCACAGCGGCCGACGCGGCCGTTTCCGGGCCCGGCGCTGGCGCTGGCGCGGGCCGGCTGGACCCGGCAGGCCTCGACGCAGTGATCTCCTCGCACGGCTTCACGGTGCTCTCCTCGACGGCCTTCGCCGGTCCGGGGTATGCCGGAACCCGCCGTGCCCTGGCCCATGAACTGTCGCCGGGAACACCTGCAGCAGGCACGACGGCGGGAGGCCGGGACCCGTTGCAGGCCTCCCGGGCGGCACTGGCCGCCGAGCTGGCCGTCGACGCCGCCTCGCATGCCCTGGTCCCGGCGTCGCTGATCGAGGCGCCGCGCAAGCTGCTGGTCATGGACGTCGACTCCACGCTGATCCAGCAGGAGGTCATCGAACTGCTGGCCGCCCACGCCGGACGGGAGGCCGAGGTCGCGGCGGTCACCGAGGCGGCGATGCGCGGTGAACTCGATTTCGCGGGCAGCCTGCACGCCCGCGTGGCCACCCTGGCCGGGCTCGATGCCGGGGTCATCGAGCAGGTGCGTGCCGCCGTCGTGCTCTCCGAGGGCGCCCGGGAACTGGTGGATGCCTTCCATGCGGCCGGGCACCTGGTCGGCGTGGTCTCCGGCGGATTCATCCAGATCCTCGCGCCGCTGGCCGGGGAACTCGGCCTGGACTTCGCGGTCGCCAACGACCTGTCGATCGCCGAGGGCCTGCTCACCGGCACGGTGTCCGGGGAGGTGGTCGATGCCGCCGCCAAGGAGGCCTGCCTGCGCCGCTGGGCGTCCGACGCCGGCATCCCGCTGGAGCACACGATCGCCGCCGGCGACGGTGCCAACGACCTGTTGATGGTCCGGGCCGCCGGGCTGGGCATCGCCTACCGGGCCAAACCTGCGCTGCGGGCCGCCGCCGACGCGTCGATCGACCTCCCCCGCCTGGACATCGTCCGTCATCTGGCCGGCGTTTGATCATGACGATTGGATAACTACCACCGGCACCGGGCCCCCGCCTGCGCGGCGACCGCCCGCGGCGGCGCTAGGATGCAACAGGTGTGCGCGGTTTCGCGCGCCCACGGTGAGCAGACATGGAGCAGGCGCGGGTGAAGAAGCGGGATACGGAACGCAGCGGCAGGAACCTCAAGGGCTGGCTGATCGGAGGTGGCGCCGTCGTCGTCCTGGCCGGCGCCTATGCCGGGGGAGCCGCCCTGGTCGGCGGCCAGATCCCGCAGGGTTCCAGCGTGCACGGGGTCCAGATCGGCGGCCTGGACGCCGCCGACGCCGCGGCGCGCCTGCATGAGAAGCTCGACCCGCTGGCCACCGAACCGATCACGATTGCCGCCGGCGAGAAGAACACCGAACTGCTCCCCGCCAACGCCGGCCTCGGCATCGACGTCGATGCCACGCTGGCCGGGCAGACGGGGTACTCCCTCAACCCCGCGGTGCTGTGGCAACGGGTCACCGGCGGGGAATCCATCGAACCGGTTCTCACCGACGACCAGGACATGCTCACGGCCGCCGTCGAGGACCTGCGGCCGAAACTGGACGCGAAGGCCACCGAGGGCAAGATCGCCTTCAAGGACGCCGCCGTCGACTACACGGCCCCGACGACCGGTCAGACCATCGACGCCGACGCGGCGGCCGGCAGCATCGAGGACGCCTGGTTCGGAGCCACCCAGCCCATCGAGGTAGCCACCACCGCGGTGGAGCCGAAAACCCCGGCGGCCGCCTTCGAAAAGGCCCGCGACGAGCAGGCAAAGCCGCTCGTGAAGGGCGACGTCACCGTGGCCGCCGGCAGGCTTAAGGCCACGCTCTCCCCCGCGGCGCTGGCGCAGGCCGCATCGTTCACGGTGGCCGACGGCGCCGTGACGATGAAGCTGGACAACGACAAGCTCGCGGACCAGGTGCTGGAGGCCAACCCGAAGATGGGCTCGACCGCGAAGGACGCGAAGATCATCCTGCGCGGCGGCAAGCCGGCCATCGTCCCGGCCGTCGAGGGCCATGGGGTCGATACGGCGAAGCTGTCCGACAAGGTCCTGGTGGCCGCGACCACGAAGCAGCGGACCGCCACGGTCGACCTGAAGGTCACTCAGCCCGAATTGACGACGAAGAAGGCCAAGGCCCTGGGCGTCA
Organism: Micrococcaceae bacterium RIT 802; assembly: GCA_016892645.1. Classification (GTDB taxonomy): domain Bacteria; phylum Actinomycetota; class Actinomycetes; order Actinomycetales; family Micrococcaceae; genus Arthrobacter_H. Next base: position 31,666 of record JAFEMX010000024.1, read on the forward strand.
AGGAGGAGATCGTCGAGTTCTCCACCCCCTACCCGACCTACGACACGGTCCGCACCAAGAACCTGCGGGCCGGATCGGCCAAGCTCAACGGGTTGATCGTCATGCCCGGCGAGACGTTCTCGCTGACCAAGGCGCTGGCACCGATCACCGTGGCCAACGGCTACTTCGAGTCCGGTGTGGTCGAGGACGGGTTCTCGACCACCGCCGTCGGTGGCGGGCTCTCGCAGATCTCCACCCAGCTGTTCAACGTCGGCTGGCTCGGCGGCATGGACAACATCGCGCACCGCCCGCACAGCCGGTGGTTCGACCGCTACCCGGCAGGACGTGAATCCACCCTCTGGGAAGGCCAGATCGACATGGCCTGGAAGAACAACACCGGCCACGCGGTGATGATCCAGGCCTGGGTGAGCAGCGACCGCGTCCACACCCGCCTCTGGGGCACCAAGAAGTACACGGTCACCTCCAAGACCTCGGAGCACTACAACAAGACGAACCCCAAGACCCGGTACAACGACGCCGAGAAGTGCGTCTCCGAATCCGGCGGGCAGAAGGGCTTCTCCGTGGACGTGCACCGCACCCGCACCTCCGGATCGGAGACGCTGCACGACAGCCTGCACTGGACCTACCAGCCGTGGAACAAGATCGTCTGCGGCAAGGACCCGAAGAAGAAGTAGCGGGCAGCGGCGACTGCCTGGCGCGACGCGACAGGGGGTGTTCCCACCAACCGGTGGGAACACCCCCTTTTGCGTGCGGCCGGCCCGCGGGTCAGTCCAGGAAGTGGCCGGCGCCGCCGGCGTATTCGGTGTGGCCGGTGGGCACGTCGGCGGTGGCCATGGCGGCCACCTGCACGCCGAACTCCTCGACGGTCAGCAGCTTGCCGGCAGCCTTGCGGCGCTCCTCGATGGCGCCGGGCTGGGCACGGTCGAGCAGCGTGGCGGTGACGGTGCCCTCGATCATGTCGCCGGAGATGACGACCAGCGAGATGCCTTTGGCCTCCAGGGCCGGGATCTCCTCGCGCAGGGCCAGCTCGCCGGCGCGCTTGGACCGGGCCACCGGCTCGTAGGCGTCCAGCGTGGCGGTCTTCTCGATGAAGTGCGCCTGGTGGCTGGTGACGAACACGACCCGGGAGCCCGCGGGCATGACGGCGGCCGCGGTGCGCAGCATGTTGACCTGCGCGTCGCGGTTCAGCCGCAGCGCGTAGTCCTCGCCCAGGCCCGATTCCATGCCGCCCGAGGCGTTGAGCACCAGCACGTCCAGGGAGCCGAAGTTCGCGGTGGCCGCGTCGACGAGCGCCTGCGCGCCGGCCTCCTCGGTCAGGTCCGCGCCCACGGCCACGGCCTGGCCGCCGGCCTCGGTGATGCCGGCGACGATCTTGTTCGCCCGCGGGGCCTTCTGCCGGTAGTTGACCACGACGGCGGCACCGTCGGCGGCCAGGTTCTTGGCCACCTCGGCGCCGATGCCGCGCGAGGAACCGGTGACGATGGCTGTCTTGCCGGAGAGATCGGTCATGAATGCTCCTAGTCCGGGTCCGCCCCGGAATGGTGGGAATGCTGCAAAAAGGTGCCCGCCGCGGCGGGCGCTCCCCTCCATCTTGCCAGCCGGGCCGGCGTCGTGCAGTTGTAGGGAAGCAACAAGATTCGGTGGCGCCGGACCTAGTGGCCCATGCCCAATCCGCCGTCGACCGGGATGACCGCGCCGGAGATGTAGGCGGCCTCGTCGCTGGAGAGCCACCTGACCACGCCGGCGACCTCGGCGGGTTCGGCGAACCGTGCCGCGGGGATCCCGGCAAGGTACTCCTTCTGGGTGGCCTCGGGCAGTTCGGCGGTCATGTCGGTGTTCACGAAGCCGGGGGCGACCACGTTGGCCGTGATGTTGCGGGAGCCGAGTTCGCGGGTGATCGAGCGGGCCATGCCCACCAGGCCGGCCTTGGAGGCCGCGTAGTTGACCTGCCCGGCGGACCCGAGCAGCCCCACCACGGAGGAGATCAGCACGATCCGGCCCTTGCGTGCACGGATCATGCCCTTGGACGCGCGCTTGATGACCCGGAAGGCACCGGTCAGGTTGGTGTCCAGGACCGAGGAGAAGTCGTCCTCGTTCATGCGCAGCAGCAGCATGTCGCGGGTCATCCCGGCGTTGGCGACGAGCACCTCCACGGGCCCGTGCGCCGCCTCGACCTCGGTGAACGCCGCATCGATCGACGCCGTATCCGTCACATCCGCCTTCACGCCGAGCAGGCCCGCGGGGACCTCGCCGCTGCGGTAGGTGATGGCCACCCGGTCGCCGTTGGCCTCGAAGGCCCGGGCAATCGCCAGGCCGATCCCCCGGTTGCCGCCGGTGATCAGGACGCTGCGCGGGGTGTGCTGGGCGTTTTCGGTCATGGGTCCTCCACGTCGGATGGTCGTTGGTTGCGGCTCCAGTCTATCCACGCGCCCGTCCGCGCCCGGGTTCGGCGGATCGACCCGGTGGTGAGACAATGGAGGGGCAGCCCACGGAAGAAACATGACCCAGAATCCCCAGCACCCCCACGCGCAGCCCCCGGCGGGCCATCCGCAGCGGATCACCGATGCCGATGAGTCACGCTCCGCCGACATGCGCTCGCGCACCATCAAGTACACCGTCTCGATGTCGGTGCGCCTGGCCTGCTTCATCGCGGCGTTCTTCGTGCACGGCTGGCTGCAGGTCGTCATGCTCGTGCTGGCGGTGATCCTGCCCTACTTCGCCGTGATCGTCGCCAATGCCAGCGGGACGAACCTGGACAAGCGCAGCGCCAGCAACTACTACGACGCCGGTCCCCCCTCCGAGTTGACCGGCGCCCCCGCGCCGGGCACCTCCGGCGCGGATCATGCCGGCGACGACGACCACCGGGAACCGGATGCCCCGTCGGCCGCGGCGGAGTCCGCATCCGAGGTGCTGCCCGGCGAGTTGTACACCCCCGAGGCACCCGGTACACACGAGACACCCGGTACACACGAGGCGCCCGGGCCCCACGGCGCCCGCCGGCACCACCGGGGAAGGGAAAACCACAGCGGATGAGCATTTTCGACCAGCTGTCCGGCGTCGATGGGCCGACCATTCCGACCTGCTCCCGCAAGGGCTGCCGCCAGCCGGCGGCCTGGCAGCTGCTCTGGAACAACCCGCGGATCCACACCCCGGAACGACGGAAGACCTGGCTGGCCTGCGGCGACCACCGGGACTGGCTGACCACCTACCTGACGGAGCGCGGACTGTTCAAGGAATCGCGCCCCCTTTCCGACGACGCCCAGGAGGGCTGATCCCGTGTACCGATTCCTGGCCAGCACGCGCTGGCTCGGCTGGCTGCTGCTGGTCTGCATCTTCGCGGCAGCGTGCGTGGGACTGGGCCGCTGGCAGATGAACCGGCTCGACGAGGCACGGACGGACAATTCCCGGGTGGAGGCCAACTACGACGCCGCGCCGCTTTCGTTCGCCCAGGCCCGCCCCTATTTCCAGACGCTCCCCGAGGACAAGGCCTGGACCCCCGTGACGATGTCGGGGACCTACCTCCCCGAGGACACGCTGATCGTGCGCAACCGGCCGAACAACGGCTCCCCCGGCTACGAGGTCCTGGTCCCGTTCCGCACCGAGCAGGGCACGGTGGTCGTCATCGACCGCGGCTGGCTGCCCATCGGCGATGACTCCGCGGGCCGGCCGGATACCGTCCCGGCCCCCCCGGCGGGAACGGTGGAGATCACGGCCCGCTTGAAGATCGGCGAACCCGCGGTGACCCGCTCCGCACCCGAAGGGCAGATCGCCTCCGTCGAGCTCCCCCACGTCGCCGAGCTCCTCGGCTACCCGGTCGCACCGGGCGCCTACGGCGTGCTGGCCTCGGAGCGGCCGTCCGTGGCCGTCATGCCGACGGCGCTGGAGCGCCCGTCGGTGGATACGGGCAACCACCTGTCGTACTCGCTGCAGTGGTTCGCCTTCGGCGTGCTCTCCTTCGTGGGCCTGGGCTACGCCGCCCGCCAGCAGGCGCGCATCAACCGCGAGGACGCGCAGGAAGCCGCCGAGGCGCAGGCCGCCGGCGTCGAGGTCATCCACTCCGCCTACCGGGCGCCCCGGGCACGGCCCACGCGCCGCCGCGGCGACACCCCGACGGACGAGGAGCTCGAGGACGCCTACCTCGACAGCTTCGAGGACCAGGCGAACCGGTAAGGGAGTGCGCCGGATCCCCGGCGGGTCCACGCGCAGCGGGCCCCCGGCACACGCCGGGGGCCCGCAGGGTCAAGGACGGGGAACTACGCCAGCGTCACCAGGTCCAGGTAGCTGTCGTTCCACAGGTCCTCGTCGCCGTCGGGCAACAGGACCACGCGCTCGGGGTTCAGCGCCGCCACGGCGCCCTCGTCGTGACTGACCATCACGACGGCGCCGGGGTAGTTGCCCAGCGCGTTCAGGATCTCCGCGCGGCTGGCGGGGTCCAGGTTGTTCGTCGGCTCATCGAGCAGCAGCACGTTGGCGCTGGACGCCACGATCGTCGCCAACGCCAGACGGGTCTTCTCGCCGCCGGAGAGCACCCCGGCCGGCTTATTCACGTCATCGCCGCTGAACATGAACGAACCCAGGATGCCGCGCACCTCGGCGTCGCCCAGGCTGTCCGGGGCCGCGGAGCGCATGTTCTCCAGGACGCTGCGCTCGGTGTCGAGCGTGTCGTGCTCCTGGGCGTAGTAGCCGATCTTCAGCCCGTGCCCGGGGATGATCTCCCCGGTGTCCGGCTCAGCGGCGCCGGCCAGCATCTTCAAGAGCGTGGTCTTGCCGGCACCGTTCAGGCCCAGGATCACGACCTTGGAGCCGCGGTCGATCGCCAGGTCGACGTCCATGAAGATCTCCAGCGAGCCGTAGGACTTGCTGAGGTTCTTGGCCATCATGGGGGTCTTGCCGCACGGCGCCGGATCCGGGAAGCGCAGCGCCGCCACCCGGTCCTGGACGCGCACCTCCTCCAGACCGCCCATGAGGCGGTCCACGCGCTTGAGCATGCTCTGTGCAGCGGAGGCGCCGGAGGCCCTCGCCTTCATCTTGTTGGCCTGCGCCAACAGCGTGCTGGCCTTCTTCTCGGTGTTGGCACGCTCGCGCTTGCGGGAGCGCTCATCGGTCTCGCGCTGTTCGAGATAGCGCTTCCAGCCCAGGTTGTAAAGGTCCATGGTGGCCCGGTTGGCGTCGAGGTGGATGACCTTGTTCACCGTTGCTTCCAGCAGCCCGGTGTCGTGCGAGATCACCATGAGTCCGCCCTGATGGTTGCGCAGGAATTCACGGAGCCAGGCGATGGAGTCGGCGTCGAGGTGGTTGGTCGGCTCGTCGAGCAGCAGCGTCTCGGCGTTGGCATAGAGAATCCGGGCCAGTTCCACACGGCGGCGCTGGCCACCGGAGAGCGTATCCAGGCTCTGGTCCAGCAGCCGTTCGGGCAGGGCCAGGTTGTTGCAGATGGCCGCCGCTTCGGCTTCGGCGGCGTATCCGCCACGCGACATGAACTCGGCGTCCAACCGGTCGTAGCGGTTCATCGCCTTCGTCCGGATGCTCTCGTCCTCGCTGCCCATCTCGTCCTGGCACTTCTTGAGCTTCGTGACGACCTCGTCGAGCCCACGGGCGGAGAGGATGCGGTCCCGGGCGAGCTGGGCCATGTTGGGGGTGCGCGGATCCTGCGGCAGGTAGCCGATGGATCCGTTGCGGATCACCGTCCCGCCGGTCGGCTCCGACTCCCCGGCGAGCACACGGGTCATGGTCGTCTTGCCGGCGCCGTTACGCCCGACCAGGCCGATCTTGTCCCCCTGGTCGATGCGGAAGGAAACACCCTCCATCAGGAGTCGAGCACCGGCACGGAGCTCAAGGTCGGCAACGGAAATCAATGGAAACCTCTCGAATGGAATGCGGTGCGCTCACACGCAACCTTTCCAGTGTACGCGTGCCGGGCCCCGCGCGCAGAGGGTGACGGCCCGCACAACCCCGCTCTGGCGCGCCACCACGCCTTGAACACCGATCAAGTACCATGGTTTCCATGACGCATCACTCACTCGAGACCGACCGGCGCCCGACCCACCGCACGGCGTGGGGCGCCCGCGACTTGGGGTTGGTCTCCGTGTTCGCCGCCCTACTGGCTGCGCTGACGCTGGTTCCGGCCATTCCGGTCGGGCCGCTGGGGGTGCCCATCACGCTGCAGACACTGGCGGTCTCGCTGGTGGCCCTGTGCCTGGGTGCGCTGCGCGGCACGGTGAGCGTGCTCCTCTACGTCGTCGTCGGCCTGGCCGGCGTGCCGATCTTCGCCCGGTTCAGCGGCGGCCTCGGGGTCCTGGCCGGCCCCACCGCCGGCTACCTGCTCGCCTTCCCCCTGGCGGCCCTGGTCGCCGGCGCACTGGCCACCCTCGTATTGCGCAGGACCCGCCGGGCCCGGGTGCTGTGGCTTTTCGCCGCTGCCATGGCCGGTTCGATCCTCGTCACCCACCCGCTGGGCATCCTGGGCATGAGCATCAACGGGCACCTCCCACTCGGACAGGCGGCACTGGTCGATCTGGCCTATTGGCCCGGGGACCTGGTGAAGAACCTCATCGCCGCCCTGGTCGCCGCCACGGTCTTCAAGGCGTTCCCCCGCATGGCACGCCGCGATTTCACTGCCTAGGCCCGCGGGGTGATCAGTTTCCATGCGGCCGGCGTCAGCGTCCCCGATCCGGGCGGCGACGGACCCGACAGCGTGCTCCTGGAACCGACGACCGTCGACCTGGCCGGCCACCGCATTGCCGTCATCGGCGCCAACGGTTCGGGGAAGTCGACCTTCCTGCGCCTCGTCAACGGCCTGGCCCGGCCCACCACCGGGCGCGTCACCGTCGACGGCAAGGACACGGTGCGTGACGTCTCGGCGGTCCGCCGCCGCGTCGGCTTCCTGTTCAGCGACCCGCTCTCGCAACTGGTCATGCCCCTGGTGCGCGAGGACGTCGAGCTCTCGCTGAAGGCCACTGTCAAGAACAGGGCACGACGGCGGGAGGCGGCCTTGCTCCATCTCGAGGCCATGGGGCTGTCCCACCTGGCCGAACGCAGCGTCCACGAGCTCTCGGGTGGCGAACGCCAGCTGGTGGCCCTGACCAGCGTGCTGGCCACCGGCCAGGGCATCGTCGTCGCCGACGAGCCCACCACGCTGCTGGACCTGCGCAACAACATCCTGCTCCAGGACACGCTCTTCGGGCTGGACCAGCAGGTCGTGTACGCCACCCATGACCTCGACTTCGCCGCACGGGCGGACCGCGTGCTCGTCATCGACGCGGGTCGGATCGTCCATGACGGGGATCCGCGGCAGGCCGTGGACCGTTACCGCCGTCTGGCGCTGGACCCCGGGCGGGGACGCCGCTGATGCGTGGCCATGCGCTCCTCATCGGATTGCGGATCCCCGGCGGATCCCCGGTCCACCGGGCCCCCTTGTGGCTGAAGTACCTCGTGCTCATCGCCTGCGGGGCCGCCCTGGTCCTCTGGCGCACCCCGATCACCGCAGCGGTCCTGCTCGCGATGGGGGTGGTCCTGTATGCCGCGGCAGGCAGGCGGGTGCTGGCCGCGTGGGCGGCACCGTTGCGGTTCCTGTGGTGGGTTCTGGCGCTGCTGGGCATCTACCAGTGGTGGATGAACGGGCCCTGGGCCGCTTTCACGATCGTCGGCGGCATGGTGGCGGCCTTGCAGTTGGCACGCCTGCTGCTGTTGACCACGGAACAATCAGTCATCGTCGAGGGCCTGTCCTGGGCCTGCTCGCCCCTTCGGGGCCTGGGCGTGAATCCGGACGTGGTCGCCCTGGCCGTGGGCCTCATGTTGCGCAGCATCCCGGCCATGCTCGGTTGCATCGCCGACGTCGCGGATGCCGCGCGTGCCCGCGGGCTGCAACGCAATCCTGTCGCCTTGGCCGGCCCCGTGGTGGTCTCGGCGGTGGCCTTCGCCCATCAGACCGGTGACGCGCTGGCAGCCCGCGGCATCCTCGACCACGGCGATGGCCTCGAGTCCGGCACGGCCGACGGGGAAACCGCCTAGGCCGCGCGGAAACCCGAGTCCACACGGGCCGCCACCGGCAACGGCACCGCTGCAATGTGCGCGGTTGCCGCGGCGAAACCTCCACAAGCCAGATCGGCGATGGGTTGTCCACTGTCCCGTATGCGGCATCCATTCTGTCGGAGGCGGCTGGCAGAGTGGGGTCATGGAAGAAGTCGCGGAGTCGGTGGAGGTCGACGGGTGGAAGCTCACCCGGGTGGCCGGGGCTTCCGTGACCGGCTCGCCTCGTTACAAGGCGGCCGAGGCATTGTCACGTTTCGCCGAAGCTGAGAAGTTCAGGGCCGCGGTCATGCTCCATGACGAGGCCCAGCACGCGGTGGATCCCCGCTTGGCGGCGCTGGAGAACCGACAGGGCATGCAGATTTCCTTGCGCACCGGGCGCATGGTGTCCTTCGCGGCCACCGACAGCGCGGCCATGGAGATATCGCTCCTCGGCGGACTGTCTCAGGGCCAGGCCCACCGCGTGCTGGAACAGGCCGAGACCTTGGTGATGGATACACCCGAGGTCCTCGAATCCATGGCGCTGGGACGGATCGGCACCAGCCATGTCCAACGGATTCTCGAACACACACAGCACATCGTTCCGGAGATGCCGCCGGCGCCGCCGCGGGACGCCGACGAGGCGACAAAAGAGGAATGGGAGCGGGACGTCGCCGCACGCGCTGCGAAGGCCCGCGCGGACCGGCGTGACTTCGGGGCGGACATGTTGGCCGTCGCCCCCGGCAAGTCGCCGACACAGCTGCGCGCGAGGGGCCGCCAGATACTGGAAAAGTACTATGGCCAGTCCTACACCAAGA
>JAFEMX010000025.1 GCA_016892645.1 Micrococcaceae bacterium RIT 802
TCGGTGCCGGGGCTACTGGAACTGGCCGAACTTCAGTGCGTCCCGGATGACCTGGTTCAGCGAACCGTTGAGCAGGCCGCCGGAGAGGACGTCTCCGCCCAGGAGGCCGCCTTCGATCAGCGGACCGTTGACCAGCGGACCCTGGACCAGTGTCGGGGAAGCGGGCGCGGCGTCCGCGGCCTGTGCTGCCGGTGCTGCGACAACGGCCAAGCCGACGGCGAGGGCACCCACGGTGCCGACTCCGGCGAGGCGCTGGGCGATGTTCCCGGTGTTCTTCTTCACGGTGGTTCCTCCTGGGTTGACGGCGGGTCCGCAGGTTTTCCCCGGACCACAATGTCGGGGGTTCGCAACGGGAAACGGGTGCGGATTGGATTTGCCGGTCCGAGGTGATGCGCCTCACCTTTCGCCTGGCTGTCGTTTGCCAGGGCGATGCCGGTCCGAAACACTGGGGCATGGCATCGCCCCGCTACGATCTGCACACCCGCTGGAGTCTCCACGCGCCCGCCCAACGGGTGTGGGACGTCATTGCCGATCCGCGGATGAGCTGGCCCGACTGGTGGGCGCAATGTGCCGCGGACGGGCCGGTCGACGGGCCGGCCGCCGAACCGGTCGACGCCACCGCCGACGGGGGCGGGCTGGTCGGCCGCAACGCGTCCCTGGCTTTCCGCGCGGCCCCCGGCTACACCCTGCACCTCACGATCCGCCCGACCCGGGTGCAGGCGCCCCGGTTCGTGGAATTCGACGCGGAGGGGGATCTGAGGGGCATCGGCAGGGTCGCGCTGGTGGAGGATGGCGACCGGACCGCGGTGCACATCCAGTGGATCGTCCGCCCCGCCCGACGCTGGATGGCGCTGCTGTCCCCGATCGCCGCGCCGGCGTTCTCGGCGATGCATGCCCGCGTGATGCGGCAAGGTGAACACGGGCTCAGGGACTATCTGGCGGCCCGGGACGGCTGAGCCCCGGAGATCCTGCGGTCCGGGCCACCAGCGGGCGGGCCACTCGGCCCACCACCGGGGGTGCCCGGGGCCTGCGTCCCGCGATACCTTCGGTGGAGGGCCGGTTCGCCACCGGCCGGACCGGATCAACGAAACCCCGCGAAAGGACCCCACGACATCAGTTTCCGAGCACGCCTGCAGCCCCTGACCGGCGTCCAGCAGGTGGCGGTCCTGGCCGGGCAGGGCAAGCGCCCCGCCGCCGAGCGGAGCGTCTCGACGGCTGTCGGCTCGTGCATCGATACCGCCGTCCCGCCGATGCAACGCCTGCAGGCCAAGTCCGTCCAAGGCACCCTGGTCGACGCGGTGCTGTGGGTCGAGTTGAAGATGGCGTCCAGATAGTCGGATCCGGCTGGCATCATGGCGTCCATGACCACCATCGAACGCACCATGCCGCCCCTGGACGCCCCCGAACGCGAAACCCTCGAGGGCTGGCTCGACTACTACCGCTCCACCCTGCTGCTGATCTGCGACGGCGTCGGCGCCGAGGCCCTGCGGCAACGCCCGGTCGAGCCCTCGGAACTGAGCCTGCAGGGCCTGGTGCAGCACCTCACCGAGGTCGAACGCAACTGGTTCGGCCGCATCCTCGCCGGCCAGGACCTTCCGCCCGTTTACCCCGGAGGCAGGACGCCGGAGGGGCACGACGGCGGATTCCAGGTTGATCCCGCGACCTGCTGCGCCACGGCAGTGGACCGATGGGAAGCAGAAGTCGCCGCCGCACGCACCCGCTGCGCCGACCGGGAGCTCTCGGACACCGCCTCGTTCATGGGGGCCCGGGTGAGCTTGCGCTGGATCTTCAGCCACATGATCGCCGAATACGCCCGGCATTGCGGCCACGCCGACATTCTGCGTGAACGCATCGACGGGACCACCGGCATCTGATGGACGGTCCGTGCAAGAATCGGGCAAGGCCCATGGCGGGCCATCGAGGGGAGCGGCATGGCTGAACGGATCGGGATCATCGGCGGCGGCATCGTGGGCATCGCGATCGCCCGCTCCCTGGCGGCGACCGGCGACGCGGACGTGACGGTCATCGAGAAGGAACACCGGGTCGCGGCACATCAAACGGGCCACAACTCCGGCGTCGTGCATGCAGGCCTCTACTACCAGCCCGGTTCCCTGAAGGCCACGCTCTGTGCCCGCGGCCGGGCGATGACCCGCGAGTTCTGCCGGGACCGGAACCTGCCCTATCGCGAACTCGGCAAGCTCGTGGTCGCCGTGACCGAGGACGAGCTTCCGCGACTCGATGACATCGAACGTCGCTCCCGGGAGAACCGGGTCCCCGGGCTGCGCCGGCTGACGGGCGCGCAGATGCGCGAGATCGAACCCCACGTCGCCGGGGTCGCTGCAGTCCATTCCCCGGAAACCGCCGTCGTGGACTATGCGGCCATCACCGAGGCCCTCGCCGATGACGTCCGCCGGACCGGCGGCTCCATCCTGCTCGGCCAGGAGGTCACCGCCGTCGCACCTGGCGTCGGCACGGTCACCGTCTCGACGACCGCCGGATCCCACGTTTTCGACCGGCTCATCGTCTGTGCCGGGCTGCAATCCGACGTCATCGCCCGCATGGTCGGCGCCTCGCCGTCGCCGAAGATCCTGCCCTTCCGCGGCGAATACTGGTCGATGGCCCCCGGCCGGCAGGACCTGGTCAAGGGCATGATCTACCCGGTGCCGGACCCGCGCTTCCCATTCCTCGGTGTCCACTTCACCCGCGGGGTCTACGACGACGTGCACGTCGGCCCGAACGCGGTGCCCGCCCTGGCCCGGGAGGGCTACGGCTGGGGCAGGATCTCGATGCGCGACACCGTCGAATCGCTACGTTGGCCCGGCGCACCCGTCCTGGCGCGGCAGCACTGGAGGATGGGAGTCCGCGAGATCTCCGCATCGCTCATCAAGCCGCTCTACTTCCAGCAGGCCAGGCGCTTCGTTCCCGAGCTCCGGCCCTCCGACCTGGCCGCCAAGACCGCCGCCGGCGTCCGCGCCCAGGCCTGGGACAAGGACGGGTCGCTCGTGGATGACTTCGCGGTCGACCAGGTCGGCGCCGTCACGCTGCTGCGCAACGCGCCCTCCCCGGCAGCCACCTCCGCCATGGCGATCGCCGAACACGTGCTCGAACACCACCTCGGCATTTCGCCGAATCCATGAACGACGGCGGGGTGGGGCACCTGATGGTGCCCCACCCCGCTCTACGGGTCAGTGTCGCGTCGGACATCCGTCACGTCGTCGCCGAGCAGCCCGACCGTCATGGCGACGTTCGATTGTCGCCCCCGCCTTCCCACGGCTGGCGCCTCAGTCGGTGACCGTGAACTTCAGCTTCTCGGTGAAGCTGCGGCCGTGGATATCGGTCGTCGTGACCGATGCTGTGTGCTTGCCGGGCTTCAGCGACTCGGGAAGCCGCAGCCGCCAGAGGTGCATGGACCGGTCGGCCAGGCTGCCTCCATGGACCAGCTGGACCTGGGTGGCCGCCGGGTCGCTGAATTCCGCGCCGACGTTCTGCGCCTCACCCTGCATTTGCTGGGTTCGGGTGGCCTTTCGCGCGCGTTTGCCGTCGATCGAAGCCACTACCTTCGAGCCGGTGGAACCCATGAAGACGTTTACTGTCAGCCACGAGTCGTCTCCCAGATCGGCGCGGCTCACCTCGTGGGGTGTGTCGAAGGCCGGGGCCTTGCCCTTGTTCGTCTCGTTGGCCTCGTACCAGTCGCGGTAGCGGGGCGTGTTCAGGCCCAGCGCCATTTGGTCGTCGTCGTCGCCGCGCACCGTGAACCGCTCGGTGAACTTGTTGCCCTTGATGTCCAGCGTCAGCACGCCGGGCAGGGCACCATCGCGCTGGACGGCCGTCGGGTATCCGGCCTCCGTCAGTGGCCCGGAGAACCAGTCGCCGGCGATGGCGCCCGCGGTGAGGTGGGGGAAGGGGAGCTTCTTGACGCCGAAGGTCTCCCGCCATCCGGCCGTGGAGTCGCCGGTTCGCAGGTTCTCGAGGCTGTGCGTGTGGCCGGCGACCTCGACGGCCTTGCGGCCCTTGAGCATGCCGTAGATCTCCTGTGCTTGCTTGACCTGGTGCTGGGAAAACTCCTGATCGGCGAAGTCGAGGATCGGGATGTGGGACGCGAGGACGATCAGCTTGTCCTTCGGGGTGTTGGCGATGTCCCGGCGCAGCCACTCGAGCTGCTGGGGATCGATCGATCCCTTGTAGTCGCCTTTGGCGGCCGGGACCTTCATCGGGTATTCCACGGTGTTCAGGGCGATGACGTGGGTCTTGCCGGTGTCGTAGGAGTAGTACTCCGGACCCAGGTTCTGCTTGAACGTATCGAAGCTGTGGGCGCTGTCGGTGGCGTCGAAGTCGATGTCGTGGTTCCCGGGCAGGAAGCGCGCGGGACCGTTGAGCATGCCGGTGAGTTCACGGGTCTGCGGGTACAGCGACAGGTCGTTGCCGACCACATCGCCGATGAACAAGGCTCCGCAGGAGGTGTAGTCAGTGCGCTGGGCCAGATCGCCGAACGCGCCCTGACGGGCGTATTCGACTTCCTTCTGGTCGTAGGTCTGGATGTCGCCGCCGATGAGGCAGTGCTGTTCTGATGCGGCGGTTCCCGGGTCCTTGGCCAGCGGGAAGTTCACTGCCTTTGGCAACGCCCCGGTCGGCTGGATGCCGCCGTATTTGAGTTCGGGGGATCCCTCGGGCAGGTGGTGGTAGGAGAATTGTGCAACGTTGTCCCCGTCGACCGGAACCTGGAAGCCACGCGGCTGGGTGACGAAGACCGTCATGTTTTCGTACACGGGCACGGTGTACCGCCCGTTGGCGTCGGTGGTGGTCACGATGCGGCCATTCGAGACCTTGGTGCCGGCGATGCCTCGTTCCCCGCGGTCCTGGTGGGAGTCCTGGTCCTTGTCGTTGAAGACGACGCCGGACAGCTGCTGCGCGGGGTCGGCAGCGGGTTTCTTGGCTCGGACGACATCGACGGATCCGCGATATGCGGAGTCGGCCCATCCCGATGCGGAGGGTGTCTTCTGGGCTGGTGTGGCGCTGGCTGCGGCGGGAATCAACGATCCGGCGACGACCACGGCGAGGGCGGCTGCCGCTCGTCGGGTGGAGCGTCGGGGGCGTCGGTGGTGGTCGGGCGGTGTGCTGCTGGTGCTCACGATGAACCTCCGGGGAGTGGAAGCCGCCCGCGTCCGTGGGGCGACCACGATCCACCGTGGCAACCCAGTGTGAACTCATGACGACGAGCACCTCATGGGAAGACATCGATCGCACGACGAATGCCGGAATGGTGGGCGAACAACGAAAGTGCCCGTCCGGATCGACCGGACGGGCACTTCCACCTCGGCGGCAGCGGCGGGTTTGCTCTGCCGCCTGCCGCTGCCGCCTGTCTACTGCGCCTTGACCGTGAGGACCGGTCCTGCGGCGTCGATGAGGATCCGCTGGGCATGGCTTCCCAACAGGAGCTTTCCCACGCGGGAACGGCGTCGCAAACCCAGGACGATCAGCTCGATGTCACGGTCCTGTTCGGCCTGGAGCACCAGATCGGCGGCGTCGTGCACCGCTTCTGATGGTGGAAGGTGTCCGACGGATCGTCCCCGGGCGGAAAAGCTGCTCTCGTCAATGCCCAAGAGGGCAAGGTCCACGGGGGACCTATCGGTGTCGATGTTGGCGATGAGCAGGTCGGAGTCGAGACGATCGGCTTCCGCCGCTGCGCGGAGTACTGCTGCGCGGCCGTGGTCGGTATCTGTATAGCAGGCCAGAATGGTCATGTGTCGTCCTTTCAGGACTGGAATGGCGGTCAGATCCACCGGCCGAGCAGGCCCGGAGGAAGATCGATGGGCAGCAGCGAGGGCAGGGCCAACAGGACGACCCACAGGACAGCCGTGTAGATGATGACCGTCTTCGTCTTGGCCCGCGCGACGATCAGGAGGAACGACGGGACGAAGATCATCACGGCCGCCATGTATCCCACGAGGGCCGTCAGGACCAGGAATCCGCACATCCACAGGAAGGTCCTGAAGGCGAAGCCCGCCTCTTCGGTCCACCCCGGGCCGTAGCGGCGCGGTGTGCGCGGTTTCGTGTCTGCGGCCCCGAAGCCGGCGGTCCGATCGGCATCGGTTCCCGCGCCGTGACCTCCGGCCCCCGGAGCATGATGACCGGAGCTGCCGATGGCCGGGTCTGCGCTCGCCGCATGCGACGGCGCGATCGCGTCGGCGCCGTGGCTGTGGGACGAACTGGTCGTCACCAGGGCCGGACTGGCCACCTCCACGGAGGCCGTGGCGACCGCGGGCGCGTGAAGCGAGCGACGACGGTTCAGGAGCTCCTGGGTGGTGAGGGCGAATCCGATCAACAGGCCCGCCCAGCCGACCAGTTGTGGAACCAGCCGTGCCTCGGGGGAGAAAGTCGCCGAGGCCAGCAGGGACAGGGCGAAGATGGAGGTGATCACGATGGCCGTTCCCAAGGACCACCGTGAGTTCTTGAGCGGCGACTCGGCATCGATCGGGTTTTCGTCCTTTGGATCGTCGTCCCGGTCGAGGCGGCGACGGGCCCGGACCCACTTGAAGATGTTCCAGAGGATCGGAACCACGAGGATGGCGAGGAAGACCATGGTTCCGGGACGGAGCATCCACTCAAAACCGTCGTAGAGGCTGTCCGTCAGGAAGTAGTAGCGCTCGAGCGGGATGGCCAGCACGAAGCCGATGAGAAACGGTGCGCGGGGGAAGCCGGTTGACTTCAGGACCCAGCCGACGACGCCCAGCAGGACCATGACCCACAAGTCGCCCATCTGTCCGCCGTCCTGGTAGGAACCGAGCAGCATGATGGCAACCAGGCCGGCCGCGAGGACGGCGAAGGGCACCTTCGTCAGGGAAGACAACGGACGGACGGTCAGGAAGCAGAACAGCGCGCCCAGGACCGAGGCGATGGCGAACGACCACACGATGAGATACATGAGGTCCAGGTGGTCGGTGATGATGCTGGGACCGGGCTGGATGCCGTACGTCAGCAGCATGCCGAGCAGCATGGCCGAGGGGACGCCGCCGGGGATGCCGAAGAGCAGGGTGGGGATCAGGTCTCCGGCCTCGACGGAGTTGTTGGCGCTCTCCGGGCCGACGATTCCCCGCGGGTCGCCCTTGCCGAACTTGCGCTTGTCCTTGGCGGTCGCGACGGCTTGGCCGTAGGCCAGCCAGGTGCCGGCTGTAGCCCCGACGCCCGGCAGGACGCCGGCCCAGATGCCGATCAGCGAACCGCGCAGGACCTGGCTCCAGTGGGTGAGCCATTCGCGGATGCCCGCGCCCCAGCCGCCCGTGACCTTGACCTGCTGGTTGTCGCCGCGGCGTTGGCTGGCGCGGGAGGCGATTTCGGCCAGGCCGAAGATTCCCAGGGCCACGGCGACGAGCGACAAGCCGTCGCCGAGGAACAAACTGCCGAAGGTGAAGCGCTCTTCGGCCGTGGTGGGGGAGGTACCGACCATGCCCAGCATGAGCCCGAGCAGTCCGGCGATGAGGCCCTTGACGACGTTTCCGCGGGAAAGGACAGCTGCCAGGGAAACGCCGAGGACCGTGAGCATGAACAGCTCCGGGCTGGCGAAGGAGAGTACCAGCGGGCGGGCCAGCGGGATGGCCAACGTCAGGCCGACGGCACCGATGATTCCTCCGGCCATGGACGACAGGAACGCGAGGCTCAACGCCCGTTTGGCCTGTCCATTGCGCGCCATGGAGTATCCGTCGAGCATGGTGACCGACGCCGAAGCCGAGCCCGGGGCACCGAGGAGGACTGCGGAAACCGTATCCGACGTGTGGACGACGGCGAGGGCGCCAATTAGCAAGGCCAGCGCAGGGGCGGGGTCCATGCCGAAGGTGATGGGCAGGAGGATGGCGACGGCTCCGGTTCCGCCGAGTCCGGGGATCAGGCCCATGACCAGGCCGGCAACGACGCCGACGAGGAGCATGAGCAGCAGGGATGGGTCTGAGAGTGAGGCCAGTGCGGCCATTGCTGAATCAAGCATGGCGGTTCCTTAGTGGACTTCGATGCCGTAGGTGTTCTTGAGCAGGTCGAGAACGTACGTCTTGGTGGCATCGGTGACGGTGTAGGCCTTGGCGACGCGTTCGCCGATGGAGGCGTCGGCGGTGATGGGGTAGCCGCCGAGGATCTTGTCTGCCTTCTTGTTGAAGGCCTTGTCGCCGGCGAGGCGGTGTGCCGATGAGCGGAGCAGCTCAACGGCCTTCTCGGGTGCGTCGGCCGGAGCCCACAGCCCCTTCTGGTAGGTGTAGGTCAATCCGAGCAGGGTCTTGTAGGCCTCGAACTTGGGGCCCTCCGGTGCCTTCCCGTGGAGTTTTTCGTAGGCTTCTGCCACGGTCGGCACGTCGGGAAAGTTCGGGTCCCTGACGACCTTGCCGGAGGCATCCAGTTGGCCAAAGGACATCAGGACGACGGCTTTTCCCTCTTCCGCGATGCCCTCGACGGCAGATGCATATGCCGACGTCGTCGTGTAGTCGATATCGACTTCGCCACGTTGGAGGGCCAGATTGACCGGGCCCCGGCCCTCGAACCCGAAAGTTGCACTGGTTTCGGCTTCGAGCAGGTCGAAGGCAACCAGTGTGGTCAAATCGAGTCCCGTGGCGGTGATCCCGCCGAACACCAGTGGTTTCTTGCGGCCGACGAGATCCTTGATCGAGTTCACGCCGGCACTCTTGCGGGCGTAGATCACACCGCCTGTCCCGTTCACCAGGATGGGGGTCAAGGAGTCGAACGAATAGCGCACGGCCTCGCGGCCGAGGACCCAGGGGACGACGGTCGTGGCCGTCGATACCAGGAGTTCGGTGCCGTCCTTCTCCGCGGAACTCTTGAAGTGGTTGCTCCCGGTGATGCCTTCGCCGCCCGACTCGTTGGTGGGTGCGAATCCCGGAACGCCCGGGACGAAATGGACCAGTTCGGTGCCGATGAAACGGGCCCAGGTGTCGGTTCCGCCGCCTTCGGCCAGCGGAATGATGACCTTGAGGGTCTCGCCGGCGAAGTCCCCGTCTTCGGTCGTTGCCGGCGGGTTGAGCAGGCTTCCGCCGGCCACCGATGTGCCGAGCCCCAGGATGGCGAAGAGTCCCACGGCCGTGAGCACTGTTCGGCGGGAGTGCTGCGGCGGCTCGGCCAGTTCGTCCAGTGGTGCCGGGCCGCCCTCTCTTGGTTTGTCGTTCTGCGGTTCGATGGGGAAATCGGACGGCATGGTGCCCTCCCGGGAGTCAGACGGTGCGGCTACGGTGCCCCTGAGTGGGGGTAGGGGAAGTTCGGCGGTGGCGAGGAGGCGGGCGGTACGGGTGGCACCCACCACGTCGTCGCCGTCGAGGGACCGACGCCACGTTTCGATGACGCCGGCGGGCGTGTTGAAGCGGACTCCGGAATCGATCGGAGTGACGAGGGCGTCGGCGACAACGGTTCCTGCGTTGGCTGCTGCCAGGGTCAAGCCGATGCTCCCCGTGATGGCCAACGCCGGATGGGGGCGGCCCATCGACAGCATCATGACGTTGAGATCGGCGTCGTCCGAAGCTGGCAGCGGGGAGACGATGGCCAACTTCGGGATGGCGCGGGCGGCTCCCGATGTGGTGGACGCGAGCCCCATGGCCACGGCAGCGGAGCGGCGTATGCCTTCCAGGCGCTCTAGCTCCGGGAGTGCCTCGACGGGCCAGTCGGCGAAGCCCACGTCGCCGAGTCGAGCGGCGTGGGACGTGATGACTACCAGTGGTGCGCCCGCGTCGATGAGCGTTGCCGTCACGACTTCGCCGTCGACGGCGAGCCGATCCGTGGTTCGCCCGGTCGGGAACAATGACCCGGTGCTGCGGCCCGCCGGATTCACAAAGCCGAGGCCTACGGCGGTTCCCGGGAAAGGGACTCCGGGGATCATCGTGTCCTCGTTCGCTTCCCACCTCCCGTTCGGCGTGGCGATGCGTTCGACGATGACCTGATCCGAGTTCGTGTTATGGATCCTGACCAGGGTCTCGTCTCCAGTTGGCGTCACCCAGCCGGCATCCAATGCATAGGGGGCGACGACGGCCGAACAATTGCCGCAATTGCTGCCCCAATCCACCGTTGCGTCATCGATGCCGATCTGCGCGAAGGTGTAGTCGACATCGATTCCGGGTCGACTGGAAGGGGACACGATGACTGCCTTGCTCGTAGTGGAGGTAGCGCCTCCAACACCGTCGACCTGCCGCGGGTCGGGGCTGCCGAAGAGGCGCAGCAGCGCCTCGTCCACGGTGTAGCCGGGTACGGCCAGCGCCTCGCGTTCGAATACCCAGCATTTGCTGGTGCCGCCACGCATCCACGCGGCTCTGATGGTTGGAATCGTACTCACCCAAATCTACAAAGTTGTGGGAACGATGGCTAGGTATGACGCAGCGCACGTTCCGGGTCGACTTCGATCATGGGCGTCCAGCTGATGTAATACCAGTTATAAAAGATGAGTTCCTCTGTAGCATTGCTTCAATCAGTGAATTGGCGGTGATGCGTCCACCGACATGTGCGGAATTGTCGGACGCCGTCAGGCTTGCCGGACCGTGGTTCTATGTCGCCGTGTAGCCAAAGATCTCGAACTACAGTAGGTTGAAGCAATGCTAAAGGAGGCGATGTGCTGGATATCAAAAGACTTCAGGTTCTGCTGAAAGTCGTCGAGGCGGGGTCCGTGACCGCTGCCGCCGATGAGTTGTTCTACACGCCGTCGGCGGTGTCCCAGCAATTGCGGAAGCTGGAGGAGGAAGTGGGACAACCACTACTCCAGCGACGTTCGCGTGGCATGGTTCCGACCGATGCCGGCCACGTTCTGGCAGAACATGCCAGATCCATTCTGAGCAGGATGGACGCCGCCATCTCCGATCTGGACCAGATTGCCGGGCTGAAGCGCGGCAGCTTGAGCATCGGCACGTTCCCAACGCTGGGAGGGTCGTTTCTGCCGCTGGTGATCAGCAGCTTCCGACGTGAATATCCTGCGATCGAACTTGATGTCCGCAGTAGCCGCATCGATGGGTTGATCGGCCTGTTGTCCAGTGGAGAAGTGGGTCTCTGCCTGCTCTGGGAGTACGACTGGCACCCGTTGGATGCTTCGGTGTTCGAGCTGACTCCGGTCTTCGAGGAGCCCACCGTGCTGGTTGTGGGAACCGAGCATGCCCTGGCTGGGCGCAAGGACGTCAGGATGGGGGAGTTGGCCGACGAGCAATGGATCGTGCGTGCCAATGAGCATCCGGTGGCCGAGGTGTTGGAGCGGTCCTGTCGTACTGCCGGTTTCTCCCCCAAGATCTCCTTCCAGGCCAATGACTACCAGGAGGCCCAGGCCATGGTCAGTGTGGGGCTGGGGATCGCCTTGGCGCCGCAAAGTGCCGTGGTCAACCAGCATCCCGGAGTGCGCATCCTCCGGCTGGGGCACAGCGTGCCTGCGCGGCGGGTCGTGTTGGCGCAGCGTCACGATCGGGTCCGCGCACCCGCCGAGGTCGCCTTCCAGAGGTTGCTCGTCGAAACGGGCAAGAACTGGCCTGGGGGCCGTTGACAACCCCGGTGGTCAGTGCCGATTCAGTGACGGGAAACGCTGGCCGCGAGCCCGGCGACCACGCCGAGTAGCCGGGCCGCGCTGAACTCCTCGGGGCGGCGGATGACGTCCATGGCGGCGCCGTAGATCAGCGATGCAAGCACGGAGCGCAGGGCGTCCGGCTCCACGCCTGCGGCGTCGGAGACCCGCGCGGCAATGGGTTCCATACGGGCCGCATATGCATCGAGTGCCGTGTTGATGGGGCCCCGGAACTCGTCGGCGTGGCGCGCAAAATAGAATTGGAAGATGAGGTCGACCTCGCCGCGCTGGCCCTGGAGTCCTTCGAGTTCTTCCGCCATCATCGCGTTGAGGGCCTCGGATGGTCGCAGGTTGTCGCCGAAGCCCGGTGGAGGCCCGTCCAAGGTGGTCTCCAGCAAACGAGCCAGCAGGGCATGGAGGAGGCCCTCCTTGGAATCGTAGTAAAAGTAGACCAGGCCGATTGACAGGCCGGCCTCGGCGGCCACGGTCCTGACGGTTACCGACTCGACGCCACCGTGAAGAGCCACCGACTTGGCGGCTCTGATGATGTCACTGCGCCGTTCGCCCTCGGGCTTCTTGATTCCCACCATGGACCCACAGTATCGGCTGCCATGAGGCGCGGTGGTTGCGCCATATCGAACTGTAGTTCAATATGGAAATATGGCCTACATCACACGCCTGCCCGTCCGGGCGGACACCGCAGCCGAATCCCCAGGACTCCAGCCCCCGTCCGGAGCCGGTCACCCCGGGGGCGGGCTGGCGGCCCTGGTCACCTCGTCCGGCAATGTCGGCTCGACCACCATTCACTGCCCCTTCGACGACTCGGCCATCGGTGAGTTGCCGCTCTCCAGCGATGACGACGTGGACGAAGCGTTCCGCGTGGCCCGTGCCGCACAACGGGACTGGGCCGCCCGGCCGATGTCGGCCCGGGCGGCCGTCTTCCGGCGCTTTGCCGAACTCGTGCTCGAGGAGCGCTCGGCACTGCTCGATCTCATCCAGCGCGAAACCGGAAAGGCGCGGTTCAGTGCCTTCGAGGAAGTCGCCGACGTGTCGCGCTGGGCCAGCTACGCCGCCCATAAGGGACCGCAACACCTGCGCGAGGGCCGCCGCAACGGAGCGTTCCCGGTCCTGACCCGCTCCACCGAGCGCTTCGTGCCCCAGGGCGTTGTCGGCATCATCACCCCGTGGAACTATCCGTTCACTCTCCCGGCAGGAGATGCGATTCCCGCGCTGCTGGCGGGCAACGCCGTCGTTCTCAAGCCGGATTCCCAGACCCCGCACACAGCACTGTTCGCCCTCGAGCTCCTTCGCCGCGCAGGTCTGCCCGAGGACCTGATGCAGATCGTCGTGGGGCCCGGATCCAGGATCGGTCCGGCCATGATCGAGCGGGCCGACTTCATGATGTTCACCGGTTCCACCGCCACGGGCCGCTCGGTCGCCGAGGGCTGTGCGTCGCAGTTGATCGGGTTTTCCGCGGAGCTCGGCGGCAAGAACCCCATGCTGGTCCTCGCCGATGCAGATGTCCATCGGGCCACGGCGGGAGCGGTGAACGCCTGCTTCTCCAATTCCGGGCAACTGTGCATCAGCATCGAGCGGATCTACGTCCACCGCGACATCTGGGACGACTTCGTGCCGGCGTTCCTGGAACGCGTGCGGGCAATGCGGCTGGCTCCCGGGCTCGGATGGGATCCGGATATGGGGTCCCTGATTGGTGCAGCGCAGCTGGAGACCGTCGCCGCCCATGTCGACAACGCCATCACGCAGGGCGCGACGGTGCTGGCCGGCGGCAGGCCACGCCCTGACCTGGGGCCCTACTTCTACGAGCCGACGGTGCTGGCCGACGTCCGTCCCGGGATGCCGGTCGCCCGGGAGGAGACCTTCGGGCCCGTCGTGAGCCTGTACCGTGTGGATTCCGAGGAGGAAGCCATCGGGGCGGCCAACGACTCCGAGTACGGGCTCAATGCCAGCGTCTGGTCACGACGCCGCGGGACCGCGGTCGCCCGGCGCCTCGAGGCGGGAACCGTCAACATCAACGAGGGATATGCTGCCGCCTGGGCCTCGCATGATTCGCCCATGGGAGGCATGAAGGCCTCCGGGGTGGGGCGCCGCCACGGCGCCGAAGGATTCCGAAAATACACTGAGCCGCAGACCATTGCGGCACAACGGCTCGTCCCGGTCGGCGGGCAGTTGGGGCTGGGACACCGCCGATGGTCAGAGTGGCTCACCGCCGGCGTCCGCATCCTCAACCGCTTCAGCTGAAAATTGGAGAACCCATGCGTCACCCCTTGCGAAATGAAACCGTTCTGATCACCGGCGCGGGCAGCGGCATCGGCCGCCTCATGGCCCTCGGGGCCGCCCGGCGCGGCGCCCGGATCATCATCTGGGATCTCGACGCCGGCGCCGGCGAGCTCGTCCGCGACGAGGTCCGCGCCACCGGCGCCGCGGCCGAGGCGTTCGCCGTCGACGTCTCCGACCGCCACGCCGTCTGGGCCGCCGCGGAGGCAACCGGCCCGGTCGACGTGGTGGTCAACAACGCCGGGGTCGTGACCGGCAAGCGCCTCATGGACGCCCCCGACGAGGCGATCGAACGAACCTTCCGGATCAACGTGCTGGCCCTGTACTGGGTGACCAAGGCGTTCCTGGGCGGCATGATCGAACGCCAGCACGGAACCGTCGTGACGGTCTCCAGCGCCGCCGGGCTCGTGGGCGTGGCCAAGCAGACCGACTATTCGGCGAGCAAGTTCGCCGCGTTCGGGTTCGCCGAATCGCTGCGCGTCGAAATGGCCAAGGGCAACACCGGCGTCAACTCCCTCACGGTGTGCCCGTACTACATCGACACCGGCATGTTCGAGGGCGTGGCGACGAAGTTCCCGCTGCTGCTGCCGATCCTGAAGCAGGACTATGTGGCGAACCGGGTGCTGGACTCCATCGAGGCCGGGAAGAAGCAGCTGATCATGCCGCGCGCTGTCCATGCCCTGTCGCCAGCCCGTCTGCTGCCCGTGCCGCTCTTCGACAAGCTGGCCAATTTCCTGGGCGTGAACAACACCATGGACCACTTCGTGGGGCGGGGTGAGAAGGTCACCAAACACTGACGGGACGCGGGCCGTCGCTAACATGTCCTCATGAACGACGTGATGACGCTGCGGTTTCTGGCCGCACCCACCGATGTGTCCGAAGACGGGGTGACCGTCCAAGCAGGGCGGGTGCTCGAGTGGATCGACAAGGCCGGATACGCCTGCGCCGTGGGCTACAGCGGCGGCTACTGCGTCACGGCCTATGTCGGGAACGTGCACTTCACCCGCCCGATCCGCAACGGCGACCTCATCGAGGTCACGGCGCGCATCGTGCACACCGGACGCAGCAGCATGCAGGTGGTGGTCACCGTCGATGCCGCCGACGTCCGCGAGCGGGTCTTCCGCCCGGCGATGGACTGCATCCTGGCCTTCGTCGCGATGGACGAGCAACGCCGCCCCACGCCGGTTCCGCACTGGGAACCCTCCGACGTCGAATCGGAGCAGCTTTCCCGGGGGACGGACGAACGTGTCGTGGCCCGCTCGGGCATCCGCGACCTCATGCGGGCCCAGCAGTACACGGAGGCGGGCACGACGCCGAGGCAACAGTTCAGGTTCCTCGCCTCACCCTCCGATGTGAACTGGGGCGGGAATGCCCATGGCGGGATCGTCATGCGCTGGATTGACGAGGTGGCCCGGGCCTGTGCGATGGGATGGTGTGGAGATGACGCCGTGGCCGTCTACTCCGGCGGCATCCATTTCTTGAACCCGATCCACATCGGGGATGTCGTCGAACTCGAGGCGCGGATGATCCACACCGGTCCGCACAGCATGCACATCGCCGTGCACGTCAGGGCGCGCGACCCACGTTCGGACGACTGGCGCGAAACGACCCAGTGCATGACGATCTTCGTGTGCCGCGACGATGCGGGGCGGGCGTCGGCGGTTCCCCAGCTGGTGCTCGCCAGCGACGAGGACCGTGCCCTGGACGCTCACGCAGTCGATCTCGTCCGCCTCCGCAGCGAGCTGGAACCGCTGCAGTTCGCCGTGGAACGGAAGTACGGAGCGCCATGATGTTCGATGTCGCCGCGGAAAGCTACGGCCGTTTCATGGGGCGCTTTTCGGAGCCCCTGGCGGAGATCTTCATCGACTTCGCCGGCGTACGGGCCGGCCACAGGGCACTCGACGTCGGTTGCGGGCCTGGGGCGCTCACGGCGCGCCTGGTCGAGCGCCTGGGGATCGACGCGGTGGCGGCCATCGACCCCTCGGTTCCGTTTGGCGCGTCCGTCCGGAACCGATGGCCCGGCATCGACGTCCGGACGGGAACCGCGGAGGAACTGCCCTACCCGGACGGGGTCTTTGACGTGGCCCTCGCCCAGCTGGTCGTGCAATTCATGGCCGATCCCGTGGGCGGGCTGGCCCAGCTGATGCGGGTCACCAGGGCCGGTGGTGTCGTCGCGGCCGCAGTGTGGGATCACGCGGGTGGTACCGGACCGCTGGCCCTGTTCTGGGATGCCGTGCGCGAGCAGGACCCCGCGGCGGCGGGCGAGGCGGACCTGCCGGGCACCTCGGAGGGCCAGCTGGCCGGGCTGATGGCCGCGGCGGGACTGCGTGCCGTCGAGGCCGCGCCGCTGACGGTCACGGTGCCGTTTGCCTCGTTCGCCGAGTGGTGGGAGCCCTTTGCCCTGGGGGTCGGGCCCGCGGGGGCCTATGTGCAGGCCCTGTCTCCGCAACGGCGCGAGGCCTTGAAGGCCCGCTGTGCGGAGGTGCTGCCCGCCGGGCCGCTGGAGATCACGGCGAGAGCCTGGTGTGCACGGGGATGCCCCTGAGCCCCGGCCGCCGCGTCCGGGTGCTCAGGCGCGGATGAAGATCGCGGTGGCACGGGAGGAGTCGGTCCCCGTCTGGCTGATTGACTGAATCATGTACCAGTAGGTGTGTCCGCGGACCACTCCGGTGTCGAGCCAGGATTGGGTCGCCGTCGTCCGGCGTCGTACCGCGCGCAGGTTCGTGGCGGTGGACTGGATGTAGGGAACCACGGGGCCGGTCGATTCCCACCGCCAGATGGCGATGTGCTTGATCGGTTCGCCGTTGGAACTGGAGAGCCAGGTGAGCCGGATTCCGCTGCCTTCGCGGACCGCCTTCGTGATGACGGGCGTGTAGGGACGGGTGGCGTTCAATTGGGTGAAGGGCACCGGCAGGGCCGGCCTTGCATAGTGGCGTGCCTTGAGGATGCCGATGGCATTGAGCTTGTTCGCCCGGAATGCCGTGGTGTTGTAGAACGCCTGGCCTCGCACCGCCGCGAGGGAGCGGCCCTTGGCGAGGTGGTCGCGCAGCTCGTTGGGGTCCCGCCAGGCGGCGGTCGTCGCGTCCCCGACCTTGTAGGCGGCCTCGCCCGTGTAGAGCTTCACGGGGGTGCCGGACACCTGCTTGGCCCACCAGCTGACGAGGACGTTGTAGTCCGCCGGTTTGTAGCCCTGGTACCAGTACAGCTGGGGAAGGATGTAGTCCACCCAGCCGTCGCGAACCCAGCGGCGGGTGTCGCTGTAAAGCGCCGTGTAGCTCTCCAGCCCGCTGGTGGCGGAGCCGAGGGGCGTGCTGCTCCGGTTGCGCCAGATCCCGAAGGGGCCGATGCCGAAGACGACGCGGCGTTTGGCGGCTTTGATGGCGTTGTAGGTGTCGCGCACGAACAGGTTGATGTTGTCGATCCGCCACCGGGCGACCGTGGTCCACGAGCCGCGGTAGGCGGCGTAGGCGGCACCGTCCGGAATGCCGGCTCCGGCGACCGGGTAGGGGTAGAAGTAGTCGTCGAAGTGGATGCCGTCCACGTCATAGCGTTTGACGAGGTCAACGACGACGGAGCGGATGTAGGTGCGCACCGCGGGGATGCCCGGGTTGTAGTATCGGCGGCCGCCGTAGGCAAACGACCAGCTCGGGTGCTTGCGTGCCGGATGGTCGGCCACCAGCGAGGAGAGGCTCGTATCCATGGCCACGCGGAAGGGGTTGATCCACGCGTGCAGCGCGAGGCCGCGTCGGTGGGCCTCGCTGATGGCATAGGCCAGCGGATCGTAGCCGGGATCCTTGCCCTGGGTTCCCGTGAGGTAGCGCGACCAGGGTTCGCCCAGGGTCGCCCGCCACATGCGGTCGGCCGCCGGACGCACCTGCAACAGGACCGCGTTGAGGTTCCGCGACACGGCGAGGTCCAGGATCGAGCGCAGTTCCGCCTGCTGCGCCGAGACGCCGAGTCCGGCCTTCGACGGCCAGTCGATGTTGACCACGCTGGCGACCCAGAGGCCGCGGAATTCGCTGCGGGGGTAGACGCTGCTCGAACCGGTGTTGCGACCGGAAACGGTGTAGACCTTGTTGCGGGTCACCGCAGCAGCCGCCGGGGCGGTGCTTGACCAGGCGGCCATGACGGCGCCGGCCACGGCTGCAGCGGACAAGACCGTCCGGCGGCTGGGTAGTTCACGGGTGGCGGGGAGCTGTTCCATGGCCGGGCCTTCGACGACGGCTTGCGGGCCGGATCATTCCGGCACCAGCCCACCGATTGACACGGATTTTACACCTGTGTCCCGGGGCGGGGAAGATGGCGGGCGGAAACCGTCGGTGGGGCCCGGAGCGGCCCGGCCGCAAGCCAACGGGCCGTGGACCGGGGTGACCCGTTCCACGGCCCGTCTACCGACAAGGTGGCGTGCGTCAGGCGGGGGGGTTCCCCGCGCTGCTCGTCTCGTTCAACCGGGCCAACAGTTCGGCGAACCGTTCGACCTCGGCCTGGTCCCAGGTGCCCAACCGGTCATAGAGCAACCGGCGGGATTCGGCGATCGTCGTCTCGTACTTCGCCCGGGCGTCCTCGGTGATCGAAATCAGCTTCGCGCGCCCGTCGTGCGGGTCGGCCGTGCATTCGACCAGTCCGAACTCACCGAGCTGCTTGACGGTGCGGCTCATCATGGCCTTGTCCGTCTGCAGTTCCGCGGCAAGTTCGACCTGCTGGCGTGCACCCTGCTGGGCCAGCAGGGTCAGGACCTTGTAGCCGGTGGGCTGCAGTTCCGGGTGGATGGCCGCCGCGCGGTTGCGGATGCTGGCCCGTGCCGAGACGATCAGGGTGCCGAACTGCCGCTCGACCTCGCCGATCGCCGCCGTCATGGCGCCTCCGCCCGCGGAAGCTGCCGGGGCGGCCTCCGGGGAAATAGCCGGTGCGGCGAACGGGTCGGGCAGGAGCGTCATCTCAGCCTCGCGTCCCGGGAAGCTCGGCGTCGCGCGCCACCTGGGCATCGCCGTCGTGCCCGTCCGTGGTGGACCCGACGAGCGGGATGGCGTCGGTGTCCAGCGTCGGGGTGACTGCAACGGTCGCCTCGCTGACCTCGGCCAGGCGCAATTCGGCGGCTTCGAGCTCCGGGTGGGCCGGCTCGGCGGAGGCGTCGGTGCCGGCGGCTTCGGCCTCGGCGCGCTGGTGGCGCGTCTGCGTGCTGAGTTCCAGGTTGGGCAGGAACACGACGGCGAGGATCGTCAGGATGCTCAGCGGTGCGGCGACGGCGAAGATGTGCGCGACGGCATCGCCGTAGGCGGACTCGATGACCAGGCGCACCGGTTCCGGCAGCGAGTGGACCGCCGGGATGTTGCCGCTGGCCAGGGCCGCCGCGACGTCCTTGCCGCCGGCCCCGAGGGAGGCGATGGCTGACTTCAGGTCGGCCGCGCGTTCACCCATCAGATCGGTGACCTTGGTGGCCATGATGGCGCCGAGGACCGAGACGCCGATGGTGCCGCCCAGGGAGCGGAAGAACGCGATGCCGGAGGAGGCCACGCCGATCTCGGCGGGGACGACGGCGTTCTGGACCACGAGCACGAGGTTCTGCATCACCATGCCCAGGCCGGCGCCCAGGATGAACATGTAGGCCGAGACCAGCACGAAGTCGGTGTCGAAGTGGATGGTGCCCAGCAGGTAGAGGCCCGCCAGTTGCAGCACGGAGCCGATGGCCATGTAGGCCTTCCACTTGCCGCGGCGGGAGATGAGCGCACCGACGACGGTGGAGACGATCAGCAGCCCGGCCATCATCGGGATGGTCATCAGGCCGGACTGGGTGGCGTTGGCACCGCGGGCCAGCTGCATGTACTGGGCCAGGAAGACGGAGGTGCCGAACATCGAGACACCGACGGAGATCGAACCGACGACGCTGAGCGTGAAGGTGCGGTTCTTGAACATGGTCAGCGGGATGATCGGCTCGGAGGCCTTGAACTCGGCGATGACGAACGCGGCCAGGGCGACGACGGCGCCACCGACCATCCAGGCTGTCGTGGCGCTGGCCCACTCGAAGTCCTTGCCGGCCAGGGAGACCCAGATCAGCAGCAGGGCGACGCCGGTGGAGAGCAGGACGATGCCCGCGTAGTCGATGCTCACCTTTCGCTTGGTCTGGGCCGGCAGGTGCAGGGTCTTCTGGATGAGGATGATCGCGACGGCGGCGAACGGGAGGGCGATGAAGAAGTTCCAGCGCCAGTTGATCGAGTCGGTGATGAAGCCGCCGATCAACGGCCCGCCCACGGTGCCCAAGGCCATGACGGCGCCGAACAGGCCCATGTACTTGCCGCGTTCGCGCGGGGAGATGATGTCGGCCATGACGATCTGGCTCAGGGCGGTCAGGCCGCCGGCGCCGAGGCCCTGGAAGACGCGCATGGTGATGAGCATCGTGGTGTCCTGCGAGAACCCGGCGATGGCCGAGGCGATCACGAAGATCAGCAGTGAGAGCTGCAGCAGCACCTTGCGGTTGCTCAGGTCCGCGAGCTTGCCCCAGATGGGGGTGGAGATCGTGGTGGCCAGCAGGGTGGCGGTGACGACCCAGGTGTAGGCTGTCTGGCTGCCGTTGAGGTCGGAGAGGATGACGGGCAGCGACGTCGAGACGACGGTCCCGGCCAGGATCGAGACGAACATGCCCATGAGCAGGCCGGTCAGCGACTGGATGACCTGCCGGTGGGTCATGCCGGAATCGGACAGCGATGCCGTGCGCTCCGGGGTGGAAACTGAAGACAAGGGGGCTCCATGGAGAAGAAGAGGATGGTTGTTCTGAGACAACTATATGAGAAATGGTTGCCTCAGGACAATTAGTTTAGGCGTGATTTGCCTCGCGACAGCCACGTGCATTCTTGACCCTACATACCCCCTAGGGGTATCTTCGTCGTGACGTCGAAGCTAGGGAGAATGCATGAAGACCTCGCCGGGAATCCGAATGGCCACTGCAACGGCCGTCGCCGTTCTAGCGCTGAGCGGATGCGCTGCGGGAGGCGGTGGTGCCCACCACCCGTCGAGTCCGGAACACTCGATGCCGTCGTCGCCGGCTTCCTCCGGCTCGGCCGCCCACGGCCACGCCATGGACGGTGGACCCGTGCCGGAGGGGATCGAGAAGGCGGCAGATCCCCGGTTCCCGGTCGGGGCCAAGGTCACCTTGGAGGCCAACCACATGCCGGGCATGAAGAACGCGCCCGCCACCATCTCGGGCGCCTTCACGACGACCGCCTACGCCGTCGACTACACGCCGACGGATGGCGGCCCAGAGGTCGAGGACCACAAATGGGTCGTGCAGGAGGAACTACGGGACTCGGGCGACCAGCAGCTGGAGGCCGGGGACACCGCAGTCATGACGGCGGACCACATGCCCGGGATGAAGGGCGCGACGGCGAAGATCGCCCGGGTGTGGACGGGTACCGTCTACATGGTCGACTACCAGGCGGACGGCATGACGATGAAGAACCACAAATGGGTTGCCGAGGAAGAGCTCCGGCCCGCCAACTGACGGACGAATCGAGGAGGACTGCGTTGGATCACGACATGAGCGGGGAGCACGCAGGGCACGACCCTGCGCAAGCCGGGCACGACGGACACGGCGCGGGGCACGGGCATGACATGTCGGGCATGGCAGTCGGCGCGACGCTGCACTGCCTGACCGGCTGCTCGATCGGGGAGATCATCGGCCTGCTGGTGGGGACCGCCGCCGGCTGGGCGAACTTGCCGACGACGGTCCTGTCGATCGTACTGGCCTTCATTTTCGGGTACTCGCTGTCGGCACTGCCCCTGGTCCGCGGTGGGATCGCCCTCTCCGCTGCCCTGGGCTTGGTCCTCGCCGCCGATACCTTGTCCATCGTGACGATGGAGATCGTGGACAACCTGGTCATGCTGGTCATTCCCGGGGCCATGAACGCTGGTTTGCTCAACCCCATCTTCTGGGTCTCGATGGCGATCGCCCTGACCGTGGCGTTCTTCGTTGCCTGGCCGGTCAACCGGGCCCTGTTGCGCCGCGGCAAGGGGCACGCCGTCACCCATCATGCGCTCGGCGAGGGCGCGACCATGGACAACCGGCCGCTGGTCATCGGCATCAGCGCCTTCCTGCTGGGTGGGTTCATTGCGTCCATCGGGACACTGCTGGGCTGACGACCGGTCCGCGGGCCGTGCCGGGACCCGCCCGCGGACCGGTACGGGTCACAGCACCTTGGCCAGAAAGGCCCTGGTCCTGTCCTTTCGCGGGTTGGCCAGCACCTCGGCCGGGGGACCGGACTCGACGATCGCGCCTTCGTCAAAGAAGTGCACGGTGTCGGCGACTTCCCGGGCGAATCCCATCTCGTGGGTGACCACGACCATGGTCATGCCCGCGCGGGCCAGGGCCTTCATCGCCTCGAGCACCTCGTCCACCAGTTCCGGGTCCAGGGCCGAGGTGGGTTCGTCGAAGAGCATGATCTCCGGGTCCATGGCCAGGGCCCGGGCAATGGCGACCCGCTGTTGTTGGCCGCCGGAGAGCTGGTGGGGGCGCTTGTGCGAGTGCTCGGCGAGGCCGACACGGCCGAGTTCCTCCAGCGCCCGGGCCCGCGCCTTCGCCTTGGGGAAGCCGCGCACTTCCATCAGGGCGCAGGCGACGTTTTCCTCGGCGGAGAAATGCCCGAAGAGGTTGAACCGCTGGAACACCATTCCGATGCGCGAGCGGAAGGCCGCGAACTGCTTCGTGTTCCATTCGTAGTAACGTCCCTCGCGGAATTCGTACCCGACGTGCCGCCCCTCGACGAGCAGGGTGCCGTCGTCGTACGTCTCCAGCGCGTTCAGGCAGCGCAGGAACGTCGACTTTCCCGAGCCTGAGGGGCCCACGATGCAGCTGACCTCCCCGGAAGCGACGGTGAAGTCGACGCCGGTGAGCACCTGGTGGTTGCCGAAGGACTTGGTCACTCCGCTGGCTTGGACATGGAGCTTGCCCCGTTGTGCGGGAGGTGATGCCTTGCGGATCCCCTCGGTCGGCTGGGCGTTCATGAGAGGTCCTTTCCTGCCGCGGCGACGTCGTCGGCGGCCCGTGGTGTAGCGCTCTTCGCGGCGCTGACGGTCTTGAGCAGCACGCCCGGTTTGCGCACCAGGCGCACCGCATCGGCCCCGTAGCGTGCCTCGAGCTTGGACTGGAAGAACGTGGCGATGGCTGTCATGACCATGTACCAGAGCGAGGCGACGATCAGCAGTTCCATGATCAGGTTGTTCTGCTTGTAGATCTGGCTGGCGTTGGTCATCAGGTCGTTGCCGGCGACGACGTAGACCAACGAGGTGGTCTTGAGCATGGAGATGAACTCGTTGCCGGTGGGCGGGATGATGATGCGCAGCGCCTGCGGCAGGACGATCTTGCGCATGCGCTTGCCCGGGGTCATGCCCAGTGCGTAGGCCGCCTCGGTCTGCCCCGTGTCCACCGCCTGGATGCCGGCGCGCACCGTCTCGGCGAAGTAGGCGGCCAGGTTCAGCCCGAGGCCGAGCAGGGCGGCGGTGAAGCCGGTCATCACGTCGTTGGTATTCCACAGGTACCCGACGTTGGTGAAGGGGATCTTGATGACCAACGTCGGGAACAGGAACGCCAAGTTGTACCAGAAGATCAGCTGCACCAGCACGGGGGTGCCGCGGAAGAACCAGATGTAGAGGGTGGACAGCCAGTTCAGCACCGGGTTGGCCGAGAGCTTCATGACGGCCAGGACGACGCCGAGGACGAGCCCGAGCACGGTCGCCAGGACGGAGATCATCAGGGTGATCCAGATGCCATCGATGATCTTGGGGAAGAACAGGTACTCGGCGACCTTCCCCCACCGGATATTGGGGTTTGTGGCCATCGTGAACGCCAGCCAGAGGAACACGGCCAGCGCCAGCGCGCCGAGGATCCAGCGTTCGCGGTGTTTGAGGGCGACGACCGGGACGGTGGTGCCGTCCGGGCCGCTGAGTTGGGTTGGCCGGTGGTTGCGGCGTGGTGCCGGGCTCATGGCGTCCCCCTACTTCCCGTCGTTGACGGTCGCGGTCGGCAGCGCCATCTTCTGCACGTTCCAGGCCCCCAGGATCTTCTCGTAGCTGCCGTCGTCGATCAGGGACTGCAACGACTTCTGCACGGCCGCCGAGAGGTCGGTGGCGTCCTGCTTCATCGCGATGCCCCAGACGCTCTCATCGCCCGGGATGGCGACGGCGTCCAACACGTCCTTGGAGCTCTGGGCGCGGTAGGCGGCGACCGGGTAGTCGTTGATGCCGGCGTCGGCGCGGCCGTTGCGGACCTGCAGGATGGCATCCTGGTCGCCGGTGAACTTCAGGATCTCCACCTTCCCCTTACCGGCGGCCTTGCAGTCCTTGTTGAACTGCTCGGCCAGTGCCAGCGAGGAACCGTTGTCGACGACGGCCACCGTCTTTCCGCAGGCCGTGTCGGGATCTCCCATGCCTTCCGGGTTGCCCTTCTTGACCACCCAGCCGTTGCCGGCCTGGACGTAGTCGACGAAGGAGACGGTCTCGCGGCGTTCGGCGTTGTCGGTCATCGAGGACATGATGATGTCGTACCGGCCGGTGGTGATGCCGGGGATCTGGGCGTTGAAGTCCTCGTTCTTGATGCTGATCGTGACGCCGAGCCGGTTGGCGATGGCCCGGCCCAGCGAGGGGTCGACACCGATGAGGGTCTTGCCGTCCTTGGCGAAGAGTTCCATCGGCGGGTAACCCTCGGAGGTCGTCATCCGCAGACCCTTGCTGCGCACGGCATCGGGCAGCAGCTTCGTCAGTTCGGCATCCGGCTTGATGGCATCGATCGTCTGGGCCGCGAGGTCCTCGGTCGGGGCCGGGGCCGCGGAGAACGCCGACGGGTCGGCGGCCGCGGCGTCATCGTTGCCGGAGAGGGACTGGCCGCCGCAGGCGGTGGTGGACAGGACCGCCACCAGGGCGGCCGAGGCCAAGGCCACGGTGCGGATCTTGCGGATGAGCGTGGTGTTCATGGTGTTCTCCTCGGTGGCGGTTCATGCGGTTCGTGCGGTGATGGGTGGTTTGGGGTCAGGGACGGAGAGCTGGTCAGGAGTCGTTGCGGTAGCGCAGGATCCCCCCGACGGCGGTGGCCATCACGGGAAGATCGCGTAGATCTCGCGGGTCGATGACGTAGGGGTCGGCCGCCAGGGCCGTGAAGTCGGCGAGCATCCCCGGCCGCAGGCGGCCCTTGAGGGCCTCCTCTCCGGAGGCGTGTGCGGCGCCGGTGGTGAAGCCGGCGATGGCTTCGGCGACGGTGACCCGTTCGCCGGGCTGCCACCCACCGGTGGGTTCGCCGTCGTGGCGTTGGCGGGTGACGGCTGCATGGATCCCGTGCAGTGGGTCGGGGAGCTCGACGGGTGCGTCGGAGCCGAAGGCGGGGTGCGCGCCGGCGTCGATGAGCGACCGCCAGGCGTAGGAGGCAAGATTGCGGCCGGCCAGGAGCGTGGACGCCAGGGGGATGTCGGTGGTGCAGTGGGTGGGCTGCATGGAGGGAACGACGCCGAGGCGGGCCACCCGCTGGACATCCTCCGGGCGCAGGTGCTGGGTATGTTCGATCCGGTGCCGCAGTGGCTGGCGTGCCGGGCGCGAGGTGTCAGGCAGGCCGGGTGCGGCGTCCAAGGGGTGCCGGACGAGGTCCTGATAGGCGTCCAGGACCAGTTGGTTGGCCCGGTCGCCGATGGCATGGGTGGCCACGGCGATCCCGGCCCCGGCGGCGCGCCGCACCAGGGCGAGCAGATCAAGGTAGGGGATGACCTCGATCCCGGTATTGCCGTCTTCGCCCGGGAAGGGGTGGCCCATGTGGCTGCTGTGGGAGCCGAGGGCGCCGTCGGAGAAGAGCTTGACCGGGCCGGTGCGCAGCCAGGCATCCCCGTCGCCGGTCGCCCACCCCTCGTCGATGGCCCGCTCCAGGGAAGTGGCCGGGATGGACTTGTGTACCCGCAGGTGCAGTTGCCCGTCGGCGCGCAGGGACTCGTAGGCGGTGCGGCATTCGTCGCCGTCGAAATCGTGGATGCCCGTGAGGCCAGCGGCCAGAAGGCGCTGCTGGGCGCGGAGGAGCTGGGACTGCAGATCACCAGCCGCGGCACCATGCATGATCGCGTCGAGCGGGGCGTGGGCGGACTCGCGCAGGATTCCCGTCGGCTCGCCACCCGGCCCGCGCACGATCTCCCCGCCGACCGGATCCGGGGTGCCGGCGTCGATGCCGACGGCGGCGAGCGCCGCCGAATTCGCCCAGACGGTATGGCCGTCGACGCTGGGCAGGGCCGCCGGGTGCGATCCGGAGGCCGCGTCCAGGGCCGCCCTGTCGGGCTGGACGGGGACGTCCCAGGTGTTGAAATCCCACCGGCCCCCGAAGATCCAGGCGGCCTCCGGCAAGGTCGCCGCGTGGGCGCGGATCCGGGCCAGTGCTTCGGTGAGCCCGGCGACCCCGCGCAGGTCCAGCGCCGAGATTTCGCGGGCGTAGTTGGCCGTGTGGATATGGGCGTCGGTGAGGCCGGGGATGACGGTGGCACCGCCCAGGTCCACGATCTGCAGGGCGCCCGTCGCGTGGGCCCGGATCTCTTCAGGGGAGCCGACGGCGAGGATCCGCTCCCCGCGCGCCAGCAATGCCGTTGCCCGGGGGCACCCCGCCCACTGGGTGTGGAAGGTGGCATTGACATACAGGTGTTGCTGAAGCATTCCTAATCCTCTGTGCAGATCCGTGCCTGAATCTGCGAGGTTGCCCCAGTCATCTCCAGTACCAATTGTCGGTCGTGCCGCTAACTCTAAGGGAAGAACGCGTGCCATATGATGTGTGTCACATGATCATTTGACGCACTGAGTTCAAGGAATGCTATTGCTCAATTTGACGCACCTGCGGACATTGGCCGAAGTGCTCCGGCTGGGATCCTTCACGGCCGCGGGAAACAGGCTGGGTTACACGGCCTCGGCCGTGTCCCAGCAGATGTCAGCGCTGGAGCGTGACACCGGCATGCGGCTGTTCATCCGCAGCGCCCGTAGCGTCCAGCCCACCCAAACGGCGCACGCGATGGGTCAGCACGCCCTGAAGCTGTTGCGCGATGTCGAGGGGTTGCTGGCCGCGGGGGCGGCTGCCCATGAGACGGCGGTCCGTGAACTGCGGGTTGGCGTCTTCCCCTCGGCGGCGACCTTCGTGCTCGCGGAGTTCCTGGAGTCCGCGGCCTGGGCGGAGTCCGGCGCTCAGCTCATGATCTCGATCGGCGAGCCCAGCGCCGTCGTCCCCGGCCTCCGCGCAGGCGGTGAACTCGACGCCGCGCTGGTCTATCAGGTCGGTGAGTCGGGGCTGGTCCTGCCGCAGGGGGTCACGAGGCACTGGCTCGCCGACGACGCGTTCCGGGTGGTGGTCCCCGCTTCGAGGGGATATGCGGAGGATCAGCGCATGGAGCTCGACGTGTTGGGGGCGATGCCCTGGATCATCCACCTGCGCGGCTCCAGCGATGCGAACGTCGTGGATGCGGTCCTGGCCAATGCGGGAATCCATCCACGCATCGTCGCCTCGAGCGACGACTTCAACGCCACCCTGCGACTGGTGGCTGCAGGACACGGGGCGGCCATGGTGCCCCAACTGGCCATGACCGCCCGGCCGCCGGGTGTCTTGGCCGTCCAGGTCCCCGAACTGCAGCTGTCCCGCAAGCTCATGGCGCTGTGGTCGGAGGATGCCCCGGCGGACCTGGTGGAGCGCCTCGTGGAGGGCTGCCAGCAACTGCTCGCTTAGTTTGGCGTTGCGGTCACGTTTTCGGCATTTTTCGAGGCGGGGAGATGGAACCTCTGGATATCACGGCTGCTGCGAGATCCGGCATGGGCCCCGGGGTACTGCCTTCGATGCGGTCAATGATTCGGCGTCCTGCCTCAACACCCATCTGGTAGACCGGCTGGCGGATGACGGTCAAGGGCGGTGTGGTCAGCAGCGTCCAGGGGAAGTCGTCGTACATGACGAATGAGCAGTCGGCCGGGACGCTCAGGCCCCGCTCTATCAAGGTGCCAAAGAGGCTTTGCGCGATCATGTTGTCCGAGGCGACAAAGGCAGTCGGTGGTTCTGCCATGGCCAAGAGGGAGTCGACGGCAGACTCCACGGCGGCCGGATCAACTGCGTTGAGGCGCACTAGGGAAGGGTCGAGCGCCAGGCCAGACCTGGCGAGCGCTGCCTCGATCCCGCCAATGCGTTGGGTGACAGGTGACTGTCCGAGGTCTTTTCCGGGGCTGTAGGGGGTGGGGCTTCTCAGGCTGGAGACGTATGCAATGCGTTCGTGACCTGCATCTATCAGTTGTTGGGTAGAGGCCTCCGAGGCCGCTTGGAAGTCCACAGAGATCAGATCCGCCTCGATTCCGGGCGCACCCCGGTCGAAGAGTACGAGCGCGCGGCCCCGGTCCTGTACATCTCGGAGATGATCGGACGACTCCGCCGAAGCGGGGGCAATGATCAATCCGTCCACACGCATGTCTAGCAAGACGCGGACGGCTTCCTGCTCCGCAGCGAGCTGCTCGTCGGAATTGACGAGCATGACGTTGTAGCCCCTCTCGCGCACCGCATCGCTGATGCCGCGGACGACTCTTCCGAAATAGGGGTTCTCGATGTCACCGACGACGACGCCGACCGTATGCGAGCGACCAGTATTCATGCTTTTGGCGACATGATTGGGGTGGTAGCCCAGCTCCTTGGCCGCTGTCTGGACGCTGGTCAGTACTGCCTCACTGACAGAACCGTATGCCCCCAGAGCGCGGGCCGCCTGTGCCTTGGAGACGCCCGCCCGGCGGGCTACGTCGGCAACGGTTGCATCCCGGGCAGAACTGGACTTTGTCATCGAATTTTCGCTCCAGGGGTTGACGGGTGGTGTTGTGCATCACTAACCTCATCATCATATCCCGAGACAGAGACCGGTCTCATTCGTTCAAGAAAGAGACCGGTCTCAGTCCATCATCAGAACGGAAGCCAGCATGAGAATCACCTCCCGACTCAAGACAACGGCATTGGCCGCTGTTGCCACCGGCTCACTGCTACTGCTGACTGCATGTGGCGGCGCTTCGGCAGGCTCCCAGGCCCAGGACAATCCCTACGACCTCATCACTCCGGGGCAGATTCGTGTGGCCAGCCTGGGTGACGCGAAGCCGTATACATTCACAGACGCATCAGGAAAATTCACCGGCTTCGACGTCGAATTCTTCACGGACGTGGCGCACCGAGTCGGCATCGACGACGTGGTATTCACTGGGCAGGATTTCTCGGCGATCCTCCCGGCAGTGGCGAACGGGCAGTTCGACGCGGGTGTCGCAGCTATCGGCATCACCCCTGAGCGACAGAAGACGGTCGATTTCTCGGACGGATATCTGGCCGGCTATCTCACAGTTCTCACCCGCAAAGACACCGGGATCAAATCCGCCAAGGACTTGGCCGGCCATCGTCTTGCTGTCGTGCAGGGAAGCCTCCAGGAGGCCTACGCGGTCAAGCACTTCCCCAAGGCCGACCTTGTGCGTTTCCCCGACAACAACACTGCGATCTCCGGATTGAACAGCGGTGCAGTGGACGCCCATTTCCTCGATTATGAGGCCGCCAAAGACTATGCCAAGAAGTTCGATCTTGTCAGTGCCGCGGACATCCCCTCTTTCGACGCTCCGGCCGGATTTGCCGTCTCCAAGGACAATCCTGAACTGAAGAAGGCCCTGGACAAGGCCTTGCACGAATCCATGGAAGACGGGACCTGGAAGAAGCTCTACGAGAAGTGGTTCCCCGGTTCGCCGATG
Source organism: Micrococcaceae bacterium RIT 802 (assembly GCA_016892645.1). Classification (GTDB taxonomy): domain Bacteria; phylum Actinomycetota; class Actinomycetes; order Actinomycetales; family Micrococcaceae; genus Arthrobacter_H. Next base: position 29,555 of record JAFEMX010000025.1, read on the forward strand.
CCCAAGCAATATCTGCCCGGTGGCGGAAAGAGCTAGCTAATGGATGCCCTCGAAACCCTTTCCCGGACCTTCCTGGACTTCGGTGCCATGGTTCAGGTCCTGCCGCAACTGCTCCGTGTCGGCCTGCTCAACACCCTGATCATCTCAGTGTCGGCTACCGTCATCGGAATCGTGCTCGGCATGCTGCTAGCCATCTGCAGCATTTCCCCCACCCGATGGTTGAGACTTCCGGCCCGGGCCTTCACGGATCTCTTCCGGGGGCTGCCGGCCATCTTGACGATCTTGCTCATCGGGCAGGGCCTGGCGCGCTTTAGCCAGGAAATTTTCGGCCCGAGCCCGTATCCGCTGGGTATCTTCGCCCTCAGCCTGATCTCCAGCGCCTACATTGGTGAGATCTTCCGGGCAGGGATTCAAAGTGTGGAAAAGGGCCAGCTTGAAGCATGCCGCGCACTCGGCATGGGCTACGCCAGGGCCATGGCACTTGTGGTGGTCCCGCAAGGGATCCGCAGGGTCCTCCCCGCGCTGGTCAACCAGTTCATCGCTATCATCAAGGACTCGTCGTTGGTCTATTTCCTTGGATTGCTCGTCGGCGAGAGGGAATTGTTCCGGGTGGGCCAGGATGCCGCCGTCCTCTCGGGAAACCTATCGCCGCTCGTTGCAGCGGGGGTCTTTTATCTCATCATCACCGTGCCGCTGACGCATCTGGTCAATTTCATCGATGAGCGCTTCCGGAGCGGACGCCGAAAGGCGACAGCTCCCACAAGCGGCCTGAAGGAAATCGAGGAAATGGACAACGGCGTAGCGGTCAACACACCGGCTGGAGTTGGTCACTAATGAGCGCGAAAACCAGTTTCGATTCGAAACGCCGGGCCCCAGAGACGGGGGTGCCCTTCCAAGGAGCTTCCTTGGAACTGAGGAATCTCAGCCTCGCATATGGGCAAATCCAGGTGGTCCGGGATATGAGCCTCACCGTCCGTCCCGGAACCACGACATGCATCATCGGTCCTTCTGGATCGGGTAAGTCGACGCTCCTCAGGGGGGTGAACAGACTGCACGAACCCGCGTCCGGCGACATTCTCGTTGGTGGACGCTCTGTCCTTGATGATCCACCGGACGCCCTGCGGCGACGCGTGGGAATGGTCTTCCAGCACTTCAATCTCTTTCCTGACCACACAGCGTTGGACAACGTCGCCCTGGCACCTTGGCATGTAAAGGGAAAGGGAAGGAAGGCTGCGCGGCATCTGGCAATGGAGCGGCTTCGGGACGTCGGCCTGGAGGAGCGAAGCGAGCACCGGCCACGGGACCTTTCGGGCGGCCAGCAACAGCGTGTGGCCATTGCCCGGGCGCTGGCGATGGAACCGGAGATCATGCTCTTTGACGAGGCAACTTCCGCTCTCGACCCGGAGTTGGTCAAGGGCGTACTCGATCTGATGGCGGGCCTCGGTGCCAGCGGCATGACCATGCTCGTCGTGACCCATGAGATGGGGTTCGCCAAGAAAGTCGCCGACCAGGTTGTCTTCATGGACGAAGGGGAAGTCGTCGAAGTCGGCGAGCCGGAGCGACTCTTCAATGACCCGCAGTCGCCACGTTTGCAACGCTTCCTGTCAGAGGTGCTCTGATGGGCTCCGGCAGTAGTGCGCTCAAGGCCGCCGTCGTTGGATACGGCGTCTCCGGGAGCATCTTCCACGCCCCCTTGATCGCAGCCCATCCCGAGTTCATGCTGGCAGGCATCGTCACCGCGAATCCGCAACGCGCAGCGAGCGCCCACCAGCGACATCCTGAAACTCAGGTCTTCGCGGACCTCCCCACACTGATGGCGGCGGTGGACAACGGTCTCGACTTGGACGTCGCCGTTCTGGGCACACCCCCGGAGGGCCATGTAGACCAGGCGGACCTGCTGATGCGCCGGGGCATCGGCGTCGTTGTGGACAAACCGTTCACCCCGAGCGCTGCCGAAGCCCGGCAGCTGATGGATACGGCCCGGGCGACCGACAGTCTCCTGACCGTCTTCCAGAACCGGCGATGGGATGGCGACTTCCTCACCGTCAAGCAGCTGGTCACGCGCGGCCAGCTGGGGACGGTACAGAGTTTCGAATCCCGATTCGAGTGGTTCTCGCCGAGTTCTGGAGGGTGGAAGGACACAACTCCAACGGCTCGCGGCGGGGGAATCCTGCTGGATGTCGGCAGCCATCTCGTCGATCAGGCCATAGAACTCTTTGGCCCCCCGAAGGAGTATTCGGCCGAACTTGCCCGGCACACCCCCGGGGCAGGGCCAGACGAAGATGGTTTCGTGTCGATGCTCCATGCCACCGGGGTCCGGTCCCGCCTCTGGATGAATTCGAAGACTCCGGCAGTGGGGCCGAGGTTCCACGTCGTGGGCAGCGGTGCCACCTTCACCAGCCAGGACAAGGATCCGCAGGAGGCACAACTTGCGGATGGGGTGGTGCCGACGGCGCAAGGTTATGGCAGCCACGCGCGAGCGCAGGCCCGACTCACCACCCCAGAAGGAGCACGTCCGATCGATCTCGTCGCCGGGGACTACCCGGAGTTCTACGACCGACTTGCCGCCGCGCTGCGGGGAGTCGGACCACTCCCCGTGGACCCCGCCGAATCCACCCGCGTACTGGAGATCCTGGAGGATATCCACTCGCGTCATCACGTCCGGCAGTCCAGCTTTTCGGGGGCACAACGATGACCCAACTATCTGATTCCGAAGGAAACACCATGAAAGAAACTTCTACCGTCAAGCACGTCGTCGTCATCGGCGGAGGGGCTATCGGAGTATCCACCGCAGTGCATCTGCTCCGACAATCAGTAGAGGTCACGTTGGTTACCGAGGCCGGTCTGGCTTCCGGAGCATCGGGGCGTTCCCTGTCGTGGCTCAACTCCGCAGGAACCCGCACAGATGAGTACCACGCGCTGAGGATGGCCGGTATCGAGCGCTACCGCATTCTGTCGACGCAGTACCCGGATGTCGATTGGCTGGAATTTGGCGGTGGGCTGTTCTGGGACGGCAACTCTGCAGCTACAGGCCAACGTCACGAAGCAGAAACAGCCCACGGCTACTCCTCATTGCTGCTGGATGCTGCTTCCGCAGCTGATACGACACAAGGTGTGAACCCCGATGCCATTCCCGAGGCTGCCATTTTCAACGCAGCCGAAGGGTGGGTCAGCCTGCCCCACCTCATCGATCACCTCATGGAGGAATTCTCCCGCAGGGGTGGGCGATTGGTGCTCCGGGCGGGGCGGGCCGAAGTCCTCACTGAGGCAGGGCGTGCCGTCGGCGTCACCACCGAATCCGCCGGAGAGTTCAGGGCAGACGCGGTACTGGTGGCCTGCGGGCCCCAGACCCCTGAAGTTGTCGCGCCTCTCGGCGTTCATATCGCCGATGGGTCGCCGGTTTCCATGTTGGTCATCACCGAGCCCGGGGATCACGAAGTCCCTCCGGTCATGAATACTCCGCGGGTGGCCCTGCGCCCCAATCCCGGCAAGACCCTGGCTCTGGATCACGACTGGTACGAGGAGCACATCACAGAACACGCGGACGGATCCTTTGACGTTCCTCGCGCGGTAGTGGACGAGCTCGTTAAAGAGGCTTCGGACGTATTGAGCGGGACACCCCAGCTGGTGGCGGCGTCGTGGAAGATCGGCCGGAAGCCGATCCCGGGTGACGGGGAGCCCGTCTTCGGTGAGCTCGAGCAGGTTCCGGGCTGCTTCGTGGCCTTCACCCACTCCGGCGCGACCTTGGCGCTGGTTGCCGGCGAACTCCTGACCGCGGAAATCAGCACCGGCGTTCGACATCCCATGCTTGAAACGTTCCGCCCCGAACGTTTTGCCCGGCAGGAGCGCCGTACTGCCTGAGGTATTCGTCTGCGCCGGCCGGGTCCCCAGGCGCCTCAGTCGACGGACCCGGCCAGCTCCACCCGCGGCACCGAGGCGAGCAGTTCGCGGGTGTAGGGATGCTGCGGGTTCGTGAAGACCTCATCCGCGTCCCCTTGTTCCACGGCGCGGCCGTCCTTCATCACCAGGACGCGGTCGCTCATGTGGTGGATGACGCCCAGGTCGTGGGAGATGAACAGGTAGCTCAGCCCGAACCGCTGCTGCAGGTCGGTGAGCAGGTCCAGCACCTGGGCCTGCACCGAGACGTCCAGCGCGGAGACCGCCTCGTCGAGCACGATGACCTCCGGTTCAGGGGCCAGCGCGCGGGCGATCGCCAGGCGCTGGCGTTGCCCGCCGGAGAGCTGCAGCGGATGCTTGGCCAGGTGCTCCTCGGCCAGGCCGACAGCTGCCGCCAGTTCCACGATCCGGCCCCGCTGTGCCGCGGCCGTGGAGAACGCGCCGGCATCGAGGGCGTCGAGCAGGATCCTTTCGGCGTTCCACCGCGGGTCGAAGGAGCTCAGCGGGTCCTGGTACACCGAGGTCACGGTGCGCCGACGCGGCCGGCGCTGGCTCGTTGTCAGCTCGGTCCACGGCTGGCCATCGAGCAGCACCCGCCCCGCATCCGGATCCAGCATCGCCAAGGCGATCTTCGCCGTCGTGCTCTTGCCCGACCCCGATTCGCCGACGATGCCCAGCGTCTCGCCGGCGCGGAGTTCGAAGGAGACGTCGTCGACGACCGTGGCGAACCTGCCGTCGGGCCCCTTGTAGGACTTGGACAGGTGCTCGGCACGCAGGACGGCGGGGGCGCCGGCGGGCCGATCGATCCGCACCCGGCCCGCGGCGGCGCCCATGGACTCCCGGCCCGCGCTCGTCAGCGGGACGCCGCGGGTGTGGGCGGAGGGCACCGCGTCCAACAGGGCGCGCGTGTACTCGTGCCGCGGGTCGCCCAGGATCTGGTCGACGGGACCCTGCTCGACGATGGCCCCGCCCTGCATGACGGCGACGTGGTCGGCCAGCCGGGCCACCACCGAAAGGTCGTGGCTGATCAGCACGATCCCCGTCCCGCGCTCCTTCATACCGGCGAGCAGGTCCAGCACCTGGGCCTGGACGGTGACGTCGAGGGCGGTGGTCGGTTCGTCGGCGATGACCAGGCCCGGGTCCAGGGCGATGGCCGAGGCGATCAGGGCCCGCTGCCGCAACCCGCCGGAGAGCTCGTCCGGGCGCTGCCGGGCCCGCAGTTCAGGTTCCGGCACCCCGACGCTGGCCAGCAGCTCGAGGACCTTGGCCCGGCGTGCTGCGGCGTTGGTGGTGCCATGCAGGCGCAGCGATTCCTCGATCTCCCGGCCCACCGGCCGCAGCGGATCCAGCGACACCAGGGCATCCTGCAGGATGAACCCGATGTCCTTGCCGCGGATCCGGCGCCACGAGCGCTCCGGGCGGCCCAGCGCGGAACGTCCGGCCACCTCGAGCCGTCCGGCGGTGACGCGGGCCCCGCTGCCCGGCAGCCCCACGAGGGTCCGGGCGGTGACCGACTTCCCGGAGCCCGACTCCCCGACGATCGCCAGGCACGCCCCGGCCTCCAGCGACAGGGAGACGTCCTTGACGACGTGGTTGCTCCGGGCCGAGCGCCCGTGCCCGGAGGCGAAGGAGACATCAAGGTGCTCGACCGCGAGCAGCCGGCGCGGGACCGGCGTGGCGGGCGGTGCCGCGGTGGTGGCGTCGTCGGACAGGATGGCGGTCGTGGTCATGGTCGTGCCCCTTCGAGGTTGGATTGGATGAATCGGCCCAGCGTGGTGGAGGCCAGGGCCAGGGCCACGATGGCCAGCCCCGGCATGACCTCCAGCCACCAGGCGTGCGTGATGAACAGGCGTCCGGCGTCGAGCAGTGCCCCCCATTCCGGGGACGGCGGGGCGACGCCGAGCCCCAGGAACGCGAGCCCGGAGGCCCAGACGATCGACTGCCCCACCCCGAGGGTGACGACGGCGACCAGCGGCCGGGTGGCGTTGGGCAGCAGGTGCCGGCGCAGGATCCGGGCCCGGCTGTGGCCCAGGGCGTGCGCGGCCTCGACGTAGCCGGAGGTGCGCACGGACAGGACCTGGCCGCGGATCATCCGCGCGTACCCCGGTGCCGTCCCGAGGCCCACGGCGATGACCTGCGTGGTGACGCTGGGCCCGTAGATGGTCACGAACAGCATGGCCAGCAGCAGCACGGGGAAGGCGAACAGCACCTCGAGCCCGCGGGTGACCAGCCCGTCGACCCAGCGGGCGCCCAGCCCGGAGGCCAGGCCCAGCACGACGGCGATGCCCACGGCCAGGGCGGTCGCGCCGAGGCCGATCAGCAGCGATTCGCGGGTCCCGTACACCACGCGGGTGTAGAGGTCGCGGCCGGACTGGTCGGTGCCGAGCCAGTGCTGGGCGCTGGGGCCCTGCAGCGCCGCGGACAGGTCGATGGCGAACGGGTCCCCGCCGGTCAACCACCGTGGGGCGAGCGCGGCGACGACGAAGAAGAGGACGACGGCGGCGCTCACCAGGGCGCCGACGGGCACCCGCCGCAGGGCGGAGAGCCGGCCCGCGAAGGAGGCACCGCCGTCGTGCAGGGAGGGCATGGGGGAGGTGGACGGCGCGGTCGGGGGCAGGAAGGTGGTGGTGCTCATGCGGTTTTCATCCTCGGGTCGATCAGGGTGTAGGCGAGGTCGACGAGCAGGTTGGCCACCACGTAGATGACGGCCACCAGGATCACGACGCCGCAGACGACGGGCAGGTCGCGGCTGTTCACCGCGGTGACGAGCACCTTGCCCAGGCCGGGCCGGGAGAAGATGTTCTCCGCGATGACGGCGCCGGAGAAGAGGGCGCCCATGGCCCAGCCGCTGAGCGTGATGCCGGGCAGGACCGAGTGGCGCAACACGTGCCGCAGCCTCACCTGCGTGTCGCCCATGCCGCGCATCCGCGCGGTCAGGGTGAACGGCTGGTCCAGGGCGGCGTCGAACTCGCTGCGGATGGTCTGGCCCAGGAAACCGGCCAGCGGGATGCCCAGCGTCAGGGCCGGGAGCACCAGGCTGGCGAGGCCCGTGCCGCCGACGACGGGGAAGGCACCCAGCCCGAGGGCGAAGACCACCAGCAGGATGACCCCGAGCCAGTACTGCGGCAGCCCGGCGGCGAACGCCTCGATCGCCGAGGCCAGCGAGGACAGCCACGGCACCCGTTTGACCGTCGCGACGGTGAAGACGACGGCGATCACCCAGGCGACGGCCAGGGCGGAAAACGTGAGCGCGATGGTCGGCAGGACCTGGTCGCCGATGACCTCGGTGACCGGCTTGTAGAGCTGGTAGGACATCCCCAGGTTCCCGCGCAGCAGCCCCGTGATGAAGTCGGCGTACTGGACCAGCAGGGGGTCGTCGAATCCGTACCTGGCGTTGATCGGCGCCAGCTCGCCGGCGGTGCGTTCCTGGATCTGGCCGGTGAGCTGGTTCAGCAGCAGCGTGGCGCGGTCCCCGGGCAGCAGCGCCTGGATGAAGAAGGTGAAGGTCGCCGCGGCCCAGATGACCCCGAGGGCCGACAGGACGCGGACCCCCGTGCGGTGCAGGCGGGCCGCCACCGGGGAGGGGGCCCGGACGGTGTCCGGCCCGGCGTCGTCGTGCAGTGTCGTGGTCATGGTTACTCCGTGAAGTAGGCGTCGTGGAACACGGGCTCGCCCTGCGAGGCCTCGAGCCAGAGGCCCTTGAGGTCCGGTTGGCTGGCGATCGTGGAGGTCTGGGCGTAGAGGCCGACGGCGACCGCCTCGTCGCTGAGCTGCTGTTGGGCCCGCGCGTAATAGTGGTTGGCCTGCTCCGTCGTGCCGGCGGAGATGGCGTGGCGGATGGTCGAGACGATCCTCGGGTTGTTGTAGAAGGTGGTGTTGGCGTTGTTCGGCTTCGCCGCGGTGTTCTCGCGGAAGTTGATGTAGAGGATGCCGGCGTGCGGGCTGGTCCAGTAGCCCAGCTGCGCGTCGTAGCTGTCGGGTGCCGAGTACGCCCCGGAGAAGAACTCCGACTGGGTCACCGGGTGCAGATTCACCTTGATGCCCGACTCCTTGACCTGGGCCTGGAGGTTCTGCAGGGCGGTGGCGCCCTCCTGGGTCACGATCGAGTTCAGCCCGAAGACGATGTCGACCGCCAGCTCCTTGCCGTTCTTGGTGCGGATCCCGTCCTCTGACCGGCCGGTCCAGCCGGCGGCGTCGAGCAGGGCTTCGGCCTTTGCCGGGTCGTAGGGGTAGTCCCCGGCGACGGCGGCGTTGTAGCCCGGGGTCGTCTGGCTGACGGTGCCGTTGCCCTCGAAGGGTACGACGCCGAGGAAGGCCGACGCGACGTTGGCCCGCCGGTCGGAGGCGTAGGCGAACGCCTGGCGGACCCGGCGGTCGGTGAACGGTCCCTGCACCGTGTTCAACGACAGCGTCACGGGCCGGCCGGGCGTGACGTACTGCTGGACGTCGAAATCCTTCTTCGCATCGTCGAAGTCGACGGTGGGGACCTCGCCGATCGCATCGGACTCGTCGCTGACCAGTGACCCGTACCGGGAGGTGTTGTCCTGCACGAAGGACCAGACGACGGAGTCGACGTAGGCCGGCCCCTGGTGGCGGGCATTGGCGGGGGCTGAGTCGTAGGCGGCGTTGCGGTGCAGGGTGATCGATTCGCCCCGTTTCCACTCGCCGACCGTGAAGGGCCCGGAACCGACGGGGGCCTCGCAGTTCTGCTGTTCGGTGCGCTCGCGCAGCGCGGTGGGGGACTGGATGCCGAAGTAGGCCTGGCTCAACGCCGAAAGCAGCGGGCCGTAGGGTGCCTTCAGATGGACCCGCAGCGTGGTCCCATCGACGGCATGCGCCGAGGAGTAGTAGTCCCCGATGTGGGCCTGGACCGTGCCGTTGCCCCCGCCCATCCAGTACTCGAAGTTGTCGGCCACGGCCTGGGCATCCAGCGCGGTCCCATCCGTGAACTCCACGCCGGGCTTGAGCTTGAACGTCCAGGTCTTGCGGTCGGGGGAGACACTCCAGGACCGGGCCAGCCACGGGACGATCTTCCCGCTGTCGGTCTGGGAGACCAGCGAGTCGAGCACCGAGCGTGACAGGTAGGCCTGTTGCACCCACCCGCCGTAGACGCACGGCACCTCCTGCAGGTGGGCGTAGCGGATCGTTCCGCCGTCGACGCGGTGGCCCGTATTCGCGGCCGCAGTCGCGTTGCCCCCGCAGGCGGACAGGAACTGGTCCCGTATACACATCTGAAGCTGCCGACCAAGAGGAAACGGCAGATGTCGGAGGTTGCCGT
>JAFEMX010000026.1 GCA_016892645.1 Micrococcaceae bacterium RIT 802
TCGAGTCCGTCTCAGGCAACGAGCGGGCCATCGCCGATGCCGTGGAGGACTACCTGCGGGCGCTGGACCACCTGGAGACCCACCGGGACGGGGATACCGTCGTGGCCCGCACCCGGTTGGGACGTGCCGAACGGGTGGTGCTGGCAGGGCACCTGGACACCGTGCCCCTGCCGACGACGCCTGGATGTCGCGGCACCGTCCCCTCCTCGTGGGAGGACGAGGTCCTGTATGGGCGGGGTGCCACTGACATGAAGGGCGGCGTGGCCGTCCAGCTGGCCATTGCCGCCGGGCTCACCGAACCGAACCGGGACATCACGTTCATCTTCTACGACCACGAAGAGGTCGAGGCCTCCAAATCGGGCCTGGGACGGCTGCTGCGCCACGCCCCCGAGCTGCTCGAGGCCGACTTCGCCATCCTGCTCGAACCGACGAACGGAACCGTCGAGGGCGGCTGCAACGGGACCACGAGGTTCCTGCTGCGCACCACCGGCACCGCGGCCCACTCCGCCCGGGCCTGGATGGGCCACAACGCGATCCACGACCTCGCCGACGTCTTGTCCCGCCTGCAGGCCCACGAACCGGCGACGGTCGACGTCGACGGGCTGGCCTTCCGGGAATCGCTGAATGCCGTGCGGATCACCGGAGGGACCGCCGGGAACGTCATCCCCGACGCGGCGGAGGTCGAGATCAACTACCGGTTCGCCCCCAGCAAGAACGTCGCGCAGGCCGAGGCCTATGTCCGCGACCTGTTGCAGGGGTACGACATCGAGCGCACCGACGGCGCTCCCGGGGCGCGCCCCGGGTTGAACCATCCGGCGGCCGCCGCCTTCGTGGCAGCCGTGGGTGCGGAGCCGAAACCCAAGTACGGATGGACCGACGTCGCCCGTTTCTCCGAATTGGGGATCCCCGCGGTGAACTTCGGGCCGGGGGACGCCCTGCTGGCGCACACCGACAACGAGCACGTCGACGCCCAGGCGATCCGCGACTGCCACGCGGCGCTGCACCGGTGGCTGGCCGCCTGACCGACAACGGGGCAGAAGGCCCCGAGCCTCCGCTGTGGAGCATGAAGGCCCCGATCCCAGGAGGGGTCGGGGCCTTCATCTTCGTGCGTTCTGATTCCGGAGCGTGCCCGGTCCCCGCGACCGGCTAGGGCTTGTCCGGGGTGGGCTTGGCGCCGCCGGGTTCGACGGCCTCCAACCCGGCCGGACCGCCCACGAGGGCGGCGGCGCCCGGCTTCGTCTTGCCGACCCCGCGGCTGGAGAGCCGGCGGGAGAGGATCGTCGCGATCTTCGACAAGGTGAAGTTGATGATGATGAACACCGCGGCGACCACGATCAGCGCCTGCAGCACGTTGCCGTTGGGGGAGGAATAGGTCCTGCCGTAGAACAGCAACTCGTTGAAGCTGATGATGTAGCCCAGCGCCGAGTCCTTGAGGATGACCACGAATTGGCCGATCAACGCCGGGAGCATGGCCACCAGGGCCTGCGGGATCTCCACGATGCGCAGCGACTGGCCGCGGGTCAGCCCGATCGCGATGCCGGCCTCCCGCTGTCCCTTGGGCAGGTTGTGCACGCCGGAGCGGATCAGCTCGGCGACCACGGATCCGTTGTAGAAGACCAGGGCCGAGACGACCGCCCACATGGCGCTGTTGGAGGACACCTCGAGGGTCCGCGCGATGAAGATGTTGAAGAACACGATCATCAGCAGCACCGGTACGGCCCGGAAGAATTCCACGACCACCGAGCACACGCCGTTGATCAACCAGTTCGTGGACAGCCGCCCGATGCCGAAGACCAGTCCGAACAGGACGGACCCAACGATGGCGAGGGCCGCGGCCTTGAGCGTGTTGGCGAGCCCGGGGAGCAGGTAGTCCATCCAGGTGTCGGCCTTCAGGAAGTCGTCCCACTGGGAGGCCTCCATCTGGCCCTTGGCGGCCAAGCCGGCAATGATCCACCACAGCAGTGCGACGATGACGAGGGCGCCGACGATGTTGATGACCAGGACGTTCCGTCGAGCGCGCGGGCCGGGGGTGTCGAAAAGTATGGAAGAGCTCATCGGGACACCGCCAGTTTCTTGGAAAGCCACGTGGTCAACAGGCCGACGGGTATGACGATGATCACGAAGCCCGCGGCAAAAGTCAGGAAGATGGGGATGACGATGTCGGCCCGGACATCGAGCATGTCCTTCATGACCGAGGAGGCCTCGATCGATACCGACCCCACGGCCGCAACTGTCGAGTTCTTGATCAGCGCGATGAGCACGTTGCCCAGGGGGACGATGGCACCGCGGAATGCCTGCGGCAGGATGACCATCCGCGCGGCGGGCATGAAGGCCAGTCCGATGGCGCGGGCCGCCTCGGCCTGACCCAGCGGTACGGTGTTCACGCCTGAACGGATCGCCTCGCAGACGAAGGCTGCGTGGTAGATGGCCAGTCCCATGATGGCGAGTCGGAAGAAGTTCTCCTGGAATCCGCCGCCCAGGTTCAGGCCGAGCTGGCCGTTCAATGCCAGGACGCCGAAGAGGATGATGATCGTCAACGGGGTATTGCGGATGATGTTGACGTAGGAGGTCCCGATGGCCGCGAAGCTGGCGACGGGGGAGATACGCAACATGGCCAGGATGGTGCCAAGGACCAAAGCCCCGATGGCGGCGAAGAAGGTCAACTGGATGTTGACCCAGAGTGCCCCGGGGATGTTGTATTCCGTGAAGATTGAAAGGTAGTTGTCCACTGTCTGCCTCTATCTGGGTGGCCGAGGGTCTGCGGCACCGTGGGGCGGTACACCGGGCGGAGCCAGTGGTTCAGGCTCCGCCCGGTGCTGGTGACGTCCCGGGTCGAGCCGGCGGGACGTCGGGGGAAGCATTTAGGCGCAGGCCTCGGGCTTCGGCGGGTTCAGCTTGGAGTTCGGCGTGTAGCCGGTCCCCTCGGTATTGGCTTCCAGCGCCTTCTTCCATTCGCCGGAATCGATCATCTTGGTGATCGCCTTGTTGATGTCCTCGCATTTGTCGGAGCCCTTGGGGATGCCGACTCCGTACTTCTCCTCGGTGAACGGCTTGCCGACCACCTCGAACTTGCCCTGGTAGGCCGGCTGTGCGGCCAGGCCGGCGAGGATGATGTCGTCGGTTGTCACGGCGTCGATGGTGCCGCCCGCCATCTGGGTGACGCACTCGGCATAGCCGGGCAGTTCCTGCAGGTTGACCTTGGAGGCGTACTTGTCCTTGACCTTGCGAGCCGAAGTCGAGCCGGTGACGGAGCACAGGTTCTTGCCGTTCAGGTCCTCCGGGGAGGTGATGTCGCTGCCCTTCTTGACCAGCAGGTCCTGGCCGGCGACGAAATACGGTCCGGCGAAGTCAACGACCTTCTTGCGCTCGTCGGTGATGGAGTAGGTCGCGAAGATCATGTCGACCTGGTTGTTTTGCAGCATGGTCTCGCGGTTCGCGGACGGCGCCGAGACGAACTCGATCTTGTCCTCCGGGAAGCCCAGCTCATTGGCGACGTACTTGGCGACGTCGACGTCGAAGCCCTTGTAGTTGTCGCCGTCCTTGAACCCGAGGCCCGGCTGGTCGAACTTGATGCCGATCTTGACCTTGTCGCCGCCGCTGTCGTCGCCCGAACCGCCACCGCAGGCGGTGAGGGTCAGGGCCGCTGCCGCTGCCATGGCGGCGAATGCATAGCCGGTCTTTCGCATGTGCTTCTCCTTGTGTTGTCTTCCGGGGAGTGAAACCCGGACGCGGGTGCGTGGTTGGTGATTGGTGGCTGTTGATTAGTGGTTCGTGATGAGCTTGCCGAGGAAGTCCTTCGCCCGATCGCTCTGCGGGTTGGTGAAGAACTCCGTGGGGGTTGCCTGTTCCACGATCTGGCCGTCGGCCATGAACACGACCCGGTCGGCCGCCTTGCGGGCAAAGCCCATCTCGTGCGTCACCACGATCATGGTCATGCCCTCCTTGGCCAAGCCGACCATGGTGTCCAGGACCTCCTGGATCATTTCGGGGTCCAGCGCCGAGGTGGGCTCGTCGAACAGCATCACCTTCGGCCGCATGGCCAGTGCGCGGGCAATCGCCACCCGCTGCTGCTGGCCGCCCGAGAGCTGGGCCGGCAACTTGTCCTTCTGGTTGGCGACCCCGACGCGCTCGAGCAGTTCCATGGCGAGCTTTTCGGCCTCGGCCTTCCGCACGCCCTTGACCTTGATCGGACCGAGGGTGACGTTCTCCAGGATCGATTTATGCGCGAAGAGGTTGAAGGACTGGAAGACCATGCCGACATCGGCGCGGAGCCTGGCCAGCGCCTTGCCCTCCTCGGGCAGCTTCTTGCCGTCGATGTGGATGGTGCCGTCGTCGATGGTTTCCAACCGGTTGATGGCCCGGCACAGCGTGGACTTGCCGGATCCCGACGGACCCAGCACGACCACCACCTCACCGCGGGCGACCTGCAGGTCGATGTCCTGCAGAACGTGGAGGGCCCCGAAGTGCTTGTTGACCTTCTCCAGCTGGACGACGGGGCCCCCGGACGTCGGCTCGGTGTCGGTGCGCGATGGATTGCTCATGCCTTGAACAGTAGTCGATGTAACACGCGACACAATGGAGGTCGAAGGTGTTAGTGACCGAATCTTTACAAAAGTCCCTCCTGCAGGCGGGAATCGGGTCCGCGGCGCTAGGCTGAAACCATGCCAGACTCTCCAGACCCACGTCAGACGTCGGAAGCGCTCCAGGAACGGGCCCGGCGCAAGGGGGCGGTCATCCTGCGTCGGGACCAGGCCAAGGTCGCGCAGTCGGACCAGCAGCTCCTGCAATCCGGTCCGACCGGCGAGGACTTCACCCACACCGACCCCTGGCGCGTGCTGCGCATCCAAAGCGAGTTCGTCGAGGGGTTCGGCACGCTGGCCGACCTCGGGCCCGCGATCGCCGTGTTCGGTTCCGCCCGGACACCGCGCGGATCCGCCCGCTACGATCAGGCCGTCGCCGTCGGCCGGCTGCTGGGGGAGGCCGGGTACGCCGTGATCACCGGGGGCGGGCCGGGAGCCATGGAGGCGGCCAACCAGGGGGCATGCGCGTCGGATGCCGTGTCGGTCGGGCTGGGGATCGAACTGCCCTTCGAGACCGGCATGAACGAATGGGTCGACCTCGGGGTCAACTTCCGCTATTTCTTCGCGCGCAAGACGATGTTCGTGAAGTACTCGCAGGGCTTCGTTGTCCTTCCCGGTGGGTTCGGGACGCTCGACGAGCTGTTCGAGGCCCTCACCCTGGTCCAGACCCAGAAGGTCACCAGCTTCCCCATCGTGTTGCTGGGCGTCAGCTACTGGCGTCCCCTGATCGACTGGCTGCGGGACACCGTGGCGGAGGAGGGGGCGATCTCGGCCCCGGACCTGGATCTGCTCCGCCTCACCGACGATCCGGCCGAGGCCGTGCTGTGGGCGACCAGCGGCGACGACTTCTCCACGGAGTCCTAGCCGTGCAGTACCTGCTGGTGTTCGTCGGCCTCGTGCTGATCGGAACGGTGGTCTTCCTGGCCGTGGGCAAGCGCCGGACGGGGGCCGGGCCCGAGCTGCCCTCCACCGGACCGATCCTGGGGCTGGCCGAATCCGTGCCGTCGCTGCCCCCGGTGCTCCTACCGGACCGGCCGACGGCGGATGATGTGGCACGGATGCGGCTTGGCGTGGGCCTGCGGGGCTACCGCTGCGACCAGGTCGACGAGGTCTTGGCCGTGTTGGCGGGGGAGATCGACCGGCTCCACGGGGAACTCGATGCGACACGGCGCGGCCCTGTGATTAGCACCACGAACCATTCTCCGGAATAATGTGAAGTGCAGGTTGAAAAGATGGGGGCGGTGAACCCCGCCCTCGTCACAGACGATCCGCGGGCCCGGGTGGGACCGTGACTCCAGGAAGGAAGTCAGCATTAATGGCTGCGATGAAACCGCGTACCGGGGATGGCCCCATGGAGGTTACCAAGGAAGGCCGTAGCCTCATCATGCGGGTTCCCATTGATGGTGGGGGGCGGCTGGTCGTCGAGCTGAACGCGGACGAGGCGGCGGAACTGAAGGCCTGCCTGGTGGGCGTCACCGACTGATCCCCTCCACAAGGGACCGGACCAGGTAGAAGGCAGGAACGGCGGCAGCGGCCGTGTTCCTGCCTTTTGCGCGCCCGCGATCCGGAGCGGGAAGCGGATCAGGCGGTGCGGACCGCCAGGAGCAGCCCGCTGCCCGTGGGCACCGTCGTGACCGCCAGGTTCTCGTTCTCGCGCAGCATGCGCCCGATCTGCCGGGCCACGACGGTGCTGCGCTCGCGCACCGCCGGCTGCGGGACCCGGTCGCCGTCGAGCGCGTCGTTGATGATCAGCATCCCTCCGACGCGCAACAGCCGGACCCCGTGCTCGGCGTAGTCCACGAGGTTGGGCTTGTCCGCGTCGATGAACACCAGGTCGTAGGCGCCGTCGGTCAGGCGGGGGAGCACGTCCCGGGCCCGGCCGCCGATGGTGCGCGTGCGGTTGGCGGGGATGCCCGCATCGAGGTAGGCCTGACGCGCCGCATTGAGGTGGTCCACGTCGATGTCGATGGTCGTGAACACCGCCTGGGGCGAGAGCCCGCGCAGCAGGCTGACGCCCGAGACGCCGACCCCGGATCCGACCTCGACCACGGTGCGCGCCTTCGAGTTGGCGGCCAGGACCTGGAGCAGCGAGGCGATGCCGGGGCCGACCGGCTCGACGCCGAGTTCGTAGGCGCGTTCGCGCGCCCGGGTGATCACGTCGTCCTCGACGGGCAACGCCTCGGTGTAGGACCAGCTGCTGTGCTTGTCGGAGCTCATGGGGTGGGATGTTTCCTCGGGATCGGGGGTGCGCTGCCTCGGGGCCGTGACGGCCCCGATCCATCTTAGCGCCGCATCCGGTGGCCCTGATATGGGGGCATCCGCCCAGTGGTTCTACAGGATCTTCACAGGATGATCCGGAAGAATCGACACTGTGATTGTCAAAAGGAACCCCGAAGTCGGTGACGCCCTCGAGCGCACCGGACAGGACGACGGCGTGCCCTCCTGGGATGAAATCGTGAAGAACCACTCCGCGAAGGTCTTCCGGCTGGCCTACCGCCTCACCGGCAACCGCTATGACGCCGAGGACCTGACCCAGGAGACCTTCGTCCGCGTGTTCCGCTCCCTGCACAACTTCACCCCCGGCACCATCGATGGCTGGCTGCACCGCATCACCACCAACCTCTTCCTCGACCAGGCCCGACGACGGAACCGCATCCGCTTCGATGCCTTCGCCGAGGACGCCGAAACGCGCCTGCCCGGCAAGGACCCGGGACCGGAGCGCACCTTCGAATACAACAACCTCGACATCGACATCCAAGGGGCCCTGGATGAGCTCGCGCCGGAGTTCCGCGCCGCCGTCGTCCTCTGTGACCTGGAGGGGCTCTCCTACGAGGAGGTCTCCGAGACCCTTGGCGTCAAGCTCGGCACCGTCCGCTCGCGGATCCACCGCGGCCGCTCGCAGCTGCGCCTCAAGCTCGCCCACCGGGCCCCCCGGCCCGCCGCCAGCCGCAACCGACCAAAGGTGGGCCCCGCGGTTTCCGAGGTGGGCTGATGTTCCACCGACATGCGCGGCGCATCGAGGACTACCTCGACGGCGAGCTCGATGCCCACCAGTGCGCGGTGTTCGAACGGCATGTGCGCGAGTGTGCCGACTGCCGGCTCCAGCTGGAGGAGCGGCACCGGCTCAAACGGCGGCTGCAATCGCTGAACTCCGCCGCGCACGAACAGGATTTGCCCGACGATGCCCTACTCGGGAGGCTGCGCGAGAGCCCGTGGACGCCGAGTTCGCCCACGGTGTTCGCCGCCGCGGCACTGGATGACCACGGGCATAGTTCGCGACTGCGCGCCATGGCCCCGATGCTGGCCTCCGCTGCGCTGGTCGCCATGCTCGCCGCGGTGTTGTGTGCTGCTTGGATGCTCGGCGGAGCGGTGTCCGGTTCCGGGGACGGCCCCGTGGCCGGGGCGTGGTCCGAATCGGCGACCGAGCTCGGTGCCGCCGACCTCAGCGCGCTGCGAGCTGCCGGCTGGAACTGCCCCACCATGCGCTCGGCCGGCCTGGAACTGGTCCGCGCCACCGGCAGCCGTGTCAACGGGGTCGACCACGTCACCCTGGAATTCTCCGGCAACGACGGAGAGCTGGCACTGACCGAATCGCGGACGCCGGGCGTGGCGTTGTTGAAGGCGCCCTTCGCGCGCACGGGCGGTGACGTGAAGCAGACGGCGGCGCGAATCATCGGAGCTCCGGCGCCGCACCTGCGCACCATCGACGGCGAGACCGTCGGCGTGGCCCCCCTGGAGGGGGGAACCCAGCTGGACATGCACACCGCCACGTATGCGCTGCACTCGTCCTTGGACGGCCGCGCCACCGAGGCCGTCGTGGACCGCGTCGTCGCCACCGAGCATGCCCGTCTGGCCCCGCAACCCCGCAGCAGCGAGGGCGCGTTGAGCCGGTTGGGCCGGGGCATGTCGCGGCTGCTGGTCCTGGACACGGACCACTGATGCCAGGCACACCAGCGCCGCTTCCGGGCTGTGGCACCGACGCGGGTCCCCGGAGTTCGGGCCAGCGCCGCGGAACAGGTAATCTCTAGACGTGTTCGGAATTAACGGTGGCGAGTTCCTCATTCTCGCGGTGTTGGCGGTCTTCGTGCTGGGCCCTGACAAGCTCCCCGTCTATGCGCAGCAATTGGCGCGCCTGGTCAAGGAAGTACGCCGCATGGCCACCGGTGCCAAGGAACAGCTGCGCGAGGAGGTCGGCGACGAGATCGCGGACATGGACTGGCGTAAGCTGGACCCCCGCCAGTACGACCCGCGCAAGATCATCAAGGACGCCTTGCTCGACGACGACGATGAGGCGCCCGCCACCCCCCGGCCGGCCGCGGAGAAGCAGAAGGCCCTGGCGGCGCCGGGCCCGGTGCGGGCCGGCGGCCAGATGCTCGCGGCCGGTGAACGAGCTCCGTTCGACCTCGAAGCCACCTGAGCCGCAGGTTCGCGGCGCCTCGGCGGGACCCGGCCGGCGCCCGATCGGCGGTCAGTGCGTCGGCGTCACGCCGAGGCTGCGCCCGGCCAATCCGCGCGGTCGATGCGACAAGGCCTGGGCAATCGCCGTGATCTGACGCGCCGAGGCCGTCTCCGGGGCCGCGATCACCACCGGGGTCCCCGCATCCGCGGACTCCCGCAGGCGCGGGTCCAGGGGCACCTCGCCGAGCAGCGGGACGTCGGTCTCCAGCGACGTGGCTAGGCGTTCGGCCAACAGGGCCCCGCCCCCGGAACCGAACGGGTACATGCGCTCCCCATCGGGCAGCTCCAGCCACGACATGTTCTCCACCACCCCAATGACCTGCTGTCCGGTCTGGGAGGCCAACGCGCCGGCGCGTTCGGCGATCGCGGCCGCCGAGGCCTGCGGGGTGGTCGCCACGAGGATCGAGGAGCCCGGCAGCAGCTGGCCCACCGAGATCGCCACATCCCCGGTACCGGGGGGCAGGTCCAGCAGCAGGACGTCCAGGTCCCCGAAGTGCACGTCGGTGAGGAACTGCTCCAGGGCGCGGTGCAGCATCGGGCCTCGCCAGATGACAGGTTGGTTCCCCTCGACGAACATGCCGATGGAGATGACCTTCACCCCGTGGGCGACGGGTGGCAGGATCATCTCGTCCACCCGGGTCGGGGGCTGGGTGATGCCCATCAGACCCGGGACCGAGAACCCGTGGACGTCCGCGTCGATGATGCCGACCCGCAACCCGTCGGCCGCCATGGCGCAGGCCAGGTTGACGGTCAGGCTCGACTTGCCCACACCGCCCTTGCCGCTGGCGACGGCGATGACCCGGGTCAGCGAATCCGGCTCGGTGAACGGGATCGTGGTCCGCTTCAGGCCCTCCTTCAGGGTGGCCCGTTGCTGCGGTGTCATGACGCCAAGCTCGACCTCCACGGCGGTGATGCCGGCGACGGAGGCCACGGCCGCCGTGGTGTCCGCCTGGATCGTGTTGCGCATCGGGCATCCGGAAATGGTGAGCAGCACGCGCACGCGGGCGGTGCCGTCGGCGGCGACGCGCACGTCGTCGACCATGCCGAGCTCGGTGATCGGACGTCGTAGTTCGGGATCCTGCACGGTGCCCAGCGCGTCGCGGACGGCCGCCTCGAGGGATCCACCGGTACTGCTGGGGGCCAAGCTACTCGTCGCTCCCTTCGGTGCCGGAATCGGCAGGACGCCGGCGCTCCTGCCGCACGCGGGGCAGCGACGTGGTGGCCTCGGAGACCTTTTCCCGCCGCTTGGGTGCCTTGCCGCGCAGCCGGATGTCCTCGCCGTCGTTGGATTCGACCAGTTCTTCCAGGGCCGAGCGCAACTCGCTGCGCACGTAGTCGCGGGTGGCCACATCGCGCAGGACGATCCGCAGGGCGGCCAGCTCGCGGGTGAGGTATTCGGTGTCGTACAGGTTCCGTTCGGCGCGGTTGCGGTCCTCCGTCAACGAGACCTTGTCCCGGTCGTCCTGGCGGTTCTGGGCCAGCAGCAGCAGCGGGGCCGCGTAGGAGGCCTGCAGCGAGAGCATCAGCGTCAGGGCGGTGAAGCCCAGCGCCGCCGAATCGAACCGCAGCGACTGCGGGCCCCAGGTGTTCCAGGCCAGCCAGAAGACGCAGAAGATGGACATGTAGACCAGGAACTGCGGGGTGCCCATGAAGCGGGCGAACCCCTCGGTGGCCTTTCCGAACGCGTCCGGGTTCGGCGAGACCCGCGGCCACAGCCGGGCCCGGGCGCTCAGCGGGGTGTCCAGGCCCGATCCCGTGTTCTTCTGCTCAGCCATGGCTCGTAGCCCCCTTCACTTCCGTCTCGTCGTCGTGCGTGCGCCAGTCCTCGGGCAGGATGTGGTCCAGGACGTCATCGACGGTGACCGCCCCGACCAGCCGGCCATCGCGGTTCACCACCGGCAACGAAGTCAGGTTGTAGGCGGCCAGCATGCGGGAGACCTCGGAAATGTCGGCCACGTCGAGGACCGGTTCCAGGTCGGTGTCCAGGATGTTCCCGACCGGCTCCGGCGGCGGATAGCGCAGCAGGGCCTGGATGTGCACCATGCCCAGGTACCTCCCCGTGGGTGTTTCCAGGGGCGGGCGGCAGACGAACACGCTGGAGGCCAGGGCGGGGCTGATCTCCTCCTGGCGCACGTTGGCCAGGGCCTCGGCGACAGTGGTCTCGGGGGCCAGGACGATCGGCACCGGGGTCATCATCGACCCGGCGGTGTTCTCCTCGTATTCGAGCAGGCGGCGCACGTCCTTGGCCTCCTCCGGCTCCATGAGCTGCAACAGCGCCTCCTGTTGGCTCTCGTCGAGCTCGTTGAGCAGGTCGGCGGCGTCGTCGGGATCCATCTCCTCGAGCACGACGGCGGCACGCTCCATGTCCAGGGAGGACAGGATCTGCACCTGCTCCTCGTCGGGGAGCTCCTGGAGCACGTCGGCGAGCCGGTCATCCTGCAGTTCGGTGGCGACCTCGACGCGGCGCTTGTCGCTCATCTCATGCAGCGCCTCGGCGAAGTCGGCGGGCTTGAGCTCCTCGTGGGCGGCGACGAACTGGGTGGCGGCCTGCGGTGCATCGCGGTTGCCGTGCTGGATCTCGTCCCAGGCGACCAGCACGCGGTGCCCGCGGGCCAACCGGCGCAGGGCCCGGAACCCGCCGGCGGGTTCGCCACGGCGGATATAGTAGTCCGACAGCGCCCAGTCGCCGTTGCGCAGCTGCACCAGGCCGATGTCCTCCACCACGCCGGTCCCGGAGCCATCGGTGAAGGCCACGACGCGGTCGAAGAGCTCGGCCACGACCAGCGTCTCGGCCCCGCGTTGCTGGAAGCGGCGCAGGTTCACCAGGCCCGAACAGATGATCTGGCTCGATTCCATCGCCTGGACGCGCGTCATCGGGACGAACACGCGTTTCTTCCCGGGCACCTCGACGACCAGGCCGACGCCGAGGGCCTGTTTTTGCGGTCCGCGATCGAACACGACGACATCGCGCAGCCGGCCGAGACGGTCGCCCAGGGGGTCGAAGACATCGAGGCCGAGCAGGCGTGCAATGAATACCTTGTTGGATGAGCTGCTCACCCTCCTAGGCTACTGCCTGTGCCCTCGCGGCGGCCGGGCCGACGCGGGGGCTGTTCCCGGTTCACCAGCAGCGATAACGCCTGACCCGTGGGCCGCGACAAGGCAGAATGGTTTCATGAGCTCTCCCATCGGCGCCACGCCGAACGCCTCCGCCCGCCTCTCGCTGCCCCGCGGCGAGATCCTGGGCCGCTACGACTCCTACCTGGACGCGCAGAAGGTGGTCGACTACCTGGCCGACCACGACTTCCCCGTCGCCGGGGTGAGCATCATCGGCAACGACCTCAAGACGGTCGAACGCGTCACCGCCAAGCTGAGCTATCCCAAGGTCGCGATGGCCGGCGCCGCGCAGGGCGCCATGTTCGGCATCTTCGTCGGGCTGATCCTGAGCATCTTCGGCCCCAACGGCGGGCTGACCCAGATCCTCTCCTCCGTGGGCCTGGGCATGGCCATCTGGATGATCGTCGGCGTGGTGAGCTATTCGTTCCGCAAGGGCAAGCGCGACTTCTCCTCCTCTAGCCAGGTGATGGCCACCAACTACGACGTCGTGGTCGCCTTCGAGCACGCAGCCGCCGCCCGCCAGCTGGCCTCCAAGTTGCCCATGAGCCGCGTCGGCGCCCAGCAGGTCAACCCCGCCTGGGCGCCACCGCGCCAGCAGGGTCCGGGCCCCCAGGGCTCCCTGTCGGAGCATGCCGGGCAGAACCCCGGGCACGACGCCGGTGCCTCCCCGGTGCGCGAACCCGGTTCCCAGCCCGGTCCGGTCGCAGAAGCCGGGCAGGGCGGCGACGCCACCGCCGAGCCGGCGGGGACACAGCCGGCACCGGCTGCCTATTCCGATCTGCCCGATGGCCGGCCGCAGTACGGCATCCGGGTCGCCCCCGAGCAGCACCCCACGGTTCCTGCCGCCGATCCGGCTCCCCGCGGGCCCGAGGAAGGGCAGGACCCGGACGCGCCGCACGACGGCGACGCACCGAGCCGCTAACCGCTCCTGACCGCTAACCGCCCAGGATGCGCAGCACGTCCTCATCGGTGAGCTGCTCGTACCCCGCGTAGAACGCCCCCACTGCCCCGAACTGCTCGGGCTGGCGCGGGCAGATGACCTCGTCGGCGAAGCCCGCCAACTCCGCGCAGACCTCCGGTGGTCCGACGGGGGCGGCAACGACGACCCGCTCCGGATGGCTCTGGCGCACCACCTGGATGGCCGCCTGCATCGAGGCGCCGGTTGCCAACCCGTCGTCGCAGAGGATCACCGTCCGCCCGGCCAGGTCGATGCCGCGGCCGCGCAGGTAGGAACCCTGGCGGCGGAGGAGTTCCACCGATTCCCGGTTCCTGACGTCGTCGAGGACCTCCCGGGTGCGCTGGTCCGGGGGCATCGAGGCCAGGACGTGGTCCATCCTGACCTCGGCCTGGTGCGGGCCGTGGGCGGCCAGCGCGCCGAAGGCCAGTTCCTCGTGGCCCGGGACGCCCAGCTTGCGCACGATGAGTGCATCGAACGGTGCGCCGATGGACCGCGCGATTTCCGCAGCGACGGGCACCCCGCCCCGCGCCAGCCCGAGGACGACGACGTCGGGCCGTCCCTGGTAGGCGGCGAACCGGGCCGCCAGCTCCTGTCCCGCATAGTGCCGATCGGTGAAGGGCCGTGGTGCCCCGAATGAAGGTCCCATGTCCCCAGTGTGGACGGGATCCCGGTGGGGGGCCAGCCCCGGGCGTGGCGTCGGCGGACGGCGCGATGGCCCCCATCTGCGAAGCTGTCTCCATGACCGTCTACTTCGAGTACACCACCTCGACCCGGATGCCGCAGGCCCAGCTCTTCGACCTGGCGCGCAGCATCGATGCCCACTAGGAATCGATGGCCCACTCCGGCGAAAAGGCGGTCTCCGGCGTCCGTTCCGGTCTCATATCACTCGGTGAGGACGTGACGTGGCGGGCGTGGCACTTCGGGTTTCCCCTGCGGATGACCAGCCGGGTGACCCACTTGGATGCCCCCGACTTCTTCGTCGACGAGCAGGTCAGGGGGCCGTTCCGATGGTTCCGCCACGTCCATGAATTCTCCGAGGATGCCGAAACCCATGACACCACGATGATCGACCGGATCGAATTCACGGCACCCTGCGGCCCGCTCGGACGCCTCGTCGAGAAACTGGTCCTGGCCCGCTACCTCCGGCAATTGATCGAGCGGCGCAACAGGTACCTCGTCGGCGACCATCCCGCCTGATCCGGGCGGTGCCGGTGGCCCGCGGCGTGATGCCTCCTCTGGACAACCGGCCGCTGGCCGACGGAAGATGTCGGTTGTATCGGGTGTCGATGTGCCACGGGCGGATCCCATCCAGCGTCCAGCTCCCGGAGGCCCCATGCCGACACCACCGCAGCCACCCACCACCGGACATCTCGCCGGAGCCCTCGACGACGTCTCGACGTTGGTCCGGGGCATCCGAGCGGACCAGTGGGCGGCGCCGACAGCCTGTACCGACTGGAACGTGCGCGACGTGCTCGCCCATGTGGTGGGCATGAACCTGGTCTTCGCGGCATTGCTGAGCGACCGGAAACCACCCGAACGCGCCCGGGACCCGCTGGGGGAGGACCCGGTGGCCGCCTACATCGAATCGGCGTCCGCGCTGCTGGCCGCCTTCGAACGCCCCGGAGTCCTCGAACGGGTCTACGCCAGCCCCCTCGGGGAAGCCACGGGCGCGGACCGGCTGCAGATCCGCCTCTACGACCTGCTGGCGCACGGCTGGGATCTGGCTCAGGCCACCGGCCAGGACTTCCACGTGTCCGAGGAACTCGCCGGGAACTCCCTGCTCTTCGCGCAGACCCAGCTTGCGCACCAGGCACGGGACGGCCGCTTCGGTGCCGTGCAGCCCGCTCCCGACGACGCCCCGGCACTGACCCGCCTCGTCGCCTTCCTCGGACGGTCCGTCGGGGGCGGGGCCGTCGGCTAGGAAGACCGCCGGGGCCGGAAGGCGCCCCCCGAGGGGGCGACGGCCACCGTGCGCATGGTTCGCCGGGGCAACGGATTGCGTGCCCGGTGTTTGAATAGGCGGGTGACACCCACCTCTGCCGCCCCCGAAGCCGTCGACGCGCCGGATCCCGGCCGCTGGCGCATCCTCGCCGTCCTGCTGACCACCATATTCATGTCACTGGTGGGGGTCAGCATCGTCAACGTCGTGCTGCCGTCCATCCAGTCCGGGCTGCACGCCGACGACACCGACATCCAATGGGTGCTCTCCGGCTACGCGCTGACCTTCGGCGTGGTGCTGGTGGCCGCGGGGCGCGCCGGGGACATCGTGGGGCGGGCCCCGATCTTTTTGGCCGGGGTCGTCATCTTCACGCTGTCGTCCGTGGGTGCCGGCCTGGCACCGGATCCGCTGACGCTGAACATCGCGCGCTTCATCCAGGGGCTGGGGTCCGGGCTGCTCAACCCGCAGGTCGTCGGGATGATCCAGCACAACTTCCGCGGGCGCGAACGCGGCCGGGCCTACGGGGCGCTGGGCAGCGTCGTCGGGGTGTCGGTGGCCATTGGGCCGTTGATCGGCGGGTTGATCATCCAGCTTTTCGGCGCGGAGACCGGGTGGCGCTGGACCTTCCTGGTCAACGTGCCCGTCGGCGTGGTCGCGGTCGTCCTGGCCTTGCTCTGGTTGCCCCGTCCGTTGCTTATCCGCCGCCCTTCCTCCCCGGCGGCCCATCCGGGGGAGCGCCTGCAGGTCGAGGCCGAGGTGATGGTCGAACCGGACGTGGCGACCACCGGCCGGGCCCGGCGGCGCGGTTCGCCGGACCGCGATCTGGATCCGATCGGTGCCCTCCTGCTCGGGGTGGCCGTCCTGGCTCTGCTGCTGCCGTTCGTGCAGGGGGATCCGACGATTTTCACGTGGCTGCTGCTGCCGGCGGGCCTGGCGCTCATGGCCGCCTGGGCGGCCTGGGAGAAGCACTACCGTGCCCGTGGCCGCAGCCCCATGGTGGACCTGGACCTCTTCCGCACCGGGAGCTTCAGCTACGGGACGCTGATCGCCGGACTGTACTTCCTGGGCGTGACCAGCGTCTGGGTGCTGGTGGCGTTGTACCTGCAGAACGGGCTGCACATGACAGCCCTGGAAACGGGGCTGATGGGCCTGCCGGCGGCATTGACCTCTGCCGTCGTCTCCAACTGGGCCGGCAAGCGCGTCATGGACTACGGCGGCACGATCGTCGTCGCCGGAATCCTGGCCGCGCTGCTCGGCCTGGGCCTGAGCGTGCTGGTGATCCAGCTGCACGCCCACGCCGACGTCTCCATCTGGTGGCTGGCGTTGGCGTTGCTGTTCATCGGGGTGGCGCAGGGGGCGGTCATCTCCCCGAACCAGACGCTGACCTTGACCGACGTCCCGCTGCGCTATGCCGGCAGCGCCGGAGGCGTGCTGCAGACCGGCCAGCGCATCGGCACCGCGGTCGGCCTGGCCCTGGTGACCGCCATCTTCTTCGCCACCCTCGGTGCCAGCGACTGGCAGGGCGCCTTCACCACCGGGTTCTCGGTGATCGCCGCCGTCGTGCCCGGAACGCGGGGTTCGCGCCGGGTGGGGTTAGAGCTGGTGGCCCATCTTGAAGCCGACCTCTTCGCCCGGGTCGCCCTGGAGGGCGTCGCCCGGTGCGCGGGTGTAGGAGAACCCGTCGGCGCCGACCGTGACGGCCATCTCCGACTTGTCCTCGCGGATCTTGACCTCCTGCGGGTTGCCGTCCAGGTCCAGGACCAGGGAGGCCTCGGTGTACCAGGACGGCACGACCGCGTTGCCCCACCAGTCGCGGCGCTGGTTGTCGTGGACGTCCCAGGTGATCACGGGGTTGTCCGGGTCCCCGGTGTAGTAGTCCTGCGTGTAGATCTCGATGCGGTGGTCGTCCGGATCCAGGATGTACAGGTAGAACGCGTTGGAGACGCCGTGGCGGCCGGGGCCGCGCTCGATCCGGTCGGAGATGCGCAGGGCGCCCATCTTGTCGCAGATCTGGATGATGTTGTGCTTCTCGTGCGTGGCGAACGCGACGTGGTGCATGCGCGGGCCGTCGCCGCCGGTCAGGGCGGTGTCGTGCACGGTCTGCTTGCGGTGCATCCACGCGGCGTAGGTGACGCCGTCGGAGTCCTGGATGTCCTCCGAGACGCGGAAGCCCAGGCCCTCGAGGTATTCGCGGCCGCGCGGCACGTCGGTGGTGACCTGGTTGAAGTGGTCCAGGCGGACCAGTTCGCCGGCGGAGTAGAGGTCGTAGCGCTGGTGCAGGCGCTCGACGTGCTCGACGTCGTAGAAGAACTCGTAGGGGAAGCCCAGCGGGTCCTCCACGCGGACGGAGTCGCCGATGCCGCGCACGAAGCCCTCCGTGCGGCGTTCGGTGCGGCAGCCGAGCTCCTTGAAGTACGCCTCGGCGGCGTCGACCTCGGCGGGGGACTTCACCCGGTAGGAGAACGCGGCGACGGCGGCGACCGGGCCCTTGCGCAGCACCAGGTTGTGGTGGATGAACTCCTCGAAGGAGCGCAGGTAGATGGCCGTCTCGTCCTCGTAGGTCACGTGCAGGCCGAGCAGGTCGACGTAGAACTCGCGGGACTTCGCCAGGTCGGTGACGACGATCTCCATGTAGGCGCAGCGGACGATGTCCGGCGCGGGGACGGCGGTGGTGGTGGTCTTGATGTCCATGGTGGTTCCTTAGCGGGGGGAGGGGAGGGTCTAGGCCTTGCCGAAGACGGGGTTGTGGACCTCGCCGAGGTTGATGTGCACGGCCTGCTGGTCGGTGTAGAAGTCGATGGAGCGGTAGCCGCCCTCGTGGCCCAGCCCGGAGGCCTTTACGCCGCCGAAGGGGGTGCGCAGGTCGCGGACGTTGTTGGAGTTCAGCCACACCATGCCGGCCTCGACGTCCTGCGAGAAGTTGTGTGCCCGCTTCAGGTCGTTGGTCCAGATATAGGCGGCCAGGCCGTACTTGGTGTTGTTGGCGAGCGCCAGGGCCTCCTCGTCCGAATCGAACGGCGTGATGGAGACGACCGGGCCGAAGATCTCCTCCTGGAAGATCCGTGCGTCCGGGGCGACGTCGGCGAAGACGGTCGGCTGGATGAAGTTGCCCTCCGGGAACTCCTCCGGGCGTCCGCCACCGGCGACCAGGCGGGCCTCGGACTTGCCGATCTCCACGTAGGAGGCGACCTTCTCGTAGTGCTCCGGGTGGACCAGGGCGCCGACCTCGGTCGCCTTGTCGTGCGGCAGGCCGACCTTCACGCGCTTGGCCTGGGCGGCGTAGCGCTCGACGAACTCGTCGTAGACGCCGCGTTCGACCAGGATGCGCGACCCGGCGGTGCAGCGTTCGCCGTTCAGCGAGAAGACCCCGAAGATGGTGGCGTCGATGGCGGCGTCCAGGTCGGCGTCGGCGAAGACGACGGCGGGCGACTTGCCGCCGAGTTCCATGGACAGGCCCTTCAGGTACGGCGCGGCGTTGGCGAAGATCAGCTGGCCGGTGCGCGATTCACCCGTGAAGGAGATCAGCGGCACGTCCGGGTGCTTGACCAGCGAGTCGCCGGCGAAGCCCTCCTCGCCGTAGCCGTGGACGATGTTGAACACGCCCGCCGGCAGGCCGGCCTCCTCGAAGATGCCCGGCCACAGCGACGCGGACAGCGGGGTGAACTCGGCGGGCTTGAGGACCACGGTGTTGCCGGTGGCCAGCGCGGGTCCGAGCTTCCAGGATTCGAGCATGAACGGGGTGTTCCACGGCGTGATCAGCCCGGCGACGCCGATCGGCTTGCGGTTGACGTAGTTGGCCTGTCGGCCCGGGACCTTGAAGGCATCGTCGTGCTGGGCGACGATCAGGTCCGCGAAGAAGCGGAAGTTCTCCGCCGCGCGGCGGGCCTGGCCCAGGGCCTGGGTGATGGGCAGGCCGGTGTCGAAGCACTCCATCTCGGCCAGCTCCTGGCCGCGGGTCTCGACGATGTCGGCGATCTTGTGCAGCACGCGGGAGCGTTCGCGCGGCAGCATGGACGGCCAGGGGCCGTTCTCGAAGGCGTCCTTGGCGGCGGCGACGGCTGCATCGACGTCGGCGACCTTCCCGGAGGCGGCCTTGATGTAGGTCTCGTTGGTGACCGGGTCCAGCACGTCGAAGGTGTCGCCGTCGATCGAGTCGACGAGCTGGCCTCCGATGTAGTGCTGCAGGTGGGTGGGCAGGTTCTCCGGCACGAAGTGCTTGCTCATGGTGGTCCTTTCGTGGTGGTTCACAGCAGGGGTGGTCCGGGGTTCAGATGGCCGAGGGCGGTTGGCCCGCGGCCGCAAGGTAGGCGTTGAGGGTGTTGGTGCGGTGCTGGCGGGCGGCCCGTTCGATCTCCTCGGCCGGGGCGCCGGTGGCCAGCAGGTCCAGCAGCCCGTCGTGTTCGGCGACCGAGTGGTGGGCCCGTCCGGGCACGTGGTCGAACGAGGAGGTCCGCATCGCGGCCAGCCGCGCCCAGCCGCGGTGGACCAGGTCCAGGATGTGCGGGTTGGGGCAGTTCTCGTACAGCGCGGCGTGGAACTGGTTGTTCAGCTCGGTGAACCGGCGCGGGTCGAAGTCGGTCAGCGTCTGGCGCAGCGACTCGTTGATGGCCCGTGCCCGACCCAGGTCCTCCGGAGTCAGCAACGGCGCGGCGAGGGCTGTCGCAGCCCCCTCGATCACCGAGAGCGTCTGCATGGTGTGCAGGTACAGCTCGGTGTCCACGGAGGCCACGGTGGCCCCGACATTGCGCTCGAACAGCACCAGCCCCTCGGCCTCGAGCTTGCGGATCGCCTCGCGGACCGGGACCACGCTGCAGCCCAGCTCGGCCGCGATGGTCCCGAGCACGAGCCGGTACCCCGGGACCAGGGCCCCGGAGGCGATGCGGTCGCTGAGCAGCGTGTACGCCTGCTCCGATTTGCTGGTGGCCATCATGGGGTTCCTACTGGCCGTCCTGGCCGGCGGGGGCGTCGGCGGTCGGGATGCCGACCGTCGAGTTGCCGGCGGCGAGCCACTCGGCGTACTTGCCCTTCCAGGCGGCGTTCATCGGGAACAGCCCGTCGACGGCGTGGCCCTGGCGGACCTGCTCGAAGACGTACTCATCCATGCGCTCCTGCTCCAGTGCCTCCTCGGCGACCTGCTCGGCCATCACCGGCGGGATGACCAGGATGCCGTCGTCGTCGGCGACGATGATGTCGCCGGGCTGCACGGTGGTCCCGCCGCAGGCAATGGTGAGGTCGGTGTCCCACGGCACGTGCTTGCGCCCGAGCACCGCAGGGTGCGACCCGCTGTAATACGCGGGGATCTCCAGTCCGGACACGGCGGTGAGGTCGCGCACGCCGCCGTCGGTGATGATGGCCGCGGCGCCGCGGACCTGGGCGCGCAGGCCGAGGATGTCGCCGAGGGTGCCGGAGCCCTTCTCGCCGCGGGCCTCCATGACCAGGATCTCGCCCTCGTTGATCGAGTCGATCGCCTGCTTCTGGGCGTTGAACCCGCCGCCGTGGGACTTGAAGAGGTCCTCGCGGTTGGGCACGAAGCGCAGCGTGCGGGCGGTGCCGATGACCTTGCGGCCGGTCTTGGTGCCCTGGAGCCCGTCGATGGAGACGTTGTTCAGCCCGTGCTTGCGCAGCGTGGCGGAGATCGTGGCGGTCGCCACGGCGTTCAGCTTCGCCTTGAGCTCGTCGGTGAGCACGACGGCGGCGCTTGCCTGGGCGGCATCGGCGCCTGCCGCTGCGCCACCGGCCGCGGGGGAGAGGGCCCCTGCAGCGGAGGCTGCCTCCTCGGAACCGTAGGCGTCGATGAGGTCCGCGTCGCTGAGGCGCGGCTGGTTCCCGAAGGCGGCCATCGCCGTCGTGCCCTGGATGACCGGGGTGGACAGGCGGCCGGTTGTCAGGCCCGAGGCGCGGTCCTCGACCTCGACCTCGACGGTGTCGCCGGGGACGATGACCGAGGAGCCCGCGGGGGTGCCGGTGAGGATGACGTCGCCGGGCTGCAGGGTCATCAGCTGGGAGAGGTCCGCGACGATGCGGGAGAAGTCGAAGATCAGCCCGGCGGTGGTGTCGTCCTGGACGAGCTCGCCGTTGACCCAGGTGCGCAGGCGCAGCCCTGCAGGGTCGACGGAGGCCGCCGGGAGCAGGGCCGGGCCCATCGGGGTGAAGCCGTCGCCGGACTTGGAGCGGATGTTCGAGCCCTTGTCCGCGTACTTCATGTCGTACACGCCGAGGTCGTTGGAGGCGGTGACCCAGCCGACGTGGGACCAGGCCTCGGCGGGGGAGACCCGGCGGGCGGTGGTGCCGATGACCAGGGCGACCTCGCCCTCGAAGGCCAGGGCGCGCGTCTCGGCGGGGCGCTCGACCGGGGTGCCGGAGACCGAGAGGGAGGAAGCGGCCTTCATGAAGTAGGACGGGTGCTCCGGGGTGCGGCCGCGTTGGGCGGCGCGGGAGGCGTAGCTGAGGTGGACGGCCAGCACCTTCCCTGCGGCGTCGAGGACGCTCTGGTCGACCGGCGTCGTGCTGGCTGCTGTGTTCGGCTCCATCGCCACGGCTCCTTATGTGATGTACGAAATCGTATACGATCCATCATGCCGTGTGGAGCCGGTCACGTCAAGGAGGAGCGCCTGGGCGGCCAGGAACCCCTTGGCGTGTCGGGCCGGGGCGGGTGCCACGGGGGAGGGCCGCGTGTCATCCGGGAGGGAGGTACCCGTGGATAATGCGTCGCCGGTCGTCGGAACCGGCGATGTCCGCGGTGGACGTTCAAACGTCAGGGGCAGGTCATCCGGGGACACCCGGGATCGGGGCGACCGGAGAGGGAAGGCTCGTGGCGGTGCTGGTTGGCACCGACGGCCACGGGCTGCCGGCACCGCGGTGGGGCGAGGCCGCGGAGGGGCCACACCGTGACGCCATGGGCGATGACGACGGAGTCCGTGGAGCCGTGGAGCCGTGGCCGTCTCGGACGGGCAGGGGCACGGGTGCCGGCGTCCCGATGCCGGCTCCCGGCCGGGAGATCACGACCAGGGCAGGAGGGAGGTCATCGACCGGTTTCTCGATTTCGGTGGCTGGAATTGCCCGGGGGCCCTGTGCTCCGTGATCCGTGCCGCCACCCGGGCACGGCGATCTCATCGCCGCCGTGCCCCGTCGCCGATGGCTACTTCAGGCTCTTTCCGGCCGAGCCCAGGCGCTGGGCGGCCTCGACGATGCGGGCTGCCATGCCGGTTTCGGCGGCGGCGCCCCAGACGCGGGGGTCGTAGGTCTTCTTGTTCCCGACCTCGCCGTCGATCTTCAGGACGCCGTCGTAGTTGGAGAGCATGTGACCGGCGACCGGGCGGGTGAACGCGTACTGGGTATCGGTGTCGATGTTCATCTTGATCACCCCGTAGGACACGGCGTCGGCGATTTCCTGCTCCGACGATCCGGACCCGCCATGGAAGACCAGGTCGAAGGGCTTGTCCTGGCCGAGCTTCGCGCCGACCTGCGCCTGGATGTCCTTGAGGATCTCCGGGCGCAGCTTCACGCCGCCGGGCTTGTAGACCCCGTGCACGTTCCCGAAGGTCAGGGCCGTGATGTAGCGGCCGTTCTCCCCGGCACCGAGCGCCTCGATGGTGGCCAGGGCGTCGTCGACCGTGGTGTAGAGCTTGTCGTTGATCGCGTTCTCCACCCCGTCCTCTTCGCCGCCGACGGTGCCGATCTCCACCTCGAGGATCTGCTTCGCGGCGGCAGAGCGCGGCAGCAGCTCGGCGGCGATGCGCAGGTTCTCCTCCAGGGTTTCGGCCGACCCGTCCCACATGTGGGAGTTGAAGATCGGGTCGCGGCCGGCCTTGACCTCGGCCTCGGAGGCGGCCAGCAGGGGCAACACGAATCCGTCGAGCTTGTCCGCCGGGCAGTGGTCCGTGTGCAGGGCGATGTTCACGCCGTAGCTCTTGGCCACTTCCTTCGCGAAGGCGGCGAAGCCCAGCGAGCCGACCACCATGTCCTTGACCGAGGAGCCCGACCAGTAGGCCGCACCCCCGGTCGAGACCTGGATGATGCCGTCGGACTCGGCTTCCGCGAAGCCGCGGATCGCGGCGTTCAGCGTCTGCGAGGACGTCACGTTCACCGCGGGAAAGGCGTAGCCGTCCGCCTTCGCCGCATCGATCATGGCGTTGTACTTCTCGGGTGTAGCGGTGGGCATGCTGACTCCTACGTTGTTGCTCGTCGTCCATGAGCCCTACCAGCTTGTGAGGGCATTTCTTGAATTTCCGTCTAGTATCCAGCCGACCGCAAACGGTTAGGTGGTATTGAGGAATGGCGTGGCAGGGAAAAGCTACTCGGCAATCTCGCCGGTGGTTTCGTACGTGGCAATTTTTCCAATACGGCGTACGTGGCGCTCGGCATCGCTGAAGGGTTCCGTCAGGAATGCCTCGATCAGTGCGGTTGCTTCTTCAACGGTGTGCTGTCGTCCACCCAACGCGACCAGATTGGCGTCGTTGTGTTCGCGGGCCAGCTTTGCCGTGTCCATATTCCACGCCAGGGCCGCACGCACGCCCTTGACTTTGTTGGCGGCGATTTGCTCGCCGTTGCCGGATCCGCCCAGCACTATCCCCAGAGCGTCCACTCCTGCGGCCTGGTCGGCCACCACGGCCAATGCGGCGTTGATGCAGAATGCCGGGTAGTCGTCCTCGGCATCGTAGGCCGCGGGGCCGTGGTCCACCAGCTCGTAGCCCTTGGCGGAGAGTGCTGTGATGACGTGGGCGCTGAGCTCCATGCCGGCATGGTCTGTTGCGATGTGAACGCGCATGAGTAGTCCTTTAGGCTAGTGGGGGTGCAGTCGTGTCAGGGGGCTGAAGTAAAGGCCAGTTGGCCCTTGGTCCGGAGCGACTCGATGGCTTCCTCGGGCGACGGCTTGCCGTACACGGCGGATCCGGCAACGAAGATGTTGGCACCGGCTTCCGCGGCGCGGACGATCGTTTCCTCGGTGATACCGCCATCGACCTGGATGCCGACGTCCACTCCGGAGCCCTCGACGGCAGCTCGTGCTCGGCGGATCTTGGGCAGCATGACGTCCAGGAATGCCTGGCCGCCAAAGCCCGGCTCCACAGTCATGATCAAGAGCATGTCCAGTTCCGGGAGCATGTCCAGATATGGTTCCACCGGTGTGGCCGGGCGCAGCGCCATGCCGGCTTTGGCCCCGCGCGCCCGAAGCTCGCGGGCGAGCTTGATGGGGGCGTCGGATGCCTCGACGTGAAATGTCACCGAACTCAGGCCGGCGTCGGCGAATTGCGGCGCCCAGCGGTCCACGTTGGAGATCATCAGGTGGGCGTCCAACGGCACTCGGCTGACCTTTTGCAGCCGCTCCACGACGGGTAGGCCGATCGTCAGATTCGGCACGAAACTGTTGTCCATGACATCCACGTGCACGGCATCGGCGTTGCTGATGCGGCCCAGTTCGGCTTCGAGGTTGACGAAGTCGGCCGAGAGGATGCTGGGATTGATACAGCACTGCAGGGGTGAAGAGGACATGGTATCTGCCTTTCGATAGCGGTCGTAGATTGAAGATCCGGTGCGTGGAATGCTGCGCTTGGAGCACGTGGGCCGCCACCCATGTCTCACGAGACGAGGCCAGCGACGTCCGATGCCGGCAGTTGTGCCGTCGCCTCGTCGAATACGGGGCCAGGGTGGGGCAGGACACGATAGTCATGGTGGGATCCCGATCTGCGCAAGGGTTCCGGGTTCATGATCCGGAACCCTTGCGCAACACCTCTGGCGTCGTGGCCGGGAATTCCCAGGCGACTACTGTGCGGTGACGAGGGCGCCTTCGACGTCGGCCAGAAGTTCCTTCCAGCTGGCGACGAACTTGTCGAGCCCTTCGGTTTCGAGAATTCCAACAACTTCGTCGTAGGAGATGCCGAGACCTTCGAGGGCATTGAGCACTTCTTTTGCCTGCTGATAGGTCCCCGTGATGGTGTCACCGGTGACTACGCCGTGGTCGAAGGTGGCGTCGAGGGTCTTCTCCGGCATGGTGTTGACCACGTCGGCTGCGGCTAGTTCGGTGACATACAGGGTGTCCGGGTAAGCCGGATCCTTGACGCCGGTGGAAGCCCACAGGGGACGCTGCGGGCGCGCCCCGGCTTCGGCGAGGACTGCCCAACGCTCCGTGCCGAAGAGCTCCTCGTAAACCTGATAGGCGAGGCGGGCATTGGCAACGCCTGCCTTGCCCTTGAGTGCCTTGGCTTCGTCGGTTCCGATGGCATCAAGACGCTTGTCGATCTCGGTGTCAACGCGTGAGACGAAGAACGACGCCACCGAGTGGATCGTGGAGAGATCGTGGCCGTTTTCCTTGGCGAGTTTGATACCGGTTTGGAAGGCGTTGATGACAGCCCGGTAGCGCTCCAGGGAGAAGATCAGGGTCACGTTGACGCTGATTCCCTCGGCCAGGGTGGCCGTGATCGCCGCTAGTCCTTCGAGCGTCGCGGGAATCTTGATCAGGACATTGTCCTTGTCGACCTTCTCGTAGAGCTTCTTGGCCTCGGCGATCGTGCCTTCGGTATCCCAAGCCAGACGAGGATCGACCTCGATGGAGACGCGGCCATCGACACCGTTGGTGGCGGCTGCGATCGGAGCGAAAAGCTCGCAAGCATCGGCGACATCCGTAGTGGTGATCTCGAAGATCGTCTCCTCGGTACTGGCGCCCTGCGCGGCAAGCTCCTCGATCTTGGAGTCGTAGTCCGTGCCGGAGGTGATGGCGGCCTGGAAGATGGACGGGTTGGTGGTCACACCTACGACGTTCTTTTCGTCGATGAGGTTCTGGAGGCTGCCGCTGGAGAGCCGTTCGCGGGAAAGATCATCCAACCAGATGGACACACCGGCGTCGGAAAGCTGGGAGGTGGGTTTTGCATTGGTCATGGCTTCTGCTTCTTCCTTTAAATAGGACGGATAGTTTGCGGCGACACCGCAAGTGGGCCTCGCGGTGTCGCCGCAGTGCAGTTCGTGGTTAGGAGGCCGCGGCCGCGAGGGAGTCCTTGGCGGCGGCAGCTACTGCTTCGGCCGTGATGCCGAACTCCTGGAACAAGCGCTGGTAATCGGCCGAGGCACCGAAGTGCTCGAGGCTGACGGAACGACCGGCATCACCGACGATTTCCTTCCACCCCAGGGCCAAACCTGCCTCTACTGAGACACGTGCCCTGATGGCGGCGGGGAGAACGGACTCGCGGTATCCGGCGTCCTGTTCGTTGAACCACTCGACGCACGGCATGGAGATGACACGGGTGGCAACGCCTTCGGCCTGGAGGGACTCGCGGGCCTTGACGGCCAGTTCGACCTCAGAGCCGGTGGCGATCAGCAGCACCTGGGCCGGTACCGTAGAGCCGTCCTTTGACGCCTCGGCCAGCACGTACCCTCCCTTGGCCACACCCGCTGTGGAAGCGAAGGTGTCACCCTCGGCCGCTCCCTCGCCGCGCTCAAAGGTCGGGATGTTCTGCCGGGTCAGCACGAGGCCTGATGGGTGATCCGTGGTTTCGAGGATCTTCTTCCAAGAGGCGGCAACCTCATTGGAATCGCCGGGGCGCACCACGTCCAGCCCTGGAATGGCACGCAGGGTCGAAAGCTGTTCCACCGGCTGGTGGGTTGGTCCATCCTCGCCCAGACCGATGGAGTCGTGCGACCACACATAGATCGACGGCACGCCCATCAGTGCGCCGAGGCGGATGGCCGGGCGCTGGTAGTCACTGAAAATCAGGAATGTTCCGGAGAATGCGCGTGTGGGACCGCCCAAGTGGATGCCGTTCACGATCGATGCCGCGGCGTGCTCACGGATGCCAAAGTGCAGCACCCGGCCGTACGGGCCACCGGACCATGTATCGGTCTGCTTGGATGCCGGTACAAACGAGCCATATCCGTCGATGGTCGTGTTGTTGGAGCCGGCAAGGTCGCAGGAGCCTCCCCAGAGTTCCGGGAGCACACCGCCGACGCCGTTCAGGACCTTGCCCGACGCCGCGCGGGTGGAGACATCCTTGCCGGCCTCAAAGGAAGGAAGGTTCTCTTCCCAGCCGGCGGGGAGCTCTCGCTTTTGAATGCGCTCCAGCAGAGCTGCATTCTCCTGATTGGCGGACTTCCAGGCGTCGAAACCGGTGTTCCATTCGGCTCGGGCCTCCGCGCCGCGGTCGACGACCTTGCGGGCATGGGCCAAAATAGCCGGGTCTACCTCGAAGTCCTTCTCCGGGTCGAATCCCAGTTCGGTCTTCAGCGCTTCCACTTCCGGGGCGCCGAGTTTCGAGCCATGGATGGCGCCCGTGTTCTGCTTTTTCGGCGAGGGATAGCCGATGATGGTGCGCAGCGAGATGATCGAGGGCTTGGAGGTTTCGGCCTTTGCGGCAACCAGGGCGGAGTAGAGCTGCTGGACGTCTTCGACGTATTCACCGGTCTCGGTCCAGTCAACCCGCTGGGTATGCCAGCCATAGGACTCATACCGCTTGAGAACATCTTCGGTGAAGGAGATGTCGGTGTCGTCCTCGATGGAGATGTGGTTCTCGTCGTAGACCACCACCAGGTTGCCCAGTTCTTGGTGGCCTGCCAGGGAGGAAGCCTCTGACGTGACGCCCTCCTGGATGTCGCCGTCGGAGGCGATGACCCAGATGGTGTGGTCGAAGGGACTTTCGCCGGCGGGCGCTTCGGCATCGAACAAGCCGCGCATCCGACGCTGGGAGTAGGCAAATCCCACCGATGACGCCAGGCCCTGGCCCAGCGGGCCCGTGGTGATCTCCACACCGGTGGTGTGCTTGTATTCCGGGTGCCCTGGTGTCAGCGACCCCCAGGTCCGCAGGGCCTCGAGATCGGACAGTTCCAGGCCGTAGCCGGAGAAGTACAGCTGGATGTAAAGGGTCAGCGAAGAATGCCCCGGTGACAGGATGAAGCGGTCTCGGCCCATCCAATCAGCGTCACGTGGGTCGTGACGCATCAGCTTCTGGAAGAGAAGATAGGCCGCAGGAGCCAGGCTCATGGCGGTGCCGGGGTGGCCACTGCCGACCTTCTCGACGGCATCAGCGGCCAAAACGCGGATGGTGTCGACGGCGCGCTCGTCTTCGGATGTCCACGTGAGTGTTGTTGGTGCTTCGGTTCCGGGCAAGGTGCCCACCGCACTGGATGTCGGATTCACGGTATATCCCTTTCGATTCGGTCATCGGCCTGCAGCGGCCGAACGGTGGTTTTCTGGTTGATATCCATGATCGCGAAGCAAACGGGTAGGGGTAACACTGTTTTCTGATGGTTCTGACTACACTTTAGGATTGCTCGGCCATCTCGGCTCGAATCAAACTGTCTAGATGGCGCCGTCGTCTGCCCGTCGGGGCTCTCCACGAAGAGTGTCGTCGGCACCCCTGCACTACCCGCGGCGGTGGGTACCCCTTCGAAATAGGGGATCAATTCGATGGAGAACGTAGCGCTCCGCACGGCGTGGCGGGTCAACCGCCGCGCCGGAGTGACCATCGCTTGCTGCTGGCGCACATGCGCCCGGGGGGATGGAACGGGCAACCGGCGATCTTTCGCCTGGCCGAATCGCCGTTCGACGTCACTTACTCGATGATCAAGAACGGAAATTTAGTCGGCATCACGGCTGTGCCTCAACCGGAACCGTGCCCGGACTTATCGACCAGATCAATTGGTGGTGTCGTCAATAGCTCTCTTTTGAGTGCTATCTGAAAGAGTAGTTGTGACTGTCTGATGGAGGGGTATTCTCTCCCGCTGGTGGATGGAAGAGTCTATAGAGCCGGATGTTTCTAAACCGGGACCTACTTCGGGAGTGCCCCGCCAAGCGTCTGGGGCACACCCACCGTTCAGAGCAAGGGCGCGGGTATTGCCATCACACCGGTGAGCGCTGTCCCGCGGCAGCGGCTCGAAAGGGCCCAAGCCAGGTGGTCAGCCCGCGACGACGCCGCCGGCGATGCCGCGCAGCACACGGGCAGCTTGATCGGCGAAAAGGTCACGACCAGTATTCTCTGCCAGGACTACCGCTCCAGGGCCGTCCGGCAAGTCCAGCACAGAGATCCGCGACATCGCGAATTGAGTGACCACTCTTCCTCCGAAAAGAAGTGACTAATGACCGCCCCACTATGGACCTCGGTCCTCAGCACGTCTCACAATGTGCGACTCGTCGTCTCAGATATGGATGGCACGCTGCTGGCCGGTGACGGTGCCATTCCTGCCACGTTCTGGCCCCTGCTGAAGCGGATGAGCGCCCGTGGCATCACGTTCGTGCCGGCCAGCGGCCGCCAGTACGCCACTATGGCCCGAATGTTCACCCAAGCTCAGATACCCATCCCCTTCATCGCCGATAACGGCAGTCTCATAGTCCGGGACGGGGCCCCGTTCTCCGCAACGTGCCTTGATGCGCCCGCGGTCATGGATGTCATCCACAAAGTCCGCGATTCAATGCCGGCCCGCGATCTTGGCCTGGTCGTCAGCGGCCGCCGTAGCGCCTACATCGAACGACGCGATGCGGAGTTCGTCGCCGAGGCAGAAAAATACTACGCACAGCTCACTATGGTTGAGGACCTGACTACTGTCACCGATGACGTCCTCAAGCTCTCGATCTACGACTTTGCCGACGGCGAGACCGACGCGGGGAGTGTCTTCGCCCCATTGGAAGCCAGCCATCAGGTAGTCATCTCGGCTAAGCATTGGATTGACATCATGGCCCTAGGCGCCAATAAGGGACGCGCTGTGCGGCAACTTCAGCAGAGCCTAGGAGTGACGGCCGCGCAAACGGTCGTGTTCGGAGACTACCTGAACGACCTCGAGATGCTGGACCACGCCGACCTGTCGTTTGCCATGGCCAACGCACACCCTACCGTCCAATCCCGCGCCCGATACCTTGCACCAACCAACGAAGAACACGGTGTTGTGACCGTTCTATCCCACCTGCTCAGTTAACCGTCCGGCGGTGTAGCGGGCAGCCCGCGGCCCCGTTCCGAAAGTTGTGCATGGAAGTGATCGAGGTACTCCAACCTTGACCTAGATTCCACTTCAGAATCCTGCCCTAAACTGCACAGGTTCGCGATTTCCTGACCCGCCCCGGCCAAAGCAATAGCTTCCGTCCGGAAGATCTGAGGCCTAAGGCCAGCCAATGGAGGCGGACATGCCATGTGCCCTCCGGAGATCCGCTCTATCGGGCCAGGCGCGACAGCCGCGCGGACGATCGACTGGAGACGAAGGTCCTGCAAACCTCCGCTTCGGTGCACCGATCATGACGTATCAGCGAACATGTGGATGCTCTCGGAACAGCTGGGGAGCATTCTCCAGATCGTAGGAGTCGATCGAATCGGAGTGCTTCCCAATGGGCGGGTTCGGACCAGTCCAAGCGCCGATCGCTCCGTTCCACACGATTTTTGGCGACGCCCTACTCGGAACCATCTGTCGGTCATGCCAACTGTTTCTCGTGGGCGGACAAGAAGTGGAGCTCCCGTGGAGAATGGTCGACATTCGGTCCTATGTCGGTTCACCTCGGGTTTGTCGGACCATCTGTGAGGCAAAAGACGAAGGGCGCACGGAGGGCGCAGAATTTGCCCGCGCGGGGGTCAATGCGCGGCCGAGCAACACCGGAACCGTGTTCCAGTTCTGCAACAGCACGATCAGACCTCCAGACCCCCCGGAACTGTCGTGCCCCGGCAGAATGACTGAGACGCCACGGGCTGATGGGTCTGATGGTACCTATGGCCGCGGCATGGTCGTGGATCAAGGCGGAGGCAGGGGCGCCTGCGCACGCGGGGGAGCTACGGGCGATCCGCTCCGCCGGATGATGCCGATGAGAGCACCCACCCCGTTGGTAGCCAAGTCTCTGCTTCCGTGGGCGCCGCCAACGGTCGGCCCCAGCTGTGGTGAAGCCAGCAAGATGAGTGACGATGCTCTCGCGCTTCGCGACGGACGCATATCGAAGTCCCTGATGTCCGCGACGTGCTGATCGTAAACGTGGTCCGACTGAGAGGCTCTGAGGCAGGCATTTATGGACCGCTCACCGGGACGGAA
>JAFEMX010000027.1 GCA_016892645.1 Micrococcaceae bacterium RIT 802
ATGGGTCAATCCGGGTCATAGCGTCGGTGTGGACGTCATTGATGAAAGCGCTTACAGTTATGCCATACATCACAATGTTCCCCGCTGGCGGGGGCCGGTGAGGCGGCGACGCGGACCGGTCCGGGGGCCAGGGGGCACCGTACTGAGCTTCGGAGAGGCACACATGAAGAACACCACCGACGGCCGGGCACTGGTTTCCCGACGTTCTTTCGCCCTGGGCGCCTTCGGCACCTCGGCGGCCCTGATGCTCGCCGCGTGCGGCGGCGGCACCAGCACCACCGCACCGTCGTCAAACCCCGCGTCCACCGGGGCCGCGAAGTCCACGTCGGCGACCCTGACGCTGTGGGTCGACGCCGAACGCTCCCCGGCGCTGAAGCAGATCGCTGCGAAGTTCAAGGACGAAAAGGGCATCGCGGTCAAGCTGGTCGTCAAGGACTTCGCCGCAGTGCGCGACGACTTCATCACCCAGGCCCCGACCGGCAAGGGCCCCGACGTCCTCGTGGGCCCCCACGACTGGCTGGGCAAGCTCGTGCAGAACGGTGTCGTCGCCCCGCTGCAGCTTGGTGACAAGGCCTCACAGTTCGCCGAATCCTCCATCCAGGCCATGACGTACGAGGGCCAGGTTTACGGGCTGCCGTACTCCATCGAAAACGTGGCACTGGTGCGCAACACCTCCCTGTCGGCCGAGCCGCTGAAGACCTTCGACGAGGTCGTGGCCGCCGGACGGAAGGCCGTTTCCGGGGGCAAGGCCAAGTATCCGTTCCTCGTCGGGCTGGACCCGAAGCAGGCCGACCCGTACCACACCTACCCGCTACAGACCTCCTTCGGGGCTCCGGTGTTCGCACAGATGTCCGACGGTTCCTATGACGGCACGAAGGTCATCATGGACAACGCGGGGGGCATCAAGTTCGCCGAGTTCCTGGCCAAGAACGGCGACAAGGGGACCAAGGTCTTCAACTCGAACATCACCGGGGACATCGCGAAGGAGAAGTTCCTGGCCGGACAGTCCGCCTACTTCCTCACGGGGCCGTGGAACATCCCGGACATCCAGAAGAAGGGCATCAAGTTCGTCGTGGATCCGCTGCCCACCGCGGGCGACCAGCCGGCCCAGCCGTTCATCGGTGTCAACGGGTTCTTCATCTCCTCCAAGAGCAAGAACACGCTGGCGGCCACCGAATTCGTCGTGAACTACCTCAGCCAGGAAACGGCCCAGGACGCCCTGTTCAAGACCGGCGGCCGGCCTCCGGCCCTGACATCCTCCTTCGAGAAGGCCTCCTCCGATCCGGTGGTGAAGGCCTTCGGAGAAATCGGCGCCAACGGCGTCCCCATGCCCGCGGTGCCCGCCATGGACGCCGTCTGGGCCGACTGGGGCGGCACCGAACTGGACCTCATCAAGGGCAAGGAAGCCAACCCGGGCGCCGCCTGGAAGAAGATGGTCGCCACGATCAACAAGAAGATCTAGCCGGCCCACCCGCTGCCCGGGCGCAGCACCGGTGCACGGGGCCGCCACCACGGCGCGCCCCGTGCACAGCACTTCACACCGCACCCCAGCTCGAGTCCGCCCCGCGGCCGCGCACAACGAAGGTACAGACTCTGATGGCAGGCACCACGCTCACCACCTCCAGCACATCCCGGGCCACCCCCGGACCCGGCAAGCCGCCGACACCGCGGCGGCCGAAGCGCACCCCGGACTCCTTGATGGGCACGGTGGCGAAGATCGTGCTCCTGGGTTTCGTCGACGCGATCGCCGTGTTCGTGATGTTCCAGCTGGTGGCCAGCGCCGAATGGCTCATCCTGGCGATCTGCGTCGTCGTCACCGCAGTCGTCAACTGGATCTACCTGCGCAGCGACGGGCTGCCGGCCAAGTACCTGGCCCCGGGCGTGTTCTTCCTGCTGCTCTTCCAGGTCTTCGTGATGGTCTTCTCGACCTACATCGCGTTCACCAACTACGGCGACGGGCACAACTCGTCCAAGGCCGATGCCATCGAGTCCATCCAGCTCTCCGCGCAGGAACGCGTCCCCGATTCCCCGCAGTATGCCGCGTCCGTGCTGGAGAAGGGCGGTGACCTGTACCTGCTGGTCACCGCGCCCGACGGAGCCGTGAAGCTCGGCGGAAACGACCAGCCGCTGCAGGACGCCACCGCCTCGACCACCGGGCCCACCGGCGCGGCCGCCGGCGTGGAGGGCTACACCACCCTGGACTTCGCCACCCTGCTCCAACGCCAGCAGCAGATCGCGGAGCTGAAGGTGCCCATCAGCGACGATGCCGAGGACGGCTCGCTGCGCACCGCCGACGGCTCGACCGCCTACGTCTACAAGCCCAAGCTCTCCTATGATGCCGCGGCGGACACGTTCACCGACACCACCACCGGCACCGTCTACCGCGACTCGGGCGAGGGGACGTTCGCGGCGGCGGACGGCACCGAGTTGGCCACCGGGTGGAAGATCAACGTCGGGCTCGACAACTTCACCCGGGCCTTCACCGACCCGAACCTGCAGGGCCCGCTGCTGCAGGTCGTGCTGTGGACCTTCGCCTTCGCACTGCTCTCGGTCGCCAGCACCTTCGCCCTGGGCCTGTTCCTGGCCATCGTGTTCAACCGGGCTGACCTGCGGGGCAAGAAGATCTACCGGGTGCTGATGATCCTGCCCTACGCCTTCCCCGCATTCCTCTCCGGCCTGGTCTGGTCCGGGCTGCTCAACCCGGAATTCGGTTTCATCAACAACGCCCTGCTCGGCGGCGCCCAGATCCCCTGGCTGACCGACCCCGTGCTGGCGAAGGTCTCGGTGCTGGTGGTGAACCTGTGGCTGGGCTACCCCTACATGTTCCTGGTCTGCACCGGGGCCCTGCAGTCCCTGCCCGAGGACGTCGAGGAGGCCGCGCGCATGGACGGCGCCGGCGCCTGGCGGATCTTCCGGGCCATCAAGCTGCCCCTGCTGCTGGTGTCCCTGACCCCGCTGCTCATCTCGAGCTTCGCGTTCAACTTCAACAACTTCAACGTCATCTACATGCTCACCGGCGGCGGGCCGCGCTTCGACGGCACCACGTTCGACATCGGGGGCACCGACATCCTGATCACGATGGTCTACAAGATCGCCTTCGGGGCCGGCACCGGGCGCGACTACGGGCTTGCCAGCGCCCTGGCCATCATCATCTTCATCATCGTCGCCGTCGTCTCCGCGATCAGCTTCCGGCAGACCAAGTCCCTCGAGGAGATCAACCGAT
Source organism: Micrococcaceae bacterium RIT 802 (assembly GCA_016892645.1). Taxonomy (GTDB): domain Bacteria; phylum Actinomycetota; class Actinomycetes; order Actinomycetales; family Micrococcaceae; genus Arthrobacter_H. The sequence continues at coordinate 3,224 of JAFEMX010000027.1, forward strand.
GAGCACCTCCACCATGACGGCACCGGCATCCGGCGCCGGACACGACGCCGGCACCCCGGTTCCGCTCCAGCGTCGCCGGTCCTTCGGACGCTGGTTCGCGGACAAGGGCTGGCGGCACATCGTGGCCATCCTGGCCACCGTCTTCTCCGTCTTCCCCCTGCTCTATGTCCTCTCCGCGGCCCTGAACCCCGACGGCACGATGGCCGGGGCCTCCACCTTGTTCACCCACTTCGGCTGGGGAAACTTCGAGGCCCTGTTCGCCAACCAGGAACGGCCCTTCGGCCGCTGGTTCGCCAACACCCTGCTCATCGGACTGGTCACCAGCGCGCTGACCGTGTTCCTGGGGGCGATGGCAGCCTATGCGTTCTCCCGCATGCGCTTCGCCGGGCGCCGTGTCGGGCTGCTGACCCTGTTGCTGCTGCAGATGTTCCCCCAGCTGCTGACCGTCGTGGCGATCTTCCTGCTGCTGAACTTCCTCGGCGACATCATCCCGGCCATCGGCCTGGGCAGCTCGCTGGGCCTGATCATGGTCTACCTCGGCGGGGCACTCGGGGTGAACACGTACCTGATGTACGGGTTCTTCAACACCGTGCCTCTGTCCCTGGACGAGGCCGCCCGCATCGATGGTGCCTCCCACGTCCAGGTGTTCTTCAAGATCATCCTGCCCCTGGTCACCCCGATCCTCGCCGTCGTCGGGCTGCTGGCCTTCATTGCGATCTCCAGCGAATTCGTCATCGCCTCGGTGGTGCTCACCGACCCCGAGTCGCAGACACTCGCCGTCGGGTTGTACTCCTACGTCGCCCAGCAGCGCTCCGAGAACTGGGGCGTCTTCGCGGCCGGCGCCGTGCTGGCGGCCATCCCCGTGATGGCCCTGTTCCTGTTCCTGCAGCGCTACATCACCACCGGGCTGACCGCCGGCGGGGTGAAGGGCTGATCGCCGCTGCCGGCGGCCGCGGGGGCCCGGCGATGAGAGACTGTCCAGCAGGAGGACACCCATGATTTTAACGCCGCACCACGACGGCTCCGCCCTGCACGTCGACCGCCAGGACCCCGCCCTGGGCGAGACCGTCGCCGTCCGGCTCCGCGTCCCCGCCGGCCAGCCCACCCCCGGCGGGGTGTGGCTGCGCAGCATCCGCGACGCCGAACCCCACTACGACGCCGCCACCCGGCTGGGCGAGGGCGACGGCTGGGTGTGGTGGCAGGCCCGGCTGCTCGTCGTCAACCCGGTCCAGAAGTACCGCTGGCTGCTGCGCACCGGCGGCACACCCGGCAACCTCTGGGTCAACGCCCGGGGGACCGGCGCCCTGGACGTGCCCGACGTGCAGGACTTCAGGATCTGCGCCGGCCCCGCGGCGCCGGCATGGATCCACCGGTCGGTGATGTACCAGGTCTTTCCCGACCGCTTCGCCCGATCCGCGGCCGCCGCCGGGAGGACGCTGCCGGACTGGGCCGTGGCCGCCGAGTGGGACACCAGCGCCGTCATCGGCCGTGGCCCGGACACCCCGTACCAGTACTTCGGCGGCGACATCGAGGGCCTCCGCGAACATCTGGACCATCTCGAGTCGATCGGCGCCACGGTGCTCTACCTGACACCGATGTTCCCCGCCCGGTCCAACCACCGCTATGACGCGGCAGCCTTCACCGGGATCGACCCGCTGCTCGGCGGCGACGAGGCCCTCATCCGGCTCGTCGAGGCCGCGCACGCACGGGGCCTGCGTGTGGTCGGCGACCTGACGACCAACCACTCCGGCGACGCCCACGAATGGTTCCGCGCCGCCTACCGCCACCCCGCCGCTCCCGAATCGGACTTCTACTACTTCAGCGCGGACAACACCGCGTACCTCGCCTGGCTCGGCGTCGAATCGCTGCCGAAGTTCAACTGGCGTTCGGAGGGACTCCGCGAGCGCTTCATCCTCGCCGACGACTCGATGGCCGCCCGCTGGCTGCAACCGCCCTTCAACTTGGACGGGTGGCGGATCGACGTGGGCAACATGACCGGCCGCGCCGGTGGCGACGACTTCAACCACGAGATCGCCGCCCTCATCCGCGACAGGATCCAGACGATCAACCCCGAGGCCCTGCTCGTGGCCGAATCCACCTCCGACGCGGCCCCCGATTTCCAGGGCGACACCTGGCACGGGGCAATGACGTACACGAACTTCACCCGGCCGCTCTGGCAATGGCTGGCCCGCCCGCACACCATGGACGACGGCGATGCCCCCGGGGGGCACCTCGCCGGTGCCGAACCCGGCGTGACCCGCGACGGATCCGGCAACATCACCGGCCAGGCCTGGCCCGACTACTTCGGGCTGCCGCAGCGCGGGCCCGAGAGGATCGACGCCGGGGACTTCCTGGCCACCCATCTGGACTTCGCGGCCGCCTTCCCCTGGCGGGTGCGGTTGGCGAACCTGAACGCCATCGACACCCATGACACCGCCCGGGCCGCCAGCGCCATCCTTCCCGGGGCCCAGCCGCTCGCCGCCGCCCTGCAGTTCACCCTGCCGGGGGTGCCGATGGTGTTCATGGGCGATGAATTCGGCTTCGAGGGATTCAACGGGGAGAACTCCCGCACGCCCATGCCCTGGAACGCCCCGGAGCGCATCCCCGCGGACCTGCGCGGGCTCTACGCCGGGCTGTCCGCATTGCGCAGAGACCATCCGGCGCTGACCGCCGGCGGTCTGCGCTGGCTCCACGCCGCGGGCGGGACGCTGGCCTTCATCCGCGAGACAGCCGAGGCATCGGTGCTGGTGGTCCTGTTCCGCGATGCGGCCACCGGTGTGGACCTGGGCGATCTGGCCCCCGGGCTGGCTCCCGGTTTCGCCCCGCGTCGGCTCTGGGGGCACGGCACCGCCAGCGCCGTGCGCGGGGCCGGCACCGGCGTCGTGGTCTCCGGGCAGGCCCTGTCCGCGGCGGCGTTCGCGCTGCCCGGGACCATCGTGCCGTCGGCTGCCGCGCCGGGTGTTCAACCATCGGAACGCCCATGAGCCGGGCGCCGGATCCGGTGGCTGCGGTCCTGCTGGCCGCCGGCCAGGGCACGCGGCTGGGGCGTGGCCCGAAGGCGCTGCTGCGCCGTGCAGACGGGACCACGCTGGTGGAGCATCTCTCCGGAGTCCTGCACGAGGGCGGCTGCGGCCCGGTGGTCGTCGTCCTCGGTGCCGGGGCGGCCACGGCCGCGATGCTGCCGGGGCTGGCGCGGCACCTGGTGGCGGAGAATGCCGACTGGGTGCAGGGGATGGGCAGTTCCCTGCGCGCCGGCCTCGCCGCGGTGCCCGCCGGGCACGGCGCGCTGGTTGTCCTCGTCGACCAGCCGGGGGTCGATGCGGCCATGGTTCGCCGGCTGCTCGCGGCACACCGGCCGGGGCGCATCACCGCTGCCGGATTCCGCGAGCCCCAGGCTCCGGGGGGAGTCCCGGCCGCGGGCTCCGTGTTGCGACGTGGCCATCCGGTGGTGTTCGGCCCCGGCGACCTGCCCGCGGTGCGGGCCGCCGCCCATGGCGATGTGGGGGCGCGGGACTATCTGGCGGCCCACCCGGGGCGCATCGATCTGGTGGACTGCTCCGATCTCTCCGATGGAGGCGACGTGGATGCGGTGGCCGACCTGTACCGGCTGGGCTGATCGAAGCCCCTGGCGGACCGCGGGGCCGCACTGCGCGGCCTCATGCGACTGTCCCGGTAGGCGGTAGCGGGACCGGGCGCAGCACCCTGCGAGCTCATTTTGGAAAAACTCTTCCACAATCGCGTCCGGCTGTGTAAGCTGCGTCACAGGAGCCATCCTCTGTTCGCATGGATAACCTGATGTGGCTCTCCCGACCTCGTCGGCCTCAACCATGCCCACAACGATGCTGCGACGCATCGCGACGGCATCGTTGTGCATAGGCCAGAGGAGGGTTTTCAATGACCGGATCCATGCATCCAACCGCCACGGACGCGGCCACCACGGCCGTGACCGTCAATGGCAGCGAGATGTCCGTTGCGGAGGTTGCCCCGCACACGACCACGTTGCAGTGGCTCCGCGGCAGCGGCATCACCGGGCCCAAGGAGGGCTGTGCCGAAGGAGAGTGCGGCGCCTGTGCCGTGATGGTCGCCCGCCCCGGCGGCGACGGCGGAACCCGCTGGACCTCGATCAATTCGTGCCTGGTGCCCGCCGCGGCACTCGCGGGCCAGGAGATCTACACGGCCGAGGGGCTGGCCTCCTCCGAGGCGTTGCATCCCGTCCAGCAGGAGATGGCGATGCGGGGCGGCTCCCAATGCGGATTCTGCACCCCGGGCTTCGTCTGCTCGATGGCCGCCGAATACTACCGTAAAGACCGATCGGGGTGCGCCTGTGGCGAGGCAGGGTGCGGCACTGCCCCCACCACCTCGGACATCGTCTCCGCGGCACGCGTCGTGCCGTCCGGGAACGAACTGCCGTGGTCCCTGGCCGTCGACGACGATGCCCGGCCTCTCGCCCCCGGGCTGCCCCCGCGCACCGCCGTGGATCCGCCGGCCCGGACCGAACCGGCGACACGGTATGAATCGACCCCCGGACACGAACCGGAGACCGGACCCAATGGATTCGACCTCCACGCCCTCTCGGGAAACCTGTGCCGTTGCACCGGATACCGGCCCATCCGGGACGCTGCCTTCGCACTGGGGGACGTCGACCCCCGGGATCCGCTCGCCCAACGCCGTGACCGGCCCGCACCGGCCAGCCGTCCGCTGCGCCTCGGAAGCCCGGGCAGCGCCTTCGTCCGACCGGCGGATCTCGATGAGGCCCTCGGCCTGCTGGCCGAGACACCTGATGCCGTGCTGCTGGCCGGATCGACGGACTGGGGCGTGGAACTGACGATCAAGCACCGCCGCGCACCCCTGACCATCGCGATCGACCAGCTGGACGAACTGCGCCGGTTCCACGTGTCCGACGACCACGTGGAGATCGGCGCGGGACTCACCATCACCGAGGTCGAACGCCACCTCGACGGTTCGGTGCCCCTGCTCGCCGAGCTCTTCCCGCTCTTCGCCTCCCAGCTGATCCGCAACGCGGCCACGATCGGCGGGAACCTCGGCACCGGCTCGCCCATCGGGGACACGGCCCCCGCGCTGCTGGCCCTGGACGCCGGGCTGGTCCTCGCCTCCAGCCGGGGTGAACGCACGATCGCGTTGGCCGACTACTTCACCGGCTACCGCAAGAGCGTGCGGACGGCCGACGAGATCATCAAGTCCGTGGTCATCCCGATGCCGGTCCTGCCGCTGGGCCGGTTCTACAAGGTCGCCAAACGCAAGTTCGACGACATCTCCTCGGTGGCCGTGGCCATCGCCGCCCGCGTCACCGACGGGGAGGTCGCCGAGATCCGGGTCGGCGTGGGCGGTGCCGCCGCCACGACCATCCGCGCCCGCGAAACCGAGGCCTTCCTCCGGGGCAAACCCTGGACGGCCGAGACGTTCGAGGCCGCCGCGGAGATCATGCGGGTCGAGGGGACCCCCATGTCGGACCACCGGGCCAGCGCCCGGTACCGCAGCGCCACGCTGGCCCAATCCATCCGCCGCTTCCACGAGGAGGTCGCATCATGAACCCCTTTTCCTCCCGGCCCCTCGCCGAGATCCCCGATGGCAGTGTTGCCGGCGTCGTCATGCCCCATGATGCAGCCTGGGACCACGTGACCGGCAAGGCCCTCTACACCGACGACCTGTCCCACCGCTTCGCCCACGTCCTGCATGCGTGGCCGGTGCAGGTCTTCGTCGCCCACGCCCGCATCGATTCCCTCGACGCCGCCGCGGCCCGGACCATGCCCGGGGTCGCCCGGGTGCTCACCGCGGCGGACGTCCCGGGCATCAACGACTACGGCGAGCTCGGTGACGAGCCCCTCTTCCCCGACGAGGTGCAATTCCATGGGCAGGCGGTGGCCTGGGTACTCGCAGATACCCTCGAGCAGGCACGGCTGGCCAGCGAGGCCATCGAGGTCTCCTACACGGAGCTGCCATCCATCATCACCACCCAGGAGGCCATCGCCGCGGGGCAGTTCCAGGGGCCGCGGGCCACCCTGCAGCGCGGCGACGCCGACGCGGCACTCGCCACGGCCCCCCACCGCCTCAGCGGGGGGATCGACATCCAGGGCCAGGAGCACTTCTACCTCGAGACCCAGGCATCCTTCGCCACCGTGGACGAAAGCGGCCAGGTCTTCATCCAGTCCTCGACCCAGGCGCCGAGCCACACCCAGGAGGTCGCGGCCCAGGTGCTGGGCATCCCCTCGAACCAGGTCACCGTGCAGTGCCTGCGCATGGGAGGTGGTTTTGGGGGGAAGGAGACGAACGCGAATCCGTATGCCGCCGTCGCCGCACTCGGGGCGGTGCTCACCGGCCGGCCGGTGAACGTCCGCCTGAACCGCACCCAGGACCTGACCATGACCGGAAAACGCGGCGGTTTCCACGCCACCTGGGAGGCCGGGCTGGACGACGAGGGGCACATCGTGGCCTACAAGGCCGTGGTGACGGCCGATGGCGGCTTCAGCGTCGACCTGTCGCCCGCCGTGGTCAGCCGGGCGCTGTGCCACGTGGACAACGCCTACTATCTTCCCAACGTCCACGTCGTCGGTCGGATCGCCCGCACGAACAAGACCTCGCACACCGCGTTCCGCGGCTTCGGCGCCCCCTCCGGGATGATCATCACCGAGGACCTGCTGGGGCAGGCTGCCACGAAGCTGGGAATCGGCGAGGAGGAGATCCGCCGGCGGAACTTCTATGCCCCCGGCCAGACGACCCCCTACGGGCAGGTGGTCAGCCAGGCCGGACGCATGAACGACATGTGGGACAAGCTGAAGGACACCAGCGACTACGATTCCCGTCTCCTCGAAGTCGCCGCGTACAACGAGGCGCACCGGCATTCCAAGCGGGGGCTGGCCATCACGCCGGTGAAGTTCGGCGTCTCGTTCAACAAGCCGGTCCTGAACCAAGCCGGCGCGCTCGTGCTCATCTACCGGGACGGTTCGGTGCTCGTCAACCACGGCGGCACGGAGATGGGCCAGGGGCTGCACATGAAGATGATGCAGGTCGCCGCCACCGCGCTCGGGCTGCCGCTGCGCCGCATCCGCCTGGCCCCGACCCGCACCGACAAGGTGCCCAACACCTCGGCCACCTCCGCCTCGACCGGCACCGACCTCAACGGCGGCGCGGTCAAGAACGCCTGCGAGATCATCCTCGACCGGCTGGCACCGGTGGCCGCCGGCCTGCTCGGCGTCAACTCCCACGACGTGCGCATCACCGGGGACGTCGTCGGCGCCCTGGGCACCGAGCAGACCGTCGGCTGGGGCGAGCTCGTCGAGACGGCCTACCTCCAGCGGGTGTCCCTGTCGGCGACCGGCTACTACCGCACCGAGGGGATCCACTTCGACCCCGCCACCTACCAGGGCAACGCGTTCAAGTACTACTCCCGCGGGGTCGCGGTCGCCGAGGTGGAGGTCGACGGGTTCACCGGCGCGTACACCACCCGCCGGGTGGACCTGCTGCACGACGTCGGCAGTTCGCTCTCGCCACTGATCGACCTCGGCCAGATCGAGGGGGCGTTCGTCCAGGGAGCCGGCTGGCTCACCCAGGAGGACCTGCGCTGGGACACCACCGAGGGGCCGCAGCGCGGGAAGCTGCTGACCCAGGCGGCGAGCACCTACAAGCTGCCCTCGTTCTCGGAGCTGCCGCAGGTGTTCAACGTGGACCTGTATGTGCACCCCACCGACGACGGCAGCATCTACGGCTCGAAGGCCGTGGGCGAACCCCCGCTCATGCTCTCGATCGCCGTGCGGGAGGCGCTGCGGGCCGCCGCCGCGGCCTTCGGCGAGCCGGGCCAGCAGGTGGAGCTGCCGTCCCCGGCCACCGCCGAGGCCGTGTACTGGGCGCTCGACCAGGTGCGCCGACCGGCCGACACCGCGGCCGTCGCGGCCGACTGACCGGGACAGCCGACCATGGACTGGCTCACCGGCCTCACGCAGGCCCGCGCCACCGGCACGGCCGGCATCCTCGCGACCATCGTCGCGGTCCGCGGGCATTCACCGCGCGACGTCGGCGCGAAGATGTTCGTCACCGACGACACCACCACCGGCAGCATCGGAGGCGGCAACATGGAGGCCACCGTGATCCACCGCGCCCGCACCATGCTGGCCGACGGGGCGGAGCGGGTGGTCGAAACCGAGTTCGGGCTCAATGAACACGCGCGCGTCGCCTACGGCACCCAGTGCTGCGGCGGCACCGTGCGGGTGCTGTTGGAAACGATCGGACGGCGCCCCACCGTGGCGGTGTTCGGCGCCGGGCATGTCGGCCAGGAACTGGCCCGCATCCTCAGCCGGAGCGAGGTGGTCCTCCACCTGGCGGATTCACGCCGCGGCATCCTCGACGATGCCCTGGCCGCCACGCTGCGGGACGGGCCCGCCACCGTGCACCTGCACACGCTGCCCGCACCCGAAACGCTCATCGCGACCCTGCCCGACGACGCGCACGTCCTGATCCTCACCCACGACCATGCCGAAGACCTGATGCTCTGTGACGCCGCCCTCCGCCGGGGCGGATTCGCCAGCCTCGGCGTCATCGGATCGTCGGCGAAATGGGCCAGGTTCCGCAAGAAGCTCGCGGACGAAGGCCACCCGGACGCGGTCATCGACCGGGTCCACTGCCCCATCGGTGCACCGGACCTCACGGGCAAGCACCCAGCAGCCATCGCCATCAGCGTCGCCGCCGACCTGATGCGCGTCTTCCAGAAAGCCACACCATGACCCACGACAGCCATCCACCCGCGGCGATCTTCCACGGCTGGATCCTCGATACACCCGATGACCCCTTCACCGGAGGCGTACTGCGCGCCGAACAGTGCGCGCTCGCAGTGGACGACGGCGTCATCACCTTTCGCGGTTCGCTCGCCGACGCCCAAAACCGCCATCCCGGGGCCGAGGTCATCGGCGTCGACGGCCTGCTCCTTCCCGGGTTCGTGGACACCCACGTGCATTACCCGCAGCCCCGGATCATCGGGGGACTGGGCATGCCGCTGCTGGAGTGGCTCGACCGGTGCGCCCTTCCGGAAGAGGCCCGCATGGCCGATCTGGCCTACGCCCAGGCCGTCGCCGGGGAGTTCGTCGGCGGGCTCATCGGGGCCGGCACCACGACCGCCCTGGTGTTCGGGTCCCACTACGCCGCCGCCACGGATGCCCTGTTCGCCGCGGCCTACGGGAAGGGGCTGCGGATGACCGCCGGCCTGGTCGTCGCCGACCAGGAGCTGCGCGCAGACCTGCACACCACCCCGGAACGCGCCGCCTGCGATGCGGCAGGGCTCATCGAGGCCTGGCACGGCACGGGGAAGCTGCGGTACGCCGTCACCCCGCGGTTCGCCCTCTCCGCGTCCCCGGACCTGCTCGATTCCTGCCTCGCGACCCTGGAGGGCACCCCGGACGTGTTCTTCACCTCGCATGTGAACGAGAACCCCGCGGAAGTCGCCGTCGTGGCCGCACTATTCCCGGAGGCCTCGAGCTACAGCGACGTCTACGACCGGCACGGCCTCCTCGGGCCGCGCAGCCTGTTGGCGCACAACGTCCATCCCACCGACGCGGAATTGGCCCGGCTCGCCGCGTCCGGCACCGCGGTGGCCCACTGCCCGTCGTCGAACTCCTCGCTGGGCAGTGGCCTGTTCCCCCTGCGCCGGCATGTCGAAGCCGGGGTGCGGGTCTCCCTGGGATCCGACGTCGGGGCCGGAACCGGGTTCAGCCACTTCAAGGAAGGCCTGCAGGCCTACTTCCACCAGCAGCTGCAGCCGGACGGCCTGGCCCTGGGTCCCGCCCACCTGCTGCATCTGGCCACCCGCGCCGGGGCCCTGGCCCTGGGCCATGCCGACGTCGGACACCTCGGCGTCGGGGCGGCCTTCGACGCCATCGAGGTCGCCCCGCCATCCGGGAGCGCCCTCCACTCCATCCTGTGCCACGCCGGAAGCGCAGACCGCGCCCTGGCCGGGGTCTTCGCCAACGGGACCAGCGCGGACATCAACCGTGTCTGGATGGGCGGTGTGCTCAGCCATGCCCGCGCCTGCCAGTGACCTCCGGGGCCACCGCGCCCCGCCGACCGGATCCTCCTCCTTCCCACCCAGTGCGCCACGCCGTCGTGGCCCACACCTGCTCAAAGGAGAGCAATGAGTACCAATACGCCCAAACGCACCAGCCCCAGGCCGCGACAAACCACCGTCCCCCGCGGGGGAGTGGTCGACCGGTATTTCGGCATCACCCGGCTCGGCTCGAGCTACGGCACCGAGATCCGCGCCGGCATCACGACGTTCCTGGCGATGAGCTACGTTATCTTCGTCAACCCGAGCGTGCTCAACGACGCCATGGCCGGCCAGATGCCCGACGTGTCCAACCTGTTCACCCAGCTGGTCATGGTCACCTGCATGGCGGCGATCCTCGGCTCGCTGTACATGGGCCTGATTGCCCGTTATCCCTTCGCGCAGGCTCCGGGCATGGGCTTGAACGCCTTCTTCTCCTACACGGTCGTGCTGGGGATGGGATACCGCTGGGAGACGGCGCTGGGCGCCGTGTTCATCTCGGGTGTCCTGTTCATCATCCTCAGTGTCCTGGGTGTCCGCCAAGCGATCGCCCGGGCCCTGTCCGGCAGCATGAAATATGCGATCACCGCGGGGATCGGCGCCTTCCTGGCTTTCCTGGGGATGAAGAACATGGGATTCGTCGTCGCCAACGACGCGACGTTCGTCGGCATCGGGGACGTCACCCAACCGCATGTCTGGCTGGGGTTGTTCGGCCTGCTGGTCATCGCCGTGCTGATGAAGCTGAAGGTCAAGGCGGCGATCCTGCTGGGGATCATCGCCACGACGCTCATCGCCATCATCAGCCGCCTGCCGGTCTACCCCGGCGCCGAAGAGGGCACCTTCACGGCCTTCGGGGGGTTCGGGGGATCGCCCGTCCAGATGCCGATCTGGCCCGGCGACCTCGCCTTCCACCTCGACATCGGCGGGGCCCTCTCCGCGGGCCTGCTGTCGGTGGTGTTCACGTTCTTCTTCGTCGATTTCTTCGACGCGACCGGAACCCTCACCGGCCTCAGCCAGCGCTCGGGCATGATCAGCAAGGACGGCGAGATGCCACGGGCGAAGACCCTGTTCTCCATGGACGGGCTCGCGGCGATCAGCGGTGCCGCGCTGGGCACCTCGACCACGACCGCCTACGTCGAATCGGCGGCAGGGGTCGAGGAAGGCGGCCGCACCGGGCTCACCGCAGTGACGGTCGCCGCGTTCTTCGGCCTGGCCATGTTCTTCTCACCGGTCATCGCCGCCGTGCCGTCCTCGGCCACGGCCCCCGCGCTGATACTGGTCGGTGCCCTGATGATGGAGGGCGCTCGCCATATCGAATGGGGCGACATCTCCGAGTCCCTCCCGGCCTTTCTGACGATCATCGTCATGCCGCTGACCTTCTCGATCGCCGAAGGCGTGGCCATCGGCCTCGTGGCCTACGCGCTCATCAAGATCTGTTCCGGCAGGATCAAGGAGGCCCATTGGATCCTCTACCTCATCGCCGCGCTGCTGATCGTCCGGTGGGTCTGGCTCGGCTGACGGCCGCGCGCCCGGGGCCCTCCGCGGGGCACCCGGGTGCGTTCAGTCGTCGTCGTGCTGGGTGAGGTCGATGACCTCGAGCACCTCGGTGGGCGGGTTGAGCATGATCGCGGCCTCGTCCCGGCGGTGGCGCAGGATCGTGTCGATGTAGGACTCGATGGTCTCGGCCAGCGGGACGTTGCTGCCGCGGCGTTCGGACATGAACCAGCGGTGCTCGAGGACCTCGTGGACCAGCTGTGCCGGTTCGAGCTTGCCGTGCAGTTCACGCGGGATCGCCTCGGTGATCCGCTGGAAGACGTCTCGCACCCACAGTGCGGCGTTGATCTCCTCGTCCATCTCCGGGTGCTTGCGGACCCGGTAGGCGTCGATGTCGTTGAGCAGCCGGCGGGCCTGGAACTCCTGGACGTCGAGGCCGGTCAGGCGCAGCAGCCGGCGCTGGTGGTGGCCGGCGTCGACGACCTTGGGCTGGATCTGCAGCTGCGTGCCGTCGGCGGTGGTGCGCAGGGCGATCTCGTCGACGTCGAATCCGAGCTTGTTCAGCCGCCGGATGCGCTCGTCGACGCGCCAGCGTTCCTGCAGGTCGAAGCGGTCCTGCCCGGTGAGTTCCTGCCACAGCCCGTGGTAGCTGTCCATGATCTGCTCGCTGGTGGACAGCGGGTCGACGGTCTCCTCGATGAGTCCGGCCTCCATCAGGTCCATCAGTTCCCCGGCGATGTTCACCCGGGCGATCTCCAGGTCGTATTCGCGTTGGCCCTCGGAGAGTTCGGGGTAGAGCTCCCCGGTCTCGGCGTCGACCAGATAGGCGGCGAAGGATTCGGCGTCGCGGCGGAAGAGCGTGTTGGACAGCGACACGTCGCCCCAGTAGAAGCCGACCAGATGCAGCCGGACCAGCAGCAGGGCCTGAGCGTCGATGAGCCGGTGGAGCGTCTTGCGGCGCAACCGCTGGGAGAACAGGGCCCGGTAGGGCAGCGAGTACTTCAGATGCCGGGTGACCAGCGCCGGGTCCAGTTCCCCGCCGTCCTCGTCGACCCGTCCGGCGATGACGGCGACCGGCTCCACGCAGGGCACGCCCAGCCGGTTGAGCTTGCGCAGCATGTGGTATTCGTGCCGGGCGATGTGCTCGCCGGTCTCCTTGACCGCGATCACCGTGTCGCGCAACAGGGCGAAGCGGACCACGTGGCGGGAGATGCCCCGCGGCAGCGCCGCCAGGTTCCGGGCCGGCCAGTCCTCCAGCCGGATGTGCCAGGGCAGGTCCAGCAGCGCCGAATCCATGGTGGCCGAGGTGATGTTCAGCGACCCGCCCAGCGGGGGCCGGCCCGGCTCGTCGACCACGGTCTCGCGGGGCAGCTTGCCCCGCTGCGTGTAGTCGGTGGGTTCGTTGTGCCAGCTGGCGTAGTGGCGGGTCATCGCATCCTCGGTTCGGCGCTGGTCCCGGGCTGGCCCGGGCGGGAACGACGGCGGCCCCGCCTTCGCGGGGAAGGCGGGGCCGCCGTCGGCTGCGGGTTCGGCTACTCGGACTCGGCGGCCAGGGCGTTGACGTCGGAGAGCGAGGCCTGCGGGGCATCGGCCGATGCCGGATCGCCCAGCCGCAGGCCGGTCCGGGTGTCGAACATGTGCACGTGGCCGGTCTTCGGGCGCACCTGCATGGTGTCGCCCTTGAACGGGGGCTTGCGGCCGTCCACACGCAGCACCATCGGGATTTCCCGGCCGTCCAGGGTGGCGTGCCCGTAGACGTAGGCGTCGGCGCCGAGTTCCTCCACGAGGTCCACCTCGACGGGCAGGCCCTCGCCGGCATTGACCTGCTCCAGGTCCTCCGGGCGGACGCCCGAGGTGATGGTCTGGCCATTGGCCGAAGCGAGCACGTCGGCGTCCACCGGGTAGGTGTAGTCGCCGAACTGGATGCCCCCGGCGACGACCGGCAGCTCGAGCAGGTTCATGGCGGGGGAGCCGATGAACCCGGCGACGAAGACGTTCATGGGCCGGTCGTAGAGGTTGCGCGGGGAGTCGACCTGCTGCAGGATCCCGTCCTTGAGCACCGCGACGCGGTCGCCCATGGTCATCGCCTCGACCTGGTCGTGGGTGACGTACACGGTGGTGACGCCGAGACGGCGGGTGAGCGAGGCGATCTGGGTGCGGGTCTGCACGCGCAGCTTGGCGTCGAGGTTCGACAGGGGCTCGTCCATGAGGAAGACCTGCGGGGAGCGGACGATGGCGCGGCCCATGGCCACACGCTGGCGTTGGCCGCCGGAGAGGGCCTTGGGCTTGCGGTCCAGGTAGTCCTCGAGGTCGAGCAGCTTGGCCGCCTCGCGGACCCGTTCGGCGCGTTCGGCCTTGTCGATGCCGGCGATCTTCAGGGCGAAGCCCATGTTGTCGGCGACGGACATGTGCGGGTAGAGCGCGTAGTTCTGGAAGACCATGGCGATGTCACGGTCCTTCGGTGGGACATCGGTGACGTCTCGCTCGCCGATGAGGATGCGGCCGGAGTTGACGTCCTCCAGCCCGGCGAGCATGCGCAGCGAGGTCGACTTGCCGCAACCGGAGGGGCCGACGAGAACGAGGAACTCCCCGTCCGCGATGTCGAGGTTCAGCTTGTCGACCGCGGGCTTCTGGGTGCCCGGGTACAGCCTGGTTGCGTTGTCAAAGGTGACAGTGGCCATGATTGATCAATCCCTTCACGGGCAGGTACGTGCCCGACGATCCGTTGTGAATGGTGTCACAATCATCGCACACCGAGGACCAATTGCAGAAGGTCCGGGACATCCCCAATTCCGTCGACGCGGAAACCCGCCCGGGTCTTGCCGGGGCCGACCTTCACGCCGACGTCGCCGGGACGCAGGACCGCGAACGCGTCCTCATCGGTCACGTCGTCCCCGGCGAAGAGCACCGCGTCGGCGTCGACCACGTCACGCAGCCACTCCAATCCCGAGCCCTTGTCCGCGCGGATGACCGAGCACTCCAGGACGTTCTTGCCGTCACCCAGGGTCAGGCCGTCGAGATCCTCGAGGCGCCGGCGGGCCTCGCGCAGCGCGGCGGTACCGACGGTGGGTTCGGCTTGCCGGACGTGGAGCACGACGCCGGCCGGCTTGTGTTCCAGGGTGGTTCCCGCATGCGCGGCGACGATCTCCTCGAGTGTGGCGCCCACGGTGGCGAGCAGGCGGGCCTGCGCGTCGTCGAGGCGGATGGAACTGCCCTCGGTGCCGGCCAGGGCCTCGGGGGCCCAGCGTTCTGCACCATGGCTGCCGACCAGCAGGACCTTCGGCCCCGGCTGGGATGCGGCCCGCAGCCCGGCCAGATCCCGGCCGGAAAGCAGCGCGGTGACGGTGTTCTCCGCCTCGCCCAGCGCGGCGAGGGCCTCCGCCGAGGCGGGAAGCGCGCGGGCGTCGGCCGGGCGGTCGACAAACGGCGCCATGGTCCCGTCGAAATCCACCGCCACCAGCAACAGGCGGACATCGCGCAGGCTGTCGACTGCCCGGCGCAGGCCGGCATCCAAGGCCATGGCTAGTCCTCCTCTTCCCCGGCAGTGGCCAGGGAATCCAGGAAGTTCCGCGACCAGCGGGCGACGTCGTTGGTGGTGACCTGGCGGCGCATGATGCGCATCCTGCGGGCCGACTCCTGTTCGGGCATGCGGACCGCCTCCATGATCGACTCCTTGAGCCCGTCGATGTCATGTGGGTTCACCAGCACGGCGTGCCGCAGCTGGTCCGCGGCGCCGGCGAATTCGCTGAGCACGAGCGTTCCCCGGTTGTCGGCGTGGGCCGCCACGTACTCCTTGGCGACCAGGTTCATGCCGTCGCGCAGCGCGGTGACGAGCATGACGTCGGCCGCCAGGTACAAGGCGACCATCTCCTCGACCGGATAGCTGTGGTGCAGATAGCGCACGGCGGTGTGGCTCATGGTGTCGTACTCGCCGTTGATCCGCCCGACGCCGCCTTCCACGTCCTCGCGCAGGGTGATGTAGTGGTCCACGTGCTCGCGGCTGGGGCTGGCTACCTGGACCAGGGTGGCCTGTCCGACAGCGAGCTCCTGGTCCGCCAGCAGCTCGCCGAAGGCCTTGATCCGGTGCCGGATGCCCTTGGTGTAGTCCAGCCGGTCGACGCCGAGCAGGATCACATCGGGGTTGCCCAGATCGGCGCGGATCTCCCGGGAACGTTCGCGCACGTCCGGGTCCTCGGCCAACTGGGCGATCAGGGCGGAGTCGATGGAGATGGGGTGGGCCTCGGCCCGGGCGATCCTGCGCGGGGTGCCGTCCTCATCCTGGACGTGGACGCGTTGGGACTTCACGGTGAAGCCCAGGTAGCGGCGCACGCAGCGTAGGAAGTTGTTGGCGTCGGACTGGCGTTGGAAGCCGATCAGGTCGGCTCCGAGGATCCCCTCCAGCACCCGGTGCCGCCAGGGCAGCTGGGCGAAGATCTCCATCGGAGGGAAGGGGATGTGGTTGAAGAAGCCGATCTTCAGGTCCGGCCGCATGGCCCGCAAGAGCCGGGGGACGAGTTGGAGCTGGTAGTCCTGGACCCACACCGTGGCGTTCCTCGATGCGGCGGCCGCGGCGGCCTCGGCGAAGCGGACATTGATCTCCCGGTAGCGGTCCCACCAAGTGCGGTGGAACTCCGGGGGCATGATCACGTCGTGGTAGAGCGGCCACAGCGTCGAGTTGGAGAACCCCTCGTAGTACAGCTCGACGTCCTCCTGGCTCAGCGGCACCGGGACCAGGTGCATGCCGTCCTCGTTGAACTCCTCGAGCTTCTCATCGGTCGCCCCGTGCCAGCCCACCCAGGCGCCGTCGGCTGAGGCCATCACCGGTGCCAGGGCGGTGACCAGCCCCCCGGGGGAACGGCGCCATTCGGCTTCTCCCTCGGTGGTCGTGACGCGGTCCACCGGGAGCCGGTTGGCCACC
Organism: Micrococcaceae bacterium RIT 802; assembly: GCA_016892645.1. Classification (GTDB taxonomy): domain Bacteria; phylum Actinomycetota; class Actinomycetes; order Actinomycetales; family Micrococcaceae; genus Arthrobacter_H. Next base: position 19,681 of record JAFEMX010000027.1, read on the forward strand.
ACGACGAAATCGAAGTCGCCGGTCACGGCCTTCTTCGGGGCGGTGACGGGTGCGCGGCGTTCGCGTGATGCCGCCGTACTTCGGGGATCCTGGGTGCTGCTTGCTGTGACTGGCACGGCTTGCCTCCTTGGCCTGCGGGACGATACCTCTGGCCCCGAGCTTATGCGGCATGGAACGGCAGTGCATTGTTATGCGACGCGGCAGCCGTGCGCCGTTCACGGCGGACACACAGCATCGGTGCCCTAAACTGGGTGGGGATTCCCCGACCGACTCCTCCACAGAAGGAATGTTCTTTCATGGCATCAAACGCCCCGCGGCCCAGCAAGGCCGAGAGGACTGCTACCGCCCGCGAGCAGGCACGCAAGGTCTACGAACAGCAACAGGCCGCATCCAAGCGCAAGTCCCTGTTCCTGAAGCTCGGCGTCGTCGTTGCCGTCGTAGTGATCATCGCCGTCATCGCGACGATCATCGTGCAGAACAACAACAACAACGGTGACGTCGCCGTCTCTGGTCCGGCGCCCGCGCACGGTAACCAGTACGGTGGCTACACGCTCAGCGCTGACGGGCTGGCCGACACCCCTGCCGCCACCGTGGACATGAACCAGATCCCCGAGGCCGCCACCGGTGCCGACGGCAAGAAGATGCCGGCCGGCCTGAAGGCGGACAAGAAGGGCGAGCCGGTCCACGTCGTCGTCTACGCCGACATGAGCTGCCCCATCTGCAAGCAGTTCGAGGCGCAATATGGCGCCGAGCTGACCCAGATGTCCAAGGATGGTGACATCGAGCTGGAATACCGGATCGCCACGTTCCTGGACCGCACGTCACCGACGAACTACTCCTCGCGCGCTGCCAACGCGCTCGCCTGTGTCGCAGATGCCAAGCCGGAGGCGTTCAACGACTACCTGACGGCTTTGTTCGAGCAGCAGCCCGAGGAAGGCAGCGAAGGCCTGCCCAACGCAAAGCTCGCCGATATCGCCGAGCAGTCCGGAGCCGGCGACATCTCCTCCTGCGCCGACGGCACCAAGTTCCGTCCCTGGGCGCAGTTCGTGAACACCACGTTCAACAAGTACGAGGTTGGCGGAACCCCCGCCGTCTACGTCAACGGCAAGGAATGGGACATGCAGTCCCAGGACCTGAAGCAGCTCCTGGACAAGGCAATCGCCGACAACAAGTAATCCGGCTGCACAACCCCTTCAACGGATGGCCCCGCTTCGGCGGGGCCTTCCGTTTTCCGCTCGAGAGCGCACTGGGCTAATCTTGTTCATGCTGCCGGTCGCCCGGCAGATCCGCCTCCTTAGCTCAGTTGGCCAGAGCACCTGTCTTGTAAACAGGGGGTCGCCGGTTCGAATCCGGCAGGGGGCTCGCGAAGTAAAGACCTATTCTCCCGTGGTGGAGGAGGAGCCGGCTCACTTCCACTGCAGGGCCACCCTATTTGACGGGATTGGACGATTCCAGCGGACGATCGGTGCGTGGTTCGTCTCTTTGGGCCGGATGCCTCGGCTGGTGCTGGGTATGCCTGTCCCCGAGCAGATCGTCGATGACGGGAAACTGGCGCTCTTCCGGTGTATCCCGCGGCTAGGGGATGTCGTCGTCCAGATGCAGGTCATTGATGGCGCCGATGTCGACGTCGGTGTCCGCGTATGCCGTGAGCAGCTCGGTGCGGACCGCCGGGAACAGTTCCCGGGCCGCCGTGAGCACCTCCGATCCGGTGACATCGTGCATGAGCTGGTCGGCGACGACCACGGCGACCGGGTCTCCAACTTCAGTTGGTTGAGTGCCTCTACCTCATTCTGGGCACCCGAGGCGGTCAGGATGAGGTAGAGACGCCCATACCGGCTGCGCAGGTTCCCGCGCAAGGGGCCGGATCGTCGTCCGCGACGAGGCTGACCGGTCGGAGTGGGGTGGTCTGTGGTCCAAAATGCAAGCCGCGAGCGCGTGCGGCCACGAGTCGATGCCGCGCCCGTCGCGCGGCATGGAGTGCCCCTTCACGGAACCTGCGTTCGGCGGGCGACCCTGGGAATATACACCTGTATGACGGCGAACAGAGGGGCGTGGGCTCCCCCCTTCGAACCACCGTCGACCGGTTTCGGCGCTCCGCGGTTGACCCGTTCGAATGCGGTACGCGCGGAGATAAGGAGGAGCCGGCTATCGCGTGGTGGCTACCAGGAAGTCGAGTGCCCGGCATGCGCGCCAGCCGGTCCACAGCAGAAGGAGAGTCGAGCCGATCGCCGCAGCACCGGCGAGAGCGGCCGGCAGCGACATGCGATCGGCTGCCGCATCGAAGCCGACGACGGCGACCACCGCAAGCCCCACGGACAAGATCCACAAGACGAGGGCCATGGCAAAGAGGCCTGCTGTCGGATGTGGACGTTTCATCATTTCCCCCTGTGATCAGCTGTGGTTCATTCCGATTGGTCCTCGACGCTGACGCCCGTGACGTTCTCCAGTTCGGAGAGGTGGTGGACCAGCTCGTTCAGGTCCCCGGTGCCCTCGATCTCCAGTTCCACGTTGACTTCCTCCCCCCGCACCTGGCGGTCTTCGCCCTTCATCAGGCGGCTCATGGCACCACCGCTGCCGGTTTCCCTTTGCGTGGTAAAGCCCTGGATCTGGAAGCCCTGCTTGGTGCACGTCTGCAGGATGGACCGAAGGGCGCCGGTCCCATCCACGTAGCTGGCCTGCAGGGCGTGGTCGGTTCGGTTGCCCAGTGATGTGCGTCGAACGATCCATGGGTAGGCGTAGGCCACCAGATAGTGGGCGAGGACCACGAACACCGCGGGGATGACGAGTCCGGCACCCGAGGCGGTGCCAACGGCAGCCGTGAGCCAGATGGAAGCCGCGGTGGTCAGCCCCCGGACCCGATTGCGCCGGACGAAGACCAAGCCGGCGCCGATGAAGCCGATGCCCGAAACGATTTGGGCCGCCACGCGGGAGGGATCGAGATTGATGTGGTCCTGTACGTCCGCGGCGATGACATCCGCAAAACCGTACTTGCTGACAATCGTGAACAGCGCGGCTCCCAAGCCCACCAGCGTGTGCGTGCGCATGCCGGCTGACTTGGCCTTGAGCTGGCGCTCGAATCCGATGGCGGTGGAAAGGACCAGCGCAACGGCCAGGCAGATGAGCATCTGCCACCAGGTGGTTCCCACGCCGAGGATCATGGGTCCGCCTGGAACCCGTGCTCGTCCAGCGCTGCCTTCCAGATCCGCAGCGCTTGGGGCCCCACGCCGTGCAGCTGGGCGATCTCGTTCCAGGGGCGTGCGGACAGGTCCGCGAGCGAGGTGATGCCGGCCTCGGCGAGGGCGCGCGCCGCGGGAGCGCTTGTGCGCGGCAGGTCGCTCTCCGGTGTGGCCTCCATGGGGCGGACTTTACCGCATGGCCCCACGCCGTGTAACGGCCCGTGCTGGCCGGGCGGCCACGGCCGGGACCAATTGGTTGCTACGCCTAACCAATGGTCGACGGCGGTCGACAGTAGCAGCCGGACGCTTCAGGGCCGCGAAATGATACCCGGACTGGTCCACGGTGCCGCGCAGACACGCCGCATGCACCGAACTCGCAGCCCCACCTGGCGGCGGCCCCCGATAGGAGACACCGTTGAAGAAACTCGACCACCCGGCCCGGAAACTGCTCGCGGCCGTCGCCCTGGCCGTTGCGCTCGTGGCAGGTTCCATGGGCGGCCCTGCCGCCGACCTGGCGGTCGCCGCCACGGCGAAGCAGACGTCCGCCAACCTGAACCTGCGGACCAGCACTTCCACCTCGTCACGTGTGGTGACGACCCTCAAGAAGGGGACCAAGGTCAGTGTCTCCTCCACGAGGGGCAGCTGGTCCAAGGTGTCGGTGGGGAAGAAGTCCGGCTGGGTGGCATCGAGGTACCTGGTCAAGCCGGCCCCAGCCAAGAAGAAGCCGGCCCCCACGAAGAAGGCGGCGGCCAAGGCGCCGGCGAAGAAGCCGGTCGCCAAGGTCACGACGGCCAACCTGAACCTGCGCAGCGGGGCGTCCTCGAAGTACAAGGTGATCAAGGTCCTGAAGAAGGGGACCCGGGTCTCCGTTTCCTCGACCAAGGGAACCTGGTCCAAGGGCACGGCCAGCGGCAAGACCGGATGGCTGTCCTCGAAGTACCTCAAGAACGCGCCGACGGCGGTGGCGAAGAAGCCGGCCCCCGCGAAGAAACCGGTAGCCAAGGCACCCGCCAGGAAGCCGGTCGCCAAGGTCGCGACGACGAACGTCAACCTGCGCTCCGGTGCCTCGACGAAATACAAGGTCGTCACCCTGGTGAGGAAGGGCGCCAAGGTCTCCGTCACCTCGACCCAGGGATCCTGGTCCCGGGTCACGACGGGCGGCAAGACCGGATGGCTGTCCTCGAAGTACCTCAAGAACCCGCCGAAGCCGGTTGCCAAGCCGAAGCCCCAACCCGTGGTCAAGCCGAAGCCGGCCCCGGCGAAGCCAACGCCGGCCAAGCCCGCGACGCCCGTCAACTTCGCCACCACGGTGAACCTCAACCTCCGCTCCTCGGCACCGTCCGGTTCGGTCCTGGCGACCATCCCGACCGGAGATACGGTCACGAAGACCGGCTCGACGGCGCAAGGCGGCTCGTGGCTGCAGGTGAAGTACGGGACGACGAGCGGATGGGTGTCCAAGGCCTACATCAATACAGCGGCCAAGCCCTCCTCCACCCGGGTTCCCGGTAGTTTTGCCGTCTCCGGCGCGGGCTGGGGACACGGCGTGGGCATGAGCCAGTACGGCGCCCAGGGCCAGGCCACGGCCGGCCGCAGCTCCGCGGCGATCCTGAACCACTACTACGCCCCGGCGACCATGTCCTACACGACGTCCCGGGCGGCCTCGGACATCCGCGTGCAGATCCAGTCGGCATCGACCTCGTCCATCACCCCCGCGAATGGTTCGCTGCGGCTCCTGGACGGTTCCAAGGTCCTGGCGACGACGACGGGGAAGGTGACCCTGTCGGTGAAATCCGGCAAGGTGAACGCGAAGGTCGGATCCACAACGTACAAGCCGGCCGGAAAACTGACGGTGGTGTGGCAGAACACGCGCTTCTGGCGCTCGGGCTCGAAGGCCACGACCGTCGCGGTCCCGAAGGCCAATGACGGCTATGGCACCGTGAACTACCGCCACGGCAAGCTCGAGGTCGGGGTGCTCTCGGGCAGGCTGAACCTCGTGAACGTCGTGCGCCTGAACGACGAATACCTCTACGGCCTCGCAGAGATGCCGTCCTCCTGGCAGCCGGCGGCCCTGCAGGCCCAGGCCGTGGCCGGGCGGACCTACGCCATGCGGAACATGTCGTCGCTGAAGAAGAGTTGCGACTGCAACGTCTACGACGAGGTCGCATCCCAGAAGTTCACCGCCTGGAACAAAGAGGACGAGGGGTCCAACGCCTACTACGGCAAGCGCTGGAAGGCCGCGGTCAATGCGACCACCCGTCGCAATTCCTCCGGCACCCCGGTCTCCGGCGCGGTCCTGTTGTACTCCGGCTCCCTGATCGACGCCGTCTACTCCTCGTCCACCGGCGGCCGGACCCGCAGCTCGGCCACCGTGTGGGGCAGCAACCACGCCTACCTGCAATCGCGCGATGACCACTGGTCGCTGCTGGCCTCCAGCGGAAATCCGAACCGCTCCTGGACCAACACCGCTTCCCAGGCGCAGGTGGCGAAGGCCTTCGGAACCAGCAAGGTGTCCGTGGTGAGGGTGGCCAAGAACAGCGACCTGACGATCAAATCGGCCACCGCCACCACCTCGACCGGCGTGGTGCGCACCATCAGCGGTTCGAAGTTCCGTTCGGGCATCGCCACCAAGAGCTCCTGGGTGACCGGCGTGGCCGGCCGGTAGCGGTCGGGTCCGGGGGTGGCCGCCCCGGACCGTGCAGGACCAAACGGCCATGAAACCTGACCTATGATCAAAGTGCGCTGGAACTGGGTGGTCCGGCGCCGCTTGCGGCACTCTGCCGTCAAGCAGGGGGGAAGCGGCGTTTCCGCTGCCCATTCCATCCACACCAAGGGCAGTACTCCGTTATCCCGACCTGTGAATGTAGAGCGCCAAAATGAACAAGACGAAAAAGCTGCTGTGGTCCACCTTGTCCGCCGTCGCCCTGATCGCCGGCACCATCGGAGCCGGGCCCGTGTACGCGGCCCCGGCCAAGGACACCGTGGTCTCTCCGCTGAAACCCAATACCTACCGGTTCTCCTCAACCCAGGGCCCGCGGTGTATCCCGGTGCGCAACGGCACGACCTCGCACCTGGGCCAGGACCTCCCGGCCTCCAACGGCAGCCCGATCTACGCGGTGGCCAACGGCGTGGTGACTGCGACCCACAACGGGGTCTACGGCGGCACCGCCGGCTACATCATCGTCCGGCACATCCTGGGGGGCCAGACCTACTACACCGCGTACATCCACATGTACAACGCCGGCAAGTACGTCCGGGCGGGCCAAAGCGTGAAGGCCGGCCAGCGGATCGCCGACGTCGGCAGCTCCGGTGCATCGACCGCACCGCACCTGCACTTCGAAGTCTGGGGCTCAGCCGGCTGGATGAAGGGCCCGACCATCGAGCCGATGGCGTGGCTGAAGCGGTACGGCGTCGACATGAGGCGGCATGCGACCACCGTCTACAACTTCACCCTCCCCAAGAGCTGCAGCTACTGGGCCGCGAGCGACCTGAACCTCCGGGCCTCCTCGTCGTCGTCGTCCAAGCTGGTCAAGCTGGTCCGCAAGGGCACGCCGATGACCTCCGTGCCCGGCGCCTACGCCAACGGCTACGTGCGGGTGACAGCGGGAGGCACCAACGGCTGGGCCCTGCATGGCGCCATCTCCCCGACCCGCGTGGCCGCCAACACCCAAACCATCGACGTCAAACCCGTCGCGGCGGGCCTCTACTACTACGCCACCGCCAATGTGAACTACCGGCAGGGCCCCTCGACCGGGTATGCCGTGTTGGGCACGGTGCCGAAGGGCGGCCAGGTGAAGGTCACCGGCACCTCCAGCGGCTGGATGCGCGTCACGTACGGGTCCAAGACCGGATTCATCTCCTCCACCTACCTGAGCCGGACCCGGCCGGCCGCGCCGCCGGTGAAGGCCCCGGCCAAGACCCCTGCCAAGCCTGCCCCCAAGCCGGCCGTGAAGCCGTCTACTCCCGCAAAGTCGGTGGCCAAGCAGGTGAAGTCGAACGTGAACCTGCGCAAGGGCGCGAGCACCAAGCACGCCGTCGTGCTGGTCCTGCCGAAGGGCGCCACGGTCGTCCAGAGCTCCGCCACCGCCGGTTGGTCGAAGGTCACCTACAAGGGCAGGACCGGATACGTCTCGTCGTCCTACCTGACCGCCCCGGCGAAGGCGCCCGCCAAGCCCAAGCCGGTCGTCAAGGCCCCGGCGAAGGCGCCCGTCAAGAAGGCCCCGGCCAAGACGGTCACCAGGCAGACCAGTGCCAAACTCAGCCTGCGCAAGGCCACCTCCACCTCGTCCGCGCGCCTGCTCGTCATCCCCAAGAACGCCAAGGTCGCCGTCACCTCGACATCGAAGGGCTGGTCGAAGGTCACCTATAAGGGCAAGACCGGATACGTCTCGGCCACCTACCTCAAGGCCGTCCCGGCCGCCAAGCCGGCGGTGAAGAAGCCGGTCTCCAAGCCCAAGCCGGTCGTCAAGGCCCCCGCCAAGGTCGTCAAGAAGGTCACCAAGCAGACCAAGGCGAACCTGAACCTGCGCTCGGGTGCCAGTACCAAGCACAAGTCGCTGCTGGTCGTCCCGAGGAACGCCAAGGTCTCCGTGGCCTCGACGTCCAAGGGGTGGTCGAAGGTCACCTACCAGGGCAAGACCGGCTACGTCTCGGCGAGCTACCTCAAGAACGTGGCGGCGGCGAAGCCGGCCGTGAAGAAGCCCGTGGTGAAGAAGGCCGCCGCGAAGGCGCCGGCCAAGAAGTCCGTCAAGAAGACCACCAAGAAGACGACGGCGAACCTCAGCCTGCGCGCGGGGGCGTCCACCTCCAAGAAGCGCGTGCTGGTCATCCCGAAGAACGCCAAGGTCACCGTGGCCTCGACGTCCAAGGGCTGGTCCAAGGTCACCTACCAGGGCAAGACCGGCTACGCCTCGGCGAAGTACCTGAAGTAGGACCGCAGGAACACTGCACGACGGCGGTGTCCCCGCCCGGGCACCACACCCCTCACCAGGGTGGGGTGCACGGGGTGGAGGCACCGCCGTCGTCCTCTCTCCGGGGCCGGGGAACCGGGCACCGTGAATTTGGTGCCGGGCGGTGCCTCCGGTACCCTTTCTAGGTACGCCTCCGCGGCGCACGACCCCGGATCTTTAGCTCAGTTGGTTAGAGCGTTCGCCTCACACGCGAAAGGTCGCTGGTTCGAGTCCAGTAAGATCCACCACACGGAAAACCCCCGGCACCTGCCGGGGGTTTTTCGCTGTCCCGGGGCGGTTCCGGCGCCGGTTCAGCCCGCGAGCATGTCCAGCACCAGCGGCTTGACCTTCTCGCCGAGCAGCTCGATGCTGCGCTGCATGGGCCCGTGCGGGAGTGTTCCGGCGCTGTACTTGATGTCGATGCGCGAGAGCCCGAGCGTGCCGGCGATGGTGGCCATCTTGCGCGCCACCGTCTCGGGGGAGCCGAGCAGCAGGTTGCCGTTGTCCCCGGCGGAGGCGTTGAAGCGGATCCTGCTGGCCGGCGGCCAGCCGCGTTCGGCACCGAGCCGGTCCATGGTGCGCTGGTAGTGCGGCCAGAGGATCTCGGCGGCTTCCTCGTCGGTGTCCGCGACGAGGCCGTGCAGGTGCGCGCCGATCCGCTGCGGGGCCTGGCCGAATTCCTCCAGCGAGCGGTGGTACAGCCGGGTCAACGGCTCGAACGCGAGCGGGTTGCCGCCGATGATCGCCAGGAACAGCGGCAGGCCGTGCCGGGCGGCGCGGACCACGGATTCGGGGCTGCCGCCCACGCCCACCCAGGCGGTGAGCCCGTCGGCGGTCGGCGGGAAGACGCGCGTCCCGCTCAGCGGGGCCCGGGTGCGCCCGCTCCAGGTCACCGGCTCCTCCTTGAGCAGCTTGGCGAACAGGGCGAGCTTCTCCTCGAAGAGCACCTCGTAGTCGGCCAGGTCGAACCCGAACAGCGGGAACGACTCGATGAAGGAGCCGCGGCCCAGGATGGTCTCGGCGCGTCCGTTGGACAGGGCGTCCAGGGTGGCGAAGCGCTCGAACACCCGGATGGGGTCATCGGAGCTGAGGACAGTGACCGCGGACCCGAGCCGGATCCGTTCGGTGCGCGCGGCGATCGCGGCCAGCACCACCTCGGGGGCGGTGACTGCGTAGTCGTCGCGGTGGTGTTCGCCGACGCCGAAGAAGTCCAGGCCCACCTGGTCGGCGGTCACTGCCTCCTCGACGACGTTCCGGATGACCCGGGCGTGGGGGAGCAGGGTGCCCTGGTCGTCTTCGGTGACGTCGCCGAAGGTCTCGACGCCGATCTCAAGCTGTGTCATGGATCCTCCAGGAGTGGTTTATATGCATTCGCATACAATAACCCGTTCGTGGCGACGGGTATTCCCGGGCGGTCCGGCACCCTGCTCCGTCGGGCCGCCGGACGGGCCGGCGCGGGTCGTTTGATGTTGGACACACCCGCCCTCGGGCCCTCTCGTGGCACGCCGTTGCGGTTGTAGAGTTGGCTGCGGAACACCCCATCAGAACAGGAGACTTCGTGCCCGACCGCAAGACGCCGGAGCCCTCCGAGACGACCGAGCGCCCGGAAGACCCCAACCCGCCGGTCGGGTCGATGCCGCGGATCCCGACGTCGGAGATCAAGCAGCCCGTGGGCCTGCTCAGCCGCCTGGGCCTGGCCGGTTCCAAGGGAACCGAGGACGACGACGGTGCCGGCGCCACCGGGGATGCCGACGCGTCCCCGGGCTTCCACGAGGACTGGGTCAAGACCGAGCCCACCGGTGCCCTGGCCTACATCCCCGAGGCCGTCGAGCCCGACGAGCAGGCCCGGCCGCGCACCGACCATGTGCTGCCCAGCGGCAGCGTGGACCTGCCCGGCTCGCCCGATGACCGTTCCAAGACCGAACCCGACTGGGACGGCGTCACC
>JAFEMX010000028.1 GCA_016892645.1 Micrococcaceae bacterium RIT 802
AGTTGGGTATAAGAGACAGCTGACGGCACCACCGATGACGCCCCGGCAGCAACCGCGACGCCGGCCGCCACGGATTCGTCCTCTGCCCCCGCGACGACCGGCGCGCCGTCGGGCAGGGGCCGCAAGTCCCGTCCCGGCTGGCCCGGACGCCCGGGCAAGCCGTCGAACCGCTCCGCCGCGCCCGGGGTCGGCGCCGCGAAACCGGCTGCCCCCGGCGGCCCCCGCAAACCCACCGCGTGGAAGATCCCGGCGACCCGGCGCCCCAAGCCGGCGCCCTCGGTGCCCCCGCCGACCACGACGGTCCCCATCGACCCCGCGGTGGCGCGCGTCGGCAACGTGGTTCCGCCGGAGGCCCGCACCGGACCGCAGACCGCGGCGCAGCAGGTCGTCGCGCCGGGCACGACCCGCGCCCCCCGGCCACCGGTGCGCCCGGCCAATCCGTTGCCCACCGTGGCGCGGGCGGCGAGCAAGGCCAACCCCGCGGCCCGCCGCATGTTCTCCAAGATCATGCACACCGAGTCGCCGCCCACGCAGGCGTTCTCGATCGTGGACCGCTTGGTCGGCAGCCCCTACGCCAACCCGACCATCCAGCAGGCTCCGGAATTCGACGCGAACGCCCGCCAGATCCTGGAGTTCGCGCTGGATTTGGCCGAGGCGATGTTCCGGTTCGGCGCCGGCGCCCTGCAGGCGGAGACGAGCGTCATCGCCGTCACCGCGTCGCTCGGGCTGCGCAACGTCGACGTGGAGATCACCAACCAGTCGATCCACCTCAACCACGCACCGAAGGACCAGAACCCGGTCGCCCTGCTCCGCGTCGTGCGCTCGTGGACGAGCAACTACCGCGGCCTGGCGAACCTGCACGGCCTGGTGTCCGACATCGTGGCCGGCGAGGCCACCCGCACGCAGGCCGCCGACCGGTTGCACGAGATCCTGCGCCAGCCCAAGCCCTTCCCTCGGTGGATGGCCACGGCCGGTGGTGGCGGGTTCACCGCTGCCTTCGTGTTCTTCATCGGCGGCAGCTGGCTCGGGGCCCTGCTCGGATTCCTCTCGTTCATTCTCATCACCTGGATCATGGATACTGTCGGCCGCTGGCGGGTCCCGGAGTTCTTCACCATCGGCCTCGGATCCGCGGTCACGACGGCGATCGCGATGCTGTTGTGGGCGGTCCATGCCCCGATCTCGCCGGCGGTGGTCGTGGCCGGCGGGATCATGCTGCTGCTGCCCTCGTCCCGGTTCGTCTCGGCGGTGCAGGATGCGATCAACGGCTTCCCCGTCACGGCTGCCGGGAGGTTCTTCTCCTCGCTGCTGATCTACGGGGCGATCATCGCCGGTATCACCGCGGCACTGGTCGCCGGTGCGATGCTGGGCATGCGGCGCCTGGACGTGGCGAACGTGGCCCAGATCGACTACCCCAAGCCGTTCCTGATCTTCCTGGTCTTCGTCGCCGTGGCGTGCGTCGGGGTCTTCGAGCAGACCGCCCATTCGCTGGTCCTGCCCACGGCGGGCGTCGCCCTGGCGGGGTACCTGGCGTATCTGCTGGCCGAGCAGTTCGGCGTGGGGGAGCGGCTGACCCCCGCGGTCGCCGCGGTCGTGGTCGGTGGTCTCGGACGTTGGGTGGCGCTGCGCATGGGCGCCCCGCAGCTGGTGGTCGCCGTCCCGGCGGTGACCTTCCTGCTGCCCGGTCTGATGATCTTCCGGGCGATGTACGGCATCACGATCGACTCGGGCGACATGTCGGTGGGCCTGATCCAGATGTTCAACGCCTTCACGATCATCCTGGCGATCGCCGGGGGCGTCGTGCTCGGCGACACCGTGGCCCGGCCGTTCACCAAGGGCTGGAACACCCACGAGCGCCGGCGCATCCGCCGGCGCTGACGCGCCCTCCCGCAGTCCTGCAGCCCCGCGGCCCTACAGCCCGGGCAGGGCGTCCGGGGCCACGGGTGCGGCCTCCGGTTCGGCGGCCGGCAGTCGCCAGTCCACCGGGTCCGCGCCCTGGGCCACCAGCAGTTCGTTCGCCCGGCTGAACGGGTGGGAGCCGAAGAAGCCGCGCCGCGCCGATAGGGGAGAGGGGTGAGCGCTGGTGATCACCGGCGTCGTGCCCAGCAGGGGTTCGAAGCGCTGGGCGTGCCGGCCCCAGAGGATCGAGACCAGCGGGGTGCCGCGGGCGGCCAGCGCGGCCAGCGCCGCCGTCGTGATCTCCTGCCAGCCCAGCTTCTGGTGCGATCCGGTTTCCCCGGCGGCGACCGTGAGGATGGGGTTCAGCAGCAGCACGCCCGCATCGGCCCACGGTGTCAGGTCGCCGGTGGCGGGGAACGGATGCCCGGTGTCGGCGACGTATTCGGCGAAGATGTTGGCCAGGCTGCGCGGCAGCGGGCGCACCGCGGCGTCCACGGCGAAGGCCAGCCCGATCGAGTGCCCCGGCGTCGGATACGGGTCCTGGCCGAGGATGAGGACCTTGACCTCCGACATCGGGCGGTGGAAGGCGCGCAGCACGTGCTCGGGGGCTGGCAGGACCAGATCCCCGGCGGCGCGGCGCCGCGACAGCTCGGCATCGAGCCCGTGCAGCCGCGGCAGCACCGGTTCCAGGGCCGACGCCCAATCCGGTGCCATCGGCCAGGGGGTCTGCGGGGCTGCGGTGTCCATGGGCCCATTCTGCCCGGCGGGACGCGCCCTGCGCCAAATGACATCGATGTGATTCGCCCCTATCATGGAGGGTGGGGAAGACCCCGCGCCGGCCCCAGGCCGGGCCGCGGGTTGCAGGGGAAGAGACGGCCCGAGGAGGCACATGATGGCGGTTCAGGCCGGCGAGCTGGAGTTCGACGTCGACGAGTCCAGTGCCCTGGACGAACGCGACCAGCGGATCCTGGCCCTCGAGCGCCAATGGTGGAAGTACGCCGGCGCGAAGGAACAGGCCATCCGCGAACTCTTCGACCTGTCGGCGGCGAACTACTACCAGCTGCTCAACGCGCTGATCGACACGGACGCCGCGCTGGCCCATGACCCGATGTTGGTCAAAAGATTGCGTAGACTTCGATCGACGAGGCACCGCGCACGGAGCGCCCGCCGGTTGGCAGGCGACGCGTAGGCCGGTGCCCCGCCACCACCTGCTGACGCACCAAAGGAACCAAGGACAGCGATGACGAAGTACCCGAACGACGAGTTCGACAGGGTCCCGGAGTTCACCAACCGCAAGGGTGTCCACCGCCAGGCCATCGTCGGGACGGCGGCGCGCCGCTCTCCGCTGGGGTGGATCGTCGCCTTCGGCGTCCTCGCCCTGGTCGTCGGGCTCTTCAGCTACTTCGTCCTGCCGCAGCTGACCGGCCAGCCGGTCGCCACCACCGCCGCGGCCTCCAGCCAATCCGGCACGCCATCGGCCTCCACCACGGACGACGCCGCTGCCTCCTCCGCGACGCAGGGCACCTCGGACGCCGCGTCCGAGGACCCCGGCGCCTCCGAGTCCGCGGCCGCCGCATCCTCGAAGGCCGCAGCCGAATCCGCGGCGAAGGAATCCGAGGCCGCCGCCTCCTCCAGCTCCGCGGCAGCGGCGTCCTCCAGCGCGGCCAACGCCGGGCCGGACCTCTCGACCAAGGTCGGCGTCTACAACGGCTCGCGCCGTTCCGGGCTGGCGGCCTCCGGCAAGAGCACGCTCTCCGGTGCCGGGTTCAGCAACGTCACCGCGGGCAACTGGACCAAAAAGGTCAACACCTCGATCGTCTACTACGCCTCCGAGGCGGACAAGGCCACCGCGCAGAAGGCCGCCGGCGCCCTGGGCATCAACGCGCTGTACCAGACCACGCAGATCCCGGGAAAGATCGCCGTCGTCCTCGGTTCCGACTTCTAGCCACCGCTCGCCGGCCCGGGCGGCAACCCCCGGAAACCCTGCCCGCGGCGCACGCCTACCGCGCATCCGCCAAGCATTTTCGCGAAATCCGCGCACACGGCTTGCACTCTCGGGTGGGGAGTGCCAATAATTGACTTAGCACTCGGGTGTTGGGACTGCTAAGCACGGCACGGATCGGATCCGCCGTCGTGCACCGCAGCACCACACGCCGGGTGACCCCCGGATCAGTTGCAGCGAGGGTAGGGAACGGCGTTCAGACAACGCGGGGCCCCACCCGTCCGTCGCGGGCGTTTCAGCTGGTTCATGAACTCGCATGACTGTCCCGAAAGGACCACTAGCCACTATGGCCAAGATGATTGCATTTGACGAGGAAGCACGCCGCGGCCTCGAACGGGGTCTGAACACCCTGGCCGACGCCGTCAAGGTGACCCTCGGCCCGCGCGGGCGCAACGTCGTCCTCGAGAAGAAGTGGGGCGCCCCCACCATCACGAACGACGGCGTCTCCATCGCCAAGGAAATCGAGCTGGACGACCCGTACGAGAAGATCGGCGCCGAGCTGGTCAAGGAGGTCGCCAAGAAGACCGACGACATCGCGGGCGACGGCACCACCACCGCCACCGTGCTGGCCCAGGCCCTGGTCAAGGAAGGCCTGCGCAACGTTGCCGCCGGCGCCGACCCGCTGTCGCTCAAGCGCGGCATCGAGAAGGCCGTCGAGGCAGTGACCGCCGAGCTGTTCGACTCCGCAGTGGAGATCGAGACCAAGGAGCAGATCGCCGCCACCGCGTCGATCTCCGCCGGCGACTCCCAGATCGGCGAGCTCATCGCCGAGGCACTGGACAAGGTCGGCAAGGAAGGCGTCATCACCGTCGAGGAGTCCAACACCTTCGGGCTGGACCTCGAGCTGACCGAGGGCATGCGCTTCGACAAGGGCTACCTCTCGGCCTACTTCGTCTCCGACGCCGAGCGCCAGGAAACGGTCCTCGAGGACCCGTACATCCTGATCGTCAACTCCAAGATCTCCTCCGTCAAGGACATGGTCGCCATCCTCGAGAAGGTCATGCAGTCCGGCAAGCCGCTGCTGATCATCGCCGAGGACATCGAGGGCGAGGCCCTGGCCACCCTGGTCGTCAACAAGCTCAAGGGCACCTTCAAGTCCGTCGCCGTCAAGGCACCGGGCTTCGGCGACCGCCGCAAGGCCATGCTGGCCGACATCGCCATCCTCACCGGTGGCCAGGTCATCTCCGAGGAAGTCGGCCTCTCGCTGGAGACCGCCACCCTGGACCAGCTGGGCACCGCCCGCAAGATCGTGGTCACCAAGGACGAGACCACCATCGTCGAGGGTGCAGGCGACGCCGAGGAGATCTCCGGCCGCGTCAACCAGATCCGCGCCGAGATCGAGAACTCCGATTCGGACTACGACCGCGAGAAGCTGCAGGAGCGCCTGGCCAAGCTGGCCGGCGGCGTTGCGGTCATCAAGGCGGGTGCCGCCACGGAGGTCGAGCTCAAGGAGCGCAAGCACCGCATCGAAGACGCAGTGCGCAACGCCAAGGCAGCAGTGGAAGAGGGCATCGTCGCCGGCGGCGGCGTGGCCCTCATCCAGGCCGGCGAGAAGGCATTCGCCAAGCTGACCCTGGAAGGCGACGAGGCCACCGGCGCCAACATCGTCAAGGTCGCCATCGAGGCACCGCTGAAGCAGATCGCCTTCAACGCCGGCCAGGAGCCGGGCGTCGTCGCCGACAAGGTGAAGGGCCTGCCCTCGGGCCACGGCTTCAACGCCGCCACCGGCGTCTACGAGGACCTGCTGAAGGCCGGCGTGAACGACCCGGTGAAGGTCACCCGCTCTGCCCTGCAGAACGCGGCGTCCATCGCGGGCCTGTTCCTCACCACCGAGGCCGTTGTCGCCGACAAGCCGGAGAAGGCTGCTGCCGGCATGCCCGGTGGCGACGACATGGGCGGCATGGGCGGCATGGGCGGCTTCTAGCCACCCTGGCCTTCCAGCCCCACCCATTAGTACGACGCCGGCGCGGTCACCTCACGGAGGTGGCCGCGCCGGCGGCTTTAACGCGCGGCTGCCTCGGAACGGGGTCAGGGGGCCGGGTAGCCCAGGTCCGCCAGTTCGGCGGTGAGGTTCTCCCGGGCGGCGACCTCCCACAACTCGCGTCCGGTGGCCGTGGCATACAGCGGCACCGTCCCCAGCAGGGTGCGCAGCACCTCGGCGCGGCCGACCGCGAAGTCCGCCCCGGGCACGTGGGCGTACTCGCGTCGCACCGCAACGACGTAGCGGGCGTAGGCGGGTCGCGGCCGGGCGAGCACCTCCAGGTCCGCGTCGCACAGCAGGCGCCCACCGGCGTCGTCCGCCTCGGGCCAGTGGCTGGTGGTCAGCCGCACCAGCCGGGCGACCTCGGCGACCTCGTCCGCGGGGACGCCAGCGGGCGGGAGCAGGCGCTCGGCCAGGGCGGCTGAGTCCTCTTCGTCCTGTCCGGCGACGCCTTGGTAGACGGCATCGTGGAACCAGGCCGCCAGCCACGGTGCGCGCGGGAAGGGGCCGACGGGCTCGCCGCGTGAGCGCAGCAGGTCGAGGGCGCGCAGCACGGCGAGCAGGTGGGCGCGGTCGTGGTACTGCCGGTGCGGTTCGGACCAGCGGCTGATCAGTCGGGCGGCAACGCCTGGATGCCCGGGCAGGATCCGGTCCCACGCATCGGCGAGGACGCCATCGAGGCGTTCGGGACGCTGCCTGGCCGGGATACGCACGCCGGAGCGGATGAGACGCCGGGCCAACTCGGAGGCCGGGACGGGCAGGGCTCCGCGGGCGACGAGATCGTCGAAGCGCTTGCGCGGGACGTCGTAGTGGTCGCGGTCGAAGGCGCGGTTGGTCAGTCCTGCGGCCGCGGCGAAGGCATGGAGTTCCTCGACCGAGACATCGGAGACCAGATGCGAGAACTCCGTGCCGTGGGCGGGCCACAGCGGGGGATCGATGAGGATGGCCATGGGTTACTCCTATGTCAAGCGGCAAGCGCTTGGCAAATTAAATCGTCGGTCTTTTGGGGTGTTTCGGTGGCGGCGCGGGTTGCTGTGGTCATGGTTTTCCAGATGGTCCGGGCGATCTGGGTCTTCAGGCAGCGCAGGGCCTCCATCTTCCCCTTGCCGACCGCACGGAGTCTCTCGTAGTACACCTTGCCGGGGCCCTCGAGCCTGATCTGGGTGACCGCGATGCGGTGGATGGCACAGTTCAACTGCCTGTTGCCCCGGCGGTTCAACCGCATCCTGCCCTCGGTTTTCCCCGACCAGGCCGGGATCGGTGCGCACCCGGCGAACATGGCGAACTTCGCCGGGGTGCTGAACCGGGCGATGCCCGCGGTTTCGGCCATGAGCTTCGCGGCACCGGTGGAGGCACAGCCGGGGATCTCCAGCAGCTCCGGGACCGCCTGGGCGGTCAATACCTTCAGCCGCCGGTCCAGCGCCTTGATCTCGGCGCTGCATCGCACGATGTCCTGCAGTTCCAGGGAGGCGATCTCGGCGACCAGGCCCTGGATGTCCTCCTGCCCCTCGAACCCGCCGAGGAAGGCCCGGACCTTGGCCTGGGCCGGGCCATGACCAAGCGAGCGGGACGGTGGGTCCAGCTCCGGGTCGAGCTCATGCAGGTGCCACCGCAACCGATTGACCGCCCGGGTCCGCTCGGCCACCTGCACCTCCCTGCGGCCCAACAGCAGCGCCACCTGCCGGGCCGGCCCGTTGGTGATGGCCGGTTGCAGGTCCGGGTTTCGCACCACGGCCCGGGCGACTGCCAGGGCATCGATCGGATCGGATTTGCCCCAGGTCCTGGCGATTCCGCGTTCGCGGGCCATGAGCTTCGTGTTCACCCTCACCACCGATTCCCCGTGGGCGATCAGGTCCCGCTCGAGCAGGCCGGTCAGGTGCCTGCAGTCCTCCAGGCCCCAGATCCTGTCTTGCTCGATGAATGTCTTTCGGGCCCACTGGTAGGCCTTTTCGTGGCCGCGCGATGTTGCCCTGACCGTGATCTGGCCGATGGGCTTGCCCGCCGGATCGACCGCGACGAATGTATGCGACTTCTTGTGGACGTCCGCCCCGATTGCCACCACCATGGTAGGTACCTCCCTTTCACGCGAGGTTGAGGGTTGGGCCGGTCGGCGGACACGTCTCAGTGGGGCACCAGCATGCTCCTATCAAGTCACGCCGGCCGGTTCTTCCACCTGCAGTCGGCAAAACCCATGCCAGCCACGACGCCTTGCGACGACGGGCAACCAGATTAAGAGCCAGACCACCGGTGCAAGAATCCAACCACCGCAACACCTGCGGCGCTACCCATACTCACACTGAGAGCCCAGATTACCCGGGCCGGTGGGGCAGGTCAGGCAGTGGCGCCCAGTGGGGAGCGCAGCGGCCAGTCCTGGCCCTCGAGGATCACCTGGGCGCAGGCCCCGGTTTCGGGGTTCACCAAGACCGGGGCGAGCAGGTTCACCGTGGCCTCGCGGTCCGAGGTGTTGACCATGGTCAGCACGGACAGCTGCTGCTTCGCTGGGGAGCCGACCAAGGCCAGCTGCTCGGCGGAGAACCGCGGAGTGTAGTCCGGCAGGTGGGTGGCCGCATCCAGGACGAAGAAACGGATGTCCGGGCTGGTGGCCGAATCGAGCGAGTAGAGGCCCACGGCATCCTGGACCGGTTCGAGGGTGAACTCGGTCAGGTTGGTCAGCCCGGGCAGCGGGGCGGCGAAAGCCAGACGTGTGCTCATCGCAGGAAGTCCATCAGCGTCGGCTGCAGGACCTTGGCCGAAGCGGCCAGGGCCGCCTGGTAGGCGACCTCCTGGGTCTTCAGGTCCAGAATCGCGGTGCCGAGGTCGATGTCCTCGACGGCCGAGCGCCGGCCCTCCAAGGTGACGGCGTCATCGAGCAGCGACGACTTCGCAGCCAGGACGGTGGCATGCCGGACTCCAACGGAGGTCTGGGCGTCGCGCACCTGCTTCATCGAGGCGTCGACCTGATCGATGCGGGAAGAGATGTTCGTCCCGGCGCGCAGGTCTTTGATGATGTTGCTGATCAGCGAGAACACGTCGTCTCCGCCTTCCTCGGCAGGGCCGAAGACGGCCGTGGCATCCGTGTCCACGCGGATGGTCGTGTTGGCTCCTGTGCGTCGGTCGACGCTGCCGCCGGCGGGCGGGATGGTGACGGAACCGTCGTCGTTCTTTACGACCGCGACACCCGCGTCGGAGGTTCCGGCGAAGATGGTGCGCCCGGCGTACTGGGTATTCGCCGCATCCATCAGGCTGTCGCGCAGTGTCTCGAGCTCGATGGCGATGGCTTCCTTGCCGTTGGCATTGAGGCCGCCGTCGTTGGCGCCGCTGACGGTCAGGTCACGGACGCGGTTGAGGATCGTGGTCGCGGACGCCAACGCCGTGTCGGCGGTGGCCAGCCAGCCCTGGGCATCGCCGACATTGCGGCTGTACTGGGCGTTGGCGCGGGTCTCTGCGCGGACGGCCATGGAAGTGGCGACGCCTGCGGGATTGTCGCTGGGCTTGGAGATAGCCTCCAGCGAGGAAGCCTTGGTCTGCGCCGTGGCCAGCCGCTGCATGGCGGTCTGCAGGTTTCGCTGTGCTGCTGCGCTGATGCCTGCGTTCGTGATGCGGGTGATCATGGTTCCTTCCCCTATCGTCCGACGATGCCGGTGCGGTTGATCAGCGTATCGAGCATTTCATCGACGGCGGTCATGACGCGCGCGGCGCCTTGGTAGGCGTGTTGGTAGGCGAGCAGTGCGACGTTTTCCTCATCGAGTGAAACGCCGGTCGCCGATTGCTGCTGGGCCGCCGCGGCGTTGTGGGCGAGAGCAGCGGTGACAGACTGCTGCGCTTCGGCCTGGGCTAAGAGGCCAGCTGACACGACTACGGTTGACCACTGCTTGTCCGGGCCGTCCTTGCTCGTCGCGAGGCCGGCGACGAGGGAGGCATTGGAACCGTCCAACTTCCCGCCGCCCTCGCCACGGGTTGCAAGTTCGGCTGCGGAGCCGACAAGAACGGAGAGGCTAGCGGCCGTCGTCTTGTTTGGATCGAAGAAATTAGTGTCCGTGACGCCGCCGGCATTAGTACCCTGCCGGTGCGCCGCATTGACGGTTTCGACGAGGTTCTCGGCCACACCGTCCAGCGAGGCGGCCATCTCGGCAATGGCGCCACCGGTTCCCGTGCCATTCGCCAGGCCGAGGAGCGACAGTGCGCCAGCAATGCGTCCCCCCTGTACATCGAAGTCCACGGTGGGGCCGCCATCAGGACTTCCGAGTGCTTCGCCTCCGGCGACGGTCAGCGGGGTGGAAGACGTTCCGGAGACCAGCACCTTCTCGCCGATCTTCACCTCAAAGGTGCCCGCATTTTCACCTGACGTTGCTCCGGAGAGCTCGGCCAGGCGATTGACCAGCATGGCGCGCTGATCCAGCATTTCGTTGGCATTGCCACCTGCAGCGATCGTGGACTTGATGCTTCCGTTGAGTTCGGCCACACGTGCCGCAGTGGAGTTCAAGTCCGAGGTCATCGTGTCGAGCGCGGTGCGCTGCGCCGACCACTGGTCGGAGAGTTCGCCGTGCATCAATGACAGCCGAGCGGCGACGTCGTTGGCGCTGGAGATCAGTACGGTGGCGGGTGCCGCTTCCCCGGGCTGGTTCGCCACACCTTCCCAGGCGTTCCAAAACTTGCCCAGCAGGGCCGAGAGGCCATTCTCACCGGGTTCGCGGAGCGTGGCCTCGATGTCCATCAAGGCGGCGGCGCGGGTATCGGCCTGGCCGACTGCGCCGGACGTTGCGTTGAGGCGGGCGCCGAGATGGGCATCGGCCAAACGTGCGATGCCGGAGACGGAGACGCCCTGGCCCAGGCCGGGCCGGGTGGCGATGAGTCCGGTGGAGGCAAGTGCTCCGACGGCGGACAGCTCGGCGCGCTGCCGGGTATATCCGGGCGTGTTGACGTTGATGATGTTGTTGCCGGTCGTCTCCAGACCCATGCGGGCGGCATTCAACCCGGTCATGGCGGTGTTCAGTCCGCTGAAGGTGCTCATGGTCTCGTCCTAGAGGTTCGTGTCGATGATGCGCGCGCCAACCCGGGTCTGCGCACCGGTACCGGTCCGGTCGTATCCGGGCCGCTCGTCGTCGAGCGTGGCCAGAGTTTCCTGGGTGGAACGGTAGGCCGCACGCAGGTACTGCTCATTGGCTTCGCGGAGCGTGGCGATCTCGCCGGTGATCTCACGAAGTGCGGTCAGGTGCGCAGCCAGGATGTCGGTCCAGGGACCACGCGGGGCTTGGGCGGCGATATCGGCCAACGGGGCATCGTCTGGGAGTCCCCATGCCGCTGCGACGGATGCCGCCTCAACGGACCGGGCCAAGCCGGCAGCGTGCACCCTTTCCAGGATGCTTTCGACTTCGCGGGTGGCCATGCCGATCCAGCGGCTCTTCCCGGAAACCAGGAGGAGTTGTTCTTCCTCGAGCTTGAACTGGAGCAGCTCCAGCAGCTCACGTTCTTTCCACAACAGTGCGGATAATTCATTGGCACTCATGCGCCACGATCCCCTCGGCTTGTCGGGTAGACCTCACGCCTATCTTCCATGTGCCCCCCGGCATACCCAAGTCTATCGACCGGCTCCGCGGCACCGTTAGGAGGGCCACATAAGAAGATCTAAATTAGGGGTATCCAAATTCCACAAAGTTAAACTAATATCTGCTGTGGGGGGGATTTTCGCTCTGCCCCAAGCGACCAGTATGGCTGGCCGCTATTTACTTGATTGGGGCGAGTTAATGGATAGTTCTGTGCGCAACCACCTGGTTGTCGACAATCTTCCTCTGGTTGGATACCTGGCTGCAGAGATGTGTGCCAAGGCCACTCATCTCTCACGCGAGGACCTGGTTTCCGTCGGCACGATCGCCCTCATCACGGCAGCCGACTCCTTCGATACAACGCTCGGTGTTCCCTTTGGCGCCTATGCCCGCCGGCGCATCGTGGGCGCCTTCGCCGACGACATGCGTTCCAGCGACTGGGCAACCCGAGGCGCCCGCAAGCGCATTAAGGAAACCAAGAGCGTCCAGGAGACCTTGACCTCTGCCCTCGGGCGCACGCCGACGACGGCGGAGCTCGCCCAAGCCCTCGGTGTCGCCGAAGAGGAAGTGCATGCGGCCATGCAGGATGCCGCCCGCACCGTCGTCGGCATCGACGACGTCATGGCCGATTACCTGGTCGCCGAGACCGAGACTCCCGAGCAGCGGCTGCTCGCAGACGAGCGCACCGCGATGGTCCGTACGGCCGTCGAGGTTTTGCCGGAGAAGATGCGCCACATCGTGCAGCGCATCTACTTCGAGGGATCCACGGTCAAGGAAGTTGCCGCCGAACTGGGCATCACCCACTCGGCCGTCTCCCAGCAGCGCTCGGAAGCCATGCGTCTGCTTCGCGACGGCATGCAGACCCACTATTCCGATACCGAGCAGAAGGTTGCTCCGGAGCCCGTATCCCGTGTTGCGGCACAACGTCGGAGCGGATACCTGAAGGCCTTCGGCGAGCAGGCTTCCGGTGGGATTGCTCGCACTGCCGACGCTGTACACCGGCTCAATCCGGCCGCACCGGCGTTCTGACAAAAACTTTTCTCTCAACTAGCTAACGACCCAAGCTCATCCTGCCGATAGGTGTGGTTGAGGTCCACGGATGGACCTCGCACGAACACCCAATTCACGGAGGAAATCACCATGGGTATGACCGTTAACACCAACCTCGCCGCGATCAACTCGC
This sequence comes from Micrococcaceae bacterium RIT 802, assembly GCA_016892645.1. Lineage (GTDB taxonomy): Bacteria > Actinomycetota > Actinomycetes > Actinomycetales > Micrococcaceae > Arthrobacter_H. The sequence goes on from JAFEMX010000028.1 coordinate 12,606, forward strand.
AGCGCAACCTGAGCAACACGCAGAATGACCTTTCCAAGTCGCTGGAGAAGCTGTCCAGCGGACTGCGCATCAACCGGGCCGCCGATGATGCGGCGGGCCTGTCGATCTCCGAGGGCCTGCGCTCGCAGGTCAACGGCTACACCGTGGCCGCCCGCAACGCCCAGGACGGCATCTCGGTCATCCAGACCGCTGAAGGCGCCCTGACCGAGGTCCACTCGATCTTGCAGCGCATGCGCGATCTTGCCGTCCAAGCTGGCAATGACTCGAACAACGCTGATTCCCGGACGGCCATCGCCACCGAAGTGACGGAGCTGACGGCCGAGTTGACTCGAATTGGAGAGTCCACGAACTTCAACGGGATCAATCTGCTGGATTCTTCTGCCGGATCCGCTGGCGACGGCAAGATGATTTTCCAGGTCGGTGCCGGTGCCGGAACCGAAAATCAGATCACCGTTGATCTGGCCAGTGCCAACGTCGCCAACGTCGTCACTGCTTTGGGAACTGCAGACTTCACGACTGCAGGTGGAGCAACCACCGCACTGGCCGCCATTGACGGACAGATCACGGCTATCTCCAGTGCCCGCTCCAACATGGGTGCATCGCAGAATCGCCTCGAGTCCGCCATCAACTCGCTGAACGTCGGCCGGGAAAACCTGACGGCAGCAGAGTCGCGTATCCGAGACGTTGACATGGCCGCTGAAATGGTCAAGTTCACGCGCTCGAACATCCTCTCCCAGGCTGGCACCTCCATGCTGGCCCAGGCGAACCAGTCGAACCAGGGTGTGCTGAGCCTCCTGCGTTAGTCCTCTGGCTCACTGAGCTAACCAGTTCCACGAACGGTGTGTGGCGGCCGGACCGGCCCCCCGCCAGATAACGGCCGCCACCCGCCGTTCGCGGATCGCGCTACGTAGTACCAGCAGCCACCAAAGGGGAAACCATGGGCATCGCGCTCGACGGCCTGTCGTCCGGCTTGGACACCACGGCCCTGATCAACACGCTCATGCAGGCCGAGGCCATCCCGCAGAACATCCTCAAGAACAAAGTCTCCGCAACGCAGACCATGATCTCCGCGCTGCAGGCCCTGAACACCAAAGTCGCCGACCTGGCCGAGCTGACGAAGAAGACGGCCAAGCCCGATTCGCTGCAGCTTTTCACCACGACCAGCAGTTCCGATGCTGCCAAGGCCACCGCGGGCAGCGGCGCGGCTCCGGGTTCCATCGATTTCAAGGTCACCGCAATCGCCCAGGCCCAAGTATCCGTTTCGGCCCCGGTCAGCGAATGGGCAGAGTCTTCGTTCTCCATTACGAAGGCCGACGGCACCGCAATCGATATCACCGCAGATTCCGCCTCGCTGGACGACGTGGTCCGTGCGATCAACAACTCTGAGGCCGGGGTCAAAGCCGTCAAGGTCGCCGCGGGTGATGGGAACTACCGTCTCCAGTTCACCGCCGCCGAGACCGGCGCCGACGGATCCTTCAGCATCTCGGGTACCTCCGGGGAAGCGTTGATCCCCGTTAAAACGGCCCAGGACGGCAGCATCACCCTCTGGGCCGGCACCTCGGCCGAGCAGATCGTCACCTCGTCGACCAACACGTTTGAAGACCTGCTGCCCGGTGTGGACATCACCGTCGCGAAGGTCTCCGACGAGCCCGTTACCATCACTATTTCGCGCGACAACGAGGCCGCCGGGAAGGTCGCCAAGGACCTGGTGGACAGCCTCAACGGACTCTTCAAATTCATCTCCGGCAACTCGTCAGTCACCTCGGGCACCGACGGTGCAACGAAGGCCATGATCTTCACCGGCGACAGCACCGCGCGCGACGTGAACCAGCGGATCCTCTCCGCCGCGACACTGCCCGTCAACGGGAGATCGCCGTCGGAATTCGGCATCAGCATCAACAAGTCCGGCACCATCGACTACGACGAGGAAAAGTTCCAGACGGCCTTGGCCGAGAACCCCGCAGCGGTCGAAGCCGCGCTGCAGGAAATCGCCGCCCGCATCAACACCGCTGCCGCCGGCCTCTCCGATAAATACGACGGGCAGATCACCGCCCGCATCAAGGGCCAGGAATCCACGATCAATCGCCTTGACGATCAGGTCATGGACTGGGACCGCCGCCTCGCCACCCGTCGCGCCACCCTCGAGAAAACCTACGCCACCATGGAGGTCCAGCTCAGTAAGTTGAATTCCCAGTCCTCCTGGCTCACCGCCCAACTATCCTCGCTCCCGAGCACGAACGGAAGCTAACCATGATGATGAACGCAGCCCAGAAACGCGCCCAGCTCAACCGCGAGGCCGTGCTCTCCGCCAGCCCGGCTCGCCTGCTGACGATGCTCTACGACCGTCTGCTGCTCGACCTCGGCCGCGCCGAGGCCGCCCAGCAGAACGAGCAGTGGGCCGTCGCCTCTGAGAACCTGATCCACGCCCAGGCGATCATCGCCGAACTGTCCTCGACGCTGAAGCTGGACGTCTGGGACGGTGCCGCCGACCTGATGGCCCTCTACACCTACGCGACCACCGCGATGATGAACGCCAACACCAGCCGCGACGCCGCGAAAACGCGCGAATGCATCGAGCTGCTCGAACCGCTGCGCCAGAGCTGGCACGAGGCGGCTCAGCTGCAGGCCGCCGCCGCGCCGCTGGCCGCCGGGGCCCTGAGCGTTGGATAGGGCCGCACATGTCGCCTGGACGCACGTGCTGGAAGACCTTGAGCACCACCTGGAAGCGAGCCAGGCGTCCGAAGCCGGCACCGGCGTCGTGCCCTGGACAGCGCCGGCCGGGTGTGGCCCACTGCCCGCGGAACTGGCATCCCGTGCGCAGGCCCTGCTCGCCGCGTTGAACGAGGCGGCGTCCCGTACCGCTGTGGCACGGGACGAGATCGCCGCCCAGCTGGCGGCGGTACGCTCCGTGCCGCTGGCCGAGGACGGCGGATCGTCCGTCTACCTCGACGTCGCGGGCTGACTGCACGACCCCGCATGACGCGCCTGTCGCGGGTTGACAGAAAGTTTTCATCGAATCTTGAAGCAACCGCTAACGGACCGGAGTCATCGGCCGATGGTTGCCAGTGAGCACGGATTGCTCACCCCTTTATGGCCCACGGACGGGCAGTGTCTCGATCTTGGAGCGGTAAGCCGTGTTCGAATCCGTCACGTCGGTTGCGCTGGAAAGCGCCCTCGATGGCCTGGCCATGCGCCAGCGCGCCATCGCCAACAACATCGCCAACGTCAATACGCCCGGCTACCACGCCGAACGCGTCTCCTTCGAGGACACGCTGGCCCAATCGGTGCGCAACGGAGACGGCCACGCTACGGCCACCACGGCCCGCTCGCTGGAGCCGACCCGCCTGGACGGCTCGAACGTGAACATGGACACCGAGACGCTGTCCAACGTCGACACCGTGCTGCGCTACCAGTTCGCCACGCAGGCCGCCTCGGGCACCTTCAACGGCATCCGCACCGCACTGAGGAGCAGCTGACATGCCCCTGGACGCCATCGGCATCGCCGGAACCGCGCTGACAGTACACCGCAAGTGGCTCGACGCCGTTGCGGACAACCTCTCCAACATCAACACCGCCACGGCCACGAACGACGACGCCTTCCGCGCCCGCTACGTGCTGGCCCAGGCAGGCGGCGAGGACAACGGCGTGTACGTCGCCGGCACCGAACTCGGGGACGCCGAGGGCCGCGTGGTCCACGAGCCGAGCCACCCGCTCGCCGACGAGAACGGCAACGTGCGCTACCCGGACATCGACTATTCCGAGCAGATGGGCGCGCTGATCATGGCCCAGCGCGGCTACCAGGCCAACGCCGCCGTCGTGGACCGGGCCAAGGAAACCTACCAGGCCGCCCTGCAGATCGGACGCAACTGATGCCCGCCGTCATCCCTCCCGTCATGGGGGTTTCACCGACCACCGCCACCGGCTATGCCGGCAAGACGGAGATGCCGTCCACCGACGGCTCCCAGTTCGCCTCCACGCTCACCGGCGCCCTGGAGAACGTGCAGTCGCTGCAGTCCACCTCCAACGACCTGGCCATCAAGGCGGTCACCGGTGACCTCACCGACATCCACGCCGCCACGCTGGCCTCCTCCCGCTCCTCCATCGCCCTCGAAATGGCCGCCACGTTCCGCAACCGCGGGGTCGAGGCGTTCAACGAGGTCATGAGGATGCAAGCCTGATGGCCAACGTTCCCGCTCCGCTGTCCAAGCTCGGCGCCACCCTCCGCGGCTTCACCATCGGCCAACGCACCATCGCCATCATCGGCGTCGCCGTGCTGGTCCTGGGCGCCATCGCCCTGGGCACCTTCCTCACGCAGCCGAAGTACTCCCCGCTGTTCAGCGGACTGGAAGGTTCCGACGCCTCGGCGATCGTCGACCAGCTCAAGACCGACGGCATCCCCTACGAGCTCACCAACGGCGGGTCCACCATCATGGTGCCGCAGGAGAACGTGTACGACGCGCGGCTGAAGGCCGCCGCCGCCGGCATGCCCACCGCCGGCACGGGCCAGGCCGGCTACTCGCTGCTGGACAATATGGGGGTCACCTCATCCGAGTTCCAGCAGTCCGTCACCTACAAGCGCGCCCTCGAGGGCGAGCTGGCCAAAACCGTCGAGGCGCTCGACGGCGTCAAGATGGCCTCGGTGAAGCTGGCCATCCCCGAGGAGACCGTGTTCGTGGACTCCAAGGTCGATCCGACCGCCTCCATCTTCGTCGAGACCACCCCCGGGACCACGCTGAATCGCGACCAGGTCCAGTCCGTGGTGCATCTGGCCTCCGCCGCCGTCGACGGGCTCAAGCCCGACAACGTGGCAGTCGTCGACTCCGCGGGCACGCTGCTCTCCGCCGTCGGCGTGGGGGCGGCCGGGGGAGTGGACGCCCAGTCCTCCGACTACGAGGAACGCATCGCCAACTCCGTGCAGGGCATGCTCGACCGCGTCGTCGGCCGGGGCAACGCCACCGTCGCCGTCGCCGCCGACATGAGCATGGAATCGGCGCAGCGCAAGGAAGAGTCCTTCACCGACCCCGACGGCAAGCCGGCCCTCACCGAATCCACCAAGACCGAGAACTACGCCGGTGGTGCCGGGACAGAGGCCGGAGTGCTGGGTCCTGACAACATCGCGGTGCCGGAGAACGCCAACGGCGACGGCACCTTCACCTCCAAGACGTCCGACCGCTCCAACGCTGTCAACAAGGTCACCGAGGACCGCACCATCCCGGCCGGGACGCTCGAGCGCCAGACCATCTCCGTGGCCCTGGACGCCAACGCCGCCCCCGGCCTGGACGTCCAGCAGGTCACCGACATGATCGGCGCCGCCGCCGGTGTCGACGCCAAGCGCGGAGACCTGGTCAGCGTCAACCTCATCCCGTTCAGCGCCACCGACGCCACCGCGGCCCAGGACGCCCTCGCCGCGGCGAACGCCGACGCCGAAGCGGCCCGGAAGGCGGAACTGACGCGGACCCTGGTCATCGCCGGTGCCGCGGTGCTCGCACTGTTGCTCATCCTGGCCGTCATCCTGTTCCGCCGCCGCAACCGGCAGAATCGCGAACCCCTGGACATCGGGGAGTTCCACGAGTACGAGCCGCTGAAGGACACCTTCCAGTCCCTCGACGCCCCGTCCACCACGTCCATCCCGTCGATCCCGACCCCGGCGGCCGTGGCGGCCCCCATCCCTGTCCCGGTGCCGGGTCACGGTTTCGGCGCGGACGCCGATGCCGCGCAGAAGCGCTCGGACCTCGACGCCATGGCAGCCTCCGATCCCGCGATGATGGCCGACTACCTGCGCACCGTCATGGATGATCGGGCGAACGCGTGAGTACCGTCCCCGAACTGACCGCCACCGAACTGACCGGCACACAGTCGGCCAGCAAGCAGCTGACCGGCACCCAGAAGGTCGCCGTCGTGCTCATGCAGATGGACCGGGCCAACGCCGCAGCCGTCATGCGCCAGTTCTCCGAGGCCGAGGCGGACGAGATCGCGGCCGAACTGGTGCGCCTGCGCCGGGTCGAGAGCGAGGTCGCCGAACGGGCCCTGTCCGAGGTGCATGAACTGACCAGTTCCGGCAAGGCCGGGGCCCGCGGCGGCAAGGACTTCGCCGCCGGCCTGCTCGAGGCCTCGTTCGGATCCGAACGTGCCTCCTCGGTGCTGGACCGCATTGCCAGCACCCATGCCGGGCGCAGTTTCGAGTTCCTCGGCGCGGCCGAGGCGACCCAGATCGTCTCGCTGCTCGACGGCGAACTGCCGCAGACGATCGCCCTGGTCATCGCCCACCTGCCCGCCGACATCGGCTCGGCGGTGTTGGCAGGCTTCGAGTCCGAGCTGCGCACCGACGTCGCCCGCGCCCTGGCCACCATGGGCACAGCCTCCCCGGAATACGTCAAGATCGTCGCCGAAGCGCTCCGGGCCCGCGCCGGTTCCATGGTGGGCCCCCGCGAGGAGGTCGACGTCATCGGAGGCATCCAGCCGCTGGTGGACATCATCAACCGCTCCGACGTGGCCATGGAGCGCGACCTGCTGGCCAGTCTGGATGCCAACGATCCCGATCTCGCCGAGGAGGTGCGTTCGCGGATGCTGACCTTCGCCGACCTGGTGAAGTTCGACCGCCGCGACGTCCAGCGCGTGCTGCGCGGCATCGACCCCAAGACGCTCGCCCTGGCGCTGAAGGGCGCGGCGCAACCGGTGGTGGACACGATCCGCGCGAACATCTCCGACCGCACCCAGGAGATCCTCAAGGGCGAGATCGAGGCCATGGGCAAGGTCAGGGTCTCGCAGGTCGAACAGGCCCGCGCCGACATCGTGCGCTCCATCCGCCAGCTTGAAGCCGACGGCGAGATCACCGTGCAACGCGGGGACGAGGACGACTATGTTCTCTGAGACCGTCACCGACCCGGCAGATTTCCGTCCCGCGGTCTTCTCCGCCGTCGGCACGACGTCGACCAGCGGCGAGGCCACCGCGGCACGGACCAGCGGCTACGCGGCGGGCTACGCGGCCGGCCGGCGCGCCGCCGAAGCCGACGTCCGCGACCTGCGCGCGGAAATCCAGCGCCGGCACCACGCCGCCGAAATCGGACGCCAACGAGATCTCTCCGCGGCAGTGGCCACCCTGAACGCCGCCGCCGTCGCGCTGCACCGGCGCGTGCTGCCGGTCATCGAGGACGCCTCCCAGCTGCTTGCCGAGTCGGCTCTCGACCTGGCCCAGGCCGTGTTGGGCACCGAGCTGCTGGACACCGAACACGGTGCCCGCGCCGCCCTCTCCCGCGCTCTGGCCGGCGTCGATGCCTCCACCGTCCACGCGGTGCGCCTGCACCCCGAGGACCTGGCGGCCCTGCCCACCGGACTTGATCTGGACGAGCGGGTCCGGCTGGTCCCCGACCCCCGGTTGGAGCGCGGCGACGCCGTCACCGAATTCGACGACGGCTACCTCGACGCGCGCATCGGCGAGGCCCTGGCCCGCTGCCGGACCGCCCTGCGTGGTGATGACGCATGAGCACCCTGACCACGGAACCCAGAACGGGACCCAGACAGACGGCAGGATCCCGGCTGCCCGAGCTGCCGCCAGTGCTCGCCGCAGCGTCTCCGGCCCGCGTCGGCGTCGTCACCTCCATCCTCGGCCTCGGGCTCGAAGTCTCCGGGCTGTCCTGCCCGGTCGGCGCCGTCGTGCACATCGGCGAGGCGCGCGTCCCGGCCGAGGTCGTCGCGGCCACCCGCAAGACCCTGCACTGCATGCCATTGGGCGCCCTGGAATCCATCTCCGCCGGCGACCACGTGCGCACCACCGGGCGACCTGCCTTGATCCCGGTCGGCCACGCCCTCATGGGCCGGGTCATCGACGGGCTCGGGCGCCCCATCGACGGCAAGGGCCCGCTCGGCGACCACGAACTGGTCGCCCTGGAAAACGAGCCGCCCAATCCGATGGACCGCACGCGCATCAGCGAACAGCTCCAGCTCGGGGTGCGCGCCCTGGACACCATGACGGCCGTCGGCCGCGGCCAGCGCATCGGCCTGTTCGCCGGTTCCGGCGTCGGCAAGTCCTCGCTGCTGTCCATGGTCGCCCGCGGCACCAACGCCGAGGTCAACGTCATCGCCCTCGTCGGCGAACGCGGCCGCGAGGTGCGCGAGTTCCTCGAGGAGGACCTCGGACCCGAGGGCCTGGCCCGGTCCATCGTCGTCGTCTCCACCTCCGACGAGCCCGCCCGCATGCGGCTGCGCGCCGCCTTCGCCGCCACCCGCATCGCCGAGCACTTCCGCGACGGCGGATCCGACGTGCTGCTCATGATGGACTCGCTGACCCGCGTGGCCATGGCCCAGCGGGAGATCGGCCTGTCCGCCGGCGAGCCCCCGGCGACCCGCGGCTACCCGCCGTCGACCTTCTCGCTACTGGCCCGGCTGCTCGAACGCGCCGGAACCGACGCGACCGGGTCCATCACCGGGATCTACACCGTCCTGGTCGACGGCGATGACCACAACGAACCCATCGCCGACTCGGCCCGCTCCCTGCTCGACGGGCACGTGGTCCTGGACCGCAAGCTCGCCGTCGCCGGGCACTTCCCGTCCATCGACATCCTCGGCTCCGTCTCCCGCGTCGCCTCCCGGGTCACCACCCGCGAGGATGCTGCCACCGCCGCGTCGCTGCGCCGCATCCTGGCCGCCCGCCGGGCCGCCCAGGACCTGCTCGACGTCGGGGCCTACCAGCGCGGAACCAACCCGCTGGTCGATGCCGCCGTCGACCACGGGGACGACATCAATGCGTTCCTCTGCCAGCGGCTCGACGCCCCCGTCCCCGCAACCGCTGCATGGTCCGAACTCACCTCACTCGTCCACGGCATGGGGGTGGCCTGATGTCCCGCGCATTCCGCCTCGCCGGCCTGCTGCGCCTGCGCGAATCCCAGGAGGCCCAGGCCGCAGGGAAGCTCGCCGCCGCGAACTCCGGGCTGCGCGAGGGGCACGAACGGGTCAACCGGCTGCGTGCCCGCGCCGAGGCCACCCCGATGGAGGCGGACAGCATGCAGGCACTGCAGGCCGTCGCCGCCGTGAGGGCGTCCACCCGGGGGATGCTCATGGAACTGGACGGCCTGGTCGAGAGCCTGGCCGACGAGGCCGACGCCGCCCGCGACCACTACCGGCTGGCCCGCCGCGACGCGCTCGTGCTGCAGAAGCTCGGCGAACGCCACCACGCGGCCCTGGCCGCCGGGGACCTGGCCCGTGAACAGGCAGCACTCGATGAAGTGGCGTCCCGTGGACGACGCACAAAGGACAACGGATCATGAGCATCACCGAAGCGCTCGGGCGCATCACCACCATCCAGTCGACGCTGGCCCAGGTCTCCGGCGCGAGCCAGCGCACCGCCGCGGGCACCGGGACGGCCACCGCCACCGCGTCCTCGTCCAACACCGCAGCCTCCGCCGCCGCCCAGCTGGCGGCCACCACGCTGGCCGGCTCCGCCGCCGGTGTGGCCGGCGAAACCGGAACCACCGGCGCCGATGCGTTCTCCGGCGCCCTGGCCACCGCACTGAAGCAGGACCCCGCGGCCGCCCCCGGAGCCAAGCGCACCGGCGCCGCGGACGAGGTCGGCCCGGTCAAGAAGCACGGCTCCACCACCGGGGCCGACGTGGTCGCCACCGCCAAGAAGTACCTCGGAGTGCCCTACGTCTGGGGCGGGAACAACCCGGCGATCGGCCTGGACTGCTCCTCGCTGGTCCAGCACACCTTCCGCGACCTGGGCATCGACCTGCCCCGCGTCGCCCGCCAGCAGGCCACCGTCGGCACCGAGGTCCCCTCGCTGGCGCAGGCCAAGCCCGGGGACCTGCTGGTGCTGCGCAACGGCAAGCACATCGGCATCTACCTCGGCGACAACCAGATGATCCACGCACCCCGGCCGGGGGAGAAGGTCAGCATCCGCGAACTGTTCGAGAAGGACAAGGACATCATGACCATCCGCCGCATCGTCCCGGCCGAGCCGCAGGCCGCGGCGGCCCCGGCCTCGTCATCCGGTGCTGCTGCCGCGCTGGCCCTGCAGCAGTCAGCCTTCGCCGGAGCGTCATCATGAACGCCGTCCTGAGCCCCGTGCCCACCACGACCGCGCCCGCAGCCGGCTCCGGAGGCAAGGCCTCCACCATGCACGACGGCGGCGCCTCCTTCGGCGCTGCCCTCGCCGAACAGCTCGGCACCACCGCACCGGGCGCCGGCCAGCCTGGCATCGCCGACCAGAGCGCCGCCCGGCCCGGGACCACCGAGGCTTCGGCCAACGCACTTCCCGGTCCGTCGGTTGACGCCGCGCCCGTGGCACCGACGCTGGTGGCCCCCGGACAGATCCCCCTGCCCGTGCAAGCGACACCACCCGGGACTTCGGACGTCGTGCCCGACGCGGCGAACGCCGACGGCGCCGAAACGGTCGAAGCCGTGGTGGTCACCAAAGATCCGGCATCCGATCCCGCGACTACTGGAGCAACGGGCAAAACGGATGCGGCCCCCGCGGAACCCGGCGCCGCAGAGGCCCCGGTCACGGTGCCCGGCTCAACCGGTAGCGAGGTCTCGGTCGCGCCGTCCGTCCGGCAGGACCCCGGGGCCGCTGAAGCCGGAATTCCGGCGACGGGGCCATCCGGCGGGCAGGACCCGGCCGCTCCGGTCGATGCGGCTGCGCAGCAGGGCCAGCAACTGACGACAACACCGGGCGCTCCCATCGCCGTGCCCGTGACCTCGGGGCCGCTTCCCGCTGTTTCGGCTGCTCCGGTAACAGGAACCCCGGCGACCCCCGTCACGGTCGTACCTTCCGGCGCCACGACCGCAGCCCCAGCGGCAACACCCATCGCTGCCGCGGGCACCGCGGTACCAGCATCGCCGACCGCTACGTCCGCCACCCCCGACACACCGACGTCTACCCCGGCGCCGACCGCCTCGGTGCAGCCGACTGGTGGCCTCTCGATGCCATCCACCCCGGCGCTCCAGCCGGTCCACGCGGCAGCCGCGAGCGCACCCGCAGCGGCACCACAGCAGCCCGAACCGCTCAACCGCCAGCTGGCCGGTCCCATTGCCACCTTGGCCACCGGCCCGCACGGTGACCGGACGATGACCGTCAACGTCGCCCCCGACGGGCTCGGGCCGGTCACCGTCAAGGCGCACCTCGGGGTCGAAGGATTGCGTGTCGAGCTCGTGGCGCCCACTGATGCCGGACGGGATGCGCTGCGCACCCTGCTCGGCGACCTGAGGCGCGACCTCGCGGTCCTCGGCCACGGGTCGGTGAGCCTCGCGACGCCGGACGGGCCGGACTCCGGGCCCGGGGCGGGGAGCGGGCAGCAACAGGGTTCCGCGGGGCAACACTCCGGTAGTCGCCCAGCCACGCACCAGAGCACCGGAACTGGCGTGCGGGAGCC
>JAFEMX010000029.1 GCA_016892645.1 Micrococcaceae bacterium RIT 802
GGTGCTGCTGGCCGCCATGGACCCCGACCGCTGCAGTGCATACCTGGCCCGCCACGGCATGCCGGAGATGACCGCGGCGACCATCACCGACCCTGCGGCGTTCGCCGCCGAACTCGACGAGGTCCGGGCCTCGGGCATCGCGGTTGAACGCGAGGAGTTTATCCGCGGCGCCTCCTGCCTGGCGGCCCCGGTGACCACTCCGGCCGGGCAGACGGTCGGTTCCGTGGCGGTGTCCATGGACCCGGCGGACTTCGCCGCCCGCTCCCCGCAGGTCGCAGTCCTGCTGCGCGATGTCGCCTCGCGGGTCAGCAAGGCCCTGCGCGGCACCACCCTGCTGGGGCAATAGGACAGCGCACGACGATGGGGCCCGCCTCAGGCGAGCCCCGTCGTCGTACTCGGTGGTGCCGTTCCTAGAGCGCCGAGGTGGCCAGCTGGTCGGCGATGTACTCGGCCTGCCGGATGGCCAGGGCGACGATCGTCAGGGTCGGGTTCGCCGCGGCACCGGTGGTGAACTGCGAGCCGTCGGAGATGAACAGGTTGGGCACGTCGTGGGTCTGCCCGTACGCGTTGACCACCCCGTCCTCGCGCCGTTCGCTCATCCGCGCCGTGCCCAGGTTGTGGGTGGACGGGTACGGCGGGGTGCGGTGGGTCGAGGTCGCGCCGACCGCCTCGTAGAGCAGGGAGGCCTGCTGGTAGCCGTGGTCGCGCATCGCCACGTCGTTGGCGTGGTCGTCGAAGTGCACGTTGGGCACCGGCAGCCCGAGCCGGTCGGTCACCGTGGTGTTCAGCGTGATCCGGTTCGCCTCCTGCGGCATGTCCTCTCCGATGACCCACAGGCCAGCGGTGTTGACGTAGTCGTCCAGCAGGGCGGTGAAGTCGGGGCCCCAGGCACCGGGGTCCACGAAGCTGGCCAGGAACGCCGGGCCGAGCGAAATGGTCTCCAGGTAGTAGCCGCCGGCGAATCCGCGGTCCACGTCGTGGCGGGATTCGTCGGCGATCAGCCCGGCCATGGTCTCGCCGCGGTACATGTTCACGGGCTTATCGAACTTGGCGTACACCGAGCCGGTGGTGTGGCGCATGTAGTTGCGGCCCAGCTGGCCCGAGGAGTTGGCCAGCCCGTCGGGGAACAGCGGGGAGGCCGAGAGCATCAGCAGGCGCGGGGTCTCGATAGAGTTGCCCGCGACAGCGACGATGCGCGCCTTCTGGCGCTGGACGTTGCCGTCGGCGTCGATGTAGTTGACGCCGTCGACCTTGCCCTCCGCGGTGTGGGTGACCTGGACGGCGTGGGAATCCGGGCGGAGGTCCAGCAGGCCGGTTTTCAGCGACTTGGGGATCTCCGAGACCATGGTGGACCACTTGGATCCGTTCTTGTCGCCCTGGAAGTTGAACCCGTCCTGGATGGAGGCGGGCCGGCCGTCATACGGCTCGGCGTTCGTGGCGTAGGGGCCGGTGGAGTAGTGCTTGTAGCCCAGCCGTTCGGCGCCGGCGGCCAGGACCTTGTAGTTGTTGTTCGCCGGCAGCGGCGGGCGGCCGTGCCGGTGGGTGCTGCCCATCTTCTGCTCCGCACGGTCGTAGTACGGTTCCAGGTCGGCCAGGGTGATGGGCCAGTCCAGCAGGTTGGCGCCGTCGATGCGCCCGTAAGCGGTGCGGGCCTTGAACTCGTGGGCCTTGAACCGCGGGGTGGCCCCGGACCAGTGGGTGGTGGTGCCGCCGACGGCCTTGACGATCCAGGCCGGCAGGTTCGGGAAGTCCCGGGCGATGCGCCAGGATCCGGAGGTGGTGCGCGGGTCCAGCCAGGCCATCTGGTTGAACGCGGCCCATTCGTCCTGGTGGTAGTCCTCGTTCTTCAGGTACGGGCCCGCCTCGAGCAGGACCACCTTGATGCCCTTGCCGACAAGCTCGTGGGCCAGGGTGCCGCCGCCGGCGCCGGATCCGACGATCACCACCACCGAATCGTCGTCGTACTCGAAGCGTGCCGAGATCTGCTCGGCGTTCGTCTGCTCGGCGTTCGTCTGCTCGGTGCTCATCGCGTGCGTCCTTCCTCGACGGTGCCGGTGCCCTTGAACAGGTTCCCGACGGGTTCGATGCCTTCTTGCGGCGCACAGGCCGCCACCGGGTACGGGAGCGGACCGACCTCGGTCAGCGTCTCGGTGCTCTCCTCGATCCGCGGGTCCGGCAGCCAGGCCAGGTCGTTGAACCCGCGGTTGAGGTAGCCGCCCTGCGAGAACGATTCGCCCTGGTAGCCCAGCGCCTCGTACACCTCGGGGTCGTCGTAGAGGTTGAGCACGACGGTGCGCCGGATGAAGCCGAAGAACTCCAGGTCGGCGATGCGCTTGAGCACGGCGAGCGCCCGGTCCTCGGGCAGGTCCAGGAAGTGCTCCTCGGTGAGCGTGTCCAGGGTCATCAACCCCTGGGTCAGCGCCATCCGGAACCACCGGGACTCCTCGGAGGCCTCGATGATCTTCGCGGTCATGCGTTCGTAGGGGCCGTCGGGGAACTGCGGGTGCGGGAACGCGACCCGGATGATCCGGGTCAGGATCCGGCGCGCCTCATCGGAGAGCTCCAGCGCATTGAGCTCCGGGTATTTTGCGGGAAACGCCATCGTTGTCACCTCGGTTGGTAGCGGTCACGTCGTGGTCCCCGGCCGCGACAGGGGGGCGCCGCGGCAGGAAGGCCATGCCAGCAGTCTGTGCCCCGCATCACACGCTGTCCAATGGTGGTTATCGGCTGGTGAGAATGCCGGTGCGGACCCCACAGGTGGTCGCATAGCCTGAACCCATGATCGACCTCGACGAGACCACCATCCGCAGCCGTTCCGTCAGCGAGATGGCCAACAACGTGTACCTGCTGACCTCCAAGACCACCGGCGTCCAGGTGCTCATCGACGCCGCCGACGACCCCGAGACCATCCGGACGATGCTCAAGGAGGCACGCGTGGACTCCGCGGAGCCGACGCGGGTGGCCTGCATCGTGACCACCCACTCGCATTGGGACCATGTCCGGGCGCTCGACGAGCTGGTCCGGGACACCGGCGCCCGGACCGCCGCCGGCACCGAGGACGTGCCCGACATCGAGGTGCCCACCGACCTGCCGCTGGAAGCGGGTCCGCTGGAGGTCGAGGGCGCCCCGCCACTGGAGGTCATCAAGCTGCGCGGCCACACCCCCGGCTCGGTCGCCCTGCTCTACCGGGACCCGGATGGGCCGGCCCACCTGTTCACCGGCGATTCGCTGTTCCCCGGCGGGGTGGGCAACACCTTCGGCGATCCCGGGAATTTCGCCACCCTGATCGCCGATGTCACCGAGCGGGTCTTCGACGTCCTGCCCGACGACACCATCGTGCACCCGGGCCATGGGGACGGCACGACACTGGGCGCCGAGCGGCCCCACCTGCAGGAGTGGCGCGAGCGCGGCTGGTAGCGCGGACCGCAACGCCGCTGCCCCGGCACGCATCACCGGGCACGACGCCGGCGCCTCCTTTCTCGCTCTGCGATACAGGGGCTGCCGGGGAACGTGAGCCAGGGCACAGGCTGGTCGCATCGGGCCCCACCACCGCCGAGCGCCGCCCCAGCCCGTGCGGCCACCACCAGGAGGAACCACCATGGCAGCAACCACTTCACGCGTCGCACTGATCACCGGAGCCGGACGGGGCATCGGCCGGGCCATCGCCGAGCGGCTGGCCGATGACGGCCAGGACATCATCGTCGCCGACGTCCCCTCCGCCCGGGAGAACATCGACGCGGTCGTCGCCGCCGTCGAGCAGCGCGGGCAGCGCGCCGTCGGCGTGACCGGCGACGTCTCGAACCCCGCGGACGTGGAACGGATGATCCAGGAGGGAACCGACGCGTTGGGCGATCTGGACGTGTTCATCGCCAACGCCGGCATCGCCCAGGTCGACGAGATCCTCGACGTCGAGCCCGACGCCCTGGACCGGATCATCGACGTGAACATCAAGGGCGTCTACTACTCGTACCAGGCGGCCGCACGGAAGTTCATCGCCCAGGGGACCGGCGGGAAGATCATCGCCGCGGCGTCGATCGTCGCCTTCCGGCCCTTCCCCGTGCTGGCCTCCTACTCGGCCACGAAGTGGGCCGTGCGCGGCCTGACCCAGGCGGCGGCGATGGAGTTCGCCAAGCACAAGATCACCGTGAACGCCTACGCCCCCGGCGTCGTGGGCACCGCCATGTGGGATCTGATCGACGAGAAGCTCACCGAACGGGACGGCAAGCCACGTGGCAGCGCCCTTCAGGAGCAGGTCGACAACATCCTGGCCGGGCGGGTCTCCGAACCGGAGGACGTCGCCAAACTGGTTTCCTACCTGGCGGGCCCGGACTCGGACCACATGACCGGGCAGACCGTGTTGATCGACGGGGGCATCAACTTCTCCTGAGTTTCCGATTCCGCGGCGGGACCGACTCGACGACGTCGATCGGCCCGCCACGCGACGTCTGGGTCTGGGTGGTCGCCTCCCGTCGACCGGCACAGACCCGGACGGGGCGTCAGTGGCCCTCGACACCCAAGGCGACGTCGAAACCGGCGCCGTTGCTGGCCAGCCCCACCAGGAGTAGGCCAGCCCATTCAAGGGCCGAGGCCATCCGCAGCCCACCTGCGTCGCGGGGCCGCATGTCCAGGCTCTCCAGGAAGGCCCCGACGCTCGCCTTCGCCTCGGCGCTGTCGCCGGCGAAGAACCCGTCCAGGGGCTTGTCCTGAGCCAGCACGCCGCCGAAGATCGAGTTGAAGGCCTTCACGACGTGCGTGCCCTCGGGGACGGCGGCGGCTATCTGCTCGGCCGCCGAGGTGCCCTCGGTCGTTGCGAGTCCGCTGGCGTCGGCGTTGAAGGGGTTGGTGATGTCGACGACGATCTTGCCGGCCAGCGCATCGCCGTAGTGGGTGACCACGTCGACCGCTGCGGCGTACAGGACGGCGACGATGACAATGTCACCTGCCGGCTTGGCGCCGAACGTGCCGATGGTGGCTCCGTTGCCGATCTGGTCGGCCAGGGCCTGGGCCTTGGCGGTGTTGCGGCTCATGAGCTCGACGGTGTGGCCGTGCTTCGCCGCCCGGGTGCCGATGGCGGTGGCCATGTTGCCCGAACCGATGATGGTAATGGTGGTCATGGTGTGTCTCCTACTGCGAAATGGGGGGTGGGTTGTGGGCGCCTTGCCGACGCGTCGGGTTCGCTGGTGTTCATCGTCTTCTCTCCTGGGATGGTCGAGTCGGAGTACCAAGGTGAGGCACCCCTCCGGTATTGATGGTCTTGTAACCGGAGGGGTGCCTCACTTTATTCCGGTGGGAGACCTCTGGTTGCAGGACGTCTCCGCAACCGACCGCACTCAGCCAGGCTCCCGGACCATGCAGGAGCGGAGGCCGCCCTCCGCATCGGCGGTAGAGTGATGTGTGTGAGCCGGAGCGACGTTGAGCAGGTGAGGATGCCCCGGCGCCGCGACGCCCAGGAGCGCCGCGACAACCTCATCGCCGCGGCACAGCGCGGGTTTGCCGCACACGGCGTGGATGCCTCCCTGGAGAAGATCGCACGCGAGGCCGGCGTCGCCATCGGGACGCTGTACCGCCACTTCCCCAGACGTTTGGACCTGCTCATCGCCGCCTTCACGCCCCGGCTCCGGGAGTTCCTCGAGGGGGCCACCAGGGCCCAGGAAATGGACGATCCATGGGAAGGGTTCGTCTGCTACCTGGAAAACCTCTTCACCGTGCAGGCCGGGGACCGGGGTTTAAACGACTTCCTCTCCCGCCGCTTCCCCGAAAACGCCGACACCGAGCACATCCACGACCAGATGTGCCGGCAAATCGAGGACGTTCTCACCCGGGCGCAGGACGCCGGCGCGGTCCGCCCCGACATCACCCAGGCCGACATCGTCAACCTCATCTGGTCCAACGGCCGGATGATCGACGCCACGAGCACCACGGCGCCCAACGCGTGGCGGCGTCACCTCTACCTCATGCTCGACGCCTACCGGGCCGAGCGGGCCCATTCGATCCCCGAGCCGCCGATGACCGACGCACAGCTCTACGCTGCCATGGCCCATCTCAACGAGCCGAAGTAGGGACAGCCGCAAGCGTCCGCCCCGGATTCCCCCTCCACCAGCGCGGAACCAGATGCCCGGGTGTCTACCTCCCGGCCACGTGGGCTGCGGCACCCGATTCCAGGCGCAGGGCCCCGGCCAGCGGCAACAGCGTGAATGCCGCCATCACCACGAACGCCAGCTGGTAGCGGACCAGTCCGCCGTCGGGCAGCCCATCGGCTCCGGCAGCGGCCTGCAGCAGCAGCGCGGCCACGGCCACCCCGAGCCCGGAGGCCAGCTGGGACACCGTGGAGGACAGCGTGTTCGCCGACGTCATCCGCGGAGCCTCGACGTCGGCGAACTGCAACGAGTTGAACGCTGTGAAGCCAATCGACCGCAGCGCCCCGCTGGCCACCAGCAGCACCGCGATGACCGCGACCGGCGTCCGCGGATCCAGCAACGCGAACGAGGCGATCAGGAGCCCGCCGGCCCCCACGGATCCCAGCAGCACCGGCCGGAACCCGAAGCGGCGCATCAGCGGCGTCGTCGTGGGCTTGATCCCCACGTTGCCCACGAACACGGCCATGACCAGCAGCCCGGCGGTGACCGGGGACCAGCCGAACCCGTCCTGGAACATCAGCGGCAGCAGAAACGGAACCGAGTTCACCACGGCCCGGTAGACGAACCCGCCGGAGTTCGCCACGCGGAAGGTCGCCACCCGGAAGACCCGCAGATCCAGCAGCGGCTCGGCCGCGCGCAGCAGCCACCGGACGGCGAGCGCCAACGACGCTGCAGCAAGAGCCAGCACCACCACGGCCACCACCGGGCGCCGGGCACCCGTGGCCAGTTCCATCCCGGCGAGCACCCCCGCGACGCCGAGCACCACCAGGACCAGGCCGGGCAGATCGAGCCGGCGGCGTTCGGTCTCCCGATCCTGCACCAGCCGCAGCGCGGCCACCAGCGCAAAGGCGCCCAGCGGGACGTTGAGCAGGAAGATCCAGTGCCAGCTGGCGTACTCGGTCAGCACGCCGCCGAGGACCGGCGCCAACACCGGGGCGAGCAGGGCCGGCCAGGTGATGTAGGCGATCGCGCGCATGAGATCGGCCTTGTCGGTGGCGCGCAGGACCACCAGCTGCCCGACCGGCACCATCATCGCCCCGCCGAGCCCCTGCAGGATGCGCCCGGCCACCAGCACGCCGAACCCGGGGCTGGCGGCGCACAGCACCGAGGCCAGCGTGAACAGCACGATCGCGGTGCAGAACACGCGGCGCGCCCCGAACCGCGAGACCAGCCACCCGCCGACGGGGATGAACGTCGCCACCGTAATCAGGTAGGCGGTGATCGCCAGCCCCATCTGCGCGCTGGTGACGCCGAAGTCCCGGCCCATCTGCGGGGCGGCGGTGACCAGGATGTTCCCGTCGAGGATCTCCATGAACATCGTGCATGCAACGAGCAGCGCCAGCTTGCGGTTCCATGCCGGCGGGGCAGGCTGCTCCACGGGACCTCCGGGTCTGAAGATGTACGACGGCGGGGCTCCCCTGCCGCTCCTACGTTAGCGGCCAGTGCGCGTACGCGGGATGCTCCCACGCGAACAGTGCCCAGCTCCGGGCAAGATGAAGTGTTTCTCGATCCATATCTATCCCAAAATCCTTAAGGCGATTTGAGCGAGAGAACTTAACGTTGCTTAATTGTTGGACCACCACCTGTAATAGACATCACAGTGACGAGATGCCTCGATCACTCCGCAAGCCCTTAAGGAAGGAGAAGCCATGTCGAACGGAGCCGGTACCGCCCTCGCACCCGGAGCAGTGGCCTCTCGTCCGACCAGGGTCTCCGCGGCTTCTGTGGCCCGCGCCTGTGGCGTATCCGCTGCGACCGTCAGCTACGTGATGAACGGCCAACCCGGTGTTTCAGCCGACACCAGGAGACACATTGTCAAAGTCGCCAACGAGCTGGGCTACCGCCCATCGACGCACGGCCGGCTTCCCGACCCGCAACTCACCCGTGTCGTGGGGTTGATCCTGCCGAACATCGTGAACCAGATGTACACCGGGTGGGCCCAGCACATCATCACCGCCACCGCCGCCGAGGGCTTCGAGGTCTTCGTCGCCACCACCCAGGACGACGCGGAATCCCTGGCCCAGGTCGCCTCGACGCTGGCAGCGCGGAACGTCGACGGGGTCATCATCGCCGCGGCGCTGCGTGAGGACTCGCGCGCCCTGCGCACCTTGCGCCAGAAGCACATCCCCTACGTCTACCTCTCCCGTCGATCGGAGCACATCCCCGGCGACTTCGTCGGCATCGACGACGATGCCGCAGCCTCCGCCCTGATGTCCCATATCTTGGCCCACGGCTACACCGAGATCGCGACGGTGATCGGCCCGCGCTTCTCCACCGCGTCGCTCGCCCGCGAGCAGGCGTTTGTGCGCACGGCAGCCGCTGCCGGCGTCGTCATCTCCGGCGAGCGCAAGATCAGCACCCGGCTCAACTCCGACGGCGGCCTGGTCGCCGCCGAGAAGCTGCTCGGCTCCCCCACTCCCCCGCGGGCGATCGTCTGCGGCTCCGACGAGATCGCCATCGGCGTCATGGAACACGCCCTCGCCCTCGGTCTGCGCATCCCCGAGGACCTCGCCGTCGTCGGCAGCGACGGGCTGCCACACAGCCGCTCCCGGCTGATCCGCATGACCACCATCGTCCAGCCGGTCAAGACCATGGCCGAACGGGCCTTCGAACTCCTCCTCAACCAAATCACCACCCCGCGCACCACCTACGCCCACACTGTCTGCGAGCACCGCATCCACGTGGGTACCACCTGCGGCTGCCCACCTGACCCGCCGCCTGCATAACCGCGCCGCAACGAACCCCATTTTCCACGCACGTCACACCCGCAGAAGGGCTCTTTCGCCATGCTCAAATCACCGCACATCGAAGTGCTGCTCGACGTCAAGACGACGCTGGGTGAAGGTCCGGTGTGGGACGCCGAATCCCAGCGGTTGCACTGGATCGACAGCGCCGACGGACGCATCTTCCGGTCAACCCACGACGGCCGCGAGCTGCGCTCCTGGCACCTCGGCGAACCCATCGGATCCATGGCTGTCTCCCGGGATGGCAGCTATTTCCTGGCTGCGCTGAAAAGTGGCTTGCACCGGATCGATGCCGCCAGCGGCGAGCAGGAACTCCTCGTGGACCCGGAGCCTGATCTTCCGAACAACCGCCTGAACGACGGCAAGGTCGACCGGCAGGGCCGCTTCGTCTTCGGCTCCATGGACACCTTGGAGGAACAGGCCAGCGGCCGGCTCTATAGCTACACCCCGGAGGGGCAGCTGAACACGCTCGACGAAGGCATCGTGGTCTCCAACGGGCCCTGCTTCAGCCCGGATGGACGAACACTCTATTTCAGCGACACCTGGACCGGCATGATCTGGTCCTACGACTACGACCCCGCAACCGGCGGGGCAACCAACCGCCGCACCTTCGCCACCGTGGACACGAGCACCGGAGGTGCCGCCGACGGCGCGACCGTGGACGCCGACGGATACCTGTGGCAGGCACTGGTCTACGGCGGAAAGATCATCCGCTATGCGCCGGATGGTTCCGTGGACCGCATCGTCGAAACTCCCGTCCTGAAGGTCACCAGCCTCGCGTTCGGCGGGCCTGAGATGGACACGCTGTTCATCACGTCCATGGCGAAGCCGCCACTGCCCCGTTTCCCCGAAGACGGCCAGCAACGCGGTTCCCTCTTCGCCGTTTCCGGCCTCGGCGTCCGTGGCCTCCCCGAACCCCGCTTCGGCGCATAAGCAGAAAGCCCATCATGTCCTCGAACCGTACCCGCCTGTCCATGAAGTCCATCCACAAGTATTCCTGGGTGTCCCTGATGGTCTGCTGGCTCATCTGGATCCTCAACGCCTACGACCGAGAAATCATCCTGCGCCTGGGACCGACCATCTCTGAAACCTTCGACCTCTCCCCCGAGGCGTGGGGCGGCATCGCCTCGGTCGTGATGCTGGCTCTGGCCGTCATGGCCATCCCCGGGTCGGCCATGAGCGACAAGTACGGCGGCGGCTGGAAGCGCGCTCGCTTCCAGGTCCCGCTGGTCATCGGCTACACGGCGTTGTCCTTCCTCTCCGGCTTCAAATTCATCAGCCACAACATCGTCGCGTTTGTCGCGCTCCGGGTAGGCGTCAACCTCGGTGCCGGCTGGGGCGAGCCGGTGGGCGTGAGCAACACCGCCGAATGGTGGCCCAAGGAACGCCGCGGCTTCGCGCTCGGTGCACACCACACCGGGTACCCGATCGGTTCCCTTCTCTCCGGCCTCCTCGCCGCCCTGGTCATCACCGCCTTCGGTCCCGAGAACTGGTCCTATGCCCTGTTCCTGGCCCTGATCATCGCCGTACCGCTGATGCTGTTCTGGGGAAAATACTCGACGCCAGACAAGATGCAGGCGCTCTACGCCGATATGGAGGCACACGGCCTCACGCCGCCCGACCTCGCTGATCCGCAGGCAGCCCGCCCCAAGGGCCTGCTGAAGAAGACGCTACGAGAACGCAACATCACGCTGACGGCCGGGACAACGATGCTGACTCAGATCGTGTACATGGGCATCAACATGGTCCTGCCCGCCTATCTCTTCAACGTCGTCGGCCTCTCACTGGCGGCTTCTGCGGGCCTGAGCGTCATCTTCGCCCTGACTGGCATCTTGGGCCAGATCATCTGGCCCACCCTCTCGGATGTCATCGGGCGCAAGATCACCATCGTCATCTGCGGCGTATGGATGGCGGCTTCTGTCGCCGCGTTCTACTTCGCGACGTCCTCGCTGCTGGTCGTCGTCATCCAGCTCGCGTTCGGCCTGGTGGCGAACGCCGTCTGGCCCATCTACTACGCGGCTGCCTCGGATGCCGCCCCGGAAGGGGCAACATCCACCGCCAACGGCATCGTCACGACCGCCATGTTCATCGGTGGGGGCATCGCCCCCGTCCTCATGGGACAACTCATCACGCTGGGCGGCGGCTGGGAACAGCGCACGGGCTACGTCGTCTGCTTCCTAGCCATGGCAGCGTTCGCCCTCCTCGGCGTCGTCCTGCAGCTATTCGCGCGCAGTGACTCACGAACGCGGGAGCCGAAGCAGGAACAACTACCGGTGGCCTGATTTGCGCCACACCCGCACACCCATCAACCAGAAGGCAGTCATGTCCATACCCACGAAAGCGACGGCAATGAGGCCACCGCACATCGTCAACAAGCTCATCTTCCGGCGCATCATGCCGCTGCTGATCGCCGCGTACGTCATGGCGTTCCTGGACCGCACGAACATCGGCATGGCCAAGGACCGCATGGAGATCGACCTCGGCATCTCCGCCACCGCCTACGGCGTGGGCGCCGGACTGTTCTTCCTGACCTACGCCCTCTCCGAGATCCCGTCCAACCTGATCATGCACAAGGTAGGCGCCCGCTTCTGGATCATGCGCATCATGATCACCTGGGGCATTCTCTCGGCCTGCATGGCCCTCGTCCAGGGCGAATGGTCCTTCTACATCCTTCGCATGCTCCTCGGCATCGCCGAGGCCGGCCTCTTCCCCGGCGTCATCTACTTCCTCACCCAGTGGTTCGTGGCCAACGACCGCGCCAAGGCCAACGGCATGTTCCTGCTCGGGGTCTCGCTGGCCAACATCATCGGTGCCCCGCTCGGCGGCGTGCTGTTGACTCTGGACGGCATGGGCGGGCTGCATGGCTGGCAGTGGATGTTCATCATCGAGGGCCTGCCCGCCTGCGCCCTGGCGTTCATCGTCTGGAAGTTCCTGCCCAACAAGCCCACAGACGCGAAGTTCCTCACCCGGGCCGAGGCCGAGGACCTCGAGTCCCGCATCGCCATCGAGGAGAAAGCCGGTGCCGAGGCCTCCGGGAATTCGAAGCTGCGCCACGTGCTCAAGGACAAGCAGATCCTGCTGGTCGTGGCCATCTACTTCACCCACCAGATCGCCGTGTACGCGCTGAGCTTCTTCCTGCCCTCGATCATCGGCACCTACGGCGAACTGAGCACCATCCAGATCGGCCTGCTCACCGCCATTCCGTGGATCTTCTCCGCCGCCGGTGCCCTGCTGCTCCCCCGCCTGGCCACCAACGCCACCCGCTCCCGGCTGATGGCCACGTGCACGATGGTGGGCATCGTCGCGGGCTTCACACTCGGCGCGATCGGCGGCCCGGTGCTGGGCCTCATCGGCTTCTGCCTGGCCGCGTTCAACTTCTTTGCCCTGCAGCCGATCCTCTTCACCTACCCCGCCACCCGGCTCTCCGGAGCGGCTTTGGCGGGCGGTATCGCATTCGTGAATACCGTGGGCCTGTTCGGCGGCTTCCTCGGCCCCTACGTCATGGGCTTCATGGAGGACGCCACCGGGTCCAAGTTCGCGGGCCTATGGTTCATCGTCGCGATGTGCGCGATCGGTGCGATCCTCACCCGTTGGCTCAAGCGCGGCACCGAGGACCCGGCCAAGGCCATCGTCGCCGGGCACTAGCCGCCGGCACCTTCCGGGGAGGTGCACGACGCCGGAGCCAAGCTTCCGGCCTCGCGCACCTTCCGGCAGCACCAGTTCTAATTACCATCCACCGCACGAAGGAGCATCACCCGTGGATTCCACCGGACTGACCTACACCGGCCGCAAGGTCCTCGTCACCGCCGGCGCAGCCGGCATCGGGCTGGCCATCGCCACCCGCTTCCAGGAACTCGGCGCGGCCGTGTTCGTCACCGACATCAACGAGGCGGCCGTCGAATCGGCCCGCGCGGCCGGCTTCGCCGCCTCGGTGAGCGACGTTTCCGACGAGGCCCAGGTCCGCGCGCTCATGGACACCGTTGCCGCCGAACTGGGCGGGCTGGACGTGCTGGTCAACAACGCCGGGATCGCCGGACCAACGGGGCCCATCGAAACCCTGGACGCCGCAGCTTGGAAGGCGACGTTCGACGTCAACATCCACGGGCAGTTCTACTGCATCAAGCACGCCCTTCCGCTGCTCCGGGCCGCCGAGGATGGCGCGATCGTGAACCTCTCCTCCGCAGCCGGCCGCCTGGGCATGGCGGGACGAAGCCCCTACTCCGCCTCCAAATGGGCGGTGGTTGGGCTCACCAAGACCCTGGCGATCGAACTCGGCGGTGACGGCATCCGCGTCAATGCGATCTGCCCCGGCGCCGTCAACGGTCCACGCATCGATGCGGTCATCGAAGCCAAGGCCGCCATGCTGGGCCGGCCGGTGGCGGAGGTCTCCGACCTCTATCACCGCCAGTCGTCGCTGAACCGCCTGGTCGAGGCGTCCGACATCGCCAACATGGCCGTGTTCCTGGCCAGCGGCCTGGCCCGCAGCGTCAACGGCCAGGCCATGGCCGTGGACGGCAACACCGAAAAGCTCTACTAAACCCGGCCCGTACTCCCCACAGCCCCACCGTTCCACCGCACAAACCCAAAGGATCCACCATGGCCTCCAAGCGCAAAGTCATCATCACGTCAGCCGTCACCGGCGCCATCCATACCCCCACCATGTCCCCCCACCTGCCCATCACAGCAGACGAGATCGCCGATGCGGCCATCGGAGCAGCGCAGGCAGGTGCGGCCATCGTTCACATGCACGCTCGCGACCCTCAGGACGGGCGCCCCTCGCAGGATCCGAAGCACTTCGAACCGATCCTGGAGAAGCTCAAGGCCAACACCAACGCAATCATTAACATCACCACCGGTGGCTCCCCTCACATGAGCGTCGAGGAACGCATGCTCCCGGTCGCCACGTTCAAGCCCGAGCTGGCGTCCCTCAACATGGGGTCAATGAACTTCGGGCTCTACCCGATGCTGGACCGCTACCCGGAGTTCCAGCACGAGTGGGAGCGAGAAGGGCTGGAGAAGTCTCGCGATCTGGTCTTCAAGAACACGTTCGCAGACATCGAGACCATCCTGGGCATCGGCAACTCCAACGACACCCGGTTCGAGTTCGAGTGCTACGACATCTCCCATCTGAACAACCTCGCCCACTTCCACGGCCGAGGGCTGGCACGCGGCCCCCTCTTCGTGCAGTCAGTCTTCGGCCTGCTGGGCGGCATCGGCGCCCACCCAGAGGATCTGATGCACATGCGACGTACCGCCGACAGGCTGCTGGGCGACGACTACCAGTGGTCCATCCTCGGTGCGGGCAAAGACCAGATGCCGCTGGCGACCATCGGAGCGGCCATGGGCTCACACGTCCGGGTGGGACTAGAGGATTCTCTGTGGATCGGTCCCGGTCAGCTGGCCGCCTCCAATGCAGAACAAGTGACACGGATCCGTACGATCCTTGAGGCACTGAACTTCGAGGTCGCCACACCGGACGAGGCTCGTGAGATGCTCGAACTCAAAGGCGCGGACAAGGTGGGATTCTAGGCA
>JAFEMX010000003.1 GCA_016892645.1 Micrococcaceae bacterium RIT 802
CTGGCACCGCCGGTTACACCCGCCCCCAGACGACGACGATGCCCCCACCTCGCAAGGTGGGGGCATCGCCATAGTGTGCCGAGGTCGCAGGGCAAGCTACGACATCCTGCGTACCTAGATGTTGAAGCCGAGGGCCCGCATCTGGTCGCGACCGTCGTCGGTGATCCGTTCCGGACCCCATGGCGGCATCCAAACCCAGTTCAGACGGTGGTCGTCAACCACGTTCTCCATCGCCCCGGCAACCTGCTCTTCGAGAATGTCGGTGAGCGGGCAGGCGGCCGTGGTCAACGTCATGTCGATGAGCAGGACGCCGTCATCGGCGTACTTCAACCCGTAGAGCAGTCCCAGGTCGACGATGTTCACCCCGAGTTCGGGATCGATCACGTCCTTGAGGGCTTCCTCGACGTCTTCGAGCGGGGTCAGTGCCGAACCCGCTTCTGCTTCGGTGGCGCTCATGACTAGGCCCCGACGGCGAGGAAGCGGTCGTAGCCCTCTTCCTCAAGACGGTCGGCCAGGTCCGGACCGCCCTGCTCGGCGACACGGCCGTCCACGAACACGTGCACGAAGTCCGGTTTGATGTACCGCAGGATCCGCGTGTAGTGGGTAATGAGCAGGGTGCCCATTTCATGGCCTTCGGCGGCGCGGTTCACGCCTTCGGAGACCACCTTGAGTGCATCGACGTCGAGCCCCGAATCGGTCTCGTCAAGGATGGCGAACTTGGGTTTGAAGAGCTCGAGCTGGAGGATCTCCACGCGCTTCTTCTCGCCGCCCGAGAAGCCCTCGTTGACGTTGCGGCCGGCGAAGTCCGCATCGATCTTCAGGCCGGCCATGGCCGACTTGACGTCCTTGGTCCAGTGGCGGAGGCTCGGCGCCTCGCCATCGATGGCGGTCTTCGCCGTGCGCAGGAAATTGGTCATGGTCACGCCGGGGACCTCTACCGGGTACTGCATGGCCAGGAAGAGTCCGGCGCGGGCCCGGGCGTCAACGCTCATGGCCAGCACGTCTTCACCGTCGAGGGTGATCGTTCCGGAGGTGACGTTGTAGCGGGGGTGGCCGGCAATGGTGGAGGCAAGGGTTGACTTGCCGGAGCCGTTGGGGCCCATGATGGCGTGCGTTTCACCGGTGTTGATGGTGAGCGTGACGCCCTTGAGGATTTCCTTGCTGCCTTGCTCCGTGTCGATGGAGACGTGCAGGTCCTTGATTTCCAGGGTAGACATTGGTGTCCGTTCTCTGACGTGCCGGACGGGCCGGCGAGGTTCACTGGGTGGGGTGGCCGACGGCCTAGTTTTCGGTGGCCGCGAGTTCGGCTTCGACGGTCTCGTTCAGACGGGTCTGCAGTTCCTCGACGCCGATCTTCTGGATGATCTCGTTGAGGAAGCCGCGAACGACCAGACGGCGAGCCGTCTTTTCGTCGATGCCACGGGACATGAGGTAGAAGAGGTGCTGGTCATCGAAACGGCCGGTGGTGCTGGCGTGGCCGGCTCCCTCGATGAGGCCGGTCTCGATTTCCAGGTTCGGAACCGAGTCGGCGCGGGCGCCGTCGGTGAGAACCAGGTTGCGGTTGGCCTCATAGGAGTCGGTCCCCTCGGCCTCCTTGCGGATCAGCACGTCGCCCACCCAGACCGTGTGCGCATCCTTGCCCTGCAGCGCGCCCTTGTACAGCACGTTGGAGGTGCAGCGCGGTTGCGCGTGGTCAACGAACAGGCGGTGTTCGAGGTGCTGCCCGGCATCGGCGAAGTACAGTCCGAACATCTCGGCCTTGGCGCCGGTACCGGCAAACCGTGCCGACGGCGTCAAGCGCACCAGATCCCCACCGAAGGTGACGACGATGTGCTTGAACTGTGCGTCCTTGGAGACCTTGGCCTGCTGCGAGCTGGCGTGGATGGAGTCGTCCTCCCACGCCTGGACGCTGACCACGGTGAGGTCGGCGCCGTCCTGGACGTCGATCTCGATGTTCTCTGCCACGACGGCACTGCCCACGTGGTCGATGACGACCAGACCGCGCGAGTTCGGCTCCGCGACGATCACCATGTGTTGGGCCGATGCTTCCAGTCCCGCACCCGTCAGGGTGAGGGTGGCCTTGACGTTTTCGGCGTTGGCGCCGAGGGTCAGCACCGTGGCTTCCTTGGCCGCGTTCCAGCCATTGGCGGCGACACGGTCCTCGGGGATGCCGGCGGAGCCGACGCGGACGTCGTCCATGCCGACGGTCTCCACCGTCGCGCCGTCGCTGAGCTCGGACGTGACGATCGGGGCGGCACCGGCGGGAACGTTCTTGTGCAGCCCGCCCAGGCGTTTGAGCGGGGTGAAACGCCAGTCCTCTTCGCGGCCGGTGAGGGCCTTGAAGTCCTCCAGCCGGTAGCTGGTCAGGCGCCCGGCCCGCGAGGAATCGGGAACACCGGCGCCGGCACCATGGCTGTGGGCCTTGCTGGCATCGCCGCCGAGCGGGGAGCTGTCCTCATTGAGCGGGGAGAGGTTTTCGCCCTCTTCGGTAAAGCCGGCGATGGCGGGCGCGCCAATGCGCGCCTTTTCACCGGAGAAAGCTGTTGCGGTATCAGTCATGATTAACCGACGGATCCTTCCATCTGCAGTTCAATGAGGCGGTTCAGTTCGAGCGCGTATTCCATCGGCAGCTCACGGGCGATCGGCTCGATGAAGCCGCGCACGATCATGGCCATGGCCTCGTCCTCTGCCAGACCGCGGGACATGAGGTAGAACAGCTGCTCTTCGGAGACCCGCGAAACGGTGGCCTCGTGGCCCATGGTCACGTCGTCCTCGCGGACGTCGATGTAGGGGTAGGTGTCCGAGCGTGAGATCTGGTCGACGAGCAACGCGTCGCATACCACCGAGTTGCGGGAACCCTTGGCGCCTTCACGTACCTGGACCAGGCCGCGGTAGGCCGAACGACCACCGTTGCGGGCCACTGACTTCGCCACGATGGACGAGGACGTGTTCGGCGCGATGTGCACCATCTTCGACCCGGTGTCCTGGTGCTGGCCTTCTCCGGCGAAGGCGATGGACAGCGTCTCACCCTTGGCGTGCTCGCCGGTGAGGTAGACGGCCGGGTACTTCATGGTCACCTTGGAGCCGATGTTTCCATCGACCCACTCCATGGTCGCACCCTCTTCACAGATGGCGCGCTTGGTGACCAGGTTGTACACGTTGTTCGACCAGTTCTGGATGGTCGTGTAGCGGACGCGTGCGCCCTTCTTCACGATGATTTCCACGACGGCCGAGTGCAGCGAGTCCGAGTCGTAGATCGGGGCGGTGCAGCCCTCGATGTAGTGGACGTAGGAGTCCTCGTCGGCGATGATCAGCGTGCGCTCGAACTGGCCCATGTTTTCCGTGTTGATGCGGAAGTATGCCTGCAGCGGGATGTCGACGTGGACGCCCTTGGGGACGTAGACGAAGGATCCGCCGGACCAGACGGCCGTGTTCAGCGAACCGAACTTGTTGTCACCGACCGGGATGACCGAACCGAAGTACTCCTTGAAGATGTCCTCGTGTTCCTTCAGCCCCGTGTCCGTGTCCAGGAAGATCACGCCCTGCTTTTCCAGGTCCTCGCGGAGCTGGTGGTACACGACCTCGGATTCGTACTGCGCGGCGACACCCGAAACGAGGCGCTGCTTCTCGGCCTCGGGGATGCCCAGCTTGTCGTACGTGTTGCGGATGTCCTCCGGAAGGTCCTCCCAGGACTTTGCCTGCTTCTCGGTGGACCGGACAAAGTACTTGATGTTGTCGAAGTCGATGCCGGAGAGGTCTGCACCCCAGGTCGGCATGGGCTTGCGGTCGAAGTACTTCAGCCCCTTCAGCCTCAGGTCGAGCATCCATTCGGGCTCGCTCTTCTTGCCGGAGATGTCGCGGACGACTTCCTCATTGAGGCCGCGGCGCGCATTCGCGCCGGCGTCGTTCTTATCCGACCATCCGTATTCGTAGTTGCCGATCCCGTGAAGCTCCGGATTCTTTTCCAGAATCTCGGAGATCACGCCGGGGTCGGCGGTCTCCTGTGCCATCTGATCCGTCATCGCGGCCTTTCCTGCTTTGTCAGCTTGACTCGTGTTCTCTTCTCAGCGTGCTGAGGAGCCTGGTTACGCCCCATGGGGATGTGGGTCGTACAAACATGCCCGCCGGATGCCAGGGTTGAGAGTCGACGGACGTCGACCCCCAGCAGGCGGGCAAAGACTTTGGTTTCTTCATCGCAGAACACCGGGAATTCCCGGGCCAGGTCCTGGATAGGGCAGTGCCCCTGGCACAACTGCATGCTTTGCAGCGTCGCCGCGGGCTGGTTGAAACCCACGTTGCGGGTCGATGCCACGAACCCGTCGCCGCTGAGTGCCCGGGAGAGGGCTTCGGCCCGGTCGGCCAGCGCCTCCCCTGCGGCTTCAACGACGGGCCGGTAACGGCGTTCCATCTTCTCGAAGCGGCGGGCCGCAAAGGCCTGGACCGCTTCGTCGCCCGCGGCACCTGCCAGGTCGGCCAGCGCCGAGGTGGCGATGTCGAGATAGTCGTTGCCGAGCTTGGTCTGGCCGCGATGGCTCAGGACGTAACGTCGAGCGGGGCGGCCGGCACCGGCGGGCTGGTTGGCGACGAGCTTGACCTCGACCAGGCCGTCGCGGCTCAAGGCGTCGAGGTGGCGGCGCACGGCAGCCGGGGTGAACCCGAGGTCCACACCGAGTTCGGCGGCGCTGACGGGCCCCTGGTGGAGGACGGCCTGCAGTACGCGGTCCCGGGTGCGTTCCTCGGTATCGGGCACCACCGGCCGCGCGGCCGGCGAAGCGACCACGTCAGGAGGAGTCAAAGACGATGAATACACAACACAATCATGACCTAATGCAGGAGTCTTGGCCAGTAAGGCGTGGCTTAGTTCCCTCCCGGCGGAATACGCCGGGGCGCGTGACCTCGCCCGTTCCATTCTCTACATGACGTAGAATGCTTGCGTGCCAACAACAGAACCACGCCTCGTCGTCGACTCGCTGCGCAAGGACTTCGGCCCCGTCGCTGCATTGGACGGGCGCATGGTCCGGGT
The DNA here is from genome assembly GCA_016892645.1 of Micrococcaceae bacterium RIT 802. GTDB lineage: Bacteria > Actinomycetota > Actinomycetes > Actinomycetales > Micrococcaceae > Arthrobacter_H. Next base: position 5,024 of record JAFEMX010000003.1, read on the forward strand.
TCTCAACGGTATCTCACTGACCGCCCACGCCGGAGCGGTCACCACGCTGCTCGGCTCCAACGGTGCCGGAAAGTCCACCACCCTCGGATGCGCCCAGGGGCTCCTCAAACCCGACGGCGGCACCGTGCGCCTGCTCGGCCAGGACCCGTACTCCGGTGGCAGCACCCTGCGATCGCGGGTCGGCGTCATGCTCCAGGACGGCGGACTGCCCCCTTCGGTGAAGCCCATGGCGCTGCTCCGGCATGTCGAGGGCATGTACTCCCATCCCGTCAATGTCGATGCGTTGGCCCAACGACTCGGCATCGATTCCTTCGCCCACACCACGATCCGGCGGCTCTCCGGCGGCCAGCGCCAACGGGTGGGCCTGGCCGCGGCCCTCGTGGGCAACCCGGAAGTGGTGTTCCTGGACGAGCCAAGCGCCGGTCTGGATCCGCAATCCCGCCAAACCGTTTTCGACCTGATTGCCGAGCTGCGTGAACGCGGGCTCTGCATCGTGCTGACCACGCACTTGATGGAGGACGCCCAGCGTCTGTCGGACTACGTCTACATCATCGACAATGGCCGCAATGTCGCCCAGGGGACCGTCGCCGAACTGACGGCCGAGGCCACCACCGCCACCGATAGCCGCACGCTCTTCTTCACCGCCACGCCCGGCCTGCCCGCCCCCGAGCTGCGCGACGCCGGCTCGCTGGTCGAGGAGGCCGCGGGCCAATACCGGGTCGATGGGATCCGTTCTCCGGCCGCCTTGGCCGAAATCACCTCCTGGTGGGCCGAAAGGGGCATCCTGCCCACGTCGATCACCATGGAACCGAAGAACCTCGAAGACGTCTTCCTGGACATTGCCGAAGGAGGCGCCCGTGGTTGAGCCGGACCGGTACGGACTGCCCGTTGCCCCCGCCGATCGGGAGACCAGCACCAATGCGGCACCGTTGGCCCGCCGCATCCTGCGTCATGGACGCTACGAGACCGCGGCGATGCTCGGCAACGGCGAACAGCTGGTGCTGGCGGTCGTCCTGCCCCTGTTGGCCCTGTTCGGCCTGACGTTCACCGACATCCTCGATGGGATCGCCGAAGCCCGCATCGACGCGGCCACCCCCGGAGTGCTGGCCCTGTGCGTCATGTCGACCGCCTTCACCGGCCAGGGGATCTCCACGGGCTTCGATCGCCGCTATGGCGTGCTGCGGTTCCTGGCCACCACGCCCCTGGGTCGGGCGGGGTTGATCTTCGGCAAGGCGCTGGCCGTGCTCGCGGTGCTCGTCATCCAGATGGTGCTCGTCGGCGGCACCGCCCTCATCCTGGGGTGGCGCCCGGACCTCGCCGGCGCACCCATCGCCGTCGTGCTCCTGGTTCTCGGCGCCGCGGCGTTCACCTCGCTGGGGCTGCTGATCGCCGGCACCGTGCGGCCCGAGGCCACCCTGGCCATCACCAACCTCGCCTGGATCCTCTTGGCCGCCGGCGGCGGGATCCTCATCCCGGGCAGCCGACTGCCGGGGGTGCTGGCCGACATCGTGGCCGTGCTGCCCTCTTCGGCCCTCGGCGATGCACTTCGCGACGCCCTCATCGGTGGGACAATGAACATCGGCGCCTGCCTGATCCTGCTGGGGTGGACGATCGCCGCCGGCCTGGCCGCCACCCGCTGGTTTAAGTGGAACTGACGCGTGCTCACACGACCCCGCCGTGTTCCGAATGGAGAATGACATCATGACAACGCCCGTTGCCACGCGCTGGTACGACCGGCTCCCCCTGTCCATCGGCTCGGGGATCCACCGCCTCGCGATCGCCTCCCTGGTGGCCCAGGCGGCCCTGATCGTTTCCGGCGGAGCCGTTCGCCTGACCGCGTCGGGCCTGGGCTGTTCCCAGTGGCCCAATTGCATGCCGGGCACGATGACACCCACCGCCGAGATGGGGATCCACGGACTGATCGAGTTCGGGAACCGGCTCCTGACCTTCGTTCTGGCCGCGATCGCCCTGGCCATGATCATCGCCGTCTGGCGGATCCGCCGGACGCACCGCACGATCTTCTGGCTGTCCATCTCCCTGCTGTGCTTCATTCCCATCCAGGCCGTCATCGGCGGCATCACGGTCTTGAGCGATCTGAACCCCTGGGTGGTCAGCCTGCACTTCCTGGCTTCCATTGCCCTGGTGGCGGCGGCCACGCTGCTGGTCAACCGCACCGGGCGCGAGTCCCGGGGCGAGGAGCTGGTCGCGGCGGGGCCGTTGACGGGGTCCCTGCGCAGCCTGGGCTGGACCGTCGCCATCACGTCCGCGCTGGCCCTGGTGCTGGGAACGGTGGTCACCGGGACCGGGCCCCACGCCGGCGACCCGACATCGCCCCGGCACGACTTCAACCTGTACCTGGTGACGCGCATCCACGTCGTCCCGGTCTACCTGCTGGTCATCGCCACGCTGCTGGGCCTGTACCTCGTCTTCCGGACCCGGGCCTCGGCCGGACTCAAGCGCGGCTACATCATGCTCGTGGTGGCCGTGCTGGCGCAGGCGGCCATCGGGTACACCCAGTTCTTCCTCGGCCTGCCGATCGGCGTGGTCATGCTGCACATGGTCGGCACCGCCTTGTTGACGGCGGCCGCGACGAATGTATGGGACCGTTCGACGGGCGTCGTCCCGCTGTAGTCCGTCGCGACGCCAGGCGTCGCCGAGGCATCTGGCCCCGTTTCCGACGTATCCACGGCGGAGGCGGGGCCAGAGGTCTTCTCGGGCACGGACGCTTCCGCCACTCCCCCGCACCGGCGTCCCGTGCCGGCCGGCCGCCAGGCCGGCCGCCAGGCCGGCCGTCGGACCTCTGTCCGTAACGCATACCCCGTCCACCCCTGCCGGGTCCATGGAGCAACCCGGCGCCGATCCGCTTCGCCCGAACGGGCCGCCGAGGGCGCGGGCAGAGGGCAGGAAAAAGGGCCGGGCACCCGCTGCTGCGGATGCCCGGCCCCTTTCCGGAAACGGGAGGGTCAGCCGAAGATCGGTTGGCCGACGAAGGGATCGATGGCCAGTGCCACGAACACGATCGTGAGGTACGTGATGGAGATGTGGAAAACCTTCATCGCCTTGCGGTTCATGTCCTGCGGCAGGTGCTCACGCTGCGCCTCGCGGTACAACACGTGCGATTCGAAGATGAACCAGCCTCCGGACACGGCGGCCAGCACCGTGTAGACGATGCCCGCATTGCCCATCGGCACCAGCAGCAGCGAACACACCACGGTGGCCCACGCATAGAGGACGACCTGCACGGAGACCGTGCGGGCCCCGGCGATGGCCCCCAGCATGGGGACGTGGGCGTTGTTGTAGTCGTCCGCGTACTTCATGGACAACGGCCAGTAGTGCGGCGGGGTCCATAGGAAGATGATGAGAAAGAGGATGACGGCCGGCCAGGCGAGCGTGCCGGTGACGGCGGCCCAGCCGATGAGCACAGGCATGCATCCGGCAATGCCGCCCCAGACGATGTTCTGCGAGGTGCGGCGTTTGAGGATCAACGTGTAGAAGACCACGTAGAGCAGGATCGCCACGAGGCCGAGGGCCGCAGTGAACAGGTTCGTCCCGGCCCACAGGATCGCGATCGAGGCGATCCCCAACAGCCACGAGAAGACGAATGCCTCACGCGGGGTGACCTCACCGGTGACCAGGGGCCTCTTCGAGGTGCGGTGCATGAGCTTGTCCATGTCGCGGTCGAAGTAGCAGTTGAAGGCTCCCGCGCTACCGGCGGCGAACGCACCACCGATCAGGGTGGCCAGGATGGTGAGAAGATCGGGGAAGCCCCGCTGGGCGAAGATCATGGTCGGCAGCGTCGTGACGAGGAGCAGTTCGATAACGCGCGGCTTGGTCAGGGCGACATAGGCCCTGGCCTTGCGACCGACAAAGCCGCTCGGGCTTTCGTCGGGTTGACGTGACGCACGAGGTGCGAGCTCGGCGTCGGTCGGAACGGTCTTCACGGACATGCCACTCAGTTCTTCGCGGGGTATACACAGACAACGTCCATCATACCCTTTTACAGGGTGTAGAAATCGGCGCGGGTTCCCCCCTGCGCGAACGGGCCCGAAATTATCCGAACTAACCGGACCCCGGTACCCCCAAAGCGATATGGTTGAACTTGATGTGCCGGAGCGCTGAAGCTCAGTATTCATACATGGGCGTGCAGCATCTGCGCTTCCATCACCTTCACTCGTCCGGCACCGACCGCCTAACAGGACCAGAGAGAGGGGCCGCCACGTGGCGCCACAGTCAGATGTTCGGGAATTGTCGTGGACCGAATTGGACCAGAAGGCGGTGGACACCATCCGTGTCCTCGCAGCCGACGCCGTTGAAAAGGTAGGCAGCGGCCACCCCGGCACGGCCATGAGCCTGGCCCCCGCGGCGTATCTCCTGTTCCAGCAGCACCTGCGCCACGACCCCAGCGATCCGCAGTGGATCGGACGCGATCGCTTCGTCCTCTCCCCCGGGCATACCTCGCTGACGCTGTACCTGCAGCTCTTCTTCTCCGGTTATGGCCTGGAGATGAAGGACATCGAGTCGTTGCGCACCTGGGGCTCGTTGACCCCGGGCCACCCCGAGGTCGGCCACACCGACGGGGTCGAGATCACCACCGGCCCGCTCGGCCAGGGCCTGGCCTCGGCCGTCGGCTTCGCTTACGCCGAACGGCGCATGCGCGGCATGCTCGATGCCGACGCCGCCCCGGGCACGAGCCCCTTCGACCACTCCATCTTCGTGATCGCCTCCGACGGCGACCTGCAGGAAGGCGTCACCTCCGAGGCGTCGTCCCTGGCCGGGCACCAGGAACTGGGCAGCCTCGTCGTGATCTACGACGAGAACCACATCTCCATCGAGGACGACACCGACGTGGCGTTCACGGAGGATGTCCTGGGACGCTACGCGGCCTACGGCTGGCACACCCAGCGGGTGGACTGGACCCGCACGGGCGAATACGTCGAGGACATCCAGGCCCTGCACGCGGCGATCAACGAGGCCAAGGCGGAGACCACCCGTCCGTCGATCATCTCCCTGCGCACCGTCATCGGCTGGCCGTCGCCGACCAAGAAGAACACCGGCGGCATCCACGGCTCCAAGCTCGGCACCGACGAGCTCGAAGGCCTGAAGAAGGAACTGGGCTTCGACCCGCAGGCGCACTTCGCCCTCGACGACCAGGTGTTGGCGCACGTCCGCGAGGTCGGTGACCGCGGGGCCGCGCTGCACGCGGAATGGCAAAAGAACTTCGATGCATGGAAGTCCTCCCATCCGGACAACGCCGCCCTGCTCCAGCGGCTGACCGACGGCAAGCTCCCCGAGGGCTGGGAGTCCAAGCTCCCCGAATTCGAGGCCGGCAAGGACCTCGCCACCCGTGCGGCCTCCGGAAAGGTCATCAACGCCATCGCCGGGGTGCTGCCCGAGCTGTGGGGCGGATCCGCCGACCTGGCCGGATCGAACAACACCACGATCGAGGGCGCACCCTCGTTCATCCCCGCGACCAAGCAGACCGACTCGTGGAAGGGCGACCCGTTTGGCCGGGTCCTGCACTTCGGCATCCGCGAGCACGCCGCTGCCTCGATCGTCAACGGCATCGCCCTGGCCTCGCCGACGCGCCCGTACTCGGGGACGTTCCTGATCTTCTCGGATTACCAGCGCCCGGCCATCCGCCTGTCGGCGCTGATGGGCGTGCCGTCCATCTACGTCTGGACGCATGACTCGATCGGTCTCGGGGAAGACGGCCCGACCCACCAGCCGGTGGAACAGCTCGCCTCGTTGCGCGCCATCCCGAACCTCGACGTCGTCCGCCCCGCGGACGCCAACGAGGTGGCCTGGGCCTGGAAGACGATCCTGGAGAACACCTCCAACCCCGCCGGCCTGGTGCTCTCGCGCCAGAACCTTCCGGTGTACGACCGCTCCCAGCCGGGCTTCGGTGCCGCCTCCGGCGCCGCACGCGGCGGCTACGTGCTGGTCGACGCCCTGCGCGATGGCCAGGTCGTCGATCCGGACGTCGTCCTGCTGGGAACCGGCTCCGAGGTCCAGCTGGCCGTGGACGCCCGCGAGGCGCTGGCCGCCGAAGGCGTGGCAGCCCGCGTCGTTTCGCTGCCCTCGCTCGAGTGGTTCAACCGGCAGGACCAGGCCTACCGCGAATCCGTGCTGCCCTCCGCCGTCACGGCACGGGTCAGCGTCGAGGCCGGCGTCGCCCAGGGCTGGCGCGAGTTGGTGGGCGACAAGGGCCGCATCGTCTCACTGGACCACTTCGGCGCGTCCGCCGACTACCAGCGCCTCTACGCCGAATTCGGCATCACCGCCGAGGCCGTCGCCCAGGCGGCCCGCGATTCCATCGCAGCCACGAAATAGCAGGACGCCGGCCAGCCCGCATCGGGCTGGCCGGTACCGTTCCCCGGCCCCGGCCACGGAACGCCCCCGAACCTCATCCCCTCTCCGGAAGGACCCACCCCATGAGCAACCCCAACACCCAGGCACTCTCCGACGCAGGAGTGTCCATCTGGCTCGATGACCTCTCCCGCTCGCGTTTGACCTCCGGCTCCCTGAAGGAACTGATCGGCGGCATGAACGTGGTCGGCGTGACCACGAACCCCTCGATCTTCGCCGCCGCGCTCTCCAAGGGCGACGCCGACTACAAGGAACAGGTCGCCCAGCTGGCGGCTGCCGGGAGCGACGTCGAGGACGCCGTCTTCCAGATCACCACCCATGACGTCACCACTGCCTGCGACCTGTTTGCCCCGGTCGCCACGGCCAGCCATGGCATCGACGGACGCGTCTCGATCGAGGTCGATCCGCGTTCGGCCCACGATGCAGCGGCAACGATCGCCGAGGCCAAGAAGCTCTTCGCCAAGGTCGACCGCGAGAACGTGTTCATCAAGATCCCCGCCACCATCGAAGGCCTCGAAGCCATCACCGCGACCCTCGCGGAGGGCATCAGCGTCAACGTCACGCTGATCTTCTCGCTGGAGCGCTACCGCGCGGTCATCAACGCGTTCATGACCGGACTGGAGCAGGCCAAGGAGAACGGGCACGACCTCTCCAAGATCCACTCCGTCGCCTCCTTCTTCGTCTCGCGCGTCGACACCGAGATCGACAAGCGGCTCGACGCCATCGGCACCGACGAGGCCACGGCCCTCAAGGGCAAGGCCGGTCTGGCCAATGCCCGTCTGGCCTACCAGGTCTTCGAGGAAGACTTCTCCTCCGAGCGTTGGGGCGTCCTGGCCGCTGCGGGGGCCCGTCCCCAGCGCCCGCTGTGGGCCTCCACCGGCGTGAAGGACCCCTCGCTGCCGGACACGCTCTACGTCACCGGCTTGGTGGCCCCGCAGGTCGTGAACACCATGCCGGAGAAGACGCTGGATGCCACGGCGGACCACGCCGAGATCACCGGCGACACGGTAACCGGCACGTACGACGAGTCCAACCAGGTACTCGACGACCTCGCTGCCCAGGGCATCGACTACAACGACGTCGTGGCCCTGCTGGAGACCGAAGGCGTCGAGAAGTTCGAGGCCGCCTGGAAGGAACTGCTCGTCGACGTCCGCGAAGCCCTCGACGCAGCCAGCAAGGCCTCGGCATGAGTGCCCTCGGGTTCACCGCCACCGGGGCCGCACAGGAGGCCATCCGCGCGTGCGTCCCCGGCCTGGTCGCGGAGAATACGGCATCGCGCATCGCGGCCAAGGACGCCACCTTGTGGGGTCCGGAGGCCGAATCCGAGGCCGCGAAGCGTCTGGGGTGGGTCGACCTGGCCGAGACGTCGCGCCCGCTGGTGTCATCGATTCTCGAGCTGCGCGACGAGTTTCGCGCCGAGGACATCAACCGGATCGTCCTGGCCGGCATGGGCGGCTCCTCGTTGGCTCCGGAGGTCATCACGGCCACGTCCGATGTGGAACTCATCGTCCTGGACAGCACCGACCCGGAAATGGTCGGCAACGCGTTGACCGACCGTCTGGCCACCACCGTCTTGGTCGTGTCCTCGAAGTCAGGGTCGACAGTCGAGACCGACTCACAGCGCCGTGTGTTCTCGCAGGCCTTCGAGGATGCAGGCATCGATCCGGCCTCCCGCATCGTCGTCGTCACCGACCCCGGTTCCCCGATGGACGAGGCGTCCCGCAAGGCAGGGTACCGCGCCGTCTTCAACGCGGACCCCAACGTGGGTGGACGCTATTCGGCGCTCACCGCATTCGGCCTGGTCCCATCGGGCCTGGCCGGGGCCGACATCGCCAAACTGCTCGACGAGGCGGAGGAAGCCGCGGAGTTCCTCGCGGACGACGACGAGGACAACCTCGCCCTCGCCCTGGGCGCGGCCCTGGGCGGCACCGCGCCGTTGCGCAACAAGATCGTCTTCGTCGACGAGGGGTCCGGAATCGTCGGTTTTGCCGACTGGGCCGAACAGCTCATCGCCGAATCCACGGGAAAGGACGGCACGGGCTTGTTGCCCGTGGTCGTGGAACCCGGCGCCGAGGAGACCGTCGAGCAGGCGGATGACGTGTTGCTGGTGCACCTGGTCGCCGATGACGAGGAGCCGGTCGTCGCCACCACCGGGCACCACGTGTACGTGTCCGGGTCACTCGGCAGCCAGCTGCTCTTGTGGGAATACGCAGTGGTCGTGGCCGGCAAGCTGCTCGGGATCAATCCGTTCGACCAGCCCGACGTCGAGGCGGCCAAGATCGCCGCGCGCGGCCTGCTGGACGCCACGCCGGAGCCGGATCAGGCCCAGCTGGTGGACGGCGACATCGAGCTGCGCGCCACCGAGGGCCTGCTCGAGGGGGTAGCCGGAGTCACCGACGCCGTGGCTAACCTGCTGGGTGCACTCCCGGCCGACGGCTACGTGAGCATCCAGGCATATCTGGACCGGGTGGGCCACGCCGAGCTGGCGACCCTGCGCGAAGACCTGGCGGTCGCCTCGGACCGTCCCACCACCTTCGGGTGGGGCCCGCGGTTCCTGCACTCCACCGGGCAGTTCCACAAGGGCGGACCGCGGATCGGTGTCTACCTGCAGATCACGGCGGACTCCGACACGGACATTAGCATCCCCGACCGGCCGTTCACCTTCGGCCAGCTGATCTCCGCCCAGGCCACCGGTGACGCCCAGGTCCTGGCGGATCTGGGGCGGCCCGTCCTGCGTCTGCACCTCACCTCGCGTGACGAGGGCATCCGCCAGCTCCGCGCCGCGATCGGCGCGTTGCCCGGACTCCACCGGTAACGACGACACGGCGGGCGGCCTCCCCGGCCGCCCGCCGTTCGCCTTCCACCTGCTTCGATCCAGAAAGTACCCCATGGCAGAAACCGCCGCGCACAATCCCCTGCGCGACCGCCGGGACCGCCGCCTGAACCGCATCGCCGGGCCATCGGCCCTGGTGTTCTTCGGCGTCACCGGCGACCTGGCCCGCAAGAAGCTCCTCCCCGCCGTCTACGACCTCGCCAACCGCGGCCTGCTGCCGCCGAGCTTCGCCGTCGTCGGCTTCGGCCGCCGCGACTGGTCGGCCGACGATTTCGTGGCGCAGGCCCGCGAGTGGGTGACGGACAACGCCCGCACGCCGTTCAACGAAACCGTGTGGGCCCAGCTCTCCAGCGGATTCCGTTTCGTCACCGGAGGTTTCACCGACGAGGACGCCTACGACCGACTTGGGCAGACCCTTGACGAGCTCGAGGGCTCGCGTGGCACGCGCGGCAACCACGTCTTCTACCTGTCCATCCCCCCGAATTCCTTCGAGCAGGTCTGCGAGCAGCTCTCCCGCCACGGGCTGGCCCAGCCGGAGCAGATCCGCACCGCGGATTCCGGCGCCGGCGACGAGACCGGACCGGAGGCCACGCCGGTGCACGACGGCGGTGCCGCGGACTCCCTGCCGTGGCGCCGGGTGGTCATCGAGAAGCCGTTCGGCCACGACCTGGAATCGGCCCGCGAGCTCAATGCGATCGTCGAGTCGGTGTTCCCTCCCGACGCCGTCTTCCGGATCGACCACTACCTGGGCAAGGAAACGGTCCAGAACCTGCTGGCGCTGCGCTTTGCCAACCAGCTCTTCGAGCCGCTGTGGAACGCCAACTACGTCGACCACGTCCAGATCACGATGGCCGAGGACATCGGCATCGGTGGCCGGGCCGGCTACTACGACGGCGTCGGGGCGGCACGCGATGTCATCCAGAACCACCTGCTGCAACTGCTCGCCCTGACGGCCATGGAGGAGCCCATCTCCTTCAACGCCGACCACCTGCGCGCCGAGAAGGAAAAGGTGCTGGCCGCCGTCAAGCTGCCCGCCGACCTGTCCCGCCATTCCGCGCGCGGGCAGTACACCGGGGGCTGGCAGGGCGGCGAGGAGGTCACCGGGTTCCTCGACGAGGAGGGCTTCAACCCCGAATCCCGTACCGAGACCTTCGCGGCGATCCGGGTCGACATCAACACCCGGCGTTGGTCGGGGGTTCCGTTCTACCTGCGGGCCGGAAAACGCTTGGGCCGACGCGTCACGGAGATCGCCGTCGTCTTCAAGCGGGCACCCAACCTGCTCTTCCGCGACAATTCCTCCGAGGAATTCGGCCAGAATGCGGTGGTGATCCGGGTGCAGCCCGACGAGGGGGCGACCATCCGCTTCGGCTCCAAGGTCCCGGGGACGCAAATGGAGGTCCGCGACGTCACCATGGACTTCGGCTACGGGCACTCCTTCACCGAATCCAGCCCGGAGGCCTACGAGCGGCTGATCCTCGACGTGCTGTTGGGCGAGCCCCCGCTGTTCCCGCGGCACGAGGAGGTCGAACTGTCCTGGCAGATCCTCGACCCGTTCGAGGAGTACTGGGCCGGACTCGACGAACAGCCCGAACCCTATGCACCCGGAAGCTGGGGGCCGGCCTCCGCGGACGAGCTGCTGGCCCGAGACGGAAGGATGTGGCGTCGGCCATGATCGTCGACCTGCAGAACACGACCACCTCCAAGGTGGCGAAGAAGCTCATGAACCTGCGTGAAACCGGAGGGGTGGTGGCCCTCAGCCGGGTCCTGACCCTGGTGGTGGTCACCCGGGCCGGGTTCGAGGAGGAGGCCATCGCGGCAGCCAACCTCGCCAGCCGGGAGCACCCGTGCCGCATCGTCGTCGTGGTCGAGGGCGACCCCTCGTCACCGACCGAGCTCGGTGCCCAGATCCGTGTCGGCGGGGATGCCGGCGCCTCGGAGGTCATCGTGCTGCACGCCGACGGCGAACTGGCCACGGCGAACGAATCGCTGGTCAATGCCCTGCTGCTGCCCGATGCGCCGATCGTGGCGTGGTGGCCCCATGGCATGCCCCGCAGCGCATCGGAGACGGCCATCGGGAGGATTGCGCATCGGCGCATCACCGACAGCAGCACCGCCGACGAACCACAACAGGCCCTCTTCGCCTTGGCGCAGAGCTATGTTGCCGGGGACACCGATCTGGCCTGGACCCGGCTGACCCTGTGGAGGGCCCAGCTGGCCGCCGTGCTGGACCAGCTCGACCCGTCCCGGTTGACGGCGGCCACCGTCAAGGGCGCGGCATCGAACCCCAGCGTCGTCCTGTTGGCGGCGTGGTTGACCCTGCGGCTGGACATCCCGGTGACCATCGCCGCATCGGTGCGCGGGACGGGCGTGCGCAGCGTGCGCTTTTCGAGCTCCGACGGTGATGTGGTGCTCACCCGTCCGCACGACGATGTCGCCGAGTTGTACCAGCCGGGCCAGCCCGTGCAGCGGGTCTCGCTCCCCCGCCGGAACACGTCCTCGTGCCTGGCCGAGGAACTACGCCGGCTGGATCCGGACGAGGTCCTGGGAGAGGTGCTGCGCGAGGGCCTCACCCAGACGAACCTGCGCAGCGTGACCGCCAGCGAACGCTGACCCTCTCGGCCAGCTGAACCGGCTGCGGCCATCAGTTTGACGGCGGGGTGAACTGGCTGGCGGTGAATTCGGCTCCCCGGGGGTCGCGCAGCAGCGCGGTACGGCTCCATTGCGACTCTTCCGACGTCAGCACCTGGCCGCCGAGACGCTCCGCCAGTTCCACGAAATCATCCCTGTCGGCGACCGAGAAGGTGACGTGCCAGTGGGGTGGCTCGCCGGCCGCAGCGGTGGCGTGCCACCCGATGGCGTCCTCGAAGCCAACGGGGCTGTGGACCTGGAACTGCCGCGATCTGATGCCCGGATCTACGGTTGCCTCCAGGTGGTCCCCGTATCCGGGCCGTCCGATCATGGTGGCAAACCCGAGATCGTCGAAGCGCCACCCGAAACTCGCGGTGTAGAACTCCTTCGACGCCGGCGGATCGGCGGAATGGAGATCGCTGAAATTCCAGGTGCCGGGCCCGTTCACGACTTGGGAGCCGAGGCGCCGGTCCGCCTGCCACAGGCGGATTTCAGCACCTTCTGCATCTGTCAGGACCGCCGAGATGCCAGCATGTCCGGACACCTCGGGCTCCGACACGACCCCCGCGCCCAGCGTCTCCGGCCGGGCCGCGGTTTCCCCGGCATCCGCGACGGCGACATAGGTGTTCCACGTGGCCGTGGCCGCCTCGGAGCTGGAAATCCCCCCGACGTCCTCGCCGTCGAGACGCGCGATCAAGTAGCGGCTGGGCGAATCGTCGGGCAGCATGTCCTCGAAGGTCTAGCCGAAGAGGCCACCGTAGTATCGGAGGGCCGCCTCGACATCCGGTTGGCCGGTATCGACCCAGCAGGGGACCCCGTCGGGATAGGTGCGCTTCATCATGGTTGCTCCATTCCACAGCGCGGACGGCTGCCGCGTGTGGTCCCCATCCGAACACGGGACCTCGGCCCAGACAAGGAGAAACGAGGCGGCTTCCCGGGGGAAGCCGCCTCGTGGCGCTCACTGGTTGCCACCCGGCGCGACGGTCAGCGACCGTGCGCGGCCAGGTGTCGGGTGTCTAGGACTCGGCGCTGAAGCGCATGATGACGCCGAGGGCGATGATGACGGCTCCCCAGCTCAGGCCGAGGACGACCGTGATGCGGTTGAGGTTCCGTTCGGCGACGCCGGAGGAACCGAGGCTGGTGGTCATGCCACCGCCGAACATGTCCGACATGCCGCCGCCGCGTCCCTTATGCAGCAGGATGAGCAGGGTCAGCAGGAGGCTGACGAGTCCCAACACCACCTGCAGGACAATCTTGAGTGTTTCCACTACTACCTTTCGGTCGACTACGGCCGGGGCCGACTAGTCCGTCACCAGATGATGCTCGAACCTGACAATGTTAGCAAATTCGGCGGCGTCCAGGCTGGCACCCCCGACGAGGAGCCCGTCGACGTCGCTTCCGCGCAGGATCGCCGCGGCGTTTGCCGCCTTGACCGATCCGCCATAGAGCAGCCGGATCCCGGCGGCCGTCCCGGCGTCATACAGCTTCTCGAGTTCGGCGCGCAGGGCCGCGGCCATTTCCTGGGCATCGGCGGGGCCGGCGACTTCCCCGGTGCCGATGGCCCACACCGGCTCGTAGGCGACGACGAGGCTGGCAGCCTGCTCGGCCCCCACCCCCGCGAGGGACCCGCGGAGCTGCTCCACAGTGTGCTCGACATGGTTGCCGGCTTGGCGCACCTCGAGGCCCTCCCCGACGCAGAGCACCGGGACCAGCCCGTGGCGGTAGGCGGCTGCCACCTTGCGGGAGAGCAGTTCGTCCGACTCGCCGTGGATGCTGCGGCGTTCGCTGTGCCCCACCAGGGCATACCGTGCCCCGAGCTTGGCCAGGAACGCCCCGGAGATGTCTCCGGTGTAGGCGCCCGAGTCCTCGGGCGAGAGGTCCTGGCCGCCATAGACGACCGGGAGGTCGTCTCCCGCGACGAGGGTCTGCACACCGCGCAGGTCGGTGAAAGGCGGGAACACTGCCACTTCGACCCGGTCGAAGTCGTGCTTGGCGTCCTCGAGCGTCCACGCGAGCTTCTGCAGCAGCGTGATGCCCTGGACGTGGTCCATGTTCATCTTCCAGTTGCCGGCAATGAGCGGCTTGCGGACGAATTGCCCGTTGGTGGAGGTGGTCATATGAGGCTACTTCCCTTCGAGTGCGGTCAGGCCGGGCAATTCCTTGCCCTCCAGGTATTCGAGGCTGGCGCCGCCTCCGGTGGAGATGTGGCCGAAGTCGTCCTCGTCGAAGCCCAGCGCTCGCACGGCGGCGGCCGAGTCGCCGCCGCCGACGACGCTGAACGCCTCGGAGTCGGCCAGGGCCTGGGCCACGGCCCGGGTTCCCCCGGCGAAGGCCTCGATCTCGAACACGCCCATCGGGCCGTTCCAGAAGACGGTGTTGGCCGAGCGGATGTAGCTGGCGAAGGCCTCGCCCGAGGCCGGCCCGATGTCCAGTCCCAGGCCGGTGTCGCCGAAGCGGCCGGATTCGATGCCGTCGGCGGGGAGAACCTCGTGCTCGGCGTCGTCCCCGAACTTCGAGGCGACCACCACATCGGTGGGCACGATGATGTCGCAGCCCACCTCCTTGGCGCGGGAGAGGTAGCCGCGGACCGTGTCCAGCTGGTCGGCCTCCAGCAGGGACTTGCCGACCTCGTGGCCCATGGCCTTGAGGAAGGTGAAGGCCATGCCGCCGCCGATGAGCAGGTGGTCGGCGCGGCCGAGCAGGTTGTCGATCACGGCCAGCTTGTCCGAGACCTTGGAGCCGCCGAGGACGACGACGTAGGGACGCTTGGGCGCCTCGGTGAGCTGGTGCAGGACTTCGACCTCGGTGTGGACGAGATCGCCCTGGTAGGCCGGGAGCACGGCGGCGATGTCGACCACGGAGGCGTGCTTGCGGTGCACCGCACCGAAGGCGTCGTCGACGTAGGCGCCGTGGTCCGCGGTCAGGGCAGCGAGCTCCGCGGCGAAGGCTGCACGTTCGGAATCGTCCTTGCTGGTTTCGCGGGCGTCGAAGCGCACGTTCTCCAGGACCAGGACCTCGCCGTCGGCGAGCCCCGAGGCCAGCTTCCGGGCGCTGTCGCCGACCACGTCCTCGGCGACGGTGACGTCGAAGTCGGCCAGCTCGGAGAGGCGGTCGGCCGCCGGCCGGATGGAGTACTTCGGTTCCGGGGCGCCCTTCGGGCGGCCCAGGTGGGCCATGACGATGACCCGGGCACCGGCGTCGGACAGTTTGGACAGGACGGGAAGGGACGCGCGGATGCGTCCGTCGTCGGTGACGGTGGAACCGTCGAGCGGCACGTTCAGGTCGCTTCTGACCAGAACGTGCCGCCCGCGGACACCATCGGCGAGCAGATCGTCGAGAGTGTGGGAAGTCATGGCTTCAGGCTATCGGATCGCCGCTGCTACGCGAGCTTCGAGCCGACGAATTCGGTCAGGTCGACCAGCCGGCTCGAGTAGCCGAATTCGTTGTCGTACCAGGCGACGACCTTCACGGTGCTGCCGAGGACCTTGGTCAACGGGGCGTCGAAGATCGCCGAGTGCGGGTCCGTGACGATGTCGCTGGAGACGATCGGGTCCTCGTTGTAGCTCAGGTACTTTGCCAACGGCCCTTCCTCCGACGCCTTGCGGAAAGCGGCGTTGACCTCGTCGACGGAGGCCTCGCGGGCCAGGGTGACGGTCAGGTCGGTGGCGGAGCCGGTCGGGACCGGGACGCGCATGGCGTAGCCGTCGAGCTTGCCCTTGAGCTCGGGGAGCACGCGGCCGATGGCCTTGGCGGCACCCGTGGAGGTGGGGACCATGTTCAGGGCGGCGGCGCGGGCACGGCGGGGGTCCTTGTGGGGGCCGTCCTGCAGGTTCTGGTCGGCGGTGTAGGCGTGGATGGTGGTCATCAGGCCGTCGACGATGCCGAACTGGTCGTTCAGGACCTTCGCCACGGGACCGAGGCAGTTCGTGGTGCAGGACGCGTTGGAGATGATGTGGTGGTTCTCCGGGTCGTACTGCCCGTCGTTGACGCCCATCACGATGGTGATGTCCTCGCCCTTGGCGGGGGCCGAGATGATGACCTTCTTGGCCCCGGCCTCGAGGTGCTTGCGGGCACCATCTGCCTTGGTGAAGATGCCGGTGGATTCGATGGCGATGTCGACTCCGAGCTCGCCCCAGCCCAGGTGGGCGGGATCCTTCTCGGAAAGGATGCGGATCCGCTGGTTGCCGACCACCAGGAAGTTGCCGTCGACGGAGACGTCTTCGGCCAGACGGCCCAGGACGGAGTCGTACTTGAGCAGCATGGCCAGGCTGTCGATGTGGGCCAGGTCGTTGATGGCGACGATCTCGAGGTCTGCCTGGTTCATCAGCGCGGCGCGCAGGTAGTTGCGGCCGATGCGTCCGAAACCATTGATGCCAACACGGGTAGTCACGTGAATATTCTCCTTGCCGGGTGGAAGCCACCACCGTGCTCCGGGTGAGGAGTTGTTGACGCGGGGTGGCATTGTTGGTGATTGGACACCCCGTTGTGTCGTTGGCCGGTGGGCCGGCCGGTCCCGCGGGCTCCCGATCCGGGGAAAACCGGATGCGGGGCCCGCAGGAACCGTTGACCACATCCTACGCCATCTGGCGCCGGATGTGTGAGCAAGGTTACTTGCCCGATCCCCCGGGCCGCTCGGGCCCGGGGATTTTGCTGCTACTTGCCCGGAACGACCAGGGACTTGGCCCCGGTGCGCGCGGCGGCGAAGCGGGCCGAGACGTCGGCCCAGTTCACGATGTTCCAGAAGGCCTTGACGTAGTCGGCCTTGACGTTCTGGTAGTCCAGGTAGAAGGCGTGCTCCCACATGTCCAGCATGAGCAGGGGTGTGGTGGCCACGGGGGCGCCGTTCTGCTGATCGTACATCTGCTCGATGACGATGTTCCCGCCGAGCGGCTCGTAGGCCAGGATGGCCCAACCGGATCCCTGGATGGTGGTGGCGGCACTGGTGAAGTGGTCGCGGAAGGCATCGAACGAGCCAAAGGCGTCGTCGATGGCCGCGGCCAGCTCGCCCTCGGGCTTGTCGCCACCCTCAGGGGAGAGGTTGTTCCAGAAGATGGAGTGGTTGACGTGGCCACCCAAGTTGAACTGCAGGTCCTTGGACAGCTTGGCAGCGCCGGCGGCGTCGCCCTTGTCACGTGCCTCGGCCATCTTCTCCAGTGCCGTGTTGGCACCGGTGACGTAGGCCTGGTGGTGCTTGCTATGGTGCAGCTCCATGATGCGCGCGGAAATGTTCGGTTCCAGCGCGGCGTAGTCATACGGCAGCTCGGGAAGTTCGTACTTGACCATGTTCTCCTCCATTCGTCGTGCACGTCCGGGGGCCGGACGTGCTGGTGGGTAATGCATCCCGGCCCTCAGGCGCGGAAATCCAGCGGCAGAATCAGCCGTCGAGCATATCTGCTGTAACGCTGGCCTCCGTGCCGGGTATTCCCAGCTCGGCGGCCCGTCGGTCGGCCATCGCCAGTAGGCGGCGGATGCGCCCGGCGATGGCGTCCTTGGTCATCGGTGGATCGGCCAGGTGGCCCAGCTCGTCCAGGCTGGCCTGCTTGTGCGCGACCCGCAGCTGGCCCGCGTATTGCAGGTGGTCCGGGACGTCGTCGCCCAGGATCTCCAGTGCCCGCTCGACGCGGGCGCCGGCCGCCACGGCGGCCTGCGCGGAGCGGCGCAGGTTGGCGTCGTCGAAGTTCGCCAGGCGGTTGGCGGTCGCCCGGACCTCCTTGCGCATCCGGCGCTCCTCCCACACCAACAGCGTGTCGTGGGCACCCATGCGGGTGAGCAGGGCGGCGATGCTGTCCCCATCGCGGATGACGACACGGTCGACGCCGCGCACCTCGCGGGCCTTGGCCACGATGTCCAGCCGGCGGGCGGCACCGACGAGCGCCAGCGCGGCTTCCGGCCCCGGGCAGGTGACCTCGAGGGCGGAGGAGCGGCCCGGCTCGGTGAGCGAACCATGGGCCAGGAAGGCGCCCCGCCAGACCGCCTCCGCGTCGCCCGCCGAGCCGTTGACGATCACCGAAGGCAATCCGCGTACGGGCCGTCCCCGGCCGTCGAGCAGGCCCGTTTGGCGTGCCAGTGATTCGCCCTCGCGGACCACCCGCACGACATAGCGGCTGCCGCGGCGTAGTCCCCCGCCGGAGACGACGATGATCTCGGCGGTGTGGCCGTACACCTCGGCGATGGCCTGCCGCAGGCGGCGGGCCGTCGCGGCGAGATCGACCTCCGCCTCGATGACGATGCGTCCGGAGATGATGTGCAGTCCCCCGGCAAAGCGCAGGGTTGCCGACACTTCGGCTTTGCGGACAGAGGACTTCTTGACGTCAAGCCGGGACAGCTCGTCCTTGACCGAGGCTGTCAGTGCCATGGCTTCTCTTCCTCACTTCGCATTGGGTTGCGGGCGAACGTCTCGAAGACGTCCTGGTACTCCGCCGCCAACCGCAGGGGCTCGTGGACGGCGCGGTCATGCCCACTAGCCACCTTACCGAAAAAGCATTCGGCACCCAGCCGGCGGGCCGCCGCGGTGAAGGCCGCCTCGTCGTCGATGGACGACGGATCGGCCAAGACCGCGTCGATGCGCAGGTCCGGAGCGTACCGGGCGATCACGTCGAGGTGGCCGGCCGCGGTCAGGCCGGCGGTCTCCCCGGTATCCATCGCCAGGTTCATGGTCAGCAACCGGCGGGCGGGGGTGTTCTGCAGGGCCTCGCGCACCTCGGGCAGGAGGAGGTGGGGCAGCACCGAGGTATACCAGGACCCCGGGCCGAGGATGACCCAGTCCGCGAGCTCGATGGCCTCGAGGGCCTCGGGGCAGGCGGAGGCGTCGAGGGGGGTGAGCGCCACGTTGTTGACCAGGGTGTCGTGGCCAGCGGCCGCCAACGCGGCCTGGCCCTCGATCCGGCGCCGGACCAGGTTGCCGTTCTCGGCCGTCGTGAGCACCTCGCCGGAGATGTTCAGCGGAACCGCGCTCATCGGCAGCACCGCACCGCGGGCCCCCAGCAGCGCCCCGGCCCAGCGCAGGCCGGCCACGGCGTCGCCGAGCAGCTCCCACAGCGTGACGATCAGCAGGTTGCCCAAGGCGTGGTTGTCCAACGAGCTTTCGGCGCCTTCTGCCGCCTTGAACCGGTGCTGCATGACATCGCGCCAGGTGCGTCCCCAGTCGGATTCGTCACAGAGCGCGGCCAGCGCCATGCGCAGATCGCCCGGCGGCAGGACGCCGAGCTCGCGGCGCAACCGACCGGAGGACCCCCCGTCGTCGGCGACCGTCACGATGGCGGTGATGTCGTTGGTCAACCGGCGCAGTGCCGACAGCGAAGCCGACAGCCCGTGGCCTCCACCGAGGGCCGCGACCCGCGTGGCCGTCACGGCGTCCCGCGTGGACCGCGGCGGCAGCATGGGCATTTGCCCCGTCAGGAAGGTCACTGCAGCTACTCCCTGCCCAGGTCGCGGTGGTTGACCAGGACGGTCACGCTGGGCACCTGGCGGAGGCGGCGGGCCATCTCCTCGGCCACCGCGACCGAACGGTGCTTGCCCCCGGTGCAGCCGATCGCGATCGTCGCGTAGTGCTTGTTCTCCCGGCGGTAGCCCTCCAGGACGGGCTCGAGTGCCGCCAGGTAATGGGTGATGAACTCGGCAGTCCCCTCCGCCTCCATCACGTAGTCGCTAACGACGGCGTCCTGGCCCGTATGGGGGCGCAAGGCAGGAACCCAGTGCGGGTTGGGGATGAACCTGACGTCGGCCAGGAAGTTGGCGTCGGTGGGCAACCCGTACTTGAACCCGAAGCTCATGACGTTCAGGCGCAGGACCACGGGGCCCGAATCGGAGAAGAGCTCGATGATCGACCGGCCCAGCGCGTGGACGTTCAACGGGGTCGTGTCGATGACGATCTCGGCGTTGTCCTTGATCTCGCGCAGGACCTCGCGTTCGGCGGTGATGCCGTCGGAGATCCGGCCGTCGCCCTGCAACGGGTGCGGCCGGCGGCCCTGTTCGAAACGGCGGATGAGCAGATCGTCGCTGGCGTCCAGGAACAGCACCCGGTACTTGATGCCGGCCGCACGCAGCTGGCCGAGGTTTTCGCGCAATTCGGCGAACAGGGCGCGGCTGCGCACGTCCATGACGACGGCCAGCTTGGGGATCGACCCGGGGTTGCGGGCCACCAGGTCCGTGAGCGTGCGCAACAGCTGCGGGGGCAGGTTCTCCACGACGTACCAGCCCTGGTCCTCCAGCGCGTGGGCCGCGGTGGTCCGGCCGGCGCCGGACATGCCGGTGACCACCAGCATTTCTGATTCTTCGGGCTTGACGGGGCTCAGCTCGATACTCATGATTTCAGTCTAGTCGGGATCGGGCCGCGCTCGTTGCTCAGTCCAGCAGCTCCCCCGTGGCGGTGTTCACGGCAGGTTCCGCCCCGCCGTCGTGCCCCTCGTCCCCGGAGGGGCCGGGGGCCGCAAGGGCCTCGACGAGGTGGGCCGCGAGCCGCGGCCCCACCCCCTTGACCTGCTGGAAGTCCTCTGCACCGGCCGCACGCATGCGCTTGAGTGATCCGAAGTGCTTGACGATGGCCTGGCGTTTGGACGGGCCGAGCCCGGGGACGCCGTCCAGCAGCGACGTGGTCATCGCGGCGCTGCGCTTTTGCCGGTGGAAGGTGATGGCGAAGCGGTGGGCCTCGTCGCGGATGCGCTGGAGCAGGTAGAGCCCGTGGGAGGCGCGCGGCAACACGACGGGGAACGGGTCATCGGGCAGCCACAGCTCCTCGAGCCGCTTGGCCAGCCCGGCGACGTAGACGTCGTCGATGCCCAGGTCCGCCAGGGCCTGCACGGCGGCCGCCACCTGGGGTGGGCCGCCGTCGACCACCACGAGGGAGGGCGGGTAGGCGAATTTGCGCGGCGGGGCCTTCTCGCCCGACTCCTCGATGCTGATCTCGCCGCTGATGACCGGGGCCATCGCGGCCTGGTCGTCGAGGTAGTGGCGGAACCGGCGGGTGATGACGTCGTACATTGAGGCGGTGTCGTCGCGGGCCGCGTCGCCGGTGATGGAGAACTTCCGGTAGTCGGACTTCTTGGGCAGCCCGTCCTCGACGACGACCATGGAGGCGACCACGTTGGTGCCCTGGACGTGGGAGATGTCGTAGCACTCGATGCGCATCAGCGGCACCGGCAGGCCCAGGGCCTCCTGGAGTTCCTGCAGGGCGGCGCTGCGCGTGGTGATGTCTGCGGCGCGGCGTGACTTGTGCAGGCGCAGGGACTGTTCGGCGTTGTCCCGCACCGTGCCCATGAGCGCGGCCTTCTCGCCGCGTTGCGGCACCCGCAGGTTCACCGCGGCCCCGCGCAGCCCGCGCAGCCAGGTCGCCAGTTCCTCCGGGTTCTCGGGTTCGACGGGGACCAGGACCTCCCGCGGGATCCGGTCGCCGCCGGTGTTCTCGCCGTAGACCTGCTGCAGGAGGTGTTCGATGAATTCGGGTCCGTTGGTTTCCTCGACCTTTTCCACGACCCAGCCGCGTTGGCCGCGGATGCGCCCCTGGCGGACGTGGAAGACCTGGACCGCGGCCTCGAGGTCGTCCTCGGCGACGGCGAAGATGTCGGCTTCGGTGTCCTCGGAGAGCACGACGGCGTTGCGTTCGAAGACCCGGCGCAGGGCGGCGATGTCGTCGCGCAGCCGGGCGGCCTGCTCGTAGTCGAGTTCGGCGACGGCGGCCTTCATCTGGCCCTCGAGGTCGCGCATGAACCGGGTGCCTTCGCCGCCCATGAACTGGCAGAGTTCGTCGGCGAGCTTGCGGTGGTCCTCGGGGCTGATGCGCCCGACGCAGGGGGCGGAGCACTTGTCGATGTAGCCGAGCAGGCAGGGGCGCCCGGACTGCTGGGCGCGGCGGAAGATGCCGGCGCTGCAGGTGCGCACGGGGAAGACGCGCAGCAGGGTGTCGAGGGTTTCGCGGATCGCCTTGGCCGGGTAGAACGGCCCGAAGTACTTCACGTCCTTGCGCCGGTCACCGCGCATGACCTGGGCGCGGGGGAACTTCTCCCCCAGGGTGACCGCCAGGTAGGGGTAGGACTTGTCGTCGCGGAACATGATGTTGAACCGCGGGGCGTATTCCTTGATCCACGTGTACTCGAGCTGCAGGGCCTCGAGCTCGCTGCCCACGACCGTCCATTCGACGCTGGCCGCGGTGTGCACCATGGTGTGGGTCTTGGGCATCAGGGTCGCCGGGTTGGCGAAGTAGGAGTTCAACCGCGAGCGGAGGTTCTTGGCCTTGCCGACATAGATGACGCGGGCCTGCGGGTCGCGGAAACGGTAGACGCCGGGACCGGTGGGTATTTCACCGGTCCGCGGGCGGTAGCTGGTGGGATCGGCCATGCGTTAACGCTACTCCGCGGACGGCGACTGGTTGTAGTTGCCCGAGCGTTCCTGCCCGGTGATCGCGGCGATCGCATCCACGATGGCATCGGTGGCCTGGCGGCGCTGCGGCAGGGGGTGCCTGCGCCCGACATGGTCGAACTGCAGGGGCTCGCCGACCGTGAGCGTGAACTTGCGCGGGGTGATCCGGTTGCTGCCGGCGGGCTGCAGCCGTTCGGTGCCGACCAGTCCCACCGGGACCACGGGCGCACCGGTCGACAGCGCGAGCCAGCCCACGCCGGTCCGGCCCCGGTAGAGCCGCCCGTCGCGCGAGCGGGTGCCCTCCGGGTAGATGCCGACGCCCTGCCCGTCCGCGAGCAGGTCGACCAGCGCATCCAGCGCCGCGACGCTGGCCGCCTGTTCCCCGCGCTCGACCGGGATGGAGCCGACGGATTCGAAGAACGCCTTCATCGCCCGGCCCTTGACCCCGGGGGTGGTGAAGTACTCCGCCTTGGCGAAGAACGCGACCGGCCGGGGGCAGATGGCCTGGATGATGATGCTGTCCAGGAACGAGAGGTGGTTCGAGGCCACGATGAACGGCCCCTCGGTCGGGACGTTCTCCAGCCCGGTGATGGTGGGACGGCAGAGCGTGTGGATCGTTCCGCGGAAACCGGCGCGGACCCCTTCGAACATCCCCATCTACGCGGGACCGTCCCGCAGGGCGTCGACGGTGGTGGCATCGGCGGCACCCAGCAACCGGCCCAGTTCGGCGGGAGAATGCACGACGGCGGCAGCCCCTGCCGCTTCCAGCTCGCCGTCCGCGGCGAAGCCCCAGGAGACGCCGATGGCTGGCAGGCCGTTGACGCGGGCGCCCTCGATGTCGTGGAGCCGGTCCCCGACCATGACGGTCCGCTGCGGGCCCTGTCCGGTGGCTTCCAGGGCGGCGGCCACGATGTGGGGCTTGCCGCTGGTCCGCGTGGGGGCGGAGACCTCGTCGGGTGCCGAGCCGTGAATGGAGTCGAAGTAGCCGTCGAGCCCCTTGGCCGCCAGGAGCCGGCGCGCCAACGGCTCGGGTTTGGAGGTGGCGACGGCCAGGATCCGGCCGGCGGCGCGCAGCGCGGTGAGCAGGTCCTCGATCCCCGGGTAGACGCGGCTGGCAGCCATGCCGTGGGCGGCATATTGTTCGCGGTAGTCGGCGATGACCCTCGGGAGCAGGGCCTCGGTCATGCCGGGAATCGTCATGAGTCCGCTGGCCAGCGGGGGGCCGACGAGCGAATCCAGGTGTTCGTCGCCGGGGTGGGCGATGCCGTTGGCCAGGAGCGCATGGAGGATGCCTCCCGTGATGCCGCCCGCCGGGTCGACCAGGGTGCCGTCGAGGTCGAGCAATACGGCGCGGGCAGGAATCATCACCGCAATATTGTTGCACGAACCACCGCGCCACGAGGGCACCCATGCCCGCAGCGGAATGTTCCGCGGCGTCATGGCCGCCCTCACCGGTGGCGGTGGAAGGTCAGACCAGGACCTCGGCGAGGAAGCCGCCGGTGTGGCTGGCCTCGACCTTCGCGACCTGCTCCGGCGTGCCGGAGGCGATGACCTGTCCGCCGCCGGAGCCGCCCTCGGGGCCGAGGTCGATCAGCCAGTCGGCGCTCTTGATGACGTCGAGGTTGTGCTCGATCGTGATGACCGTGTTGCCCTTGTCCACCAGCCCCTGCAGGACCAGCAGCAGCTTGCGGATGTCCTCGAAGTGCAGTCCCGTGGTGGGCTCGTCGAGCACGTAGATGCTGCGGCCGTTGGAGCGCTTCTGCAGCTCCGACGCCAACTTCACGCGCTGCGCCTCGCCCCCGGAGAGCGTCGTGGCCGGCTGTCCGAGCCGGACATAGCCCAGGCCGACATCGACCAGCGTGTTCAGGTGCCGGGCGATCGGGGTGAACGCCGCGAAGAATTCGGCGGCCTCCTCGATGGGCATCTGCAGCACGTCCGAGATGGACTTGCCCTTGTAGTGGACCTCCAGGGTCTCCCGGTTGTACCGGGCTCCGTGGCAGACCTCGCACGGCACGTAGACGTCCGGCAGGAAGTTCATCTCGATCTTCAGCGTCCCGTCACCGGAGCAGGCCTCGCAGCGGCCGCCCTTGACGTTGAAGGAGAACCTGCCCTGCAGGTAGCCGCGGACCTTCGCCTCGTTCGTCTCCGCGAAGAGCTTCCTCACGTGGTCGAACACGCCGGTGTAGGTCGCCGGGTTGGACCGCGGAGTGCGGCCGATCGGGCTCTGGTCCACGTGGACGACCTTGTCGAGGTGCTCGAGGCCCTCGACCCGGGTGTGCCGCCCGGCCACCTGCTTGGCACCGTTGAGCTTGTTGGCCATGACCTTGTAGAGGATGTCGTTGACCAGGGTGGACTTGCCCGAGCCGCTGACCCCGGTGACGGCGGTGAACACGCCCAGGGGGAACTTGACGGTCAGGTCCTGCAGGTTGTTTTCGCGGGCACCGACCACGGTGACCTGGCGCTTGCGGTCCACCTTGCGCCGCTTGGCGGGCAGGTCGATCTTCCGGCGCCCCGAGAGGTAGTCGCCGGTGAGCGAGTCCGTGTTGGCCAGCAGGCCCTCCAGGGACCCGGAGTGCACGACGGATCCGCCGTGTTCCCCGGCGCCGGGGCCGATGTCGACGATCCAGTCCGCCTGGTGGATGGTGTCCTCGTCGTGTTCGACGACGATGAGCGTGTTCCCGAGGTCGCGCAGCCGGTTCAGGGTTTCGATGAGACGCCGGTTGTCCCGTTGGTGCAGGCCGATGGACGGCTCGTCCAGGACATAGAGGACGCCGACGAGACCGGAGCCGATCTGGGTGGCCAGGCGGATCCGCTGTGCCTCGCCACCCGAGAGGGTCCCTGCGGCGCGTTCCAGATTCAGGTATTCCAGGCCGACGTCGAGCAGGAACCGCAACCGCGCCTGGATCTCGATCAGCACCTGGTGGGCGATCTGCTTCTCACGGCCGGACAGCGTCAAGCCGTTCAGGAAGTCTGCGCATTCGCGCATCGGCATGGCGGAAACCTCGGCAATGGACTTGCCGTTGATCAACACGGACAGCGACGCCGGGTTCAGGCGGGCACCGTTGCACTCGGGGCAGGGGATCTGCCGCATGTACTCCTCGTACCGGTCACGGGCGTGGTCGGACTCGGTCTCCTCGTGCTTGCGGTGGATGTACTGGATGACGCCCTCGAAGCCCGTGCTGTACTTGCGTTCACGGCCGAAGCGGTTGCGGTACTGGACGACGACCTTGTGGTCCTTGCCGTTGAGGATGGCCTCGCGCTGCTTGTCCGTGAACTTGCGCCACGGGGTCTCCAGGTCGAACTTCAGGTCCTTCGCCAGGCCGGCGAGCAGCCGGTTCCAGTACTCGGTGGTCGCCGTGCCCAGCGACCACGGGGCGATGGCCCCCTCGGACAGCGACTTGGACGGGTCGGGAACGACGAGTTCCTCGTCCACCTCGAGCCGCGTGCCGATGCCGGTGCAGGCGGGGCAGGCGCCGAACGGGTTGTTGAAGGAGAACGAGCGCGGTTCGATTTCGTCGATCGCCAGCGGATGCTCGTTGGGGCAGGCGAGGTGCTCGGAGAAGGCACGGGTCCGTCCGTCGTCGTCCGCGGGAAGATCCACGAAGTCGGCGAGCACGCGGCCGTCGGCGAGACCGAGCGCCGTCTCGATGGAGTCCGTGAGGCGTTGGCGGATGCCGTCCTTGGCCACGAGGCGGTCGATGACGACCTCGATGGTGTGCTTGTACTGCTTGCCCAACTTGGGTGGGTCGCTGAGCTGGATCGTCTCGCCGTCGACTCGGGCACGGGCGTAGCCCTTGACGGCCAATTCCTTGAACAAGTCGACGAATTCGCCCTTGCGCCCGCGCACGACCGGGGCCAGGACCTGGAAGCGGGTCCCGTCCTCGAGCTCGAGCAGCTGGTCCACGATCGCCTGAGGCGTCTGGCGGGTGACCGGTTCGTGGCAGACCGGGCAGTAGGGACGCCCGACGCGCGCCCAGAGCAGGCGCATGTAGTCGTAGATCTCGGTGATCGTCCCGACCGTGGAGCGCGGGTTCTTCGAGGTCGACTTCTGGTCGATCGACACAGCGGGCGAGAGGCCCTCGATGAAATCGACATCCGGCTTGTCGACCTGGCCCAGGAACTGACGGGCGTAGGCGGAGAGCGATTCGACGTAGCGGCGCTGGCCCTCGGCGAAGATCGTGTCGAACGCCAACGACGACTTCCCCGAGCCCGACAGGCCGGTGAACACGATCATCGCATCGCGGGGCAGGTCGAGGTCGACGTTGCGCAGGTTGTGCTCGCGGGCCCCCTTCACCACGAGGCGGGATTGGTCGTGCGCCCGCACGGCCGACGTGTCGATATCTGACTCAAAAGCGCTGGGGGTAATAGCCACATGTTGATGGTAGTCGAAAACTCGTTCGAATACACGTTCTAACGGTGCGGGTTGGCCCGGGATTCCGGGCCTAGCGGCCGCCGGTGTTCACTGCCCGCGGAAGGCTGCCCGAACGAAGTCCAGCGCCCGTCCCTCGTCAACGCCCCATTGCCGCGCCTGCTGCACGAGTTCGGCGGCGGCTGCCGCCAGCCGCCGGTCCCCCTCCGAGCCCGTGGCGAGGACCACGGTGCCGTGTCGTCCACGCGTCTCCACGACCCCGGCCTGTTCCAATTCACGATAGGACCTGGCCACCGTGTTCACGGCGACCCCGAGCCGACCGGCGAGCGCGCGGACGGACGTCAAACGGGTCCCGGGAACGAGCCGTCCCGACGCAATGGCATCGAGCACTTGCTGGCGGATCTGGTCGTAGGGGTTTGCCGCGGCATCCTTGTGGATGCTGACAAAACCCAACACATCGTCGTCGTTCACTGGGACTCCTCGGAAGGTCCTGGCTGGCGCAGGACCGTGGCTCTCGTGCCTTCACATTACCCGGGCGCGCGGCTACCCCTGCCGACCGCCTGCGCCTAGGCTGGGCTCCATGAACGCACCGAACACCTTGCTGCACGACCTGGCAGAGGTCACCATCCGCAGAGCGTCGGTTTCGGCCATGGACAACAACGCATACCTCGTCACGCACAAGCAGACCGGGGCCCAGGTCCTCATCGACGCCGCCGATGATGCGCCCGCCCTGCGCCGGCTGCTCGCCAGTGCCGTCGGCGACACGTCCACGGAGCCGAAGCTGGCCCTGCTCGCCACCACCCACCAGCACTGGGACCACATCCGCGCCCTCAAGGAACTCGCGGAGGAGACCGGGGTGCGCACCGCCGCCGGCACCGCAGACGCCGACGGGATCCGGGAACAGGTCGGGGTCGACATCGACGTGACACTGGATCATGGCGATGTGGGGAACTTCGAGGGCTTCGATCTCTCGGCCGTCCACCTGCGTGGGCACACCCCGGGATCGATCGCCTTCGTCTACCGGGACCCCCACGGCCCAACCCACATCTTCAGCGGGGACAGCCTCTTCCCGGGCGGCGTCGGCAACACGGACAGGGACCCTGCACGGTTCGCATCTCTGTACGACGACGTCGTGGCCCGGCTGTTCGAGGTGTTCCCGGATGACACCCTCGTCCATCCGGGGCATGGCCAGGGCACGACCCTGGGTGCCGAGCGTCCGCACCTGGCGGAATGGGAGGCCCGCGGCTGGTAGCCGCCGCGGCACGGCGGGAGCCACCTACTCCATGTGTTCTTCCCGGATTTCACCGAAGGGGACCGTCTGCGAGGTCATGGCGTGGACCTCGCTCCCCATGAAGCGCACCAGCACCCCGGTGTCTCCCTCGGCGACCGATTCGAGCATGACGGGTCGCAGGGTGCCGATCTGCCGTTCCGGAGCGGCATCAAGATACTTCTGGTAGGCAGCAGGAAGATGGTGGTCCACGGTGGTCTCCTCCGGTCATGGTCGGTCGATACATCCACCTCTACCACCGGGCAGTGGCGAAGAGAAGAGCAGCCGAGCCTCGTGCGCCAGGGGTCGCGCACCCGGTCCTCAGCCGGTGGGGCCCTTCCTGCCGACCATGAAGATCCGCCGGAAGGGGAAGACCGTCAGCTGCTCCCCCTCGGGCCCGGTGAACGGCGGGTAGGCTTCGCGGACCAGCTCGGCGTACTCGTCCTCGAACTCCCTCGCGTCCTGCTCCCCCAGCACCGAGAGGATCGGTCGCAGGGCCGTGCCCCGTACCCACTCCATCACCGGGTCCTGACCACGCAGGATCTGGGAGTAGGTCGTCTCCCACACATCGGCGTCGAATCCGTGATCGAGGAGCAGCCGCAGGTACGTCTCCGGTTCGGCGGTGGCGTCCTTGCGCAGGGTCAGGCCCTCCAACCTGGCCTTCCAGTGCGGGCTGCCGGCCAGCTCCCGCATGAGCGCATGGGAGGGCGCCCCGAAGTTTCCCGGCACCTGGGCCGCGAACCAGGCCCCCGGCCGCAGCGCGTCCAGCCAGCCGGCCATCAATTCGCGATGCCCGGGGATCCACTGCAGCATGGCGTTGCTCACGAGCACGTCGGTTCCGGGTTCGGGCATCCACGTCGTCGCGTCCGTTTCGGCAAACGCCAAGTTCGGGCGCAGGTGGTCGGTGGCGGCCTTCTCGATCATCTCGGCCGAGGCGTCCAGTCCCGTCACCTGTGCATCGGGCCACCGCTCGGCGAGCGCAGCCGTGAGCGGACCGGGGCCACAACCCAGGTCCACGATCTTCCGGGGGGCGTCGGCGTCGATGCGCTGGGTCAACTCGAAGAAGGGTCGGTCCCGATGGGAGGCGAACTGAACGTATTTCGCGGGGTTCCATTTCATGGGGCCAGACTATCCAGTCTTGTCGGTCGACGTTCGCGCCGTTTGAATACCTCCCCGCTTCGGCTGTCGACTCGGCTGAAACGCGGGGGTGGCTTCATCCGGACACGGCCATGCCGTCGGTGTCGCACGCACGTCTCCCGCCCCAGCGTGCAGGGCAACCGCTCTGCACCGATTCCCCACGGAACACTTCCCGCGTTGGCCCTCCCCAGTACGGCGGCGTTCACTTATGTGGATTCACCAGATGTGATGGTTCGACGAGCGGCTCGTCGATACCCATGGGCCGGCCAATTTGGCATCGCCCCCCGCAGACAGTCAAGGAGCCTATTTTGCCGGTTCGCCGGTCCCGGACGCCGAGCTCGGCCAACTGCGGCAACAGCTGAGCCATCGTGGGATGCGGAAGCCAATAAGAACTTCGCGCTAGTCCTCCGCTCGAGACGCACAGGGGAATACTCGCATGCCGGGTGCCTGCACCTTCAGCGGCCAAGCACCGAGTCCACGATTTGCCGGGCAGCTTGGTGCGGTGTGATGTCTGTGGTGTCGATGACTTCGGCGTCGTTGTGGAGCCAGGTACGGGCGGCCTCGGCGTATGGCTCCAGATATGCGAAGCGGAACGCCGAGGGGCCCAGATCTTGATCATTCTGTATTCGATCGCGCAGCGTCGCTTGGTCGGCATGAAGCACGAAATGCCGGATCGGAATGCCGTGCTCGGTCAGACCGTCGCTGATCTCTCGCCAGTAGGGCTCGACCAGGACAGTCATCGGCATCACGAGTGTGCCTCTGGTGAACTCAAGCACGCGCCGCGCAGTTTCGACAACGAGCGGCCGCCATGGCTTCCAGTGTTGGAAGTTGCCCGTTTCAGGAAGCCCGGGCCTAACGTCCATGAGCACCTCGCCGACCTTTTCAGCGTCGAGGATGCGAGAGCCAGGCAGCATTCGCTGAACGAGCGAACTCGTTGTTGTCTTTCCCGCTCCGTGGGTGCCGTTGAGCCAAACGATCATGGACCGAACTCTAGTGCGACAAAGTGTCCTGGTTCCTCAGCCCATAAGCGTGCCCGTAAGGGGAACGGCATACGGGACACCAGCCAACTCGCCCATCGTCATGTATCCGTGTTCAAGTGGCGCTGCAATTGCATGGAATCGGGCAGCGCGGACTAGCTCTTTCGACAATCCAAGAACGACCTTGGGGTCGCTGGTATTTCCGTGGGACCTGGGGATATCGCCTGGGTGGAAAGAACGAGCCGAAGCTGTCGTTGGATGATTGACTAAGCGCATGACTTCGCACTTCTACCGGCCAGCCGAGGGCCACCGGCTTCCGCACGATCCGTTCAATGCAATTGTCGGGCCACGTCCGATCGGTTGGATTGGAACGCTTTCCCCTGCTGGTGTTCGCAACCTCGCACCGTACAGCTTCTTCAATGCGTTCTCCTACACGCCGCCGCTCGTTGGGTTCTCGAGTACCGCTCGCAAGCACACCGCACGCAATGCTGAGCTGACCGGTGAATTCACTTGGAACCTTGTCACGCGCGCCCTTGCAGAACAGATGAACGCAACATCGACGACGTCCGAAGTAGATGAATTCGTCACATCCGGATTGGAAGCCGCTGATTCTATTGATATCAGTGCGCCGCGTGTCGCAGCCTCGCCCGTAAGCTTCGAATGTCGGGTCAGCGACGTCATTCCCTTGCGCGGGGCAGACGGGCACACGTCTGCCGGCGTGCTCACGATCGGGGAAGTCATCGCGGTGCACATCGATGAATCCATGATTCCCCAGGGCATATATCAGACGGCCCTCGCCCAGCCGGTCCTGCGCGCAGGCGGGCCAAGCGCCTACTTCGAGATCCTTGCCGAGGGCCGCTTTGACCTCGTGCGGCCAAGCTAGAACTCCATAACATCGACCGGCCCAGACCGCTTCTGTGGCGCCCTTGGGGCGGTAATTCCCCCATCAATCGAAGGCGGTGCCGTGCCCGAAAGCGGAACCCTCCGCGGGACACTGCGAAGCAACGTACCGGCCGCGCACCGCTGGCCCTCGAGCCAGCAGGACCGGCACTGTGGAAAAGGCGTCTGGCTTCCATTCCGGGGGTCTCCAGACGAGGCGTTCATGGTCGCGCGAAACCCCTGGGAAGAAAATGGGCCTTTCGACTACAGCACGACTTGGCTACGTTGAACTGGACAGGGTGCCTCGCGGGGGGCGCTACTTATCCGAGGCGAGGGGCCGCCCGTTGAGCAAGAATCACACACTAAGAATTTCCGTCCTCATACTGGCAGGGCTCCTGGCGTCGCTGGTTTACATTCTCGCTGTGGGGTTGTTGACGGTGCAGGCCATCGGTGTCCGCGATGGCGCGGTCTTTGATCTCACCAACGCAGTTGTCGCAATAGCCGAACCCCACGTCCCCTATCTACAGATGATCTCCATCATGCTCTTGGGACTGCTCGTCGCCTATGTCCTTCTCGTCGGCACACGCAACCGTGAGCTCCTTGAGCGCATGGCCTTATCGGGCGGTTTCAGCGTCGGCACGGCATCGTTGCTGGTCTATTCATTTGCAGGCCTTGGAGTTCCCAGGTCGAACATGAGCGTCATGGAATCGGAGCTGGTTGGATGGAAGGGCTGGATATACAAGGCCGGCAGCGACTCGTCAGCGCACCTCCTACTGGCCCTAATACTCGGTTGGATGCTTCTCCAAGTCCTGCAGGCTTCGAGGACATCACAGTTGACCGAAGCCAAAAGCATCCAATAGAAGTCCGGAACTGATCGCGCACTCCGACGACGATTGCATGGGATATCCAAAGTCTTCTGCGTGCCACCCAGTGCCCGGAAGCGGAATCTTGACCGGACACTTTTCCTGGCTGGCATGGCCTGGCCGAAGAACCACGCCGTGATGATCGACACTGCTACGGACAAGGTTCTTGAAACCATCGAGATCCCGGCCGACGCACCTTTGTGTGAATATTCTGGAGCCCGTCAAAGACGAAAACTGCCTGAAGGTTCGTGGGCGACCTCTGGCCGAACTACCCCGAAAGGGGAGCCCCCTGCGGGATGGTCCGCGCTGACGCCGGTCCCCCAGCGTGCCACCCGGAAGCAGAGGCCGCTAGCTCCAAATTTCCCGGCCGCAGCGGCGGTCCGATTCCCATTAGGCCCGCCCGCCAAGATGCCCGGTGAAGATAACCCAAACGCTACAGCCGAAAAGGCCACGGTCTCCCGAATGAAACCGCGCGCACCGCGCCCAGCCCAGCGCCGCCGTCGTACCCCGCGAGGGATAGGCTGGAAGCACCATGAACCTCACCGATCTCCTGCCCGACGCGCCACCGCGCGGGGCGACCGCCGAATCCACCTATGATGCCTTCATCCGGTGGGCGGAGGACCGCGACATCGCCCTGTATCCCGCGCAGGACGAGGCGGTGATGGAGATCGTCGAGGGCAACAACGTCATCCTGGCCACGCCTACGGGGTCGGGCAAGTCACTGGTCGCGGTTGCCGCGCACTTCCATGCGCTGGCCCGCGGCGAGCGGAGCTACTACACGGCCCCGATCAAGGCGCTGGTCTCCGAGAAGTTCTTCGCCCTCTGCGAGATCTTCGGGGCCGAGAACGTCGGGATGGTCACCGGGGATTCCTCGGTCAACCAGGATGCCCCGATCATCTGCTGCACCGCGGAGATCCTGGCCAACGTCGCCCTGCGCGAGGGGAAGGCCGCCGATCTGGGGCCAGTCGTCATGGACGAGTTCCACTTCTACTCGGACCCCCAGCGCGGGTGGGCCTGGCAGGTCCCCCTGCTGGAGCTGCCGCAGGCCCAGTTCCTGCTGATGTCGGCCACCCTGGGCGACGTCACCCGTTTCGAGGACGAGCTGACCCAGCGCACCGGACGGCATACGACGACGGTTGCCCATGCAGAACGGCCGATCCCCCTGCACAACTACTACTCGGAGGAGCCGGTCCAGGAGGCCATGGAGGAGCTGCTGGCCACCCACCAGTCCCCCGTCTACGTGGTCCACTTCAGCCAGCTCGAGGCCATCGAACGTGCCCAGTCGCTGATGAGCATCAACGTGTGCACCCGGGAGGAGAAGGACCGGATCTCCGAGCTCATCGCCGGGTTCCGTTTCGCCACCGGTTTCGGCAAGACGCTCAACCGCCTGGTCCGCCACGGGATCGGCGTGCACCATGCCGGCATGTTGCCCAAGTACCGGCGCCTGGTCGAGCAGCTGGCCCAGGCCGGGCTGCTCAAGGTGATCTGCGGGACCGACACCCTGGGCGTGGGCATCAACGTCCCGATCCGCACCGTCATGCTCACCGCATTATCCAAGTACGACGGCGTGCGCACCCGGCCGCTCAATGCCCGCGAATTCCACCAGATCGCCGGCCGCGCCGGCCGGGCCGGGTACGACACGGCGGGAACCGTGGTGGTGCAGGCCCCGGAGTTCGCCATCGAGAACAAGAAGTCCATGACCAAGGCGGTCGCGAAATTCGGCGACGACCAGAAGAAGCTGCGCCAGGTCGTGAAGAAGAAGCCACCGCAGGGGTTCGTCTCCTGGTCGGAGAAGACCTTCGACAAGATGGTCGCCTCCACCCCCGAACCATTGACATCCTCGTTCACCGTCACCCACTCCATGTTGCTGAACCTCCTGGAGCGGCCGGGCAACTCCTTCGCCGCCGCCCGGCGGCTGCTCACGGAGAACCACGAACCACCGGCACGCCAACGTGCCCTGCTCCGGCGGGCGCTGGGCATCCTGCGCGAGTTGCTGGCCACCGGCGTCGTCGAGCGGCTGTCCGAGCCCGACGAGCACGGCAACCTGCTGCGCCTGACCGTGGACCTGCAGCAGAACTTCGCCCTGAACCAGCCGCTCTCCCCGTTCGCCATGGCCAGCCTGGAACTGCTGGACCGCGAATCCCCCACCTACGCCCTCGACGTGGTCTCGACCATCGAGGCCACCCTGGAAAAGCCCCGCCAGGTGCTCAACGCCCAGGAGAAGAAGGCCCGCGGCGAGGCCGTCGCCGCCATGAAGGCCGAGGGCATGGAGTACGAGGCGCGGATGAACGCCCTCGATGAGGTCACCTACGCCCAGCCGCTGGCGGAGATGCTCGGCGAGGCATTCGAGACGTACCGGCAGGGTGCGCCGTGGTTGGGCGACTTCGAGTTGTCCCCCAAGTCGGTGGTGCGCGACATGTACGAGCGCGCCATGTCTTTCGGCGAATACATCCAGTTCTACTCGCTCGCCCGCTCCGAGGGCATCCTGTTGCGCTACCTCACGGACGCGTTCAAGGCCCTGCGCCAGACGGTCCCCCGCGATGCGTTGCGAGAGGATCTCGAGGACCTCATCGAGTGGCTCGGCGAACTCGTCCGGCAAACCGACTCCTCCCTGCTCGACGAGTGGGAGAAGCTCTCGCAGGGCGAGGCGCCCGAGGACCTGGGCGACGAGATCACCCCGCCGGCCCCCGAACGGCTGACCTCCAACGAGCGGGCCTTCCGCGTGATGGTCCGCAACGAGATGTTCCGCCGCGTCCAGCTCTTCGCCGATGAACAGGACGGCACGCTCGGCGAGCTCGATGGCCACAACGGGTTCGACGCCGATGCCTGGGCCGACGCCATGGACGCCTACTTCGACGAGCACGACGACATCGACGACGGCCCGGCGGCGCGTGGTCCCCAGCTGCTGATCATCACGCCGACGCGGACCGAGTGGAAGGTCCGGCAGATCTTCAAGGACCCCGCCGGCAACAACGACTGGGGCATCGACGCGATCGTCAACCTGGCGGACTCCGACGAGGCGGGTTCCGCCATCGTGACCGTGACGGGTGTGGGGCGGTTGGGCTAGGGTCCCTCGTTCCCGGCTACTGCTCCTCGTCGGTGAAACCGGGTGCCCCGGCCGGGCCGCCCGAAGACGGGAACCAGCCGAACGACGAGCCCATGGCCAGCGCGCCGGACGTACCCCCCGAATCCCGGAAGCCGTCCCCGTCCCCGTCGGGATCCGTGTCGCCGGCCCCCAACAGGCTCCGCGTCAACGCCGACTCGGCGGCCATGAGTTCGCGGACGGCGGCTTCCAGGTCGGCGTCTGCCACGTCCCGGTCCTGGAGCGCCGCCGCCAGCACGGCGCGACGGACCAGCTCCTTGGTGAACGACGCCGTGGTTCCCGCGGTCTCAACTGCCGCATGGTCAAGGGCCTGCGCGGAGAAACCCAAGGAGCCCGCGTAGAGATCGAGCAACGCCCGCCGCTCGTCTTGCCCTGGTTGGGGGATCTCGACGGCCAGGTCCACGCGTCCGGGCCGCTGGGCCAGCGCACGCTCCAGGGACTCCACCCGGTTGGTCGTCAGGACGAATGCGACATCGGCATCGGCGTCGAGCCCGTCCATGGCCTCCAGCAGTTCGAAGAGCAGCGGCTGTGACCCCGGGCCGAAGCCCCTGTCCTCGGCGACCAGATCGCAATCCTCGAGCACGACGATGGACGGCTGCAGGGCGCGCGCCATCCTCGCTGCTTCGGCGACCAGGGCCAGGGACCCGGCGGACAGCAGGATGGCCGTGGTTCCCGCGGACCGGGACAACAGGTAAGCGGACCGTATGGGTCTTCCCCGTGCCGGGAGGCCCGTAGAGCAGCACCCCGCGCTTCAGGTGTTGGCCGGCCCGCCGCATGGCGTCGCGGCGCAGGCCGAGGTCGATGACCTGCTGCTCGACCTTCCCCAGGAGCCCCGGTGGGAGGATGAGGTCCTCGGCCCGTAGCTGCGGGCAGTGGTGGAAGGTCACCCCGCCCGTCGTTGGTTCGAATTCGTTGCCCGTGAAGGACACCACGTGCCCCCGGTAGATGCTCTGCGTGCGCAGGCCCGCCCGGAACCATGCGCCGAACGCATCGACCCGTTCCGGGGCGCCGCCGAGGATCTCCAGACCCGCGGAGGGGCGGCCGTACTGCGGGTTGGGACCGCGCAGCAGGACCGCCAGTCGACCGAATTCCCCATCCAGCAGGAACAGCCCGTTGTCGATGATGCGACGGCTTTCGTCCGGGCCTACGGCCACGGTCCGGTAGTCGGCTGCGGCCACCGGGGCCCGGTGGTATTGCCGGTTCTGCAGCAGATCCCCGAGGGACAGGTGATGCCGCTCCTCCGACCCCCACCCGATGATCCGGTTGATGCCCTCGATGCCGGACAGGAGGATCGATGCGTCGGCCAACCGGTGGCCTCCGAATTCCTCCAGCACCGCCGGAATGCCATCGGCATCCTGGCCGAGGTGGTCGGCCAGGACGTCCCACAGCTGTTCTCCCTGATGGTCCGCCAGGCGGGTCGTTGCGGCGTCGGCCAACCGGGCGAAGTTCTCCAGGAATTGCTCGAGGCGTTGGTCCATGTCTGGATCGTAGCAATGGATGGGCGGACCGGCACGGCTCAGGGCAGCAGCGACAGCAGCGGCTCGGTCCGGTGGCGGGCGATGTCGAGGATCGGGACCACGAGTCCCAGAAACGCGTAGATGGAGATCGGCACGCAGAGCAGCCATTCCCGCCACGATCCGGCGGTCCCCAGCACGGGGAACGAGAGCCGGCCGTTGCGCCGCCAGATGTGCCGCACCACCGGTAGCCGACGCACGATGCGCGGCGCCCGGAACTTGACCGGCCAGATGAGGTTGCAGCCGCCCACGGTCAACATGTCCCCCACGATGTGGACTGCCGTGCCCAGCAGCATGGCCAGCACGAACCAGTACTGCTCCTCGGGGGCGAAGAGCGCGACGAAGGCCCCGGCGGGGATCGACACCAGCCAGGGCAACCCGCGCATGGAATCCGGGATGAACTTCAACGCCTTCAGCGCGAACGCGATCAGCAGGACCGCGGACAGCCCGGCCCCGGGGAAGACCGTCCCATAGCGCGGGAGCTCGACCTGCCACAGCCCCAGCAGGTAGGCGATCCCGGTGAAGACGGCGATCCCGAACAGGGAGTGGGTCCCGTTGCGGTGTCCGCCGGTCACCTCGCCGATCCCGGCGCAGACGACGTTGGACACGGGCGGCAGGGACTGGGCGATGGTCGCGTGCCGGTGGTCGGCGTCGGGCAGCAACGCGGCACCGGCACAGGCCATGGCACCCGCCAGCACCCCCGCCGGGGTGACGTCCAGCAGCCCGAAGCCCAACGGCACCCCGGCGGGCAGGAACGCGAACCGCTCGGCCAACGGCCCCAACGCGATCACGGGCTGTGTGGTGGCGGCAATCCAGACCGCCGCGCCGCTGGCTGCGTGGTGTCCTCCCATCATGGGCGGTGGCTCGCTTTCGCTCGAGGGGATGTCATGGGACGCGGGCCGGCCACGTCCCCCTGGATGGCCACCGCGCGTACCCACCCTAGGCAACCGGTCCGACAAGTCGGGCCTGCCGCGCGCCGTCGTGCCCGGTAGTGTTGATCACATGACCGCCCTGATGCACCGCGTGGCAGCCACCCACGAGTTCCGCGGCCTGCGCGCCACCGAACACTACTTCACCGTGCCCCTCGACCATGCCCGGCCGGGCGGGGAATCGATCACGGTCTTCGCCCGGGAAATCTCCTCCCTCGATCACGAGGCCCCCGACGCGTTGCCGTGGCTGCTCTACCTGCAGGGCGGCCCGGGCGGGCAGGGCCCCCGCGTATCCAGCCTGTCCGGGTGGATGGGCGAGGCGGCCAAGACGTTCCGCATCCTGCTGCTGGACCAGCGCGGCACCGGCCTGAGCACCCCGGCCAACCGGCAGTCGCTGCCGCTGCGCGGAGACGCCGCCGCCCAGGCCTCCTACCTGGCGCACTTCCGCGCCGACTCCATCGTGCGCGACGCCGAGGCCATCCGGACCGCGTTGGGCATCGCCTCGTGGAGCACGTTCGGGCAGAGCTATGGCGGCTTCTGCACGCTGACGTACCTGTCGCTGGCCCCGGAGGGGCTGGACCGCTGCCTGGTCACCGGCGGCCTCGGTCCCCTGCAGGGACCGCCGGAGGACGTCTACCGCGCCACCTATGCCCGCATGGCCTCCCGCAACGCCGAGTACTTCGCGCGCTACCCGGAGGACCGGATCGTGCTGAACCGGATCATGCGCCACGTCGAGCAGGAACACGAGCACCTCCCCAACGGCCGCCGGATCACCGGAGGGCTCGTGCAGATGCTCGGCCAGTTCCTGGGCGGCAACACCCGCATGGACCAGCTCCACTTCGTCTTCGAGTCCGCCTTCATCCCCACCCCGGCCGGGCCGCGGCTCTCCGACGCCTTTGCCGACGCCCTGTCCCACCAGGTGGGCCGGGCCGCGAACCCGCTCTACGCGCTGATGCACGAATCGATCTACGCCCAGGGGCACGCCACCGGTTGGGCCGCCGAGCGCGTCGCCGCCGAATTCCCCGCCTTCGACCCCGCATCCACCGAGCCGCTGCTCACCGGCGAAATGGTCTACAGCTGGTACTTCCGCGAGGATCCCGCGCTGCGGCCGCTGGAGGACGTGGCCCGGATCCTGGCCGAGCGCACCGATTGGCCGAAACTGTACGACGCCGGACGGCTCGCCTCGAACGCGGTGCCGGTGGCCGCCGCGGTGTACACCGACGATGTCTACGTGGACCGGGACATCAGCCGGGCGACCGCGGACCAGGTCCGGGGCCTCCAGGTCTGGGAGACCGCCGACTTCCACCATGACGGGATTTCCGACGAAGGGGCGGACATCTTCGCCCGGCTGCTCGGCATGACCACTCCGGGGGAAGGTTCCGCCTAATCGCGCCTCATCGCACCTAATCGGGCACGTCGGCACCGGGCGCCGGGGAACCCACCGGGGCGTCGTGCAGGTCCGCGACCTGCCGGCGTTCCTGCCGCACGGCCAAGGCGGCCACGAGCAGCACCACCACGAGACAGCCCAGGCCCAGGCCGCGGAATCCGATGAGGGCGAGCACCACTCCGGATCCCGCGGCACCCAGCGCGCCGGCAACCCCCATCAGCGCATCCGATAGCCCCTGGATGGGGACCCGGTGACCGGCGGCGACGCTTTCGGCGACAAAGGCCGACCCCGCGATCGTCGCCAGCGACCAGCCGATCCCGAGCAGCACCAGACCCGTGGTGACCGCCAGCGTGTGGGAGGCGCCCAGCCCGGCGGTCAGCAGGGCCGCCACCAGGACGGCGTCACCGATGAGCATCGTGGCGATCCGCCCGCGCCGGTCCGCGAGCAGCCCGACCAGCGGCGAGAGCGCGTACATCCCCGCGATATGCAACGAGATCGTGAACCCGATCAGCACCAACACGTCCAGGCTGGGATGGTGGCCGGTCATCGACGCTCCGGCACTGCCGGAGGCCAGGGCATCGAGGTCCTTCAGGTGCACGGGCGTCATGGACATCACGGCCACCATGACCAGGTGGGCCGCGGTGATGGTCAGGACACCGAGCCGGGCGGCCGGGTTGGCCCGCAGGATCGCCAGTCCGCCGCGGATGGCCGAGGGGGCCGGACCCTGTGCCCCGGCGACGGGCCGTTGGGCGGTGACGAGTGACAAGGGGTCGGGCCGGAGACCGATGTTGAGCACGACGACGGAGAGCAGCATTCCGGTCAGGGAGAACAGGAACGGGCCACTCATCTCGGGCAGCCCTAACCGTGCCCCCAGGGCAGCGCCCGGTCCGATCAGGTTGGGGCCTGCCACGGCTCCGATGGTGATGGCCCAGACGACCAGGCCCAGGTCGCGGGCCCTGCTGTCCGGTGCGGCGAGGTCGGTCGCGGCAAAGCGGGCCTGGAGGTTCGCGGCGTTCCCCACTCCCAGCAGTGCCGCCGAGACCAGAAGCAGCCCGAGGCTGCCCACGACCGGCGTCAGGGCCATGCCGACGGCGCCGAGGGCGGCGATCAGCAGCCCGGTGGATAGCGCAATCCGCCGTCCCCGGCGGATGGCCATCCCGGCCAACGGCAGGGCAGTGACGGCGCCGGCCACGGAGATCGCCATGGTCGGCGCCCCGGCGAACGCGTTGCTGTCGGTCAGCTCGACGGCCATGAGCGATCCCAGTGCCAGCCCGGAGCCGTTGCCGATGCCGCTGAGCAGTTGGGCCAGCGAGAGCGTCGTGACGACCCGTCGCTGCTGACGGCGGCGCAGGACGGGCGGCGGGTTCTCTGCTGCGGGGGTCTCGGTCACCCGAGCAGCCTACCAAGGCACCGGCCCGGACCACCGGCGCGCTGGACCACGCGACGGGGGCCCGGACAGCCGTGCATCCACGGCTGTCCGGGCCCCCGTCGCCGGCGGTGTCCGTCCCCGGGGAACGAACATCAGCCGGAGGTCAGGAGTTGATCTCCGGGTCCTCTCCGTTGCCCTGCTCCGCAGCGGCCTTCTCCTGTGCCTCAGCGGCGGCGCGCTTGCCGGCCGGACTCATGAGGCTGGCGACGGTGGCGATGACCAGGGTGCCGACGATGACG
The DNA here is from genome assembly GCA_016892645.1 of Micrococcaceae bacterium RIT 802. Lineage (GTDB taxonomy): Bacteria > Actinomycetota > Actinomycetes > Actinomycetales > Micrococcaceae > Arthrobacter_H. Next base: position 45,297 of record JAFEMX010000003.1, read on the forward strand.
ATCAGCGAGAAGCCGGTGCTGATGTCGGGAACCCAGTGGATGCCCTCTCCGCCGTTGATGAAGGGCAGCTCGTTCTCGTGCATGGCGTGGAAGATCAGCTTGACGCCGATGAACGCGAGGATGATCGACAGGGCGTGCTTGAGGAAGATCAGGCGTTCCATCAGGCCGCCCAGCAGGAAGTAGAGCTGCCGCAGGCCCATGAGGGCGAAGATGTTGGCCGTGAACACGATGAACGCGCTTTGGGTCAGGCCGAAGATCGCCGGGATCGAGTCGACGGCGAACAGCAGGTCGGTCATGCCGATCGTGATGAACACCATGACCATGGGGGTGAACATGCGCTTGCCGTCGATGGTGGTGCGCAGCTTGTTCCCGTCGAAGTTCTTGCTGACCGGCAGCTTGGCCGTCAGCTTGGAGACGAGGCCGCTCTCGCCCTCTTCTTCGTCGTCGTCGCTGCCGGTGGCCTGCTTCCAGGCGGTCCACAGCAGGAAGATGCCGAAGATGTAGAAGATCCAGGTGAGGTTCTCGATGAGCGCCGCGCCCAGCAGGATGAAGATGCCGCGCAGGATCAGCGCGATGATGATGCCGAACATCAGCACTTCCTGCTGGTACTTCCGCGGTACCGAGAACCGCGCCATGATGATGATGAAGACGAAGAGATTATCGACGCTCAGGCTGTATTCGGTGACCCAGCCGGCAACGAATTCCTGGCCGTAGTCGGGTCCCGCCTGCCACCACAACAGCCCCGCGAAGAGGATCGCCAGGGTCACGTAGAAGCCGACCCAGAGGCCGGCTTCCTTCATGGAGGGTTCATGGGGCCGCTTGACCACATACAGCAGGTCGAAGAGCAGGATCAGGCCGAGGGCCACGAACGAGATCACTTCGAATTGGATTGTCAGGTGTTCCGACACGGTAACCTTTCCGGGCGCGCTCGGCGCCGGCTGGGGATATGGGGCATGGCCGCAAGTCTCTCCGCCGGCCCGGTCCCCGGGGCGGCCGCTGTGCCCGGCGGGGCATCGATGCCCCGCGTGTTGACGTCCACAGTGTTGGGATACTCCCCTACGCTCCCGAAATCCTACAGCATTGCCTCAGGCGTGGCCCGCTTGTTGCATCTGGCGCAGCTCCTTCTTCAGGTCCCCGACCTCGTCACGCAGCCGGGCCGCCAGCTCGAAGTGCAGTTCCCCGGCGGCGCCGTGCATCTGCTCGGTCAACTGGGTGATCAGGTCCACGAGGTCCTCCGCCGGCACCGAGGCCAGCCCGTCGCGCCGGACCCCGGCCTCGGCCTTGTGGGTCTTCGCGGTGGACTTGCGGGCGCCCTTGGCCAGCCGCTGGTTGTTCAGCAGTTCCTGCGTGTCGGCATCCTCGCGGGCCAACTGGTCGGTGATGTCAGCGATCTTCTTGCGCAACGGCATCGGGTCAACGCCGCGCTCCTTGTTGTACGCTTCCTGGATCTCGCGGCGGCGGTTCGTCTCCTCGATGGCGTGCGCCATGGAATCGGTGATCCGGTCGGCGTACATGTGCACCTGGCCGGAGACGTTGCGGGCGGCACGGCCGATGGTCTGGATCAACGAGGTGCCCGAACGCAGGAACCCCTCCTTGTCCGCATCGAGGATGGCCACCAGCGAGACCTCCGGCAGGTCCAGGCCCTCACGCAGCAGGTTGATGCCCACCAGCACGTCGAAGACGCCCATGCGCAATTCCCGCAGCAGCTCCACGCGGCGCAGCGTGTCGACGTCGGAGTGCAGGTACTGGACCTTGACCCCGTGTTCGGTCAGGTAGTCGGTCAGGTCCTCGGCCATCCGCTTGGTCAGGGTGGTGACCAGGACGCGTTCGTTGTTTCCGGTCCGGGTGCGGATCTCGTCGAGCAGGTCGTCGATCTGCCCCTTCGTCGGCTTGACCACGATCTCCGGGTCCAGCAGCCCGGTCGGGCGGATGATCTGCTGGACGACGCCGTCTGCCTTTCCCAATTCGTATTTGCCCGGTGTGGCCGAGAGGTAGACGGTCTGGCCGATGCGCTCGAGGAACTCGTCCCACTTCAGCGGCCGGTTGTCCATGGCCGATGGCAGGCGGAAGCCGTGCTCGACCAGCGTGCGCTTGCGCGACATGTCGCCTTCGTACATGGCGCCGATCTGCGGGATGGTCACATGGGACTCGTCCACGACCAGCATGAAGTCGTCCGGGAAGTAGTCCAGCAGGCAATGCGGGGCGGTCCCGGGGCCGCGGCCGTCGATGTGCCGCGAGTAGTTCTCGATGCCGTTGCAGAAGCCCATCTGCTGCATCATTTCCAGGTCATAGGTGGTGCGCATGCGCAGGCGTTGGGCTTCCACCAGCTTGTTCTGCCCCTCGAGTTCGTTCAGCCGCACGCGCAGCTCGTCCTCGATGTCGGTGATGGCCCGATTCATCCGTTCGGGCCCGGCGACGTAGTGGCTGGCGGGGAAGACGTACATCTCCTCCTCTTCCCGGATCACGTCACCGGTGAGCGGGTGGAGCGTGTGGATCTGTTCGATCTCGTCGCCGAAGAACTCGATGCGCAGCGCCTGCTCCTCGTACATCGGGATGATCTCCACGGTGTCGCCGCGCACGCGAAAGGTCCCGCGGTGGAAGTCCATGTCGTTGCGGGCGTACTGCATGGAGACGAACTTGCGCAGCAGGTCGTCGCGGTTCATTTCCATGCCCTTGCGCAGGGTGACCATCCCGGCGACGTATTCTTCCGGCGTGCCCAGGCCGTAGATGCAGGAGACCGTGGCGACGACGATGACGTCGCGGCGGGTCAGTAGCGTGTTCGTGGCCGAGTGCCGCAGGCGTTCGACCTCCTCGTTGACCGAGGAGTCCTTCTCGATGAACGTATCGGTCTGCGGCACGTACGCTTCGGGCTGGTAGTAGTCGTAGTAGGAAACGAAGTACTCGACGGCGTTGTTCGGGAGCAATTCGCGGAACTCATTGGCCAGCTGGGCGGCCAGGGTCTTGTTCTGCACCAGCACGAGGGTGGGCCGCTGGATCTTCTCGATCAGCCACGCGGTGGTCGCGCTCTTGCCGGTGCCGGTGGCACCGAGCAGGACGACGTCCTTCTCCCCGCCGTTGACGCGTTCTGCCAGTTCCTTGATGGCCTGGGGCTGGTCGCCTGCCGGTTTGTAGTCGCTGATGACCTCGAACGGGGCGACGACACGGTTGATCTCCTGGGCAAGACTCATGGACCTAGGCTACGCCCCGGCTCCGACACGATGCACGGTTCCCGCCGAGGGCTTAACCGCCGGACGGCAAATGCACGACGGCGGAAGTCAGGGGCGGGAGCCGCGTCGCGTGCGGGGGTGCGTGGAGTCGGCGCCCAGGAGGCCGTTGTTCTCGAAGCGCCCGAGGATGGCCAGGAACATCTGCTGCGCGAAGACCACGCACCCCGCCAGGGCGAGGACGATGCCGGCCAGGGTCATCCAGGCCGGGACGAGGACCTGCCACGACCAGGGTGCCTGGCCCGTGGTGAATTCGGCGCGGCCGCCGGCGGACAGCCACAGCACGATCGCCAGGACCCACAGCAGCCCGGTGGCCACGAACAGCCGCGTCACCCATTTCATGCCGCCGCCGAAGCTGTAGCCCACGGGCTTCGCGGCGCTCATGGGCGCTCCGTCGGGGTCTCCACCATGGTGCGTGCGGCAGCGGGCAGCAGCCGCGACGTCCACAGCTCGTCGACGGCAGCCAGCAATTCCGCCGTCGTCCCGGCGTTCTCCAGCACGACGTCGCTGACCGCTGCACGTTCCGCGTCGGTGGCCTGGGCGGCCATCCGTGCTGCAGCGTCTTCGGCGGCCATGCCGCGGTCGGCCACCATGCGGCGGATCCGTTCCGCGTGCGGGGCCTGCACCGTGATGACGACGTCGAAGGAGTCGTGCTGCCCGGTCTCGACCAGCAGCGGGATGTCCTGGACGAGGATGACCGGCTGGTCCGCGCTCTCCCCCGCCGCGGCCTCCTCGCGGATCCGGGCCGCCTCGGCCCGCACCAGCGGATGGACGATGCCGTTGAGCCGCTCCCTGGCTTCCGTGTCGGCGAAGACCAGTTGGCCGAGGCGGGGACGGTCCAGCCGGCCGGCGTCGTCCAGGACGCCGTCGCCAAAGGCCTCCACGATGCGCCGCAGGCCCGGCGTGCCGGGCTCGACGACCCGGCGGGCGATGGCGTCGGCATCGACGAGCACGGCGCCGAGCTCCACGAGCCGGGCCGCCACCGCCGATTTGCCGGCGGCGATCCCGCCGGTCAGTCCCACATCAAGCATCTCGCCAGTCTATCGGCCTCCGGCAGGCGGGATGTTCTGGTTGACGTGGAACAGGTTGGTGGGGTCGTAGATGGCCTTGATCCGTGCCAGCCGGTCGTAGTTGCCCCGATAGGCGGCTCGAACACGGTCCTGGCCTTCGTCCATCAGGAAGTTGACGTACGCTCCGCCGGCGGTGGTGGGGTGCAGTTCATCGGAGTAGGAGCGGGCCCAGTCGCTGATGAGCTGCGCATTCTCCGGATCCGGGTCGACACCCACGATGACTCCGGCCCAGCCGCCGTTCCGGTAGGCGAACGCGGTCTCCTCGGCCCCCACCCTGGCCACTGCGCCGTCGATCGGGTACAAGTGCATGGTCGAATGGCCGGTGGGCAGCGCGGCCGCGTGGCGGGTATGGATCCCGATCGCCGCGTCGGTGATCTCCTCGACGAAGTCGGCCCGCCAGTACCATTGCAGGCCGGCGGGGTACAGCTTGTCGAAGGCCTGTTGCAGCACGTTGAAGGGCATCTCATGCAGGCCCACCAACAGGGGGTCCCCGAATTCCCCGACCGGCGCCAGCACCTCGTCAGCACGGTCGTGGGAACCGGTGTAGCACCAGATGATTCCGCAGGCCTTCCGACCCCACAAGGCTTCGGGGAACGGGGCTGCCGGCGGGATCGTCAGGACGCCGAGCCAGCCGCTGAGTTCCTCCGGCAGGGTGGGAAGCAGTTCCCGGTACCAGCGCATGACCTCGGCGGTGTCGGCCAGGTCGTAGAGCACCGGTCCGCCGATGATGACCCCGTGCTCGCCGATGTCGTGGGTACGGAAGACGAAGGAGGTGACGATGCCGAAGTTCCCTCCGCCGCCGCGCAGGGCCCAGAACAGGTCCGGATGTTGGTTGGCGTCGGCTGTCACCAGTGTGCCGTCGGCCAGCACCACGTCGGCGGAGAGCAGGTTGTCCACGCTGAGTCCGAAGCGCCGCGACAGGTAGCCGATGCCCCCGCCCAATGCGAGTCCGCCGACACCGGTCGAGGCGATGAATCCACTGGGTGTGGCCATGCCGAAGGGCACGGTGGCATGGTCGACATCGCCCCAGGTGGCGCCCCCGTCCACGCGCACCGTGTGGGCGGCCGGGTCGATGGTCGTTCCCCGGAGGTTCCCCAGGTCGATGACCAGCGAATCGTCCGCAACGCCCAGGCCGCCGGCGTTGTGTCCGCCACCCCGAACGGCCACGGTGAGTGAATGCGTGCGGCCGAAATCGACGCAGGCGACGATGTCGGCGGTGTCGGAAACCCGGGCAATGGCCGCAGGATGCTTGTCGATCATCGCATTGTAGACGGCGCGGGCGGTGTCGTATCCGGCGTCCTGCGGGAGGATCAGGGAGCCGCGGAGCCGCTCCGCGAGCCCGGTGAAGTCCGTCTCGGCGGTGGTGGTTGGTGTTGCGAGGCTCATGATGTGCTCCCGGGTGGGTCGTGGTTGGTGGTGGTGACCACCACGCTAGGAGGTCGCCCGTTCGCTGGGCGTTCGCCCATCTGGCCGAGCAGTTCGCGCTGCCGGTCCAGCTGGCCCACCCAACAAATCTCCCGTCGCTCATGGGCGAGGGCCAGTGCCGTGTGGAGTTCGGCCAATGCCGCATCTCGTTGGTGGTCGCGCGCCAGGGCATCGGCGAGCAACGAGTGCCAATACGGCATGCGGACCAGGGCGTCCTGGCTGGTGAGCGTGCGCAGGGCCGCCCGAATTCCCCGGATTCCCGGGTCGCCGCCGGTACTCCACCCGGTGAAGATCTCCGCCCACTGCCCGTAATAGGCGATGTCGTAGCGCCGGCACAGCGTGGTCAATTCCTTGACGACTCGTTGGAGCCCCTCGGCATCGGAGTCCAACTGGTGCAACAGGGCGACATAGGCCAGCGCCACGGCGCGCGTATACGGGTGCGCCGCAGCGACGGATCGCTCCAGCGCCTCGGTGGCCAGACGTCGTGCACCTGCCCGATCCCCGGCCAGCCAGTGCGCGTGCGCTGCCCACGCGCGCGCATGTATCTCGATGCGGGTCCCCAGGACCGTGGAATATCCGGGCGTGACCACGGTGTAGCAGGACGCGAAGTGTTCGATGGCCTCCGCGGGCCGGCCGAGGGCCAAGGCAGCTCCGGCCACGGCAAAGTGCCCCTGGGCCACCAGGGCGCCATCGCCAACGCCGAGTTCCAGGGCGCGCTGTCCCACGTCGTAGGCCTCTCCGATCCGGCCCTGCACATAGCGGCCGCAAAACAGGCCGACCAGGCTTGCCGCCAGGACATCGGGGCGCCCCAGCCCCTCCGCGAGGACGACCGAGCGTTCCAGGTTGTCCAACAGCTCCGCACATGAGTACCCGTGGAGGGCCGTCAAAGGGGGCGACATGGCACGCCTGACGTCCAGTTCCGCTGCGTCGCGCACACCGCCGGAATCCATGGCCCCCACGATGGCCAGCGCCTGCCTGTAGCTGTCCAGGGCAGTGGCATTGGCGAACACCCCGACGGCTACCGCCCCGGCGCGCATCCTGAAATGAAGTGCCCTGGCGGGGTTGGAGGCCAGGGCGTGCTGTTCGGCGAGGCGGGCAGCCACGGCATCCGGATCGCCCCCATGCAGCTCCTCGAGCGTTTCCGCGATCCGCCGGTGCAGCAGCCAGCGTTGGGCCGGCGTCAGGAGACGGTAGGTGGCATCGGCCAGCAACCGGTGGGCAAAGTAGTACCCGCTCCTCACCGGGACCAGAATCCCCAGGCTCCAGAGTTCGTCCACGGCCTCCACGAGATCGGACGACGCCAAATCCGTCGCGGCGCCAAGCATCTGCATGCCCGTTTCCCTGCCGTTGGCGGCCACCACGTTGGCCACGACCCGGGCCGCCCGCCCCAGGGTGGCGATCCTCCGGACCAGCACCGCGCCCAACTCCTGGTGCTCGCCCGGAGCCCCTCCCGCATCGATCCGAGCCGCCTGGATGATGAACAGCGGATATCCGCCCGTTGCCGTCCTGAGCATCCGAGCCCGGCCGGCGCCCACCGGGCCTCCGTCCAGGGTGCCGGCGAGGGCTCCCGTGTCCGCCTCGTCCAAGGGGGCCACGGGTATCTCGTGGAGCAGCCCGAGCCGTTGCAGCGAGGCCAGCATGGCCCGCACCGCCGCACTGGGATGTTGGCTGCCCGTGCGCATCGTGGCGACCAGCATGAGCCGGGGCGCATACGCCCCGGCGAACAAGAAGGAAACCCAGGCAGCGGTTTCGCTGTCGCACCACTGCAGGTCATCGAGGACCAGCAGGGTCGGCCGACCCGCGGCACTGATCCCACGGGCCAGTGACTCGAAATACCCGAAGCGCTGCCACGCGTCGACCATGGCGCGCGTCGCGTCGGCCGTCGCAGGTGGCTGCGGCGGCGGGTTGCCACCCAGTTCCGGAAGCAACCGACGCACGTCACGCTGGATCCGGGCGGGCAGGCCCCGCAGTACCGGTGACAATTCACTGGTCTGCAGCCACGCCGCGACGGGTGCCAGGGCAATCGATTCTCCTCCCTCGAAGCATCGTGCCCGCGCGACCAGCGCTCCTCGGGCGGCCGCCCACGCAGCCAAGTGTTCGGCCACATGCGTCTTCCCGACGCCCGGCCCGCCGGTCAGCAGGGCGACCGAGTTCCGTCCGCCAGCTGCGCCTTCCCAGTCCGCGTGCAGGCCGGCCATTTCACGGGCCCGGCCGATGGGAATCTCCAGACGTCCCGCTCGCGGTGAGTCCGTGCGTTCTCCGGGGAGGTCCGCGACCAATGCCAGGGTGTCCTTCTCCGGCCCGACCCCCAGTTCCCTTTCCAGCATCTGGCAGCAGCTGTGGTAGCTGTGCATCGCCGCCGCGTGTTCACCCAGCGCCAGCTGTACACGGATCAGATCCCGGTAGGCCTTCTCGGACAGCGGCGAGACGCGGATGCCCTGCACGGCCGGCTCCAGGGCGCGCTCCGCCTGCCCCGCGACCAGCCAGGCGGTGGTCGCCCGGGTGCAGAGCGCAGAGCACGACCCCTGCAGTGATTCCCGCAGCGGTCCCACCCAGTCGGCGTAGCTCCCCGGCATCAATTCGCCACGGTAGCTGGCCAGTGCCGACGATGCATGGCGCAGAAACGCGGGGGCATCCGCTCGGTCCGCGGCGCTCCGTGCGGCATCGTTCCCGGCCACGAAATCCTGGACGTCGATGCGCACCGCTGCGTCGGGAACCCAACCAATGGCGCCGCCGGCCGCCCTCAGTCCCCGTGGACCACCCAGCAGCGAGCGCAGGTTGTGGAGTTCCCGGCGCAGGTTCGTCAGCGCCTGCGCGTCGGTCGACTCGGGCCAGAAGGTCCCGGCCACCACCAGACGCGCCACGAGCCGGTCCGGATGCAGGACCAGGTAGGCGAGCAGTTCCAGGGCGCGGATTTTTCCGGCTCCCACGTCGGCGCCGGCCTCCGTGAGGCGCTGTTCGCCCAGCAAATTCAATTGCAGCACGCCTGCGGCCTTCCCTCGCCGCCCCCACAGGCCATTTTCGCACCGGCTCCGGCAGCGAACAAGGGGACCGTCAGCGCCACTAGACTGGTGCGGTGACCGGTACAGAGAGCCAGGCGACGGCCTACGTGACCCTTGCCGCGGATCATGCCCACGAACTCGAGATCAAACGCTCCCGGTTCATCGCCTACCTCGTCCGCACCGACACCGAGGACGCGGCGCGCGCAGCGCTTGCCGGGCTGCGCAAACACCACCACGACGCCCGGCACCACTGCTCGGCCTTCATGCTGGGCCCCGACCGCCAGGTCCAGCGCAGCAATGACGACGGGGAACCCTCCGGTACAGCGGGGGTGCCGATGCTCGAGGCCCTGGCCAAGCGGGAAACTCCCAGCGGGAAGGCCGATCTGTCCGACATCACGGCGGTGGTCGTGCGGTATTTCGGGGGCGTCCTGCTCGGCGCCGGCGGACTGGTACGCGCCTATTCGCAGGCGGTCTCTACCGCGCTCGACGGCGCCGAACTCGTGCGCCGGCAGCGCATGGCGTTGTTCGGCATCACCTCGGACCACGCCGATGCCGGACGGCTGGAGAACGAGCTGCGCTCCGGCGGAACCACCGTCCTGGGCACCGACTACGGGCCGACCTCGGCCACCCTGCGCGTCGCCCTTCCGGATGGCCCTGACACCGTCCCGGCCTTCGCCGAACGCCTGGCCACGCTGACCGCCGGGCGCGCCACGGCGCTACCGGGCGGCGTCCAATGGGTCGACATGGCCTTCGGGGTCGCCCCATGAGCGGCTTCGACCCGGCGGCCCTGCGCCGCTGGCCGGATATCGAATCCGCCGAGCTGAAGGCCTACGACGGCGCCGACCTGCTGCTGCTCGACACGGCCTCAGAACGCGGGCTGCTTCCGGGGCGCCCGGGGTCCGTGGTCGTCGTCAACGACCACTACGGTGCCCTCACGCTCGGTGCGATCGCCCAGGACGCCCGCGGCATCCGCGTGCACCAGGACGCCTTGTCCGGAGAACGTGCCCTGGACGCGAACGCCGGTCGACTGGACTCCGCAGGCGGCCGGTATGCCCATCTGCCGCTGGGGCCGGAGCTTTTCGCCGGGGCGGGGCTCATCCTCCTCCAGCTGCCCCGCTCCCTCGACGCCCTCGAGGAGATCGCGGATCTCATCGCACGCCATGCGGCCCCCGACGTGCTGGTCATGGCAGGCGGTCGGGTCAAACACATGACCCTGGCCATGAATTCCCTGCTGGAAAGGTACTTCCGCGACATCATGGCCAGCCGGGCGGAGCGGAAGTCGCGGGTACTCACCGCCAGCGGCCCTCGACCGGCGGGGACGCTGCCGGCACCGCGCTTCCCGCTGGCTTCCCAGCACGACGTCGGTTTGGCGCATCCGCTGCAGCTGCGCGCCTTTGCCTCGACATTCGGCGGGGCGAAGCTCGACCCCGGGTCACGGTTCCTGCTCCCCCACCTCGCGGGGGCCCGCAGCACGGGTGAAGCGGTCGACCTGGGCTGTGGCAACGGCACGATAGGCGCCTATCTGGCGCTCACCCGGCCGGCACTCCACGTGGTGGCCTGCGACCAGTCGGCGTCGGCCATCGCCTCGACGCGGGCCACGGCAGCGGCCAATGGCGTGCAGGACCGGCTGCGCTGTGTCCGCGACGACGCCCTCGGTGCACTGCCCGAAGGCTCACGGGACCTGGTGGTCCTCAATCCGCCCTTCCATGTGGGCAATGCGGTCCATGCGGGCATCGCCTTGAAGCTCATCGCCGATGCGGGTCGTGTCCTGGCCCCGGGCGGGGAACTATGGTGTGTGTGGAATTCGCATCTGGCCTACCGTGGCCATCTCGCCCGGCTTGTGGGACCCACGCGCCAGGTGGCGAGGAACCCGAAGTTCACGGTGACGGTCTCGACCCGCCGCTAGGCGGCCCGGCCCCCTCGGTGGGCCGGTGCAGGAGGCCCTCGTCATCGGGCTAGGCCACACGCACCCGGCGTCCGTAGGCGCCGGCCTTGGCCAGGTCCGCGTGGTCGACGATGATCCCCTCGGCCGAGGCCTCGAGGATGACGACGCCGCCCCGCAGGTCATCGGAGGCACCGCGCAGCATCCACCGCTCGGCCAGCTCCGAGATGCCGCGCTCGATGAGCAGCTCCTCCGCCTCCAGGAATTCCGCGGGAGGGCCGACGGGGTGTCCGAGCAGGCTGCGTGGCTGCACCAGGGAGTAGTCGTCGGCCAGCGGTTCCAGGTAGCCGACGGTCTCGCCGTCGTCCCGTGTGGTGGCGAGCCACCCAGAGGTGTCCATGATGTCCTTCCGTCGACCCGCCCGCCCGTCGCGGCGGGTTCTGGTGGTTAAAAGGCCGGGGCCCATGCACCCGAAGGTGCATGGGCCCCGGCGAGGCAAGCCCCGGCGCGGATGCGTCGGACTTAGGCGCCCGTGAGCTTCTCGCGCAGTGCGGCGAGTGCCTCATCGGAAGCCAGCGTGCCGGCCTCGGGGGCCGGAGCCTCGGAGGAGTAGCTGGTCGACGCGGACTCGGACGTGGTGCCCTCGGAGACGGCGGTGTCCTGAGCCAGGTGCTCGGCAACCTGCTTCTTGTGGGATTCCCAGCGGGCCTGGGCATCGGCGTACTGCTGCTCCCACGCGGTGCGCTGGGTGTCGAAGCCTTCGAGCCACTCGTTGGTCTCCGGATCGAAGCCCTCCGGGTACTTGTAGTTGCCCTCTTCGTCGTACTCCGCGGCCATGCCGTACAGAGCCGGATCGAATTCGGTGCCCTCGGGGTCGACGCCCTCGTTGGCCTGCTTCAGCGAGAGGCTGATGCGACGGCGTTCCAGGTCGATGTCGATGACCTTGACGAAGAGCTCGTCGCCCACGGAGACGACCTGCTCGGCCAGCTCGACGTGGCGCACGGCCAGCTCCGAGATATGCACCAGGCCTTCGATGCCGTCTTCGACGCGGACGAACGCACCGAACGGAACCAGCTTGGTGACCTTACCCGGCACGACCTGGCCCAGGGCGTGCGTCCGGGCGAAGGTCTGCCACGGATCTTCCTGGGTCGCCTTCAGCGACAGGGAGACGCGCTCGCGGTCCAGGTCGACCTCGAGGACCTCGACGGTGACTTCCTGGCCAACCTCGACAACCTCGTTCGGGTGGTCGATGTGCTTCCAGGACAGCTCGGAGACGTGCACGAGGCCGTCGACGCCGCCCAGGTCCACGAAGGCACCGAAGTTGACGATGGAGGAAACGACGCCGGGACGGACCTGGCCCTTTTCCAGCTTGTTGAGGAACGTGGAGCGGACCTCGGACTGGGTCTGCTCGAGCCAGGCACGGCGGGACAGGACCACGTTGTTGCGGTTCTTGTCCAGCTCGATGATCTTGGCTTCGATTTCCTGGCCGATGTACGGTGCCAGGTCGCGCACGCGGCGCATCTCGACCAGCGATGCCGGCAGGAAGCCGCGCAGGCCGATGTCGAGGATGAGACCACCCTTGACCACCTCGATGACGGTGCCGGTGACGACGCCGTCCTCTTCCTTGATCTTTTCGATGTCGCCCCAGGCACGCTCGTACTGAGCGCGCTTCTTGGACAGGATCAGGCGGCCTTCCTTGTCCTCCTTGGTGAGGACGAGGGCTTCGACGTTGTCGCCGACGGCAACGACGTCACCGGGGTCGACGTCGTGCTTGATGGAAAGCTCGCGGGAAGGAATGACACCCTCGGTCTTGTAACCGATGTCGAGCAGGACTTCGTCGCGGTCGACCTTGACGACGGTGCCTTCGACGAGGTCGCCATCGTTGAAGTACTTGATGGTGGCGTCGACGGCTGCGAGGAAGTCTTCAGCGGTCCCGATGTCGTTGATGGCGACCTGCGGGGTACCGGTCTTCTCGTTGGAGGTGATGGTCATGTAGTAGGGGCTCCGATGTGGATAGATTGCGTCAGTCGAAGGGCCGGAAGTCCCGGCATGCTCCGAAGATGGAACTGAAATTGTAGCGACGGAGGGCATGGAATACCGCAGCAGTCACCACCTGAGTTTAGTCCCCCGATTGGCAGCCGGTCAAAACGCCGGGCGCGTCGCTTTTGGCCATGATCGTGCGGCGGTCCCGGAAGTCCGTCCGCCCCTAGAATCCGTTGATCGCGTAGGGTGCCCCGGACAGGTCGAGCAGGGCTGCCGCGCGCGCCACGGCCTCGTCCGAGGCTGCCTGCACCCGCCCGGCCTCGGCAAGGACCCGGACGCCGGTGCCGCCCAGGTACAGGGAGCCGAGGAGGGCGACATCGAGTTCGAGGTCCGCCGGCACTCCGTCGTCGACCACCTCCACGCGGGCGGCACCCCCGTCGACGGACAGGGCGTAGGTTCCGGCGGCATAGCCGAGCGGGTCGATGACCCGGATCCTCAGTTCTCCGTCGGCCGCGTATTCCCGGGCGCGCAGGGCGGCGGGCACGTCGAGGATGCGCAGCCAGAGCAGGTCCTCAGTCTCGGTAACGGTGACCCGGCGGGGGTCGTCCATGGTCCACGGCAGCGGGTCATCGGGGGCGGCGGCACCATATTCGATGCGTTCGACGAGGTCATGGGCCCCCAGGTAGCGCCAGAGCTCGCGGCGTGCGGCACCGGTGGCGGCCACCAGGTCGCGGATCTTCATGGTGACCGGGGAGGTGTCCCACCCGGCGAACGCGTAGGTCAGGAAGCCCTGGGGGTCTCCGGCGGCGTCGAGGTGGACCGCGGCCCGCAGGGTGGGGTCGTCCTTCGCCGCGTCCTCTGCCAGCCGGCCCGTGGCCCGCAGGGTGTACGCCTCCTGGCGTCCGATCGATCCACGGTGTGTGGCGTGGAAGCGTTCGAACAATGCCGGAGCCAGCTCCTTCAGGGATGCGGGGTCCACGGAGACGACCTGGCCCTCGGCGGGCGCCAGGATGGGCAGTCCGCCCTTGACGTCGACCCGGACCGAGTCCAACGTCGTGGCGGGGCCGAAACCGAACCTGCCGTAGATGGTGCCCTCCGAGGCGGTCAGCGCGGCGATCGGCAGGCCGGCTGCCCGGGCACGCTCCAGCGAATCGGTCATCATCCGGCGCAGGATCCCGCGACGGCGGTGGCTGGGCCGGACGGTGACAACGGTGATGAGGCTGCACTCGACCAGGTTCCCGGCACCGGTGTTCAGGGTCTTGCGGAACTCGGCGAAGGTGGCCACCGGGATCCCGGCATCCAACGACGGTGCCGGGGCATCGTCGTCGTACACCCCGACGAGCACGCGGTCGTCGACCCGGTAGGCGGCCGCCAGGCGGGCGACCTCGGGAGCGGTGTAGGGCTGTTCGTGGAAGCCGGTGCGGACGGCACGGAACCAGTCGGCGGTGCGCTGGTCCACCTGTGCTTCGCCGTCGTCGTCGGCCGGGAGCAGTCCCGCGGTGAAGAGTTCGTGGCGCAATCCGTTGGCTCCGGTCGTCGTGTTGGTGGTGGTCATCAGTGTGCGGCCTCCTGCCAGCTGTGGCCGGTGCCGACCTGGACGTCGAGCGGGACCGAGAGGTCGGCCGCCGTTCCCATCTGCTCGCGCACGAGCACGGTGACGGCCTCGAGTTCGCCGGGGGCGACCTCCAGGACGAGTTCGTCATGGACCTGCAGCATCATCCGCGAGGCCAGCTGCTGCTCCCGCAGTCCGGCGTCGACGCCGAGCATGGCCCGTTTGATGATGTCGGCGGCGGAGCCCTGGATCGGGGCGTTCAGGGCCGCTCGTTCGGCCATGTCGCGCAGCTGCCGGTTGTCGCTGGCCAGGTCCGGCAGGTAGCGGCGACGGCCCTCGATGGTGGACGTGAAGCCGTCCTTGCGGGCCTGGTCGACGACCGAGCGCAGGTAGTCGCGGACGGCACCGAACCGGGAGAAGTAGTCCTTCATCAGCCCGCGTGCCTCATCGACGGGCACGTTGAGTTGCTTGGACAGGCCAAAGGAGCTCAGCCCGTATGCGAGGCCGTAGGACATGGCCTTGACCTTTGCGCGCATCTCGGGGGTGACGTCCGCCGGTTCGACGCCGAAGACGTGGGAGCCGACGAACCGGTGGAGGTCCTCCCCGTCCTTGAACGCCTGGATGAGCGCCTCGTCGCCGGAGAGGTGGGCCATGATCCGCATCTCGATCTGCGAGTAGTCGGCGGTCAGCAGGGTCTCGTAGCCCTCCCCGACGATGAACACCTCGCGGATCCGCCGGCCCGCCTCGCTGCGCACGGGGATGTTCTGCAGGTTGGGGTTCAGCGAGGACAGCCGGCCGGTCGCCGCCACGGTCTGGGCATAGGTGGTGTGGATCCGGCCGTCGTCCGCCAGGGCCTTCTGCAGGCCCTCGACGGTTTGGCGCAGTTTGGACGCGTCGCGGTAGGCCATCAGGGACGCCAGGAACGGATGCTGGGTCTTCGCGAGCAGGTCACCGAGGGAGTCGGCGTCGGTGGTGAAACCGGTCTTGATCTTCTTGGTCCGGGGCAACCCCAGTTCCTCGAAGAGGACGACCTGCAGCTGCTTCGGGGAGCCGAGGTTCACCTCGTGGCCGATCGCCGCATAGGCCTCCGCGGTGGCCGTCTCGATGGTGGTGCCGAAGTCGGCCAGGAGGTTCTCCAGGCGTTCCGCGTCCACGGCGATGCCGACGCGTTCCATCCGGGCCAGGACCACCGACAAGGGAAGTTCCATGTCGGCCAGCAGGGTGCTGGCGCCTCGTTCGAGGACCTGTCCGGTCAGGTAGATGCTCAGCTCGCGGACGACATGGGCCGCGCGGACCACCGCCGCGTGGTTGGCGGGGCCCTCCAGGTCCAGGGCCAATTGCCCGCCGGCGGCCCCGGGTTCGGCGGCGAGCTGGATCCGGAGGTGGTGCTGGGCGATGTCCGCCAGCTCGTGGCTGCGGCGGTCCGGCTGGATCAGGTAGGCGGAGATCATCGTGTCGTCGACGACCGGCCCGAGGTCGATGCCGCGGTCGGCCAGCAGCTTGTAGCCGGCCTTGTAGTCGTGGATCGCCAGCTTGTAGTCGGGCGAACCGAGGCACCGTCCCAACGCGGCTTCGGCGTCGGCGTCGAGCGTCTCGAGGGCCACGTAGGCCGTCGCGGACTCCGCCGCCAGGCCGATGCCGACCACGTCGTCTCCCCCGCCGGTGGAGCGGACGGTCTCCAGGTGCAGGCCGATGTTGTGGGCCCCGTGCTCGTGGAACCAGTCGTCCACCGCGGTGGCGGAGTCCAGCAGCGACGGTGCCGGGATCTCCATCTCCGGTTCCGGTTCGGCGGCGTCCTCGCCGAACAGGTCGAACAGGCGCTTGCGCAGCGTGTTGAACTGCAGGGCGTCGAACAGGTCCTCGATGGCGTCCCGGTTGGGGTGTTCCAGCTCCAGCGCCTCTAGTCCCACGGGGAGGTCCAGGTCGGTGAGCAGGCGGTTCAGGCGCCGGTTGCGGCGGACCGCGTCGACGTGCCCGCGCAGTGCGTCGCCGACCTTGCCCTGGATGGCGTCGAGGTTCTCCAGGACCCCGTCGAGTCCGCCGTAGAGGTTGATCCACTTGGCCGCGGTCTTCGGTCCCACCCCGGGGACGCCGGGGAGGTTGTCGGCGGTCTCCCCCACCAGGGCCGCCAGGTCCGGGTAGCGTTCGGGGCGGACGAAGTACTTCTCCTCCACGGCGGCGATGTCCATCGGGGGGATGTCGGAGATGCCCTTCTTCGGGTAGAGCACGGTGGTCTTCTCGGTGATCAGCTGGAACGCGTCGCGGTCCCCCGAAACCACCAGGACGTCCCAGCCCTCGCCCTCGCCGACGTGCGCCAGGGTGGCGATGATGTCGTCCGCCTCGAATCCGTCCATGGTGATGGAGGGGATGTTCATGGCCTCCATGACCTTCTGGATGAGGTCGATCTGCCCGTAGAACTCCTCCGGGGTCTTGTTCCGGCCGCCCTTGTACTCGGCGTACTCCTGGGACCGGAACGTGGGGGTGTCCAGGTCGAAGGCCACGGCGACGTGGGTCGGCTTGCGCTGCTCGATCATCTTGATGAGCATCGAGACGAAACCGTAGACCGCGTTGGTGTGCTGTCCGGTGTCGGTGGCGAAGTTCTCCGCCGGCAGCGCGTAGAAGGCACGGAAGGCCATGGAATGCCCGTCGAGGACGAGCAGGCGTGGGGTGTCGGGGGCGTCGGTTTTGGTTGCTGGACTCACAGGTGCCAGCCTAGTTGCCATGACAGACAAATACACGCTCGGCCCGGACGCCCCGGACCCGGGGCACGACGGCGATCCACACCCCTTCCGGGAGCAGCTCACCCGGCATGGGGTGCCCGCCGAGATGTGGCAGATGCTCGGGACCCACGGTGTCGGGTCGTTGGTGGAGAAGCTGGGGATCGTCTTCACCGAGATGTCGGTGGAACGGGTCGTGGCGACCATGCCCGTGGAGGGCAACCAACAGGTGGCCGGCATCCTGCATGGCGGGGCGAGCGTTGCCCTGGCCGAGACCCTGGGTTCCTTCGGGGCGGCGTTGCATGCCGGCCCCGGCCGGCGTCCCGTGGGTCTGGATATCAATGCCACCCACCACCGGGCGGGGACCTCCGGCCTGGTCACCGGCGTGTGCACGCCCCTGCACCGGGGCCGCAGCACGGCCACCCACGAGATCGTTGTCTCCGACGAGGCCGGCCGACGCGTGTGCACCGCCCGGATCACCAACCTGCTGCTGGATCCTGCGTGAGCGGGTGCGGGGGCCCTTCCCCGCATCCGCGGACCGAGGATCCCGGCCCGCGCAGGGCCCTGCTCGTCGGCGTCACCGGTTCCGGCAAGTCGACGTTGGCGCGGCGGCTGGGCCAGGAAGCCGGGTTGCCCGTGCATCTGGTCGACGAGGAGTTCGGATGGTTGCCGGGCTGGGTCCAGCGCGAGCCCGGCGAACAGCGCCGCCTGGCCCTCGCCGGGGCGGAGGAGCCAGCCTGGGTCTTCGATTCCGCCTACTCGCACTATCTCCGGGACGTTGCGGACCGGGCGGATCTCATCGTCTGCCTGGACTACCGGCGGATGGTATCGCTGTTCCGGCTGCTCCGGCGCAGCCTCCGCCGGATCGCCACCGGGGAAAGGGTGTGCAACGGCAACATCGAGACGTTGCCCCTGTTGTTTTCTCCCGACTCGATTCTGCGGTGGCACGCCAGGTCCTTCACCCGCAAGCGGAGGCAGATGGCGGACTTGGCCGACCGCTACGGCCCGCACAAGGTCATCCGCTTCCGTTCCCCGATCCAGGCACGACGCTGGGTCGAATCCGTTAAAGCCAGCGGCCGCATTCCCCGGCCCTAGTCGGGGATGCGGCCGCTGGCTGGGGCGGTGCTACTTGGTCTTGCGCTTCTTCTTCGCGGAATCCAGGACCAGCGCCAGGCCGATCCCGAGCATCCAGAAGTCCTTCGCGACGGCGGTGCCGTTCTGGGTCGGACGGATGCCGTCCTCGCGGGTCAGGCCCGGGGTCTTCAGGTACATCGTCACCATGGACGCGGAGAAGGCGGTCAGCCCGAGGCCGGCCAGCTTGCTGGGGACGAAGGGCAGCAGCAGGGCAGCGCCCAGCGCGATCTCCGCGGCGCTGAGGAACTTGCCGAACTGCTGGGGGTCCAGGTCCGCCAGCTGCGGGAACGCCGAGGCCCCCATCTTCTGCAGGCCGGCAGCCGATTCACCATCGAGCTGCAGCTTGCCCACGCCGGAATTCAGGATGAAGGCACCGGTCGTCAGGCGCAATGGCAGGTGGCTGAGTTTCATGGGACATGTCCTTTCGATGCGTACAGAGGTCGTGTTCGAGCCTAGAGCGGCCAACGGCCTGGCGCCAGTCGGGGTCGTCAGTAGTCGGCGCGACCGGCGGCAGGGGGTTTGCCGACGTCGAAACGTGTCTCCCGTACGCCCATGCCGTATTCGCGGCTCGAGGTGGGGGTGAGGGGCAGGGGCGCCCGGAGGCTGGCCAGGGGCCGTCCACGGCCGAGCAGGATGGGCATGGTGTACAGGATCAGCTCGTCGAGGTGCCCGGCCTCGGCCAGTTGGCCGGCCAGTCCCCCGCCGCCGAGGACCCAGACGTCGCGGTCGCCGGCATCGGCTTCGATGTCGCCCACCCATTCGTCGACGTCGCCGCGGATGAAGGTCAGGTCGGCGCCCGGCTCGGCGGCCAGTTCGCGATGCGTGAAGACCCAGCACGGCAGGCCCGGGTAGGGCCACGGGTCACCGGAGGTGCGCATGTGCGCTGTCAGCCACCGGTAGGTGTCGGCACCCATCACCAGCGAACCGATCTCCCCCATGAAGGCCTCCACGGGGTCGCCGAAACCCACGTGGTAGTCGTTGAACGCGAAGAGCCATTCCAGCGAGTCGTGTTCATCGGCGATGTATCCGTCGACGCTGGCGGCCACGAGGTAGCGGAAGCGTGTCATGACCCCATGCTGCCATACGCGGTCCCGGCCCGGCTGGGAACGTGTCAGTGCCCTCCGGAGCCGCCGAGCTGGGGGACGATCAGGTAGATGCCCAGCAGGACGAGGCAGCCGCACAGCACGAAGCAGGCGACGGCCCCGCCCTTGGCCAGGGAGGCCCCGCGGCCGCCGTCCTCGGCGATGGCCTTCAGGCGCACGGCGGAAGAATAGAGCGTCACCAGGGACAGGGCGGCGATCAGCGTGACCACCGTGACGGTCAGGAACGAGAGCCATTCAATGTTCATCGGGTCTCCTCCGGGCCGTTGGCCGCGTTGTCGGTGGAGGTACCGTGCCGGCCCTCCGTGGTGGGCACCGCCGCGCCCGGGTCCGCGTCATGGGCACGGAGGTCCGCCGTCTGCAGATTGACCTCGTGGGACATGCGGTCCGCTTCGGCCTTCTCGGCCCGGCGCTGCTGCTTCCGCATCTTCCGGCGCTGCTTCTTGCTCGGGATGCTGACCGCACCCCCGGCCTCCTCGACATCGGACACTGCGTGATGCGGGCCGATGACCTCCTTGCGGGAGAGCCACCAAATCAGCAGCACCACTCCGAAGCCGATGACGGCCACGAGGATGAGCCCCGGGGTGCCCAGGTAGGTCAGGGCCGCGGCTGCGGCCCCGACGATGGCGGCGCTGGGAAGGGTGAACAGCCAACCGGTGGCGATCCTGCCGGCGGTCCGCCATTGGACGGACGCGCCCTTGCGCCCCAGTCCGGAGCCGATGACGGATCCGGAGGCGACCTGGGTGGTCGAGAGGGCGAATCCCAGGTGGGAGGAGGCCAGGATGGCGGCCGCCGTGGAGGACTCGGCCGCGAACCCCTGGGCGGGCTTGACCTCGGTCAGGCCCTTTCCCATGGTGGCGATGATGCGCCACCCGCCGACGTAGGTCCCCAGCGCGATGGCCAGGGCGCAGGCGGCGATCACCCAGAAATGGACATGCGTGCCGGACTCCTGGAGGCCCGAGGCCACCAGTGCGAGCGTGATGACGCCCATGGTCTTCTGCGCGTCGTTGGTGCCGTGAGCCAGGGCCACCAGGGAGGAGGAGAAGATCTGGCCCACGCGGAACCCCCCGCGTTTGGGCGAGGAGACACCGGAGGGCCGCTTGGTGATCCCATAGGCCAGCTTGGTGCACAGGTATGCGGCCAGGCCGGCTATCAACGGCGCGAGCAGCGCGGGGAGCAGGACCTTGGAGACCACGGTGCCGTAGTTCACCACCCCGAATCCCGCACCGACGATCGCCGCGCCGATCAGGCCACCGAAGAGTGCATGCGAGGAGCTGGAAGGCAGACCCAGCAACCAGGTGAGCATGTTCCAGACGACCGCTCCCATGAGACCCGCGAAGATGATCTCCGGACCGATGGAGAACCCGCCGTCCCCCTCATGAAGCAGGCCTCCCGAGATGGTCGTGGCGACCTCCGTCGAGAGGAAGGCACCCACCAGGTTCAGGACTGCGGCCAGGGCCACCGCGGTCTTCGGCTTGATGGCCCCGGTCGCGATCGGGGTCGCCATGGCGTTGGCCGTGTCGTGGAAGCCGTTGGTGAAGTCGAAGAACAATGCCAATGCGATGACCAGGACAACGATGAGCGTGATTTCCATCAAGGAACCAATCTGGAGATGGCAGAGGTGCACAGGCAGTCCGCTGAAAGGCGTCCAACCAGGAATTCATTCCATGGTCACACGTTCGTTACCCGCGGCGCACCATTCATCATAGATGGGGCAGGGCAGCAGTCAATTCGACGAACCCCCACGGCACCGGCGGGGGCGCGTGCAAGATCACACGCGGGGTCGTAGTCTCCTGTCATGGCCAGATTCTTCGATGTCCACCCTCAGGACCCCCAGCCGCGTGCCGTGGGCCAGATCGTCGACCTGCTGCAGCAGGGGGCGCTCATCGCCTACCCCACCGACTCCTGTTACGCCCTCGGCGCCCAACTGGGCAACCGCGACGCCCTGGACCGGATCCGGACCATCCGGCATCTCAATGACAAACACCACTTCACCTTGATGTGCGGCAGCTTCGCCCAGCTGGGCCAGTTCGTGGAGATGGGCAACGCCGTCTTCCGCAGCCTGAAGGCCGCCACACCCGGGAGCTACACCTTCATCCTCAAGGCCACCCCCGAGGTCCCGCGTCGCCTGCTGCACCCGAAGAAGAAGACGGTGGGTGTGCGGATCACGGACAACGCCGTCGTGCAGTCACTGCTCTCGGCCCTCGGCGAACCGCTGCTCTCCACGACGCTGCTGTTGCCGGACGAGGAGGAACCCCTGACGCAGGGGTGGGAGATCAAGGAGCGCCTGGACCACCAGGTCGATGCGGTGGTCGATTCCGGGGAATGCGGTACCGAACCGACCACGGTGGTCGACTTCTCCAGCGGTGCCCCCGAGATCCTGCGGGTCGGCATGGGCGACCCCTCCCCCTTCGAATAGGACAAGGCACGACGGCGGTGCCTCCTGCCGCCTACCGGAATGCCGGGGTGCCGGTGATGTGGTGGCCGAGGATGAGGGTGTGGACCTCGTCGGTGCCCTCGTAGGTGCGCACGGATTCCAGGTTGTTCGCATGCCGTAGCGGCGGATAGTCCAGGGTGATGCCGTTGCCGCCGAGGATGGCGCGGGCGTCGCGGCAGATCTGGATGGCCTCGCGGCAGTTGTTGAGCTTGCCCACCGAGATCTGGACCGGTTGAAGGGTGCCGGCGTCCTTGAGGCGTCCGGTGTGGATGGCCAGCAGGGTGCCCTTCTGGATCTCCAGGAGCATGTCCACCAGCTTCTGCTGGGTGATCTGGTACGCGGCCAGCGGCTTGTCGAACTGCATCCGCTCCTTCGAGTACGCCAGTGCCGCCTCGTAGGAGTCGCGGGCGGCGCCCATGGCGCCCCAGATGATCCCGTAGCGGGCCTCGTTCAGGCAGGAGAACGGCCCGCGGAGCCCTTTCGCGCCGGGCAGGATCGCGGTGGCGGGGAGGTGGACGTCGGTGAGGGTGATGTCGCATTGGATGGAGGCGCGCATCGAGAGCTTGGGCTCGATGACGGTGGCGGTGAACCCGGCGGTGTCGGTGGGGACCAGGAAGCCGCGCACCCCGTTCTCGGTCATGGCCCAGATGACGGCGATCTGCGCGATGGACGCCAGGCCGATCCAGCGCTTGGCCCCGGTGAGGGTCCAGGAACCGTCGGGTTGTTCGGTGGCGGTGGTGGCCATGGAGGAGGGGTCGGAGCCGGCGGTGGGCTCGGTCAGGCCGAAGCAGCCGATGATCTCGCCTTTAGCCATTCCGGGGAGGTAGGTGTTCTTCTGGTCCTCGGACCCCCACTTGTGGATGGCAGACATGGCCAGGGAGCCCTGGACGGAGACGAACGTGCGCAGTCCGGAGTCCCCGGCCTCGAGTTCCATGGCGGCGATGCCGTAGTCGACGGCGGTGCGCCCGGGGCAGCCGTAGCCGTGCAGGTGCATGCCGAGCAGGCCGAGCTCTCCCATTTCGCGGACGATCTCGACCGGGAAGTGGGCGTTTTCGTACCATTCGGCGATGTTCGGCCGGATCCGGGCATCGACGAAGCCCCGGACCGTGTCGCGCAGCTCGAGCTCGGCCGTAGCCAGCAGCCCATCGAGATCCAACACATCGGAACGTTTGGCGGTCGTGGTCTCTGAGGTCATCATCTTCCTTCGGTCGGCGCGTGGAGGACAGGCGGTCGGCATGCCCCTAGGCCACACCCTACTGGCCAGTCTGCGGCCAAGGGCCTGGCCGGACCGCGCCCGGGACGCGATTGGCCGGGCAGGTGCGGCGCGGCACCCGGAGAAGCCGACAAGCGGACCGCTAGGCCCACCAGTCCTCGTCAGGGGGACCAGCTGTGTGGGCGCGAAGGTAAGCCCCGACGACCGCCGCACCGAGGTCACCGGGCTCCGGGGCGATGACACGTCCGCCGATGCGACGGGCGATGCGTTGGACGAATGCCTCCAGACCGGGATCTTCGCCGAGCCTGAAAAAGGTGGCCTGCGTCCCGGCCCGTCCGAGACGATCCAGTTCATCGACCGTCAGGCGGATCGTCACGGGATCCGGCGGCCAGGAAAACCACGACTCGCCGTCCGCGACGAGATGCGCAGTGGGCTCCCCGTCGGTGACCACCAGGAGGACGGGCTGCATGGTGGGATGCTGCCGGAAGAACCGGTGGGCCAGCAGCAGTGCGTGATGCAGGTTCGTCCCCTGTTCGCGCACGGCGGGAAGCGCCGTGAGCTGCCCGATGTCCATGTTCTGTGCATACCGTCCGAAGGAGATCAGCTGCAGCCGGTCACCCCGGAACCGGGTGGTGATGAGGTGATGAAGGGCAAGCGCCGTGCGCTTCATCGGCACCCACCGCCCCGCCGCGGCCATGGAAAAGGACACATCCGCGAGCAAGGCGACGGCAGCTTGGGTCCGTGCCTCGGTTTCCGAGACCTCGATGTCGCGCGCGTCCAGGTGCAGCCCGTGTCGAGGGTTCCCACCCTCTGCCATGGTGCGCTGGATGGCATTGGTCATCGTCTGGGTGACGTCCCACGGCTCGGTGTCCCCGAACTGCCAGCTGCGGCTGGACCCGGTCAATTCCCCTGAGGTCCCGGCGACACGCGTCTCCCGGCGGCCTTGCCTGCCGGTGAGTTGTCGGGCGGCATCCTGCATCAATGACTGGCCCAGCCGCCGCATGGCCCGCGGTGACAGCCTGAGGTCGCCCCCGGCGTCGCGTCGCAGATAGCCGGAATCCTCCAGCGCCCGCTCGATGTCGGTGAGGGTGCGCGCGGAGACCACCGCTTCGGGGCCGAGCTGGCGGTCGATGGCGTCCAGGTCCAGATCCTCCAGCCGGGAACCGTTGTAGGACTGGGAAAGCTGTTCGGAGAGGTGGTCGAGATCTGCCAGGTCCTGCAGCACGCCGGTGCCATCGCCCAGCCCGAGCCCTTCTTGGCCCTCAAACCGCTCTGAACCGGACCAGTCCTCGCCGGGTCGCAAGGCGCGCAGGCTCGCATCGAGCTGGTCCAGTTGCCCCATGGTGTCCGGCGAGCCGAAGGCCTGGGCTGAGAGGCGCATCAGTTCGTCACGCTGCTCCGCTGACATGGACTGCATCATCCGCTGGGCGGCGGCCGATCGTGCGGCCAGGACATCGATGAGTTCTTCGAGGGACCGTGGGCTCTCGGGGAAGAAGCGGCCGTGGCGCTCCATGAAGTCAGCGAAGTCCGCGTCGGTGTCCTCCTCGCGGCGGTGCTTGGCCAGCAACGCGTTGAGGTCGCGGAGCATCTCGTTCACCGCGGCTCGATCCTCGTCCGTGGCGTTCTCCAGTGCCTCCTTCATGCCGGCGAACCGTTGATCGAGGACCTCGCGACCCAACAAGTCCTTGATCCGCTCGTAGGCATCCCGGGCGGTTCCGGATTGCCAATCATAGGAGGACAGGTCGTTGACGGCAGCTGCCGTGGAGGACGGCAGGTTCTGCATCTGCATCTCACGGAATGAGCGGTCGGTGTCGTCCATCGACGTGTCCCGGGCGAGCTGTTTTCGTTCCTCCAGGACTGCCGTGTCCAGCAGCTCCCGCACCTCATTGAGCGTGCCGTCCAGACCGTGACGGCCCAGCAGATCACGACGGCGCTGCTGGACGCGGCCGGCCAGTCCGTCGAGCCCCTCTCCGCCGCGTCCCCCGCGCCGCAGGAACTCCTGGAGGGCCAGACGAGGCGAATATCCGGCCATCACGTCCTCGGCCACGGCGTCGAGCGCTTCCGCCAGATCGACGGGTGGAGCTAATGGATCCGGGCCCCCGGTGTACCGGCCGTACCGGGAGGAGCGGTTGTGAGCCACCATGGTTGTCGCCTCTTCCCTGTCCCCTGCCTAGCCGTAGATCGTTTCGCCGTCGTCGGACTCCTTCGAAATCCGCCGGGCGAGGAAGAGCCCCTCGAGGGCCAGTTCGATGGCGGCGGCCCGTTGGCCGTCGTTGACGGCGCCCGCCCGGGCGGCCACCTCGTCGTAGAGGTTCGAGCCGTCGAGGGAGGGGATATTGTCCAGGAACTCCCGGGCGGTGACCTCCTCCCCCGTGGTCACCGTCGTATGGCCGTCCAATGCCTCGACGAGGGGCCCGAAGTCGAGACCGCGATAGTGCACCCGGACCGCATCGGCGGTGGAGGTGCGCACGAGGTGGTCGAGGATGGCCTGCTCACGGCCCTCCTCACCGGATTCGAACTCGATCTTGCCGGAGAGCACGTCCACCGCGCTCTGCAGGTCGACGATGCGCGCCACCGCATCCGTCTCTCCGCGCAGGGCACTGCGGCGCCGGGCCGCGGAAGCCACCGTCTCGGCTCCCGCGATGCCGAACCGGGCCGAGACGCCCGAGCTCTGGTTGATCGAGGGGGATTGGCGCAGGGCACGGGTGTAACGGGCCAGGATCTCCAGCAGCACTGCCGGGACGTCCGCGACCAGCCGTCCCTCCTGCCGGATCACGGCGACCTCGTCCTCGAGTTCATTCGGGTAATGCGTGCGGATCTCCGCGCCAAAACGGTCCTTGAGCGGCGTGATGATCCGGCCCCGGTTGGTGTAGTCCTCCGGGTTGGCGGAGGCGACGACCAGGACGTCCAGGGACAACCGGAGCACGTAACCGCGGATCTGGATGTCACGCTCCTCCATCACATTGAGCATGGACACCTGGATCCGCTCGGCCAGATCCGGCAATTCGTTGATGGCGATGATCCCCCGGTTGGAGCGCGGGACGAGGCCATAGTGGATGGTGTCCGGATCGCCGAGTCGACGGCCTTCGGCCACCCGCATCGGGTCGACATCGCCGATCAGGTCCGCGACGGACGTATCCGGTGTCGCGAGCTTTTCCACATAGCGTTCCGACCGATGGCGCCAGGCGACGGGCAGGCTGTCCCCTTCGGCGAGCAGGCGGTCCCGGGAGGACTGGGTGATCGGCTCGGAGGGATGCTCGTTCAGTTCGGACCCCTCGATCACCGGTGACCACTCGTCCAGGAGGCCGACCAGGGTGCGCAGCAACCGGGTCTTGCCCTGCCCGCGCTCGCCGAGCAGGACCACATCATGCCCGGCGATCAGCGCACGCTCGAGTTGGGGCAGGACGGTGCGGCCGAAGCCGTACATCCCGGGCCACGGATCACGCCCCTCGGACAGGGCAGCCAACAGGTTCTCACGTATCTCATGACGCAGGTCCCGGTAGACATAGCCGGCTGCGCTCAGTCCACCAACGGTGGAGATGTCGGGGCGATCACTCACCATCCAACCGTAGACCCCGGACGCCCGGGAATCGAGGGCCAGGGGCGGCCGCACTTCCCGCTGCGGAAGGCGCGGAAAGGACCTACGCTGAATGCTGATGGCCGATGCATCCATGGCGGCGCCCCCGACGCCGTCGACCCTGCTTTTCCTGGTGCGTCACGGGGAAACGCCCACGACGGGCACGGTGCTGCCAGGCCGGGCCCCGGGGTTGCACCTGTCCGACCGGGGCCGGGCCCAGGCGGGGCAGATCGCCCAACGGCTCGCGGGGTTGCCGATCGACGCCGTCTACTCCTCCCCCTTGGAGCGGACGCTGGAGACGGCCGGGCCCACTGCGACAGGTGCAGGGCTCGGGGTCGTCGAGGTCGCCGGACTCCTCGAATGCGACGTCGGAGAGTGGACCGGAGCACGCCTTGCCGATCTGTCGACCCTGCCGGAGTGGCGGACCGTCCAGCAGGCCCCCTCCACCTTCCGCTTCCCGGGGGGTGAGGGCTTCTCCGAAATGCAGGCGCGGATGCTCTCGACCCTCGACAAGCTGTGCACCGGCCACCCGGGCGGAATTGTCGTCTGCTTCTCCCACGCCGACCCGATCAAAGCCGCCGTCGCCCATGCCCTCGGAACACCACTGGACCTCTTCCAGCGCATCTCCGTCAGCCCGGGGTCGGTCGCCGTGATCTCGCAACCCGCCGACCAGCCCCCCGCCGTGCTCACGGTGAATTCAACGCTGGAACCCCTGATCGGGCTGAGAACCCGGTGAACCAAAACGTGGAGCACGCCCGCCAGCTGGAACTGCTCACCGGCGGGCACATCACTCTCCTGGGGCGCATCCTGCGCAGCAGCAACGAGACGTTCCTCGCCCAGGTCTCCGATGAGCAGGGTGAGGCGTGGGCGGTCTACAAACCACTGGCCGGAGAACGGCCCCTCGTCGATTTCCCTCCGGGCCTGTACCGTCGCGAGCGCGCCGCATTCCTGCTCAGCGAACACCTGGGGTGGGGGTTCGTTCCGATGACGATCATCCGCGCGGACGGACCCCTCGGCGAAGGGTCGTTGCAATGGTTCGTTGCAGGCGACCTCCGCCAGCACTATTTCACCTTGTACGCAGACGCGCCGCGGACCCATCCTGCGCTGGCGCGGATCGCCGTGTTTGATTGCCTGGCGAACAACACCGACCGCAAGAGCGGCCACGTGCTGATCGGTGACGACGATCGTGTCTGGGGCATCGACCATGGCCTCTGTTTTGCCGCAGACGACAAGTTGCGGACCGTCATCTGGGACTTTGCCGGGGAGGCGATCCCCGCCGACCAGCTCGGGGACGTGGCCTCGCTGGCCGAGGAGGTCCCCGACAACGTGGCCGAGTTGCTGGACCAGGACGAGGCCGATGCCCTTCGGCGTCGGGCGCGCCGCCTGGTCCGCGAGCGGGTGCTGCCAGGGGACCCAACCGGCATGCATTTCCCCTGGCCCCTCGTGTAGGCCGCGGCACGACCATCGAACCCGCCCCACGCAGGTCCCCGGCGGGGTGCCACACTGGTGCCATGAAGACCCTGCTCACGACGCGGAACCTCCGCTTGCGGTATTTCACCCCGCAGGACGCCGGCCTCCTCTTCGAGCTCGACGCGGATCCAGAGGTCATGCGCTACATCACCGGGGGTCCCGCCACGCCTTGGGACGAGGTGGAGTCCGACGTCCTGCCCGCTTTCCTGGACTACTACCGCAGGACGGATGGGTACGGCTTCTGGGCGGCCGAACGGCTGGACACCGGCGGGTTCGTGGGCTGGTTCCACTTCCGCCCGGAGCAGGGCGCCCCGTCGGACGTGCCCGAGCTCGGATACCGGCTGCGGCGCAGCGCCTGGGGGCAGGGGCTGGCGACGGAGGGTTCGGTGGCCTTGATCGACCGGGGGTTCACCGAGCTCGGCGTGCAGCGGGTCACGGCCAGCACCATGGCCGTCAACACCGCCTCACGGCGGGTCATGGAGAAGGCCGGGATGCGGTTGGTCCGCCACTTCGTCGCCGACTGGCCGGTCGCCATTCCCGGGGACGAGCACGGGGACGTGGAATATGCCATCACGCGGGCACAATGGCAGAACGACCGGCAGGCACCGGACCACACGTAAAAGCCCCGATCCCTTGTGTTGCAAGGGATCGGGGCCGTTGGTGCCCGAGGTGGGACTCGAACCCACACACCTTTCGATATCGCATTTTGAGTGCGACGCGTCTGCCATTCCGCCACTCGGGCCTGCACATCATGCCCGGAGTCCGACCGGCCACGAGAACCGGGAGACATCACAGGGATGCGTTGCGCTAAACAACTCTACATGCCGATAGGCTTGATCATGAATCCGAGAACCCACCGCCCCGCTCCGCCGGGCAGCCAGGAGTAACGCCATGACAGAAGCCGCCCCCGAGGCCACGTCGACGCCCGCCCGCCGGGTCGTTGTCGCAGAGGACGAAACGCTCATCCGGTTGGACATCGTCGAGATCCTCACCGGAGAGGGGTTCGAGGTCGTCGCCGAAGCGGACAACGGCGAGAAGGCGGTTGAATTGGTGCGCGAGCACCGCCCCGACCTGGTGCTCATGGACGTGAAGATGCCCGTCATGGACGGCATCTCCGCCGCCGAGACCATCGTCAAGGAACGCATCGCCCCGGTCGTGTTGTTGACCGCCTTCAGCCAGAAGGAACTGGTCGAGCGTGCCCGCGAGGCGGGCGCCATGGCCTACGTCGTCAAGCCGTTCAGCCCGAACGACCTCATCCCCGCCATCGAGATCGCCTTGTCCCGACATGAGGAGATCATTGCGCTCGAGAAGGAGGTCGGGGACCTGCAGGAGCAGTTCGCCACGCGCAAGCTGGTCGAACGCGCCAAATCGGTCCTCACCAACAAGATGGGCCTGACCGAGCCCGAGGCGTTCCGCTGGATCCAGAAGACGTCGATGGACCGCCGGCTGAGCATGCGCGAGGTCGCCGAGACGATCATCGCCCAGGTGAAGTAGCAAAAGTCCCCGGCGGCACCGGTCCGCACACAGTCCGGCGGTGGTCGGCCCACCGAGGTGGGCCGACCACCGTCGGACTTTATTCCGGGGACTGGCCCCGGCGGGAACTAGTCGCCCTTCTCCTCGCGGCGAAGTGCGGCATGGTCCTCGTCCGCCTGCTCCTTGGTGCGCCAGGGGCCGACCTTCTCCTTGGGCGGCAGCTGGGTCTTGCTGCCGTCCAGCAGCTGCCCGGCGTCGGCGATGTCCCCGACGCGGTGGATGCGCAGGGAGTTCGTCGAACCGGCCTGTCCTGGAGGGGACCCGGCGGCGATGACGACCATGTCGTTGACCTCCGCCAGCCCCTCGGCCTGCAGCGCCTCGTCGACCTGGGCGGTCATCTTGTCCGTGTGGTCCGCGAAGGCCACCAGACGCGGTTGGACGCCCCAGACCAGTGTCATGATGTTGTAGGTCTGCTTCAACGGGGTGAACCCGAGCACCGGCTTCGACGGGCGCAGGCGCGAGAGCCGGCGGGCCGAGTCACCGGACTGGGTGAAGGCCACGATGAACTTCGCGTCGAGCTGGTCCGCGATTTCCACGGCTGCGCGCGTGATCGCGCCGCCACGGGTCCGCGGACGCGTTCCCAGGGGTGGGATCCGTTCCAGCCCGTGGTCCTCGGTGGCGGTGATGATGCGGGCCATCGTCTCGATCGTCTCGATCGGGTAGGCGCCCACCGAGGTCTCGCCGGAGAGCATGACCGCGTCGGCGCCGTCGATGACCGCGTTGGCGCAGTCGGAGGCCTCCGCGCGGGTCGGCGTCGGGGATTCGATCATTGATTCGAGGACCTGGGTGGCCACGATGACCGGCTTGGCCCAGCGGCGCGCCAATTCGACGGCGCGCTTCTGCACCAGCGGGACCTGCTCCAGGGGTAGTTCCACGCCGAGGTCGCCTCGGGCCACCATGATGGAATCGAAGGCGTCGATGATCTCCTCGAGATTGTCCACCGCCTGCGGCTTCTCGATCTTGGCGATCACCGGCAGGCGCCGCCCTTCCTCGTCCATGATCTCGTGAACCCGCTGGATGTCCGAGGCGTTGCGCACGAACGACAAGGCGATCATGTCGACCCCCGCGCGGAGGGCCCAGCGCAGGTCGTCCTCGTCCTTCTCGCTCAGTGCGGGGACGTTGACGGCCACGCCGGGGAGGTTGATGCCCTTGTTGTTGGACACCTCTCCCCCGGTGACGACTTCCGTGACGACCTGGCGGTCGTCGACCTCGACCGCGCGCAGCGCCACGCGCCCGTCGTTGACCAGCAGCCGGTCACCCACGGCGACGTCCTGGGGCAGGCCCTTGAACGTGGTCGAGCAGATGTCGTTGGTGCCCTCGATGTCATCGATGGTGATCGTGAACCGGTCGCCCGCGACCAGCAGGTGGGGGCCGTCGGAGAAGCGCCCCAGCCGGATCTTGGGGCCCTGCAGGTCGGCGAATACCCCGACCGGGCGGCCGAGCTTTTCCGAGGCCTGCCGGACGTTCGCGAGGTTCTCCGCATGCGTCGAATACTCACCGTGGCTCATGTTCAGCCGGGCCACGTCGACGCCGGCCTGGATCGCCTGCATCGTCTTTTCGAAGGTCCCAATGGCCGGCCCGAAAGTGGCCACAATCTTTGCGCGTCTCATACCGAAAGCCTATCCGCCTTTACTCGTCTGGAAGAGGGGCGCGGACGAATCCGCACCTCGTCAGATCATGCCGATGGGCTGGTCGGTTGGCGCCACGGGGGCAGGCAGCCGGGTTTCGCCCATCAGGTACTTGTCCACCGCGGCGGCGCAGGAGCGCCCTTCCGCGATGGCCCACACGATCAGCGACTGTCCGCGGCCGGCATCGCCGGCAGCAAACACGCCTGGCGTGTTGGTCATGTAGTAACCGTCACGGGCGACGTTGCCCCGGTCATCAAAATCGATTCCGGCCTGTTCATCCAGGCCGGCCGGTTCCGGCCCGGTGAAGCCCAGGGCCAGAAGCACGAGGTCGGCGGGAATCACGCGCTCCGTCCCGGCCTTGGGCCGACGGGCACCGTCGATGAATTCCGTTTCGGAAACCATGACGCCGGTCACACGACCGTCCTCTCCAAGGAACTCTACCGTAGATGCGAGATACGTGCGATCACCGCCCTCCTCATGGGCGGACGCCACCTCGAACAACGTCGGGAACATCGGCCAGGGCTGGTGCCCTGGACGCTCGCCGGGCGGCTGCTTGCCGATCGCCAGCGTGGTGACCGATGCGGCCCGCTGGCGGTGGGCGGTGCCGATGCAGTCGGCACCGGTATCGCCGCCGCCGAGGATGACCACATGCTTCCCCGCGGCGTCGATCAGCCCGGGGTCCGCCTGCCCGGCCACCGAGCGGTTGGAGGGGACGAGGTAGTCCATCGCGAACTCCACGCCGTCCAGCTCCCGGCCGGGGATCGGCAGGTCGCGCGGCACGGTGGCGCCGGTGGCCACCACGACGGCGTCGTACCGCCGGCGCAGCTGGTCCCAGGAGATGTCCCGGCCCAGTTCCACGTTGGTGCGGAACCGGGTGCCTTCGGCGCGCATCTGGTCCAGCCGGCGTTCCAGGACCCCCTTTTCCATCTTGAAGTCGGGGATCCCGTAGCGCAGCAGCCCGCCGATGGCGTCGTCGCGTTCATACACCGCGACGGTGTGTCCGGCGCGGGTCAGCTGCTGGGCGGCCGCCAGGCCCGCCGGGCCCGAACCGACGATGGCCACCGTCTGGTCGGTATGCCGCTCGGCCGGCACGGGGACGACGGAACCGTCCTCGAACGCCTGCTCGGCGATGGAGACCTCCACCTGCTTGATGGTCACCGCCGGCTGGTTGATGCCCAGCACGCAGGAGCTCTCGCAGGGGGCCGGGCACAGCCGCCCGGTGAACTCCGGGAAGTTGTTGGTCTCGTGCAGCCGGTCGCTGGCTTCGGCCCGCCGG
This sequence comes from Micrococcaceae bacterium RIT 802, assembly GCA_016892645.1. GTDB lineage: Bacteria > Actinomycetota > Actinomycetes > Actinomycetales > Micrococcaceae > Arthrobacter_H. The sequence goes on from JAFEMX010000003.1 coordinate 77,520, forward strand.
CCCTGCCAGGTCAGGTCGTTCCACTCCGGGATGAGGTTGCCCAGCGGGCAGCCCTGGTGGCAGAACGGGATGCCGCAGTCCATGCAGCGCGAGGCCTGTTCCTTCAGGACGCCGTCCTGTTGGCGCTCGTACACCTCCCGGTAGTCCATGATGCGGACCGGCACCGGGCGACGCGGCTGCGTCACGCGATCGGTGACGGTCAGGAATCCGCGGGGATCAGCCATGGTTTGCCTCCAAAATCCGGGTCCAGACGGCTTCGCCGTCGGGGTCGAGTCCTTCGCGTTCGGCATCCTGCAAGGTGGCCATCACCGCGGCGTAGTTGACGGGGACCACCGCCGTCATGCGTGCCGCGGTGTCGGGGAAGTCGATCAGCAGGGTCGCGGCCAGGGTGGAGCCGGTTTCCTGCGCGTGGCGGGTCAACAGATTCCTGACCAGTTCGCGGTCCGCCGCGTCGAGCGGGCGCAGTTCCAGCTCGCCGGCATCCAGTGCCTGCCGGTTGAAGGCGCCGCGGTCGGCGTCGAGCAGGTAGGCGGTGCCGCCTGACATGCCGGCACCGAAGTTGCGTCCCGTCGGCCCCAGGATCAGGGCCGTGCCGCCGGTCATGTACTCGCACCCGTGGTCCCCGATGCCCTCGGCGACCGCGGTGGCCCCGGAGTTGCGGACCAGGAAGCGTTCGCCGACGAGCCCGCGAATGAACATCTCCCCGCTGGTGGCGCCGTAGCCGATGACGTTTCCGGCGATGACGTTCTTCTCGGCGACCAGGCGGCCGGAGCGGCCCGGGCGCACGATGATCCGTCCGCCGGAGAGTCCCTTGCCGACGTAGTCGTTGGCATCGCCGTTCAACCGCAGGGTGATGCCGGCCGGGAGGAAGGCACCCAGTGATTGTCCGGCGTTGCCGGTCAGGGTCACGTCGATGGTGTCGGTCGCCAGTTCCTCGATGCCGAACCGCCGGGTGACCTCGTGGCCGAGCATGGTGCCTACGGACCGGTCGGTGTTCACCACGTCCAGGGAGATCCGCACCGGCTGGCGCGTGTCGAAGGCATCGGAGCTGAGCTCGATCAGCCGGTTGTCGAAGTGCGCCTCGAGCTGGTGGTCCTGCTGGACGAGGTTCCGGACCGGGGCGTCCCCGCCGACCGAGTCCTCGAGGACGGGGGTGAGGTCCAGGCCCTCGGTCTTCCAGTGCCGGATGGCCTCGGCGGTGTCCAGCAGGTGGGCCTGGCCGATGGCCTCCTCGATGCTGCGCAGCCCCAGCTCGGCCAGCAGTTCGCGGACCTCCTGGGCCAGGAACTCGAAGAAGTTCACCACGAACTCCGGTTTGCCGGTGAAGCGCGAGCGCAGCAGCGGATTCTGGGTGGCGACGCCGACCGGGCAGGTGTCCAGGTGGCAGACGCGCATCATGATGCAGCCCGAGACGACCAGCGGGGCGGTGGCGAACCCGAATTCCTCGGCCCCGAGCAGGGCGGCGATGACGACGTCGCGCCCGGTCTTCAGCTGCCCGTCGACCTGCACGACCACGCGGTCGCGCAGCCCGTTCAGGCGCAGCGTCTGCTGCGCCTCGGCGAGCCCGAGCTCCCAGGGCGCGCCGGCGTGCTTGAGGGAGTTCAGCGGCGAGGCGCCGGTTCCGCCGTCGTGCCCGGAGACCAGCACGACGTCGGCACGCGCCTTGGTCACGCCGGCCGCCACGGTGCCGATGCCGATCCCGGAGACCAGCTTGACGTGGATGCGGGCCCGCGGGTTGGCGCGCTTGGCATCGTAGATCAGCTGGGCCAGGTCCTCGATGGAGTAGATGTCGTGGTGCGGGGGCGGGGAGATCAGGCCCACTCCCGGCGTCGAGTGCCGGGTCCGGGCCACCCAGGGGTAGACCTTCTGGCTCATCAGCTGGCCGCCCTCGCCGGGCTTGGCGCCCTGGGCCATCTTGATCTGGATGTCCTCGGCCTGGGTCAGGTACAGGCTGGTCACCCCGAAGCGGCCGGAGGCGATCTGCTTGACCGCCGAGCGGCGTTCGGGGTCCATCAGCCGGTCGACGTCCTCGCCGCCCTCCCCGGTGTTGGACTTGCCGCCGAGCCGGTTCATGGCGATGGCCAGCGTCTCGTGGGCCTCCTGGGAGATGGAGCCGTAGCTCATGGCCCCGGTGGCGAAGCGCTTGACGATCTCGGAGACCGGTTCGACCTCCTCGATCGGGACCGGTTCGCGGACCCCGGTCTTCAGGCGCAGCAGCCCGCGCAGGGTCATCAGTTCCCTCGACTGGTCGTCGATGCCGCGGGTGTAGGCCTGGAAGATGTCGTAGCGGCGTTCCCGGGTCGCGTGCTGGAGGCGGAACACCGTCTCCGGGTTGAACAGGTGGGACGGCCCGTCGCGGCGCCATTGGTATTCGCCACCGGTCTCGAGCCGCTTGTGCGGTTCCTCGACCCCGTCGGAGGGGTAGGCGAAGCGGTGGCGCGCGGCCGCCTCGGCGGCGATGACGTCCAGCCCGACGCCGCCCAGCGGGGAGTGGGTTCCGGTGAAGTACTGGTCGATGACCGGGGCGGAGAGCCCGAGGGCATCGAAGGTCTGGGCGCCGCAGTAGGAGGCCACGGTCGAGATGCCCATCTTGGACATGATCTTCAGCACGCCCTTGCCGAGCGCCTTGATCAGGTTCCGGTGGGCCGCCTCGACGCCGACCCCGTCGAGGATCCCGGCGTCGGCCATTTCCTCGACGGTTTCCAACGCCAGGTAGGGGTTGATCGCCGAGGCGCCGTAGCCGATGAGCACCGCCACGTGGTGGACCTCGCGGACGTCGCCGGTCTCGATGACCAGCGAGGTCTTCGTCCGGTTGGCGCTGCGCAGCAGGTGGTGGTGGACCGCCGAGGTCAGCAGCAGCGACGGGATCGGCGCCCATTGGGCGTTGGAATCACGGTCGGAGAGGACGATGAACTTCACGCCGCGGTTGATGGCGGCCGAGACCTGCTCGCAGATCTCCTGCACCCGGTTCTTCAGCTCCGCGGCGCCGCCCTCGGGACGGTACAGCCCGCGGACCTTCAGGGAGGCCTTGGCGCCGTCGGCCGCGCGGATGTTCGCGATCTTCGCCAATTCGTCGTTGGTGATGACCGGGAAGTCCAGCGAGACATGCCGGGTGCCGACCTGGGTGAGGTCCAGCAGGTTGCCGTCCGGCCCGATCGAGGTGGACATGCTGGTGACCAGTTCCTCGCGGATGGAGTCCAGCGGCGGGTTGGTCACCTGGGCGAACGACTGCACGAAGTAGTCGAAGAGCAGGCGCGGGCGCTGGGACAACACCGCGATGGGGGTGTCGGTCCCCATGGCGCCGAGGGGTTCGGCCCCGGTGCGTGCCATGGGGGCGAGCAGGATGCGCTTCTCCTCCTCGGTGTAGCCGAAGGTGCGCTGGCGCAGCTGGACGGAGGCGGGGTTGTGCGAGACGTGTTCGCGCTCGGGCAGGTCGGCCAGCGAGATGAGGTTTTCCTGGACCCATTCGCGCCACGGGTTGGCGGCGGCGACCTCGGCCTTGATCTCCTCGTCTTCGACGATGCGTCCGGCGTCGGTGTCGATGAGGAACATCTTGCCCGGCGACACCCGGCCCTTGCGCACGATCCGTTCCTCGGGGATGTCCAGGACCCCGACCTCGGAGGCGAGGACGACCAGGCCGTCGTCGGTGACCCAGTAGCGGGCCGGGCGCAGGCCGTTGCGGTCCAGCACCGCGCCGGCGAGCCGGCCGTCGGTGAAGGAGACGGCGGCGGGGCCGTCCCAGGGCTCCATGAGCATGGAGTGGTAGCGGTAGAACGCGCGGCGGTCCTCGTCCATCGTGGTGTGGTTTTCCCACGCCTCCGGGATCATCATCATGATCGCCTGGGTGATGGGCCGGCCCGAGAGCATGAGCAGTTCGGCGACCTCGTCGAAGGACGCCGAATCCGAGGCGCCGGGGGTGCAGATCGGGAACAGCTCCTCGGGGTCCTCCCCCAGCAGCGGTGCGGCCAGCTGGGACTGGCGGGCACGCATCCAGTTGCGGTTGCCGCGCACGGTGTTGATCTCGCCGTTGTGGGCGATGGTGCGGAAGGGCTGGGCCAGCGGCCAGGAGGGGAATGTGTTGGTGGAGAAGCGCGAGTGCACGATGGCCAGCACGCTGGTGAAGCGCGGGTCGGACAGGTCCGGGTAGAACGGTTCGAGCTGGGCCGTGGTGAGCATGCCCTTGTAGACCATGGTCCGGGAGGAGAAGGAGGGGAAGTAGACCCCGAGCTTGTTCTGGGCGCGTTTGCGCAGCCGGAAGGCCCGCGCGTCGAGCTCGGCGGCGTCGTCCGCCGCGTCCACGCCGACGAAGAACTGAACCAGGCGGGGCATGCAGGAGCGCGCCATGGCGCCGATCAGGTCGCCGTCGATGGGGACCTCGCGCCAGCCCAGGACCTGCAGATCCTGCTGGGCGGCCAGTTCCTCGAGGCCTGAGCGGGTGGCGGCCTCGGCGGCCGGGTCATCTGGCAGGAAGGCGATGCCGGCGGCGTAGCGGCCGGGGGCGGGGAGTTCGAAGTCGACGACGGCCCGGAAGAATTCGTCGGGCAGCTGGGTCAGGATCCCGGCGCCGTCGCCGGAGCCTTCGTCGGCTCCCACGGCTCCGCGGTGTTCGAGGTTGCGCAGCGCGCGCAAGGCGTTGTCCACGATCTGGTGCGTGGGCCGGCCGTGCAGGGTGGCGACCATGGCCAGCCCGCAGGCGTCTTTTTCCTGGTCAGGGGTGTAGAGGCCCTGTGCCTCGGGTAGTGCGGCAAAGCGGGTGAAGGGCGAGGTCACGACCTCGCCTGGAACTCGCGAGGCATTCTGCTGGTCTCCAGTCAGGTTCATGGGTTCCTCTCATCGGGGGTCACCGCCATGCCATCGGGCAGGGCGGATCCGGGCAGGGGTTACGGGGGTCCTGAAGGACGGTGACCTGGGGTATGGAGCATCGTGGCCTTCGGCCGGCAGGGTCGTCGCCGGGGATGGCGCACAGGGACCGTGCCGGCGGGTCCACGTCGTCGTGAAGTGCAGCCGCGTCCATGGGTGGTGGCCGGTGGGGCTGCATCCGCTGTTCCCGCGGGGCCGGAGACATACCGGCCGTACGGGAAACGTAAAAGGAGATTAGCACCTCAAGGACCCGCACCCGCCGCCGGAAACATAACGTTTACATTTGACGGGCAATTGTGTCGTGGCAGGGGGCACCGCGGTGCAGCCGCCACGTGCCCACGTCAGGTGCGCAGACGACGGCGGTGGGCACCGCCGTCGTCCTCCGGGATCAGGAGCGCGCCGGGGAGGCGCTGCGGCCGCTGAGTTCGGCGGCGAGGGCACCGACGGCGTCGACGCCGCCGTCACGCAGGGCGGCGACGAGGGCGGTGCCGACGATGACGCCGTCGGCGTACTCGCCGATCTCCCGCACATGCTCGGCCTTCGAGACGCCGAGTCCGACGCAGGCACGCGGCGCGCCGGCGGCGTGGGCCGCATCGACGACCGCACGGGCGGCGGAGGAGACCGAGGTCCGGGCGCCGGTGACGCCCATGATGGAGACGCAGTAGACGAAGCCGCTGCTGGCCTTGACCGTGGTGTCCATGCGCTCGGGTGTGGAGCTGGGGGCGACGAGGAAGATCCGTTCGAGGCCGTGCTTGTCGGAGGCGGCGAACCACTCGGAGGCCTCGTCGGGCACCAGGTCGGGGGTGATCAGTCCGGCTCCCCCGGCTTCGGCGAGGCGGCGGGAGAATTCGTCGACGCCCATGCGCATGACCGGGTTCCAGTACGTCATGACCAGCACCGCGGCGTCGCAGCGCTCGGTGATGGCCCGGACGATGTCGAAGACCTGCGCGACGCGGAAGCCCTGGGCCAGCGACTGGACGGTGGCCGCCTGGATGACGGCGCCGTCCATGACCGGGTCGGAGTAGGGGATGCCGATCTCGATGACGTCCGCGCCGTTCTCGGCGACCGCGACGGCTGCATCGATGGTGGTCTGCACGTCGGGGAACCCCGCGGGCAGGTACGCGATGAGGGCGGGGCGGCCCTGGCTGCGGGCGCGTTCAATCGCTGCCTCGGAGGTCATGCGGGTCACTTGGCTTCACCTGCGTCCGTGTCGATGAGGTCGAACCATTCGGCGGCGGTGCCCACGTCCTTGTCGCCGCGGCCCGAGAGGTTCACGATGATGATCTTCTCCTGCGGGTCCCCGTCGGCTGCGGCGAGTTGCCGGCCGACGCGCAGCGCACCGGCGAGGGCGTGTGCCGATTCGATGGCCGGGATGATGCCCTCGGTGCGGCAGAGCAGGCTGAAGGCGTCCATTGCCTCGGTGTCGGTCACCGGTTCGTAGGTGACGCGCCCGATGTCGTGCAGGTAGGAGTGTTCCGGGCCGACTCCCGGGTAGTCCAGCCCCGCCGAGATGGAGTGCGATTCGATGGTCTGGCCGTCCTCGTCCTGCATGAGGTAGCTGCGGGCGCCGTGGAGCACCCCGGGACGCCCGAGGGTGATCGTGGCGGCATGGCGGTCCGTGTCCACCCCGTCGCCGCCGGCCTCGAAGCCGTAGATGGCCACCGACGGGTCGTCGAGGAAACCGTGGAAGATGCCGATGGCGTTGGAGCCGCCGCCGATGCAGGCGCATACGGCGTCGGGCAGCTGGCCGGTTTGGGCCAGGATCTGCTCCCGGGCCTCCTCGCCGATGACTTCGTGGAAGTACCGGACCATGGCCGGGAACGGGTGGGCCCCGGCGGCGGTGCCCAGCAGGTAGTGCGTGTTGTCCACGTTGGCCACCCAGTCGCGCAGGGCCTCGTTGATGGCGTCCTTCAGCGTCTGGGAGCCCACCGTCACGGGGACGACCTCGGCTCCGAGCAGTCGCATCCGCGCCACGTTCAGGGCCTGGCGGCGGGTGTCCTCGGCGCCCATGTAGACGACGCATTCCAGGCCCATGAGGGCCGCGGCCGTCGCGCTGGCGACGCCATGCTGGCCGGCACCGGTTTCGGCGATGATGCGTGTCTTGCCCATGCGCTTGGCCAGCAGGGCCTGGCCGAGCACGTTGTTGATCTTGTGGCTGCCGGTGTGGTTGAGGTCCTCGCGCTTCAGGAAGACCCGGACCCCGGCGGCGTGCTCGGAGAACCGCCTGGCCTCGGTCAGCAACGAGGGCCGGCCCGAGTAGTTGCGGTTCAGCTCGTTGACCTCGTCGATGAACTCCGGGTCGGCCTTGGCCTTCTCGAACGTGTCGTTGAGTTCATCCAGGGCGGCGATCAGCGACTCGGGCATCCATCGGCCCCCGAAGTCGCCGAAGTACGGGCCCGGGGCATGGCGCAGGCTGTGCTGTCCGGCCAGGAAGGCATCGGCCGGATGCCCGGTCGTTGCGTCGGGCTCTTCTGGGGTCTGGCTCATGCGTGGCCGTCCTTACGTCTGGCGGGGTGGATGGCGGGTCGGCTGGTTCGTTCAGTGCCCGCGCGGTGGCTTGGCGGCGCTGCCGGCCTCGATGAACGACCGCAGCGCGGTGATGGGGTCGTGGTCCTTGACCAATGCCTCGCCCACCAGGACGGCGTCGGCCCCATGGGATCCGTACAGTGCGACGTCCTCGCTGGTGCGGATGCCGGATTCGGCGACGATGACGACGGAGTCCGGGATGTCCCCGGCCAGCCGGGCGAAGTTGTCGCGATCAACGTCCAGCGTCTTGAGATTGCGGACGTTCACCCCGATGATGCGTGCTCCCACCCGGATGGCGCGTTCGATTTCCCCGGGGGTGTGGGTTTCCACCAGCGCGTTCATGCCCAGGTCGTGGGTCAGGTCCAGGAAGGCAGCGAGGTCGTGGTCCTCCAGTGCGGCGACGATGAGCAGCACCAGGTCCGCGCCGTGGGCGCGCGCCTCGTGGATCTGGTACGCGTCGACGGTGAAGTCCTTGCGCAGCAGCGGGGTGTCCACCGCGGCGCGGACGGCGTCGAAGTCCGCCAGGGAACCGCCGAAGCGGCGCTGCTCGGTGAGCACGGAAATCGCCGAGGCACCGCCGTCCCGGTATTGCCGGGCCAGTTCAGCCGGTTCCGGGATGTCCGCCAGCGCCCCCTTCGAGGGGCTGCGGCGCTTGACCTCGGAGATCACGCGCAGGGTCTGGTCGCGTTGGCTCTGGTCGTGGTGGCCGCCGAGCGCGGCGTAGGCATCGCGGGCGGGCGGGGCCGCCAGGGCGCGGGCACGGATGGCCGCGTCGCCGACCTGGAGGCGCCGTTCGTGCAGATCCTCGCGAACGCCGGTGATGATGTCCTCGAGAACGGTCACTCCTAGTGGCCGTTGCCGTTCGAACGGTGGCCACCGACGCCGAAGCCGATCTGGCGCATGACGCCGCCGGCGATCAGGCCGATGACGATGATGGCGACGCCGATGTAGACGCCGATGGCGGCGTGCAAGGCGAAGGCGATGCAGCCGACGAGCGTTCCGATGAGCATGACACCGACGGCCGTCCAGGCGGCGACGCTGTTGCCGTGTCCGACGGGTTCGGTGAGAACCGGGTCAAGACCCTCTGCGTTCCGGGCGGTCACGTTGCTTGACATGTTCTTTTCTACTCCTCGGTGCCTTGGGGATCCCGGTGTCGTGCCGGGCCAAACTGGTTACCATTCTGCCACTCTTTTCGGGCCGATGCCGCCATGTTGCGGCGGACGTGGCCGGCCACTGTCACCGGGTGGGGTCCTCGCCCCGCGAGAGGCTGTCCCAGCCGTCGATTTCGTCCAGCACGGCAGATTCGTGCGGCTCCGGGGCCGGGTCTCCACCGGTGGCGGCTGCCGAGGCGGACGCCGACGCCGGGGAATCGCCGGCTTCACCGGTGGCCGCGACCGTCGCGGGAGTGTACTTGCGGCTCGTCTTCCACCGGCGCCCCGCCACCGCGAGCCAGATGGCCGAGGCCATGATCCAGACACCGAAGGCGACGGTGAGCCAGGGCCAGAAGGTGACCTGGTAGTCACCTTGGATCCGCATGGTCCCGGCGGCGGCACCGACCTTCGAGACGGAGGCGGCCACCGGGTCCGACAGGGCGGTGAGCGCGGATGCGGCGATTCCCAGCCCGGAGAGCAGGACCAGTACGGCGATGATCCAGCGGGCCAGGCGGCCGGCGATGGCCGCGGCGACGGACCCGGCCAGGACGACGACCGCCAGGGCCGCGACGGCGGTGGCCGCATCCTGGCCGGAAACGTCGAACTCCTGGACGTTGATGGCGCCCGGTGCCGGAACGACGTGTATCCAGGTGCGGGTGCTCATGGCGAGGCCGGCGATTCCCCCCAGGACCCCGGCGAAGACCACGTATCGCTTGGACAGCCACCGGCTCCCGGGGCTGCGTGCCGGTGCGGCGGGTGTTTGGCTGGTGCTCATGCGTCCTCCTCGGCGGTGGCCGGACGCAGGGTGCGTGCGGCCCAGACCGCGCGCAACGGTGCGGCCGCCTTGTTGATGCTTTCCTGGGATTCGGCGTCGAGGTCGGAATCGGCGACGATCCCTCCGCCGGCCTGGATGTAGGCCCGGCCGTCCTTGAGCAGTGCCGACCTGATGGCGATGGCCATGTCCATGTCGCCGGCGAAGTCCAGGTACCCCACGACGCCGCCGTAGACGCCCCGCCGGTACGGTTCGAACTCGTCCAGCAGGCGCAGGGCCCGGGGCTTGGGGGCGCCGGAGAGCGTTCCCGCGGGGAAGGTCGCGGCGAGCACGTCGTAGGAGGTCGACCGGGAGTCGAGCCGGCCGACCACGTTGGAGACCAGATGCATGATGTGGCTGAAGCGTTCGACCTCCATGAACTGGGTGACTTCCACGGTCCCGGGTTCGCAGACCTTGGACAGGTCGTTGCGGCTCAGGTCAACGAGCATGAGGTGTTCGGCACGTTCCTTCTCGTCGGAGAGCAGGTCCTTTTCGTGCAGGTGGTCGTCTTCGTACGTCGCGCCGCGCGGCCGCGATCCGGCGATCGGATGGGTCACGACATCGCGGTCGTTGACGGTGACCAGGGCTTCCGGAGAGGAACCGACAATGGCGTACCCGCCACCGTCGGCATCCTGGAGGTTGTACAGGTACATGTAGGGGCTGGGGTTGGTGGTGCGCAGGATGCGGTACACATCCAACGGATCCGCGGTGCATTCGAGTTCGAATCGCCGCGAGACGACCACCTGGAAGACCTCGCCGTCGACGATGGCCTCCTTGCCGCGCAGGATCGCCTGCCGGTAGCCGTCCTCGTCCCAGCTGTGGGTCACCGCCTCCATGAGCTCGGCGGAGGGCACCTGGGTTCCGGAGAAGACCGAGACGGAACCCGGAGCCGGTGCGGTGAGCCCGTCGAGCATGGCGTGCAGGCGCGACACGGCGTGCGCGTAGGCCTCGTCGACACCGGTGTCGGCACCGTCCTGGTTGATGGCGTTGGCGATCAGCGTGACGGTGGAGTCACGGTTGTCCACCACTGCCATGTCGCTGACCAGGTTCATCGCCAGCTCCGGCAGCCCCAGGTCATCCGGTGGCGGGTCGGGGAGCCGTTCCCAATGGCGCACGCTTTCCCAGCCGACGAATCCGACCATCCCCGAGGTGAAGGGCGGCAGGTCGTCCAGCGGTTCGGTGCGCAGCATCGCGACCGTGTCCCGCAGGACCTCCACGGGGCTGCCCTCGGTGGGCACGCCGGCCGGTGGGGACCCCAGCCAGTGGGCCGCCCCGTCCCGGGTCGTCAAGGTGGCCCGGGAACGGCACCCGATGAACGAGAACCGGCTCCAGACACCTCCCGCGGCGGCGCTCTCCATCAGGAAGGTGCCCGGCCGGCCGCCGGCGAGCCGTTCGTAGACCCCGATGGGCGTCAGCGTGTCGGCCAGGACGCGCAGGTTGACGGGAATGACGCTCCGGTTCCGCGCGAGTTCCCTGAACTGTTCGAGGCTGGGGGAAATGACACCGAATTCATGCATGCTGTGCTGGGTTTCCTTGCGTGGTCGGCGGGTCTAGACGCGGTCCGGGTCGGGGCCTTGGACGGCGGGTATGCCACGGCCCTCGAAACAGGTGCGGGTCCCGGTGTGGCACGCGGCACCGATTTGGTGGACCCGGATCAGCAAGGCGTCGCCGTCGCAGTCACGGGCGACCGAGCGGACGAGCTGTTGGTGACCCGAGGTGTCGCCCTTGCGCCAGTATTCCTGCCGGGACCTGGACCAGAAGGTGACCCGTCCGGTGGTCAGGGTACGCCGCAATGCCTCGTCATCCATCCATCCGAGCATGAGCACCTCCGCGGTGTCGTGTTGCTGGATGATGGCCGCGACGAGACCGTCGGCGTCGCGTTTGAGTCCCGCGGCGATCCCGGGGTCGAGGGCAGGTTCCGGGGGCTGGGGGTCTGGGTTCTGCGGCATCGTGTCCAGTCTACTGGGCACGGGGCCGCGCCACGCAGTCCGGGACGTCCCGATACCCGTCGTTGGGCCCGGGATCGTGCTAGTTTCAAGGTAATGCGATACGTACCCCCGTCACGTGAAGTCCTCGCCGAGGTCCTGCAGGCCGCCGGGCCCGACGAGGAAACGCTGTGCGCCGGATGGCAAACCCGCCATCTGGCCGCGCACCTGGTGCTGCGAGAGCACAGCCCCTGGGCGGCCGGCCTGGCGGTTCCCCCGCTCCAGGCACCCATGGAACGGCGCCTGGCCCGCTTGGCACGCCGCGCCGAGGATCCGGGCCACTATGCCGAACTCGTCGACCGGTTCCGGCGTGGCCCCGCGCTCTGGTCCCCCCTGGGCCTGCCGGCCGTGGAGCATGCGGCGAACCTCATAGAATTCTTCGTCCACACCGAGGACGTGCGGCGCGGCGTTGACCGTTGGGCGCCGCGCGTGCTCGACGCCGAATACTCGGAGGTGTTGTGGGAGGCACTGATCCGCCGGGCCGCCCTCTACTACCGCGGAGTCGACGTCGGGGTGATCCTGCGCCGCCCGGACGGCCAGCGGCATGTGGTCCGCAAGGCGGCCACCTCGGTGGCCATCACCGGGGTCCCGGGTGAGTTGATGATGCATGCCAACGGCCGGCGTCACCACGCCCTGGTGACGTTCGAGGGATCGGACGACGCGCTGGCCCTGTTCTCCAGTTCACTCCCGTAGGCGGACATCGGGCGGCGCGCCGCCCGTCGTCCGGCCGGCGCTCAGAGGCTGCGCGTGCGGTAGTGGTAGCTCGAGGCCGTGCTGAAGCCCAGTGAGTTGTAGAGGACTATCGCGCCCACATTGGATTCGCGGACCTGCAGCCAGACCCCGCCGAGAACCCGACGGTAGGCCTCGTTCAGGACGGCTTCCATGATCAGCCGGGAATAGCCCCGGCGACGGGCTTCGGGACGGGTGGTCACGCAGTAGATGCCGGCGTACTCCCCCACCACCGCCATCCGGGCGATCGATTCGATGCGCCCATCCACCCGGAGCCCGAGGTAGACGGCTGGTGAGCCCTTCAGGATGCGGCGGGAGACCTCCCGGTCATCCGGCGCCGCGGGGCCATCCTGGTACCAGAACACCTCGAGCCACTCCTGCGAGGGCTCATCGGAAAACTCGATGCGCGGATCCGGGTGGGTGTCGGCGAACCGTCCGAGCTCGGAGCCGTCCATGACCTGCACCAGGGTGGGCGTGCCCACCGTGTAGCCGCGGGCGGCCAGGTAGTCGTCCAGGTCCGCCGGCTGGGCTGCCGGGCTGATCTGGAAGGTGGCGTTGAGCCACCGGGCTGCGCTGCGCGTCTCGACCTCGGCGACGGCCGCCGCGAGGTCGTTCGGCATGGCGATCGGCAGGACCGAATTGGCCCGTTGGGTGATGCCGGCGGAGAACCGCAGGGTCCACCCGCCGAGGGCGCTCTTCTCCAGGGCGGGCCACGCGGCGTCCATCAGCCGGTCGAGCTCTTCTGGTTCAGCGAACAGGGTAACCTGCCTCCTTGATGGCCTGCTTGACCCGGGCGATCATGTCGACCGGGCCGAAATGGAAGATCGAGGCCGCGAGGACCGCGTCGGCTCCGGCGGCAATGGCGGCGGGAAAATGCCCCGGAGCGCCGGCACCGCCGGAGGCGATGATCGGCACGTTGACCGCGGCCCGGACGGCGGCGATCATCTCGACGTCGAAGCCCTCCTTGGTTCCGTCGGCGTCGATGGAGTTCAACAGGATCTCGCCGACACCGCCGTCGGCGGCTTCCCGCGCCCATTCGACGGCGTCCCGGCCCGATCCGGTCCGCCCCCCGTGGGTCGTGACCTCGAATCCGGACGGCAGGGACGGGTCGGTGCTGCGGCGTGCGTCAACGGACAGCACCAGGACCTGGGAGCCGAAGCGGTGGGTGATCTCACGGATCACCTCGGGCCGGTCGACGGCCGCCGTGTTGATCGATGCCTTGTCGGCACCGGCCCGCAGCAGCCGGTCCACGTCGTCCGCGGAGCGGACGCCGCCGCCGACGGTGAGGGGGATGAAGACCTCTTCGGCGGTGGTGCGCACGACATCGAAGGTGGTCTCCCGGTTGCCCGAGCTGGCGGTCACGTCCAGGAACGTCAGCTCGTCGGCCCCGACTGCGTTGTAGCGCTTGGCCAGTTCGACGGGGTCGCCGGCGTCGCGCAGGCCCTCGAAGTTCACGCCCTTCACGACGCGTCCCGCATCGACGTCGAGGCAGGGGATGACACGGATGGCTACGCTCACGGGGGGTCCTCTTAGATGCGGATGGCGTGGATGTTGGTCACGAGGATGGCGCGGGCGCCCAGCTCGTAGAGCTCGTCCATGATGTTGTTGGCCTGGGCCTGCTTCACCATCGACCGCACGGCCACCCAGTCCCCGTCCTGCAGCGGGGAGACGGTGGGTGACTCCAGGCCGGGGGTCAGGGCGCAGGCCCGCTCGACGAGGTCCTTGCGGATGTCGTAGTCGAGCATGGCGTAGCGCCGGGCCACCAGCACGCCCTGCAGGCGGCGGGTGAGGATCTCCAGGCCGTGGGGGTTCTCCCCCGTGCGGCCGATGAGTACCGCCTCGGATTCGAGGATGGGGTCCCCGAAGGTCTCCATGCCGGCGGCGCGCAGGGTGCTCCCGGTTTCCACGACGTCGGCGATGGCGTCGGCGACCCCGAGGCGGACCGAGGATTCCACGGCGCCGTCGAGGCGGACGACGGAGGCGTCGATGCCTTCCCGGTCCAGGTAGTCGTGCAGCAGCCCGTCGTAGCTGGTGGCGATGCGCTTGCCGTTCAGCTGGCCGACGGAGGAGAAGTCGCCGACGGGTCCGGCGAAGCGGAAGGTCGAGGCGCCGAGGCCCAGCGGCAGCAGTTCCTCGGCGTCGCCGTTGACCCCGGCGTCGAGGAAGAGGTCGCGTCCGGTGATGCCGACGTCGAGGATGCCCCGCCCGACGTAGACGGCGATGTCACGGGGGCGAAGGTAGAAGAACTCGACGTCGTTGTCCGGGTCGACCATGACCAGTTCGCGGTTGTCGCGGCGTTGGCGGTATCCGGATTCGTTGAGCATGGCGGTGGCGGCCTCGGAGAGGGCGCCCTTGTTCGGTACGGCTACTCGCAACATGGCGGTGCTCTTTTCTGTGCTGGCAGTGCTGATGGTCGGTTCTCGTGCGTCCCGGGCCGCCTGGCCCGCCGGTGGCGGGGCGTGGCGGCTAGAGATGCTTGTAGACGTCCTCCAGCGACAGGCCCTTGGCCAGCATCATCACCTGCAGGTGGTACAGCAACTGGGAGATCTCCTCCGCGGCTTCCGCATCGGTCTCGTATTCGGCGGCCATCCAGACCTCGGCCGCCTCTTCCACGATCTTCTTGCCGATGCCATGGACACCCGAATCCAGCTCGGCAATGGTGCGGGAGCCCGCGGGGCGTTCCCGTGCCTTGTCGGCCAGTTCGGCAAAGAGGGTGTCAAAGGTTTTCACCCCTCAAGGGTAGCCGTTGGCGGGCCGTCGTCCCGACTCGCCGGTTTCAATGTGACGAAGGCGACGGGCGGGGCGACGGCCGCGGGGAGGCCTACTTGCCCGAGAGCGCCAGGGCGGTCAGCAGTGCCGCCGACATGGCCTCGTGCCCCTTGTCCTCCACCGAACCGGGCAGCCCGGCGCGGTCCAGTGCCTGCTGTTCGGTGTCGCAGGTGAGCACCCCGAAGCCGACCGGGGTGCCGGTGCGCACCGAGACATCGGTGAGCCCCGCCGTCGCACCCTGGCAGACGAAGTCGAAATGCGGGGTGCCCCCGCGGATGACGACACCCAGGGCCACGACGGCGTCGTAGTTGTGGGCGAAGCGGGCCGCGGCCACGGGCAGTTCGAACGTCCCCGGGACGCGGACGACCTCGGGTGCGGCGATGCCGGCGTCGACGGCCGCCCGGAGGGCCCCGTCGACGAGCCCGTCCATGACCTCCTGGTGCCAGCTGGCCGCGACGATGACCGCGCGCAGCCCGGCGCGTCCCGCAGCCGCCAGCTGCTCCGTTCCGGTGGTGGGTGCTCCGTGTCCGCTCATCAGTGGTTCTCCTTCGTGGTGGTGGTTTCCGGTGTATCGGGGGTGGCCGCGGTGAATGCCTCGGCCAGGATCTGGTGGGACATGCGTTCGCGCTTGGTCTTCAGGTACCGGGTGTTCTCCGGTCGGGCGGCGATGGTGCTCGGGACCAGTGAGACGACCTCGATGCCGGCCTCGCGTAGCCAGCTGGCCTTCAGCGGGTTGTTGGTGAGCAGCCGGATCCGCTCGAGCCCCATGCCGTGCAGGATCGCCGCGGCGGCATCGTAGCGGCGGGCGTCGACGGGCAGGCCGAGTTGTTCGTTGGCCTGGACGGTGTCCGCACCGCCGTCCTGCAGCGAGTAGGCGCGGATCTTGTTGGCCAGGCCGATGCCCCGGCCCTCGTGGCCGCGCAGGTAGACGATGGTCCCCCCGGATTCGGCGATGGCCGCCAGGGCGGCGTCGAGCTGTTCGCCGCAGTCGCACCGGTAGGAGCCGAAGACGTCCCCGGTCAGGCATTCCGAATGCAGGCGCACCAGCGGGGCCTCGGGCCCGGCGTGCTGCGGGGCAGGTGCGGTGAGCACGAGGTGTTCCTGCCCGCTGCCGCGTTCGGTCCACGCCTGCACGGCGAACGTGCCGTGGGCGGTGGGGACGGCGACCACCGGGCCGCCGAGCACCGCCGCGGAGCTGGCCGGTTCGGGGGCCGTGCCGCCTTCACGCACCAGGTGTTCGGCCAGGTCCTCGATGCTGATCAACGGGATGGAGAACTCGTCGGCGAAGGCCCGCAGCGCGGGCACCCGCATCATCGTCCCGTCGTCGTGCACGAGTTCGGCGATGACCCCCACCGGCTGCACCCCGGCCAGGCGGCACAAGTCCACGCTGGCCTCGGTGTGGCCGCGGCGTTCCAGGACGCCGCCGTCGACCGCGCGCAGCGGGAACATGTGGCCGGGCCGGTTGATGGAGGCCTGGTCGCTGGCCGGGTCGGACAGGATGCGGGCCGTCAGGGCCCGGTCGGCTCCGCTGATGCCGGTGGTGACCCCGGCGGCGGCGTCGCAGGAGACCGTGTACGCGGTGCCCTTGGCGTCCTGGTTGTGCTCCACCATGGGCGGCAGCCCCAGGCGATCGGCCCGGTCCCCGGGCATCGGCACGCACAGCACGCCCGAGGAATACCTGATCGTCCAGCCCATCAGTTCCGGGGTGGCGAATTCGGCGGCGAAGATGATGTCGCCCTCGTTCTCGCGGTCCTCGTCGTCGACGACGACGACGGGGCGTCCGGCGGCCATCGCGGCGATGGCGGCGTCCACCGGATCGAGCAGGCTGCCCCCTCCGGAAGCGGCGGCGGTGCCTCCGCCCTGCGGGGCGCTCATCGTGCCGCCCCGTCCGCGAAGGCGGCCAGGCGTTCGGCGTATTTGGCCATGACGTCGACCTCGAGGTTCACGGGGTCCCCGGGCTTCCGGGTCCCCAGGACGGTTTCGCGCAGGGTGGTCGGGATGACGCCGACCTCGAAGTACTGCTCCGTTTCCACCGCATCCGACACAGCGGTCACGGTCAGGGAGACGCCGTCGACGGCGATGGAACCCTTGCGGGCGACGTAGCGGGCCAGGTCGCGGGGCAGCCCGAAGCGCAGCCGCACCCAGTTGCCCTCGTCCTCGCGTTCGAGCACGGTGCCCGTGCCGTCCACGTGGCCCTGGACGACGTGGCCGTCCAGCCGCCCGCCGGCAACAACGCAGCGCTCGAGGTTGACCGGGTCGCCGGGGCGCAGGGCACCGGTGGTGGTCAGGCGCAGGGACTCCCCCATCACGTCCAGGTCGACGACGTCGCCGTCGATGGCCGTGGCCGTCAGGCAGACGCCGTTGACCGCGATCGAGCCGCCGATCCCGAGGTCCGTGGCGTGGCCGGGGGCGCTGATGCGCAGGACGGCGGCGTCCTGTCCGGGGACGTCCGCGACGTCGTCGACGCGCCCCTGTCCGGTGATGATGCCCGTGAACATTAGCGGGTCCTTTCGTGGTCGGGGACCCGTGCGGGTCGGGATATCGGGGTGGGTTCGAGGTGCAGGACGGCGTCCGCCCCCAGCAGTTGGTGGGCCGGGCCGCCGCGGTCGTCGTACCGCCAACGGGTGGCGTCGGCGAGCGTGCCGATCCCGAGGTCGCCCACGGCGTGGCGTCCGCTGCCCAGGAACAGCGGGGCCTGGTAGAGCCAGAGCTCGTCGATGAGGTCGGCGGCGAGGAACGCGGTGGCGATGGAGGCGCCGCCTTCGACCATGGCGTGGTCGATGCCCCGGTCGGCGAGGGCTGCCAGCACGGCGGCGGGGTCGTGCTCGCGCAGGTGCAGGTGCCCCGGCCCGTCGGTGACCGCGGCCCCCGCGGGCAGGTCGCGGTGGCCCATGACCACGCGCAGCGGCTGCCGGGGTGCCGGGGAACCGTCGGGGGTGCGGGCGGTGAGGCGCGGGTTGTCGGCGAGGATGGTGCCCGTGCCGGCGATGATCGCCTCGGCGCGGGCCCGGACCACGTGCGCATGCCCGCGCGCCCCCTCACCGGTGATCCACTGGCTGGTGCCATCCGCGGCGGCGATCCGCCCGTCCAGGCTTTGCGCCAGGTGCAGGGTGGTGAAGGGCCGGCCGGCGGCCCGGGCCGCAAACCAGCGGTGGTTCAGGTCCCGGGCCGCCTCGCCACACAATCCGCCCGCGACGTCGACGCCGGCGGACTCCAGCAGGCCCGCCCCGCCGCCGGCACGATCGGTGCCGTCGGCACCGGCATACACCACACGGCCGATGCCGGCACGGATGATCGCCTCGGCGCAGGGCCCGGTCCGGCCCGTGTGGCTGCAGGGTTCGAGCGTGGCCAGCATCGTCAGCCGCCGCGCGCGTTCGGCGGGGACCGGCCCGAGGTCGGCCAGTGCGGCCGCCTCGGCGTGCGGCGTCCCCGCCCCGTGGTGCGTCCCGCTGGCCAGCATGGTCCCGTCCTCGTCGAGGATCACGGCACCGACCAGCGGGTTGGCACCCCGCACCCCCTGCCCGGCGAGGTCCAGCGCGCGTTCCATGCCGGCCCGCTCGGCGGCGCCGAAGAGGTGGGCCGCGGTGTTGGCGGTCATGGCCTGCTCCGGGTGATCGGGTCGGGCATCGCCGTCTGCACGATGGCCTGTTCGCGGTTCCTGACCCGCCACCAGACGAAGAAGCCGGCCAGCGTGAAGCATCCGTAGAAGAGGTACATGAAGGCGCTGGCGTAGTACTGGGCGCTGAAGAGCAGCGGGACCCCGACGATGTCGACGGCCACCCACAGCAGCCAGAATTCGACCCACCCCTTGGCCATCCCCCAGGTGGCCAGCAGCGATCCGACGAAGGTCCAGGCGTCGGCCCAGACGGGTTCGTAGGAGCCCAGGATGCGGAACAGCGGCGTCAGGGCGACGGTCCCCACCACCAGGATGACGAGCAGCGTCCAGCGTTCGCGAGGCGTGGCCCAGCGCGGCGAGATGGCGGTGCCGGAACCGGAGCCACGGGCCTGCTTCCACCGGTGGTAGCCGTAGAACGACACCGCGATGAACATGATCTGGCGTCCGGCCTGCCCCAGGAGGTTGGCGGCATGGCCGGTGTCGAAGATGCTGCCGAGGAAGACGGTGAGCAACAGCAGGTTGCCGATGATGCCGACGGGCCAGGCCCAGACCTTGCGGCGCATGCCGCCGATGGCGCTGGCCAGGCCGAAGACGTTCCCGACGACCTCGCGCACCAGCAGCGAGCTGTTGCCGACGGGGATGTTGGCATTGAACAAGTCAATGAGCCACCGCAGGGATTCCATCGTTCCTCCTCATGAGCCGCGGCGGCTCCGGGGGTACGACAGCGAGGGAATCGTTGGCGGGACGTCGGTGACGCACCGGTCAACGGACCAGCCCTGTACGTGCTTCTCCCATCCAGACTTTAACTGTCGGTACCGGAATTCCACCGGTTCAACCTCGGCGCCGTGAGGCGCCTCGGGTCGCGGACTATAACCGCCGGTTCGGAATTACACCGACCCCGGAGCACGTGTGTTTACTTATGAAACCAAACTATAGTCCCGTTCCGCCCGGTGCCACTACATGTCGCAGTGCGTCGATGGCCGCCGCCGGGTCCTCCGTGCCGTAGACGCTGGATCCGGCGACGAAGACGTCGGCCCCCGCCTCGGCGGCGCGCAGGATCGTGTCCCGCGTGATGCCTCCGTCGACCTGCAGCGCCACGGGCAGCCCGGCACCGTCGATGGCGGCGCGGGCCCGGCGGATCTTGGGCAGGATGATGTCCAGGAACGACTGTCCTCCGAAACCCGGCTCGACCGTCATGAGCAGGAGCATGTCCAGCTCTTCGAGCATGTCCAGATAGGGTTCGACGGCGGTGGCCGGGCGCAGTGCCATGGCCGCCCGGGTGCCACGGGAGCGCAGTTCCCGGGCGAGCCGGACCGGTGCCGCCGAGGCCTCGGCGTGGAAGGTGACGGACTGGACCCCGAGGTCCGCATAGCCAGGTGCCCAGCGGTCGACGTCGCTGATCATCAGGTGCACGTCCAGCGGCAGCGGGCTGGCCTGGCCGATCCGTTCCACGACGGGAAGGCCCAACGTCAGGTTCGGGACGAAGTGGTTGTCCATGACGTCGACGTGGACGGCGTCGGCGGTGTCGATGCGGTGCAGTTCCGCCTCGAGGTTGGCGAAGTCGGCGGAGAGGATGCTGGGGTGGATCCGGCAACCGGTCATGGGTCAGCCTTTCGTTGGCGCGGTGGGTTCGTCGGCGTCGAGCGTGATGAGGGCCAGGAACATGGCGTCGGTCGAGTGCACGTGGGGCCAGAGTTGGACGGTGGTGCCGCCGGAGGCGTGGGCCGTGCCCGCGATGCCGCCATCGAGGGCCACGGCGTTGACCGTCGCCGCCGTGTCGAGCAGGCGGGACCCCGGGCTACGCCGCAGCGCATCGTCGAGGACGGCCAGCGTTTCCGCCGGGTGCGGGGAGCAGGTGGCGTACGCCAGCACGCCGCCGGGGCGCAGGGCCTTCAGGGCGGCGTCGAGCAGTTCGCCCTGCAGCGTGGTGAGCCCGGCGATGTCCGCGGGGCTTTTGCGCCAGCGGGACTCCGGACGCCGGCGCAGCGCCCCCAGCCCGCTGCAGGGCGCGTCCACGATGATGCGGTCGAACCGCTGGTCGGCGGGGATGTCCACGTAGCGGCGCCCATCGCCGACGACGACGTTCCAGGCGTCGTGGTCCACGGGGCGCAGTGCCTTGCGGACGAGTTCGGCGCGGTGTTCCGCCGGTTCGTTGGCGGTGACCTCGGCGCCGCGTTCGGCGGCGAGGGCGGCCAGGAGTGCCGCCTTGCCTCCGGGCCCGGCGCAGAGATCCAGCCAGTCGGAGTCCCGTCCCTCGATGGCCACCGCGGCCAGGGCGCGGGCGAGCAGCTGCGAGCCGGCATCCTGCACGCGGGTCGTGCCGCGGTGGATGGAGGAGAGCCGGGAGAGGTCACCGCCGGCGTAGTAGGCCGAATCGGGGACCAGGGTGCCGGGTGTGGCGCCGAGGTCGAGCGCCTCGTCCAGGGATCCGATGCCGGGCAGGGCGACGAGGTTGACCACCGGCGCCAGGTTGTCCGCCTCCAGGAGCGCGGCGATGTCATCCGCCGTGCGCCCGTGGGCGACCAGCGCCTGCCGCATGGCACGGACGACCCATTCCGGATGGCTGTGTTCCAGCGCGAGGCGGGCCACGGGGTCCTCGACATCCTCGAGCAGTTCCGCGATCCACGACGCGGCATCCTGGCGGGCGACCTTGCGCAGCACGGCGTTGACGAGCCCCGAGGGTCCCGCGCCGATGACGGCGCGGGTGAGGCCGACGGTTTCGTCCAGTGCCGCGTGGTGGGGGACGCGCATGGCGAGCAGTTGGTGGGCGCCCAGGCGGAGCGCGTCGAGGATGGCGGGGTCCAGCTTGTCCAGCGGGCGGTCCACGCACCGGGCGAGGATGGCGTCATACAGGCCGCGGCCGCGCAGCGCCCCGTAGGCCAGCTCGGTGGCGAATCCGGCGTCGCGCCCGCTCAATCCATGGTCCCGGAGCCGGCCGGGAAGGACGAGGTTGGCGTAGGCGTCCTGCTCGACGACGGCGCGCAGCACCTCGTAGGCGGCCAGCCGGGCCGGGTCGGCGATGCGGCGGCGCTGGGAGGGGGCTGCGGTGCTGAAGTGGCGGTTGCCGGTGCCGCCGCGGTTGCGTTGGCGCCCGGCGTCGTTGCGGCGTTCGCGTCGTGGTTCGTTGCTCATGCGAAGGAGACCTGCTTCCCGGTGTCGGTGGTTCCGGCGCCCAGCCCGCGGGCCCAATCGGCCGCGGACATCATCTTCTTGCCCGGTGGCTGGACCTGCCCGAGCTCCACGGCATGGGACCCGGTGCCCACCAGGACCTGGGGTGTGCGGCCGGGAACGAACCGGACGACGCCGGGGGCCAGGTCGGCCACGTCGGGCCGGGGGGTGACGGGGCCGAGTTTGAACCGTTGCCCGTCCAGTTCCGTCCACGGCCCGGGTTCGGGCGTGGTGCCGTTGATGCGGCGGCGTACCGCCAGCGCCGGCTGGCTCCAGGAGATGTGGCCGTCCTCGAGCGCCAATTTGGGGGCCAGGCTCACGTCGCCGGTCTGTGGAACGGGCTCGAGTGCGCCGGCGTCGATCCCGTACAGCGTTTGGGACAGCAGGACGGCGCCGCTGTGGGCGAGCCGCTCGAGCAGGACGCCGGCGGTGTCGTCCGGGGCGACGTCCTCGGTCAGCGTGCCGTACACGGGCCCGGTATCCAGGCCCCTTTCGAGCCGGAAGGTCACCGCGCCGGTGACATCGTCACCGTGGATGATCGCGTGTTGGACCGGTGCCGCCCCGCGCCAGGCGGGCAGCAGCGAGAAGTGCAGGTTGACCCATCCATGCCGCGGCACCTCGAGCGCCTCGGCGGGGATGAGTCCCCCATAGGCGACGATGGCGGCGACGTCGGCGTCCGTGGCGGCGATGTCCGCGACGGCTGCTGCATCGATCCGGTTGGCCTTGATGACCGGCAGGCCGAGCTCCGCGGCACGGGTGGCCACCGGCGACGGGGTCAGGATGCGCTTGCGGCCCTGGGGCGCATCCTCGCGGGTCAGCACGGCCACGACGTCCAGGCCGTCGGCCACGAGGCGATCGAGGGAGGGCACTGCCACGCCGGGGGTACCCGCGAACAGGACCCTCATCGGCCGGCTCCGAACGTGCCGCCGAAGCTCGATCCCACGGACGGGGCCCGGTCGCTGCGGATCCGGTCGGCCACGTCGTTGTAGCGGGCGGCGCGGAGCTTCCCCCACGCGTCCTTCTTGTCCGCCCCCCGGAGCCGGTCGATGTACAGGCGTCCGTCCAGGTGGTCGGTTTCGTGTTGCAGGCACCGTGCGAGCATGCCCTCGCCCTCGACGACGACGGGGGTTCCGGAGGCGTCGCACCCGGTGACCCGGGACCAGCTGCCGCGCGGCAGGCGGTATCCCAGCCCGGGGACCGAGAGGCAGCCTTCGGATGAGCCCTGGTCCTGCGTTCCGCCGATTTCCAGGACGGGGTTGACGACGTGTCCGTCATATCCGTCGACCCGGTAGGTGAAGACGCGGAGACCGACGCCCACCTGCGGTGCGGCCAGGCCGGCTCCGTCGACGGCGTCCATGGTCTCGGTCATGTCCTGAACGAGTCGGGCCAGTTCCGGCCCGAAGGTCGTCACCTCCGCGGCGGGGGTGCGCAACACGGGGTCGCCCACGATGCGGATTTCCAGAATCGTCATGACTTCATGCTCCTGACGCCGAGTGCCCGGCAATGTGCTGTGGAAAGTCGCTCGGGCCCCCTGGGGGCCGGCCCGATGCGCCTCCCAGTCTACGGGGCCGGTGGCGGGCCCACGGGACGGAGGGGCGCCCCTGCCTCGGCGACCTTCATGCCCGATTCCCAGACGCGCCGCAGGGCAAAGAACCTGCTCCAGTAGGCGGGCAGGACCTCGGGCGCGGCCATCAGCGTGCGCACCTCGGTCTCGCCCACCGCGACGCCGAGCAGCATCGGGTCCTCGCCGTGCGGCCACGGTTCCCAGGTGCCTGCCGCCGCATCTACGACCACTTCCTCGGCCTTGTACCCTGCGGCCAGCTGCATGACGACCTTCGGGTCCAGGGCCTTGACGCGCCCGTCCCGGTCGGTGCCCTTGGTCTTGTAGTCGATGAGGCACAGCCGCCCACCGATGCGGGCCACCAGGTCAAGGGTCCCGGCATAGCCGACGGTGTGGTTCCAGATGGTGACCTCCGCCGCGATGGGCTCGACCCGGTATTGGTCCCACCAGTCGTCGAAGCGGGAGGCGAATCCGCCTTCGTCCTTCGCCAGCAGGGCCTCACGTGCTTCGGCCGCGGTGTGGGGGCGGCCCAGGGCACGCAGGGCCACCTGTTCGCAGTAGGTGTGGACCCGGTCCCCCCGTTCGGCCGCGGAATTGCGGTACACCTCGGCGGCGCTGGAGGCATCGCGGGCGACGGTGCGCAGCTTGGCGGCGTTCCCGACGGCAGCGGGCAGGCGGTCGTCCTGGGTGACGGCGGTGGCGGCCATGTGCCCGATCCAACCGTCCAGGGACATGGACGCCTGGCCGATCACCGTGGTGATCGAGGGAACCTCAGGCAGGCCGCCGATCTTGCGGGAGTACATGCGGCCGTACGCCGTCTGGTGGGCCAGGGCAGGTGAAGTCATGACCACGATTCTGGCATGCCCGCCCGACGGGTTGCGCACCGCCGTCGTGCCCTGTGGTCGCGCCTAGTCGAAGGGCGATTTCCCTGGAAGAGCGCGGGACACGCTCCGACGGGCACGTCGATTTGGAACTTCGGGGAAACGTCGTATAGAGTTTTTACTCGTTGGAACGCAGCGGAACGGCAGCTCGAAAAGGGCCGGGACGGTGCCGGAAATCAACATGCGGACATAGCTCAGCTGGCTAGAGCGCCACCTTGCCAAGGTGGAGGTCGCGAGTTCGAATCTCGTTGTCCGCTCGCAAGTCACTGTAATGGCCGATTCATCGGCCAAGCCGGAGTTGGGAAACCAATTCGGGTCACGGTGGGGTGGCCGAGTGGCTAGGCAGCGGCCTGCAAAGCCGTATACGCGGGTTCGAATCCCGTCCCCACCTCGCATACGGTAATGTTGCACCCTGAAGAGGGCGATTGGCGCAGCGGTAGCGCGCTTCCCTGACACGGAAGAGGTCACTGGTTCGAACCCAGTATCGCCCACTGAAAAGGCTCCGCCACGGCGGAGTTTTTTTATGCGGACATAGCTCAGCTGGCTAGAGCGCCACCTTGCCAAGGTGGAGGTCGCGAGTTCGAATCTCGTTGTCCGCTCCGCAACCGCCGGTGGCCCCTGGGGCCCCGGCGGTTTATGCTTCCCCGCGGGCATCCCCACGCCGGTTGCGACGCCTTGAGCCAGCCGATGTCCCTCCTCATTTCGCCGATGGCGCAGAAGTTTTTCCCGTCAAACCCTCGAATTTGCCGGGCCCGCCTATCTAGGATGGTGTCTAGATGGAGGCGCCTTTGGCCTCCCGGACGAAAGGAGGTGTCACTTGGCTCTTTTTGACGAGCTCAAGGGCAAGGTCGGGGAATTCAAGGACAAGGCCGCTGACATGGCCGAGGGTGGAGCCGAAAAGCTCCGCGGTGCGGTAGATGGCGTCGGCAACTTCGTCGACGAAAAGACCGATGGCAAGTACTCCAGCCAGGTGAATCACCTGCAAGAATCTGCCAACGGGCTGCTCGACAAGGCCGGCGGCAACGATACCGCCCCACCCGCCTAGGATTTCCCAGCGCCCCAGAGGCGCCCGCCCTGCCCACGAGCACGGCAAACATGGTGCCGGTACCGTCGAGAGACGGGACCGGCACCGTGCTGTGTGGGGCCGTACGTCATTTCGCTGAACACCGGCCGTGATCCGGCCTGCGGGTCAACGCGGCCGGGCTTCGCGTGCTGGCAGAATCGACATCGGCCGAAGCCGAAGCCCGTGCCGCGAGGCGGTTCCCCGCGTTTTCCCGCCACGGCGGCGATCGGCTTCAGGGCGCCGCCGCGGGGAATCATTGGCCCACCAGGGGTCGGGACAACAGATGGTTGACGACATACGCGGCGTCCGCCCCCGCACCGCCGATCAGCATGGACCGGAACGAAGACTGGAACGATATCCCCGTGAAATAGAGTCCGGGTGCCGAGGGCACGCTGCCGCGCACCTCCATCGGCCATCCATCGTCACCGATGATGGGCAAATCTATCCAGCTGAAGTCGTGCTGGAACCCGGTGCACCAGATCACGGTGGCCACGTCCGCCACCTGGTCCTCGCCGAGGACCGGGAGGCCATCGCGGACACCGGTCAGCCGTTCGAGCACGCGTTCAACGCCCGCGCCCTCCAGGTCGGAATTGGTGACGCGGAGCAGAGGAGCACCGTGGCTACGCACGAAGCCCCGTGCCTTCCGCCCGATCGGGGTCCGCACCGACTGGATGTGCCCCCACACCTGCCACATGATGGGGAAGACGACCCGAAATCGACGGGATTCCGGGCGTATGGGTATCCGACCGGTGTTCCGGCCGCAGAGGACGGTTTCATGGGAGCGCACCACTTCGATGGCGATGTCCGCACCGGAGTGCGAGGCGCCGACGACGAGGACTTTTCCATCGCGCAACTGCCCGGGGTTGCGGTATTCGCTCGAATGGAGCTGGACGATCTGCGGATCGAGGTCCGCACCGACCGGCGGAAGGTGCGGGCTGCGGCCGAATGTACCCGTCGCGATCACGACGTTTTTGGCCTCGTACCGGCCACCGGGAAGCTCCACCGCGTACCTTTGGCCGTTGCGGGAAAGCCGCCGCACGGGACTGTGGTGGCACACCGGCAGATCGAATGTCCTGGCGTAATTTTCCAGGTAATCGGCCACTTCGTCCTTGGTCGGATACGAGTGCGGATCCGCGGGAAAGGGAAGCCCCGGCAGGCCATCGTATCCAGCCGGGCTGTAGAGCCGCAGCGAGTCCCAATGGCACCGCCAATTATCTCCGACGCGGTCGTTGGAGTCGACGATGATGAACCTCGCTCCCTGGCGTTTGAGATGGTATCCGGCAGCCAGTCCTGCCTGGCCCGCGCCGATCACGATGGCATCGAGGTGTTGGTTGGGATGTGCGGCGTCGGTGTTCATGACCTTCTCCTGGGTAGTGATGGGACTGATCGGCTCAGTGGTTGCGGTGACGGGGTGCCGTCCGAGGCCGGGGCCGTTACCGAATGCGCGCCCACGTGGGCATTCTCGCGCGCCGCAGAGCCCTCATAGCGCAGGTACCAGACCAGCATCAGCACCGTGGACACGAGGTAGAAGGAGTGCAGGACCCACACGGGGCCGGCCGGCAGACTGAACACGTAAACGGAATGCACCAGGTTTCCGACATTGGCCAGTGCGATGTTCCCGAGGCTGTACGAGGCCATGTTCTTGCTCCGACCTGCCTTGACCAGCATGGGCAGCGTGCTGATGGCGAAGATCGCCGTCGACAGCGAGCCGGCCAGCAGGGGAAGGGTCAACTCCACCTCGTCCACCTCCCGCCCGCCTTGTCGATATCCCCAAGGTAGGCGGGGTGCGGCCACTGGCGCGTCGGGCGAATGGCCCATTCCTGCGCTCGCGCCATGGGTAGAACGATGCATCCCAGCGTGGGCGGCGGCCGTGGGCCGCTACATCAGCCCCTGCTGGTAGGCATAGGCGGTGGCGGCGGATCGCGAGGAGATGTCGAGTTTGGAGAAGATGTTGCTGAGGTGCCGGGCAATGGTTTTCTCGCTCAGGAAGAGTACCTCGGCAATTTCCCGGTTGGTGCTCCCCGTGGCCACGGCACGCAGCACCTGGATCTCGCGTTGCGTGAGGCCTCCGGGCTCCGTCACCACGCTCGACGTCACCATGTCCTGCACGGCCTTCGCCTCCGGCGTAGCACCCAGCTGGCCGAAGACGGCAGCGGCAGCGTCGAACTCCATGTGGGCCGCATCCAGGTCGCCCAGTTCCCGGCAGCATCCTCCTTGGAGAACGCGAACACGGGCCCCCTGGTACGGAGCGCCGAGGCCCCTCCAGATGTCCGATGCACGGCGTAGTTCGTCAAGCGCTTCCCGGGGCCGCCCCTCAGCGAGGAGCACCTCCCCGATGGCTTGTTTGGACATGGCCTGCAGGAGCCGCGCATCGCCCCCGGCAGCGACCCCCACGAGTTCGTCAGCCGCGGCCCTGGCGTGCGCGACATGCCCGGCCGCCAACGCAATCTCCACGAAGACTGCCAGGGCCCGTGGGCGCTGGGGCTCCTGCCCTGGTTCCTCCAGTGCCCGGCTGATCCCGGACAGCGCCGCATCCACTCGCCCCTGGGCAAGGCGAAGGAGGGCGAAGCCCGGCTGGATCTCGTGGCCGCATGCGCTCGCGCGGCGATAGGAGTTCTCCGCGGCGGCATACTCGCCGCGCAGCCTGTGTAGCTCGCCGGATTCGTAGTAGGCCATTCCGATTCCGGGCTGGCCGGGAGGGGTGGCGAGGCGATGGCAGGCGAGGTCGACCTGCTTCGTCGCTTCGTGCCACTCCCCGTTGAGGATGAGGATCTGCGCGCGATGGACGAGGCACTCCCCCCGGAAGGGGACCAGATCCGGCTGGGCGTCGCACCACCGGCTCAGCGCCCCAGTCCACTCCGCGGCCCGGCGGACGTCGAAGGTGTCGTGGCAGGCGATGATGACGGCGCAGTACACCAATCCCGAGACGATCGGCGAAACCTCGCCGGCAGCGACCGCGACCATGACCTCGTCCAGCTTGGCCAGTCCGGCGGCACACTCGCCCACCGCGATTTTCGACTGGCCGATACCGAGCCCGCTCAAGGCCAGCAGTTCTGGCTGTCCCGAGGATCGGCCGACGTCTTGGGCCTGGGAGAAGAGCGCCAGCGCCGTGGCACCGTCGCCTTGCATGAGCGCCTGCAGCGCAGCCGGCAGGATCAACAGGCCGCGGAGCGGGGATCCACTGGATTCGGGCGAGGCCAGGTTCTCGGCCCGGCCCAACCAGCCGCCTGCTGGTCCCATCTGGCCCTGGTTCATCAGGTTGAACCCCAGCCAGAAAGCACATTCGGCGGCCTGTTCTCGTTCCGCGTGCTCGAGCCGTTGATGGTAGGCGCGGTCCAGCAGTGATACGCAGCCGTCGTCGTTGCCCACCAGCGCGCACACCTGCGCGAAGGATTCCAGATCGGCCGAGGACAGGCCCTCGGCGAGGTCCGCGGCACAATAGTGCCGGTGGGCTTCCGCCCATGACCGCTCCGCACAGGCCGTTCGGGCCAGCCCGAGTGCCGCTGCTTCGCTCATCGCCACCACCTGCTGCTGCGGCCGCTGGCGCGGTCCGCGCCGGTCCGGGAACCGGTGGGGAGAATTCTACCGCCATTCGACGGGCCGAGCGGGTTCCTACAGCGCGGCTTCCTCGACTTGCTGTCCCTCGCGGGCCAGGGCGGTCAGGCGGGAGACGGCACGGAAGTACTTCTTCTGGTAGCCCCCGGCCATCATCTCCTCGGTGAAGAGCCCGCTGAAGGGTTTGCCGCTGGCGACGATCGGCACGTCCTTGTCATACAGCCGGTCGGCCAGGACCACGAAGCGCAAGGCCAGGGCCTGTTCGGTGATGGTGTGCACGTTGTGCAGCACCAGCACGTCGATGTCGGCGACGAGCTGGCGGTAGCGGCTCGGGTGCACGGAGGACAGGTGCTTGACCAGTGCGCCGAAGTCGTCGACGGCCAGGACCTTGTCCGGGTAGCGTCCGGTGGCGGTGGCCTCGAGCGAGTCGTCGTCCTCCGGCTCGGGTGCCTCGGCCAGGCCGCGGTGGCGGAAGTCCTCGCCGTCGATGCGCAGCACGTCGAACTGGTCGGCGAGCACCTGGATCTCCCGCTGGAAGTCCACGGCGGCAAAGCGGCCCTCGCCCAGGGATCCGGGCAGGGTGTTGGAGGTCGCGGCCAGCTTCACACCGGCGTCGGACAATTCACGCATGAGCCGGGACATCAGCACCGTGTCGCCCGGATCGTCGAGTTCGAATTCATCGATGCAGACCAGCTGGTAGCCGCTGAGGACCTCGACGGTCTTGCGGAAGGACAGGGCGCCGACCAGGTTCGTGTACTCCACGAACGTGCCGAAGGCCTTCGGGCCGGGCGCCGCATGCCAGAGGGAGGCCAGCAGGTGTGTCTTGCCGACGCCGAATCCCCCGTCGAGGTAGATCCCGGCCTTGGTCTGGGGGGACTTGCCGCCGAAGATCCGGCCCAGCAGCGACTTCTTGCCCGTGCCGATGCCGGCGGCGAACCCCCGAAGGGCCTCGACCGCTTCGGTCTGGGTCGGCTGCGCCGGATCCGGACGGTACGTGTCGAAGGACACCACCCCGAACCGGTACGACGGGTGGAACCCGGCCGGGAGCTCGTCCGGGGAGACCTGAGGTGTGCGTTCGGTCAGGTGTTCGATGTGTGCCACGGGCGGGGTCGGTTCCTTAGGTGCGGGGACGGGCCGGCGCGCTGGGCGCGCCACCGCCAAGTTTACGCCCCGCGCGCAATACACCGCCGCCGATGACCCGCGGGGCCCGCTCCCCGGGGGCGGAGGACTAGGCTGGATGGCAGATCCGTACCGTCGTGTGAAGTGAGGAACCATCATGAGCATTGCCCCCGATACCACCACGAAGTTCGCCGCCTACGCCCACCCCGAGCGCCTGGTCTCCACCGACTGGCTGGCCGCGCACCTGGGTGACGAGGGGATCGCCGTCGTGGAGTCGAACGAGGACATCCTGCTCTATTCCACCGGTCACATCCCCGGCGCCGTCAACATCGACTGGCACACCGACCTGAACGACGAGGTCACCCGCGACTACATCGACGGGGAGGCCTTCGCCCGGCTGATGTCGGCCAAGGGCATCTCCCGCGACACGACCATCGTGGTCTACGGGGACAAGAGCAACTGGTGGGCCGCCTACGCCCTCTGGGTGTTCACCCTCTTCGGCCACGAGGACGTCCGCCTGCTCGACGGCGGACGCGACAAGTGGCTGGCCGAGGAGCGCGAAACCACCCGCGAGGCGCCGACGCCGGAGCCGGCGGACTACCCCGTGGTGCCGCGCAACGACGACGCCATCCGCGCCTTCCGCGAGGACGTCACGGCCCACTTCGGCAAGCCGCTGATCGACGTGCGCTCACCCGAGGAGTACACCGGCGAACGCACCCACATGCCGGCCTACCCGCAGGAGGGCACCCTGCGCGGCGGGCACATCCCCACCGCGGCGTCGGTCCCCTGGGCCAAGGCGGCCAACGCGGACGGCACCTTCCGCGACCGCGCCGAGCTGGAGGCCCTGTACCTGGACGAGGCAGGGCTCGCCCCCGGCGACGACGTCATCGCCTACTGCCGCATCGGCGAACGCTCCAGCCACACCTGGTTCGTGCTCAAGCACCTGCTCGGCTTCGAGACGGTGCGCAACTACGACGGTTCCTGGACCGAATGGGGCAACGCGGTCCGCGCCCCCATCACCGTCGGCGCCGAGCGCGGCGACGTGCCCGCCTCGGCCCGCGACTGACCCACCACTGCCACCTAAGGAGCATCCGACCATGAGTGATACAGCCGTTCCCGCCGCCCTGGCGGAGATCATCGACGACTTCAACGCGGTGACCGAGCGTGAACGCCTGGAAATGCTGCTGGAGTTCTCCGACGAGTTGCCGGCCCTGCCGGAGCGCCTCTCCGAGCATCCGGAACTGCTCGAGCAGGTCGTGGAGTGCCAGTCGCCGCTGTTCCTGACCCTGGAGATCGCCGCGACGGACGCCCACGAGGTCAGCCTGTTCTTCTCCGCACCCCCGGAGGCGCCGACCTCCCGCGGCTTTGCCGGGGTCCTGCAGGAAGGGCTCGATGGGCTGCCGGCGGCCGTGATCCTGGCCGTCCCCGACGACATGCCCGACCGGTTGGGCCTCACCCGCGCCATCACGCCGCTGCGCATGCGCGGGATGACCTCCATGCTCGCCCGGATCAAGCGCAAGATCAACGAGGCGCTGGCCGCCTAGCGGTCGGGGCAACGATGTCCACGGCACGCCGCCGCCACGACGTCTCCGGGACGCCGGCCACCCTGGCCCTGGATGCCGGGGACGTGGCCTACCGGACCCACGCCTACGACCACGACCCGGCGGCGCCGTCGTACGGCACGGAGGCCGCCGGGGCGCTGGGCGTGGACCCCGCCCGGGTGTTCAAGACGCTGCTGGTCGACACCGGGCGTGGCGGTGCCGACTCCCTGGCGGTGGCCATCGTGCCGGTCACCGGCTCGCTGGACCTGAAGGCGGCGGCCGCGGCGTTGGGTGCCAAGAAGGTGCGGATGGCCGATCCGGCCGACGCGCAGCGCCGCACCGGTTACGTGCTCGGGGGCATCTCGCCGCTCGGGCAGCGCCACCGCTCCCCCACCCTGCTCGATGCCTCCGCGGCCGCCTGGGCGACGGTGTTCGTCTCCGGCGGGCGCCGTGGCCTGGAAATCGAACTCGATCCGGCCGATCTGGCCCGCCTGACCGGCGCGGTGACGGCCCCGGTGGCAGGACCCTCACGGGCCGCTTCCTAACCCACGGATCCTCCGTCCCGGCCGGCCCCGGGCCGCGGGGCACGCATCATCCGGGCCAGCCACCGGGTGACCGTGTCGTC
Organism: Micrococcaceae bacterium RIT 802; assembly: GCA_016892645.1. Lineage (GTDB taxonomy): Bacteria > Actinomycetota > Actinomycetes > Actinomycetales > Micrococcaceae > Arthrobacter_H. Next base: position 109,480 of record JAFEMX010000003.1, read on the forward strand.
CCAGCGCCGCGGGTCGACGTTCCATTCGAGGGTATGGCCGGCCACCGTGAAGCGTTCGAACGTAACCATCTCGGGATTGAGCTCGGCCAGCTGCGCGGAGGGGCCCACGGGGACGAAATCGTCGTCCTCGCTGTGCAGGATCAGCGTGGGGACCCGCAACTGGTCCGCCTTGGCGATCCAGTTCAGCGCCCTGAGGTCCAGCGGGGTGGCCAACCCGGTGATGGCCCGGCCGGCCCGGTTGGACAGCATCCACTGCCCCATGCGGCCGACGGCCTCCGGGATGCGGTTCAGTTTCGCCTGGTGCAGCAGCACGTCGATCCAATTCACCACCGGCCCGTCGAGCACCAGCGCCTGGATGTGGCGCTTGTGCCGTGACCGGTCCGCGACCTGCAGGCAGATCGCCCCGCCCATGGACCAGCCCATGAGGATGATGTCGCGGGCACCGTGGGCCAGTGCGAACTCGATCGCCGCCTCGACGTCCTCCCATTCGGTGCTGCCCAGCCCGTAGCGCTGGTCCGCGGCAAAGGGGGCCACGCCGTCGTTCCGGTAGGAGATCAGCAGCGAGGTGATGCCGAGGCCGCCGGTGGTCGAGAGCGCGCGCAGCCCCTCGGTGCGCGAGGCGCCGCGCCCATGCACCATGATCGCCCACGTGTCGGCGCGGTCGGTTCCGCCGACCAGCCAGGCCGGGGCCTCGCCGACCGGGGTGGGGATGTCGACGCGCTCGGCCGTGACGCCGGCGTCCTCGGGGGTCTCGTAGACGACGCCGGACCACCAGCCGCGCACCGCGGTGGCCAGCTCCCCGGCGTAGACGTGCTCGACCCGGCGGGTGACGGTGCCCTCGGCGGGGATGAAGGAGAGGACCTCGCCGATCCGGGCGTGCCCGCGGCCGGCCTGGAAGTAGAGCGAATACGTTCCGGGGGCGGTGGTCTCCGCGGTGGCCGGCAGGATCACCTCGAGCCCCTCGGCACCGCGGACGACGGCGAGGATGGCCAGGTCCTCGGTCTTGCGTCCCGGGGTCACCACCTGGCGGGCGAAGTATCCGGCCAGTGCCGAGGCGCTGGCGGCCAGCAGGGATCCTGCGGCGACGCCCACGCCGGCGCCGAGCACCGCCCACCGCAGCATGGGGGCCTTGCGATCGGCAGGGGCGGCGGTCGACGTGTACTCGCGCATGCCCCCATCATTGCAAGTCATCGGTGGACGGCCAAGTTCCGGCGCGGCGGTTTCCGGCCGTGCCTCCCTGCGGGAATGGCCCGGCGGCCCCGGACGTTGGGGTGGGTGTGAGTACATTTCCTGATTCGAATGCCCCGTCCTTTCCCGTGGTCAAGACCGACGAGGAATGGAAGCAAGAGCTGACGCCCGAGGAGTACCAGGTGCTGCGCCAGGCCGGAACCGAACGGCCGTTCACCGGCGAGTACTGGGACAGCACGACCGAGGGCGTCTACGCCTGCCGCGCTTGTGGTGCCGAGCTGTTCACCAGCAAGGAGAAGTTCGGTTCGCACTGCGGCTGGCCCTCCTTCTACGCGCCGCTGGCCGAGGGGACCGTGCGGTACCTGCACGACAACTCCCTGGGGATGAAGCGCGTGGAGGTCCGGTGCGCCGCGTGCGATTCGCACCTGGGGCACCTCTTCGAGGGCGAGGGGTACGACACCCCCACCGACCAGCGGTTCTGCATCAACTCGGTGTCGCTGGACCTGCGTCCCGCCACGGCGTAGGCAGCGCGACCTCCGCTGGGCCTGCGGCGGTCGCTCCCGTCCTCGAGCCTGATATTTGCTTAGGCTCAACCCGTCTCAACGCCAGTGCTGCTTGATCTTCCCTAGGCTGGAAGCACCATCACGGCAGCAGGCCGCCGCATCCGGCGCGGCCCCGGAGACGATTCGAGGTGCAGGACGATGTCCCAGGCAACCATCACGCACGACACCCACCACGGACACGACGGCGACGTCGCCCGCGATCCGGCCTGGCTGGAGCTGAAGGCCGCGGCCACCGCGTTGCAGGAACTGCAGGTCAAGGACGGTTCGGTCCCCGAGGTTTCCGACCATGCCCGCGCCGCCGAACTCACCACCGCCATCACCGCGTCCGTGGCCGGGCTGCGCCACCACTTCGAGCACGACGGCGCCTACCTGGACCGCGTCGTGGAGGACCTCGGGGCCTGGGCCGGGTCCGGCTTCGGCGTCCCCGACTTCCTCGATTCCCTGCAGGCCTTCCAGCCGCAGCTGGACCGCGTCGACGGGCTGCGCCACCTGGTCGTGTTCCCGATGTACACGCAGAACGGCTCGGCCAACCGCCTCGTGGAAGCCGTCCTGGTCGAGGTCATCTGGCCCGACTTCATCGCCGAGCTCGAGGCCGGCGCCTACTCCAACCGGCTCTTCGTCCCGCTGCGCTTCCTGGACTTCACCCCCGGCTACGACACCAACTCGGCGGTGCTCTTCCCCGAGTCGGTCGCCATGCGCGAGACCCCGGCGTTCACCTGGGGCGCCATCTTCCAGGACCGCGAGGCGGCCCGCTACCGCCGCGTCGTCGCCGCCGCCGCCGAGATCACCAACCTCGAGCTGCCCGCGGAGGCCGCCGAGCTGGTCGCCAACCAGCGCCTGGCGGAGGAGACGTTCATCATGTGGGACATGATCCACGACCGCACCCACATGCGCGGGGACCTGCCCTTCGACCCGTTCATGATCAAGCAGCGCATGCCCTTCTTCCTGTACTCGCTCGAGGAGCTGCGCTGCGACCTGACGGCGTTCCGCGAATGCGTCAAGATCGCCGCCGCCCCGGATTCGGCCCCCGAGGCCGCCCGCCACGCCCGCCTGGTGCAGTATGCGGTCATCTTCGACCGCATCTTCCGCTTCGCCATCACCGGCAACCGGGTGCGCAACTACGACGGACTCGGCGGGCAGCTGCTCTTCGCCTGGATGCACCAGCACCACGTCCTGCACTGGACCGACACGAAGCTCACCATCGACTGGGATGCCGTCCCGGACGTCGTCAGCGCCCTGGGCGATGCCATCGACGAACTCTACTGGCGCTCCATCGACCGCCCCAAGCTCGCCCACTGGCTGGCGGCCTACGAGCTCGTCTCCGCGACCGTCACCCCGCACCCGGCCTCGGTCTGGGCGCAGGGTAAGGACGCGCTGCCGCTGACGGAACCGCTGAAGGAGATGACCAACCAGGTCCTGGACGACGAGTTCCCGCTCTCGATGTTCTACGAGGCGCTGGACAAGAAGATGAAGCCGGTCATCGAGTCCACCGTGGGCATCACCGCGGCCGACGAGCCGGCCGCGGCCTAGACTGCACCCATGACCACCACGCAGTCCCCCACCGTCCTCATCGCCGGGGCCACGTCCGCCTCCGGCGTCGCCGCCGCACAGGCATTGCACGACGCCGGTGCCCGGGTCCTCGTCGCCGGCACCAGTGCCGAGCGGCTCGCCGAGCGCCTGCCCTTCGCCGCCGGACGGTACGCCGCCGACCTGTCGGACCCCGCGGCGGCGCACGCCTTGGCCGACCGGATCCACGACGAGGTCGGGCCCATCGACGGGCTCATCCACCTCGTCGGCGGATGGCGCGGCGGCAAGGGGCTGGCCGGGCAGTCGGACGAGGACTACGACTTCCTGCACCGCAACGTGGTCACGACCCTGCGCAACACCTCTCGGGCCTTCTATGCCGACATCGCCGCCTCGCCGGTGGGGCGCCTGGCGGTGGTCTCCTCGACCGCCGTCCGGCAGCCCACCGGCTCGGGGGCGAACTACGTGGCCGTCAAGGCGGCCGCCGAAGCCTGGACGATGGCCACCGCGGCCGGCTTGCGCGCCGCCCAGTCCGGCAGCAAACAGACACCGGTCCCCCAGCATTCGGCAGCCGTCGTGCTGGTCATCAAGGCCTTCGTCGATGCGGCTGCCCGTCAACGGGACCCGGAGAAGGACTTCGCCGGATTCACCGACGTGACCGACTTCGCCACCGCGGTCGCCGGCCTGTTCGACGCGGACGCCGCGGCACTGAACGGCACCCGGCTGTCACTGGTACCGCGGGCATAGACTGAATCCACTTCCCCCCCCCCGCCAGCAACTCCTGAGGATAAACGTGAGCACTTCCCTGCATGACACCATGGTCCGCGGTTTCGCATCGGACAACTATTCCGGCGTCCATCCCGAAGTCCTGGCGGCCATCACCGCCGCCAATGGCGGACACCAGATCGCCTACGGCGAGGACGAATACACCGAACGCCTCGGCCGCGTCATCCTCTCGCATTTCGGCCCCGCCGCCGAGGCCTTCCCGGTCTTCAACGGCACCGGCGCCAACGTGACCTCGTTGCAGGCCCTGCTCCCCCGGTGGGGGGCTGTCATCTGTGCCGACACCGCGCACATCAACGTCGACGAAAATGGTGCCCCCGAGCGCATCGGCGGGATGAAGCTCCTCTCCGTGCCGACCCCTGACGGCAAGCTCACCCCGGAACTGATCGACCGCGAGGCCTGGGGCTGGGGCGACGAGCACCGCGCCCAGCCCCTGGCCGTCTCGCTGACCCAGTCGACCGAGCTCGGCACCCTCTACACCGTGGAGGAGCTGAAGGCCATCACCTCCCACGCCCACGAACGGGGCATGAAGGTCCACATGGACGGTGCTCGGCTCTCCAACGCCGCGGCCGCACTGGGCGTCCCCTTCCGCGCGTTCACCCGCGACGCGGGCATCGACATCCTGAGCATGGGCGGCACCAAGAACGGGCTGATGTACGGCGAGGCGATCGTCGTCCTGGACCCGGAAGCCGCCACCGGCCTGAAGTACCTCCGCAAGATGAACATGCAGCTCGGCTCCAAGATGCGCTTCATCTCCGCCCAGCTCATCGCGCTCTACGAAGGCGACCTCTGGCTGCGTTCGGCCTCCCACGCCAACGCCATGGCGCAGCGGCTGCGCGCGGCGGTCGAGGACATCGACGGACTGGAGGTCACCCAGCCGACGGAGTCCAACGCCGTGTTCGCGAAGCTGCCCTCGGCCGCCGCGGACCGCGTCCGGGAGGACTTCCGCTTCTACGATTGGGACGAGGCCACCGGCGAGGTGCGCTGGATGTGTGGTTTCGACACGACCGAGGAGGACGTGGACCGGTTCGCGGCGGCGATCCGCGCCGAGGTCGCCGCCGGCTGACGCGGCTTCGGGCACCACCGGCGGCCGCCCGGGTCCGAGGACCCCTCGGTTATCGTCGGTGGCTCAGTCGCCGGTGAGACGCGCCTCGGGGATCGTCGGTTCGAAGAGCTCGACCGGGTTGCCGGCGGGATCCTCCACCAGGACCTGTCGGCCGCCCACACCGGTGACGATGTCGTTGCGGAAACGCACCTTGTGCCGGCGCAGGGCTGCCACGATGTCCTCCAGGTCGGGGACCTCCACCACGAACCGGTTCCAGCCTCCGGGTTCGGGACGTCGGCCATCGGGCATCCCCTGCCCTCCGCCGCCGGCTCCGCCGGGCGCGCTGAGCACCAGCTGGAGGTCCCCCCGGGACAGCATCGCGAAGGTGGGCGCCGGGTGCATGTCCTCGGTGAACCCCAGCTCCCCGCAGTAGAACTCCATGGCGGCATCGACATCGTCCACGATGTATCGGACCCTGACAGTGGCCATGATCTGGCGCCTTTCCCGCGTGCTGGTTCAAGGATAGACCCGGACCGGACGGCCGGGCAGGGTGCCGCCGCGGCAGCCCGTCTACGATGGGTTTCCCTCATCGGACCAGCGAAGGAGTCCCAGGTGAACGGACGTACCACCACGCCGCTCGAGCAGCGGATCGACGCCGCCGCCCATCGGGTTATCGCCAGGTTCCCGCAAAGCACCGGGGCGAAGGTCGGCGTCGAGCTCTCCGTCTTCGTCCTCAAGCAGGCGTGGGCGTGCGTGTTCGGTGCGGCGATGCTGGCCGTGCTCTTCGCCACCCGGCTCTGGTATCCCGAGGATGTCGTGCTGGCCCGCAACGACGCCGTCACACTGGCGGCGGTCGCCATCCAGGTGCTCATGGTGACCTGCCGGCTGGAGACGTTGCGCGAGCTGCGGGTCATCGTCCTGTTCCATCTCGTGGGCACCGGCATGGAGTTGTTCAAAACCAGCGTCGGTTCGTGGATCTACCAGGGCGAGGGGTTCCTCCACCTGGGCAATGTGCCCCTGTACAGCGGCTTCATGTATGCGGCCGTCGGCTCCTACATGGTCCGGGTGTTCCGCCTCTTCGACCTGCGGTTCGACCGGTATCCGCGACGGTGGATCACCGCCGTCCTGGCGGCGGCGATCTACCTGAACTTCTTCACCCACCACTACATCTGGGACCTGCGCTGGCTGCTGCTGGCTGCCGTCGTGGTGGTGTTCGGCCGCTGTTGGATGCACTTCCGGGTGTTCCGCTTGCGGCTGCGCATGCCACTGGTCGTGGCCTTCCTTCTGGTGGCCGTGTTCATCTGGCTCGCCGAGAACATCGCCACCTGGTCCAACGCCTGGGCCTACCCGGACCAGCTCGAGGGCTGGCAGCTGGTCTCCGTGGCGAAGTTGGGTTCCTGGTTGCTCCTGATGATCATCTCGGTGGTGCTGGTGACCTGGGTCTACCCGCCCGAGGAACCGGAGTCCGACGGCGTGGACCCCGCCCTCCGGACCGTGACCGGCTAGGCGAGCCACCACGTGGCCAGCCCGAGCAGCAGCGACACCGAGGCCACCAGGGCGAAGACCCGCGGAAGGACCCATCGGTTGACCCGGGATTCGGAATCGGCGGCGTCGGTGCCGGCGGCCGCGGGCGTGCCGGGCGCGGCCACGGCGGGGGCCGGCGTCGACACGGCCAGTTCGTAGGCCAGCAGGAGGCGTGACGGAGATGCCATCGTGGCCAGGGATGCCGCCACATTGGTGGCCGCGACGATCTGCAGGACCGAGCTGCCCAATTCGGTGGCGACCTGGGTCTGGGTCGCCGTCAACATGGCGTTGGCTGCGGTGTTCGAGCCGGTGATGAAACCGGCCAGGGCGTTGAGTGCCGGTGCGAGGACCAGATAGACGCCGCCCACCTCGGCCAGCGCCGATCCCAGCGCGGCCCCCATCCCGGTCACCGCCAGCAGGGACCCGAGAACCGTGAAGCAAAAGGTCACCATGCCGACGGGCAGCCAGCTGCGGTAGGCCAGCGCCGCCCGATGGCCGAACCGCGCCTCCACCCGGGCATGACCCCCGCGCTGGCCCGGCCCGAACTGGGCCGCCAGGCACGCCACGACGAGCCAGATGGCCGGGCTGCTGGCCGCACGCGCCACCAGATTCGGCTCCATCGGCGCCGTCACCGCACGTGCCGCCAACAGGCCCCCGGCCATGACCGCATAGGGCACGGCGGCCCGTGCCACCACCCAGCCGGCCGCGGTGAGGCTCCCGCGCCAGCGGTACACGAGCATGTGCACCGCGATCGGCAGCAGGGAACCCAGGACGCCAGCAAGGGGTGTGCCCAGGACGACGTTGGCCCCCAGGATCCCCAGCCACAGCAGCATCGCACTGCCCGCCGCCCCGGCGAACAGCCGACCCACGCCCCCGTCACGGCGCAGCAGGAACGTGACCATCAGCGAGGCACCCAGCATGACCGGCAAGGACAACACGGCGGAACGGATCCCCACCTCCGACAACGAGGTCCCCGACAATTCCGAAGCCAGGAGCGTCCCGGGACCGAGGGCACCCCACGGCACCGCGAGAAGCCCCAGCAGGGAGAAGATGGTGGACCGGGGCACCGTGTGCCCGATCATCCGCAGGATGGGGACCCCGACGGTGACGCCGATGCCGAATCCCGTCACGGATTCGGCGAAGGGGACCAAACCGAAGACCACCAACACCGTGCCGGCCCTGAGGGACGGCGCGCTGGTCTGCAGCCACCCGGAAATGGCAGCCATGGCGCCGCTGCTGGACATGATCCGGCTCAGCAGGACCCCGGCATAGAGGATCAGCATGATTTCGATGATGGTCGGGGAGAACTCGGCCAGGGACCCCATGACCACCACCGGTGCGGTGGGAAAGAACGCCGCGGCCATGGCGATCCCGACAGCCAGCGACCAGAGGGCAATCCGCGTGGCCCTGACCCCCAGGAAGAACAGGACCGCCGCCAACACGATGGGCACCGCTGCTGCGATCGCTGGCACGATCCACCTCCCTCGGTCCCCTCCATGGCCCGGCGTGGCCGGGGAGCACACCGCTCCCCCACCGACCGTAGTCCACCGGGGCAGCGTCATGGCACGCCGCTGGTGTTTCGGCCGGACGCCGGTCTGCGGCAACGCGTTCGCGCAGCGGCGTGCCTTCCGGCCGCCCGCGATGACCGCCCCTAGACTCGGGAACGTGACCGCTCTTGGCAACCTGGCACAGGTTCCCCCAGACTTCATGACAGCGCTGTCGGCGCTCCGTCAGGCAGACTGCCGTGCCGAAATGCGTTTGGCCGAAATCCCGGCTCCGGCCCGGCTTGCCCCGTTCGCGGTGGCCCTCTCCGCCGAGGTGTTCGAACCGCCCGCCGCCGCCCACGGATCACTCCATGGTCCGGCCGCTGCCGCATTGGCCGAAGCCCGCACGCTCAAGCAGGATGACGAGCTGGCCACGGGACGCTTCATCCTGCTCCATGATCCCGCAGGTTCGGATCTGTGGAAGGGCACCTTCCGCATCGTCACCTACATCCGCGCCCAACTCGATGCCGCCATGGGCAACGACCAGATGCTCGGGTCGGTGGCCTGGACCTGGCTGCTCGACGCCCTACACGAGAACAATGCCCGCTATTCCGAAGCCGGCGGAACCGCCACACGGATGTTGTCGCAGAGTTTCGGCAGCCTCCAGCAACGCCCGGAAACCATCGACATCGAGCTGCGGGCCTCCTGGACGCCGGACGGTTCCGACGTCCGCGCCCACCTGGAAGCGTGGAACGACATGGTCTGCACGTTCGCAGGATTGCCGCCCCTTCCGGAGGGCGTGACGGCGCTGCCCCTGCGGCCCAGGAACTAAATAAACTAGAATTGGTCCATCATGACCGATTCGCGCACCGACAGCCTCCCCGAAACCCCCGACGCCGGGGATCTGGCCCCACCGGAGCCGGAGCCGACTCTCCTGACGGAACCACGCGACGGCATCCCCCCGGTAGTCAATACCGATGCCGGCCTGCGACGTGCTGCCCGCGCCCTGGCCGCCGGAACGGGGCCCGTTTCCGTCGATGCGGAGCGCGCCTCCGGATTCCGCTACGGCCAGCGCGCCTTCCTGGTCCAGCTGCGCCGCGAAGGCTCCGGCACCTGGCTCATCGACCCCGTTCCCTTCGAGGACCTCCTGGTGGTCAACGAGGCGCTGTCCGGCGTCGAATGGATCCTCCACGCCGCCACACAGGACCTCCCCTGCCTCGCCGAGTTGGGTATGCGCCCCGATGCCCTGTTCGACACCGAGCTGGCCGGCCGGCTCGCCGGCTTGCCCCGCGTGGGCCTGGGACCCATCGTCGAATCGCTGCTGGGCTTGAGACTGGCCAAGGAGCACTCGGCAGCCGATTGGTCCACCCGCCCCCTGCCCGAACCCTGGCTGCGTTATGCCGCGCTGGATGTCGAGGTCCTCGACGAATTGCGGCTGGCCCTGATCGGCCTGCTGCGCGACGCCGACAAGCTGGACTTCGCCCTGCAGGAATTCGAGGCCATCCGGACTGCAGCGGCCCCGGCTCCGCGGGTCGATCCCTGGCGGCGCACTTCCGGCCTGCACCGGCTCCGTGACCGCCGCCAGCTGGCGGCGGTACGGGCCCTCTGGAACGAACGGGAGTCCCTGGCGGAGAACCGTGATGTGGCGCCCGGCAGGTTGATCCCCGACGCAGCCCTCATCGCGGCAGCCAAGGCCATGCCGTCCACCGTTCCCCAACTGCTGAAGACCCCCGGCTTCCATGGACGCGCGGCCAGCAAGGAAGCCCCGCGTTGGTTGCGCTGCCTCCAGCACGCCCGTACCGAGGACGACCTGCCGCCGATGCACATCGCCTCCTCGGCCCCCCCTCCGGCCCGCACCTGGCCCGACAAGGACGAGGCTGCGGCGCGTCGGCTCGCCACTGCCAAGCCACGCATCGCCCGGCGGGCCGAGGAACTGGACATGCCGATCGAGAATCTCCTGACTCCGGACACGCTGCGGCGCATTGCGTGGCGGCCACCGGCACGGATCGATCCCGAGTCGATCACGGCCGAACTCGTGGAGCTCGGAGCCCGTCCGTGGCAGGTGGAGCAGACGGCCCCCATCATCACCGTGGCCTTCCTGGACCCCGAACCGCTGCCCCGAAAGGGTGCCACCCCACGGTCCTGACCGCCCGGCCCTCCTTGCGCCGCGCAGCATGCCCGGACGGACACGCGGTCGTCTTCTTGCACCCATAGTTACTCGTCGGTAACATATGGAGTGGATCACATTCATTCCACGCAAGGAGTCACTCCAGTGAGCCCCACCACCGCACGCGCGCTGCCACGCCACCGGCAGGTCCGTGACGTCGTCTTCGTCGACGGCGTCCGCACCCCCTTCGGCAAGGCCGGCGAGAAGGGCATCTACCATGGCACCCGGGCCGACGACCTGGTGGTCAAGTGCATCCGCGACCTGTTGCGGCGCAACCCCGGGCTGCCCGTCGAACGCATCGACGAGGTGGCCATCGCGGCGACCACCCAGACCGGCGACCAGGGCCTGACCATCGGACGGACCGCCGCCCTGCTCGCCGGATTGCCCCAATCGGTCCCCGGGTACGCCATCGACCGGATGTGCGCCGGCGCCATGACCGCCGTGACCACCACTGCCGGGTCGATCGCGTTCGGCGCCTACGACGTCGTCATCGCCGGCGGTGTCGAGCACATGGGAAACCACCCCATGGGGGCGGGCGCGGATCCGAACCCCCGCTTCATCTCCGAGCGCCTGGTCGATCCTGCTGCCCTCAACATGGGGAACACTGCAGAGAACCTGCATGACCGCTTCCCGGCCATCACCAAGGAACGCGCGGACCGCTACGCCGTCGCCAGCCAGGCCAAGCTGGCTGCCGCCTACGAGGCGGGTGACATCCAGCCCGACCTGGTGCCCGTCGCGACTCGGCGGCCCGGTGAGGGCTGGGCCCTGAACTCCGTCGACGAGCCGCCCCGGCCGGGAACCACGATGGAGGACCTGGCCTCCCTGCGCACGCCGTTCCGCGCACACGGGCATGTCACCGCCGGCAACGCGGCCGGACTCAACGACGGGGCCACCGCTGCACTGCTGACCTCCTCGGAGGCCGCCGACGAGCTGGGCCTGACCACGAAGATGCGACTGGTGGGTTATGCCTTCGCCGGCGTCGAACCGCAGGTGATGGGCATCGGTCCGGTGCCGGCCACGGAGAAGGCACTGGCCCAGGCCGGGCTGTCCATCGACGACATCGGGTTGTTCGAGATCAACGAGGCCTTCGCCGTCCAGGTGCTCTCCTTCCTGGACCACTACGGCATCGCCGACGACGACCCCCGTGTGAACCGCTATGGTGGGGCCATCGCCGTCGGGCATCCGCTGGCCTCCTCGGGCGTCCGCCTGATGAACCAGCTGGCCCGGCAATTCGAGGCCGACCCCTCCGTGCGCTACGGCTTGACCACCATGTGTGTCGGGCTCGGCATGGGCGGCACCGTCATCTGGGAAAACCCCCACCACGCCGACTACGGGAAGGAGGCCTGAGACATGGCTGCACAGGATTTTGACCGCTTCGGGGTACTCGCCGAGCAGGTCCCGGACGAGATCGTCACCCACACGCTGGTCTCCGATGTCCAGCTGCCTTCCGGCAAGACGCTGGCATTGCTGACCCTGGACAACGGGCTGGACCATTCCAAGCCGACGACCCTGGGTCCGGCCACGCTGATCGAACTGGGCCGGGAACTTTCCCGCCAACAGGACCGCGCCGCTGCAGGGGAGATCGCCGCGCTGGCCGTCACCGGCAAGCCGCACTTCCTCGTCGCCGGCGCCGACCTGACCACCGTGAAGACCCTGAAGAACTCCGACAGCGGCATCCTCATGGCCGAGCTGGGCCACGCGGCCTATGATCTGCTCGCCGATCTCGGCGTCCCGACGTTCGCGTTCATCAACGGCGTCGCCCTGGGTGGCGGTCTGGAGATCGCCCTGGCCGCGACCTACCGCACGGTCTCCACGGGAGCCAACGGCATCGGGTTGCCGGAGGCCTTCATCGGCTTGGTCCCCGGCTGGGGCGGCGTCTACCGCCTACCGCGCCTGATCGGACCGGAGGCGGCGATGACCGTCATGATCGAGAACCCGCTGAACAACAACCGCTCGCTCACCGGGGCCACGGCCCACCAGCTGGGCATTGCCGATGCGCTCTTCGAACCGGCCGACTTCGTCGAGCAGTCCCTGGCCTGGGCCGACACGGTTCTCTCCGGAGCAGCCGTCGAGCGGCCGAATGCCGTCGACCCCGCCACCGACGCCTCGGCCGCCGCACGCTGGGACGCTGCAGCAGCCAAGGCGCGGGCCTTCGTGGAAGCCAAGACCGCGAACGCCGCACCGGCGCCGGGCAAGGTCCTCGACGTCTTCGAGGCGGGAAAGACGATCAGCCAGGCGGAATCGGCGAAGCTCGAGTGCGCCGCCCTGACCGAGCTGATGCAGACGCCCCAGTTCCAGGACACGGTCTACGCCTTCCTGGACCTGGTGCAGAAGCGCGCCAAGCGCCCTGCCGGCGCCCCCGATGCGAAGCTCGCCCGTCCGGTCACCAAGATCGGCGTGGTCGGCGCCGGGCTCATGGCCGGGCAGTTCGCCCTGCTGTTCGCCAAGGCGCTCAAGGTGCCGGTGGTCATCACCGACATCGACCAGGAACGGGTCGACAAGGGCCTGGCCTACATCCACGGCGAGGTCGACAAACTGCTGGCCAAGAAGCGCATCTCCGCCGATGCGGCCAACCGCACGAAGGGGCTCGTCACCGGCTCCGTCACCAAGGACGCCTTCGCCGATGCCGATCTGGTCATCGAGGCGGTCTTCGAGGAACTGCAGGTCAAGAAGCAGGTCTTCGCCGAAGTGGAGGCCGTGGTCTCCCCCGAGTGCATCCTGGCGACCAACACCTCGTCCCTGTCGGTCACGGAGATGGCGGCGGGCCTTCGGCACCCCGAACGCGTCGTCGGTTTCCACTTCTTCAACCCGGTGGCCGTGATGCCGCTCATCGAGATCGTGCGTGCGCCGAAGACCGACGACGTCGTGCTGGCGACCGCCTTCGCCGTGGCCAAGCAACTGCGCAAGACAGCGGTGCTGGTCAAGGACTCGGCGGCCTTCGTCGTCAACCGCGTGCTGCTGCGGCTGATGGGCGAGGTCTCCAACGCCTTCGACGACGGCACACCCGCCGACGTCGCCGACAACGCCTTGCGGCCCCTGGGCCTGCCGATGAGCCCGTTCACGCTGCTGGCCATGGTCGGCATCCCCGTCGCCCAACACGTCACCGAATCGCTGCACGCCGCATTCGGCGACCGGTTCCGCGTGTCGGCCAACCAGCAGGCGCTGATCGACAACGGCCTGAAGTCCCTGTGGACCAAGAACGACGACGGGACGCAGTCCATCCCTGACTCCACCCTGGCGTTGCTCCAGTTCGGCGACACGCCCAGCACCGCCGAGGAGCTGCTGGAGCGCACCCAGGATGCACTGGCCCAGGAGATCGGCCTGATGCTCGACGAAGGCGTCGTCGCCGGCCCCGAGGACATCGACCTGTGCATGATCCTCGGTGCGGGCTGGCCGATGCACCTGGGTGGGATCACCCCGTACCTGGATCGCGTGGGTGCTTCCGAACGCGTTCGCGGAACCCGCTTCCACACGGACTGACCCGCGGGCTGCCTGCAGCACCGCCCTCCATGGCGGGGTACCCCGGGGTGCCCCGCCACCGGCCTGCCGGGAGTGCCCCACGCCCACAGGTGGGCAGGGGTGGACGGGTCCCCCGCCACGCGGTAGCTTCGCACCAACCAGCGCACCACCCAGGAACTGGACGGAAGCCGACACGATGGAGAACCCGAACGCCCGGGCAGAAGCACCCACCCTGCGCATTGCCCGTCCCACCCGCGACCTCCACGCGGCGCGCGGATTCTGGGTCGACGCAGTGGGCATGGAGACGCTGTGGGGAAAACCGGACGACGAGCACGGCCCCGCGCTGTTGATGGCCGGATTCCCCGGGGCGGGCTGGCACCTGGAATTGGTCCTCGATCCGGCGGCCGTCCCCGCGACGGAGGCCAGGTCGGTGGAGGAGCAACTGGTCCTCTATCTGGGCCGCGAGCCGCAGTCCACGTTCATCGACGCCCTGGTGGCCGCCGGCGGGCGCATCATCGAGGCCACCGGGTATTGGCAGCGCTGGGGCACCACACTCATCGACCCGGACGGCTACCGGCTCGTCCTCTCCAGCCGGACCTGGGACGGCTGACACGGCGCCGCCACCCGGCCCGCCATGAAAGAATCGTGCCATGAGTACCACCGCGCAACCATGCCGCCGACTTGTCCTGGGATCAACGCTCGCCGTCGGTGCAGCCACCACGCTCGCCGCGTGCGGGGACGGATCCTCGGCGGCACCGGACAACAACCCGCAGGCCGTTCCGCAGCCCTCCGGCGATCCGGTGACCGTCGCCGATGCCGCCGATCTGCCCGTCGGGTCCATGGTCAATGTGGCCCGGGAGGGAACCAAGGACGCCTACCTGCTCTACCGCCAGGACGAGAAAACCGTGTTGGCCTACACCTCGGTCTGCACGCATGCCGGATGCCGGGTGGGCCCGGGTGAAGGAGATTTCCATTGCCCGTGCCACGACTCGCATTTCAGCGCGGATGACGGCACGGCCACCGCGGGGCCGGCCCGGGGCGCCCTGACCCGGTATGCCGCGGAGATCTCCGACGGGAAGATCCTGCTCTACCCGTAGCGCCAGCCCCTCGCGGTGGCGGCTCCCCGGTGCCACAATGGCCCCATGGAACAGTTCACAGCCCAATTGACGGGACGCCGGGCAGTCCTGGGAGGATCACTGGCGCTTGGCACCGGTGCGGCCTTGGCGGCGTGCGGCGGAGGGAACAAGACCGAGCCCGTACCGGAACCGAGCGGGACGCCGACGAAGGCCACGACGACCGCCGACCTGAAGGTCGGGGCGAGCGCCTCGGTGGCGGTCAAGGGCGACAACTACCTGCTCTGGCGCAAGGACGAGAACACCGTTTATGCCTACACTGCGGTCTGCACGCACCAGGGCTGCACGGTGGGATTGGGCAAGACGGACTTCAAATGCCCCTGCCATGGGTCGGAGTTCTCCCACGAGGATGGATCACGGGTCGCCGGTCCGGCGAAGAAGCCGTTGACCCGCTACGCGGCGGCCATCCAGGGCAAGGACGTGATGATCTACCTCTGACCCGCTGTCAGCGGCGCACGCCGTGGAGCAGGAAGTCCGCGTTCGCCGGCTCCAACCCGGCGATGGCCTCCCAGCCGGCGGACCCGGCCTGGTCCTGTACCGGAACCGAAGGGGTTCCATCCCACTCGCTGGCGACCACCACACCATCGACGGCCCAATGGCTGGCCTGCCGGATGCCGTTGACCTCCCGGTCATAGCGCAGGATCCTTCCGGGGGCCTCGACGCCGGCGAGGACGTAGGGCGGCGGAGCAGGGTCTTCGACGGCCGTCAACCGGGTGTCCAGCGGGGCGCCGGTTTCGTCGTCGACCGCGGTCCACGACGCCTCGCGCGTCCCGGAGGAGACGAGGCGGCCCAGGATCAGGTACTCGCCGTAGCCCGGCAGCGTGCCGGCGGGAACCTGCCGGGTCAGGCCCGGCGGCAGTTCGCGTTCGTCGCGGGTGCGAATCGTCGTCCCCACGACCGGTAGGCTTCCGGTGTGGGTCCAGCTGGCGGGATTGTGGAGCAGGACCGGCTCGGCCATCCCCGTGGCGTGGAACCAGCTCAGATCCCAGTCGATGCCCGGGACGAAACGGATGCGCGATTCGGCCAGGTAGGTTCCGTCAGCGCCCTCGAGCGCGACGCGGGTCAACAACACCGAGTACTTCCAGACGCGGCGCAACGCACCGATGCGCTGGCCGCTGCCTCCGAAAACCTCCCAGCGTTCGAAGTCCGGCGTCGCGTCGAGCAGCTCCCGCGGCGTGGACATGGTGCGCCCCCTTAGAAGAGGGCCACCTTCGGCTCGCGCGGGAAGATCCGGTCCAGTTCGGCCAGGTCCTCGGCGGTCGGCTTCCAGGAGGCCGCCGCGGCATTTTGCCGGACCTGCTCGATCCGCGTGGCCCCGGCGATGACGCTGGAGACCGGCGACTGGGCTGCCAGCCAGGAGAAGGCGACCTGGACGGGGGTGAGGTCACGGGCCGCGGCGAAATCGCCCAAGGCCCCGAGCTGGTCGAAGTCGGCCTTCTCCAGCAGGTTCTGGCGCGAATGGGTCAGCCGGCTGCCCTCGGGTGCCCGGCCGGCTGAGTACTTGCCGGTGAGCAGCCCGTTGGCCAGCGGGAAGTAGGGCAGCACGCCCAGCCCATAGGCGGCGGATGCCGGCAGGACCTCGAGCTCGGCACGGCGGTCCAGCAGGTTGTAGTGGTTCTGGCTGGAGACGAATCGCGTGTACCCGCCGGAGCGTGCGGTGAATTCCGCCTCGGCGATCTGCCAGCCGGCCCGGTTGGAGTGCCCGACATAGCGGACCTTGCCGGAGGCGACCAGGTCGTCCAGTGCGGCCAGCGTCTCGTCGATCGGGGTGAGCGGGTCAGGGGTGTGGAACTGGTACAAGTCGATGTAGTCGGTGCCCAGCCGGCCCAGGGAGGCCTCCACGGCGCGCATGATGTAGCGCCGGGACCCGCGGGCGTCGAAGTCGCGGCCGTTGGCACCGGCGGTGTCCATGCCGAACTTGGTGGCGACGATGACATCGTCGCGGTGGCCGCCGAGGGCCTTGCCGAGCCGGGACTCGGAGAGGCCGGGCTCGCGGCCGTAGGTGTCGGCGGTGTCGAACAGCGTGATGCCGGCGTCCAGGGCGGCATGCACGACGGCGTCGGTTCCCTCCTGGGTCTCGGTGGCGGTTCCGCTGCGGCCGAGGTTGTTGCACCCCAGGCCGACCACCGAGACCGTGAGCCCGGACCGGCCGAGCCGGCGGTATTCCATCTCGGGATGCGCATCCGGGGCGGTGCCGCGGGTGGAGTTGCTGGCGTTGCTCACGTCGGTGGGTCCTTTCGGTGGATCTTCGGTGGCCGTGCGGTGGTGGCTTGTGCGCTCAGGAGAGCGAGAAACGGCCCTTGGGCGGCATCGGGTGCTTCTGCTTCGCGGCGTCCGGCTCTGCGTGGGGCGCCACGCCGATGGAGAGCTTCGTGAAGTCGAGCTTGGCCTGGCGGATGCACACGGCGATGGCGGTGACCGCCTTGGCCGGTTCCGGTGACAGGATGCGGATGTTGAGCTTGCGGGGGGCGAAATCGCTGGATTCGACGGTTCCCAGTCCGCGCCACGCCAGGTGTCCTCGGAGTGCCTCGACGGCCTTGTCGCGCAGATACTCGTCACGCTGCGTGCCCTCGGTGGACTTGAGCGCATACTGGGCGATCACCCACGACTGTTCGGCGTCCGTCAGTTCGGCGTAGCCATCCTCGGCGCACTGCTGGCCGAAGGCCTCCATGAGGGCTGCCCCCTTGCCGGCGTCCACGTCCACCGCCTGCTGGGTGGTCGACTGGTGGCCCACGGTCCCGTGGTTGACCACGAACTGGCCGGTCGGTTCGCCGTCGGCCTGTTCGAACCAGGCCTCGCGGAACTGCAGGACCCCGTCGTCGTCGCGGCGGTAGGTGCGCTGGATGGGCATGGGTTCTCCTGGGGTCTGGCGTGGGCGTTCTCGCGGGCCGCGCTGCCCCCGGTATCCGGCGGCGGCGCGGTGCAGCATCTAGCCTACTGCCTGCTCGATGAGGCGGCGTCCGCGCACGAACCAGCCGTCCGCGGTGGCACCGAATGGTTCGTCGCCGTCGAGGACCCGGGTCAGCAGGTCATCGGCGGCGGCCTGCAGGCGCCGGACCAGGGGTGCGGGGTAGCCCATGGAGCGGGCGTGTTCGGCGAATTCGTCCTCGTCGTCGAGGTAGACGCCGCGGGTGGTGGAGCGGACGACGTCGAGGTCCATGTCGACGGAGTTGAACTCCCAGCCGGCAGGTTTCAGCGGCCGCCACCCCAGGTTGCAGGACACGTCGATGTAGAGGCGGACGTCCGCCGGGTGCGTGTCGTCGTAGCAGGTGGCGACCCAGTCCCCGGCATGGGGGAAGAGGCAGACGGCGTCCGACTCCGCGGCGAACCCTGCGCCGGGCCGGGAGACCAGAGATCCCTGCGGTTGGATGACCCAGTGGCCCTGGCGATCCGCGCCCAGGTACCGACCGGGGACGACCCAGTGGGCACCGCCGTCGTACTTCCAGGCGCGGGCGATCACGAAGTCTCCCTCCGCGATGCCCTCCGGCGACGCCGCCAGCCCCTGCGGCAGGCTCACAGCCGGGGGATCTGGCCGGTGGGCAGCTCCTGGCCGGGGAGCGGGCGGGCGAAGGGGACCTTGGTGCCCAGGACCTGGGCCAGCGTGTCCTGGGCGATCTGGTTGGCGGTCAGGCCGACGCGTTCCAGGACCTGGTTGCGGGAGCCGTGCTGGAGGAACTCGACGGGCAGGCCCACCTCGTTCAGCGCGGTGTCCACGCCGGCTGCACGCATTTCCTGGCGAATCCGCGAGCCGACTCCCCCGGCCTTCACGCCGTCCTCGATGCACACCACGATGCGGTGGCGGGCGGCCAGGCCGATGATGGAGCGGGCCACCGGCAGCACCCAGCGCGGATCCACGACGGTGGAGGTGACGCCCTGCGCCTCGAGCCGGCCGGCCACGTCCAGCCCGAGCGCGGCCATCGACCCGACGGCGACGATCAGCACGTCCTTCTCGCCTTCCCCGCGGCGGGCCAGGACGTCGACGCCGTCGTGCAGGCGTTCGATGGCCTCGAGTTCGGCCCCGACGCTGCCCTTGGAGAAGCGCAGCACGGTCGGTGCGTCGTTGATGGCGACGGCCTCGCGCAGTTCCTCGCGCAGCCGGGTGGCGTCGCGGGGGGCGGCCAGGGCCAACCCGGGTACGGACTGCAGCAGCGCCAGGTCCCACATGCCGTGGTGGCTGGGCCCGTCGGGCCCGGTGACCCCGGCCCGGTCCAGCACGATGGTCACGCCGGCGCGGTGCAGGGCCACGTCCATGAGCAGCTGGTCGTAGGCCCGGTTCAGGAAGGTGGCGTAGAGGGCGACCACGGGGTGCAGTCCCCCGAAGGCCATGCCGGCGGCGCTGGTCAGCGCGTGTTGTTCGGCGATGCCGACGTCGATGACGCGCTCGGGGTGGCGTTCGGCCATGGCGGAGAGCCCGACGGGGATGAGCATGGCACCGGTGACGGTGACGATGTCCTCGCGCTCGTCGGCGATGTGGGAGATCTCCTCGCCGAAGACGGACGTCCACGATTGGGCGCCGGGCCGTTCGACCGGTTCACCGGTCTCGGGGTCGATCACGCCGACGGAGTGCATCTGGTCCGCCATGTCGGCCAGCGCCGGCGGGTAGCCGCGGCCCTTCTCGGTCAACGTGTGCACGATCACCGGGCCCTCGTAGTTGCGGGCCTGCTGCAGCGCCTCCTCGACGGCGACGAGGTTGTGCCCGTCGATCGGACCGATGTACTTCATGCCCAGGTCCTCGAAGAGCCCCTGCGGCGCCCACCAGTCCTTGATGCCCTTCTTGGTGGCGTGCAGCGACTTGTAGGTGAACCGGCTGAGTCCCCCGCCCTGCTGCAGGCGGTCCTTCCACCGGGTGAGCGTGTCCTCGTACACCGGGTGGGTGCGCACCTTGTCCAGGGTGCGCTGGCGCAACCCGGCGAGCTGCTCGGCCAGCCCGCCGATGGTCGGGGCGTAGGAGCGCCCGTTGTCGTTGACCACGATGACGACCCGGCGGTGCGGGTCCGCGGCGATGTTGTTCACGGCCTCCCAGGCCATGCCCCCGGTCAGGGCGCCGTCGCCGACGACGGCGACGACGTAGCGGTCCCCTTCCCCGGCGAGCTTGCGGGCCCGCGAGATGCCCTCGGCCCACGACAGCGAGGACGAGGCGTGGGAGGACTCCACGATGTCGTGCACCGATTCGGTGCGGTCGGGGTACCCGGCCAGCCCGCCCTGTTGGCGCAGCGTGGAGAAGTCCTGGCGCCCGGTGACGAGCTTGTGCACATAGGACTGGTGGCCGGTGTCGAACACGACCGAGTCGCGGGGGGAATCGAAGACGCGGTGGATGCCCAGCGTCAGTTCCACGACGCCGAGGTTCGGGCCCAGGTGCCCGCCCGTCTGGGAGACGTTGGCGACCAGGAAGGTGCGGATCTCCTCCGCGAGCTCCTGTAGCTGCGGCATGCTCAGGCCACGCAGGTCGCGTGGCTCGTGGATGCTCTCAAGCAGTCCCATGCGGGGTCGTCCTTTCGCTGCCGGGAAGATCATTCCATCGTACTGCCGCCGCCCGCGGGATCACGAGTCGACGGGCACCGCGGCATCCAGCCCCAGGAAGGAGGCCACGCCGTCGTGCCCCTCGACCCCCAGGGTCCAGGCCGGACGGCGGAGCCGGTCGGGATCCAGCCGGAGGAGTTGCACGTCCTGCGCACTGCCGCCCCACGACTTGCGGGTGGTCCCGTTGGGCAGGTAGCCGACGCCCCGGGAGACCCCCAGCGACGCGAGGTTCCAGCTGGCGGCCTCCGACTCCGCGATCTCGGCACCGAGGTGGTCGAAGGCATAGAGCACGACGGCGGTGCGCATCTCGGTGCCGATCCCCCGGCCCTGCACCGATTGCCGGAGCCAGGAACCGGTGGACACGGTGCGCAGCGTGGCGAACTCCACGGCCACCAGATCCTGCATGCCCACCAGCTCCCCCTCGTGCCAGACGCCAAAGGGCAGCGTCCTCTGTGCGGCCGTGGTCTGCGCCCGGGTCCGCCAGACGTGCACGGCCATGTTCGCCGGGAGTTCAGCGTCCGGCACGGCCGTCCAGGGGAAGGAGAAGGGACTGCGTGCCGGGTCGTGGATGCCGGATTGGGCCGCGGCGACGAAGGCGGGGATGTCCACGTCGGTGATCGGGCGCAACACCAACCGCGGGGTGGTCAGGCGCAGGTCGAAGAGCGGCCACGTGGTGGCTTCCATCCGTCGAGTGTACGGGCCACCGACTGCCGCTCCACGCGGCGCGCAGGTCGGGGCGTACGCTCACCACACGAGGGAGACACGGGGCCGCGATCGTCCAGGGCCCGCGCAGGCGTCCAACGTGTGAGCGGGGACGATGCCTGGCATGCGCCGAGACGCCGGGCACTTTGCATCCCCGTCGTCCCACCGCCTCCCGCTCCACGATGCTCAGACGTACTTCGAGACATTCCGGGAGTAACCGAAAGGCGAGAGGGGACTGACCCGTCGATGCCTCTCCCGTGTGGCGTCTATGGTCGAGGCCACACGATTGGCGGGCGTGTGGACGTAGCATCGGCCGCTACCCGTATCAACCGTCGAAATCGAGGCGTTTGGACTTGCCGAAGAAGTTTGTCGTGGTCGTGTAACCGAGGGCGGGCAGTACGACGAGCGCTTTGTCTTCCAGGCTTCTGGTGCCAGCGACTGCCGTCTTGACGCGTGCGCCCAGTGCGCCCTTAATCCGCGGCGGAAGGGGGTTCGCGACGCTGCTGAGGGCGTTGAGTGCGAGTTCGGCTGCTCCCCCGTTGCCGCTGTTGGTCTTTAGATCCAAAAGCCCATAGATGATCGTCTCGACGAGTCGGCGTCGTATCGAGTTGTCATGGATGCTCGCCTTACCCCACAGTGTAATGACGGCCTGTCGTTGTGCGTTGTTCGTCGCGGCTGAGAAACGATTGATGAGCAGGTCGGCGACCTCCGACTCGTCGGCGTTTGCAATGCCGACGACGTCCAGTACCGCGTCGTTTGGGACATCCGTGTCGGCTGCAGCGAGGTACTTGTCGAGTAGCCCGCGGTGCTGCTCAGTTGTCCAACTTTCTTGCACCCTGTGGGCGGCGCTGGTGAGTTCGGATGCGTGCGCATTGGCTCGCCGCAGGGGGTCGTAGACGGCCGCGAAGTCTTCGGGCTCCGGCTCGGTGAGTTCGAGCCAGAGTGCCGTGGCATGAACCGCACGGTGTTCGTAGTTGTACGTGACGTCGGACATGGTCTCCGCTGTTGGCAGGTCGGTTGGACGGACGCGCCTTGGGCCTGCTGCCATGGCGAGTTCAAGCGGTATGGCAACATGTCCGAGGTCGTCGAGCCATTCGCTGTTTGCTGCTTCGGCGAGTAGCCCCTGAACCTCATGGTCTTCCAATTCATCGGCGGACGCGCGTACGGCTTCGGTACCGTTCTCGATCAGGTATTGGTGCAGGACGTCATCGACATCGACGGGTGCGAGCGACTCTGCGAGGGTGTCCTGTAGGGAGTGTGCGACAGCGGACAGGATCTCGGCGTAGTCAAGGACCCGTGCATCGGCGAACAACCGTGCCCGGTCTAGGATGTCGCGGCGTTCGCCTGCTTCGTCTGTGCTCGTGACGGGGTTCTCGACGAGTTCAAGCACGTCGTGATTCAGGTTCGGAGTGCGCCCTTCAGGAAGGTTGGTGATCAGCGGCGTGAGCGCGTCGAGGGCGGCGCGCGTGCTGTCGAGGTCAGCCTTGTCGTTCCATGCCTTTGCCACAAGCTTGGCTAGTGGCTCGGTGTGGGCTGCGGTCATGGCTGAGGGGACTAAGCGGGTGAGCCAGTCGCTCCAGTTGCTGAGGACTCGGTAATAGGTCCCCTTAAGGACACTTGTCGCGAGGCCAGGTTCGCTGATGGGTTCTGTCTTGCCGAGCAGCCGGAGCGCGGCATGACGAGCGTCCTGGGCGTTGACTACCAGGAGGAGGCGTAGCACCAGATGCTGGACCGGTGTTTCACGAACACCCGCCTCGTTTGCGAGAGCGTCGAGCACAGCCTTGGGGTTGAACTGTTCGGGCTCGGGCTCCTCGGTCGCCGTAGTCGCTGCGTTCCTTTGGGCGGCGGCAGTCGCGCCCGCCGTTTTTGCGGCGGCCTTCTGCTTGGTAGTCCATTCGGTGTGGCTTCGCGCCGCCTCCTGGGCAAGCGCGGAGATGCGGGCCTGGGTTGCCGTGATGACCTTGATGAGGCCGTCGTCGGCAAGTTCGAACAGGCGAGCGATCGTTGAAGGACCGGTCGGTGACACGACGCGGGCGGACAGGTAGTCGGCCACGACCGCTGGCGCGGCGTCGAGCGCGAGTGCTGCGTCTTCGAAGAAGAAGTCTGGGGTCGTGAAGCCGGGGCGCATAATCGTCGCGATGACACGGCGGCGCAGTGCTGATGCGCTTGCCTCGGACCCGACCTTGGCGAGTGCCCACGCACTTGTGGCCGTGTCTTCGTCGAGGAAGTCGTTGGTGTCGTCTTCGAGGACGCAGATTGCTTCGGCGACGGTATCGGCCACCCTGGCAACGGGAAGGTCTGGTTCGGCCTCCGTGAGCAGCAGGAAGGACCGCGCCGCGTTGGGCCCACTGAGCCCAGCACCTGTCCGGATTTGGTTTGTCAGAACCCGTAAGACACCTTCCTGTTCTGTGTCTTCGAGCCCATCGACAAGGCGTTGCAGAGTCTCGATGTCCGCATCCTCTGCGGCGCGCTCGACCGCGAGCGCCAGTTCACCGTCCAACCCGAAGACTGTTCCGGTGCTCTGCATGTGGATGACGTCGCGGGACGGACCCCGAACCTGACGGGTCCGGCTCAGATAGTTGAGAAGTTGCTTGTTGTGCGCCGTGCCGATCTGAGTGGCGCGGGTGCCGGCCTCGTCATCGCTGTCGGGGTCGTCGTCGACAAGAACGGCGCTCGGGGCGGCACTCTCAAGTGCGTAGGACTTGGCGAGTGCAGTGGAGCGGGCTGAGGTACCTGCGGGCAATTCCGCGTTTGGGTCCCGAATTAGTTGAAGCACGAGGGCGGGAAGGTTGGCATCGACTTCGAGGTGTCGAGCGAACAGCGGGAACTCCACTCGAAGGCACACAAGCCGCGCGATCGCGGCTGCGTTCATACGCGGGTCTTCGGCGAGGAGGTCGGTTTCGTGGCGTTCTTGGGCAAGGCGGTACGTCAGCGCGAAGGTGTTGAGCAGGTGCTTCACGCGTCGAGGACTGGCGACATGGGTGGGGATCAGGACCGAGAGCACGTACTCGCGGTTGATCCCTGCCCACAAACCTTCGCGGTTCTCGACGAGGCTTGTCGCGTACCTACTGATGCTCTGGGTGAGTAGTGGCGGCAGGCTTAGTTGGTATTGGAAGACCTTGTCCAAGTATGCGCTACCGGTGCTGTAGTAGGGATTGGCATCGTCAGCGGGAGTCTCCTGTTTGGCGGCTCGGGTGAGAGCTCCCTCCAGCACGTTCTGGTCGGCGGCCACGATGAAAACGCACCGGTCTATGCCCAGAAAGGTACGGATGGTGTCGAGGGTCGTTACGACCTCGCTGGCCGAACACCGGTCGAGTTCGTCCACGAAGACGACGAGGCGCTTGGCTTTGGCGTCGGAGACTAGGTCCTTGAAGATCTCCTCGAACTGTTCGTCGCTTTCTGGCTTCGCCAGGCTGCGGTCAACGCTGAATGTCTTGCTCGCGAAGGCGATTAGGGCGGCGAGCAGTGTGGCCGGGAATAGGCCCGCTAACACAACCTGCTTGGACAATGACTTGAACTCGACGCCGAATTCAGTGTTGACACCAATGCGGCTCTGCCCGAAGGCGACGGCTGAGACCACCACGGCGAGGATGACTGTGAGGCCGAGGAGTAGCAGTGCGAAGACGCCGAGCAGTTTGAAAACGGTGGTTGGCGGGACCTTGATCTCGGTCTTGGTTCGGCCACTGTAGAGGTCGCCGTGGTACTTGGACTGCTTGCATCCGAGTTCGCTCGCCACGGCGCTGATGAAGTTGCGCCGTAGCGGCACGTCGGCGTACTTGAACGCGTCGAACCGCACGAAGCGGACTCCGTCGCGGCCATCGATCTTGCTCTTGAGAAGGTTGGCGATGCCACTTTTGCCAGAACCCCAGGGGCCATAGAGGGCTACGTTCGAGGGCGTGGTCACCGTCGTGGCGATCGCGGCGAGTTGGTCGACGATGCCCTCGTGCGCGAGGCGGTCATCCTTCACAGCGGCAAGTTCACGGTCGTCCACGAGGTCGTCGGGCTGCAGGTCGTGCACTCCGGTGGGCCTGGACGTTCCTTGTGACATGCGCTGTGCTCCGTCAGTGATTCTGGGGGTGTGAGTGGTGGCGCGGCTCAAGTGGCTACACCATATGCAACCACCGACTATTTCGGCGGGGTCCCTGCCATCTTATCGGCGTGAACTAACGAATGCGTCGGGTCCGTCTGCCGGAGAGGCATCAGTAGTTCTCACGAGCCTAAGTCGAGACCTTCGCGAAATACTCGCCATAGTTGGGGAAGCCGCGCTACTTACGGTGTGCTACGAAATCCTGCTTGACCGTCCGATAGCCGTTCTCCTTCCTCCTTCTGTCGTTGGCAACGTCGGTGTCTTCGGCCAACACGAAGCCGGGAGCGATCTCTTAGTGACCTTCGGGACTGTCCTCGCGGACGATAGGGTGAGATCACCGGCCGGGGAAATGAGGCTCCAGGTACCTCAGAGCAAAGGAAAAATCAGCGTCCGTCTGACACGTACCTACCACTAACTCGATCAGCAAAAACAGCAAGTGCCCCGCCGGACCAACTCCTAACAGGTGGCTTTGCGTTCCTGTTGCCCCCACGCACAAGGCGGGCCACCCGGTGTCCCGGATGGCCCGCCCCCTGGTGCGGAAGTCCCTGCCTACTTGGCGGAGATCTGGCGCAGCACGTACTGCAGGATGCCGCCGTTGCGGTAGTAGTCGGCTTCTCCCGGGGTGTCGATGCGCAGGACCGCATCGAAGGACTTGGTGGAGCCGTCGTCAGCGGTGGCGGTGACCTTCAGCGTGGA
Source organism: Micrococcaceae bacterium RIT 802 (assembly GCA_016892645.1). GTDB lineage: Bacteria > Actinomycetota > Actinomycetes > Actinomycetales > Micrococcaceae > Arthrobacter_H. The sequence continues at coordinate 135,355 of JAFEMX010000003.1, forward strand.
CGGGGTGGTCCCGTTGTTCAGCTCGGTCACGCCGGAGATGGAGAAGGACTCGGTCCCCTCCAGGCCCAGGGTGGCGGCGGACTCGCCCTCGGGGAACTGCAGCGGCAGCACGCCCATGCCGATGAGGTTGGAGCGGTGGATGCGCTCGTAGCTCTCGGCCATGACAGCCTTCACGCCCAGCAGTGCGGTGCCCTTGGCGGCCCAGTCACGCGAGGATCCTGAGCCGTATTCCTTGCCCGCGATGACGACCAGCGGGGTGCCGGCTGCCTCGTAGTTCACGGAGGCATCGTAGACGAACGCCTGCGGTCCGCCCGCCTGGGTGAAGTCGCGGGTGTAGCCGCCCTCGATGTTGTCCAGCAGCTGGTTGCGGATGCGGATGTTCGCGAACGTGCCGCGGATCATCACCTCGTGGTTGCCGCGCCGTGAGCCGTAGGAGTTGAAGTCCTTGCGGTCCACGCCGTTGGCCAGCAGGTACTGGCCCGCCGGGGAATCGGACTTGAAGGAACCGGCCGGGGAGATGTGGTCGGTGGTGACCGAGTCGCCCAGCTTCAGCAGCACGCGGGCGCCGTCGATGTCGGAGACCGGCTCCGGCTCGGCCTTCATGCCCTCGAAGTACGGGGGCTTGCGGACGTAGGTGGAGTCCTCGGCCCATTCGAAGGTGTCGCCGGCGGGGGTGTCGAGCGCCTTCCAGCGGTCGTCGCCGTCAAACACGCCGTCGTAGCCCTTGGCGAACATCTCCTTGTCGATGGAGGAGTCCATGACCTGCTGGACCTCGACCGGGTTCGGCCAGATGTCCTTGAGGAAGACGTCGTTGCCGGCATCGTCCTGGCCCAGCGGGTCGACCTCGAAGTCGAAGTCCATGGTGCCGGCCAAGGCGTAGGCGATGACCAGTGGCGGGGAGGCCAGGTAGTTCATCTTCACGTCCGGGTTGATCCGGCCCTCGAAGTTGCGGTTGCCCGAGAGGACCGAGGTGACGGAGAGGTCGTTGGCCTGGATGGCCTCGGAGATCTCCGGTTCCAGCGGGCCGGAGTTGCCGATGCAGGTGGTGCAGCCGTAGCCGACGATGTAGAAGCCGAGCTTCTCCAGGTACGGGGTCAGGCCGGACTTCTCGTAGTAGTCGGTGACGACCTTCGAGCCGGGGGCGACGGACGTCTTGACCCACGGCTTGGACGCCAGGCCCTTGTCCACGGCGTTGCGGGCCAGCAGTGCGGCGGCCAGCATCACCGAGGGGTTGGACGTGTTGGTGCACGAGGTGATCGAGGCGATGGAGACGATGCCGTGGTCCAGGTTGAACTGGCGGCCGTCGGCCATCTTCACATCGACCGCCTTCGAGGGACGGCCGACGTTCAGGCTGTCCGCGTCACCGGAGGCGTAGTTGTGGATGTCCTTGCGGAACTGTTCCTTCGCGCTGGTCAGCTCGATGCGGTCCTGCGGACGCTTCGGGCCGGCGATGGAGGGGACCACGGTGGACAGGTCCAGCTCGAGGCGCTCGGAGAAGCGGATCTCGCGGCTCGGATCGTGCCAGAGGCCCTGTTCCTTGGTGTAGGACTCGACCAGGGCGACGTTCTCGTCGGACCGGCCGGTCAGGCGCAGGTAGTCGAGGGTGACGTCGTCGACCGGGAACATGGCGGCGGTGGAGCCGAACTCCGGGCTCATGTTGCCGATGGTGGCGCGGTTGGCCAGCGGCACCTGGGCGACGCCCTCGCCGTAGAACTCGACGAACTTGCCCACGACGCCGTGCTTGCGCAGCATCTCGGTGATCGTCAGGACCACGTCCGTGGCGGTGGCGCCCGCCGGGATGGACCCGGAGAGCTTGAAGCCCACGACGCGAGGGATCAGCATGGAGACGGGCTGGCCGAGCATGGCGGCCTCGGCCTCGATGCCGCCGACGCCCCAGCCCAGCACACCCAGTCCGTTGACCATGGTGGTGTGCGAGTCCGTGCCGACGCAGGAGTCGGGGTAGGCGCGCAGCTTGCCGTCGATCTCACGCGTCATCACGGTGCGGGCCAGGTACTCGATGTTGACCTGGTGGACGATGCCCGTTCCCGGGGGAACGACCTTGAAGTCGTCGAACGCGGTCTGGCCCCAGCGCAGGAACTGGTACCGCTCGCCATTGCGCTGGTACTCGATCTCCATGTTGCGCTCGACGGCATCCTTGTTTCCGAAGACGTCGATCTGGACCGAGTGGTCGATGACCATCTCGGCCGGTGCCAGCGGGTTCACCCGGGTCGCGTCGCCGCCAAGGTCCTTGATGGCCTCGCGCATGGTGGCCAGGTCGACCACGCAGGGCACGCCGGTGAAGTCCTGCATGAGGACACGCGCGGGGGTGAACTGGATTTCGGTGCTCGGTTGGGCGTTCTCGTCCCACTGGGCCAGCGCACGGACGTGGTCGGCCGTGATGTTGGCGCCGTCCTCGGTCCGAAGCAGGTTCTCCAGAAGGATCTTGAGGCTGTACGGAAGGCTGTCGCTGCCCTCGACCGCGTTCAGCCGGAAAATTTCATACTCGTTGCCATTGACGTCCAATACGCCCTTGGCACCAAAGCTGTCCACATTACTCACTGGGACTCCTCTCGCCAGACTTTCATCTTTGTTGCACGCCCGTGCGCCCCGCCAGTAAGGCGAACCTAACCGGCTTCACGACACGATGGGATGGCGGCAGAGCTCGGGGCCAGTCTATCCTTTCGGCGCCGGGACCAGCGCTCCCACGCACTCCACGTGGTGGGTGTGCGGGTACAGGTCAAGGGCCCGCAGGGATTCGAGCACGTAACCTTTCAGCGCGAAGTCGCGGATGTCCCGGGCAAACGACGCCGGGTCGCAGGAGACGTAGGCGATGCGTGCGGGCCGGGCGGCGGCCACAGCGGCCACTGCCGCACGTCCGACACCGGTGCGCGGCGGGTCCAGGACGATCCCGTCCAGCGCCGCAGGCAGCCGGGCCGCCTCCTGGCGCAGCACCTTCTCCACCCTCCCCTGCCGGATGAGGGCCTGGTCGAGGCCGTGGACGTTGCGGCGGGCGTCCTTGCTGGTTCCCGGGGCCCCCTCGATCGATACGACCATTCCCTCGGGTCCCACCGCCCGCGCCAACGGGACGGTGAACAGGCCGGCCCCGGCATAGAGGTCGGCAAACGCCTGGCCCGGCTCCGGCGCCAGGATCCGGTGCACCGCGTCGTACAGCGCGTCCGGGGCGCCGCGGTGGATCTGCCAGAACCCCTCGCCGGTGACCCGGTAGTCGTTGCCGGCGGCCCGTTCGGCCACCCAGGTCCTGCCCCGGAGCCGGCGCAGCGTCCCGCCCCCATCGGCCGCCGATCCACCCTGCTGTGTGATCACCGCCGCGTTCGTCCCCTCGGGCAGGGCCTTGGCGACCCGGCCGGCGGCGCCGGGTCGTGCCGCGGGGTCCTCGACCAGCAGCACGAGCGGTTCCCCGCCGGCGGACGGGGCGGCCACCTCGATCCGCTCCAGGCCGTGCAACGGCAGCCCAGCCAGCCCCAACGCGTTGATCGCGTCGACGGCCAGCGGCATGTCCCCGATGGCGACGAGCCGGTCCGAGTGGTAGGCGTTCATGGCCAGCCGTCCGGCGGCGTCGACGCTGAACGCCGTCCGGGTCCGCCAGGCGAGCCCGTCCGCCCGTTCCCCGGGGGCCGCTTCCACGCCGGTGAACCCGACGTCCGCGGCGTGCAGCCCCGCCAGCCGCTCCAGCTGTTCGCGGACGACGGCGGACTTCAGTTCGCGCTGGTACCCCAGCTCGGCGTGGCCGAACTCGGCGCCGCCCACCGGCGGCTCCCCGGCGGCGTGCCGGGCCAGCGAATCGGCCTCCGGCCAGAAGTGAGGGACCCGGTGCTCCGAGGCGTCGAGGACCTCGACCGTGTCGGCCCGCCAGAACCGGGCCCCCGCGCCGGCATCGGTCAGCCGCGCCCTGACCCGTTCGCCGGGCAGGGCATGGCGGACGAAGACCACGCGGCCCTCGTACCTGGCCACGAAGTGCCCCCCGTGTGCCGGTGCGCCGATCTCGACCTCGATCAGGTCCCCCGGGACCTGCTCTGCCTGCGTGCTCACGTGGTGCTCCCGCCGTCGTGCTGTGTCATGTGGTCTCCGGCGTGGGATTCGCCGCGTTCGTTCTCGAAGAGGGCCCGGCCGTGTGTTTCCTCCGACAGCTGCCAGGGCACGCTGGCCACCACGACGCCGGGCTCGAAGTGCAGCCGTGTCTTGATGCGCAGGGCCGTCTGGTTGTGCACCAGCTGCTCCCACCAGCGTCCCACGACGTACTCCGGGATGTACACGACGACGAGGTCGCGGGGAGAATCGGACTTGATGCCCTTGATGTAGTCGATGATCGGGGCGGCCGTCTCGCGGTACGGCGAGGCCAGGACGGTGATCGGGACCGGGATCTGCAGCCGGTCCCATTCGGCCACGGTCCGGGCGGTGGCGTCCTGGTCGATGTCCACGATGATGGCGTCGAGCTTGGAGGGGCGTCCGGCACGGGCGAAGGCGACGGCCCGCAGCACCGGCTTGCGCAGTGTCGAGACCAGGATGAGGGCGTGGACCCGCGCCGGCAGGGCCTTGGCGGTGCCGGCCGTATCGATCGCCAGTTCGCGGTCGACGGCGGCGTAGTGGGCGTGGATGGAGAACATGACCAGGTAGAGCACGAGGATCGCCAGCACCGCCAGCCAGGCCCCGAAGATGAACTTGGTGACCAGTACGATGACCAGCACGGCGGCGGTGAGCACGAATCCGACGAGGTTCAGCAGCCGCGAGCGCATGACCCGGTGCCGCACCCGGGCATTGGCGGTGCTGGCCAGCTGGCGACTCCAGTGCCGGACCATGCCCAGCTGGCTCAGCGTGAAGGAGACGAACACCCCCACGACGTAGAGCTGGATGAGCGTGGCCACGTGTGCGTTGAAGATCAGCACCAGCACCAGGGCGCCGACGGCCAGGGCGATGATGCCGTTGCTGAAGCCCAGCCGGTCCCCGCGCTTGCGCAGCTGGCGGGGCAGGTAGCCGTCGGTGGCCAGGTGCGAGGCGAGGTTCGGGAACGAGGTGAAGGCGGTGTGCCCGGCCATCCACAGCACGGCGACGGTCGCCGCGAGGATCACGAAGAAGCCGATGCTGCCGGCCCCGAACACGGCCTGGGCGAGCTGGCCCAGGACGGGGTGCTGGATGTAGTCGGCGGGCACCGGTCCCCCGTCGGCGAGCAGGTTCGCCTGCGGGTCCTCCACCATGTGCACCCGGGCGGCGCGGGCCAGGAACATGGTCCCCAGCGTCAGCACGGTGGCGATGACGCCGAGCATCAGCAGGATCGAGGCGGCGTTGCGGGCCCGGGGGCGGGCCAGGTTCTGCACGTTGCTGATCGGCGCCTCGATGCCGGTCAGCGCCGCCGAACCGGTGGAGAAGGCGCGCAGCACCAGCACGGCGCCGAGCAGACCGGTCAGCGAGGAGTCGTACCCGGCCTCCGGCAGGATCTCGAATCCGGCGCTGGGGGCGGCACCGAGGCTGCCCCGCGCCGCGGCGATGGCCCCGGTCACGATCATCACGAGCATGGTGCCGATGAACAGATAGGTCGGCAGCGCCTTGCCCAGCCGGGAGCGGCCCAGCCCGCGCAGGTTCAGCAGGGCCAGGAGCACAACGCCGGCACCGGCCAGCTGCGTCTGGTGGCCGTCGAGCGCGGGGAACGCGGCGACGACATAGTGGGCGGCGGAGGACATCGACACGGCCACGGTGAGCACGAAGTCCACCAGCAGGGCCGCCGCGACGGTGGTCCCGGCGCGGGCCCCGAGGTTGACGCTGGCGATCTCGTAGTCCCCGCGCCCCGACGGGTAGGCCTTCACCGACTGCCGGTAGGAGGCGATGATCACGAGCATGACGGCCATGATGGCGATGCCCACCACGGGCGAGAAGTAGATGGCCGACAGCCCGGCGATGGCCAGGGTCATCAGGACCTCGTCGGGGGCGTAGGCCACCGAGGAGAGCGCGTTGGAGGAGAGCAGCGGAAGCGCGAGCCGGCGGCGCAGCGGCGCCTGCTTCAGCCGTTCGGTGCGGAATGGCCTGCCAACCAGGATCCGCTTCAGCGCGTCGAGGAACGTCAGCACCAGTCAAAGTTAGCCCGTGCGGGCGCATCTGTCATACGCGCCGCGCCACCGGCGGCTCCGGGGGGTCCGGCGTGGGAGACTGGGAACCACCTGCGGGGCGCCGACGGCGCCACCGCCACGACCACGACCCGGGGAGCACTGCATGGCCCACTTCGTCATCATGGGGTGCGGACGCGTCGGCGTCACGCTGGCCCACACACTGGACGACGCCGGACATACCGTGGCGATCATCGACCAGGACGACCGGGCCTTCCGGCGGCTGCGCCGTGGATTCTCCGGCCAGAAGGTCAGCGGCGTCGGGTTCGACCGCGAGACCCTCGAACGCGCCGACATCGCCAACGCCTACGCGTTCGCCGCCGTCTCCAGCGGGGACAACTCCAACATCCTGGCCACCCGCGTCGCCCGCGAGAACTACCACGTCCCGCATGTCGTGGCACGGATCTACGACCCGGGCCGGGCCGAGATCTACCAGCGGCTGGGCATTCCGACGGTGGCCGCCGTGCGCTGGAGCGCCGACCAGGTGCTGCGCCGGATCCTGCCCGAACAAGGCATCAACGGCGACTTCCGGGAGGCGTCCGGGCGCCTGATCCTCGGGGAGGTGCCGGTCAACGATGCGTGGTACGGGCACAGCCTGGCCGACATCGAGGAGGCCTCGGGCATCCGGGTGGCCTACCTGACCCGGTTCGGCGAGGGGATGATCCCCCGCTCCGATGACCGCCTGCAGCAGGGCGACATCCTGCACGCGGTGATGGCGGTGAGCTCGATGGGCGACATCGACAGGATCCTGTCCAAGCCACCGGCCGCCACACCGGACGACGACGAGGAGGAGAAGTGAAGATCGTCATCGCGGGGGCCGGCAGCGTCGGCTCCTCCATCGCCAAGGAACTGATTTCCCACGGGCACCAGGTGCTGCTCATCGACGAGAAGCCCGAGGTCGTCGGGCGCAGCGGGATCCAGGGGGCCACCTGGCTGTTCGGGGACGCGTGCGAGCTCACCACGCTCAAGGAGGCCCGGCTCCACGAGGTCGACGTCGTGGTCTCCGCCACCGGCGACGACAAGGTCAACCTGGTCGTCTCCCTGCTGGCCAAGAGCGAGTTCGGCGTGGGCCGGACGGTCGGGCGGGTCAACAACCCGAAGAACGACTGGATGTTCGACGACGCGTGGGGCGTCGATGTCGCGGTGAGCACCCCGCGGATGATGACTGCCCTGGTCGAGGAGGCCGTCGAGGTCGGCGACGTGGTGAGGTTGCTGACCCTGCAGACCGGGGTGACCTCGATGGTCGAGTTCACCGTGCCGGCCGATGCCGCCCTGATCGGCAGCACGCTGGGCGAGGTCCCGTGGCCACAGGACACCGCGGTGGTGGCGATCCTGCGCGACGACCTGGCCATCACCCCCAGCCCCGACGACGTGATCGAGGGCGGCGACGAGTTGTTCTTCATCACCGCCATCGCCGCCGAGGACGACTTGCGGACGGTCCTGCGGGCCCAGACCCGCACCCGGTCCGACGGCGTGGAGGATGACGCCTCGGACGCCTTCCGCGCCTGAGGCCCGGACGCCGCGCCGGCTTCAGCGGCGCGGCGGTGCGGCGTCCCCGGTCCCGGGGGTGGCGGCGGGCCGGGAGACCAGCCAGGACAACCACAGTCCCATGGCGTACAGCGGGATGCCCATGACGATGCGTGCCGCCCCCAGCGCCTCGACATTGTCGGCGGCATACAAGGGAAGCTGGACGAGCAGGCGGGCCGCGAACACGCCGACGATCACCCAGGTCGCCACGTTGTACGCGGTCCGGCGCGCCGGCTCGTGGCGCCATTCGGTGCCTTCGCCGCGGATGAAGCCGAAGACCAGGCCCATCAGTGGCCAGCGAACGAACACGGAGAGCGCCATGGCCAGCAGGTAGGCACCGTTGGTGAAGAAGCCCGGGACGTAGAAGTCACGGGCATTGCCCGTGGTGCGGGCCACGAGCGCGCAGATCACCACGGCGAACAGGCCGGTCAACGCCTGCGTGAGCCCGGACTTGCGCACCAGGCGGGCGACGGTGAACACGGCGGCGATGGCCAACGAGGAAATGAGCGCGGGGTTCAGCTCGCGGGTCGCCATGAAGACGCCCAGGAACACGATCCCCGGCAGCAGGGCCTCCACGAGGCCGCGGACGCCGCCGACCGTCTTGAGCACATCGACCTGGCCGCCGGCGGTCCGGTGGATGCCCGAGCCCTCCGCCAGGCGACGGCCCAGCTCGTCGGCCGGGTTCGTCTCCGGGCCCGATGGCTGTCCGTTGTCCGGGCCGTTGTCCGGGCCATGGCTCATGTGTCCTCCAGGGGGTGTTCGTGTTCCGGCAGGATCTCGTACCGGGGGTTGTAGATGGTGGGTACTCCGTCGACCTGGGCGAGCATCCCCTCGAAACGCAGCCGGGTGCCGGCCTCGATGCCGGGGACGCGTCGTTGTCCGGTCCAGACCAGGCGGATCCGGCTGGCCGGTGCGCGCCGCCCGCCGGGAGGGGCCGGGGCATCGACGACGCCGGCGGTGAAGACCGGGGCCTGCACTCCCGGCAGGATCCGGATGTGCTCCACGAATCCGCGGGCCTGGACCCGCCCCCGCGGAGGCAGCTGGCTCAGCGCCGAGCACTGCTCGGCGTCGGTGGCCACTGTGCGTCCGGCGGCGGAGGCCGCCCCCCGGCGCCGCTCCGCGGGACCGCGTTCAGCCAATCTGGGTGATCTCCGGGCCGCGCTCGGGCCGCCCGCCCAGGCCCTGCTCGCCGTCGTCGGAACCCTCGGTTGGTTCCTGCCGGGCGACGGCGCCGGCGGGCATCGTCAAGGGGATCAGTTCGGTCGGCGGCATGGGCTGGTCGCCGCGGTCGACGACCACGCGCGCGAACCGGTCCTCCAGGCGTTCGGCCTGGGCCCGGTCGAGGGTCGCCGGGCCACCGATGACACCGCGGAGGAACCAGCGGCCGCCGTCGACGCCGATGAACCGGGCGACCATGTACCCCTGCGTGCCGTCGGGGCCCTCCGCCGGGACGCGCGCGATGAGTTCGGTGCCGAACCTGCCCTCGACGCGGTCGATCTTGCCGTCCTGCTGCCCGATGCTCTCCTCGATCTGCGCGGCGATGCCGTCCCACAGGCCGCTGGATTTCGGTGCGGCGAAGACCTGCAGCTGGAGCCGGGACCCGTCGAGTTCCAGGGCCGCGGCGATCACGCGCTGGCTGCCCTCCTCGACCTCCAGGCGCAGCTGCATCCCCTCGATGGGCTCGATCTTCAGGGCACCGAGGTCGATGTAGTGGTCATGGTCGGGGGCATCGTCGATGTCGAAGGGGCCCTGTTCGTTTCCGGGCGCCACGGCGTCGACCTCGGCGTGCGTTCCGTCATCCGCGGCTTCCCCGGGCAGGGCCTCGGACTCGGCGTCGTCAGGGGACTTGGCGTTCTTGCGTTTGAAGATCATGGGTGCTCCTCCCGGCCCGTCGGGGCCGCAGCTGGTGACGATGGGATGGCGGTGCTCAATGTGCCGTTGCCGGGGCGAATCCGCCGGTGGATCCGAACCCCCCGGCGCCGCGCACCGAGTCGGGCAGGTCGTCAACGGGGATGAAGGCGGCATGCTCCACGCGCTGGATGACCAGTTGGGCGATGCGGTCACCGCGTCGCAGCACGATCGGGGTCCGCGTGTCGGTGTTGAGCAGCGTCACGGAAAGTTCGCCACGATAGCCGGCATCGACGGTTCCCGGGGCGTTGACGACGGTCAGGCCGTGTTTGGTGGCCAACCCGGACCGCGGGTGGACCAGCCCCACGTACCCGTCGGGGAGGGCGATGGCGACGCCGGTGGGTACGAGTCTGCGTTCCCCCGGTTCCAGGGTGACGTCTTCGCGGGCCCGCAGGTCCGCGCCAGCATCACCAGGGTGGGCATACGACGGCGGTTCCAATCCGGAATCGAGCATCTTCAGCTGGACGTCAAGGGTGGTGGGCTGGTCGGGCATCGTGGCCGGGATCTCCAGGGCGTTGCGGTTCATGAACGAGTTCACTCTAGCCCGATTGACCCGCAGCCCCAATGCATGGCCGGACGTCCCGGGAGAATAAGCTGGTGTCATGCCTGATTCGACTGACCCCACATCGTCCACCGAGATCTTCCGCGAAAAGCTCTGGCCCGCCTGGTGGCTGTGGATCCTCGTGGTGGGGACCGGGTTCGCCGGCATGGCCATGTTCCTGCCGGTCAATCTGGAGCTTTCCATCGCCGCCGGCATCGTGGTGTTCCTGGCGGTCGGGATCATCATGCTGGCCTCCACCCCCACCATCAGCCTCACCGGCGACTGGCTGAAGGTCGGACGCGCCAGCATCGAACGGCGCTTCATCGGAGAGGTATCGGTCCACCGCGGCGAGGAGGCGACACTGGAGCGTGGCCGCCGGCTGAACGGCACCGCATACCTCTGCCTGCGCGGCTGGATCGACCCGGTGGTCAAGCTCGACATCGTCGATCCGAATGACGCCACCCCCTACTGGCTGGCGTCCACGCGCCGCCCGGAGGAGCTGGCGAGCGCCCTGCAACAGACCGCCCGGGCGTGAGTTGAGTCCGGGCGGGGAACTCGGGCACCTGGCCTTGCGGACCCCGGAGGCGGGGACGCTGCCCGCTGTACTCGACACGGTCGCCGGGTGGCAACGCGATGACCTGCCGCTGCAGCTGCACCCCGGTGACCTCGGCTGGGCGTGGCAGATCGGCGTCGCGCCCCTGGCCGACCGGCTCCGCACGTGGTCCACGGACGGCCGGATCCTGGCCGTCGGGTTCCTCGACGGCCCCACGCTCCTGCGCCTGGCGATCGCCCCCGGGGCCGGGGCGGATCCCGCGCTGGCCGAGAGGATTGCTGCCGATATCGCCGATCCGGCGCGCGGCATCCTGCCGGCCGGCCCGGCCTCGATCGAGGCAGGATTCGGTGACACCTTGCGGGGGCGGCTGCGGAGCGACGGCTGGTCCGACGGCCTGAACGGGCACCTGCCGCGGGACGGCCGGGGTGAGGGCGACATCTGGGCTCAGCTCGTCCGCGACCTCTCCGATCCGGTGCCCGATCCCGGCGTGCGCATCGAGGTGGTCGGCGCCTCCCGGGTTGCCGGTCGCGTCGCCGTCCAACGAGCCGCCTTCGAATCCTCCCGGTTCACTGCCGACCGCTGGCAGGCGGTGGCCGACGGACCCGCCTATGCTTCCGCCCGCTGCCTGCTCGCCTACGACCGCGCTGGCTCGGCGGTGGCCATGGTGACCGTCTGGTCTGCCGGGGCGGGACGGCCCGGCCTGCTCGAACCGATGGGCGTGCACCCCGCCCACCGTGGCCACGGCCATGGCCGGGCCATCTGCCTGGCCGCGGCGGCCGCGCTGCGGGACCTGGGGTCCTCCAGCGCAACGGTGCACACCCCGGCCGGAAACGCCGCGGGGGTGGCCACCTACGCCTCGGCGGGATACCGGCGCCTGCCGGACGCCGCCGATCTGGTCCGCTCCGCCTGAACGACGCGTGCCCCGGGCCGGGGAAGCCATAGCCCGGGAAACCACGACGGCACCGTCCCGGGAAGATCCCGGAGGTGCCGCCGTCGTCATGTCCGCTGCCGCGCGGGCCTCAGCCTTCGCAGTCCTTGCAGTAGAAGAGCCCGTTCCTCTCCTTCGCCACCTGTGAACGGTGGCGCACCAGGAAGCAGGAGGCACAGGTGAACTCATCGGCCTGCGCCGGCAGCACGCGGACCAGCAGCTCCTCGCCGGAGAGGTCCGCGCCGGGCAGCTCATAGCTGTCAGCCGCCTCTGCCTCGTCCTCGTCCACCACCGCCGACTGCTTATCGGTCCGGCGACCCTTCAGCTCCTCCAGGGAGTCTTCCTTGGCATCGTCGTCGTTCTTCCGCGGCGCATCGTAGTCGGTCGCCATATTTTCTCGGTCACGCTCCGGTTCTTCGCTGGTCATCGGTCCGCGCAGGCCCTTGCCTGCACCACCGGATCGGTGTCTTGACGGGGCATGGCCCCTGGATCCGGGGGGCCGCCTCCAGGGACAGGCCCGGTGTTCCCGATCCGTGAGGCACAACGCCTCGACCGGGCATTTTGTGCCCGTGACGCACAGATTTTCCACTATCACCCCAGAAAAACCAAATCCCGTCCCGCAGCCACCGCGGACAGGGTCCGGATGTCCGCTGGAGCCCGCTTCCGGAAGGGCAATCAAACCGCGCCACACCACGGCAAATGACGGGAAAACACGGGGTCCAGTGGCAGAGTCATACCCGTACGTAGGCATCCGTGGAGGGAAAGTATGCAGCAACTTCGGCTCGTAGGTGTCCAAGAGGATGGCGAGCACCTGCTGTTGGGCAGTGACGATGGGTCCAGCTTCGTGCTGCGCATCGACGAGGCGCTGCGCGCCGCCACGGCCCGGCCCATTGGACGTCCCGCCGCGTCCACCGCGGAGCACGCTCCCACCGCCCTGTCCCCGCGGGAGATCCAGGCGCGGATCCGCACGGGTTCCACCGCCGAGCAGGTGGCCGAGGAATCGGGCCTGCCCCTGGAACATGTGCTGCGCTACGAGGGCCCGGTCCGCGCCGAACGCGACTACATCGCCCAGCTGGCCCGTGGCATCGAGGTATCGACGCCGCAGGGACACGACACCTACCGTTCGGCGTTCGGCGACGAGCCGGCCTCCCTGGGTGAGATGGTCGGCGTCCGCCTGAGCGCCCTGGGCGTGAGCGCTTCGTCGCTGGAATGGGATGCGTGGCGTCGTAGCGACGGCTCGTGGGATATCTCGGCATCCTTCGATCTGGGCGGTTCGAACACCGATGCCAGCATCGGCGAGGAGCCCCCGGCCCTCTGGGTCTTCCACCCGGCGCGGAAATCTCTGCAGAACGCCAACCGGTGGGCCCAGGTCCTCAGTGAGATGGAACCTGCCGAGAACGCGTTCACCAACCGTCGACTGACCGCGGTCGCGGACCGGCCCTTCGACTTCGAGTCCGATGCCGGGCACGAGGCACAGGGCACGGAGGACGGAACCGGAGGCCCGGCCGCCCCGGGCAGTGAATCCGAGGAGCTGCTCGACATCCTGCGGGCACGGCGTGGGCAGCGGCTCGGGGTGGACGAGGACTGCGACGACGCCCTGGCCCTCCTGCTCTCCCAGGGCTCGATCCCGGCGGCGCATCCGCGCGACGAGGAATTCGTCGACGAGGGCGAGGCCCGCCGCCTGGGGTTCGCCCCGGCCCATGACGAGGCCGACGACGACGAGCACCTGCCGCGGCTGCACGACGGGGTGAGCACGCACACCAGCGAATACACGGTGATCCCCGGGCTGAGCGCCGAGGACTTCCGCCACGCCGACGATTCGGTGACACGCCACGAGGACACCGACGACGAGGGCGGGCCTTCGCGCAAGAAGGCCAAGCGCTCGTCCGTCCCCAGCTGGGACGAAATCGTCTTCGGCAAGAAGCGGGACTGACCTGCCGCTGGCCGGCCTATTGTGGACCGGCCAGCACCAACAGGGGCACCTCGCGTTCGGCGCGGGTCATCGAGCCATGCTGGCCGACCATCTCCATGGCCTGGGCAGAGGCCCTGCGCCCGTCGTAAAGTGCGAGTTCCCCGCTGGCCAGGACCAACACGTCCCCGATGCGGGAGCGGACCCGCTCGTCAACGGCCCCGAAGTACCCACGGTCGATCGCCTCGTCCCGGGTGATGACCCAGGCCTTGGCGCCGAAGGCCTCCTTCCACCGCAGGACCACTGCCGCCCGGACCTCCGCCGTGGCGTCCGCCGCGAAGTGCAGTTGGACGGCCCGCGGCTCCCCCGCCGTCAAGGCGATTCCCTCCAGGAGTTCGGGGTACTGCGAGTAGTCGATGCGCGCTTCACGGCGCACGTCGACCATGCCGTGGTCGGCCACCAGGAGCAGCAACGTCCCGGGCGGGACCCGGCGGGCCAGGGTGCGCATGTTCGCGTCGAGTTCCTCGAGTTCGCTGACCCACTGCGGTGAATCGCTGCCGTACCGGTGCCCGGCCTTGTCGAGTTCGTTCCAGTAGCAGTAGACCAGTGCCCGGTCGTGGGCCACGAGCGCCTCCACGGCGGCGCGGACCCTGGCCTGCGGGGTGCCGGCAGGCAGGAAATCGCCACCGCTGAGCGAGGCCCGGGTGAGGGAGGAGTCCCTGAAACGCGGGAGGCTGGCGGTCGCGACGTACAGGTGCTCGGCGACGTCCGCCAAAACCGTCCGGTAGGGCTGCCACTGCGCGGGGTCGAGATCCTCGGGCCAGGCCCCGAGCATGTTCACCACCCGCGGGACCGCGGGATCGACGACGTCGTACCCGACGATGCCGTGGCGTCCCGGCGGCAGGCCGGTCCCCAGGCTGGACAGCGACGCCGACGTCGTCGTCGGGAACGATGCGTCCAGGGTCCGCGATGCCGCCATCGCCGAGCGCAGGAACGGGGCATGCCCGGACCGCGCCTTGAGCAGCGACCTGCCCAGGCCGTCGGCCATCACGACGCACACCCTGCGGGCCTTCGGCAGTCCCAGGACGTTGGTGTAGCCGGGCACCCCCAGGGCGCCAGCGGCGCTGGGCAGCAGCGACGACAGGTCGGCTGTGCCGTAGCGCGGCGCGGCCGGGAGCGGTTCGGCAGGTTCCAGCCGTGGGCCGGTGGCGGTTCCCACCCGGTTCAGCCCTGGTGGTGGCCGCGGACGAAGCGGCCCCCGGACCGGGGCGTGCGCGGATCCGTGGAGACCTGCTTGGGCTCCAATGCCGTGGCGGTCGTGGCCTTGCGCAGGGAGCGGGCAAAGGCACGGGCCTCGTCGACGGCCTGGAGTCCATCGGCCTCGGCGCTGATGCGCATCACGACGTCTTCCTTCTGCAGGGTGCCGGTGTAGCCGTGGTCGGCATCGCATTGCGGGTCCGCGCAGCCGGCCGGCGCCAGGTCGACGCGCTGCCCTCCGGACCAGGAGATCGCCAACGTCAGCTCCCGGCTCTTGTCGCTGGGGCGGTAGTCCTGCGGCTGGTGGTAGACGAAGCTGAGCACCACGGAGCCGATCCGGCCGATCGGCACGGTCTCGGTGGAGACCTGGGCCATGACCTGGTCCCCGGCATCGTCCATCTGCTGGTCGTCGACGTGGACGATGACCATCACGTCGGTGGTCAGCACCAGGACGGTCACATGGCGGTGGACCTCGGTGTGTTCGATGTGGGTCTCCAGCTGGACCAGA
The DNA here is from genome assembly GCA_016892645.1 of Micrococcaceae bacterium RIT 802. GTDB lineage: Bacteria > Actinomycetota > Actinomycetes > Actinomycetales > Micrococcaceae > Arthrobacter_H. The sequence goes on from JAFEMX010000003.1 coordinate 150,602, forward strand.
TGCGCCAGGGGCTCCATCCCGTCCAGGGCGTCTTCGACGACGTCGGCGACGAGGCGCGGGTAGAACCCGGCTCGTTCCAGTGCGCTGTGCAGGTCGCGGCCGGCGGCCGAGGTACGGGAGAACATGCCAACAGTCTAGCGGCGCTGGCGGCTACGGTCTGCTCGGCGGGCACCGATGGGGCCCTCGGTATGGGCCCACCGGCTCAGCGCATGGCGCGGCGGGCGCTGTCGGTGCGCTGGGCGGGGTTGCCGACCCTGACATCCGCCGACAAGACGGTGACCGTCCCGGTCGAGACCAGGACCGGGTTGAATTCCATCAGCGCCACTTCCGGGTGGTCGTCCTTCAGGGTGGCCACCCGGTTCAGGAAGTCCTCTAGCCCGGGTACGTCGACCGCCGGGAACCCCTGGTAGCCGAACAGCCGTTGGGAGGCCCTCGGGGTGCGCACGAAGTCCGACAGGTCGGTCGAGGTCAGCGGGGGGATCGCATGCGCCCAGTCATCGAGCAGGTTCACCGCGTCGCCCGCCAGGCCGAAGGAGACCAACGGGCCGAGCAGCGGGTCCTCGAGCGCCCGCACCACGCAACCCTGACCGGAGGCGGCCATCGTCTGCACCTCCAGGTCGTCGGCGCCGAAGTGCCGCAGCATCTGCTGCATGTGCCGGATGTTCGAGCGCAGGGCTTCCTCGTCGGTGATGTTCAGGCGGACACCGCCCAGGTCCAGCCGGTGCCGCAGGTACTGGTCCCGCGCCTTCAGTGCCACCGGCCAGCCGATGCGGTGAGCGGCCTGCACTGCCTCGTCCTCGTCGGCGAACGGCACGGACTCCAGGACGCCGATCCCGTAGCAGCCGAGCAGTTCGACAGTCGACTCGGGCGAGAGCGCCAGCAGGTCGGTACCGCTGACCTGCTGCATGTGGCGGGCCAGGACCTCATCGGCACGATCACGGTCGATTCCCGGCGACTCGACGTGGTGGCCGAAGTCCCGCTCTCGCCAGGCCACGTAGCGCACCATCTCGGCCAGGGCCTCGATCGCGGCGCCGGGAGAGACATACGTCGGGACGGCCAGTTGGCGCGGCTCCGCGTCCTGCATCGGCGGCCCTGCATCGTTTTCGGGAGCCGGTGCCTCCGCGGGATCCGGCGGTGTCGGCTCCGGTTCCGGCCCGGGATCCGGCGTCATCTGCAGGAGCCCGACGGCGGGCTCGGAGGGGTCCATGATCCCCGTGAACGACGCCAACACGGTCTTTCCTGCCTCCCGGCCCGCGTCGTACAGGATTTTCGCCAAGTCGCGATGCGTGATGCCGGGGACGGGCAGGACGGCGAGGACCAGGCAGTCGACCTCGGGGCGGGCCAGCAGGCCCTGCAGCGTTCGGCGCAAACGGGGCAGCGCCCGGGAGGCGCCGTCGTCGAGCACCAGCTCGCGTTCGCGCAGCGCGACGGCCAGGTCGTGCTGTTCGGCGTTGTCCTCGACCACACGTGCCAGCGCGAGGGAATTCGCCACGATGGCCAACCCCTTGCCGCGCGGCAACGGCTGGGTGGCGAAGAGCTGGGCGACGTCCATGAGCAGTTCATTGGAGGACACCCGGACCACCCCGGATTGGCGGAGCATGGCGTCGACGGCGCCGAGGGGCGCCTGGGTGGTGCGCACGGCGTGGCCCGGCGGCAATCGCAGGCCCATGACGTCGGATTTGGCCAGCAGGACCGGTTTGCTGCGCGCCAGACGGCGGGCGATGCGCGAGAACTTGCGCGGATTCCCGAAGCTCTCCAGGAACAAGGCGACCACCGTCGTGGCGGGGTCGTCCTCCCAGAACTGCATGGCGTCGTTGCCGGAGACGTCGGCCCGGTTGCCGGCCGAGACGATGCTGGAGACCCCGATCCCCCGCCGGCTCGCGGCGGAGTAGAGCAGGACGCCGATGGCAGCCGACTGGCTGAACAGGCCCAGCCCGCCGCGCCGGGGCATCCCGGGGGCCATGGAGGCATTGAAGCTGACATCGGGTGAGGTGTTGACCAGCCCGAGCGAGGCCGGCCCGATCAGCCGCATGCCGTTGCTGCGGGCCATCCGGACCAGTTCACGTTGCCGGCGCAGGGCCTCGGCCTGGTCCGAGAGAAACGTCCCGGTGACCACGAGCAGACCGCGGACCCCGTGGGCGCCGCAGTCGGCGACCACGGCCTCGAGCTCCGTTTCCGGCACCGCGATCACCGCCAGGTCGACCGGCTCCGGAACCTCCGCCAGGGAGCCGTAGGAGATCATCCCCGCCAGTTCCAAGGCATCGGGGTTCACGGCATAGACGGGGCCGGTGAACCCTCCCTCGATGATGTTCTCCAACAAGGTGTACCCCACCGAACCCCACTGCCGGCTGGCCCCGATGACCGCCACCGAACGGGGTGCGAGCAGGCCGGCGAGCGACTGCGCCTCGGCGCGGTGTTCACGCGATTCCATGACGGCCCGGGACTTGTCGGTGGGGTCGATCGGGAATTCGAGCATGACGACCCCGTCGTCGAATTTGCGCTTGACCTCGTAGCCTGCCTCGGCGAACACGGTGAGCATCTTGCGGTTCTCCGGCAGGACCTCGGCGCTGAAGCGCTCGATGCCGTTCTCCCGCGCCGCCGCGGCGAGGTGCTCGAGCAGGATGGACCCCGCGCCCTTGCCCTGGGTGTTGTCCGCGATGTTGAAGGCGACTTCCGCCTCGGCGGGATCGTCCAGGCGGTCATAGCGGCCGATCCCGATGATCTGGTTGCCGCGCATCACGATCATCGCCACCCGGTTGACGTGGTCGACCTGGGTGAACCGGGCGAGCTCGCGGGCCGTCAACTTGGATTTGAACGTGAAGAACCTCAGGTAGATGGAGGTCTCGGATTGCCCGGTGTGGAAGCGCTGCAACTCCTCGGCGTCGGAGGGACCGATCGGCCGCAGGTGGGCCGTGGTCCCGTCGCGCAGGACGACATCGGCTTCCCAATGGGCCGGATATTCAGCGTTTTCCACCTCGTGCACCATAGGCTTAGCCTACGGCCTTCCCGTGCGGATCCGCTGAGATCCGGCACGCCGGGACGATGCGCCCGCGGCGGCGCCGTCCGGCCGAGGCCGGCACGCACCAGCACCGATTCGAGGAATCACACATCATGGCCCGCAGGCAGACACCGGAACCACCACAGGACTTCGTGGAGAACATCGTCGATATCGACGTGACCTCCGAAATGGAGGGGTCTTTCCTGGAGTACGCGTATTCGGTGATCTACTCCCGCGCCCTGCCCGATGCCCGCGACGGGCTGAAGCCGGTCCAGCGCCGCATCCTGTACATGATGACCCAGATGGGCCTGCGCCCCGAAAAGGGGCACGTCAAGAGCGCCCGCGTGGTCGGCGAGGTCATGGGCAAGCTGCACCCGCACGGGGACACGGCCATCTACGACGCCATGGTGCGCATGGCCCAGCATTTCGCGCTGCGCCTGCCGCTGATCGACGGGCACGGCAACTTCGGTTCGCTCGACGACGGGCCCGCGGCGCCGCGGTACACCGAGGCCCGGTTGGACTCCCCCGCCGTGGCCATGACGGACCACCTCGATGAGGACGTCGTCGACTTCGTCCCGAACTACGACAACCAGCTGGTCCAGCCCGAGGTCCTGCCCGCGGCCTTCCCCAACCTGCTGGTCAACGGCACCACCGGCATCGCGGTGGGCATGGCCACGAACATGGCCCCGCACAACCTCGGCGAGGTCGTTGCCGCGGCCCGGCACCTGGTCGAGAACCCCGAGGCCACGCTGGCCGAGTTGATGAAGTTCATCCCGGGCCCCGACCTGCCCAGTGGCGGACTGGTCATCGGCCTGGACGGCATCAAGGACGCCTACACCTCGGGCCGCGGCTCGTTCAAGACCCGGGCCAAGGTCGAGCTCGAGCAGATCAGCGCACGCCGCAGCGGGCTCGTCGTCACCGAGCTCCCCTACATGGTCGGCCCGGAGAAGGTCATCCAGAAGATCAAGGACGCCGTCACCGCCAAGAAGCTCTCCGGCGTCGCGGACGTCATCGACCTGACCGACCGCAAGAACGGCATGCGCCTGGTCATCGAACTCAAGAACGGGTTCAACCCCAACGCGGTGCTGCAACAGCTCTACAAGCACACGCCCATGGAGGACTCCTTCGGGATCAACAACGTGGCACTCGTCGACGGGCAGCCGCGGACCCTGGGGTTGCGCGAGCTGCTCGAGGTCTATGTCGCCCACCGCCTCTCGGTGGTGACCCGCCGCACGGCGTTCCGGCTGGGCAAGAAGAAGGACCGCCTGCACCTGGTCGAGGGCCTGCTCATCGCCATCGTCGACATCGACGAGGTCATCCAGATCATCCGCACCTCGGACGAGACGGCGATCGCCCGGGAACGGCTGATGGCCGTGTACGACCTGTCGGAGATCCAGGCGAACCACATCCTCGAACTGCGGTTGCGCCAGCTGACGAAGTATTCGCAGATCGAGCTCGAGAAGGAACGCGACGAACTCCAGCGCGAGATCGAACGCCTCAGCGCCATCCTCGCCTCCGACGAGCTGCTGCGCGGGCTGGTGTCCAGCGAACTGGCGGAGGTCGGCGAGCGGTACGCCACGCCGCGGCGCACGGTGCTGCTGAAGTCGGAAACCGCCGCCCCGTTGAAGGGCACCACGATGCCCGCGCCGGCCGGCGCCAGCGCCAAGGCGCCCTTGACGTTGGAGATCGCCGACGACCCGTGCTGGGCCGTCCTCTCCACCTCCGGCCGGCTGGCCCGCACCGCCACCCGCGAGCCGCTGGAGACCGATGGCCCCCGGGTCAAGCACGACGTGCTCACCTCGCTGCTTCCGGTGACCGCCCGCGGGGAGATCGGCGCCGTCACCTCCACCGGCCGCATGCTGCGCCTGCAGGTGCTGGACATGCCCGTGTTGCCGGCGACCAGCTCCTTCCCGCACCTGGCCGACGGCGTCCCCGTCACCGAGTTCATCTCGCTGTCCAAGGGCGAGACCGTCGTCGGGCTGGTGCCGCTGAACGAGGTGCTGGCCCTGGGCACGGCCCGCGGGATCGTCAAGCGCGTCACTCCCGACTACCCGCTGAACCGCGACGAGTTCGAGGCGATCACGCTCAAGCCCGGCGACCGCGTCGTCGGTGTCAGCGTGCCCGGCGAGAACGACGACCTGGTCTTCATCTCCGCCCAGGCACGCCTGCTGCGCTACGCCGCGTCAGGTGTCCGCCCCCAGGGCCGAACGGCCGGGGGCATGACGGGCATCAAGCTTGCCGCCGACGACGAGGCCATCTTCTTCGGCGCCGCCCGCCCCGACGACGAGCAGGCGGTCGTGGTCACCATCGCGTCCGGTGCCGCCACGCTGCCCGGGACCGGCGCCGGCACCGTGAAGGTCACGCCGCTGTCCGAATACCCCGCCAAGGGCCGGGCGACGGGCGGCGTGCGGGCCCACCGCTTCCTCAAGGGCGAGGACGTGCTGGCGCTGGCCTGGGCCGGCCACGGGCCCGCCCGCGCCGCGACGACTGCCGGGATTTCACGGGCCCTGCCCATCGAGCACGGACGACGTGATGGATCCGGGGTGCCGCTGTCCAGCAAGGTCGACGTCCTCGGCGGGATTCCCGTCGCCCCGGACGCGGTCGGGGAACCGGCACCGCCGATCGACCGCGCACCCGACGGCGAACCCGGCGCCACCGACCCATCGGCGCCACCGGCCCGCACCGGCCGTTCCGCGCCCGCGGCGCCGGCGGCGGAGGCTGCCGAACCCGAGGCGGACTTCCTGCCCGGCTTCGAGCCGGAGGCGACCCGCCGGGCACCGTTGGCGGCACCCGAGGAGGACAGCGTCCCCTTCGCCGATTCCGCCGTCGTGGAAGTCGAGGGACGCGGCACCACGCCGGTGCGCCCCTAGCTTCCCGGGGCGCCGGTACCGATTCCGGCGCGGACGGACCCGGCGCACCGGAAACGGGCTAGGCGGACCAAGCCGGAACCGCAGTGCGGCCGGCCCCGGCCCCGAGGTCCAGCATGGCGTCCGCCGTGCCGGCCACCGCCGGGTCGTGCGTGACCATCACGACGGCCACCGCTGACAGGGCCCGGCGCAGGTCCGCGACAAGTTCGGCGGCCTCCTGGTGGCCCAGGTGGGCCGTCGGTTCATCGAGCAGGACGACATCTGCGCGGGCGACCAGGGCGCGGGCGACGGCCAGGCGCTGCCGTTGGCCGCCCGAGAGGCGGTGCCCACCGCTGCCGATGCGGGTCCCGAGCCCGGCGGGTTGTGCGTCGAACCACGGGCCGAGGCCGACGGCGGCCAGGGCGGCACGCAACTCGGCGTCGTCCACCGGGTCCTCGGCGCCGCGGCCCAGGCACAGGTTGTTCCGCACCGACGCGTCGAAGAGGTGGGCCTCCTGCGGGCACCAGCTGATCCGTCCGAGCAGGCGTGCCCCGGCGTCCCGGTCCGCCCACGGGTCGATGCCCTCCCCGGCGGCATCCAGCAGCCGCAACGTCCCGGCCGCGGGACGAACCAGGCCCAGCAGCACGGCCAGCAGGCTGGACTTCCCGGAGCCCGAGGGCCCGGTGATGGCCAGCCAGCCGCCGCGGCGCAGGCGGGCGTTGACGCCCTCCACGACCGGTGCGTTGCCGGCCCAGGCCACCGCCACCCCGTCCAGTTCCAGCCCCTCCAACCGGCACGTGGTCCCGGGATCGGCCGGCAGCGGCGCGGGGGCGTCATCATCCGGTTCCAGGACGGCAGCCACGGCGTCGAGGCGGTCACCGAACAGGGGGATCCTGGCCGCGGCCTCGGTGGCGTTGGCGAAGGGTTCGTGCAGGCTCAGGGCGAGCAGGGACACCACGGCCAACAGCGCGGCGGCGTCGGCTCCCGCCGCCCCGTCGGCGACGACGGCGATGCAGGCGATCGCGGCCAGTCCCGAGGAGACGACGGCGACGGCCTCGCCGAGTCCAGTTCCTGCTGCCGCGCGGACCAATGCCGCCGACGCCGTCCGGTCCCGCCGGGCGAAGCCCGCGACTGCGCTCTCGGCGCGGCCGTTGGCGCGCAGGTCCCCGGTGGCCCGCAGCAGTGCGGAGATCCGTCCGGCGATCCAGCTGCGGTGCCGCGCCGCCTGGGCCGCGGCACCCCGCTCGACGGTGGTGGCCAGCCAGGGGCCGACGACGAACCCCAGGATCCCGGCGGCGCAGAAGACCCAGGTCGTACCGGGCACCAGGAGGGCCGCCGTGGCGATCGAGCCCGCCCACGCCAGGACCGCGGCCGGCAGCGGCACCAGGACACGTGGGGCGGCGTCGCGCAATTCGTCGACGTCGGCCACGAGGTGGGTGAGGGCGCCCCCCGATCGGGTCAGCCGTCCCCACCCCGCCGGACGCGTGGACAGGGCCTCCCAGAGGTCGGTGCGCAGGACAGTGGCCCAGTCGAGCACCGCCCGGTGGACGGCAAGTTGCTGCACGTACCGCAACGCGGCGCGGCCCAGCCCGAAGAACCTGACCCCGACGATGGCCACCATCAGGACCATCATCGGCGGCCGGGTGCTGGCGTTGACGATCAGCCAGCCGGACACTGCGGTCAGCGCGGCGCCGGAGAGCACCGCCGCAGCAGCCAGCAGCACTCCCCCGCCCAATCCCGAACGCCACCAGCGCAGCGAGGCCAGCACCCGCAGGCGGCGCTTCCAGCCCGGGCGGCCGCCAGCGGCGGGCGCGGGGCCGGGCCCGGCGGTCGCCTCGGGCGCGGGTTCCCCGAGCCGGGCCCCTGCCGCGCCGCCGTCCGGAGCCGGAGCGGGGGCAGCGGCGCCCTCGGGGCCGCCGCGGAGCAGCGCCGCCAGCGTCCGGTCGTGGGTGGCGACCACCAGGGCCACCTGGCCGCGGATCGCCGCCAGTGCCGAGCGCACTGCGGCGGCGCTGGCACCGTCGAGGTGCGCCGTCGGTTCGTCGGCCAACACCAGGACCGCCCCCGCGTGCCGCACCCGCAGCAGGGCCCGGGCCACGGCGATCCGCCGCAGCTCGCCGGGGCTGAGTGATTCGAGGGGCAGGTCGGCCAGGTGGGACGCGTTGACGTCGGCCAGGACGTCGGTGATTGCCGGGCGGCCGGCCGTCGGGGCGTGGAAGGCCAGCTCGTCGGCGGCGGTCGCCTCGGTGAACCGGGGGTGCTGTCCGATCCAGGCGGTCGCGGTCCTCCCGGGCACCTCGATGGTGCCCTCCACCTCGGTGTCGTTCGGCAGCACGCCGGCCAGGGCGTGTAGCCAGGTGCTTTTACCGCTGCCGGAGGGCCCGTCCAGGACCTCCACTCCCCCGGCCCGCACGGTGAGGTCGGCCCCGGGGACGGCGTCCCGATCCGATCCGGCGTAGCGGATCCGCAGGCCGCGGACCCTGACCGTAGGGACGGAACCGGTTCGCCGGACCGTGCCCTCCCGGTCTCCCACCGCGGGGTGCGCTTCCCCGGCGCCCTCCCGGCCGATGACGGCCTCGGCACGGTGCAGGGCCTCGACGCCGTCCTCGGAGGCGTGGAAGGCGGCTCCGACGGCACGCACGGGCAGGAACACCTCGGGGGCCAGGATCAGGGCCAGCAGCCCGACCTCGAGCCCGAGGCTCCCGTACACCAGCCGCACGCCCACGAAGACGGCCACGACGGCCACGGAGATCGTGGCGATCAGCTCCAACGCGAACCCCGAGAGGAACGCGGTCCGCAGCGTTCCCATGGTGGTCTCCCGGTACCGCTGCGAGACCGCGGCGAGGCCCCGTCGTCGTTCCCCGGCCCGGCGCAGGCCGATCAGCGCCGGCAGCCCCTGGGCGAGCTCGGCGAGCTGGTTGGACAGGGCGTCGAGCCCGGCGGCCGCGGCGTCGATGCGCTCGCGGGTGTGCAGGCCGATCAGCGCCATGAACAGCGGCACCAGCGGCACGGTGCAGACCAGGATGACCGCGCTGACCCAGTCGGCGGCGAGGATGCGGGTGCCGATGAAAACGGGCACGACGGCGGCGCCCACCAAGGCGGGCAGGAACGTCGTGTAGTACTCGTCCAATCCATCCAGCCCACGCGACGCCAGCGCGGCGACGGCGCCCTGTCCGCGGGGGGCGCCGGCGTCGGTATCGGCGTCGGCGCCGGCGTCGGCGTCGGCGTTCCGGTCCCGGCCGGTCAGCACGGCCGCGACCAGACGGCCGCGCAGGCGTTCCTTGGCACCCAGTGCCACCCGCTGGGACGTGTAGGCCAGCCCCCACGTGGAGATCGCCCGCAGCAGGACCCCCAGGCAGCCGGCCACCAGGGCCGGACCCAGCACGGTGCCGGCCGGCGCGGCCCCCGCAGCGGCGACCGTCGCGATGCCGGTGGCCAGGGCCTGCCCCACCAGGACCAGTCCGACGGCCTTCAGCGCGGAGAGGGCGGCCAGCAGGGCCAGCTGGCGGCGCGGGACCTCGCGGAGGGCACGGTGGGCTCCGGCGGGGCCCGCCGTGCGTCGTGCGGTGGACATCGATGCCATGGCGCGCCTACACCACCGGGGTGACGGAGTGGGCGGCGGGGATGTGCGCCTCGGAGACGCGGCGGCGGAACACCCAGTACGTCCAGCCCTGGTAGAGCAAGACGAGCGGGATGCCGAAGGCCCCGATGATGCTCATGAGCCCCAGCGTGTAGGGGCTCGAGGAGGCGTTGGCGACGGTCAGGCTGAAGGCCGGATCGATCGTGGAGGGCAGCACCACGGGGAAGACCGCCACGAAGATGGACGCCACCCCGGCCAGCAGGAAGAGCCCGGACGCGGCGAATGACCAACCCTCGGCCCCCCTGCGGTTGGCCAGCCAACCGGCCACGCCGCCGAGGACAGCAACGCCCAGCAGGAGCACCGGGACCGGTTTGCCGGCGGGCACCACGACCAGGACCGCCCACAGGGCCATCGGCAGGAGTGCGATCGGCAACCAGCGGCCGATGAGCCGCCGGGCCCGTTCGCGCAGTCCACCGTCGGTCTTCAACCCCACGAACGCCAGGGCATGGACGAGCGCGAACGCCACGACCGCGAGGCCGCCGAGGACCGCCTGGACGTTCAGCCAGGCGAACGGGCCGCCGACCCGGTCCCCGTTGGCGTCCAGGGGCAGGCCGGTGGTCGTCAGGGCGAGCATCGCGCCCACACCGAAGGCCGCCGTGAACGATCCCAGGCAGATCGCCCAGTCCCAGGCGTTGCGGCTGGACTGGCGATGGGCCTTGCCCCGGTATTCGAAGGCCACGGCGCGGAAGATCAGGGCGACCAGCACCAGGACCAGGGGCACGTAGAGCGCGGAGAAGAGCGAGGCGTACCACATCGGGAAGGCGGCGAACGTGGCGGCGCCGGCGGTGATCAGCCAGACCTCGTTGCCGTCCCAGACGGGTCCTACGGTGTTCAGCAGCACGCGCCGCTGGCGTTCGTTGCGGGCGAGCAGCTTCATCAGCATGCCGACCCCGAGGTCGAACCCCTCGAGGAACAGGTAACCGGCCCAGAAGAAGGCGACGATCGCGAACCAGAGGGTGGGGAGGAAATCCATCAGCGTTCCTTTGTCGTTGTCAGGGCCGGGCTAATAGGCGAAGGCGAGCACATCGCCGTCGTCCTTCGGGGTGTCGTCATCCGAACCGCCGTCTCCCGGGGGCGCGGCGGCCAGTTCGGGCATGGCCGAGGGGACGCCGCCGCGGATGTAGCGCACCAGCATCTTGACCTCGATGACGGCCAGCGCCCCGTAGACCGCCGTGAGCGCGATCAGCGAGAAGAGCATCTCGCCGGCCGAGACCCCGGGTGAAACCGCGGCCGCTGTGTACATGAACACCTGGTCCACCGAACCGTCCATCGTCGGGTTGGGGGCGACGACGAACGGTTGCCGGCCCATCTCCGTGAAGATCCAGCCCGCGGAGTTGGCCCCGAACGGCGCCAGGATGCCGAAGACGGCCAGCCGGGAGATCCACTTGTTGTCCGGCACCGTGCCCTTGCGCACCATCCAGAGGGCGACTAGGGCGGCGAAGGCCGCCAGCCCGCCGAACGTGATCATCAGGCGGAAGCCCCAGTAGGTGACTTCCATCAGAGGCAGGTAGTTGATCTCCTGGCCGGCACGCTCGCCGTACATCGGGTCGTCGGGCAGGTGGGTGCCGTACTTCTCCTGGTACTGCGGCAGCAGGGTGTTCACCCCGGGGATCTCGGTGGTGAAGTTGTCGTTGGCCAGGAAGGACAGCAGTCCGGGCAGTTCGAAGACGGCGACGACGTCGTCGCAGGTGGTGGCGCCGTTGCCCTTGAGGTTGCCGATCGTCAGCACGGAGAATCCGGTGCCGTCGTGGCAGGCGGCCTCGGCGGCGGCCATCTTCATGGGCTGCTGCTTGAACATCAGCTGCGCCTGGGCATGGCCGGAGAGGGCGACGCCGGCGAACGCCACCATGGCGACGACGGCACCGATGCGCAGTGACTTCAGCCAGACGGCGTGGTCGGTCTTGTCCCGTCCGGCTCCATGGGCGGTGTCCTCGCCCACCACGACGTGGCCCGTGGCATCCACCGTGTCGATGCCCGCGGCGCGGCGACGGTAGAGGTGGAACCAGGCGATCCCGATGAGGAACCCGCCGGCGACGGCAAAGGCCCCGAAAATGGTGTGCGGGAACGTGACGAGGGCGGTGTTGTTGGTGAAGACCGCCCAGGCGTCGGTCATGACCGCCCGTCCGTCGACCATCTCGACGCCGACGGGGTGCTGCATCCACGAGTTCGCGACCAGGATGAAGTAGGCGGAGAACACCGAGGCCAGGGTCGCGGCCCAGATGCAGGCCAGGTGCACCAGTCGGGGCAGGCGCTGCCAGCCGAAGATCCACAGGCCCAGGAAGGTTGATTCCACGAAGAAGGCCAGCAGCGATTCCATGGCCAACGGGGCGCCGAACACGTCGCCGACGAACCGTGAATATTCGTTCCACGCCATGCCGAACTGGAATTCCTGCACCAGGCCGGTCGCCACGCCCATGATGAAGTTGATCAGGAAGAGCTTGCCCCAGAACTTCGTCATCCGCAGGTATTCCTCGCGGTCCGTGCGCACCCAGACGGTCTGCAGGACGGCCACGACGATGCCCAGGCCAATGGTGAGGGGCACCATGAGGAAGTGGTAGACGGTGGTGATGCCGAATTGCCACCGCGCAATTTCGAGGGGGTCCATGGGCAACCTTCCAGACGCTGTGGACTCGACGGGCCGATCTCCGGCCCAATTTCTACATAACGTAGAATACTTCATTTCTACATGATGTAGAACCTTGGGCAAATTCAGGGTAGATTGGTACCAGCGCAGCGTTCCGGACGCCGGCGGCCTCCCGCTGCTTCGGTTCTGCGCATGTTCTCGTTGGCTAGATAAGGAAGATCATTGGCAACTCTCGGCGACCTCGAACGCTCGGTGATGGATTTGTTGTGGGATAGCGCCGTCGCACAGACCGCGAACGATCTCCGCGACAAACTGGCGCAGGTCACCGGCAGCGATGGGAAGGAACTGGCCGTCACCACGGTATTGACCGTGTTGGCACGGCTGGAGAAGAAACAACTGGTCACCCGGGCACGGGATACACGCCCGCATCGCTACCTGGCGGTGACGAGCCGCGAGGAACACACCGTGGAGCTCATGAACGAGGCCATGGGAAACGTCATGGACCGCGAGGCCGTGCTGGCCCGCTTCATCGGCGGCATCTCGCCCGAGGAGCTCGCGTCATTGCGGCGGATCCTCGACGACGGGGCCAGCGCATAGACGCGGCCCGGTAGCCGCCAGCTGGTCCCATGCTGACCGCCTCCTACCTCCTCCTCGGCCTCGCCATCATCCTGGCGTGGCCGGCCCCCGTCGTGCTGTCGCACGCGCGGTGGACCTCCCGTTCGCCGTTCACCGCCCTGTTGCTCTGGCAGGCGATTGCCCTGGCCGGCGGCTTGTCGATGATCGGTGCCTTCCTGGTATGGGGCCTGGAACCGCTGGGGGACGACTTGTTGTCGGCCCTGCACGGCTTCTGGGGAGTGCTGACCGGCCGGCCGGGGGCCACGCAATTGACGGTCATCCATGTATTTGCCCTCAGTACGGCACTGCTCATCGGGGGCCACCTGGTATTCACCCTGTTGCTCACCGCCTACAAGGTCACCCGCCAGCGTGCCCGCCACCGCCGGTTGCTGGCCCTGCTCAGCGGACCATCCCCGTCCATCCCGGGCGCCGTCGTCGTCGAGCACCAGGCACCGGTGGCCTATTGCCTGCCGGGATTCAGCGGTTCGCTCACGGTCCTGTCCCGCGGGCTCCTTGATTCACTCGACGCAGAGGGCCTGCGCGGCGTGATCGCCCACGAGCACGCCCACCTCGACCAGCGTCATGATCTGCTCGTGCTGGCCTTCGAGTCCTGGCACCAGGCCCTGCCGTGGCTTCCGACCTCACGGCTGGCCCGGCTGGCCGTGCAGGAATTGATCGAAATGCTGGCCGACGACGCGGCCTTGGGCCAGGTATCCCGGGAGGACCTGCTGCGTTCCCTGATTGCTGTCTCCGCGGGTATGGGCGTCACGGACGGCAGTGGTGACGCTGCGGCTGCCGCCGTCCTGGGAAGCCCCGACCGCGGGCGGGAAGCCACTTCCCCCCTCGCTCCTGCGTCCGGGCCGGGCCATGCAGCCGCGGTGCCCGGCGGCGAGCTGTCCTCGCTCCGGTTGCGCCGTCTGCTCAGCCCCGCTCCCGAGCTCCCCGTCGCGGGTCGGGCCACGGTCATGGGGACCTCGGTGCTGCTGATCGTCGTACCGACGCTGGCCTTGGTGGCTCCCGGCCTGCTCGTCTGAGGCCTCGGGCCATCAGACGTCGATCTGCTCCATGTCCAGACGCTCGGCACCGGCGATGATGAACTCCTTGCGCGGGGCGACATCGCTGCCCATCAACAGGTCGAACACCTGCTCCGCACGTTCGGCATCGGAAATGTTCACCCGCCGCAAGGTCCGGTGGCGGGGGTCCATCGTCGTCTCGGCCAGCTGTTCGGCATCCATCTCGCCCAGGCCCTTGTAGCGCTGGATGGGCTCCTTGTACTTCTTGCCCTGCGCCTCGAGGTCCTTCAAGACCGCGTGCAGCTCGTTTTCGGAGTACGTGTAGACCATTTCGTTGGGCTTGGTGCCGGAGTGGATGACCTCGACCCGGTGCAGCGGCGGCACGGCAGCGTAGACGCGCCCCTGTTCCACCATGGGGCGCATGTAGCGGAAGAACAGGGTCAGCAACAACGTGCGGATGTGAGCACCGTCGACATCGGCGTCCGTCATCAACACGACCTTGCCGTAACGGGCGGCGGAGATGTCGAAGCTTCGGCCCGACCCGGCGCCGACGACCTGGATCAAGGCCGCACATTCGGCGTTGGAGAGCATGTCGCCCACGGAGGCCTTCTGCACGTTGAGGATCTTTCCACGGATCGGCAACAGGGCCTGGAAGTCCGAGGAGCGGGCCAGCTTCGCGGTACCCAGTGCCGAATCACCCTCGACGATGAAGAGCTCGGAACGGGCGACGTCGTCGCTGCGGCAGTCGGCGAGCTTCGTCGGCAGCGACGACGTTTCCAGCGCGCTCTTGCGCCGTTGGGTCTCCTTGTGGACGCGTGCCGAGATGCGTGACTTCATCTCGTTGACGACTTTTTCCAGCAAGGAGGTGGATTGCTGCTTGTCAGCCCGGGACGTGGAGGCCAGACGGGCACCCAGCTGCTTCTCCACCACCCGTGAGACGATCTGCCGGACCGCCGAGGTCCCCAGGATTTCCTTGGTCTGGCCCTCGAACTGTGGTTCGGCCAAACGGACGGTCAGCACGGCCGTCATGCCGGCGGTGACGTCGTCCTTCTCGATCTTGTCATTGCCTGCCTTGAGCTTGCGCGCATTGGATTCGATGACCTTGCGGAAGGTCTTGAGCAATGCCTGCTCGAAACCGGTCTGGTGGGTTCCGCCCTTCGGGGTGGCGATGATGTTCACGAAGCTGCGAACCGTCGTGTCGTAACCGATGCCCCAGCGGAGGGCGATGTCGACCTCGCAGTTCCGATCGACCTCCATCACCCGGCTGTGGCCGGTGTCGTCCAGGACGGGGACGGACTCCTTGAACGTACCGGTTCCCTGGATGCGCCAGATGTCGGTGACCGCCGGATCGTTGGCCAGGTAGTCGACGAACTCGGAGATGCCGCCGTCGTGGTGGAAGACCTCTTCGATGGCGCCGCCCTCGCTGGCGGTCCCAGCCAGTTTGCGTTCATCGCGCAGGGTGAGGCGCAGGCCGGGAACGAGGAAGGCGGTCTGGCGTGCCCGGGCCTCGAGCTCCTCATAGGAGAACTTCGCGTCGGCGGTGAAGATCTGGCGGTCCGCCCAGTAGCGGATTCGGGTTCCGGTGACTCCCCGCTTGGCCTTGCCGACAATGTCGAGTTCGGAGTTTTCGACGAACGCCTGGAATGGCGCGTCGGGCTTGGGCTTGCCCGTGTCCTTGAACCGACCCGGCTCGCCGCGCCGGAATTGCATCTGGTACGTCTTGCCGCCACGGTCGACCTGGACGTCGAGACGGCCGGAAAGCGCATTGACAACGCTGGCGCCGACGCCATGGAGGCCGCCCGAAGCCGTGTAGGACCCCCCGCCGAACTTGCCACCCGCGTGGAGCTTGGTGAAAACCACCTCGACGCCGGTCAGCCCGGTCTTGGGTTCGACGTCGACCGGAATGCCACGGCCGTCGTCGTGGATCTCGACCGAGCCGTCGGGGTGCAGGATGACGGTGATGGCCTGCCCGAATCCGCCCAGGGCCTCGTCAACCGAGTTATCGATGATCTCCCAGAGGCAGTGCATGAGGCCACGGGAATCGGTGGAACCGACGTACATGCCGGGGCGTTTGCGTACGGCTTCCAGCCCCTCGAGCACGGAGAGGTGGCGTGCGTTGTACTCAGAACTCGGTGCCACGGTGAACGTGCTCCTTGTCGACGACGGATTTCGGACCTTCTCCACGATAGTGCGCGGCAGCGGGATTTCCCGGTTCCCGCGCCGTTGCGCTCACACCACCGGGTGCGGATGTTTCCGCGCCGTGGTATACGACACGCCGGAGAGGCGAATGCGGCCGGATCAGTACGCGGTGAGCGAAAGTCGAGGGACGGTGAGATCATTCCCGCCCTTTAGCTGGTTGTATGGAGTACACGAGATCTAAGGAGGTCACCATGACGGCAACATCAGTGGCAACACGCGGACTGACCGCGCTCGATCGCTGCGACCGCTGCGGGGCACAGGCATATGTGCGAGCGGTTCTTGAGACCTCCGGCGGGGAGCTGCTTTTCTGCGGCCACCACGCACGCGATGTCGAAGCAAAGCTCCGTCCCATGAGCGCCGAATGGCAGGACGAGACCGACAAGCTTCATGAAAAGCCGGTCTACGCCGACGAGGACTAGATCCACTCCGGATCGTCCCTCGCCGGACGCCAGGACCACCAATGCGGGAACTGTGAGCACACGGTTCCCGCATTTTGCGTTCGCTCACCTTTTCCAGGATGGCCTGACGGGCCGGGCCCCACCCACGCGAAAGGCCGGCTCCCGCGGGAGCCGGCCTTTCGCGGTGGCCGGTGCACGCAGCACCGGCCCGCGCACTTTAGTCCAGATAGTCGCGCAACACCTGCGACCGCGAGGGGTGGCGCAACTTCGACATCGTCTTGGATTCGATCTGCCGGATCCGCTCACGCGTAACGCCGTAGACCTTGCCGATTTCGTCTAAGGTCTTCGGCTGCCCGTCGGTGAGACCGAAGCGCATGGCCACGACGCCTGCTTCACGTTCGGACAGCGTATCGAGCACCGAATGCAGCTGTTCCTGCAGCAGCGTGAAGCTGACGGCGTCCGCGGGGACCACGGCTTCGGAGTCCTCGATGAGGTCGCCGAACTCGGAATCGCCATCCTCGCCCAAAGGGGTATGCAGTGAAATCGGCTCGCGGCCGTACTTCTGCACCTCGACGACCTTCTCCGGGGTCATGTCGAGTTCCTTGGCCAGCTCATCAGGAGTGGGTTCCCGGCCCAGATCCTGCAGCATCTGGCGCTGAACGCGAGCCAACTTGTTGATGACCTCGACCATGTGCACCGGAATGCGGATCGTGCGCGCCTGGTCGGCCATCGCACGTGTGATGGCTTGCCGAATCCACCACGTGGCGTAGGTGGAGAACTTGAAGCCCTTGGTGTAGTCGAACTTCTCGACCGCGCGAATCAGGCCAAGGTTGCCTTCCTGGATCAAGTCCAGGAAGAGCATTCCACGGCCGGTGTACCGCTTGGCCAGCGACACGACAAGCCGCAGGTTGGCCTCAAGCAGGTGGTTCTTGGCGATTTTTCCGTCGTGGACCACCTGTTCCAGATCCCAGTGCAACCGCTTGGGCAGGTCATCGCCTGCCTTGAGCTTCTCGGTTGCGTAGAGACCGGCTTCGATGCGCAAAGCCAGGTCCACTTCCTGCTCCGCGTTGAGCAGGGCAACTTTGCCGATCTGCTTCAGGTAGTCCTTCACCGGATCGGCAGTCGCGCCGGCAACGAGAACCTGCTGCTGGGGTGCGTCATCGTCATCGGAGGTGATGATGAACCCGCGCGCTTCGTCTTCGGGGGCGCCCGGATCTGCGGGTGCACCGGACTTCTCGGCGTCGGGCTTGGCCGCGGCAGCACCTTCCTCGTCGGACTCCTGCTCGGCCGTCGGGACGACGTCGTTGGATGCAGTATCAGACTCGGCGGCCTTCTTCGCCTTGTTTCCGGCCCTCGTCTTGGCTGCCTTTTGTTGGGGCGTCAGCTCGTCCGTCTCATCGGCTGTATCCACAGAACCCGCCGCGGAAGCGGGATTCTTGCCCCGGCTGGTGGTGGCCTTGGAGCTTGATTTGGAAGCTGGCACGAATTACCTTTCTCACGGATCGACCGCGGTGCCACCTGACGGGTAACACCACTATGACCCTGTCAAGTCCGGGTTCCGCCGCAAGGCGGATCAGGATGAAGGGTCCAGTGGTTGAAACGCCTTCATCCGACCTTTTGTTCCCGGTTCCGCAAGCGGACCACCGGAAGAACGGCGTGAACCGTTCCAAGGACACGGACCCAACCGGGTCTGCGGGTACCAGTCTCTCACGTTTCGCTCCGATTCCGGACATCTGTCAGGCGTTTACGCCCTCCCGCTCCATGCCGTCTCCCGCCTCGTGGCCCACCGGGGAAGCTGCCCTCGAGACCAGAAGGCATCCAGCAGCGCGGCCAGGCGATACCCCGGTTCCTCCGCACGGCACGTGGCTATGAGGGCATGGGCTCCGCTGCTGTGCCCCTTGGACCACTCGATCCACGCGAGGATGCAGAGCAGGGCGCACCGGTCGGCACCTTGGGCGGCCGGCAACAGTCCCCTTCCGAGGTCCCATAGTCGCTCGAGGGTCCTCCAATGAGGTGCCCGGTCCGAATGTCCCAGCATGAACTCTCCGAGGTCTCGCAATTGCACGCGGGTTCCACCCTCACGCAATTGGCCAACCAATGCCTGTCTGGCCGCCGTACTCGACGCCCCAGCGGCAAAGGGCAACGCGTCCCTGACCATGTGCTCCCCCAACGCGGCCAGAAGCGCGCCCGCATCCGCGGGGTTGGAGCGCAGCCGGCTCAAAAGCTCCCGAGGTTCCTGGTCCAGGGCAGCACACCAGCGTTCGAGCCCTCGGATGATGCCCTTCCAGCCGTCTTCGGCCTGCCTCTGGGCATCCACGACCTCACGAACTGCTTCCACTGCCGGCCATGCACCATCGGAGGACCCGTCCCAGAGCTCGGGCACCGGGCTGCTGCCTTCGACCACCATGCGCAGATTCGCATCGGAGAGCACGACCTCATCCAGGGGCCGTCCGTCCCCGGGGCAGCAGGCGGCATCGGTGCAAAAATAGGACCACCAGCGTTGGCGCCCGACCAGCCAGGCATCGTGGATCCGGTACCCGCACCGCTGGAGCTGCGTGGCAACGACGTCGATGAAGCCCTGACAGGGCAGCGGCTCCGCGATTCGTTCCTGCTCCGAGTAGACCACCAGACATGCGCCGTCGGCGTCAGGGGCGGCCCGCATGTAGTCCACCAGATGTCGGGCCAGTCTGCGGGTGGAGGGCAGGCCAAGCCCCGATCCAGGCAGGTCGATGCGCAGTGTGGCTTCGAGCGCGTTGCCCTGCATGATCAGGACGACCAGGCTCTCGCGCGGGTGGAACCCGAGCATATGGGGTACCAGCGAGATGACCCCTTCGGCGTCCGAAACGGAAAGTTGTCCCTGTGGGCTGTTCATGCCTCCACGCTGGGCCACCGGACCACCCGGGCCGGCACTCCCGCGGCAGACTGTTGATCAGCAGGCTACTGCGCGACGTGCGAGTTGTCCGTGAGGGGTTCGTCAGGGGATAGTGCGGGATGCTCGTCAGGCGCCACGGCGTCCGTCCCGGCGCCAACGGCGCTCCGAGATGGCCTGCAACAGCGGAACCACCACTACCCCCGACTCGGCGAGATGGGCGCGGGCCTTGCGTCGGGTCACCACGATACCCAACGCACCCAGGGCCAGCGGGATGAACTGGAAGGCAAGGGCCCAACGGAACGCGTCGAGGTTGTACAGCTCGCCGGTTCCATCGGACGCGGCGAACTGGACATCAAGGATCAGCCCGATGAAGTACACGCTGACCAATGCCGCGGTGAAACCACCGACATTGACGATGCCAGTTGCCGTGCCGGTGATCCGGGGAGCGTTGAATGTCCGGGCAAAATCGAATCCGATCATGGAACCCGGTCCCCCGACGGCTACCAGGACCATCATCAGGACCAGCACCGGAACCGGTGCCGTCCCGGGCCACAGCAACACAGCGGCCCACGACATGGCGATCAGCGCGATGATGGCCAACGCCAGGGTCGACCGTCGCAAGGGGTGCCGGGAGACGACGGCGCCGAAGACTGGCCCGAAGACCAACGCCACGAGAACGAAGATCGTCATCAAGCCGGAGGCCACGGTCGGATCCAGTCCCTGTCCGGAGACGAGGAAGGGATACCCCCACGCGAGCAGGAAGACGTTGGACGAGAACTGGAGTGCGAAGTGGGTCCAGAATCCCAGCCGCGTCCCCGGTTCCTGCCAGGCGCCGCGCAAGACGGCCAACGACTTGGCCTGGGGTCCTGACGGTAGCGGCGCGGCGCCCGGCGGCTGGTCGCGCACGGCCACCAGCGAAAGGACAAACGCCAACACGCACAGGGCAGCCAACGACAGGAAGGACGGCGTCCACCCGGCCCAGTGCATCAAGGCGACGAACGGCACCAGGCTCAGCAGTTGCCCCAGTTGTCCCACCATTCCGGTGAATTGCGTGAGCATCGGTACGCGGTAGCCCGGAAACCAGGCCGAAATGAGCCGTATGACGGAAACGAAGGTCATGGCGTCGCCCGCGCCGACGAAAAACCGGCCGATCAACCCCGCCGGAACCGAAGTCGCCAAGGCCAACAACATCTGGCCGACGGCCATCAGCACGGCCCCGAAAATGATCAGGCGCCGTGACCCGAACTTATCGATCAGCAACCCCACGGGGATCTGCAACGCGGCATAGACGACGAGCTGGACCACGCTGAATGTCGCCAGGATCGAGGCACTGGCATCAAATCTTGCAGTGGCCTCCAGACCGGCCACCCCGAAACTAGTGCGCTGCGTGACTGCGACGAGGTAGGCGAAGACACCGATGCCCCAAACCCACCAGGCCTGACCAGAGCCGAGCCGGACGGCCCTGTCGCTCATCGACCACCTTCGTCGGAAGAACCCCTGGCCGCCTGTGACGACAAGAAAGCCTCGGCTGCCGAGGCGAGGTCGTCCCCATCTGGAACGTCCTCGTCCGGGGGAAGCAGCAACGAACGCATTTCCGAATCCGGGACATGGGCGTCGAAGCGCTGCTCGAAAGTGGACACCATCCGCTGGATCTCCGGCGTTTCCGCCACCTGCTCGGCGATCTGCCCCTCCACCTTCCGGGCTGCTTCGCGCAACTGGTCGGTGGGCAGGCCCAAGCTCAATGCGGCACCGAGGAATTCGAGGGCGGCCACGGCAGCTTGCGGATATTCGGAATCGGCCAAGTAGTGAGGTATGTGCAGGTCGTAGCCGACGACGTCGCGCCCGTCCTCGTCGAGCCGCATTTCCAGCAAGTGGGCCGCCGCGGCGGGGATCTCCGCCGTTGGGTTCCACGTCGAGATGCCCTCGCGGAGATCCTGCCGGTTGCCGTGGACGGTAACGCCGATTCTGCGCGTGTGCGGAACCGGAAGCGGAGCCGCTCCGATGCCCGCCGTCAAACTGACGTTCAAGCCGCGTGCCAACAACACGACGGCGGCGGCGAATCGTTCCCACTGCAGATCCGGTTCCGAACCGGTGAGGAAGAGGAAATCCGTACCCAGACCATCGGTGAGTCGGTACAACTCGATGGTCGGTGCCACATATTCGGTGAAGTGGTCAGCCGCCAATGACACATGCGGGCGCCGTTCCCGGTAGTTGACCAGCTGATCGGCATCGAAGGAGGCGACCAATTCCGATGCGAGCCCTCCGAGCAGTTCGCGGCGGACCTGCTGGCTGACGTGGCCTGCATCGGCGTGCCCAGCCAAGGAGACCAGCATCCCCAAACCCTGCAGGCGGGGGTCGTCGATGACCTCTTCGTTGAGCCTGACGAGGGACAGGGGATCAAGCATCGCGTCTCCTTCCAGGGACTCGGGACATGCACTCTCAGGCTTCAACACGCACACGGCCGAAAAGCTTCCCGGCACGTCCTCCAGTCTATCGGTTGGCCGGATGAGCCCCCCACGTCGTCCGCGCGGGACGCGGGACCGAGTCCTGCGGCGCTACGATCGACGGTAGACGCAACATGCCTGCCGATTCGTCAACCGCGGCCCAACGGCCGCATTAAGGAATTCGTCCCGTGATCAACGCCAGCGAACTGAAGCTGACCGCTGTCTCCCCCGACGTGCGCAGGGTGGCGGCCCAGGCCGTCGTCGTCGCCATCGCCCAGGGCAAAGAGGGGCCGCGGCTGCTCGAATCGCCGCTGCCGAAAGCGGAGGCGGCCGCCCTGCAAGAGTCCCTCGTCTCGCTCGGAGTCACCGGGGCGGCCGACGAAGTCGTCCGCCTCCCCGCCACCGATTCACTTAAGGCCGGCGTCCTGGTCCTTTCCGGGGTCGGACACGTATCTGAGCAGACTCCCGACTCCGAATCCCTGCGCCGGGCTGCGGGGTCGGCGGCCCGCCAGCTAGCTGGTCTTTCCAAGGTCGTCTTCGCCTTCCCGACGCCTACGGTTGAGCAGGCGGCAGCGGTGGCCGAGGGGGTCGCGCTGGGGTCCTATTCGTTCCCCAACCACCGTTCCAAGGCACCGGAAAAGAGCCCGTTGACGGAAGGGGTCATCGCCACGGCGGCTTCGGCCCACAAGGCATTGCCTGCTGCGTTGCGCCGGGCCGCGGTGGTCGGCCGTGCAGTGCGGGGGATCCGCGACCTGGTCAATACCGCCCCGAATGACCTGTTCCCGGAATCATTTGCCGCCGAAGCCCGGACGGTCGCCAAACCCCTTCCGCTGAAGGTCACGGTGTACGACGAGAAGCGGCTGGAAAAGGACGGCTATGGCGGGATCAT
The DNA here is from genome assembly GCA_016892645.1 of Micrococcaceae bacterium RIT 802. Classification (GTDB taxonomy): domain Bacteria; phylum Actinomycetota; class Actinomycetes; order Actinomycetales; family Micrococcaceae; genus Arthrobacter_H. The sequence goes on from JAFEMX010000003.1 coordinate 173,100, forward strand.
GGGCGTCGGCAAGGGCTCCGCGCGTCCGCCACGGCTGCTGAAGATCGAATACACCCCTGCCAAGGCCGCCAAACATCTGGCCCTCGTCGGCAAGGGCATCACCTTCGACACCGGAGGCATCTCGTTGAAGCCGCCGGCAAACATGCACCACATGAAATCCGACATGGCCGGAGCGGCCACTGTCCTGGGTACGGTGATGGCCATCGCCGAGCTGGGGCTTCCGGTGCGCACCACCGCCTGGTTGTGCCTGGCCGAAAACATGCCGGGGGGCAACGCTGCCCGGCCCGGAGACGTGTTGACCATGTTCGGCGGAAAGACAGTGGAAATCCTGAACACCGATGCGGAGGGACGATTGGTCATGGCAGATGGCCTCGTCGCCGCCAGTGCAGAGAAGCCCGACGTCGTCATCGACATCGCCACCCTGACGGGCGCGCAAGTGGTCGCGCTCGGACGTCGGACGAGCGGCATCATGGGCGATGGCGTGGTCCGGGACGCCCTGGTCCGCGCCGCGGAATCGGCGGGCGAAAGCGCATGGGGCATGCCCCTGCCGGAAGAGCTGCGGTCCACGCTGGACTCGACGGTCGCCGATCTGGCGAACGCCGGAGATCGCCCGGGCGGAATGATGACCGCCGCCGTCTTCCTGCAGGAATTCGTCGGTGAGGTCGACGGCAAGAAGATCCCGTGGGCGCACATCGACATTGCCGGCCCCGCGTTCAACGACGCCGCACCCTACGGCTACGTGCCGAAGAACGGCACCGGGTCCGGACTGCGGACACTTCTCGCCTACGCCGAGCTCCTGGCCGCACAGTAGCCCCGATGCCGCCCGCCGTGAAGCTGGTCACCAACATCCGATCGCCCCGTCACGACGTGTGGAGGAAGGGTCGGCGACCACGCTAAGGTAAACCCTGAAAGAACAGTAGGCAGTGCCTGCCCGACCGACCCGTCGACCAGGCAATACACAAGGAATGAGCCCCCAGGCTGTGGGGGCCCGATCTCACTCGCGAGGGAGCGTTAACGTGGCCGATTCGGCAACAACGCAAGAATTCGATGTACTCATCCTTGGTGGCGGCAGCGCCGGCTATTCGGCCGCACTGCGTGCCGTCCAGCTCGGCTTCACCGTCGGGCTTGTGGAGAAGGCCAAGCTCGGCGGCACCTGCCTGCACACCGGCTGCATCCCCACCAAGGCGTACCTGCACTCCGCCGAACTGGCTGAAAACGCGCGCGAAGGCGCCAAGTACGGCATCAACACCACGTTGGACTCCATCGACATGGAGGGCGTGCGCAAGTACAAGGACGGCGTCGTCGCCGGGAAGTTCAAGGGGCTCTCGGGCTTGCTGAAGATGAAGAAGGTCAATGTGATCGAGGGCAATGGCCGCCTCGTGTCGCAGGACACCATCGACGTGGACGGCGTCGCCTACAAGGGCAAGAACATCATCCTCGCCACCGGCTCCACGTCCAAGACCATGGGCCTGGAGATCGGCGGGCGCGTGCTGACCAGCACCGAGGCCCTGAACATGGACACCATCCCGAAGAGCGCCATCGTGCTCGGCGGCGGAGTCATCGGCGTCGAGTTCGCCTCCGTCTGGAAGTCCTTCGGCGTGGACGTCACCATCGTCGAGGGCCTGCCCTCCCTCGTGCCGAACGAGGACCCGTCGATCATCAAGAACCTGGAGCGTTCCTTCAAGAAGCGCGGCATCAAGTTCAACACCGGCGTCTTCTTCGAGAAGGTCGAGCAGGATGAGAATTCCGCCAAGGTCTCCTTGGCCGACGGCAAGGTCCTGGAAGCCGACATCGTGTTGGTCGCCGTGGGCCGCGGGCCCGTCACGGAGGGCCTTGGCTTCGAGGACCAGGGCATCACCATGGACCGTGGGTTCGTCATCACCAACGAACGCCAGCACACCGGTGTCGGGAACATCTACGCGATCGGCGACATCGTCCCCGGCGTGCAGCTGGCCCACCGCGGGTTCCAGCATGGCATCTTCGTCGCCGAGGAGATTGCCGGGCAGAACCCGGTGATCGTCGAGGACATCAACATCCCGAAGGTGACCTTCTGCGAGCCGGAGATCGCCTCGGTCGGCTACACCGAGCCCAAGGCGAAGGAGAAGTTCGGAGAGGACCAGATCGAGGTCGCGGAGTACAACCTGGCCGGAAACGGCAAGTCCTCCATCCTGGGAACGACCGGCATCATCAAGATGGTCCGTGTGAAGAACGGTCCGATCGTCGGCGTGCACGGCATCGGCGGCCGCATCGGCGAGCAGATCGGCGAGGCCCAGCTGATCGTGAACTGGGAAGCCTACCCCGAGGATGTCGCCCAGTTGATCCACGCGCACCCGACGCAGAACGAGGCCCTCGGCGAGACCGCACTGGCCCTCGCCGGCAAACCGCTTCACGGCTAGGCCATGCGGGCGTCCGCGGTGGCCCGGCTTTTCGAAGCCGGACCACCGTGGACTAAGCTCGAACCAAGCCGAACACCGGCCGCTCCGCCCTCGTTGCCGGCCGTCCAAGTCAAGACATATAGCTTTAGGAGAACGGGGACACCATGTCTGAAACCGTGAACTTGCCCGCACTCGGTGAAAGCGTCACCGAAGGCACCGTGACGCGCTGGCTCAAGCAGGTTGGCGACAGCGTCGAGGTCGACGAACCGCTGCTGGAGGTCTCCACCGACAAGGTCGACACCGAGATCCCCTCGCCCGTCGCCGGTGTCATCGAGGAGATCCTCGTGCCCGAGGACGAGACCGCCGACGTCGGCGCCCCGCTGGTGCGCATCGGGGACGGGTCATCGTCGGGTGGCGATGCCAACCAGGGTGGCGGCAGCGAGCAGCAGGATTCCATCGCGGCCGACGACGAGCAGCCAGCAGACGACCAGGCCTCGGATGTGCAGGAAGACGCCCCCACCGAGGCACCTTCCACCGAAACCGAGGAGCCCCAGAAAGCCCCGACGGCGGGCACGGACTCCGGTTCGGACTCCGGTGAACGCGCCGACGTGACCCTGCCCGCCCTGGGCGAGAGCGTCACCGAGGGAACCGTCACCCGCTGGCTGAAGCAGGTCGGCGACAGCGTCGAGGTCGACGAACCGCTGCTGGAGGTCTCCACCGACAAGGTCGACACCGAGATCCCCTCCCCGGTCGCCGGAACGCTGCTCGAGATCAAGGTCAACGAAGACGAGACCGCCGAGGTCGGAGCCGTCCTGGCCGTCGTCGGATCGGGCTCGGCCCCTGCCCAGGAAGCCCCGAAGGAAGAGGCTCCGAAGGAGGAGGCCGCTCCCCAGGAAGAAGCCCCGAAGGAAGAGGCCCCCAAGCAGGAGGCCCCGAAGCAGGAAGCCCCCAAGGAAGAGGCGCCCCAGCAGGAGGCTCCGAAGCAGGAAGCCCCGAAGCAGGAGGCTGCCCCCGCTGCCCCGGCGGGCGGCAACGACGGTTACGTGACTCCGCTCGTGCGCCGCCTGGCCTCACAGAACGACATCGACCTGTCCTCCGTCTCCGGCACAGGTGTCGGTGGTCGCATCCGGAAGCAGGACGTCCTGGATGCCGTCGAGGCCCAGAAGGTCGCGGCCCCGTCTGCCGCACCTGCGGCAGCACAGGGATCGGCCACCAAGGCCCCCGCCGCCGTCGTGCCGTCGTCCCTGCGCGGGAAGACCGAGAAGGCCCCCCGCATCCGCCAGGTCATCGCCCGGCGCATGCGCGAGTCCCTCGACGTCTCGACGCAGCTGACGCAGGTGCACGAGGTCGACATGACCCGCGTCGCCAAGCTGCGTACGGCTGCCAAGGACCAGTTCCAGGCCGTCAACGGCACCAAGCTGACGTTCCTGCCGTTCATCGCCAAGGCCGTCGCCGAGGCGCTGAAGCAGCACCCGAAGCTGAACGCCGAGTACGACGAGGACAAGCAGGAGATCACCTACCACAACGCCGAACACCTGGCGATTGCGGTGGATACCGAGAAGGGCCTGCTCGTTCCGGTCATCTCCAACGCCGGCGACCTGAACCTCGCCGGTGTGGCGGGCAAGATCGCCGACGTCGCCAAGCGGACGCGCGACAACAAGATCGGCCCGGACGAGCTCTCCGGGGGCACGTTCTCGATCACGAACATCGGCTCCGTCGGCGCCTTGTTCGACACGCCGATCATCAACCAGCCCCAGGTGGCCATCCTGGGGACCGGCGCGATCGTCAAGCGTCCCGTGGTCGTCACGGGCGCGGACGGCGACGACACCATCGCCATCCGCCACATGATGTACCTGTCGCTGACCTACGACCACCGGCTGGTCGACGGTGCGGATGCGGGACGCTTCCTGCAGACGCTGCGCAAGCGCCTCGAAGAGGGCGCCTTCGAGGCCGACCTCGGCCTGTAGTACTGCCGGGCCCGCACAGGCGGCCTGACCAGTACGACGACGGCTGGTGACTCCCCACGGGAATCACCAGCCGTCGTCGTCTTGCGGCCCGGCGCGGTTTCGACACGCTGTCGAATTCGGCCCTAAGCTTGGTGGCATGGACATCCTCTTCACCTTGCTCATCTTCCTGCACATCCTCGGTGCGGCCGCGATCTTCGGCGGCTGGCTCGCCTCCTTCAAGAAACCCACCGTCGGTCTCTGGCAGTGGATCGGGGCCATCACCCAGGTGGTGACCGGCATCCTGATGTTCGGCCTGCTGGAGATGGGCGACGGCGAGCCGAACCGGATCAAGCTCGGCATCAAGCTGATCATCGCGCTGGGCATCCTCGTGGCCGCGTGGCTCGGCCGCAAGAAGGTCAAGGCCAACGACGAGGTCCCCACCGGCATCGCCCACGCCGTGGGCGGCCTGGCCCTGGTCAACATCGCGATCGCCGTGCTCTGGGTCTGATTCCGTTCCCGCCCGCACGACCCCCGCTCGATCTGCACCGATCGTCGGGGGTCGTTTGACGTCCGGGGACTTCCACTTGCCACCGGGACGTGGACCCATAGGATGGGAGGTGGCGCCCGGAACCGGTCGCCCAGCTCAGATGTGGAGGAGTCCCCATGGCTACAACTCGTTCAGCCCGCACCGTTTGGAACGGCGATCTTTTCTCCGGCAGCGGCCAGACCACCTTCGAAACGTCCGGCATCGGAACCTACGACATCACCTGGAAGGCCCGTGCCGAGCAGGCGGAAGGCAAGACCAGCCCCGAGGAGCTCATCGCCGCGGCGCATGCCTCCTGCTACTCGATGGCGCTGAGCAACGTGCTGAAGGAAGCCGGATTCGCGCCGGAATCACTGGAGACGACCGCCGAGGTCGACTTCGACACGAGCAACGGGCCCCTCATCTCCGAGATCCGGCTGGTCCTCAAGGCCACCGTTCCGGGCATCGACGAGACCGCCTTCCAGGAGGCCGCACAGGGTGCCAAGGAAGGATGCCCGGTCTCGAAGGCGCTGGCTTCGGTGCCCAGCATCAAGCTCGACGCCACCCTCGTTTCCTAGACGTCCGCGTCCCCACGCAGCAGGGCGCCGGAACCATCAATGGTTCCGGCGCCCTGCTGCATTCCCGCGGAGGAGGACCGCTGGTCGTCCCCACACCGGTTCACTCCGCAGACAGGTCCTGCGGACGGGACGGCAGGGGGCCGGGCTTCCGGCTCCGGTAGCCGGTCCGCTCCGGCGGCAGCTGGGTCGGGATCTCCCGAAGCATCTCCTTGAGCACCGCGATACCCTGTTCCAATTGCGGGTCCTGGCCCGCGAGGTAGGCATGCGGAGGGAACGGAACCTCGATATCCGGATCGACCCCCCGGTTCTCCACATCCCAGCCCACACCGCCGGTGAACCACGTTGCGTAGCGGGGCTGGGTGACCTGGGTGCCGTCGGCCAGGTCGAACAATCCGTCGATGCCGATCACCCCACCCCAGGTCCGCATGCCGACGACGGGCCCGATCCCCCGCAGCTTGCTCACCTGGGTGATGATGTCCCCGTCTGATCCAGCCCATTCATCCGTGAGGATGACCACCGGCCCGCGGGTGGCGCTGGCCGGGTAGGTCCACGGCTCCATGTCCCGTGGCACCGACCAGGCAGTGACCTTGCGGGAGATCACCTCGGCGACCAGCTGCGAGGTGTGCCCGCCGCGATTGCGCCGAACGTCGATGAGCAGGGCATCCCGCGACGCTTCCTGGTCCAGGTCCCGGAAGAGCTGGGCCCATCCCAGTGGCATCATGTCGGGGATGTGCAGATAGCCGAACACCCCGTCGGAGGCTTCACGGACTTCCCGCCGGTTTCGCTCGACCCACTGGTGGTAGCGCAGCCGCTGCTCATCGCGGACCGGGACCACCCCGACCCGTCGGAGCGTTCCTGGTGCCGGCGATTGCTCGCCATTCCGCAGGGTCAACTCCACGGTCTTGCCGCCGGCTCCTTGGAGTAGCAGCGCGGGCCCGCCTGCGGGGATGTCGACGCCGTCAATGGCCAGCAGTGTGTCGCCTGCACGCGCTCCAACGCCGGGGGCGGCCAGTGGCGAGTAGGCCTGGGGATCCGACGACTCGCCGGCCAGGACGTCGGCGATGCGCCATTCCCCACCGACGAGTTCGAAGTCGGCTCCCAGCAGACCCTGCCGTTCACCGCCGCCTGACGCGGCCGCTGTCACGTAGGCGTGAGACGTGCCCAGTTCCCCGTGAAGTTCCCACAGCAGGTCCAGGAGGTCATCGTGGCATCCGAGCCGCTGCACCAACGGGCGGTAGGCCTCGGCCACCGCATCCCAGTCCTGGCCGCCCATGTCCTGCACCCAGTAGAAGTCGCGCTGGAGCCGCCAAGCCTCGTCGAAGGCATGTGCCCACACCGCTGCCGGTTCCAGACGGACCCGGATCCGGCCCAGGTCGACGTCCTGGGCATCGAGCGAGTCCTTCTCCGCTGGCTTGTCGGATGGCACGGCACGAACCGCACCGTCGTTGACGGCCACGAGCCGCTTCCGGTCACCGCTGACCAGGAATGCCTCCGCGGCATCCAGCAACGTCGTCGTCTGCTGTGTTTCGTGGTCGAACCGGTCCAAGTGCTTGGCCTCGGCTGACGTGTCCGGGGCCCGCCCATCACCGGTGACCCCCGTCGAGACGTCGGTGAGCCAGAGCAGGCCACCGTCGACCGCCTCGAGCGACTCATAGCGGCCCTGCGGTACGGGGACCGCGAACAGGCGCGACGGCAGGCCCTCGACCACGACCGTGGTCCGAGGCGCCGGCCCACCGCCTGTGGCAGGGCTCTGGCTCATCGTCGACGCGTCGGTGGCGGAGGCACCGTTCGTCTCCGGGGCGGACGGCTCGGGGTCGGTCCCGTAGACCTGTGGCCCGTACAGTGACGGGGTCCGGTCGTCCAAGGCAAGCATGAACGGTTTGGTCGATGCCGGGAACGACAAGTCAAAGGTGTGGGTGTCGTAGAGCGGATCGAAGCTCCGATCCGACAGGAAGGCCAGGTACTTCCCGTCGGGGGTAAACGATGGTGCATGGTCGCGGAAACGGCCGTCCGTGGCCTTGATCGGGGCGGCACCGGGGTCCTCGGTGGAGACGAGGAGGATCCGGCTGCGGGCACCCAACGCCGTGACCGGCTCGGCAAAGGCCAGCCAGCGGCCGTCCGGCGAGAACGCGAGCCGGTCGACGCCTCCCTGGCGGCCATCGCTGAGCTCATGCCACGTCCCCGCCGTGGGATCGAGCAGGAAGACATGCCCCGTTTCGGCGGCCACGGCGGCCCACCGTCCGTCGGCGCTGGAGGCCAGGGCACGCACCCGGTGCCCCGTGGGAAGCGTGAAGGTACGTTCCCCCGGGGCCTCCGCCGGGTCGGCATCCGTGTTTGCACCCCGGTCGGCGTCCGAGGCGTCCCCACGAACTACGTCGTCGCCGGCAGCCGAACTGGATTCCGCAGTGATGGACGCGCCGTCCTGGTCCCTCGGTGCGGAAAGCCCCGCGGCACTGACTGGTTGCGGCAAGTCGACGGCCTCGTCTCCGGTGTCCTTCTCGGCACGTGCCTCGGCCCCGTCGGCTCCGACACCGGCAATCGACGGTTCCCTCGCCGCGGGGGAATCCAACCGCCGGATCCGGACGGCCTCCGAACCGTCCTCGTCGCTGACGTAGACGACTTGATGCGGGCCCAGAAAGCACCCGAGCCGGGCGCGAACGCCCGGAGTGGCTGCGATCGCCCGTGCGGGCCCACGCCGGTGCATGAGGAGGTGGAGCGTCCCATGGCTCTCGATGATGCTGGCGTTTCCGCCGTGGTCCGGTGTGGCGCGCGCCAGGTGGGCTGCCACGTCCAGGGCGGTCGGCTGCCGACCGTGGCCGGCAGATCCCAGGGAGACCTCGATCCGACGCGGTTCCGCCTCCATGTCGTCCAGAATCCACAAGTCGCCGGCTGATTCGTAGACCAGCCGGCTTCCATCAGAGGAAAGATGGCGGGCGTAGTAGCGGTCATTGTCGGTATGGCGTCGCAGGTCTGCACCCGCGGCGTCCACGGAGTAGACGTTTCCGTACCCTTCGTGGTCGGACAGGAAGGCTATGCGCTGACCGACCCAGTGCGGATCACAGAGGTGGCCGTCGACATCGGGAAGGAAGCGTTCGAAATTATCCCCGCCCTCCCGGTCGATCCACAGTTTGCCGGCCGTACCGCCGCGATACCGTTTCCACCACGCCGGTTCCCTGCTGAGCGCGCTTCCGACCACCAGTGGGCGCTCGTCCCCGATGGATGGTCCCCACGCGAGGGAATCCACCGGGCCATACTTCAGGGACGTTCCGGGTGATCCGTCGAGGGGAACGGTCCGCGCCCACGTCAGCCGGGAGTCGCCCTGCCCCTGGGAGGTAATGGCCAGGACCTCCCCGCTGGGGGTGAAACCTCGGTTCCTGGTCGAGGGGTGGCCCCAGTGCGTCAATTGCCGGTAGTCGCCACCGTCCACTGACGCGGCAACGATCTCCTGGGTACCCCCGGTGAGGATCGTCCAGACGACCGTCTGGCCGTCGGGGGTGAAGCGGGGATTGCGGGCCGGCAGCCCTTGGGCCGAAAGGCGCCAGGCGCGGCCGCCGGAGACCGGAGCCAGCCAAACATCGTCTTCGGCGACGAAGGTGATCAGCTGGTCGAAGACATGAGGGTATCGAAGATAGCTACTGGGACTCATGGTCCGATCCTATCGACACGGCGTGCCCGAGTCACCGGCGGGATATCAGGACGTCTTCTTCCCGGTCTCCGATGCGTCGAGGACACCGGCGATGAGCCAGCCGTGGTCGTCCCGGGCCAACCGTAGTGTCACACGCTGGATTTCCGGGTGATCGATGGTGGCCACGATTGCCCCGTCGGCGCCGACGACCTGATAGGAACCGATCGTGCTGGTCACGACCACCTCGACGGTGTCCCGGTCGGCACCATCGCGAACGGTCGCATCGGACAGGCGGGTGGTCAGCCCCTCGTAGTGCAGTCCCTGGGCCCGCAGTTGGCTGGCCTTGGCCAAGTCCGGCCCTAGCGAAGAACTCCTCCGTGCATGGACCTGCCGGAGTGCGGGGGCATCGGCTGCGGACAGGGCCAGGTCCCGCCGTGCACTCAGCACCCGGGCGGCCTCGAGTGGATCGTCCGGTACGGGCTCGCGGAACGCCGCGTTCTTCAGAACCTGACCGCGTGGGTGCGTGGCGTCCGAACCCGACGTCGGGCTGGGGACTGCTTCCTGCAGATCGTTGGCCCTGGGCACTGTCGACGCCTGCTGCTGTGACGGTTTCCCGGCAGCCGATGTCGGGCTGGCAGCCTGCTGCTGGTTCAGGGCGCCGACCCCGACCGCACCGAGTCCCGCCAGCAGGACGACTGCCATCGACGCCAGCCAGATCGCGGGACGGCGGTGCCGGGTTCGGACGCCTCTGCTTCGTTCCCGTGGCCGGCCACCGCGGGTTCCCGCGGCATCCGGCCACACGGGTTTGGCCCGGCCCCGGGCACGCCGCCGGTCCGGCCGGATTTCGTTCCGGCGGGCATCCACCCGCGCACGCAGCCATTTCCACGGTCCCGGGCCACGGGCTGCCGGCTGACCGGCGACCACATGTGTCACCATGTGGGGCATGCCCTCCGGACGAACCGCATCACGAAGGCTGACGGGCTGGGGCTTGGCCACCTCGAAGATGCGCCGGCCAAATTCGGCGGCACTGGGCCGACGCGATTCGTCTTCGGAAAGGCCGTCCTCGAGGAGCTCCACCAGCTGGCTGGGCACCCTGCCCAGGAGACTGGACAATGGCGGCCTTTGCTGGGTCGGGCCGGCAACCCGGCCCGTGACCATGTACCAGGTGAGCGCGGCGAGCGAGAAGACGTCACGGGCGGGCCGCAACCGTTTGCCGCCGCTGTCGTCCCCGGCCAGGGTAGGTGCGCGGAAACCGGGGGTGCCCGACTCGGATTGCAGCCCCCCGACGAGAACGGCCAGCCCGAGATCCGCCAGCTTGGGCATGCCAGCGGCGGTGAAGAGCACGTTTCCCGGAGCTACGTCCCCGTGGACTCCGCCGTGCTCGTGCAGGAAGGCCAGCGCACCGGCAATCGGGGCGATGACGGTGACGGCCTCCCCCAGGCTCAACGGACCGCGGGCCGCGATGAGATCGGCCACGGAACCGCCCGGAAGGTATTCCATCAGGATGGCGTCACCCTGGTCGGTCCGAATGGTCCCCACCAGGTCCACGACGTGCTGGTGCTTCATGGATGCCAACGCCGAGATTTCAGCCGTCGTGCCCTCGCCCCCATGCCACGCCGCAGGGACCTTCAGCGCAGCTCGATCGCCTGTTTTCCGGTGCCGGACGACGTAGACGGTTCCGCAACCCCCGCTGCCGATCTCCGACTCAACGGACCAATCCTCCAGTTCGGGGCGCCCTGCCGTCGACTTCGGTGCATCCATGTTCTCTTTCTACCGCGTTTGCCGGCTCGTCGCAGAAGTTATCCACAGGCAGCTGGGTCTTCACGCAATTCGAACCTGTGCACGCCGACGAGTAGCGTTGTTCCCATGACCATTTCCTTCCAGCGACTGGGCTTTGCCCCGGACTACGTTGACTACCAGGAGGCCTGGGACTTGCAGCGCCGCATCCACGACGACGTGGCTGCCGGTGCGCGGGGGCCGGAAGTCCTGCTTCTCGAACATGCTGCCGTCTATACGGCAGGCAAACGAACCGAGCCACAGGATCTTCCGGTCGATGGGACTCCTGTCGTCGACGTGGACCGGGGCGGCAAGATCACCTGGCACGGCCCGGGACAGCTCGTGGGATACCCGATCGTGGAATTGGCGAACCACGCCGGCATCCGCGACTATGTCCACCGTCTCGAGGAGATGCTGATCCACATCGTCGCCGATTTCGGCATCGAGGCCGAACGCGTTCCGGGCCGGGCCGGGGTATGGGTGCTGGGCTCCGACGGTCGCCAGGACCGGAAGATCGCTGCCATCGGCATCCGCGTGGACCACGGCGTGACCATGCACGGGTTCGCGCTGAACTGCGACAATGACGATGCGGCGTTCTCACGGATCATCCCCTGCGGGATAGCGGATGCGTCCACCACGAGCATCACCGAGGAGAGCGGGCGCCCAGTCCGCCCCGTCGATGTGCTCGACCGCGTACAGGAGGAGCTGACCCGGCTCCTCGAACCCGCCATCAAGAATTTCCACCCGATCGCTGATGAAGGAGCCCTACTGTGAGCCTCGCCCCAGAAGGACGTCGCATGCTGCGCATTGAACAGCGCAACTCGGCAACCCCCGTGGAACGAAAGCCCGAGTGGATCAAGGCGAAGGTCGAAATCGGGCCGGAGTACGTGGAACTCAAGAAGCTGGTCAAGGACAAGGGCCTGAACACCGTCTGCGAGGAAGCGGGCTGCCCCAACATCTTCGAGTGCTGGGAAGACCGGGAGGCGACGTTCCTCATTGGCGGCTCCGAATGCACGCGGCGTTGCGACTTCTGCCAGATCGACACCGGAAAACCGCAGGCCATCGACCGGGCCGAACCGTTCAAGGTTGCGCAATCCGTCAAGCAGATGGGCCTGCGCTATGCGACCGTGACGGGCGTGGCCCGTGACGACCTCGAGGATGAGGGCACCTGGCTCTATGCCGAGACGGTCCGCAGGATCCACCAGTTCAACCCGGGCACCGGCGTCGAGCTGTTGATTCCCGACTTCTCGGGCAAAAAGGAATACCTGGACGAGATCTGCGCCTCGGCTCCCGAGGTGTACGCGCACAACATCGAAACGGTCCCCCGGCTGTTCAAGTCGATCCGTCCGGCTTTCCGCTACGAACGCTCGCTGGATGTGATCTCGCAGGGGCGCGATCACCATATGATCACCAAGTCGAACCTCATCCTCGGCATGGGAGAGACACTCGGGGAAGTCGTCGAGGCCATGCGCGACCTGCACGACGCCGGCTGCGATCTGTTGACCATCACGCAGTACCTGCGCCCCACCGAACGCCACCACCCGGTCGAGCGGTGGGTCAAGCCGCAGGAGTTCGTCGACCTGCAGAAGGAAGCCGAGGAGATCGGTTTCCTGGGCGTCATGTCGGGGCCGCTGGTGCGTTCGTCCTACCGGGCCGGCCGCCTGTGGGCGGGTGCCATGCGCAAGAAGGGCCTGCCGATCCCCGAGGAGCTGGCCCACATCGAAAGCTCCGGCACGACCAAGCAAGAGGCCGCGACACTCCTCGCCGCCCACTAGCACCTCGCTGATCGCGTAGAATTGAACCACTATGGCCAAGACCACTAACTCACCCGCAAATGACGATGCGAAGCCCAAGCGTTCCTTGTTCTCCCGCAAGCCCAAAGCCGAAAAGGCCGCCAAGGAACCGGGTCGGCTGAAGCAGCTCGGCCAGGTCTTCCAGATGACCCGGCGCAACGACCCGAACGCCGTGTGGTGGATGGTCCTGGCCTTCGTCGGCATCGTTGCCGTCGGCCTGGTTGTCGGCCTGCTGATCAACAACTGGGTCACCACGCTCCTGGTGTCCATTCCCCTCGGCCTGCTCGCCGCGTTGCTGATCCTCTCCCGGCGTGCCGAGCGGGCGGCGTTCAAGCAGCTCGAAGGCAAGCCCGGTGCCGCCGGCGCCTCCATGTCGGTTTTGCGCCGCGGCTGGGTCCTGACCGAGCAGCCCGTGGCCATCAGCCCGCGCACGCAGGATCTCGTTTTCCGCGGCATCGGCCGTCCCGGCGTCGTGCTGGTCACCGAGGGCCCGACCAACCGGGTCCGTCCGCTGGTGGACTCCGAACGCCGCCGGATGAGCCGCGTGCTGCCCAACGTCCCGATCCACGTCATCAATGCCGGCTCGGGTGAAGGCCAAACCGCGCTCGGGGACGTTGCCAAGAAGATGAAGAAGTTCCCCAAGACGTTGAACAAACAGGAGGTCCATGCGGTGGACATGCGCCTGTCGACCTTGGGGAGCGCCAAGCTGCCGATTCCCAAGGGCATCGACCCGAACAAGGCCCGTCCCGACCGCCGGTCCATGCGCGGCCGCTAAACCGACCACATGAAAGTGCCGGTTCCCCCGCGGGGGAACCGGCACTTTCTGTGTGACGCGGGAATTGTTCCGTGGCCGGTCGTGACCCCGGGTGGCGGCGGCCGAGCCGCACGCGCTCCGTGTCAGATACGCACGAGTATCGCGTTGATGGCGCGGTCGTGCAGACCGCGCTGGTCGGGATCGGTCACCAGCGGCGGGACAACGAGGCACACGAGGATCCCGCGGATCAGGCCCTGCAGGGGTTTGATGGCCGTGCCGTCCATCCCCTGCACCTGCATCCCGAGGATCCGGTGGCCGATGGAGTGACCGGTCACGCCGACGAAGACGATCTGCATGGCCGCGAATATCGTCAGGTTCGCCAGGGAGCTGCCGTTGAAGAAGATGAAGGACGGGATCATGGCCAGCGCCCAGTCGATGCACAGGGCTCCCACGCGCCGACCGATACGGGCGACGGACCCCGGCCCCGACTCCGGGCGACCGAGTCGCTGGCCCGGCCAGGCTTCGGGGTTGAGCTGCGGCGGGCCCTCGAGCCACGAACTGACGTCTTTTCTTTCCACCCCTCCAGCTTACCGTGGCCCTCCCGGCGTGCACCGGCGTCGTGCCCGGGAACACCGGTGGTCGGGCGGATCAGGGGGCCGACCAGTGCCGCCGACCGCGCGCGATTCCACCCCTGGATCCGCGTCCGGTCCTGCGCCCTGTAACGTCACCGAAACAAATGTGTCACGGTCGGGAAACCAGAATTCGCTAGGGTAGAGGTAACAGCGAGGGGCCGACACGTGCAAAAGCCGCGTGCTTCCCTGGCCTGAGCAGATCTCTTAGGAGCAGTAGCAGATGTTCAAGAACCCGGACGAAGTCCTCAAGTACATTGCCGACGAAGACATTAAGTTCGTCGACATCCGATTCACGGACCTTCCGGGGGTGCAGCAGCACTTCAACGTCCCGGCGAAGACGGTCGACGCCGACTTCTTCGTCAACGGGCAGCTCTTCGATGGCTCGTCGATCAAGGGCTTCCAGGGCATCGCCGACTCCGACATGCAGTTGATCCCGGATGTCACGACGGGGTTCATCGATCCGTTCCGCGTTGAGAAGACGCTGGCCTTCAACTTCTCGATCGTGAACCCACGCACCGGCGAGCCCTACCACCGCGACCCGCGTGGCGTGGCCGAACGTGCCGAGGCCTACCTGGCATCCACCGGCATCGCCGACACAGCGTTCTTCGCCCCCGAGGCTGAATTCTTCATCTTCGACAACATGCAGTGGGAGTCGAAGCCGCAGGGCTCCTTCTACAAGATCGACTCCGTCGAGGCGCCCTGGAACACCGGCAAGAAGGAAGAGGGCGGCAACCAGGCGTACAAGACGCCGTACAAGGGCGGCTACTTCCCGGTCTCCCCCACCGACAAGCAGGCCGATCTGCGCGATGCGATCTGCCTGGAGCTGGAGGCCGCCGGCCTCGAGGTCGAGCGCTCCCACCATGAAGTGGGCGCCGCGGGACAGGCCGAGATCAACTACAAGTTCAACACGCTGACCCACTCGGCCGATGACATCCTCAAGTTCAAGTACATCGTCAAGAACCTTGCCGATGCCTGGGGCAAGTCCGCCACCTTCATGCCGAAGCCCATCTTCGGGGATAACGGCTCGGGCATGCACTGCCACCAGTCGCTGTGGACCGACGGCGAACCGCTGTTCTACGACGAGAAGGGCTACGCCGGCCTTTCGGACGTCGCCCGCTGGTACATCGGTGGCCTGCTCAAGCACGCCTCGGCCGTCCTCGCCTTCACCAACCCGACGGTGAACTCCTACAAGCGCCTGGTAAAGGGCTTCGAGGCCCCGGTGAACATGGTGTACTCGCAGGGCAACCGTTCGGCTGGCATCCGCATCCCGATCACCGGCTCGAACCCGAAGGCCAAGCGCATCGAGTTCCGCGCGCCGGATGCTTCCGGCAACCCGTACCTCGCCTTTGCCGCACAGCTGATGGCCGGCCTGGACGGCATCCGCAACCGCATCGAACCGGCGGATCCGATCGACAAGGACCTCTACGAGCTCCCCGCCGAAGAGGCCAAGGACATCCAGGTCGCTCCCGGCTCCCTGGAGGAGGCGCTCGTGGCCCTGGAAGAGGACTACGAGTTCCTGCTCGCCGGCGATGTGTTCACCGAGGACCTGATCCGCACCTGGGTCGACTTCAAGCGTGAGAACGAGATCAAGCCGCTGTCGCTGCGCCCGAACCCGTACGAGTTCGAGCTCTACTACGGCTGCTAGACCGTAGGCAGCAGTACGGGAAGCCGGGCACCGATTGATTCGGTGCCCGGCTTCCGTGATGTTCGGGCCACCCGTACAGCCCGCTTCGTGCTGGCTAGAACGGTGGGTCCTCCGGTGTTGGCGGCAGCGGTGGACGTTCGCCGCCCCAGGGGTTGTCCTTATCGTCCGGTCGTTGGATGTGCGGTGGGCCGTATCCGCCGGCATTACGCTTGAGGCGCCGTTTCCGAGTGGCCTTTCCCCATTTGCTGCGCGCATAGCGTCCGTGCTCGGGGTTCTCGCTCGAGCTGTCCGGAATGTCTTGGATCCGGCCCCACTCCCGAACCTGCAGGGCCTGGTAGTGATCGGATTCGATCCGTCTCATGTCCACGCTGTATTGGCCCGGTGGTGCATTCGCCGTGAGTTCCGCCCACAGGCAGCGCTCCCATGCGGACTTGGCCAGGACGTCCTCCAGGGATGAGTAGGCGGCGGTCCGTTGCCCGGGGTGTTCGGTGGTATGCGCCTCTGCTTCCCCGGGTATGCGCGGAACCCGTGAATCCGGATCGATCGGAGGTGCCGGGCAGTCGGCGGTCCCCGGTGGCACCTCCGGTTGTCGCCCGTCGGGCACGCTCCACGGTGCGGCCGGGTAGGCGACGCGCTGGGTGCCGAAGAGGCTGGTGACGAGGATCGTTCCGCCGGCACGCTGTTCCACCTCGATCAGCCCCAGGGACTTGAGGCGGTGACAGCGTTTACACGCCAGACGGGTGTTGGCGATGTCCGTCCCCCCGCCGTCCTGCCATTCGCTGGTGTGGTCGATCTCGCAGGTCCGGGCCGGGCCGGTGCATCCGGGGGTGGTGCATCCTCCATCGCGGAACCGCAAGGCCGCGCGTTGGGCGGCGGTGGGACGGTACCGGTCCTGGCCGAATTCCACGATGGCACCGGTCATCGGATCGGTGATCAGCCGCCACCAGGTCTTCGCCGCGGTCATCAACCGTGCCGCTGAATCCTGGTCGATCGGCCCGGCACCCAGAAGTGTGGGAACCGGTGCACCGGGCTGCAGCTGCGCCACAGCGAGGCCCCCCGGACCGCTGAGCCGCTCATCGATCGATCCCGTCGGCCCCGCTGACGCCCCACCAGCCGGGCCCGATCCGGTGGCGGGGCCATCGACATCCGTGTCGTCGCTGGTGGACGGGCCGCCTGGCGTCCCGGGCAGCATCGTGGCGGGAATCGCCACGAAAACCTCCGCATTGACGGTTTCCAGCCCCTGGCCCCGCGGCCCGTTGAGCATCATGTCCGTGAAGACATCGGCGCGCAACTGGTCAAGTGTCCGTATTTCGGCGGGATCCTCCTGCGGGTGGACGGCGTCCTCGCCGGCCCCTGCTTTCGCCGCCGCGCGGACGACGGCAGCGGCGGAGTCGGGGTCGGTTTTGAGCAGGCGTGCCATGCCATCGATCTTGGAGAAGATTGCCTGGCAGCTTGCGGTCGGCAGATAGCCGGAGAACCACGTCATGCCGTGGTTGGCCTCCTCCAAGGTGATCCGGCGATCTCGCAGCTCGGTGCGCGATCGCTTGGTGTAGGACTGGCCATAGTACTTTTCCAGTATCTGGCGGCCCCTCGCGCGCAGCTGTGTCGGCGACTTGCCGGGGGCGACGGCCAACATGTCCGCCCCGAAGTCGCGGCGGTCCTGCCGCGCCCGGGCAGCGCGTCGGGCCATCTCGCGTTCCCATTCTTCCTTCGTCGCCTCATCGGCTTCCGTCGGCGGCAATGGCAGCGGTTCCGGAACGATGTGCTGGGCGTGCTCGAGGATGCGCTGCACATGGCTTGCGCCGATACGCCCCAAGGCCAGGGACTCGAGTACCTCCGGGGTATCCATCACCATCGTCTCGGCCTGGTCCAACACGCGGTGGGCTTGGCCTTGGGAGAGTCCCGCAACCAAGGCGATCTCCATCGCGGCGCTGTCGGTGGCGGCACCGGAGACCGTTCGTCCGGTGCGCAATGAAATCTGCATGCCCCGACGGCCTTCCAGCTCCTCGAGCCGGGGATCCACTGCACGTTGCGCCTCGTCATGCAGCATCGCAGCGGCCAGGTACTTCTCGGCCTCGGCAAAACGCGCCAACGACTCGGCGGCCTTCAGCCGAGCCGAACCCGTCACGGACGCTCCGGCCAACCGGGTCATGGCCCACCCGTTGACCTCGACCGTGTCCGCCACCTGTTCCATGACTCCACGATGCCAGCCGGCACCGACAGTTTGGAACCGGGCCCCGCGTGCGGATACACAAGCACGGCGGGCAGATACGGGGGCCCCGGCCGACCTGCGGCATCGATCCCCCGAGCCCGGTGCGGGCGGAACTACGTGCGTTTCCCGTACCGCTGGTGAACGGCCTGCCGGCTCACCCCCAACGCCTGGGCGATCGCCTCCCACGACAGCCCTTCGCCCCGTGCCCTGCGCACGAGCACGGCCTCGGCTCGGCGAAGCTCCGTGTTCATCTGCGCCACGGCCTGCAATCTCTGCACCGGACCTCCGGAATCCATGGACCCGACGAGTGTCTTCATGTGTTCCACCTCCATCATGTCAACATAACTTGACGAATGGAGACGCGTCAAGGGATCTTGACATTCCCGGCAGGCCAGGCTCCGCCGTCGTTCCCGGTGAGGCGCGGCGCGGGGCCCGGCGTGGGGCGGGCCTGCCTAACCGGCGATGGTGGTGAGCAGGAAGGCCGCCGGTGCCGTGGCCACGACGTTGTGCACCACGTCCGGGATGACGAACAGCCCGCCGTGCCCCACCTCCTGCTCGCCATCGGCCCAGCGGACGGTCACCGCGCCGTGGAGGACCAGCAGCGTCGCGGATTCCGGCTTGGAGTGATCCGCCAGCTCCGACCCCGCATCGAGGGCCATCAGCGTCTGGCGCAACCGCCCATCCTTGAGGACCGCGGTGGCGCTGCGCCGATGCGGAGCCGACTTCGCCCGTTCCAGGTGCTCCGCGACCAGTTCGTCCAGTTCAGCCTTGCTCACATGCATGGTTCCCACTCTCCTCTTCCGTGACGGCGGGACCTTGGCCGGGTCCCGCCGTCGTTCTCAATGCTGGCTCGTCTCCTCGAACCCGTAGAAGTGCCGTTCGAAGACGCTGCGTGCCCGGCGGGTGACGCGGCGGTAGTCGTTGTCCAGTTCCGAGGCACTGCCGGCGGGGTAGCCACACCAGCGGGCGACGGCCTCCATGTCGCGCCAGGACCGGGGCAGCACGTCGGATGCCCGGCCGGTGCAGGCCACCGAGGCGCTGCGGATCCGGGTGGCCAGCGACCAGGCCCGGTCCAGCAGCTCCACGTCCCCCGCGGGGAGGATCTCCAGCTGCGCCAACGCGGCCAATGCCTCGCGGGTCGACGTGGTCCGCAACCCGGGATGCTTCGTGGCGTGTTCGAGCTGCAGCAGCTGGACCAGCCATTCGACGTCGCTCAGTCCGCCGCGGCCGAGCTTGACGTGGCGCGTGGAATCCGCGCCGCGTGGCAGCCGCTCCGCCTCGACACGGGCCTTGATCCTGCGGATCTCCCGGACCTCGTCCGCGCTGATGCCGCGCCCGTACCGGATCCCGTCGACGAGCGTCATGAACTCGGCGGCCAGGTCGTCGTCCCCGGCCAGGGGACGGGCACGCAGCAGTGCCTGGCGTTCCCAGACCAGCGCCCAGCGTTCGTAGTACTCGCGGTAGGAAGCCAGCGATCGGGCCAGCGGCCCGTTCTTCCCCTCGGGGCGCAGGGCGGCGTCGACGACGAGCTTGGGCTCGGCGAGCACCGCGGGTTTCAGCGGTTGGGTCAGCAGCTTGCCGACATGGGTGAAGATCCGCAGTGCCTGCTGCTGCGCCGCTTGCGCATCCGCGCCGTCCCGTGGGCGGTGGACGTACAGGACGTCGGCGTCGGAGCCGTAGCCGATCTCGCGGCCGCCCTGGCGTCCCATCGCCACCACCAGCAGATCGGTGAGGCGTTCGGTGGTGGCGAATTCGTGGTCTTCCGCCACGCGCAACGCGGCCAGGACGGCTGCACGGTCGATGTCGGAGAGCGCCGTGCCGATCTCGTCGATGTCCATCAGCTTGGCCGAATCGGCCAGCGCGACGCGCAGCATCTCCCGCCGGCGGTTCAGCCGCACCAGGCGCATCCCGGATTCGGGGTTCTTGTGGCGTTTGAGCTTGGCGGCGTTCTCCTGCCACAGCTGTTCGAAGGGCATCGGGCGCAATTCGTGGTCATCGCCCAGCCAGGCTGCAGATTCCGGCGAGACCTCCAGCAGGTCGGTGATGAACCGCGAGCCGGAGAGCACATGGCAGAGCCGCTCGGCGGCGGCGCTCGAATCACGCAGCATGCCCAGGTACCAGTGCGACTCCCCCAACGCCTCGCTCAGCCGGCGGAAGCCGAGCAACCCGGCGTCGGGGTCCACCCCGTCGGCGAGCCATTCGAGCAGCACGGGCAGCAGCTGGCGCTGCAGCGAAGCACGCCGGCGGACGCCTGAGGTGAGCGCCTCGATATGCCGCATGGCGCCCTGCGGGTCCAGGTAGCCCAGCGCGGCCAGCCGCGCCTGGGCCGCCGCCGGCGAGAGCCGGACCTCGTCGGTGGACAGGTTCGACGCCGAGGCGAGCAGCGGCCGGTAGAAGATCGCCTCGTGGAGCCGCCGCACGGAGCGCTTGGTGTTCTGCCATTGCCGGGTCAGTTCATCGGCCGGCTTGCGTCCGCTGACCGCCCGGCCACGCGAGGCGCGGAACAGGACCCGCAGCGCCTCCTCCTTGGCCGGCATCAGGTGGGTCCGGCGCAGGTTGACGAGCTGGATGCGGTGCTCGAGGACCCGCAGGTAGCGGTACGCCATATCGAATTCGGCCGCGTCGCTTCGTCCGATGTAGCCGCCGTTGCTCAGGGCGGCGATGGCCGAGGTCGTATCCCGCACCCGCAGCGTCTCGTCGACGCGCCCGTGCACCAGCTGCAGCAGCTGCACCGTGAACTCGACATCGCGCAGGCCGCCGGGACCGAGCTTGATCTGGCGGGCGAGTTCGTCGGCAGAGATGTTCGCCAGCACGCGCTTGCGCATCCCCTGGACCGATTCGACGAACCCGTCGCGCTCCGAGCAGCTCCAGATCATCGGGGCGACGGCCTCCTCGTAGGCGCGCCCCAGCGCCACGTCCCCGGCGATGCAGCGGGCCTTCAGCAGCGCCTGGAACTCCCAGCTCTGGGCCCAGCGGTCGTAGTAGGCCACATGCGAGGACAGCGTGCGCGAGAGCGCCCCGTCCTTGCCCTCGGGCCGCAGGTTCGCGTCGACCTCCCACAGCGCCGGCTCCGGGCCGGGGCTGTTGATGGCCCGTCCGATGCCGATGGCCAGGGTCGCGGCGATGTCGGCGGCCCGGTCGTCGTCCAGGCCGTCGGCCTCGTGCACGTAGATCACGTCCACGTCGGAGATGTAGTTCAGCTCGCGGGCGCCGCACTTGCCCATCCCGATGACGGCGAGCCGGACCGCCGCGACGTCCCCCGCGTCGAAACGCCCGACCGCCTCGGCCCGGGCGATGGCCAGGGCCGCGTCCACGGCGGCACCGGCCAGGTCGGCCAATTCGGCGGCCACCACCGGCAGGACCAGCGAGGGGTCATCGGCGCCGACGTCGCGCAGGGCCAGCCAGGCGAGCCCGGCCCGATAGGCCACGCGCAACCGGGAGTATCCGTCCTTGCCGGTGTGTCCGGCCATGGGGGCGTCGGCTGCGGGGTCGGCACCGACGGCCGCCAGCAGGCGGGCCCGCAGTTCCGCCGGCGCAACCGGTGTCCACCCGGCGGGCACCTCGGGGCCGGTGCCGGGCACGACGGCGGATCCGGCGCCTTCCGCGGCGGGTTCCGGTTCCGTCGTGGCCGCGTCGCCGGCGGGCGCCGTATCGAAGATGTCCAGGTGCTCGGGGTGCCTCACGAGGAAGTCCCCGAGGGCCTGGGAGGCACCCAGGAAACGCATCACCGGGACCGCTGCCCCGGCGTCGTGCACGCGTTCGAGGATCGCCGGTTCCCGTTCGGCGAGGCGCAGCAGCAGCAGCAGCGCCTGGTCCGGGTCGGCCGCGGCGCGCAACCCGGCGAGCAGGGCCGCCTCGTCGGCGCCGGCGAGGACGTCGTCTGCCAGGAACCGCTTGGCGCGCTCGACGTCGTCGAACCCCGCGGAGATCAGCTGTCGCGTCAGGCTCACGGCGTGCCCCTACAGGATGCCGAGGTAGCGGGAGGTCTCGAAGGGGCTGACGTACTGGCGGTATTCGTTCCATTCGTCCTGCTTGTTGCGCAGGAACGAGTCGAAGACCTGCTCGCCGAGGATCTCCGGGACCAGTTCGGAGTCCTCCATGGAGCGGATCGCGTCGTGCAGCGAGCCGGGCAGCGGGGCGTGGCCCATCGCCCGGCGCTCAGCGGCGCTGAGGCCCCACACGTCGTCGTCGGTGGCCGGCGGCAGTTCGTAGCCCTCCTGGATGCCCTTGAGCCCGGCGCCGAGGATGACGGCATAGGCCAGGTAGGGGTTGGCCGCGGAGTCGATGCCGCGGTATTCGACGCGCGCCGACTGGCCCTTGTTCGGCTTGTACAGCGGCACCCGGAGCAGTGCGGAGCGGTTGTTGTGGCCCCACGAGAGATGGCTGGGCGCCTCCCCCCCGCCCCAGAGCCGCTTGTAGGAGTTCACGAACTGGTTGGTCACCGCGGTGAACTCCGGGGCGTGGCGCAGCACGCCGGCGATGAACTGCCGGGCGGTCTGCGAGAGCTGGTACTCCTGCCCGGCCTCGAAGAACGCGTTGGTGTCGCCCTCGAAGAGCGAGAAGTGGGTGTGCATCCCCGACCCGGGGTGGCTGGAGAACGGCTTGGGCATGAACGTCGCGTAGATGCCCTGCTGCAGCGCCACCTCCTTGACCACGGTGCGGAAGGTCATGATGTTGTCCGCCGTCTGCAGGGCATCGGCGTAGCGCAGGTCGATCTCGTTCTGGCCGGGTCCGGTCTCGTGGTGGCTGAACTCCACGGAGATCCCCACCGCCTCGAGCATGGTCACGGCACGACGGCGGAAATCCTGGCCCACGCCGCCGGTCACGTGGTCGAAGTAGCCGCCATGGTCCACGGGGGTCGGTTCGCCGTTGGCGTCCAGCGCATCGGACTTGAGCAGGTAGAACTCGACCTCGGGGTGCGTGTAGCAGGTGAAGCCCATGTCCGCGGCGGCGGCGAGCTGGCGCTTGAGCACGTGCCGCGGATCCGCCGGCGACGGTTCGCCGTCCGGGGTGAGGATGTCGCAGAACATCCGCGAGGTCGGCTCGATCTCCCCGCGCCACGGCAGGATCTGGAACGTTGAGGGGTCCGGCTGGGCCAGCATGTCCGATTCGTAGATGCGCGACAGGCCCTCGATGGATGATCCGTCGAAGCCCAGCCCCTCCTCGAAGGCGCCCTCGACCTCGGCCGGGGCCAGGGCCACCGACTTCAGCGAGCCGACGACGTCGGTGAACCACATGCGCACGAATCGCACGTCGCGTTCCTCGATGGTCCTGAGCACGAATTCCTGCTGGCGGTCCATGGGCTGGCTCCTCGTCTGATCCGGCGATTGCTGCGGTGGTTCCGGGCCGTCCCACCGACGCCAACTCTACTCGGAAACCGTAGTCAACCGGGTGTCCGGGGCTTGCGGGTGCCGTATCCTGAGGGACATGTCGCACGAACAGCCGTCCCCCTATGCCTCCGGCCAGCCCTCCCCCGCACCGCGTCCGGCCGGCCGGGTCCGCATCGGCCATCTGGCCCGGGCCAAGGCCGAGGGCCGGCGTTTCGCGATGTTGACCGCCTACGACCAGTACGCCGCGTCCATCTTCGAGGAGGCCGGCATCGAGGTGCTCCTCGTGGGCGACTCCGCGGCGAACAACGTGATGGGCCATGCCACGACGCTGCCCATCACCCTCGACGAGATGAGTGTCTTCGCCCGGTCGGTCACCGCGGGGGCGAAGCGCAGCCTGGTCGTCTGCGACCTGCCGTTCGGCAGTTTCGAGGCCTCACCGCAGCTGGCCGTCGAATCGTCGGTGCGGCTGATGAAGGAGACGGGCATCCACGCGGTCAAGATGGAGGGCACGGGCCGCCGTGCGGGGCACGTCCGGGCCGTCGTCGACGCCGGGATCCCGGTCATGGCGCACATCGGGTTCACCCCGCAGGCCGAACACGCACTGGGTGGCTACAAGGTGCAGGGGCGCGGTGACGCCGCCCGGCTGCTCATCGACGACGCCTTGGCGCTCGAGGCGGCCGGCGCGTTCTGCGTGCTGCTGGAAATGGTGCCCGCCGAGGTGGCCGCGGCCGTCGACGCCGCCCTGTCCGTGCCCACGATCGGCATCGGGGCCGGATCGGCCACCACGGGCCAGGTGCTGGTGTGGCAGGACATGATGGGCCTGAACCCGGGCAAGCTGCCGCGCTTCGTGAAGAAATATGCCGACCTGCGCCAGGTCATGGGCGACGCCGCGGCCGAGTACCACCGCGACGTGGTGGACGGGACCTTCCCCGCGGACGAGCACGGGTTCTAGCCGCCCGGTGCCGGCTCAGGCCTCGTCGTCGTCCTCCCAGGACTGGTTGTTGCGTTCCACCTGGGCCAGCGCGGCCTGGGCTTCCTCGCGCGTGTTGTAGGGGCCCAGCAGCTGCGACCAGTCCGACTGCGGACCGGATTCGACCTGCTTCGTGTTGACGTTGAACCAGAAATCGCCGCCCGTGGCTGCGCTGCCGTCGCTCATCGTGCTCCTTCGTTCGCGGTGGCCCCGGCGATCCCGGGGCGTGGGTCTGCCAGCCCACCATACTCCCGCGGGTTCGGATGGCGATAGGATCGAGGACATGCCACGCACGTCCACAGCCCCCCTTGGAAATCTCGTCCCCGGAACCCCCACGCCGATGCGCCGGGTCCCGGCGTCGATCGAGCGCCCCGAATACGTGGGCAAGCCCGCGCCGGCGAAGTTCGAGGGCTCGGAGGTGAAGTCCCCGGAGACGGTGGAGCGCATCCGCCGTGCCTCGAAAATCGCGGCCGAGGCCCTGGCGCTGGTCGGCGAGGCGGTGGTTCCGGGCGTGACCACCGACGAGCTGGACCGCATCGGCCACGAACACCTCGTCTCCCACGGGGCCTACCCCTCCACGCTGGGGTACCGCGGCTTCACCAAGTCGCTGTGCACCTCGATCAACGAGGTCATCTGCCACGGCATCCCCGACACCACCGTCGTGCAGGAGGGGGACATCGTCAACATCGACATCACCGCCTACATCGGCCGGGTCCACGGCGACACGAACGCGACCTTCCTGGCCGGGGACGTCGACGAGGATTCCCGCCTGCTGGTCGAACGCACCGAGGAGTCGCTGCGCCGGGCCATCAAGGCGGTCATGCCGGGCCGGGAGATCAACGTCATCGGCCGCACCATCTCCGCCTACGCCAAGCGCTTCGGGTACGGCGTCGTCCGCGACTTCACCGGCCACGGCGTCGGCGAGGCGTTCCACACCGGCCTGATCATCCCGCACTATGACGCCGCCCCGGCCTACTCCCGGGTCATCGAATCCGGCATGGTCTTCACCATCGAGCCGATGCTCACCCTCGGCGGGGTCGACTGGGACATGTGGGACGACGGCTGGACCGCCGTGACGCGCGACCGCAGCCGCACCGCCCAGTTCGAGCACACGCTGCTGGTGACCGATTCCGGCGCCGAGATCCTGACCCTGGCCTGAAACCCGGCCCCCACCGACCGAACCCATCCGCTGAGGAGCCCCATGTCGAAGGACGAGCAGAGCAAGAAGAACAAGATCTCCACCGCCATCGGCCTGGACATCGGCGGCACCGGCATCAAGGGCGGCATCGTCGACCTGAAGAAGGGCAAACTGATCGGCGAGCGGTACCGCATCGACACCCCGAAGCCCTCCACCCCCGCCGCGGTGGCGGAGGTCGTCGCGCAGATCGTCGCGGAGCTGTCCCTGCGCGAAGGGGCCCCGGACCCCGAGGCCCCGGTGGGCGTCACCTTCCCGGCCATCATCCACGAGGGCGTTGCCCTCTCGGCGGCCAACGTCGACAAGTCCTGGATCGACACCGACGTCGACACGCTCTTCACCAACGCCCTGCACCGCCCGGTCCAGGTCATGAACGACGCCGATGCCGCCGGGCTCGCGGAAGTCAGGTACGGCGCGGGCGAGGGCGTCGGAGGCACCGTCCTGGTCATCACCCTGGGCACCGGCATCGGCTCGGCGCTGATCCACGACGGCGTCCTGGTGCCGAACCTCGAGCTCGGCCACCTGGAAATCGACGGGTTCGACGCCGAGTCGCGGGCCTCGGCCTCGGCGCGCGAACGCGAGGACCTGGCCTGGGACGACTACGCGGTGCGCCTGCAGCGTTATTTCTCCCACGTCGAGTTCCTCTTCTCCCCGAAGCTGTTCGTGGTCGGCGGGGGGATCTCCAAACGCTCCCAGGACTTCCTGCCGCAGCTCGATTTGCGCACGCCGATCAAGCCGGCGGCGTTGAAGAACAATGCGGGGATCGTCGGCGGCGCCCTGCAGGCGGCCATCCACTTCGGCCTGCGCAAGTAGCTGGCCCCCGGGGCGGGCCTATTCGGCGGTCAACGGCCGCTGGTGGCCGGCCTCCGGGGTGCCCTTCCCCTCGCTGCGCAGCTTGGCGATCGCCGCCTCGAAATCCTCCAGCGAGTCGAAGCCCTGGTAGACGCTGGCGAAGCGCAGGTAGGCGACCTGGTCCAGGTTCTGCAGCGGGCGCAGGATGGCCAGCCCGACGTCGTTGGCGTTGATCTCGGCGGCACCGGAGGCCCTGACGGTCTCCTCGACCTCCTGCGCCAGCAGCGCCAGGTCGTCATCGGTCACCGGACGGCCCTGGCAGGCCTTGCCGACACCCGAGATGACCTTGGCCCGGTCGAAGGGTTCGGCGACGCCGGAGCGCTTGACCACATTGAGGCTCGTCGTCTCCAGCGTGGTGAACCGGCGTTCGCAGGAGCTGCACAGCCGGCGCCGGCGGATGGACGAGCCGTCCTCGGTCAGGCGGCTGTCCACGACCCGGGAGTCGGAGTTCCTGCAAAATGGACAACGCATGAGCTCCATCCCTTCCATGGCCGTGGGGCGGACCCGATGCCCGCGATGCCGTCAAAAATGCCGTGTCGGCTGAACCATCATGTCATGTTCGACACGTGGGGATCCCGCCGTCGTCCCGGGTCCTCTCCGTGTTCGAGCCGGTGCCTGACCGCATCGCCGTGGGCCGGGAGGTCCTCGGCGTCGGCCAGGGCGACGACGTGGTCCCCGACCTCGCGCAGCGCCGCCTCGGGATACTCGATGACCTGGATGGCCTTGAGGAACGTCAGCACGTTCAGGCCCGAGGCGAAGGCGGCCGTCCCGCTGGTTGGCAGCACGTGGTTGGACCCGGCGCTGTAGTCGCCGAGGGAGACGGGGCTGTGCTCGCCGACGAACACCGCACCGGCCGCGGTGACCCGGGCGGCGACGGCGGCGGGGTCCGCGGTGAGGATCTCCAGGTGCTCGGCGGCGTACGCGTTGCAGACCCGCAGTCCGGCGTCCAGGTCGTCGACGAGGATGACCGCCGACTGGCGACCGGACAGGGCGGTCAGGACCCGGTCGGAGTGCTTGGTCGTCCGGGTCTGGACATCCAGTTCGCCGCGCACCGCCTCGGCCAGCGCCTCGGAGTCGGTCACCAGCACGGCGGCGGCGTTCGGGTCGTGTTCGGCCTGGCTGATCATGTCGGCGGCCACGTAGCGCGGGGTGGCTCCGGCGTCGGCCAGGATGGCGATCTCGGTGGGTCCGGCCTCGGCGTCGATCCCGACGGCCCCCTTGACCAGCCGCTTCGCGGTGGCCACGAAGACGTTGCCCGGGCCGGTGATGACATCGACCGGCTCGATCCCGGCAGGTCCGCCGTCCGCGGATCCGTGCCCTGCGCCGGCGTCGATCCCGTAGGCGAAGGCGGCGATCGCCTGGGCGCCGCCCATGGCATGGACCTCTGTGATGCCGAGCAGCTCGGCGGCGGCGAGGATCGTGGGGTGGGGCAGGCCGCCGAATTCGCGTTGCGGCGGCGAGGCCAGGGCGATGGATCCCACGCCGGCCGCCAGGGCCGGCACGACGTTCATGATGACCGAGCTCGGATAGACGGCGAGACCGCCCGGGACATAGAGGCCGACCCGGCGGACCGGCTCCCACCGCTGGGTCACCGTGGCACCATCTCCGAAGTCCACCGACGCGGGGGACGGGACCTGGGCGGCGGCGAACCGGGTGGCCCGGCGGATGGATTCCTCCAGTGCCCGGCGCACCGTCGGGTCCAGCTCCCCCAGCGCCCGGCGCCGCGCCTCGGCCGGTACCTGCGTGGTGGTCTGTTCGACGCCGTCGAAGCGCAGTGCCAGTTCGGCCAGGGCGGCGAACCCGCGGGCCCGGACGTCGTCGATGATCCCCTGGACCGTCGCGGCGGCGGAAGCGCCATCGGTCTCGGGCCGGGGCAGCGAGGCCTTCAGCGCGGCATGTCCCAGGGTGGCGTCCCGCAGGTCGATGGTGCGCAGGGCGCTGAAGGATTCCGGGGCGTTG
This sequence comes from Micrococcaceae bacterium RIT 802, assembly GCA_016892645.1. GTDB lineage: Bacteria > Actinomycetota > Actinomycetes > Actinomycetales > Micrococcaceae > Arthrobacter_H. The sequence goes on from JAFEMX010000003.1 coordinate 201,265, forward strand.
GCTGAATTCGTCACCGTCCAAGTTTACGACGCGGCGTGCCGGGCCGCCGACTGTTGCGGCGGCCCGGGACGCTCAGATGTCCAGGCAGGCCGGCCCGAGCAGCACCTTGAGGTCCCCGAAGAGCGCAGGGTTGGGGTTGACGCGGAATTCGATGCCCAGGCGCATGAGCTCGACGCTGCGGGTGCCGGAGAGCTTGACGCGCACCTCGGTGCTGCCCGAATGGGTTTGCAGGACCTCGCCCAGCTGGGTGACCACGGCTTCGGTGGCCTTGTGGGCGGGCATCGAGATGACCACGGGGCCGGCCAGGCCGTCCTCGCTGATCTCCGGGATCGTCAGTTCCTGGGCGTTGAGCGACACGGCGCCGTCGTCCCGACGCTGCAGCCGGCCCTTGACGACGACGATCAGGTCCTCGGCCAGCACGCTGGCGATCGGCCCGTAGGCCTGGCCGAAGAACATGACCTCCATCGAGCCGCCCAGGTCCTCGACCTCGCAGCGGGCGTACGGGTTGCCGCTGTTCTTGGCGATGCGGCGCTGCAACGAGGTGATCATCCCCGAAATGGTGACGATCTGCCCGTCGCGTGGCCCGTCCTCGGAGAGCACCTGGGTGATGGAGAGGTCTGCGTGCTGTTCGAGCAGGCTGCCGAGCCCCTGCAGCGGGTGGTCGGAGACGTAGAGGCCGAGCATGTCGCGTTCGAAGGAGAGCTTGTCCTTCTTCTCCCACTCGGGCAGGTCCGGCACCTCGATGGCCAGTCCGGCCCCCGCCGCCGGGTCGTCCATGGCGCTGAAGAGGTCGAACTGGTTGGCCGCCTCGTTGCGTTTGAGCACGATGACCGAGTCGACGGCCTCCTCGTGGATCATGGCCAGCGCCCGTCGCGGATGCCCCATCTCGTCGAAGGCGCCGGCCTTGACCAGTGATTCGATGGTGCGCTTGTTGCAGACGACGGCGGGGACCTTCTGCAGGTAGTCGCTGAAGGACTCGAAGTTCCCCTTCTCGGTCCTGGCCTCGACCATCGCGTTGACGACGTTCGTGCCGACGTTGCGGATGGCGCCCATGCCGAAGCGGATGTCGTCGCCCACCGGGGTGAAGTTCAGCTGGGACTCGTTCACGTCCGGCGGCAGCACGGTGATGCCCATGTGCCGGCACTCGTTGAGGTAGAGGGCCGACTTGTCCTTGTCGTCGCCGACGCTGGTGAGCAGGGCGGCCATGTACTCCGCCGGGTAGTGGGCCTTGAGGTAGGCGGTCCAGTAGGAGACCAGCCCGTAGGCTGCCGAGTGGGCCTTGTTGAACGCGTAGTCGGAGAAGGGCAGCAGGATGTCCCACAGCGACTTGATGGCCGCCTCGGAGAACCCGTTGTCGATCATGCCCTGGTGGAAGCCGGCATACTGCTTGTCCAGCTCGGCCTTCTTCTTCTTGCCCATGGCCCGGCGCAGGATGTCCGCCTGCCCGAGCGAGTACCCGGCGACCTTCTGGGCGATGGCCATGACCTGCTCCTGGTACACGATCAGCCCGTAGGTCGTGCCGAGGATCTCCGCGAGCGGTTCCTCCAGCTCGGCGTGGATCGGGGTGATCTCCTGCAGCCCGTTCTTGCGCAGCGCGTAGTTGTTGTGCGAGTTCGCGCCCATCGGGCCCGGCCGATACAGCGCGATGACCGCGGAGATGTCCTCGAAGTTGTCCGGGCGCAGCAGGCGCAGCAGCGACCGCATGGGCCCACCGTCGAGCTGGAACACGCCCAGGGTGTCGCCGCGGGCCAGCAGGTCGTAGGCGGCCCGGTCATCGACCTCGAGGTGCTCGAGGTCCAGGTCCACGCCGCGGTTGATCTTGATGTTCTCGATGGCGTCGGAAATGATCGTCAGGTTCCGCAGGCCCAGGAAGTCCATCTTGATCAGCCCCAGGCCCTCGCAGGTCGGATAGTCGAACTGGGTGATGACCTGGCCGTCCTGGAAGCGGCGCATGATGGGCACGACGTCGATGATCGGGTCCGAGGACATGATCACCCCTGCCGCGTGGACGCCCCACTGGCGCTTGAGCCCCTCGATGCCCTTGGCGGTCTCGAAGACCTTGGCGGCCTCGGGATCGTTGGAGATCAGCTGGCGGAAGTCCGCGGCCTCGGCGTAGCGCTTGGCCTTGGTGTCCTCGATGTCGGCCAACGGGATGTCCTTGGCCATGACCGCGGGCGGCAACGCCTTGGTCAGTGTCTCGCCCATGCTGAAGGGGTGGCCCATCACGCGGGCGGAGTCCTTCAGCGCCTGCTTGGTCTTGATCGACCCGTAGGTCACGATCATCGACACGCGTTCGTCGCCGTACTTCTCGGTCACGTACTTGATGACCTCCGAGCGGCGCCGGTCATCGAAGTCGACGTCGAAGTCGGGCATGGAGACGCGCTCCGGGTTCAGGAAGCGCTCGAAGATCAGCCCGTGCTGCAGCGGGTCCAGGTCGGTGATGCGCATGGCGTAGGCGACCATGGAACCGGCGCCGGAACCACGGCCGGGCCCGACGCGGATCCCGTTGTCCTTGGACCAGTTGATGAAGTCGGCCACGACCAGGAAGTAGCCGGGGAAGCCCATCTTCGTGATGATGCCCAGCTCGTAGTCGGCCTGCTTCCGCGAGGCGTCCGGCACCCCGTTCGGGTACCGGTACTTCAGGCCGGTGTCGACCTCCTTGACCAGCCAGCTGGTCTCGTCCTCCCCCGGCGGACACGGGAACTTCGGCATGTAGTTCGCGTCCGTGTTGAAGGAGACCTCGCAGCGATCGGCGATCTCCAGGGTGTTGTCGCAGGCCTCGGGGAACTCGGCGAACAAGGCGCGCATCTCCTGCGGGGACTTCAGGTAGAAACCCGTCCCGGAGAAGGCAAAGCGCGACCCGCCCTGGTCGTAGCTGGGTTCGAGCAGCGTGGAGCCGGACTGGATCGCCAACAGGGCCTCGTGGGCCTTGGCATCGTGTTCGTGGGTGTAGTGCAGGTCGTTGGTGGCCACCAGCGGAAGGTTCATCTCCTTGGCCAGGCGCAGCAGGTCCTGCGTGGCCCGGCGTTCGATCTCCAGCCCGTGGTCCATCAGCTCGCAGTAGTAGTTCTCCGCCCCGAAGATGTCCCGGTATTCGCCGGCAGCCCGCTTCGCCTCCTCGTACTGGCCCAGCCGCAGCCGGGTCTGGATCTCCCCGGAGGGGCAGCCGGTGGTGGCGATGAGCCCTCCGCTGTATTCCTGAAGCAGTTCGCGGTCCAGCCGCGGCCACTTGCCGAACACCGAGTCCAGCGACCCGATCGAGGAGGCGCGGAAGAGGTTGCGCATGCCCTCGTTGTTCCGGCTGAGCAACGTCATGTGGGTGTAGGCGCCGCCGCCGGAGATGTCGTCGCGCTTCTGGTGCTGCTCGCCCCAGCGCACGCGGGTCTTGTCGGTGCGTGCGGTCCCGGGGGTGACGTACGCCTCGACCCCGATGATGGGCTTGATCCCCGCGTTGGTGGCCTTGCTCCAGAAGTCGAAGGCCCCGAACAGGTAACCGTGGTCGGTGGTCGCCAGGGCCGGCATGCCCAGGCGTTCGGTCTCCTCGAAGAGGTCGGTCAGGCGCGCCGCGCCGTCGAGCATGGAGTATTCGGTGTGCGTATGGAGGTGGACGAATCCGTCACGTTTTGAGCTGGCCACCGATCCAGTCTAGGCCTCCGGGGGCGGTGGCCGAGGACCCCGCGCGGGCCGGGTGATGTTCCCCACGCGCAGTGCGCGCCGCCGCCGGGTGGTGCACGACGGCGGCAGTCATCCTAGTACCGCAGGTCGCCCTCGCGCATGATCTCCAGGGCGTGCTCCAGGTCCTGCGGATAGGGGCTTTCGACCTGCACCCACTCCCCGGTGACCGGGTGGGGGAAGCCGAGCCGGTGGGCATGCAGCCACTGCCGGGTCAGCCCGAGGGCGGCTGCCAGCCGGGGGTCCGCCCCGTAGGTCTGGTCGCCCGCGCACGGGTGGCGCAGGGCGGAGAAGTGGACGCGGATCTGGTGGGTCCGCCCGGTCTCGAGCTGGACCTCGACCAGGCTGGCCCGGCCGAAGGCCTCCAGCACCTGGTAGTGCGTGACGGAATCCCTGCCGTCTTCCAGGACGGCGAACTTCCAGTCGTGTCCGGGGTGCCGGCCGATCGGCGCGTCGATGGTTCCCTCGAGCGGGTCGGGCAGCCCCTGGACGAGGGCGTGGTACGTCTTGGCCGGGGTGCGTTCCTTGAAGGCGCGCTTGAGTGCGGTGTAGGCCCGTTCGGTCTTCGCGACGACCATGGCCCCGGAGGTGCCCACGTCGAGCCGGTGCACGATGCCCTGGCGTTCGGGGGCGCCGGAGGTGGAGATGCGGTAGCCGGCGGCCACGAGGGCACCGACCACGGTGGGTCCGACCCATCCGGGCGAGGGGTGTGCGGCGACGCCGACGGGTTTGTCGATGACCACGTAGTCGTCGTCCTCGGCGAGGATGCCCATGGCTTCCACGTATTCTGCCCTCACTTCCAACGGGTCGGTTTCCTCGGGGGGATCGACGCTCACGGTGTCCCCGGCCCGGACCTTGCGGGATTTGGCGACGGGGACGCCGTTGAGCAGCACGTGCCCGCCACCGCACCACTGCGCTGCCGCGGCGCGCGTGGCGCCCAACGTGGTGGCCACCACTGCATCGATCCGGCGTCCGGCCTCCGCCGGGCCGACGGTGAAGGAGCTGGCGCTCACGGCGTCCCGGCTTCCCTGCCCTTGCGTGCCGGCTTGTCCTCCATCGGGAGGCCGTCCACGCCGATGCCGCGGAAGAGCAGCAGGCAGATGCCGATCATCGAGCAGACCACGAACGAATCGGCGACGTTGAAGATGGCGAAATTGCGGACCCCGATGAAGTCCACGACGTGTCCCATGCCGAAGGAGGGTTCACGGAAGAGCCGGTCGATCAGGTTGCCGGTCGCCCCGGCCAGCAGGCCGCCCAGGGCCACGGCCCACAGACGAGAGCGCACCTTGCGCAGCAGCGTCAGGACGTAGACCACGACCACTGCCATGACGATCGTGAAGATCCAGGTCACGGAGGTGCCCATGGAGAACGCCGCCCCGGGGTTCAGGATGTAATGCCAGCTCAGCACCGAGCCGAGAACGTCGATCTTCTCCCCGAGCTCCATCGTGGACTGCACCAGTGCCTTGGTGGCCTGGTCCAGGCCGATGCCGAGCACGGCGATCACCAGCGCGACGGCGATCAGCGCGGGTCGGCCGCGTCCGGGTGGGGGTGCCTCGGTGCCGGCGTCGTCGGGTCGTGCTGCAGGGTCCTGGTCCATCGTGGTCCTTAACATGCTGTCGGCGGCCGGGTGTCCCGGCCGCCGACAGTCAGTGGTGTCGGCGGGCCACCGGGGTGGCCCGCCAGCAACGGTTGGCTAGGCGTTGTCCTTCGAATCCGGCGTGGCAATGGAGCCCTGCGACTCGAGGTCGTGGAGCTGGCCCTCGATGTAGGACTTCAGGCGGGCCCGGTAGTCGCGCTCGAAGCCACGCAGCTGGTCCAGCTTCCGCTCGAGGACCGACTTCTGCTCCTCCAGGGAGTTGAGCGTCTTGGTGCTCTTGTCCTCGGCGTCGCTGACCAGCTTGGTGGCCTGCAACTGGGCCTCGGCGATGATCTTGTCACGCTGCTCGACGCCGGCACCGACGTATTCGTCGTGCAGGCGCTGGGCCATGGCGAGGACGCCGGCCGCGGATTCGGCGGAGCCACCCGTGGCGGCCGCCGACGGTGCGGTGTTCTCGGCAACGGGTGCGGCGGCGGGAGCCGGTGCAGCCTCGGGCTGGGCAGCAGCGGCCGGGGCCTCTTCGGCGGCGGCCTCGGCGGCCGCAGGTGCCTCGTCCTGCTCGTCGACGGAGGCCACCACGGGCTTCTCGTCGGCGGCCTTGGCCGGTGCGGCCTCGGTGGACGGGGCCGCGGCGACGGGGGCCGGGACACTGCCGGTTTCGGAATCGGAGTTCCCGAGGCCGCTGACGCGCTGGCGCAGTTCCTCGTTCTCCTGGGTCAGCCGGCGGAGTTCGACGACGATCTCGTCCAGGAAGTCGTCAACTTCGTCCTGATCGTAGCCTTCCCGGAACTTGGTGGGCTGGAAACGTTTGTTGACTACATCTTCAGGCGTGAGCGCCATCTGGTCACCTCGATACTTAGTTCTCTCCCCGGCCGCCTGATTGCGACCCGAGGGCGATTACACCGGTTTGTGTGAGCACGGCCGGCCTGGTGCCCGGTCGCGCTTCCTATTTCAAGACTATAACGTTTTCCGCACCGAAGACTAACCTCGGTACGAACCACGTCCTGTGCGGCTACGCGCCGATCTGCAGCACGATCACCTTGGCGATGATGACGGCGAAGTACAGGATCAGGAACGCCAGGTCCAGGCGCATCCCGCCCAGGTCCAGCGGCTTGATCCGGGAGCGCAGCCACCTCATCGGCGGGTCGGTGATGCGGTACACGAAGCTGGCCACGATCAGGGCCAGCCCGCGGGGGCGCCACGAGCGGGCGAACATCTGCACGATGTCGTACACGATCCTGAGCATGAGCAGGACCTGCACGAGCGTCAGGACCGCATAGATCAGTCCAAGAAGAATATCCACGGGGCGGTGCGGGGCTAGCTCTGGTTGAAGAAGGTCGCCGTGTCCTCGGAGGACTTCTTGTCCTCGCCCAGGACCTCGACAGTTGCCGGTGAGAGCAGGAACACCTTGTTGGTGACCCGCTCGATGCTGCCGTGCAGGCCGAACACCAGACCGGCGGAGAAGTCCACCAGTCGCTTGGCGTCGCCCTCACCCATGTCGGTGACGTTCATGATGACCGGGATGCCTTCGCGGAAGCTTTCCCCGATGATCTTGGCATCGTTGTAGGAACGGGGGTGAACCGTCGTGATTTGCCGCAATGAAGAATCCTCATCCCTGGAAGAAGGCGCGCGCTTGATGGGGGTGACCGGTGCACGGTATTCCGTTTCCGGTTCGGCGGCGACGGCCATGGGGGCCTTCTCCTGCTCCGCACGGGCAGCAGGTTCGGGCCGCTGTTGCTCCGCTACCTGGTAGTTCTCGTCCTCGTAGTGCTCGTCACCGTCGGCGAGTCCCAGGTAGATCATCGTCTTGCGCAGGGCGCCAGCCATGGTCTTCTCCTTATGATCGTGCTCGGCGAGGGGTCTTCTCCCGCTTGAGTCTCCGCTGCAAACGACGCTACAGCACCGGCGGACGTGGGCCGAGGACATCGGAGCCTACTCGCAGGTGTGTCGCACCGGCGGCAATGGCCTGTTCGAGGTCATGGCTCATCCCCGCCGATATCCAGGTGGCCCCGGGATGCCCGTCCCGCACGGTGGCGGCGACCGCGGCCAACCGCTCGAAAGCCGGAGCAGGGTCGTCCGCCAGCGGCGCGACGGCCATGACCCCGGCCAGCTCCAGCCCGTCGGTGTCCGCCACGAGATCGGCCAGGTGCACGACGTCCCCCGGTGCCGCCCCGCCGCGGCCGACACCGTGGTCGTCCGCCCCGCGCTGCGCGGCATCGCGCAGGTCGACCTGCACGAGGGTGGCCAAGGGCGCACGCGGCGGGAGACCGGCATCCTGGCGGTGCCCGTTCTCGCGCAGCATGGCCTTGCCCAGGGCCGTCACCAGGGAGGAACGGTCCAGTGAATGCAGCGCGCTGGCGTAACGCACCACGGATTTGGCCTTGTTTCCCTGCAGCTGGCCGATGAAATGCCAGTCCAGGTCCAGGTCGGCCAGTTCGGCGGCCTTGGCCGCTGCCTCCTGGTCGCGGTTCTCGCCGACCTGGCGGACGCCGAGGTCATGGAGCAGTCGCACGTCGGCTGCGGGGAAGAACTTGGTCACGACGACCAGTTCGGGGTCCCGCGCCCGGCCGGCACCGCGGCTGGCCGCGCGGATCCGTGCCTGCACGGCGTCCAGGCGCCGCTCGAGGTCGGCGCGGCGGGCGCCGGCGGGGTCCCCTGCGGGTTGGGTGGGCATGGGGCCTCCTAGGTTGCGGTGCCGGCGGGGGCCGGCCAGACGATCCCGGCCAGTCGTCCGGACTGCGGGTCGCGGCGGTGCGAGTAGTAGTCGGCGTCCTCGAGCGTGCAGGACGCCGGGGAGACGACGTCGACCCCCCGGTCGGCCAGCAGGCGCGCGGCGGTGGCCGGAAGGTCAAGGGAGGCGGTCCCCCAGCGGCTCGTGGCGGCGATCCCGGGCAGCAGGGCGTCGGCTTCCGCGGCCATGTCGGCCGGCACCTCGTAGCAGGCGCCGCAGACCGCGGGACCGATCCAGGCATGGAGGTCGTGGCCTCCAGCGGCCCGGATGGCCTCGACGGTGCCCTGCAGGATGCCGCCCAGCAGTCCCTTGCGGCCGGCATGGGCCACCGCGGTGACCAGTCCGCCGTCGTGTCCCGAAGCGGCGAAGACCACGGGCAGGCAGTCGGCGACCATCACGGCCAGCGGGACCGAACCGTCCCGGCAGATCATCGCGTCGGCGTCCGGCCCCCACGCCGCGGAGTCGGGCCCGTCGGAGCGTGTCGCGGCGGATCCCGCGGACGGGACCTCGTGGATGCGCACCGAGTGCGTCTGGTTCATGAACCGCAGGGACCCGGGATCCAGGCCGAGGCCGTATTCGAGCGAACGCCGGCGACGCAGGACGTCCTCCGGTACGTCGCCGACATGCAATGCCAGGTTTCCCTCGGCCACCGAGGTGAAGGCCACCCGTGCCGGCGCCTGGCCGGGGAATTCATAGCGGAGCATCTCAACCACCTTGGGGATAGGGAGACGGCGCGCCGCCCGGCCGGGCCGGGAAACGCGCCGTCGGGGCCGCGGACGGCCCGGGGTCCTACTTCAGGAAGTCGGGGACATCCAGGTCATCGTGTGACGACGACGTGAGGTCCTGTTCGACGACGTTCGGCAGTTCCTCGTAGCCGGCAGTGGCCGCCTCGGGGGCGGAGGAGGCCGAGTGAGCCCCGGCCTGGTACGACTGCGCCGAGGCGGACCCCTGGGCGGGGGCCAGCGGGATGGTGCCCGGCACGGTCGTGGGGATGGCCTGCTGGGGTGCCTGCTGCTGCGCGTTCTGCTGCGGCACCTGCTTCGGCTGGGCCGGGGCGCTGGTGACGTCGACCTGGTCGAAGCCGGCCGCGATGACCGTCACGCGGGCCTCGTCCCCCAGGGCGTCGTCGATGACGGCGCCGAAGATGATGTTCGCCTCGGGGTGGGCCACTTCCTGGACCAGGCGGGCGGCCTCGTTGATCTCGAACAGGCCGAGATCGGATCCGCCCTGGATGGAGAGCAGTACGCCGTGGGCGCCGTCGATGGAGGCCTCGAGCAGCGGCGAGGCGATCGCCAGTTCCGCGGCCTTGACGGCGCGGTCGTCGCCCCGGGCGGAACCGATGCCCATCAGTGCCGAACCGGCACCCTGCATCACGGACTTCACATCGGCGAAGTCCAGGTTGATCAGGCCCGGGGTGGTGATGAGGTCGGTGATGCCCTGGACGCCGGACAGCAGCACCTGGTCGGCGGACCGGAAGGCATCGAGCACCGAGACGTTGCGGTCGCTGATGGACAGCAGCCGATCGTTCGGGATGACGATCAGCGTGTCGACCTCGTCGCGCAGCGCGTCGATGCCGGCCTCGGCCGAGGTCGCACGACGGCGGCCCTCGAACGTGAACGGACGGGTGACCACGCCGATGGTCAGCGCGCCCAGCGAGCGGGCGATGCGGGCCACGACGGGAGCGCCACCGGTACCGGTGCCGCCGCCCTCGCCGGCGGTCACGAAGACCATGTCGGCGCCGCGCATGACCTCCTCGATCTCCTCGGCATGGTCTTCCGCCGCCTGGCGGCCGACCTCCGGGTTGGCGCCCGCGCCGAGGCCACGGGTCAGTTCGCGCCCCACGTCGAGCTTCACGTCGGCGTCACTCATGAGGAGCGCCTGCGCGTCGGTGTTGATCGCAATGAATTCGACGCCGCGAAGGCCGACCTCGATCATGCGGTTGACGGCGTTGACGCCGCCACCGCCGATACCGACGACCTTGATGACGGCGAGGTAGTTCTGTGGAGCTGCCACGTCCTGTTTCCCTTGTTCGATGTGCTGCTGAGTCTAGGAAGCTTCAACCGGACCAACGTTAACCCTCAAGTTGAGGGTTAGAGTTATGTCAAGTACCTGCTACTAAGACGCTATGTTTTGCGTCCCCGGCATGCAACGACCGCCACCGCGTGTCGCCCCATTACCGTGATCTGTTTTGCCGGCGGGACCCGCCGGGGCTATCGGGTGACTGGATGGTCGGGGGTGCTGACGTCGAAGGTGCCGACGCCCTGCTGCTTCTTGTCCTTCAGGAATGCCGTCAGCACCCTGGCCTTGTCGCCGCTGCGCTCGTCGCTGCCCCAGAGGACCTTCTGCCCGTTCGTCAGGCTCAATTCGACCGAGTCCACCGTCTGCGCACTGGCATGGTCGAGCTTCTTCAGGGCCGATGCGGGCAGGGCGGCCAGCACATGCGTCAGCGAGGCGAAGACCTGCGGATCCTGCTTCGATTTCCTCGCGTCGATCAGCGGCAGCTTCACGCTGTCGCGCTTCTTCACCGTCGAGAGCGTCCGCCCCTCCTCGTCGACCAGGTCGTAGGATTTCGAGTCGTTCTTCACGACGGCGACCGGAGCGTATTCGACGATCTGCACTTCCAGGGTGCCGGGCGCATGGGCCTGCACGACGACATCCTGGATCGGCGGCTGGTCGGCCAGCAGCTCCTTGACCCGGCCCGGGCCGATGCGTGGCAAGGGGACGCCCTTGAGGGGGGCGAGCGACGCGTTGATGGTCTTCGTGGGCACCAGCTTGTTTCCCTCAACGGTGATCGTCTGCACGGCGAGCAACGGCGAGTACAGCAGGACCAGCATCAGCGCCACGATCACGGCGACCACTGACCCGCCGATCCAGAGGACGCGGCGGCGCAACCGCCGGCCGGGGGTCTCGGGCAGGGTGACGACGTTGGCGCCGCCGCGGGGGTCCGGGCTCATGCGCGGGCACCCAGGGCGGCGACGATGTCGGGTCCGAGTTCGGTGACGTCCCCGGCACCGATGGTCATGACGATGTCCCCGCTGCGGGCCACCTCGGCGATCCGGCCGGTGACCTCGCCGCGGGAGACGAGACCGCCGTCGGTCTGCAGTGCATCGGCGACGAGTTCCGCGGTGACACCGGGCAGCGGCTGTTCCCGTGCCGGATAGATGTCCAACACCAGCGCGGTGTCGGCCAGCGAGAGCGCCTGGGCGAACGCGGCCCAGAATTCACGCGTGCGGGTGAACAGGTGCGGCTGGAAGACCACGTGGACGCGTCCTCGGTCCCCCGCGACGGCGCGGCCGGCACGCAACGCGGCCAGGACCTCCGTGGGGTGGTGGGCGTAGTCGTCGTAGACCCGGATGCCGGCGGCCTCGCCGCGGAAGTCGAAGCGCCGGGCGGCCCCGGTGAAGGCCGCCAGCCCGGCGGCGGCCGCGTCGGGGGCGAGGCCGCAATCGAGCCCGATGGCGAAGGCCGCGGCGGCGTTGAGCAGGTTGTGGTCGCCGGGCACCGACAACGACAGGCGCTCCGCTTCCCCGCTGCCCCATTCCAGCTGGCAGCCGTAGCGTCCGCCCTCGGGAGCCGAGCCGCTCAGCCGGCGGTCGGCCCCGTCGGCGAATCCATAGGTCTGGACCCGGACCAGGGGACGTTCGCGGCCGATCCGCCGGGCCAGGGCCAACGCCCCCGGATCGTCGGCGCAGGCCACCAGCAGGCCGCCGTCGGGCAGCAGCGCCGCGAACCGGTGGAAGCTCTCGTGCACGGCGGCCTCGGTGCCGTAGTGGTCCAGGTGGTCGGCCTCGATGTTGGTGACCACGATCGCGTCGGGCCGGTAGTTCAGGAAGGAGGCATCGGATTCGTCGGCCTCCGCCACGAAGATCCGCCCGGATCCGTGTTCGGCGTTGACGCCGAGTCCGGCGACGTTGGCGCCGATGGCGAACGACGGCGAGAGCCCCGCCTCGCGCAGCATCACGGCGATCAACGACGTGGTCGTGGTCTTGCCGTGGGTCCCGCAGACGGCGACGACGTGGTGCCCGTCCATCGTCGCGGCCAGGCCTTCGGAGCGGTGCAGGATGCGCAGGCCGCGTTCGCGGGCGGCGTCGTATTCGGGGTTGCCGGCCTTGATGACCGAGGAGACGACCACGGTGTCGGCCTCCGGGAGGGCCGCGGCGGAATAGCCGACGTGGATGGCGGCCCCGAGGGCACGCAGTTCGTCCAGCACGGGCAGGTCCTTGGCGTCGCTGCCGGTGACGGCGACGCCCTGGGCGAGCATGAGCCGCGCCACGGCGGAGACACCGACCCCGCCGATGCCCATGAGGTGGACGCGACCGAGTTCGGCCACCGTGTGAAGTTGTTGCATGTTGCCTAGTTTCCCATCTTCGGCGCCGGCCCGGGGGCCCCGGCGGCCTCGAGCACGATCGCTGCCATCCGCTCGGCGGCGTCCCGGCGTCCCTGCGCCCGGGCCGCAGCGGCCATCGCCTGCAGCCCGGCGGTGTCCCCCAGCAGTCCGGGGAGGGTGCGGGCGACATGGTCCGCGGTGAAGTCGCCGTCGGCCACCACGACGGCGGCGCCGGATTCGCGGAGGCCGCGCGCGTTCAGCGCCTGCTCGCCGTTGCCGATCGGCAGCGGCACCAGGACCGACGGCAACCCCACGGCGGCGATCTCGCACACCGTTCCGGCGCCGGCCCGGGCGATGAGCAGGTCGGCGGCCGCGTAGGCCCGTTCCATCCCGTCGACGTATTCGACCTGGTGGTATCCGGGCAGCGCCAGCGGCGCACCGCCGTCGTCCTCCATGGCCTTGCCCCGCCCGGTGACGTGCAGCACCTGGAAACCGGGGCCCGCCTCCCCGACGGCGGCGGCGATCCGGCGCAGCCCGCCAATGAGCGCGCGGTTGACCGATTGGGCGCCGGAGGATCCCCCGGTGACCACCAGCGTGGGCTTCTGCGGGTCCAGGCCCAGAGCGCGGCGGGCGTCGGCACGCGCCGCATCCCGGTCCAGGTGGGCGATCCCGGCGCGCATGGGCATCCCCACCAGTTCGGCACCGGGCAGCCCCGTGCCCTCGAACGCGGTGCCCACATGTGCGGCGAACCGGGCACCGACCTTGTTGGCCAGCCCGGCTTTTGCATTGGCCTCGTGCACGACGACGGGGATCCGGAGGCTGCGGGCGGCCAGGTAGACGGGGGTGCAGACGTACCCGCCGACGCCGACGACGACGTCGGCGTCCGCGCGCCGCAGGATGTCCTTGGCCGCCCGCACCGCCGCCGCGAAGCGGAAGGGCAGCTTGAGCAGGTCGACTGAGGGCCGGCGCGGGAACGGCACGCGGGCGATGGTCTCCAGTTCGTATCCGGCAGCCGGGACGAGCCGTGTCTCCATGCCCGACGGCGTGCCGACCAGGCGCAGGGCGATGCCCGGGCGCGCGGCCCGGAGGGCGTCGGCCATGGCCAGCAGGGGCGATACGTGGCCGGCGGTGCCGCCGCCGGCCATCACCACGGAGACGGTGGGGGTCATCGGGTACCCTTCCTGGGGGTGTGGGTAGCCGGGGTCCTCCCCGGTTCGGAGCTGGCGTCGGGCCGGTGCCTGGCAAAGCAGAGCACGACGCCGACCCCCATCAATGCGAGCATCAGGGCCGATCCGCCGGAGGAGATGAACGGCAGCGGGACGCCGATGACGGGCAGCAGCCCGGTGACCATGCCGATGTTCAGGAACGCCTGGCCGATCAGCCAGGCCATGATCCCGCCGGTGGCGATGCGCACGAAGTTGTCCTGGTGGCGGGCCGCCACCCGGTACATGGCCACGGCGAGGATGGCGAAGAGCAGCAGCACCACGATGGTGCCCAGCAGGCCCAGTTCCTCGCCGAGGATCGTGAAGATGAAGTCGTTGGATGCCTCGGGGATGTAGTTCCACTTCTGCCGCGACTGGCCCAAGCCCACGCCCCACCAGCCGCCGGAGGCCAGGGCGTAGAGTCCCTGGGTCGACTGGTAGCAGGCGGCCGGATCAGTGTCGCAGTTCAGCCCCAGCCAGGCGTAGATGCGGGTCATGCGGTTGCCCGAGACCAGGACCATCAGGATCGCGCCGATCGCGCCGATCACACCCGCCACCGCGAACAGCTTGAGCCTCACGCCGCCGAGGAAGAGCGCCGCGACCAGGACCAGGCCGATGACGATGGCGGTTCCGAGGTCGCGGCCGAGCATGACCAGGCCGATCAACAGCAGTCCGCCGGGAAAGAGCACGGGGATCAGCGCGTGGCCGGTCTCGCCGATGAGCTTGGCCTTCTTGCTCAGGACCGATGCGGACCAGACGGCCAGGGCCAGCTTGGCGGCCTCCGAGGGCTGGGCCGTGAACGAGCCGATCTGGATCCAGTTGCGGTTGCCGTAGATCTCGACGCCGAGCGGCGTGAGCACCAGCAGCAGCAGGAACGCCCCGATGAAGAACGCCGGCCAGGCCAGCTTCTTGAAGGTGGGCAGGGAGAACCGGGAGATCACCAGCATCATCACGACGCCGACGACGGCCCAGGTGCCCTGTTTGATGACCTGGTCGTAGGAGGAGGCATCGGGGTTCTTGCTGATGGCCTCGACGGACGATGAGGACAGGACCATCATCAAGCCGATCACCGTCAGCGCCAGGGTGCTGCCCAGGATCAGGTAGTAGCCGGTGCGCCCGTCCTTGTCCGGGTCGCCCTCGATCCAGCGCCAGAAGCGGCTGATGGAACGTTCTCCGTCGCCGGAGCGCTGGGCGGCGCGTCCGCCGGCCGCTCCCTTTCCGGAGGGGGCGCGGGAGACGACGGCGGGCCGTTCCATGCCGGGTTGCGCCGGACGTTGTCGGGCGGTGGAGGCGTCCTGGCCGGTGGGCCTGCTGGTTCCCCCGCTGCTGCCCGTCCTGCGGATCCGGGGCTTGCGTCCCGTTCCTCCGGGTGGGCGTGTTGTGGGGGGTTCCACGCGTTCTCCTTAGTTCTCTTCGTCCTCCATGAGCCGGCCGACGGCTTCGATGAATGCTGTGCCACGGTGGGCGTAGGAGGTGAATTGGTCCATGGACGCGGCCGCGGGGGCCATGAGCACCGTGTCTCCGGGCCGGGCGATGCCCGCCGCGGCCTCGACGGCCGCGGTCATGACCTTCGTTCCCGGTTCCCGCCGGTCCCCCGCGTCCGTTGTCTGTGTACCAGTTTCGCTCACCGGCACCGCGATCACCTGCACCGTCGGCGCGTGTCGTCCCAATGCCTCGCGCAGCGAGGTGGTGTCGGTTCCGATGAGGACGACGCCCCGCAGGCTGCCGGCGAATCGCTGCACCAGTTCGGAGTAGTCGACGCCCTTGGAGAGGCCACCGGCGATCCAGACCACCGAGGTGAAGGCGGAGAGGGAGGCCGCCGCGGCATGCGGGTTCGTGGCCTTGGAGTCGTTGACCCACAGGATGTCGTCGCGGCGTGCCACGGCCTGGATCCGGTGTTCGCCACGGTCGAAGCCGCGCAGGCCCTCCCGGACGGCGTCGGCGCCGACGCCGTAGGCGCGCACCAGGGCGGCGGCGGCCAGGGCGTTGGCGACCATGTGGCGGGGGGCCACCCCGCCGAAGTCCTCGAGCGAGGCAAGTTCGGCGGCGGAATCGTGGCGGTTGTCGATGTAGGCGCGGTCCACCAGAAGGTCGTCCACGACACCGAGCATGCTGCGGGCCGGAACGCCGGTGGTGAAGCCGATGGCCCGGCACCCCTCGACGACGTCGGCGTTCTCCACCATCGTCTCGGTGACGGGTGCGTCGACGTTGTAGACGGCGGCGATCCGGGTGCGCTCGTAGATCCTGGCCTTGTCCGCCTGGTACTGCTCGAAGGAACCATGCCAGTCCACGTGGTCCTGGGCGATGTTCAGCACGACCGAGGCCAGCGGGGACATCGTGTGGGTGTAGTGCAGCTGGAAGCTGGACAGTTCCACGGCGATGACGTCGAATCCCTCGGGGTCACGGACGGCGTCGAGGATGGGGGTGCCGACGTTTCCGGCGGCGACGGCCCGCAGCCCCGCGGCGCGCAGCATCGCCTCGGTCATGCCCACGGTCGTGGTCTTGCCGTTCGTTCCGGTGATGACCAGCCATTCGGCGGTCTTGCGGCCCTCGCGGCGGTTCACGCGCCACGCGAGCTCGACGTCGCCCCAGATGGGGATCCCGGCGTCGGCGGCCGCGCGCAGCATCGGGTGGTGCGGGGGCCACCCCGGGGAGGCGACGACGAGCTCGGCCGCCTGGCCGTCGACGGTCGGCAGCGCCCGGGCGTGTTCCTCACCGAGCAGGACGTCGTGGGCTCCGACGATCTTCAGCGTGTCGGCGCGCGCGGGGTTCTCCCCGCCGGTCCCGGAGTCGACCACGACGACGACGGCACCGAGTTCGACGAGCGTGTCCGCGGCGGAGAACCCCGACAGGCCCAGTCCCGCCACGACCACGCGCAGGCCCTTCCAGTCGGCGTCCCAGCTGGTCAGGGCGTCCAGGTCGGCGCTCACAGCCCCAGCACCCATTCGCCGTAGAAGATCCCCGCGGCCGCCGCGACGAGCAGGCCGCACAGGATCCAGAAGCGGACGACGATGGTGACCTCGGCCCAGCCCTTGAGCTCGAAGTGGTGTTGCAGCGGTGCCATGAGGAAGACCCGCTTGCCGCCGGAGATCTTGAAGTACCCGACCTGGATGATGACCGAGAGCGAGATGATCACGAACAGGCCGGCGAGCACGATGAGGAGGATCTCGGTGCGCGAGAGGATGGCGAACGCCGCGACGGCGCCGCCGATGGCCAGCGAGCCGGTATCCCCCATGAAGATCTGTGCCGGGGAGGTGTTCCACCAGAGGAAGCCCACGAGGGCGCCGCTGAGGATCGCGCCGAGCAGTGCCAGGTCCATGGGGTCGCGGATCTCGTAGCACACCGATCCGATGGAGCGGGAGGATCCGCAGGCCTGGTTGAACTGCCAGATCCCGATCAGCGTGTAGGCGCCGAAGACCATGATCGACGCCCCGGTGGCCAGCCCGTCGAGGCCGTCGGTGAGGTTCACGCCGTTGGTGGCCGCGGTCACGATCACGTTCGACCAGATGATGAACAGGATCGCCCCGACGACGGGCCCGAAAAAGGCCAGGTCCAACGCGGTGTCCCGGGTGAAGGAGATGTGGGTCGAGGCCGGGGAGAGGCCCTTGCCGTTCGGGAACTGAAGCGCCAGGACGGCGAAGATGATGCCGACGGCTGCCTGGAGCGTGAGCTTCTGCCAGGCCCGCAGTCCGAGGCTGCGCTGCTTGGAGATCTTGATGTAGTCGTCCAGGAACCCCACGAAGCCCATGCCGGTCATGAGGAACAGCAGGATCAGCCCGCTGGCCGTGGGGCCTGGCGAATGGTCAGCGGTCAGCATCAGGACGCCATGCGTGCCGAAGTAGGCCACGAGCACCGCGAACACGATGAGGGCGCCGCCCATGGTGGGGGTGCCTCGCTTGGTGTGGTGGGAGGTCGGGCCGTCGTCGCGGACGAACTGCCCATAGCTTCTGCGGGTCAGCAGCCTGATGAAGGCGGGGGTTCCCACGAACGTGATGACCAGGGCGATCGTGGCGCCCACGAGCAGGGAGATCACCGGGCATCCCCCGTTCCGGACGCCGTCGTCGCGGCGGACGCGCCGGGCACGGCGTGGGCGGCCACCCGGTCACCCAGATGGCGCAGGCCGGATGAGTTGGAGGACTTGAACAAGACGATGTCTCCGGGTTCCAGCTGGTCACGTAGCAACTGCTCGGCCTCGTCGGGGGTGTCGACGTAGTACGCCTCGTCCCCCCAGCTGCCTTCGAGGACTGCGGAGTTGTGGGCGGCCTTCGCCCCCCGGCCGACCACCACCAGCTTCTTGATGTTGAGTCGCACCGCGAGGCGGCCGACGAGGTCGTGTTCGTGGATCGAGTCGGCACCGAGTTCGAGCATCTCGCCGATCACCGCCCACGTCCGGCGGGCGGTGCCCTGCGCGTCTGGCAGGCCGAGTTCTGCCAGGGTCCGCAACGCCGCGCGCATGGATTCGGGGTTCGCGTTGTAGGCATCGTTGATGATGCTGACTCCGTCGGCCCGCTCGGTGCGTTCCATGCGCCAGCGGCTCGCGGGGCCACGGCCCTGCAGGGTCGCGGCGATGGTCGCGCCATCGATGCCCAGGGCGTGGGCGGCAGCCGCGGCGCCGAGCATGTTCGCCACGTGGTGGCGTCCGATCAGCCCGCTGCGGATCCGGTGCGAACCGCCGTCGGGCAGGCCGAGGGTGAATTCGGGGCAACCGTCCGGACCGACCACGATGTCCGAGGCGGCGACCGCTGCCTGCGTGCCGCCGTCGTCCGTGCCGAAGCCCAGCACGGTGGCGTCGGTGCGCGATGCCATGGCCGCCACCCGCGGGTCGTCCAGGTTCAGGATGGCCGTGCCCCCGGTGGGCAGGGCCTCGACCAGTTCTCCCTTGGCCCGGGCGATGTTCTCCACGCCGCCGAATTCGCCGGCATGGGCGGTGCCCACGCACAGGACGACGCCGATGCTCGGCTTGACCATGTCCGTCAGGTAGGTGATGTGCCCGATGCCGGTGGCCCCCATCTCGATGACGAGGTAGCGGGTCTCGGCGGTCGCGCCGAACACGGTCAGGGGGACGCCGACCTCGCCGTTGTAGGAACCGATCGGTGCGACCGTGGGGCTTGCGGTCTGCAGGATCGCGGCGAGCAGGTCCTTGGTGGTCGTCTTGCCGGCGGAACCGGTGATGCCGACGACCTGCGCTCCGCGGCCGCGGAGCAGATCGACGATGTGCGCGGCCAGCGCGCCCATGGCGATCACCGCATCGTCGACGACCACCGCCGGGTGCACCGCACCGCTGGGGTCCAGGGTCTCGCGTTCTGCCAGGGCCAGCACGGCGCCGGCGGCGAAGGCGCGGTCCACGAAGTGGTGCCCGTCGGAGAATTCCCCGGGTTTGGCGACGAAAAGCCAGCCGTCCGCGCATTCCCGGGAGTCGGTGGCGACGCCGGAGACGGAGGTCCCGGGTTCGGCGGTGGCCGTGATGCGGCCACCCGTGATGGACGCAATGTCGGCTGTAGTCAGTTCAATCATGGCACTTCGACTTTACCCGTTGCCCGCGGGGTCGGCGGCATCCGTTCCGGCAGGGCGGGGGCTGAATCCGGCTCCCTCGAGCGCGCGGCGCAGCTCGACCCGGTCATCAAGTGCCACATTCACCCCGTTGACCTCCTGCCAGACCTCGTGTCCCCGGCCGGCCACCAGGATCGTGTCCTCGGCGCGGGCCATCGCCACCGCGGCAGCGATGGCGTCGGCCCGGGGGAAGACCTCGCTGGCACTGCTGGCCAGGCCCTCGGTGGAGATGGCATCCAGGGCGCCTTCCAGGACCTGACGGCGGATCCCGCCGGGCTCTTCGCTGTGGGGATCGTCATCCGTGACGATGACGACATCGGCGTGTCGCGCCGCGACGGCCCCCATGGTGGGGCGTTTGGTGGCGTCCCGGTCGCCGGTGGCGCCGAAGACGACGATCACCCGCGATCCGCTCCGTTCCCCGCGTACCGCGCCGATGGCGCGTTCGAGGGCGTCGGCGTTGTGTGCGAAATCCACGATTGCTGCGGGCTCCTGGCAGATCACCTGCATACGCCCCGGCACCGCCACGGTGAGCGGGTCTGCAGCGTCCAGGACCCGCTGCAGGGATTCGAGCGGCACCCCGGAGGCGTGGACCATGAGCACGGCCAATGCAGCATTGGAGACATTGAAGAGGCCGGGCAGTCCGGTATGCGCGCGCAATACGGCGCCGTCGGGGCCCCGGAGCTCGAAGTCGTGCCCGAGCCCGCGCTGCACCAGCGCCCCCACGTGCCAGGGGTTGCCGGGCAGGTCACGGTCATCGGCAGCCGCCGGCAGGGTGCGCAGCGTCAGCACCCCGGAGCCCGAGGTCCTGGCCATCCGCTGGCCCCACTCATCGTCGACGGTGATGACCGCACGCGAACTGCGGTCGGCGTCGAAGAGTCGTGCCTTCGTGGAGAAGTACGATTCCATGCTGCCGTGCAGGTCGAGGTGATCCTGGGTGAGGTTGGTGAAGCCGGCGACATCGAACCGCATCCCGCCGACCCGCTCGTAGTCGATCGAGTGCGAGGACACCTCCATGGCCACGGCATCGACTCCGGCCGAGCGCATGCGCCCCAGCAAGGCGTGCAGTTGCGGGGCCTCCGGCGTGGTCAGGACGCTGGGGATGCGCGTGCCGTCCGCCAGGATCTCGATCGTGCCGATGAGGCCGGTGCGCTGGCCCAGCGCGGCGAGCAGCGACGTGATGAAGTACGTCGTCGTGGTCTTGCCGTTGGTTCCGGTCACCCCGAGCAGTGCGGGACCGCTCTCCCCGGTGTCGTACAGGCCGGCGGCCAGCGGTCCGACGGCTGCCCGCACGGACTCGACGACGAGGACCGGTAGTCCGACACCCGCCGACCGTCGTGCCCCGTCACGGTCCGCCAGGATGGCGCTGGCGCCGGATGCCGCGGCGGCCGTGGCGAAATCCGCACCGTGGCTGCGCGCACCGGGGACCGCCGCGTAGAGGTCCCCGGGCAGGACGGCGCGGGAATCGAGGCAAACGCCGGAAACCACGACACCGCCATCGCCTTCCACCTGTGCCGTGATGCCCCTCTCCCGGATCTGCCGGGCCAGCTCCTCCAAGGTGACGTGGGGGGCCGGGTCGGGGCGGAACGCACGCTCGGCGTCCTGGGGCGTGGGCTGCACGATGCCTACCATCCGTACTTCTGTCGCTTGCCGACGAAGACCTTGTAGGGGTTCGGCTCTTCGGTCGTCGGTGGGACGTTGTAGCTGTTCAGGGTCTGGGACATGATCGTCTTGAACGTATCGGCAACGCTGAAGCTGCGCCAGTTGCCCTTCGGGCGCTGCATCGTCACCACCACCAGATACTGGGGGTCGTCGATGGGAACCATGCCGGCAAAGGAACTGGTGTAGCCGTCGAGCTTTCCAGTCGGTCCCGCGGCCTGTCCGGTGCCCGACTTGCCGCCGACACGGTATCCGTCGATGTCCATGGCGTAGCCGGTGCCGTCGGTGACGACGGTTTCCATCATGCGCCGCATCTCCTTGGAGGTCTTGTTGGAGATGACGCGCGTCTTGGCGACGTCCTTGCGCTCATGCTCGGTGCCGTCCGGGTCGATGTAGGACTCGATCAGGGACGGTTCGATCTGGACGCCGTTATTGGCAATGGTCTGGAAGATCCTGGCGGTGTGCAAGGCGGTCTGGCTGTAGCCCTGGCCGAACATCGTGGTGTACTGCTGGCGGCGGTCCCAGCGGTCCGGTGGGACGAAGATGCCCTTGTTCACCGGCAGGCCGATGTCGATCCCCTGGCCGATGCCGAACTTCTTCATCCACTCGTAGCGTTGCTCGTTGGTGAGCTTGCTGCCGATCATCGTCGTGCCGGTGTTGTATGAACGCGCGAAGATGCCCGCTGCCGTCATGTTGAAGGTCTGGTGCTTGAGGGAATCGTGGATCACCTCGCCGCCGATCTCGTAGGCGTGCGGGACCTTGAAGTGGTCGGTCGGTTTCACGACGCCCTCCTCGATCGCCGCCGAGAAGGTCGCGGCCTTGCCCGTCGAGCCCGGCTCGAACGCCTGGGATACCGTCGTGGACCGGCGGTATTTGGCTTCGGTGGCGCCGGGATCGTTGGGATCAACGGTCGTGGAATCGGCCAGGGCACGGATCTTGCCCGTTTTGACCTCCATCACGACGGCATTCACCCACTCCGCGTTGAATTGTTTCTGCTTGGCCATCACGGCTTCCTGGGCGGCCCATTGGATGTCACTGTTGATGGTCAGCTTGACGTCTTTCCCGTCAACGGCCGGGTGCTCCTTGAGGGTGGCCATGGGGATCCTGATGCCATCCGCGCCGATCTCATAGGTCTTCTTTCCCGGCGTACCGGACAGCGCCCTGTCCTGGCTCAGTTCCAGCCCCTCGGCACCGGTTTGGGAGGTGCCGTCCTCGCTGGAGCGCAGGAAGCCCAAGACCGAACCGGCGATGGTGCCGTTCGGGTATTCGCGTTCAAAGCGGTTCTGGCTGGTGATCCACGGCAGGCCCACGTCTATCACCTTGTTACGCGTCTCGGGGGTGATCCCCTTGGCCACGACCGAGTAGCCCTTCTTCTTCGCGCCCTCGTCGCCGACGATGGATGTCGTCAGTTCCTGCTCGTCGATGCCCAGGATCGGTGCCAGTTCCTTGATCGCGTCCTGCGTCTGGACGACGTCGCGTCCGCCCTGGTCGTTTCTGCGCTTGAACTCGGTCTTCACCTGCCGCTGGTCGACCACCAGGTCATATCGCTCGAAGCTGGCGGCAAGGATCTTGCCCGAGGAGTCCAGGATGCTGCCCCGGACGGGTTGGACGTCAACGGTACGGGTACGTTGCTTGACGGCGTCGTTAGCCTCTGCGGCTGGGTCGAGGCCTTGAACGAGGAAAAGCCGTCCGCCCAGAAGAACGAGAAGGACCATGGCAATCGCCAGACCGGTTCGCAACCGGCGCGGCTCCGTACGCTGTGGCTTTTTCTTGCTGTTCCGGGCGGGCGGCCTGGCCATAGTTCATTCCTTGCTTTGCTGATCGGTTCTCCCCAGGTTCCGGACCGAACAGGCTGGCGGCCCTACTGTCCGGAGTTCTGCTGCGCCGGAGCCGGGATGGTTCCGCCGTTCAGTTCCCGTGCCGAAGAATCTTGGGGGTTCTCGGGGGTGTTGCTCTTGTCAGTTGACGCTCCCCCGGCAACCGCGTTGCCTTCGGGCGTCGTTTGGTCCGACGACTTCTCTGTTGTTGATCCTTCATCCGCCGTCGGCTTGCCGTCGGATTCCTTGTTCGCGTCCTGTTCGCCAGGTACCTCCGGAGCAGCCACGAGGGTGGTGGGTGTCTTGCCCTTCTCCGCAGGAGTGGACACTCCGGTGATCTTCTGGCTATCCAGGTTGATGGAGGCCACCGTACCTGGCGTGACCATACCCAATTCTGCAGCCTTGGCAGCCACATTCTGGGGAGCCTGGAGATTTTGGAGTTGCTGTGTCAGCGCCTCGTTCTGCTGATCCAGCGCTTGTTCATCCGCGTTCAGGCCCACGATGTCGTACTGGGAGTTGGCAACATTGACGTTGATAACGAGTACCCCGACCAGCGCGGCGAGCAACAGTGCGAAGCAAAACGCGGCGAAGCCGGCGCGTCGGCTGCGCTTCGTCGCCGGAACCAGCGACAGCGGGGTCCGCTGCTTCGGTTCGGCGTGCCGGAACGGCGAAGGGGCCCAGGCTCGGGCGTTTGCACCGTCGTTCAGGCCGAGGGTGCTGTGGCCGGCGTGAACTGCACGTGGCTGGGTTGCGGTGCTCATGTTCAGCTCCTCCTCAGGATTCGTTCAATGGCCCGCAGTTTTGCCGAGGCCGCGCGGGGATTTTCGTCAATTTCCAGTTCGGTGGGCTTTTCCGTGCCTCTGGTCAGGCTTCGGAAGCGCGCCTTGTGTTCCTCGAGTTCCACCGGGAATCCAACGGGTGCCGAAGACTTCGACGCGGCGGAGAAGTGCTTTTTGGCCAGCTTGTCCTCGAGAGAGTGGTAGCTCATCACCACGACGCGTCCGCCGACCTGCAGGACGTCCATGGCTGCAGGGAGCGCCCGGTCCAGCACATCGAGTTCCTCGTTGACCTCGATGCGCAACGCCTGGAAGGTCCGTTTTGCCGGATGTCCGCCGGTCCGTGCCGCACCGGCGGGGACGACGCTGCGGATGCTCTCTACCAACTGGCCCGTGGTTGCAAAGGGGTTCGCGGAGCGGTCCCGCACAATGGCCGAGGCGATGCGACCGGCGAATCTTTCCTCGCCCCAGCTGCGAATGATGCGCACCAGATCGGCCTCGTCGTACTCGTTGACGACGTCCGCGGCGGTCGGTCCCGTCGAGGTGTCCATGCGCATGTCCAGCGGCGCGTCAAACGAGTAGGCGAAGCCCCGCTCGCGTTCATCCAGTTGGAGCGATGAAACACCCAAGTCGAAAAGGACACCGTCGACGCCGTCGAAGCCGAGATCGGCGACTACATCGTCGATCTCGTCGTAAACCGCATGGACGAGGTCGGTCCTGTCGGAAAACCGCGCCAGCCTTTCGCCCGCCAGTGCCAGCGCCTGTTCGTCGCGATCAAGGCCGATCAGGTGCAGACGGTCGAACCGGTCCAGCATCGCCTCGGAATGCCCTCCCATGCCCAGGGTGCAATCCACAACGACGGCCCGTTCGCGCTCGTCGATCCCTGCCTGGATCGACGGCGCCAACAACCCCACACAACGCTCGAGCAGCACGGGTATGTGCCGCTCGGAGGTGGGACGGGGCGTGTTGTCGTCGGTCATGCCCTGTCCCCTTTCAGCGTGTCACAGCTTGCAATCGTGGTGTAGGGATTAGGCCAGATCCCCCTCCGACCCGACCGGCTCCCGCCTGGCTCCGGGGAAGTGAAGCCAGGATGGTGCCTTTCGGGCGGCTGGAGATCTGGTCCAACCCCACCGTGCTTTCCAGCAGTTGCTAGAAGATGCCCGGTAGTACTTCTTCGTCGGTCTCGGAGAACGTGTTCTCCTGCTCCTCGAGATACGCGTTCCATGCCTGGGTATCCCAGATCTCGGCTCGCGACCCCGCGCCGATGACGGTGACCTCACGGTCCAGTCCGGCGTAGCTGCGCAGTGCCCCCGGGATGGTGACCCTGCCCTGCTTGTCCGGCATCTCGTCCGATGCGCCGGACAGGAAGACGCGGATGTAATCCCGCGCCTGCCTCGATGCCAGAGGTGCCTGACGCATTTGCTCGTGGACGTTCTCGAACTCCCGCTGGCTGAAGACGTAAATGCAGCGTTCCTGCCCCCGGGTCAGGACCAGCCCGTTCGCCAGTTCATCCCGGTATTTGGCCGGAAGGATGATGCGTCCCTTTTCGTCCAGGCGCGGCGTGTACGTCCCGAGGAACATACGCACCGCCTTCCCGCCTCCAAGGAGTCACGTTCACCCCGCCATCCCCATTCACCTCTACAGTCCCCCACTTTACTCCACTTACCCCCACTGTCAATCACAACACCGGGTTTTTCCACCGAAACTCTGAATGACTTCCCCGTCATCACTGGGAAGGAGGGCAGTGGTGGAAGGTGGAGGGATATTCGCGTCGGGGCCCGCGCGTGATCCGCATCCACGGTGAACAAGGGCCCGATCTGGGCGCATTTACGGGAAGGCGGCAGACAGTGGAGCGAAGTGGAGGAGGCCGTGGCGCAAAGTGGAGGCCCGCCGGTGGTCGCGCGAGCCCGATTCACCGCATCGAATATGCGGCCCATGAGGATGTCGGTCGCGGCCCTCCTGCGGCGGCGGAAGGGGCTCCAGACAGCACAAAGGGCGCCGACCCTTTTAAGGTCCGCGCCCTGCATATTGCGGAAAAGCGGCTGGGCCTGTTCGATCAGGCCCGGCGGCTATTTAGTGTTCGTCGCGGTGCCGCGCTTCCCATTTTGATTCGAGATCCGACATGAAGGAACTCTTCTGCGGTCCATTCTTGGGGCGGCCCTTGCCGGCCCTTCCAAACACGCTCTTCGAAAAGGCAACGTAAACACCGACACACATCAATGCGAAGCCCAATACTCCCAGGGGGATCCACTGGTTCGAGACACCGACCAGGAGGACGACGATGCCAATGACCCCAACAAGTGCCCCGATGGCGATGTTACGAGTCGAGAAACCTCCAGGAGAGGCATTGGATTTCATGGAGGAGGCAAACTTGTGGTCCTCGTGCAGTTGCTTCTCCAGCTGCTCGAGCAAGTGCTGCTCGTGTTCGGAAAGTGGCATGATCCCTTCCCCAATCCCTCGTGTCCGTCGGCTCCCCGGCAGGAAGCCCCTATATATCTTTCAACGGTTCCTGCAACTCCATTGTTCCCGCTTTCGCGGGTATGTCCAACGTGATCTTCGATACCGTGGTCTACCTAGGATAGTCCGCT
Source organism: Micrococcaceae bacterium RIT 802 (assembly GCA_016892645.1). Lineage (GTDB taxonomy): Bacteria > Actinomycetota > Actinomycetes > Actinomycetales > Micrococcaceae > Arthrobacter_H. Next base: position 227,181 of record JAFEMX010000003.1, read on the forward strand.
TCCGTACCACCGGGAAGCCGATCTACCCTTCGGTACCTTTCTCCTCGCGCGTTGGGGGCATGAGCGTCGCGGGCCGCAGTGAGCCCGAGGGGAAGCGCTGCCGGATGAGGTCCATGGTTTCTTCCGCCTGCCGCCAATTGCCGTCACCGCGTTCGAAGCTCATCTGGAAGCCTCCATCGGCGGCCGAAAGCTGCTCGACGCGGATTCCGATCAGGCGAACCTTCTGCGGACGGGAGCCGAGACCGGCAAGCAGGCCCTCGGCAGCCGCAACCACCGTCTGCGCCGAATTCGTCGGCTGGACCAGGCGACGACTCCGGGTGACCGTGGTGAAATCCTCATACCTGACTTTGAGTGCGATCGTGTGCCCCTGGCGACCGGCCTCACGCAGTCGCTGGGCGACGCGATGGGCCAATCGCAGCAGTTCGCGCCGCAATGTTGCGTCGTCGTGCACGTCCGTCGCGAAGGTCTCTTCGGCACCGATGCTCTTCTCCTCTCTGATGGGTTCAACGGGCCGGGGGTCCCTCCCCCAGGCCAATTCATAAAGCTGAAGCCCGTTGGAGCCCAGCAACCTCTCAAGCGTTGCCGCCGGGGTCTGCGCCAGCTCGCTGACTAGCGAGATCCCCGCCCGGGCCAGCACCTCCGCGGTCTTGGCGCCAACGCCCCACAGTGCGCCGACCGGGAGGGTGTGCAGATATGCGACCGTGTCTTCCGGGGCAATCCGCAAGAGGCCGTCCGGCTTGGCTCGGGTCGAAGCGACCTTGGCGACGTACTTGTTCCGTGCGATGCCCACGCTCGCCGGCAGGCCGAGATCGTCGCGTATTCTCCGGCGGATCATCCGGCCGATCTCCAATGGCCCACCCAGTCGCCGAAGGCCGCCTGTCACGTCGAGGAAGGCCTCGTCGACACTGACCTGTTCAACGAGTGGCGTGATTTCGTGGAATATCGCCATGATCCGTCCGGAAAACTGCCGGTATGAGCCCATGCTCGGCTCAATGACCGTGGCCGAAGGAGCGAGCCGCATCGCAGCGGCCATGGGCATGGCCGATCTGACACCGAGGCGGCGGCACTCGTACGATGCCGAGAGCACAACAGAGCGCGGCCCCGGGTGGCCGACAATGACCTGGTGGCCAACGAGCTCGGGGCGCTCCAAGAGTTCCACGGACACGTAGAAGGCATCCATGTCCACATGGAGGACGGTACGGTGCTGGGGAACGACGGACATGTATCCAATTCTAGAGAGGTTCGCCGACAGATAGAGTGGACCCAACCCCACCCCCCAGACAATGGATGCCATGAACCACATCGACGCCACCGGCCCCCTTCCCCTCGCCGAAAGGGCCAGCGAAGGGGGTTTCACGGAGAGCCTTGATGCGGCGCTGGCGGGATTTCTGGCCGAGCAGAACAGTATCGTGGCCGAGATCTCCGAGTCCGCAGCCGAACTGGTCACCTCGATCGAGTCGCTCGTCCAAGGAGGGAAGCGTCTGCGTCCGCGTTTTGCCTACTGGGGCTACGTCGGGGCAGGAGGGGATCGTAGCGACGATGGCATCGTCCGTGCAGCGGCAGCCCTGGAGCTCTTTCAGGCGGCAGCCCTGATCCATGACGATGTGATCGACCGGTCTGCCACCCGTCGAGGACGTCCCAGCGTCCACAAGGCCTTCGAGCACAACCACGCCCGGCAAGGCTGGGCTCGTGATGGGGCCAGGTTCGGCGAGGCAGCGGCCATCCTGGTCGGGGACCTGTGTCTGTCCTTGAGCGAACAGCTTTTTGCCACGGCCGCTCCCGCCGGATCGCCTGCCCGTGTGATCTTCGACGGGATGCGCACCCAGGTCATGGCCGGCCAGTACCTCGACGTGCTCGAGGAGTCCGCTGGTCCCACGTCGCCGGATGCCGATGTTCTGCGCCGGGCGAGGACCATCCTTCGCTACAAGTCGGCGAAATACTCAACCGAGAACCCCTTGCTGTTGGGAGGTGCCCTGGCCGGCGCCGACAGTTCCCTGTTGGCCGGCTACTCAGCTTTCGCGCTGCCGATCGGGGAGGCATTCCAGCTCCGGGACGATGTGCTCGGCGTCTTCGGCGATCCTGCCGTGACCGGAAAACCTGCCGGAGACGACCTCCGGGAAGGCAAACGGACCGAAATGATCGCCCATGCGCTGTTGCGGGCTTCCGGTGCGGACCGCGATTTCATCCAAGAACGATTGGGGGCTGATGACCTGCTGGGGGACGAGATTGCCCGCATGACCGACATCCTCGAGACATCGGGGGCCCTCCAGGCGACGGAATCGAGCATCGAAGAGCTATCGGAGCGCGGCTTCTCCGCGTTGGCCGGCCTTCCGGTCGCCGAAGACGTGAGGTCCCAGCTGCGGACACTTGGAGAGGCCGTCATCAACCGCGCGGCATAGCCCGGCCACGCGATTCAGCCGACGGCGGGCCGGGGCGAGTCGCTCTACCAGGCCAGTGCCTGGGCCCGTCGGCGAATTTCGGTTTTCCGTCCCTCGCGCAGGGCCTCGATCGGAGTTCCGGGAAGCGATTCGTCCGGCGTGAACAGCCAGGCAATCAGCTCCTCGTCGGAGAATCCCGAGTCCACCAACACGCTGATGGTGCCCTTGAGGCTTTCGACGACGCGGCCGTCCTGCACGAAGCCGGCAGGGACGGACCGGATCTTGCGTTCGCCGATCCGGGCTTCAACGATCGACCGCTCATCGAGTAGTCGATGCACGTCCTTGACTGACACGCCCAGCTCGTCGGCTAGGTCAGGTAATGACAACCATTCGGTTACGAGGTTATTAAGAGAAATCACAAGACAAGACTGCCACAATGCACCCCTCCTCCGGGGCAATCCCCGCGTGACGAGCCACTTAAGACTTTTGGGAAAGGGGGAAATGGTGTAAATTCACTTGAGTCACACTTGCAACATAAGTCACACGAGTATCGCGGAGCCCTGCCTGGCTCCACTCGTTGGACTTCTTCGGCCCCGGCCGTCGCGATCAGAGGATACCTATATGCCCGAGCTCCGCTCCAGCGGTGCACGTTCCTCGAACGGCTTCGTTCAGGGACCCCGCAATCGTTCCATCTACGGCGCAGTCGCGGTCGCGGCGATCCCCGCCGTTGCCATTTCCGGGTTGGCAGCGGCCGCCCCGGCAACAGCAGTCGAAGCGCCTGCCTCAAATGCCCTTCTCCTTCCGAAGGCGGCCACGGCGGCCAACATTGCCTCGGCCAAGCATCGAATCGCCGCTCATCTGGTGGCGTCGCATGTGCCGGCCCGCATCACGGTGGCCACGTCCGCCCCCAAGACCGTTTCGGTAAGGTCCGGGGATACGTTGTCCGGCATTGCCCATCGCCACCACGTCTCCCTTTCGACACTGCTCAAGGCAAACAAGCTCACGGCGAGTGACCTCATCTTCCCGGGCCAGAAGATCAAACTCTCGTCGTCGTCTTCCCCGGCGAAGAAGTCGTCTTCCGGCTCGTCCGCCCGTTCCACGACGTCCGCGAGCTACACCATCAAGTCCGGTGACACCTTGTCCGGCATCGCCCACAAGCACCACATGTCGCTCTCCGAACTGTTGAAGTCCAGCGGGTTGAAGGCCAGCACCACGATCTACCCCGGCCAGAAAATCCGCTTGGCCGGATCCCACGGGGCATCGGCGGCAACCAAGACCTCCGCCAGGGCGACCACCAGCAGGGGATCGACCTACACCGTCAGGTCCGGGGACACCCTCTCCGGCATCGCCTCAAAGGCCGGCCTCGGGCTGACCACGGTCCTGAAGGCGAACAACCTGGACCGTTCCTCGGTGATCTATCCAGGCCAGAAGATCCGTCTCTCCGGTGGTTCGAGCGCCCCGGTGAAGGTTGCCACCAGCACGACGACCCCGATCAAGTCGGCCGGAACCCCGAAGTCAACGAGCTACACGGTCAAGGGCGGGGATACGCTGTCGGGCATCGCCGGCAAGCACCACATGTCGCTCTCAGAACTGCTGAAGTCCAGCGGTCTGAAGACCAGCACTGTCATCCACCCCGGCCAGAAGATCCGCCTGGCCGGCGGCTCGGCCGCGTCGGCCAAGTCTTCGGCACCGACCAAGTCGTCGAGTGCGCCGAAGGCAACGACCTACACGGTGAAGGCCGGGGATACGCTGTCGGGTATCGCCGCTGAGGCCGGCATGGGTCTTTCCAAGATCCTGGAGGCCAACCACCTGAGCAAATCGTCGGTGATCCGCGTGGGCCAGAAGCTCAAGGTCACCGGTGGCTCCTCGGTGTCCACGACGTCGTCACGCAAGCAGCTGGTGTCCGACACGTTCCTGCACTACAAGTACCCGACGGAGACCGTGAGGTCGGCCAACGACAACAAGTATGAGCTGCTCTCGCGGAACTTGCCTTCACGGGCGGAGATGAAGTCGCTGATCGTCAGCACCGCCCGCCAGATGGGTGTGGACCCGTCGTTGGCGCTGGCACACGCCTACCAGGAGTCGGGTTTCAACATGGCAGCCGTCTCCCCCGCCAACGCGATCGGCGCCATGCAGGTCATTCCGTCTTCCGGGGATTGGGCGTCGCAGCTGGTCGGGCGCAAGCTCGACCTGTTGAACCCACGCGACAACGCCACCGCCGGCGTCGCGATCATCCGTGCCCTACAGCGCACCAGCAAGTCGGTGGAGATCGGCATTGCCTCGTACTACCAGGGGCAGGGGTCCGTGAAGCGCAATGGCATGTACACCGACACCAAGTCGTACGTGCGCTCGGTGCAGGCGCACCAGAAGAAGTTCAGCTAGCTAGCGCACGCTGCGGACAATGCAGGCCGGGCCCGGCGGGCCCGGCCTGCATTGTCGTCAGTGGTCTGCGGTAGACGTCCCCGTCAGCGCTGGACGGGAAGGTCCAGGATGACGTTCGTGCCGCCGTGTTCCCGCGGCTCCCACTCGATGGATCCCGCCAGCTCGCTGGTCACGAGCGTCTTGACGATCTGCAACCCGAGTCCGTCCTTGCCCGGAACGGGCCCGAGCCCGCGGCCGTCGTCGGAGACCATGACGCGCAACCGTTCGGTGCCATCGGCGATGGCCCGTCGCGTTGCGTCCAGGCTTACGGTGCCGTCGCGTTCACCCAGACCATGCTCGACCGCGTTCGATACCAGTTCGTTGATGACCAAGGAGAGCGGGGTGGCCAACTCGCTGGGCAGTCCGCCAAACGAGCCGGACCGTTCGGTACGCACCACCTGACCGGGCGAGGCGACTTCCGCTGCCAGCCTGAACTGCCGGTCGATCAGCTCGTCGAAGTCCACATTCTGGCTCAGGCCCTGCGAGAGGGTTTCATGAACCAGGGCGATGGTGGCCACCCGGCGCATGGCCTGCTCCAAACCGAGCTTGCCGTCCTCGCTCACCATGCGGCGGGACTGCATCCGTAGCAGTGCGGCCACCGTCTGGAGGTTGTTCTTCACGCGGTGGTGGATCTCCCGGATCGTCGCGTCCTTGGAAACCAATTCCATTTCCCGGCGCCGCAGTTCGGTCACGTCGCGGCACAACACCAGGGCACCATAACGCGTCCTGCCGTCGCGCAGCGGTATCGCACGCAGGGACAGGCTCACACCACGCGACTCAACCTCGGTGCGCCAAGGCATCTTGCCGGTCACGACCAGGGCGAGGGACTCGTCAACCAGCCGTCGGTCCCGGAGCAAGCCGGTGGTGACTTCCGCCAACGACCGTCCCTCGAGCGAATCGACCCCGCCGAGCCGTCGGTAGGCGGAGACACCGTTGGGACTGGCGTATTGCACGATCCCCTCGGCGTCCAAACGGATCAGCCCGTCGCCCACGCGCGGTGCCCCCCTGCGCGAACCGGTCGGTGTCGCAAAGTCCGGCCAGAGTCCCTGCGTGCCCATGCGCAACAGGTCTGTTGCACATTGCTTGTAGGTCTGTTCGAGGCGGGACTCCACCCGGGAGGTGGACAAGTCCTGATGGCTGGTCACCACTGCCAGGGTCCGGCCGTTGCGCACCATCGGGTAGGCGTCGATCCGCATCGCCGACTCCTGCGTCCAGTGGTCCTCGGCGGCCCGCTGCATCTGCCCTGATGACCATGTCTCCTCAACGAGCGGCCGCAGGTCACGGCGTATCCGTTCGCCGACGAAGTCGCTGTGGAACACGGTATGGCTGGTGGAAGGACGTACATGCGCCAAGGCCATGTACGTCCCCCCGGCCGAAGGATGCCACAGCACCAGATCGGCGAACGCCAGGTCCGCGACCATCTGCCAGTCCCCCACCAGGAGGTGGAGCCATTCCTCGTCGCCGGGCCCGAAGTCGGCCAGATCCCGGATGGGGTCGGTGAAGGTCGCCAATTGCTACCGCCGGACGATCGAACGCAGCAAGCGCAGGGCCACCGAGAGCGACGCCATGTCATCGCGCTCCAGGCTGTTGACCTCTTCGAACATCTTCTTGGCCCGATCCAGGTTGCCAGCATTCTCCTGCTCCCAGGCCGAGAGGCACTCGACCGGGTCGCTGGCCTGCGGAGCCGCATCCAGTGCCGCCTCGGTGATGTCCACGACCGTGGAGTACAGGTCATCACGCAGGGCGGCGCGGGCCAGCGCCTCCCAGCGGTCGCCGCGCGGGAGCTTGGTGATGCGCTCCAGCAGGGCGTCCACGCCGAACCTGTCGAACACCACATAGTAGACGGAGGCGACGTCCCGCGCCGGTATCTCCTGGTCCCCGGCGGCCAAGGCGATGTCCAGCAGGGCGAAACTCTCGAACTGCTGTGCCCATCGGGCAGCGAGGTCCTCCGGCAGCCCCCACTGCAGTCCATCGGCCTTCCAGGCCGCAACGCGTTCGGCGTCGTTGCCCCGGAGGAAACCGCCGAGCTCGGCATTGAGCGTGGATACGGTCGGGAGGAAGGCGTCGATGTCCTGCTGGATGCTGGTCCCGCGACCGACGTGCGTAATGAACCAACGGGTGGCGCGGTCCAAGAGGCGTCGCATGTCCAACTGGATGCGGCACCAGTGCTCGGTCGGTACGCTGGCCGGCAACCCGGTCACCGCATCGACGTACGAGTCCAATGCATAGATTTCGCGCAGGGCAACAAACGAGCGTGCCACGGAAGCCTCTGTAGCGCTGGTCTCCTCCATGACGCGGAAGGCGTAGGTGATGCCGCCCATGTTGACCATGTCGTTGGCCACGACGGTGCTGACGATCTCCTTGCGCAGTGGATGGGCCAGGATGTCCTCGGGGAACTTCTCGGCCAGCTGCACCGGGAAGTATTCGCGCATCGTCCGGTCGAAGTACGGGTCGTCGGCGAGATCGGTCCTGGCCAGCGCGGTGGCCAATTGGATCTTGGCATAGGCGACCAGCACGGACAACTCCGGGGCCGTGAGGGACTTGCCCCCGGCCATCCGCTCTTCCAGTTCCGAGCTGCTGGGCAGGAATTCGATCTCCCGGTTCAGGTCGGCGTGTTCTTCCAGCCAGTCCATGAGCCGCTCGAAACTCGGGCTCCATTCAGACAGGTGCTGCTTGTCGTTGACCAACAGGATGTTCTGGTCGACGTTGGTGCGCAGCACCAGCCGCGACACCTCGTCGGTCATGGAGTGCAGGAAGTCGGCACGGTCTCCGGCATCCAGCTTTCCGGCCCGGACCATGCGGTCCACCAGGATCTTGATGTTGACCTCGTGGTCCGAGCAGTCGACACCAGCCGAGTTGTCGATTGCGTCGGTGTTGAGGATGACGCCATTGAGCGCTGCCTCGATGCGGCCGCGCTGGGTCATGCCCAGGTTCCCGCCCTCCCCGACGACGCGTGCACGCAGGTCCCTGCCGTCGACACGGATCGAGTCGTTGGCGCGGTCCCCCACGTCGGCGTTCGTCTCGCCGGACGCCTTGACGTAGGTGCCGATGCCCCCGTTGTAGAGCAGGTCCACCGGGGCCGACAGGACGGCCCGCAGCAAATCGGGTGGGGACATCGCGGTCGTGCCGTCCGGAAGGCCCAGGACCTCACGTACCTGGACGGAGATCGGGATCGTCTTGGACTGGCGGGGGTAGACCCCACCGCCCTCGCTGATCAACGACGTGTCATAGTCCCCCCAGCTCGAGCGGGGAAGGTCGAACAGGCGCTGCCGCTCGGCGAAGGACGTCTCGGCATCGGGGTTCGGATCCAGGAATATGTGCCGGTGGTCGAAGGCCGCAACCAGCCGTGCATGACGGGAGCGCAGCAGGCCATTGCCAAACACATCGCCGCTCATGTCCCCGATGCCGGCCACCGTGAACTCCTGCGTCTGGGTATCCACACCCAGTTCGGCGAAGTGGCGCTTCACCGACTCCCACGCACCCCGGGCAGTGATTCCCATGGCCTTGTGGTCGTAGCCGACGGAACCGCCCGATGCGAACGCATCGCCCAGCCAGTGGCCTCGGGAGAGGGAAATCTCGTTGGCGATGTCAGAGAAGCTGGCCGTGCCCTTGTCCGCGGCAACGACCAGGTAGCTGTCGTCGCCGTCCAGACGCACCACGCGGTCCGGCACGGCCACCTGCTCGCCGTCCTCGGTCTGGACCAGGTTGTCGGTGATGTCCAGCAGGGCCGAGATGAAGATGCGGTACGCCGCCTTGCCCTCTTCCATCCAGGCGTTCCGGTCGACCGCCGGGTCCGGCAGGTTCTTGGCGAAGAAGCCGCCCTTGGCACCCGTGGGGACGATGACCGCGTTCTTGACCATCTGCGCCTTGACCAGTCCCAGGATCTCGGTCCGGAAGTCCTCACGGCGGTCGGACCAGCGCAGGCCGCCTCGGGCCACCTTGCCGAAGCGCAGGTGCACGCCCTCGACCCGGGGAGAATAGACCCAGATTTCGTAGCGCGGTCGCGGGAAGGGGGCGCCGTCGATCCGCCCCGGCTCGAGCTTGAAGGACAAGTGGATCGTGCCCTGGAAGTAGTTAGTTCGCGTCGTCGCGTCGATGACGTTGATGAAGCGGCGCAGGAGCCGGTCGGCGTCGAGCGTTGCGACACTTTCCAAACCGGAATCCAGTGCCGTCCGCGCCGCTGCGGCGCCGCTGGCCCGGGTCGCATCGTCGACGTCTGGGTCAAAGGTTGCCTTGAACAGCTCGATCAGCGAACGCGTGACGCTCGGGTTGGCGAGCATCGTATCGGCGATGAACCCGTAGGAGTTCGCCGCTCCGAGTTGGCGCAGGTATTTGGCGTACGCCCGCAGGATGGCCGTCTCCCGCCAGGAGAGCCTTTGGGCCAGAATGAGCCGGTCAAAGGCATCGGATTCGGCGCGACCGGTGAAGACCGCCGAATATGCCTCGGTCAGCAGGTCCCGGGTCTCCAGTGGGTCGATTCCCGCGGGGTATTTCAGACCGAGATCGTAGAGGAAGAATTCCTTGCCGTCCCCACGCTGGATGGCGAAGGGCTTCTCGTCCACGACTTCCAGTCCCTGGTTGGACAGCACCGGCAGTATGCGGCTCAGTGACAGCGGCTGGGTGAGATAGAGGTTCAACCGTGCGTCGATGCCGTGTTGGCGGCTCATGTCGGAGGGCACGTAGACATTGACGACGGGCCCCTCGTGGTGCGGATCGTCATAGGTCGAGAAGCGTTCGATGTCCTCCAGGGCATCCTCGACTTCGAAGTCGACGCGGTACGCCTGGGGGAAGGCCTCGGCCCATTGACGCGACAGTCCTGCCGCCTCGTCTCCGGAGAACCGGCTGCGTACGGCCTCGTCCACGCCCTCGGACCAGGACCGGACCGCACGGACCAGTCGCTGCTCGAGGTCGGCCCGGCCCACTTCGGGGGTTTCTCCACCGCGTGGCAGCCGGATGCGGTAGAACAGGCGCACCAGTGCCGAGTCGCTCATGCGGACCTCGTACTCGGTGGATTCCGCCCCGTAGGCCTTCTTCAGTTCCGCCTCGATCCGGAGCCGGACGGCCGTGGTGTAGCGGTCACGGGGCAGGAAGACGAGCGCCGACATGAAGCGGCCATAGATGTCCGGTCGCAGGAACAAGCTGGTGCGGCGGCGTTCCTGCAGGCCGAGGATGCCGGTCACGATGCGCAACAGGTCATCGGAGTTGATTTGGAACAACTCGTCACGCGGGTAGGACTCGAGGATCGTCAACAGGTCCTTGCCGGAGTGCGAATCCGGGGCGAAGCCGGAGGCCTTGAGCACCCGTTCGACGTTTTCGCGGGCCACCGGGACGCTGCGCACGGGGAGGGTGTAGGCGCTGGAGGCGAACAGCCCGATGAAGCGGCGCTCGCCATTGACGTTGCCCTGCGCGTCGAAGCTCTTCACGCCGACGTAGTCGAGGTAGACAGCCCGGTGGACGGTGGAGCGCGAGTTGGCCTTGGTGATGACCAGCGCACGCTTCTCGCGCGCCTTCTCTCGGCCGGACTCGGTCAGTTCCTGCCGGAGCATGGTGGTGCCGGAACGCCGCATCAGGCCCAACCCGCTGTCCGGACGGACGTGCAGGACGTCCTTGCCGCCTTCGGTGGCCAGATCGTACTCGCGGTACCCGAGGAAGGTGAAGTTGCCATCGTCGAGCCACCGCAGGAGTTCTGCTGCGCTTTCCAGGTCGGGAATCTCCGCGCCGCCCACCACTCCGGAGAGCGAATCGGCGATCTCGTGAGCCTTGGAGCGCATCTCCTGCCAGTCCTCGACGGCATCACGCACATCGGAGAGAACGCTTTCGAGGCCCCCCACCAGCGAGGCGACGCGCTCTTCATCGGGGGTGCCGCCGATTTCAATGGCGATCCACGACTCGACGGCGGACTTTTCCCCCTCGCGGGCCATGAAACTGGCCAGGTTGGGCAGTGCCGCGGTATCCCCCGAGGCGGTGGCCGCATGCGTCGTCACCGGTTCGACGGCGACGGCGACTCCGGCATCGTCACGGCGGACCACGAAGGTCGGGTGGACGACCAGGTCGATGGCCTGTTCCTGCCGGACGATCTCGGCGGTGACGGAGTCGACGAGGAACGGCATGTCGTCGGTGACGACATAGACGACGGCGGTGCCCCCCGTCGTGTCGACGGCGACCTTGGCCCGGCCGGGCTGGCGTTCACGGCCAACCCCGAGGTGTACCGAGACCCGCTCGGCGAGTGCCTCGGGAGGGTATTCCTGCGCGTCCTCCGGCGATAGGTGGCCGTAGTAGGCCTCGGCGAACTTGGGAGTGTTTGTCTCGGCAATGAACCCTGTAGGCATGCCCGACCCCGACGACATCAATTAACGCCTCCGTGTAGCGGTGTGGACCGCTCCGTTGCGGTCTCGAACTCCTCAAGACTAACCTGCTGATCGACTAGCTCCCAATGCGCCGGATCCCCTGCCGAACAAGCCGGTTCTGCGCCGAACCGTCACCGAAACCAGCTCGGCGATCCGGGCGCGCAACTCGCTGTCCGGGGCGACTTCGGCCAGGACGCTTCCCTGCAACAGGGCGCGGTCGGCGGCGTCCGGGTCCGATGGCAGCAGACCGGCCATTCCGGGTCCAGGACCGAAGCGTTCCCAGGTCTCGCGCAACGCGCGTTCCGGCGAAGGGCCGACCGAGGAGCGCCGGACGCGGTTGAAGACCACGCGGGGTTCGGCCTCGGGCAGGATCTCGACGAGGTCCTCCAGCGCCTTCACCATCCGGGGCACTCCCACGCTGTCCGCGGACCCCACAGCAACGATCTCTGCTGCCGCTTCCAACACCGCGAGCGTCGCACCATTGCGTTGGGGTGCCGACGTGTCGTAGGTCAGGTCCTCGTCGCGTTCCAGCAAGGACGCCACATCGACCACCACGAGGTCGACGCGGCGGCGGACGAAGTCCAGCACACGCGCCAGTGCCCCGGCCCGCAATTCGGGCCAGCGGTGCGGACGGGGCAGCCCCGTGGCGACGCGCAGGGTGGTCCCCCCGACGGCCACGACGGCGCAGGATCGCTCATACCCGGAGTCGTCGAGCATGCCCTGGTCGGAGAGCCGGCAGAGCTGGGCGATGCCGGCGGATTCGTCGAGCAGGCCAAGATGGACGGCCACGCTGGAGCCATAGGTGTCGGCATCGACAAGCAGCACGCGCTGCCCGTCCATGGCGGCCTCGGCTGCCAGGTTGACGGCGACGAGCGTCTTCCCGGTGGATCCGGTCGGACCCCAGACCGCGAGGACGCGGCCGGGATCCCGGGCCGGCTCGGCCGAGGTCTCCGCGGGGTGGGAGGCATGGCGGGCCCCGCGCGACGGCCGGTGGGCTCCCGAAACGAGCAACTCGAGCAGGTCGGAGACCGACTGCTCGCCGGTCGTCGTCGGTTCGATGCCCAGGCCGAGCCCCGTCAGCCGCTCGGCGTCCTCGGGTTCGTCCGTGATGGCCACCGCCGGGACGCCGTGGAAGGCGAGCTCGTCGGCGAATGCGGCGTCGATGTCTGCAGTGGGGCCCAGTAGCAGGGCCGCATCGGCCAGCCCGGATTCGGCCAAGGCGATGACCTCGGTGAGCTCGTCGCAGTGGCGCACGATCGTCACGGGTCCGCGGAGCCGTTCCAGGCGGTCGGCCAGGTCTCCGACGCGGCCGCAGACGACGACGGCAATGCTCACTTGGCTGCCCCGCCCGGGTTGTAGACAACGGTGAGCCGGGCCTCGTTGGCGATCGCCGAGAGCATGCCCGGCAGATCCTCATCGGTGACGAGCAGCTCGACCACCTGGCCGGAGGCCCCACCGAATCCGGAATCGAGTTCGCGTATGGCGCTGACCTCGACCGATTCGAGCAGGCGCTGGGGCTCGCCATATGTGGTCGAATCTGAGCCGCGTTCGGCCGCCCAGACGTCGACGCGCGTGCCGACACCGACGGCGACGGGAAGCTCCTGCGGCAGCTCCACGGAGAGCGGTTTGCGTCCCCGCGGATCGCGGCCACCAACGGAGGCGACCGGGAGCAATTCACCACTGCGTATCAGTGTGTTGGCCTGCAGGTCAGGGGCAAGTGGCTGCTCCGCCGAAAGATATCGATCCTGGACCGTGTCCAGGCGCACGTCGACCACCCGTAGCTTTGCGGGGTCGACCTTCTGCCCCAGGGCGATGTCCTGCCGCGCCACGTACATGGGCACCGTCTGGTTCTGCAGCGAGACCAACGTGAGCACCCCGGCCACGGAGACGACGACGAGCAGGATGCCAACCAGCAGCCGGGGGTCCTTCCATCCGGGCTTGCGCAGCCGTCGTGCCGGTCCGCTGTGTTCCGACTCAGTTGCCACATTGTCTCCGCTTCCCCGGGATCCCCGGTACACAGTTCACGCTGCCGGGGAAGCGGCGAATGCAGGTTCCCCCTGATCGTCCACCTTAATGATGAAACCGCCCACGCCCAAGACCAGGGACGTCATCTGTGGACAACGGCCCCACCATCACACGTCATGCCGTAGTGCCGCAACCGATCCCAGCGGCAGCAGCGCCACGGATCGGACGTCGGCATCCCGGCGATACCCATCGGCAGGATGCAGTGCCAACCGCAGATGATCGGCCCCGGCATGGTCCAGGGTGCCGGTACCCAGCAGGGCACCATCCACGGCCCAAATCGTCACCCTGGCGCGGTCGCGCACGAGCGACCGCAGGGCCGACCCCTGGCTGACCCGCCGTCGCACCGTGCCCTCCTCCGCGACGGCGGCACGGTGTCCCGCGATCTCCAGCGACCTGATTCCCGCGTCGACCACCAGGTATTCGGCCGGCCCGTCGCGCAGCGACAGCCAGTTCACGCCGACGTGCTGGAGCATGCCCCGCAGCCGTTGCCCGCCCAGCAGGTCCAAGGTGATGTCGGCCCCGACCTGCCCGGCCAGATGGTCCCACAGGCGCAGTTGGGACCGCTCGATGCGGACCATCTCCTGGATCTCCACGGTCCGCTCTCGGGCACGGGCGGCATTGAGTTGGGACTCAAGATCGGCGAACAACGATTCCCAGCGCATGGACCCACCTTATGCGCCGCGGTTCGATGAAATGCCTCCTCCACTGGACAGCGGAGAGAACTGATGTAATGATCTACCTCAAAGCACAGCAAACAACATCAAATGACACCAAACAGGTCAGGTGACGACCATGAGCATGACGACGAAACCCGGTTCGGTACTGGCAGCTGCGCTTCCCGGGGTGCTGGTAGGGCTCTGCGGACTGTTGCTGACCGCATGCGGCATCGCCCTGCTGGCCGGACACGGGGAGACGACATCAACCGCCTTGCTCTCCCCCGCAGGGCTGGACAGTGGGGCCGCCCTCGCCTTTGTGGCCCTCGGGCTGGCTGTGCTGGCCTGGTGGCTGTTCGGCCTGGTCGCCGGTGTGGCCGCCGAGCTACTGGGCCGGCACGGCCATCAAAGAGCGGCGGACCGTGCCGCGCGGTGTTCCCCGGCGTACATGCGGCGCCTGGCCGCCGTTTTGCTCGGCGCCCACCTCCTGGTGGTCCCCGCGGCGCAGGCGGCGGCTCCCGGCGCCGTCGGGCTTGCCGGGGCCGGGCTCTCCCCCGCAACCGTGGCAACCCTGACGGTGCCGGCCGCCGGGGCCGAACTGCCCGCAGCCTCGTGGAGCAGTCGCGACCTGCCGTCCCCCGCATGGAGCCCCGAACGTCCGGCGGCACCCATGAACCGGCTGATGGGACAGCAGAACCGCGCCGCCGCGGCCGCTGATTCCGTCGTGGTCAAGGAGGGAGACTCGTTGTGGTCGATCGCCGCCCGCAGCGCCGGGGCCGGGGCCACGGATGCAGAGATCGCCCGGGAGTGGCCGCGCTGGTATCGAACGAACCGGGCGGCCATTGGCCCGGATCCCGACTTGTTGGACATCGGAACAGTCCTGACCCCACCGCGGGCCGAGCAGGACCAGAACAGAAGGTAGGAGCCATGACCGAGTCAGCACGCCCCGAGGAACAGCTTCCGAACATCGTGCCCGGACCGGGCCTGGGAGGCAGCGGGCCCACCATCGTCCCCGCGATCCGTCCACTGCCGGTACGCAAATTCGCCGACCTGCTGCCTGCCTCCGCCCCCGCACGGACCGGCGGTGCAGCCGACCACACCCGGGGAACCGGGGAACACCAATCCCCTGTCCACCGGGCCGCCGAATCCGAGCGGCGCGAGGAACGGGCCCACGTCCACACCATCGTGCGGATGGTCGGACTGGCGGCCTTCGAGTCCATGTCCGGCGTGCGTCCCGTCCACCAGCTGGCCCGGTGGCTGGAGGCAGGACAATACGAAAAACTTCGCTGCAGGGTGGCCCTGGTGGCAGCCACGCAGCCGGATGAAGGCCGGCGGCTGCACCGCAACACCACCATCCGCCGCACCCGGTTGTGCCCGGTATCCCCCGGCGCCTACGAGGCCAGCCTGGTGGTGGCCGAAAACGACCGTGTCCGTGCCGCTGCGCTCCGGGTGGAGCGGCGGCACGGACACTGGAGCGTCGTGGAACTGGAGATCGGCTAGCGTCGCTTGGACTTCTTCGAGCGGCGATCCGCCCGGTTGCCCGCGGCCTTCGAATCCTCCGCGGCCGCCCGTTCGACACGCGATTCGGCCTCGCCATCCTCGCTCGGGGCCGTGTATTGCAGGGCCGCCGGACGGGCAGGGGCCTCCAGGCCCGGGGTATTCAGGACCGGGGTCGTCGTGGAGGACCGGGCGTCGATGACGCCGGGCAGAGACACGGGCGCCGGCTGCGCGACCTCGACCTCGAGGTTGAACAGGAACCCGACGCTCTCCTCGCGGATGGCCTCCATCATGGTCTGGAACATCGCGAACCCCTCGCGCTGGTATTCGACCAGCGGATCGCGCTGGGCCATCGCACGCAGTCCGATGCCTTCCTTGAGGTAGTCCATCTCGTACAGGTGTTCCTGCCACTTGCGGCCGATCACGCTGAGCACCACGCGCCGTTCGAGCTCGCGCAGGTTCTCCTCCCCGATCGCCTGTTCGCGTTCCTGGTACTGGACGCGTGCGTCGGAGAGGATCTCCTCCTGCAGGAACTCCGAGGTGATCCGGCCGGGTCCCCCGCCTTCCTCCAGGACCTCGTCGATGGTCAGCGCAATCGGGTACAACTGTCCCAGGTTCGTCCACAGCTGCTTCAGATCCCAGTCGTCGCCGTGGCCCTCGCTGGTCGCCTCGGCCACCATGGCCTTGACCACGTCCTCCATGAAGTGCTGGACCTGCTCCTGCAGGTCGCCACCTTCGAGGATCCGCCGGCGGTCGCCGTAGATGGCCTCACGCTGGCGGTTCATCACGTCGTCGTACTTCAGTACGTTCTTGCGCTGCTCGGCGTTGGTCGACTCGACCTGGCCTTGTGCCGTCTCGATCGCCTTCGAGACGATCTTCGACTCCAGGGCCATGTCATCGGGCATGGAGGGGTTGTTCATGATCCGCTGGGCCGCGTTGGCGTTGAATCGGCGCATCAGCTCATCGGTCATCGACAGGTAGAAGCGGGACTCGCCCGGGTCTCCCTGCCGACCGGAACGGCCACGCAGCTGGTTGTCGATCCGGCGCGATTCGTGGCGCTCGGTGCCGAGCACATACAGCCCGCCCAGTCCGCGCACCTCCGCTGATTCGGCCTTGACCTGATCTTGGGCGGCGGCAAAGACGTCGTCCCAGACACGTTCGTATTCCTCGGAGTCGCGCTCGGGATCCAGGCCCCGACGGTCCATCTCGGCAACGGCCAGGAACTCGGCATTGCCTCCGAGCATGATGTCGGTACCGCGGCCGGCCATGTTGGTGGCGACCGTGACGGCACCCTTCTTGCCCGCCTGCGCGACGACTGCCGCCTCACGCGCGTGCTGCTTGGCGTTGAGGACCTCGTGGCGCACGCCCTCCTGGGCCAGCTTGCGGGAAAGGTATTCGCTCTTCTCGACGCTGGTCGTGCCCACGAGGACCGGCTGCCCGGCGGCATGGCGCTCGACGATGTCCTGCGCGACGGCGTCGAACTTCGAGATCTCGTTCTTGTAGATGAGGTCGGACTGGTCCTTGCGCTGCATCGGCTTGTTCGTGGGGATTTCGACGACACCAAGCTTGTAGGTGCCCATGAACTCGGCGGCCTCGGTCTGCGCGGTGCCGGTCATGCCCGAAAGCGTCCCGTACAGGCGGAAGTAGTTCTGCAGGGTGACGGTGGCCATCGTCTGGTTCTCGGCCTTGATCTCGACGTTTTCCTTCGCCTCGATCGCCTGGTGCATGCCTTCGTTGTAGCGACGGCCGGCCAGCGTGCGGCCGGTGTGCTCGTCGACGATCATGACCTCGCCGTTGATCACGACGTAGTCCTTGTCCTTCTTGAACAGTTCCTTAGCCTTGATGGCGTTGTTCAGGAAGCCGATGAGGGGCGTGTTGGCCGCTTCATACAGGTTGTGGATGCCGAGGTGGTCCTCGACCTTCTCGATACCGGTCTCCAGGACACCGACAGTGCGCTTCTTCTCGTCGACCTCGTAATCGTCGTCGCGGTCCAACTTGGTCACCAGGCGGGCGAACTCGCTGAACCAGCGATTCACGTCTCCCTGGGCTTGGCCGGAGATGATGAGCGGGGTCCTCGCCTCATCGATCAGGATGGAGTCGACCTCGTCGACGATCGCAAAGTTATGGCCACGCTGGACGAGCTCGTCCTTGCTCCAGGCCATGTTGTCGCGCAGGTAGTCGAAGCCGAATTCGTTGTTCGTCCCGTAGGTGATGTCCGCCTCGTACTGCTTGCGGCGGATCGCGGGGTCCTGGTTGGCCAGGATGCAGCCGGTGGTCATGCCCAGGAATCGGAACACGCGTCCCATGAGGTCCGATTGGTATTCGGCGAGGTAGTCGTTGGTCGTGACCACGTGCACGCCCTTGCCGGAAATGGCGTTCAGGTAGGCGGGCCCGGTCGCCACGAGGGTCTTGCCTTCACCGGTCTTCATTTCGGCGATGTTGCCCAGGTGCAGGGCCGCACCGCCCATGAGCTGGACATCGAAGTGGCGCATGCCGAGGGTGCGGTCCGCGGCCTCACGCACGGCGGCGAAGGCCTCGGGCAGCAGGGAGTCCAGGGGCTCACCGTCCTGGTGGCGCTTCTTGAACTCCTCCGTCTCGGCCCGCAGTTCCGCATCCGACATGGCCCGGAATTCGTCCTCAAGCACGTTGATCGCCGCGGCGTATCCGCGCAGTCGCTTCAGGATCTTCTTGTCGCCGGTCCGCAGGACGCGTTCTAGCAGTGATGCCACGTGGTAGCTCCAAATCTCAGGCACAGGAATTCTGGCTTGGCCAGTCTACGGGAGACACGTTCGGGACCCTGTTTAGGTTCCACCGCACCGTGTCCGCACCATACGGGCCAGTTCAAGGGACAGGTTACCCTCCGGATGGACCTGAACCGATTCCAGGCCGAGCCACCGGGCCATGAGCCACAGCTCGGCGGCCAGTTCCCCTGCGGTTTCGGCGGGCGCGTCGACCTCTCCATGGCTGGAACGGACCACCAGCCGGCCATCGGCGCGATCCGCCTTCAGGTCAACCCGGGCGACCAGCCGGTCGCCGAGCAGGAACGGCAGCACGTAGTAGCCGTACCTGCGCTTCTCGGCCGGCGTGTAGATCTCGAGGCGGTAGTGGAAACCGAAGAGTTCCTCGATGCGGCGGCGTTCGAAGACCAGGGAATCGAAGGGGCTCAGCAGCGCGCGTCCCCGGGCGAGGCGGGGCCGGGCCGCACCGACGTGCAGGTACTGCTGCCCCGGCCAGCCGGCCACTTTCACGGGCTCGAGGACGCCACGTGCGATGAGCCGGTCCACCGCGGACGCAGCGGCTCGGAGCGGCAGCCGGAAGTAGTCGGCCAAGCAGCGCACGGTTCCGATGCCGTGGGCCCGAGCAGCGGTTTCGACGAGACGTTCTGCCGATGCCGCGGCGTCGTCGTCGCCGGAAGAAACCGCCGATGGCGGCAGCACCCGCGCGATGGGCGCATAGCGCCGTTCGAACTGGGCGGTGCGTCCGGCGGAGCCGACCTCGCCGCGGGCAAACAATGCCTCGAGGGCCTCCTTGACCGTGGACCAGTTCCACCCCCAGTTCGAACGGTCCACGTCTTCGCGGTGGCCGAGCCGGGAGGCGACATCGCGTGCCGTCAGCGGGCGCGACGTCTCCAGGAGCGCCAGGATGCGATCGGCAAGTTCGCGTAGTTCCGGTCGCTCGGCGGTGAAGCTGCCCATCCAGGTACGGCGCTGCCAGGGCACCAGGTCGGCGAAGTGGCCGGGGCTGATGAAGCTGGCTTCGTGTGCCCAGTATTCGACCATCCGACGTGGTGAACGCGATCCCATCCTGTCGAGGATGTCCCGGTCATAGGGCCCGACGCGGGCGAAGATCGGCAGGTAGTGGGCCCGGCTGAGCACGTTGACGGAATCGATCTGGAGCAGATGGAGGCGGTCAAAGGCAAGGCCCACCTGCCGGGCTGTCGCCGGGCCGGTGGGCCTTGCCTGGTGGAGCCCCTGGGCGGCCAGCGCCACGCGCCGTGCCTGCGCCAGGGTCATCCGTTGGGTCATGCGGCCAGTCTAGGGCCAGTGGCCGCGGCTAGGACGCCGGCTGGGACTCGCGGTAGTGGCGGGTTTCAACCGTTTCCGCATCGGAGTGGTTGTCGTCCAGGGTGATGACCCCGTAGTTCCATTGCTGGCGGCGGTACACCACGGCGCAGGTGCCGGTCTCGGAGTCGATGAACAAGTAGAACGGATGGCCGACGAGCTCCATCCGGTCCACGGCGTCGTCCACGCTCATCGTTTCGGACGGAAAGACCTTGCGGCGGATTTCGACGGGACTGCCTGCCGCATTTTCCACGGCCTCGCGTTCCTGCTCGTTCAGGGTCTCCTCGTGCAGCGGGATGCTGCTGCTGGCCGGCTCCAACGTGGAGGTCGCCTGGAAGACCGCCTGGGGTGTCTGCCTGCCGTGGTGGACCTTCCGGCGGTCGCGAGCCCGGCGCAACCGCTCGAGCAGCTTGGTGAATGCCGTGTCGAAGGCGGCGAATTTGTCGGAGGCCTTGGCTTCCGCACGGATGGCCGGACCGCTGCCAACGACACTGATCTCCACTGTCAGCTGGGCCTCGGCCTGCCGGGCGTTGGGTTCCTTGGTGACCTTGACGTCGAGGCGCTGGACCTTGCTTGCCAGCTGTCCGATCTTGTCAGTCTTCTCGTCCGCGTACTCGCGGAACCGATCGGATACCGTCACGTTGCGCCCGGTGATGTTCATCTCCATGGTGTCCTCCTACTGACCTCGGGTGACACGACAGCAACTGAAAGTGTCTCCTTCCAGTCGCTGAAGATGGGTTCTTCTCCTCTTGGTGAGGTGCCCATACTCAACCGTAATCCAGGGCACCCAATAATCAAGCCATTCCCTCGCCCTTTTTGTGAGGCGGCTCACGTCACGGCGTCGCGGACCCCGTGGGCGAGGCCACCGGAAGCCCCGGGGACCGGCGTGTCGGCGGGCGCAGCGCCTCCGGGCGACACCGCAGGGATGTGGTCGTCCTTCCGGGGCGGGGCGGTTGCGGCCAGCACGGCCGCCCCCTCTACGCGTGCACCGGCCTGCAGGAGGGTCCGGTAGGCGCGTGCCAGCGTCGACCCGGTGGTCAGGACATCGTCGACCAACAGCACGGGCCGCTCGGAAACCATGTGCCCGTGACGCACGGCCAATGCCGCGGCACCGGCGCTACGTGCGCGTCGGCCCTTGGTCTTCTGCTCGCTGACGGCCCACGGCGGCCGGGGCAATACGCGCAAGGCGGGGAAGACCACGACCCCGGCAGGCAGCAGCCCCCGCCGGGCAACCCAGTCCACCAACACGTCCACCGGCGCATATCCCCGGCGCGCCCGGGCCGTTCGGCTGGAGGGCACCGGCACCAGGGCCACCGGTCCGGGCCGCCCCATGGCTGCAGCGCGGATGGCACCGGCCATGGCCGGCCCCAGCACCCTGGCCAGGGAAACACGTTGGCGGTTCTTGAAGGACAGCACGGCAGCGGAGACCTCCCGGCTGTAGGCCCCGGCCGCCACCACGCGCAGCGGCTCACCGTCGGGCGTCAGGGGCAGCCCTTCGGCTCCTGCCTGGGCCTCGAAGGGCCGGACCGTCGCCGCACGGAAGGCGCTCCGGCACGCCGGACACATGACCGCGTCCGGCGCCTGGCAGAAGACGCAGTCGCTCGGGGCCAGCACGGTGGCCAGTTCGGCGAGGGCGGAACGGGGCCCGCTCACCCAGGAGGCAAACGCCATCCGGTCCAGGCGCGTGGCCAGGCCCGCCGGCAAGGGAGGGTATTCCATGAGCCGATGATCCGCTGTCCGATGCGCGGGGGGAAGGCCGGAGCGCGCGCCTGTGGACTGCTCCCCCATCCCACCTGCCACCACGGCATCGCCGTCGTGCCGCGGCTACCCCGGGTAGGCGAGCTGGGTGGCCTGTCCCTCGCGCTTCTTCCACGTCGAGAAGACCCGCGAATAGACGCCGTCGGGGGTCTCGGCGTACACCGTGCGCTGGTCACCGGGGCCGGCCGAGATGTTCGTCATGCCCAACAGGGGCTCGAAGGTCGTTGCCGTTCCACTGAGCGAGATCTCCTCGGCCTGCACGGCCTGGGAGTTGCTGGGCTTCATCACGATGACCGAGTCCGAGGAGCTCCACACCCCTCGTTGCACGGGGACCGACGCGTCCAGATGCAGCGGATCGGTGAACCCCCGCGGAACACCTTCGCTGTCGCGGATGATCCCGGTGATGTAGACCCCGGGCTTGCCGTCGACCGTGGCCACGACCAACGCCCGGGCGCCATCCGGCGAGACACGCAGCGACGTCACCTGGGCATTGCCCATCCACCCCGAGTTGACCTGGCGGGAGGCCCCGTCCTTGCCCGTGTCCGAGGGAGTGACCCGTACCCGGGTGCGCCCGTCGTTGCCGACGGTCCACGTCCAGCCGTGGATGTCGATGCTCGGCCGCAGCAGGTTCTCTCCGGTGACGGCGACCCGCGCGACCCCCGCCTCGTTGACGGTGACCATCTTGGTGCGGTCCCCGTTGAGGAAGGCGTAGCGGTTGTCTGCCGGGGCCATGGCCGGATCGCGCGGGTTGTACGCGGAGATGTCCTGGACTCCGCCCACGGGCACGACGCCGTTGCCCTGGTAGAAGACCAGGGCCTCCTTCGCGATGGCGATCTGCGTGTTGGGCACCGACGCGTCCACGATGGCCTTCTCGAACCCCTCCGCTACGTTGCCCAGGCTCACCGCACGTTGGCCGACGGTCATGGCCACCGAGCGGATGTTCTGCACCTGGCCCAGGGTCAGTTCGAGCTGTTGTTGCATCTGCTGGCGCTGCAGCTCGGTGGCGTCGACGAACGTCGAGACGTTCAGGTCGACGGTGGCCCGGCGGGAGTCGACCGGCACGGATGCGCGGGCCAGGGCGCTGCCCTCGGGAAACGCGCTGGTGACGGCGTTGCGGAGATAGGGGGCGGGGCCCGAGAGGAGCGCGGTGACGATGGTCGCCGGCAGGGTCTGGCGCCGGGCGAACCAGCGGTAGTCGGCGATCGCGTACGTCTTGGTGGCATCGTAGAAGTACAGGGGGTAGGCGGAGAAGAGCACAGCGAAGTTGCCCTCCTCGATCATGGTGCCGTTGGGCACCTTGGAGAGCCTCCATTGCCCGTCGACCTTCACGAGCTTGATGTCCGCGGACACCGTGGACTGCCCCTTCTTGCGGGTGAGCAGCCCGTATTCGTCGATGCTGGAGGTCGCGTCCACCTCGACGGTGTAGCTGCCTTCCTCGACGTTCTCCACGATGTTCGGCTCGGACGCGTAGACCACTGTCCGGTCCGCGGCCCGCCATTCGCGCGAGAGCTCCGGTGCGAGGTATTCGCGGGCGACGCTGTAGTCGTCCTTCGGGGCGAGGCCCGCCCGGAGGAAGCCCTCGATGATCTGCTGCGGGGAGGCGTCCTGGGGCGGACCGGGCGGATCGAAGGTGTAGTTGAAGTCGGATTGGCCGGCGGCTTCCGGGGCGCTGGTCCCCACCGGGCCGGAGCTGGGGATGGCCGCGCAGCCGGCGAGCACCAGTAGTGCGGACATCAGCGCGGCCACCAGCGCCCCGGTGCGGGTCCCGCCGTCTTTGCGTGCCATGGGTTTAGGCATGCCGTCCTCCCTGGTTCCCCGTCTCCGGTTCGTCGTCGGCCGTGGCATCGTCGGCCGTGGCGTCGAGTTCGTGGACCACATCGCCGTCCCCGCCGGCCTGCGGGGCGATGGCCCGTTCGGCCGGCGGGACGGCGCGCAGGATGCTCCCGGGCAGGGCGAACCCGCCGGACGGCAACGTCGGCAGCGAAGCGGTGTGCGGACTCGATTCCTCGACGCTCAATGCCTGACCGAGGGTCATGCGCGAATGCGGGGTCAGCGGCAGCGGCGAGGAGCCGACCGGGTCCCCGAGGTTGCGGGCCAGCGTCAAGCGGAAGCAGGCGCCGTCACCCTTCTCTCCCCAGGCCTGGAGCCACCCGCCATGGAGCCGGGTGTCCTCGGTGGCGATGGACAGGCCCAACCCGCTACCGCCGGTGGTGCGGGCCCGGGCGGGGTCCCCGCGCCAGAACCTGTCGAAGACCCGGGCGGCTTCCTCCGGGTCCATGCCGATGCCGTGGTCGCGCACGGTGACGGCGACCGCGTGCTCATCCTGGGCCACGGTGATGTCGATCGGCTGGCCCTCGCCGTGTTCGACGGCGTTCATCACCAGGTTGCGGATGATGCGTTCGATGCGCCGCGGATCCATCTCGACCATGCATCCGTCATCGGGGGCGTGGACGCGCAGCTCGGAGCCGAGGTTCTCGGCGTGCAGGCTGGCGGTCTCCACGACCCGGCGGACCACCGGGACCATGTCCAGCACCTCGGCGTCGAGCACTGCGACGCCGGCATCGAAGCGGGAGATCTCCAGCAGGTCGTTGAGCAGCGTCTGGAACCGCTCGACCTGGTTGTAGAGCAGTTCGGCCGAACGCCGGTTGATCGGGTCGAATTCCTCCCGGGCGTCGTGCAGGACCTCGGCGGCCATGCGCACGGTGGTCAGCGGGGTCCGCAGCTCGTGCGAGACATCGGAGACGAACCGCTGCTGCATCTGCGAGAGCGTGGCCAGCTGGGTGATCTGGTCCTGCAGGGAAGTGGCCATCCGGTTGAAGGAGGTCCCGAGGCGGGCGATCTCGTCCTCGCCGTGGACCTCCAGGCGTTCCTGCAGCTCGCCGGCGGCCAGCTTCTCGGAAACCATCGCCGCGTTGGAGACGGGGCGCACGACCAGCCGGGTGGTGTACCAGGCGATTCCGCCGGTGACGCACAGCAGCAGGATGCCCCCGATGGCCAGCACGCGGTGGATGAAGTCCAGCGTCTGCTGCACCGACTCCAGGTCGTAGACGAGGTAGAGCGCGTATTCGCGGCCCGGCGGCAGCTGGACCTTCGTGCCGAAGGCGAGCCCGGGGGTGTCGTAGGTGGCGTGCGGGAAGCTGATCGATTCCCAGTAGACCCCGGGGTTGTCGCGCACCGTCGCGGCCAGGGTCTCGGGGATGACAGCAGTGGTCAGCCCGCCGCTGGCGGTATTGGTGACGTAGATGTTCTCCGAGCTGGGCAGCGGGGTCAGGATGAAGTCGCGTTGGACGCTCGCCCCGTCGCCCTCCACCAGCTTGAGCGTGTCGTTGACGAAGGCGACGGTGCTGGAGCGGTCGGTGGTGGCAGCGGACTCGAAGTTCGACTTGACCTGGTTCAGCCCGCGGACCGATTCCTCCTGGACCTGGCCGAACCGTTCCTGGAACAGTCCGTCGGCGATCTGGTTCGACAGGAAGATGCCGGCACCGAGCATGGCCAGGGCCGAGAGCAGGACGGTGGTGGCCACGGCCCGCAACTGCAGGGAACGCCGCCAGGCGGTGACCAGTCCGCGCCAGCGTGTCCCGAGGCGCTCGAGGGATGTGCGCAGACCGGAGCGGTGGGGCGAAGGCGGCTCCCCGGACGGTTCCGCCGCCGGTGCCGCAGCGGCGGAGGTCTGCATGCTCAGCCTTGGCCGGCCTTGTACCCGACGCCGCGGACGGTGAGGACCACTTCGGGGTTTTCCGGATCAGTTTCGACCTTGGAGCGCAGCCGCTGCACGTGGACGTTGACCAGGCGCGTATCGGCGGCATGGCGGTATCCCCAGACCTGTTCGAGCAGCAGCTCGCGGGTGAAGACCTGCCAGGGCTTGCGGGCGAGGGCGACGAGCAGGTCGAATTCCAGCGGCGTCAGGGAAATCAGCTCGCCACCGCGCGTCACCGAGTGCCCGGCCACGTCGATGACCAGGTCCGCGATCTTCAGGGTCTCCGGGGCGTGCTTCTCCCCCGGCCGCAGCCGGGCGCGGACCCGGGCGATGAGTTCGGCCGGCTTGAACGGCTTCGGCACGTAGTCGTCGGCCCCCGATTCCAGGCCGCGCACGACATCGGCGGTATCGGACTTCGCGGTCAGCATGACGATCGGGATATCCGCCTCGGCGCGGATCAACCGGCACACCTCGATCCCGTCCATGCCCGGAAGCATCAGGTCCAACAGGACCAGATCGGGCTTGACCTCGCGGAAGGTGTCCAGGGCCTGGGCGCCGTCATAGCAGAAGACCGGATCAAAGTCGTCGTTCCGCAGCACGATGCCGATCATCTCGGCCAGCGCCTCGTCGTCGTCGACCACCAAAACTCGGGCCTTCATGGCACCCCTTTTCCGTTCATGCGTCTCGCCGGTGTCTAACAATCCTGCAGTCCACTATAGGGGGCACCGGTGCGCCCACCAGCGGCGGCGCACCGCGTCCGGCTAGGCTGGTTTGGACAGCTACGCGATGCGAGGGGCACCAACGCCATGACCGATGACCCGGCCAACCCGTACCACCGGCCCGTCCCCGACGCCGAGCCCGACGCCGGGGACGGCGGCGATCCGGCGACCGGCCCCGGCGAACCCGCCGCGACCGACCCGGCTCCCGGGGGATTCGTGCCACCGGCCTCCCCCGGCTGGCAGGCCCCGGCCCCGCAGGGCTGGGGCTCCCCGGCGGACCAGGGGTGGGGCGCCCCGCCATCCGGTGCCTGGGGCGCGGCACCGGCACCGGGCGGTCCCGGACTGCCGCCGGGCCACGGCGTCCCACCCGGACCGCCGGCCGCCCCCTGGGGATATGCGCCGCCACCCAAGCCGGGAGTCGTCCCGCTGCGCCCCCTGGGCATCGGGGACCTGCTCGACGGCTCGTTCCAGGCGATCCGCCGCAATGCCGGCGCCACCTTGGGCCTGTCGGTGATCGTCCAGCTCTTCGTCGGCGTCGTCACCGCCCTGGTGACCCTCCCCCTGTTCTCCGTGATCGGCGACCCCTCCGTCCTCGAGGGTGCCGACCCCGACTTCGGCGCGCTGGCCGGCTCGCTGGCCACCCTGATCGGCGGCAGCCTGCTCGCCGCCCTGGTCTCCCTGTTCCTGCTGGTCATCGTCCAGGGGGCCGTGACCGTCCCGGTGCTGCGGGCGGTGCTGAACCGCAAGACCCGCTTCGGCGAGGCGCTGCGGATCCTGCGCCCCTCCATCGGACGCCTACTGCTCGTGGCCCTGCTCTACCTGGGCATCGGGCTGGCCGCGCTGCTGATCTGCGGCGGCACCATCACCCTGGTGGCCCTGAACTCCAGCGCGGGCGCCGCCTTCACCACGGCGGCCATCGTCCTGGTCCTGGCCATCGGGGCCGCCGTGTGGCTCGGGGTCCGGATCACGTTCACGGCACACGCCGTCGTCGCCGAGGACCTGACCGTGCGCCGCGCCCTGGCCCGCTCCTTCACCCTGGTGAAGTCCTCCTGGTGGCGGTGCTTCGGCATCCTGCTGCTGACCGGGATCATCGTCGGGGTGGTCACCAGCCTGATCACCTCGCCGCTGAGCATGGCCGGCGGGATGATCGGGGGCTTCATGTCGCCCGAGGATCCCGGAGCCCTGATGGACTTCCTGGTCAAGTTCAGCTTCATCACCACCATCCTGACCGCCCT
The DNA here is from genome assembly GCA_016892645.1 of Micrococcaceae bacterium RIT 802. Classification (GTDB taxonomy): domain Bacteria; phylum Actinomycetota; class Actinomycetes; order Actinomycetales; family Micrococcaceae; genus Arthrobacter_H. Next base: position 253,972 of record JAFEMX010000003.1, read on the forward strand.
GGCCACCGGCCTGGGCTTTGCCTACCAGTGCGCGGTGACCACCCTGCTGTACACGGACCTGAGGATCCGCCGCGACGGATTCGACATGGCCCTGCTGCGCGAATTCGACGCCGGCATCGACACACCCATCCCGGGGCTGGCCGGTGCCGGCCCGTCCGGGCACGACGCCGGTGCCACCGGGACCCGCTGATCGAATGCACTCCCTCGTCCCCGGCCTGGTGAACGCCCCGGTCTACGACCCGGATCGCGATACGGCCACCCGCGACCTGGCCCGCGAGCTGGCCCGCCGCGAATACGCCCAGGCCATTCCCAACCCGATCCTGGAGTTCCTGCGACGGCTCTGGTCCGATTTCCTGGCCTGGGTGGATTCACTCAACGCGCTGGCCCCGAACCTGGGGTGGCTGGTGGTCCTGCTGGTCCTGGCGGCGGCCATCGCCGTCATCGTGCTGTTCGTCAGGCCGCGCCTGCGCCGCCGGGCCGTCGCCCCCGCGACCGCGGGCGCCCCCGTCGGCCTCGATGCAGCCCTCGATGCCGTGGGGTACCGCCGGCGTGCCGAGCGCGCGCTGCTCTCGGCCGACCATGCCACCGCCGTGCTCGAACGCTTCCGCGCGCTCGTGGCGCGTGCCGAGGAACGCACCCTGCTGGACCCGCAACCGGGCCGCACGGCCACCGAGGTCGCCGCTGCCCTGGGCCGTTCCTTCGGCGACGCGGCCCCCGAGCTGCGCCGGGCCGGCGTCCTGTTCAACGCCGTGCACTACGGGCACCACGAGCCCACGGCGGCCGACGCCCGCTGGCTCGCGGCCCTCGAGGAGCGCCTTTCCACCGCCGCGCCCACCACCGACGCGGACGACGACTCGCTGGCGGTTCCCCGATGACGCGGCTCTCCGACGGCGAACGCCTGCAGCCGGCGGCCCCGCCGGCCAGTGCCGGCTCGACCTGGCGCCGCCGGTGGCGGGCGGCACGGCTCTGGGTCGCCATCGCCGTGCTGGTCGGTCTCGCGGCGCTCTACTACGCCCTGGCCCAGGGGGCCGACGACGGCCGGGCCCTGAGCCCGGGGAACCCCGCCCCCGAGGGCGCCCAGGCGGTCGCCCGGGTGCTGGGCGACCACGGGGTCACCGTCGAGCAGCCCCGGGACCTCGATGCCGCGCTGGCGGCGCTGTCGGCGTCCGGGGGCCACTCCACCCTGCTGCTGCACGACCCGCAGGCCTATCTGGGGCGGGACCAGCTCGCCCGGCTCGCCCGGGCCTCCCGGCACACGGTGCTCGTCACCCCCGGCAGCCCCCAGCTGCGCGCCTTCGCCCCCGGCATCCGACCGGCCGGCGTCGTCCCCGAGGACGCCGCATCCCCCGTCGACGCCGGATGCGCGCTGCCGGCCGTGGCGGAGACACGGAACGCGGCGGCGGGCGGGAAGATGTACCGGGCCGCCACGGGTTGCTTCGCCTACCCGACCTCCGCGGGGCCGGCGTACGGCTACGCCGTCGAGGGCACGACGACGGTGCTCGGCAACCCCGGCTACCTCGCCAACGGGGACGTGCTGGCCTTCGACCACGCACCCCTGGCCTTACGCACCCTCGGCGCCGAGCCGACGCTCATCTGGTACCAGCCCACCATCGCCGACCACGAATCCACCGGTCCGGCGGCGAGCCCCTTCGAGCTGCTCCCCGGCTGGGTCTCCCCGGCCCTGGGGTGGCTGATGGTCTTCGGGGTCCTGGCGATCTGCTGGCGCGCCCGCCGCGATGGGCCGCTGGTGCCCGAACCGCTACCCGTCGTCGTGCCCGCATCCGAGACCGCCGAGGGCCTGGCCCGGCTCTACCGCGACGGCCACGCCGTCGGCGCCGCCGTGGCGGCCCTGCGTTCCGCCTCGCTGGCCCGGTTGGCCGCCCACCTGCGGCTCGGGCACGGCAGCAGCGCCGATTCCATCGTCGCCACCGCCGCCAAGGAGTCGGGGATCCCCGGCCCGCGGCTGCGGCGCCTCTACTTCCCGGACCAGGTGGCCACCGAGGCCGCCCTGGTCGCGTGGGCCCAGGAACTGCACACTGTCGAAAAGGAGATCGGTATCCCGTGAGCGAACACGTCGAACAAGTCAAAGAGGCCGATGAGGTCCGCCAGGCGCTGCTCGATGTGCGCCATGAGGTGTCCAAGGCCGTCGTCGGCCAGGACGCGACCGTCACCGGGCTGCTCATCGCCCTCCTCGCCCAGGGCCACGTGCTCTTGGAAGGCGTTCCCGGCGTCGCGAAGACCCTGATGGTGCGCACCCTCTCGGCGGCGCTGGACCTGGACACCAAGCGGGTGCAGTTCACCCCCGACCTGATGCCCGGGGACGTGACCGGTTCGCTCGTGTACGACACGGGCACCTCCGATTTCAGCTTCCGCGAGGGGCCGGTGTTCACCAACATCCTGCTCGCCGACGAGATCAACCGGACGCCGCCGAAGACGCAGGCCTCGCTGCTCGAGGCCATGGAGGAGCGCCAGGTCAGCGTCGACGGGGTCTCCCGGCCGCTGCCGCAGCCGTTCATCGTGGCCGCCACGCAGAATCCCGTGGAATACGAGGGCACGTATCCGCTGCCCGAGGCGCAGCTGGACCGGTTCCTGCTCAAGCTGACCATGGACCTGCCGGAACGGGACGACGAGATCGAGATCATCCGCCGCCACGGCGCCGGGTTCGATCCGCGTGACCTCGCGGCGGCCGGCGTCACCGCCGTGGCGAGCGCCGCCGACCTCGATGCCGCGCGGGCAGCGGTCGCCACCGTGACGGTCTCCCCCGAGGTGATCGGCTACATCGTCGACATCGTGCGGGCCACCCGCAACGCGCCGAGCTTCCAGCTCGGTGTCTCCCCCCGCGGGGCGACCGCCCTGCTGAACACGGCGCGGGCGTGGGCCTGGCTCTCCGGCCGGGACTTCGTGGCACCCGACGACGTCAAGGTCCTCACGCTGCCGTGCCTGCGCCACCGCGTGTCGCTGCGGCCGGAGGCCCAGATGGACGGGGTCGGCGCGGACGACGTGCTGCAATCGATCCTGGCCACCGTGCCGGTCCCCCGCTAGGCCGGCATGGCCCTGCACCGTCGTTTCGTCTGGCTGGCTCTGGCCGGGCTGCTCCCCGTCGTGCTCTGGCCAGGCGGCTGGACGATAGCAGCCACGCTGTTCGTGCTGCTGGCCGCCGCCGGGCTCGACGTCGTGCTCGCCGCCTCGCCGCGCACCGTGGCCATCGAGCGCGCCGTTCCGCGCAGCGTCCGGCTCGGCGAACCGGCCACCGCGCACCTGTACCTGCGCAACACGGGGAGCCGGCGGCTGCGCGGCCGGGCACGCGATGGCTGGCAGCCCTCCGCCGGGGCCACCGGCACCCGGTTCGCCGTGGACCTGCCGCCCGGTGAGCGGCGCGGCTTCGCCATCGGCCTGCTCCCGGTGCGCCGGGGGGACCTGGCCGTGCACCACACCACGCTGCGCTCCGCGGGCCCGCTGGGTCTGGCCTCCCGCCAGCTCACCCATTCCAGCCCGGGATCGGTGCGGGTGCTTCCGCCCTTCCATGCCAAACGCCACCTTCCCTCCAAGCTGCAGCGGCTGCGCGAGCTCGACGGCCGGGCCGCGATCCAGGTGCGGGGGGCAGGCACCGAATTCGATTCGCTGCGCGACTACGTCCGCGGGGACGACGTGCGCTCCATCGACTGGCGGGCCACCGCGCGCCGGCAGAACGTCGTGGTGCGCACCTGGCGGCCCGAACGGGACCGCCGCGTGGTGATCGTGCTGGACACCTCCCGCACCTCCGCGGCACGGATCGCCGACGAGCCGCGCCTGGACACCGGGATGGAGGCCGCGCTGTTGCTGGCCGTGCTGGCCGAGCGCGGCGGGGACCGGGTGGATTTCCTGGCCTACGACCGCCGGCCCCGGGCCCGGGTCGGATCGGCATCCAAGGGGGTCATGCTCACCCAGCTGGTCGAGTCCATGGCCCCGCTGGAGCCGGAGCTGATCGAGGCCGACTTCTCGGGGCTTCCCGCCCAGGTGCGGGCGATCTCCTCGCACCGTTCGCTGCTGGTGCTGCTCACCGCCCTGGATTCGGGGGCCGTCGAGGAGGGCCTGCTGCCCATCCTGCCGGCGCTCGCGTCCCAGCACGTGGTGGTCATCGCTGCGGTCCGGGACCCGGAACTGGACCTGCTGGCTTCCGATGTCTCCGACACCGCCGCGGTGTACCGTGCCGCCGCGGCGGCCCGGACGCTGCAACAGCGCGAGGCGCTGAAGGAGCAGTTGCGGGCCGTGGGCGCCGAAGTGGTCGACGCCGCACCGTTGGAGCTGCCCCCGGTGCTGGCGGACACCTACATCCGGCTCAAGGCGACCGGCCGCCTCTGAGCGGCCGGCCGCGGCCCGCCGGGTCCTGCGGCCCTCCGGATCAGTGCGAGCCGAGGAAGTGCAGGACCCGGGCCAGCATCTCATCGGTGGCCCCGGCGTCGTACTCCGGCGTGGAGGAATCCGCGAAGAAGTGCGCGCCGCCCGGGTAGAGGAACATCTCCCCCTGGGCGGCCTGGCCGATGAGTTCGCGGGCGGCGTCGATGTCCCCCGAGCCGACGAATTCCGGGTCCGTTTCGGCGGCGTGGATCTGGACGGGGACGGCGTCGGGCCAGGTGGGCGAGAACTCGGTGACCGGGACGCAGGAGGCGATGAACAGGGCGCCGGCCGCGCCCGGACGGGTCTGGGCGAGCTTCTGGGCCGGGAGCACTCCCATCGAGTACCCGGCGTAGACCAGTTCCGGGCCGAGCCCCTCGACGGCCCGGGTGCCGCGGTCGATGACCTCGTCGAAGCCGATCTCGGTGGAGGCGTGGTGGACGCCGGCCTCGAGGGTGTCGAACCGGGCGCCCTCGAACAGGTCGGGGGTGTGCACGGTGTGCCCGCCGGCGCGCAGCAGCTCGGCGAATGCCTCGATCCCCGGGGTCAGCCCGAGCACGTGGTGGAATAGGACGACGTCGGCCATGGTGTTTTCCCTCGGTTCGGTCTGCGGTCTGCCGGCGGGCCGGTGGGCCCTGTCCCAGAATGGTGCACAACATGGACCACGGCAAGGCCCGGACCCCGAACGCCGGTGGGGACGGGGCGATCGACTATCTCGCCACGGCACGCCGCCCCGGCCTCGACGCGCTTCCCGCGGCGGTGCGCCACACGATCGCCGGGTGGGCCGGGGGCCGCATCGACGCCGTGCACGTCGCCGGGGGCGGGTTCACCCACGGCTTCGCCGCTCTCGTCGAGGGCCCCCGCCCGGTCTTCGTGAAGGCCATCGCGCTCGATGACGGGCACATCGCCCCGGCCTACGCCCGCGAGGTCGAGGTCCTCGGCGCCCTGCCGGCCGGCGCGCCGATCCCCGCCCTGCTCGAGCACGCCGTCGTCGATGGCTGGCGGGTCTTCGCCACGTCCCCGATTCCGGGGCGCATGCCCGGGTCCCCCTGGACCCTGGCCGATGCCCGGGCGGTGCACGACGCCGCCCGCCTGGCCAACACCGTCCTCACCCCGGTCGCGCCGGACCGGCTCGGGGTCCGCGGCACCCTGGCCGGCGAATGGGTCGAACTCCTCGACGGGGTGGACGGCGGGCGCGCGGTCCTCGGCCCGGCACTCCGCCCGGACTTCCTGCCGCAGTGGTTCCGCGGCACGGACGGGGACCCGCTGGCGGAGTGGATCGTGGGCGCCGCCGCCCGCGTGCCCGCAGCGCTGGCCGGAACGACGCCACTGAACAACGACCTGCGGGCCGACAACGTGGTCATCGCCCGGGAAGCGGTGGATGGATTCGCCGCGGGCACGGCCTGGATCTGCGACTGGAACTTCCTCACGCTCGGCCCGGCCTGGACGGATTGGGTGGTCCAATGGCCTTCCCTGTACGACGACGGCCTGCCGTTGGACGAGATCGCCGGCTGGGAATTGACCCGGCACGTGGACGATGCGGACATCGATGCCTGGCTGTCGGCGGTCTTCATCTACTACGCCTTCGTCGGAACCCGGGAGCCGATCCCGACGAGCCCGGACCTGCGCCGCCACCAGCAGTCATGCGCCCGGCAGGCGCTGGCGTTGCTGGCCGCCCGTGGCCGGTACGGGGCCCGGACCGGAGCCCGAGCCGGGACCTGAGCCGGGGCCTGCGCCGGGGCCGCCACGGCACCGGCCAGCTACCCGCCGACGCGCAGTTGGCCGAGGGCGTCGGCCGTCTGGGTGAGGCGGTGCAGGACGCGGCGGACCGTCTCCGGGGTGGTCTGTTCCAGGCCCGGGGCGGGCAGCAGGGTCAGGGCCCCGAGCTGTGCGTCGGGCATCCCGATCATCCGGAAGGGCCGGTGGATCCGCTCGACGGTGGCGTTGACGCCGGGCAGCACGCCGAGCGGGTCGATGGCCTCGAGCCACAGCTGGCCGCCCTCATCGACGAGTTCGGCCATCCGCTCCCAGGCGCCCATGTCCGCTCCGGCACCGAGCATGAGCGTGTCGAAGCCGGCCGCCAGGGCGTCGCCGACGAGGTCGCCCCAGGTGGTGCCACCGGCGGTGGGTGCGGACGGGAAACCGGGCCCCGGGGACAACACGACCGTTTCGGCCCCGGCATCCCGCAGGCCGTGGACCAGTGCCGCCCAGTGGCCGGTGGCCTCGTGCCGGGGCATGGCCCGCAGGGTGCGGTATCCGCTGGCCGTGGGGATGGTCCCCTCCAGGATGGCGGCGGCCTCGGGTTCCTCGATCACGACGGCCAGCGGGCCGGCACCGGTGACGCGCCGGAGGTCGCGCAGGTGCCCCGCGGCACCATCGGCCAGGGACTCGGCGAGATCACGGCGGGCACCGGCGTCGGACAGGATCTTTTCCCCGTGGTGCAGCGAGACGGTGGCGGCCAGTGAGAGCGGGCCGCGCAGCTGCAGCTTGAGCGGACCGGCCTCGGTGCCGGAGGCGCCGATGACGTCGGCCAGCACACCGAGGTCGCTGGCCAGGGCGGAGACGGCACGCCGGTGGTCCATGCCGGGACGTTCGGTGAGCCGCCACCCGTGGGGTTGGACGTCGGCGTAGAGCTCGGTCAGCAGGGCGACGGTGCGGCCGACGGCGTCGGAGCCGATGCCGCGTCCGGGAAGCTGGATGAGGTGTGGCAGGTGCGGGTCGCCCAGTTCGCCGCGGATGATGCGGGTGGCCTCGAGCGGGTCGGTTCCCGGCAGCGGGCCCTGGCCGGTGGAGCGGACGCCGCTCAGCGTGCGTCGCCTCCCTCGGGCAGGCGCGAGGCCGAGATCGCCTGGTGGTGGCGGATGACCTCGTCGATGACGAAGTTCAGGAACTTCTCGGCGAACGCCGGGTCCAGGTGTGCTTCGGCGGCCAGCCGGCGCAACCGGGCGATCTGGGCGGTTTCGCGGTAGGGATCGGCCGGCGGCAGCTGGTGCTCGGCCTTGAGGTGCCCGACCTTCTGGGTGGCCTTGAACCGTTCGGCCAGCAGGTAGATCAGGGTGGCGTCGATGTTGTCGATGCTGCCGCGCACATCGAGCAGTTCGCGCATGACGGCGGGGTCGACGCTCCCGGCCAGGGAGGATGCGGTGGGGTCGTAGTCCTCGTCCGCGGGGGGCTGGGGGTCCGGCTCGTTGCTCATGATTTCCATCCTACGGGTGGCCCTGTCGATGCCCGGCGGTGTTACGCGGCGTGTGGTCGGGCCGGGGCCGCTTCCACAGCAACAGCCCGGCCAGGACGATCGGCAGGATCCATCCGGTCCACCCCAGCGGGGCGACGACGAGCATGTCCAGGTCGGTGGTCGCGGCGAAGACCAGGAACAACCCCGCCGCGGCGTTCAGGGCGCCGTGGGCCAGGGCCGCGGGCCAGACGCTGCCCGAGGCCAGCCGCAGCCACGCGAAGACCGCGCCGAAGCTGATGGTCATGCCCATCATCGCCAGCAGCCCCAGCCATCCGGGGACCCCGGGGTAGTTGTAGCCGAGCAGGATCAACGGGGCGTGCCACAAACCCCACACCACCCCGGACACGAGCACGGTCGCGGTGGCGCCCAGGGGTTCGAGCCGGGAGACGAGCCAGCCGCGCCAGCCGATTTCCTCGCCGAGGGCGGGGACCAGGTTGACGAACGAGCCGATGAGCACGTTGAACAGCTGCCCGGCAATGAGCAGCCCAGCGGGCAGCGCGTCCAGCTGGGCCGCGGCCTGGGGCGCCTGCTGGGCCATGATCGTGCGCAGTGCCGTCAGGTTCGCGAAGTCCGCCGGGTAGACTCCCAGCGCCGCCCCGAGCAGCAGCCCGCCGAGCACCAGCAGGATCGGCAGCAACAGGCCGGCGGCCAGGAACGCGATGAACGGCCCCGCCGGCTTCAGCGGCCACAGACCCAGGCTGCTGGCGATGCCCGGGCCTCCGGGGCGGCTGTCCGGCGTTTCGGCGAACCGGGCAACCAGCAGGGCTGCCACGGTGGGCGTGAACATCATCACGAGTGCATAGACGGTGAACAGCGGATCACCCAGGCCCCGGCCGCCGATCCACAACGGCAGCGCCACCAGCCACGCCAGCGCATACGCCAGCACCACGTACAGGATGATCGGTTTCGGGCGGACTGACGGCATGGGGGCGGACACCTCGGGACGGCGGGACGGGGGCACATCCACCCTATCGGTGGCGGGTGCGTGCACCGGGCCATGGCCTACAGTGGGAGGGCCATGATGAGTAGACGAGACGCCGCGATCGCCCTGGACATCCCCCTGGAGATGGCCACCAAGCACGGGATCCCGTCCCGCCTGTCCGAAGCGGAGCTGGCCGATCTGCAGGCGGCCCCGCCGCAGTGGCTCATCCAGTCGCGGGCGAACCGCCAGGGCAAGCGTCCGGTGTGGGTGCACCTGACCTGCACGGTCTGCGGTCGCACGGAGGCCGCGCGGCCCAAGAAGTGGTGGCCGGACTTCGACTTCGTCTTCTGCGATTCCCACCCGCCCCGCGAGCTGCCCGCCGTGCCGGCCGGTCGGGTGCGCTGCGAATACGAGCAGGTGGCCGGACGGCTGACCGGTGTGGTCGACGAGGCCGCGCGCTAGCCACGCCGCCGCGGTGCCACCTGGAGGTCAGGAAACGCTGGCCGGATCCCAGGCGAGGCTGCGTGCCGTATCGATGGTCGCCTGGCCCAGCACGCGGGTGCCCCGGTAGATGACCATCGTCTGCCCGGGCGAAACGCCCTGCAGCGGCTCGTCGACGTCGACGACGAGCTCCCGGACGACGGCGGGGCCCTCCCCCGCGGCATCCTCCAGCCAGGCGGTGGCCGGAACCGGATCCGCGTGGGCGCGCACCTGCACCATGCACTCGAAGCGCTCCCCGGCCAGCGCCTGCGGCAGCGGCTGCCCGGCCCAGCTGATCTTGATCCCGCGCAACCGGTCCACCGAGAGCAGGTCCTTGGGACCGACGACGACCTGGTTCTCCTTCGGCCGGATCTCCAGGACGAACCGCGGCTTGCCGTCGGCTGCGGGGCGTCCGATCTTCAGCCCCTTGCGCTGGCCCACGGTGAAGGCGTTGGCGCCCGGGTGGCTGCCGACGGAATTGCCCTCGTGGTCCAGGATCTCGCCTTCGGACAATTCGATGCGTTCCTCGAGCCAGCCGCGGGTGTCGCCGTCGGGGATGAAGCAGATGTCGTGGCTGTCGGGTTTCTTGGCCACGGAGAGGCCGCGCCGCTCCGCCTCGGCCCGCACCTCGGCCTTCGAGGGGGTCTCGGCCAACGGGAACAGCGAGTGCGCCAGCTGCTCGCCGGTCAGCACGCCCAGCACGTAGGACTGGTCCTTCGCCCAGTCGGCGGCCCGGTGCAGTTCGGGGTTGCCCTCGCCGTCGGTGACCACCTTGGCGTAGTGGCCGGTGCACACGGCGTCGAACCCCAACGCGAGGGCCTTTTCCAGCAGCGCGGCGAACTTGATGCGTTCGTTGCAGCGCATGCAGGGGTTCGGGGTGCGTCCGGCGGCGTATTCGGCGATGAAGTCGTCGACGACGTCTTCCTTGAACCGTTCGGAGAAGTCCCAGACGTAGTACGGGATGCCGAGCTTGTCGCAGGCGCGCCAGGCGTCGTTGGAATCCTCCACGGTGCAGCAGCCGCGGCTGCCGGTGCGCAGGGTCCCCGGCATGCGGGACAGCGCCAGGTGCACGCCGACGACGTCGTGTCCCGCGTCGACGGCCCGCGCCGCGGCCACTGCGGAGTCGACCCCGCCGCTCATTGCTGCCAATACCCTCATACCGATAATCCCGTTCCTGCCGTCTGGATCCTGCTTTGCCGGGCCGCCATCCCCGCCTGTTTCGCACGCGCATGCGCTTCGGGCAGAGCGGCCACCAACGTCTCAACGTCTTGCGCCGTCGTCGTATGCCCGATCGTGAACCGTTGGGCCCCGCGGGCCGCCTCCTCGCTGTAGCCCATGGCCAGCAACACGTGGCTGGGCCGGGGGACGCCTGCCGTGCAGGCGGAACCGGTCGAGGACTGGACCCCGAGCATGTCCAGCACGAACAGCAGCGAATCGCCTTCGCAGCCGGGAAAGGTGAAATGCGCGTTGCCGGGCAGCCGCTGCCCGGCGTGCGCGGCGTCGTCCGGGCCGGAGAGCAGCGCGTCGGGCACCGCGGCGCGGACACCGGAGACCAGCACATCCCGGAGGCCGGCGAGCCGTTCGGCCTCCACAGCCAGGTGGGCCACGCCGTCGTGCGCGGCGGCGGCGAAGGCGGCGGCCGCGGCGGTGTTCAGGGTGCCCGAGCGCAGGGCCCGTTCGTGCCCTCCCCCGTGCTGGACGGCGGTCAGGACGATGTCGCGGCGCACCAGCAGCGCGCCGATCCCCACCGGGCCGCCGATCTTGTGCGCGCTGATGGCCAGGGTGGCCAGCCCGGAGTCCGCGAAGGACACCGGGACGGCGGTGAAGGCCTGGACGGCGTCGGAGTGGACGGGGATGCCGTGCGGGGCGGCCAGGGCCACCGCCTCGGCGACGGGCTGGACGGTCCCGACCTCGTTGTTCGCCCACATCAACGTGGCCAGGGCGATCGACGACGGGTCGCGGGAGATCTCGGCGGCGAACTGGTCCAGCTTGATCCTGCCGGTGGCGTCGACGTCGATCCAGGTGATCTCCGCGCCCTCGTGGGCGGCCAGCCACTCGACGGTGTCCAGCACCGCGTGGTGCTCGATGGTGCTGCAGAGGATCCGACGGCGGCCCGGCGCGTCGGAGGTGCGGGCCCAGTACAGGCCCTTGATCGCCAGGTTGTCGGATTCGGTGCCGCCGGAGGTGAAGATGACCTCGGAGGAATGGGCGCCAGCGGCGGTGGCCAGCAGCTCACGGGATTCCTCGACCACCCGGTGGGCGCGGCGACCCGCGCCGTGCAGGGAGGACGGGTTCCCCGTACGGCTCAATTCCTGGGTCATCGCGGCGAGCGCGGACGCCGACATCGGCGTGGTCGCCGCATGGTCGAAATACACGGGCTGGGTGGCGGACACCGGTCGATTCTACCGCCGTTGCCCCGGATGTCAGTACTCGTCGAGCTCCGGGGCGGGGTTGATCCGGTCACCATTGATGCCCAGATCCGCGTCCAGGGTGATCGCCCGGACTTCCAGCCGCGGGTCCCCGGCGAGCTCGTGGACCAGCTCGGGCGGACCTCCGATGATGGTCGAATCCTCGTAGAGCTCCGTCGAGAACATCCAGGACCGGTCCGCGCCCCACGCCAGGTTCGGTGCCTGGCGTTCGGCGAACCCGTCGCCCGACTTCCACAGTGGTGCCGCCAGGTCCTCCAGCGTCCCGGAGAAGACGTAGTAGGCGCGGTAGCCCATCGGGCCCAGCTCCAGCTTGTCCGCGTCGAGGACCTCCGGGGTGAAGGCCGGGAGCTTGAGCTGTTCGCGCAGCATGGTCTCGCGGGCGGCTGCTTCGGGGTCCGTCGCGGGTTCCTCGGCCGTGAGGACCTCGACGGCGTCGCCGCCGCGGATGAACGCGTAGCCGTCCCAGAGGGCCAGGTAGGCGTCGGGACCCGCGTGGTGGCAGATGGCCTCGACGACCGCCGACAGGTCGGCTGCGGAAAGGCCCTCCCCCGCAGGGGGCTCGCCCGCCCAGGCGTCGTCGGCCCACGGCATCCCGGTCTCATCGATGCCGGAGACCGCGGAGAACTGGGCTTCCGCGTGGAACACGGTCCCCCGTTCGGCGGCGATGTCGCCCCAGCGCACGGGGCCGCCGTCCTCGTCGGTGGCGGGATGGAAGATCCGCGCATAGGCGGGGAAGCCCGCCGGGATCTGGGCGGCCACGGTCGAAACCGGGGGCCGCTGGGAAAGGATGTCGGCGAGCGCGTCGGCGATCCACTGTCCGGGCTCTGCCCCGGCGAACGTCATGGCCATGCCGACCAGCCTACAAGCCGGGATGCTGGTAGAACTGAGGGAACCGTCCCGAGGAGCGTGAACCCGTGAGCCTGTACCTGCCCGAGCTCATCCACCCCGTCCACCATTTCGCGTACCGAACCATCGACTTCTCCCGTCAGGTGGCCGTCATGGGCATCATCAACCGCACCCCGGACAGCTTCTACGACGGCGGGGCGACCTTCGCCCTCGATGCCGCGGTGGGCGCCGCGCTGCGGGCCGTCGCGGAGGGGGCCCAATGGCTGGACATCGGCGGGGTGCCCTTTGCACCCGGTCCGGAGCTTCCGTGGCAGGAGGAGGCGGAGCGGGTGGTCCCGGTCATCCGGGCCATCCGCGAATCGACGGATGCGGTCATCTCCGCCGATACGTTCCAGCCCCGGGTCGCGGCAGCGGCGATCGAGGCAGGGGCAGACGTCATCAACGACACCACCGGGATCAGCCACCCGGACCTGGCCCGCGTCGTCGCCGATACCGGGGTGCACCTGGTCATCACGCATTCACTGGCCCGCCCGCGGACCGTCTACCCCCGCCCCGCCTACACCGACGTCACCACGGAGGTGTCCCGGTTCCTGCAGGACAAGGTGGAGCTGGCGGACGGACTGGGGGTCGATGGGGCGAAGATCATCATCGACCCCGGGCACGACCTGAACAAGAACACGCTGCACACCCTGGAGCTCACGCGCCGGCTCGACGAGATCGCTGCGCTGGGATACCCGGTGCTCGCGGCGGTCTCGAACAAGGACTTCATCGGCGAGACGCTGGACCAGCCGAAAACCGAACGCCTGCCCGGTTCGTTGGCCGCGGCCACCATCTGCCTGATGAACGGGGCGCGGATCCTGCGCATGCACCACGTTGCCGAGTCCGTGTCGGCCGCCCGGCTCTTCGAAGCGGCGGCCGGCTGGCGTGAGCCGGCGTATCTGCGGCACAACATGGGCGATGCCAACGAGCCGTCCCGGGTACCGGGCCGGTAGGTTGGTTCCATGGTCCGGCAACTGATCCCCACCCCCCCGGAGGCCACCGGGACCGCCCTGACCGATGGGCAGCTCCTGGAGCTCTACCGCCCCGAACCGGGCCGGCTTCCCTTCGTGCGCTTCAATTTCGTCTCCTCCGCCGATGGGGCGGCCACCTGGGACGGGAAGTCCGGGTCGCTGGGTAACGATGCGGACCGGCGCATCTTCGCGCTGCTGCGCCGCCACGCCGACGTCATCCTGATCGGTGCCGGGACCATCCGGGCCGAGGGCTACGCCGGCGAGCTGCTCGATGCCCCGGCCCAGGCCTGGCGCCGGGAGCGGGGCCTGCCGGCGCACCCGGGCATCGCCGTCGTCTCCGGGTCCCTCGACCTGGACCCCGGTTCGCCCTTCTTCACGGAGGCCCCCACCCCGATCGTGGTCCTCACGGCCGGGTCCGCGGATCCCTCCCGCCGGGCCGCCCTGGGGCGTGTCGCCGAGGTCGTCACCGCCGGAGCAGACGGTGTCGAACCGGGACGGGCGGTGCAGGCCCTCACCGGCCGGGGCCACCGGATCGTGCATTCCGAGGGAGGCCCCTCCCTGTTTGCCTCGTTCCAGCATGCCGACGCCGTGGACAGCCTGTGCCTGACGACCAGCCCCGTGCTCGCCGGCGGCGGGCAACGGCGCATCAGCACCGGTTCCGCAGCGGAACTGCGTCGACTCGAGTTGGCGGTGCTGCTCGAAGAGGACGGCGCGTTGTTCGCGGAGTACCGGCGCAGCGGCACCGGCCCAACGCCCGCCTCCGGCTAGGGTGGGACCCCGGAGGAACCGCCGGGAGGCGCCGTTCGTTCGGCAATAACAGGAAGTCACCAGGCGCCCTCCGGCACCGATGGAAAGGTCAGGCGTGTCCCCGGCAAGAACCCACTACGAGGTCCTCGGCATCAACCGCGATGCCACGGTGGCCGAGGTCAAGTCCGCGTACCGGCGCGCCGCCCGCATGACGCACCCCGACCAGGGAGGCGACGCGGCCCAGTTCCGGCTGGTGTCCCTGGCCTACCAGACGCTCAGAGATCCCTCGGCGCGGGCCACCTACGACCGCAGCTACGGCACCACGTCCGCCTACCGTGCCCCGTCAGCCGATGAAGCCGCCGGCTCCCCGACCTCCACGCGGGCCGAGCCCACCGGGGGACGACGTTCCACGGCCACGGACCCGGTGCGCTACGTGCCGCCGTTCGGGGGCCCCGGGGAACCGGCCCTCGAGCAGGCGGTGGCCGACCGCCACATCCACGGGGCGCCGCGCAAACGCGGGTTCTTCACCCCGCAGTCGCGCCTGGCCCGCGAGGCGCGGACGGTGCGCCTGCTCTCGGGAAAGGTCCTCCCCCACCTGCCCTCCGCCCGGTTGGTCAACGGCTTGCATTCACCGCTGGAGCGCGGTTTCATCGACCACGCCGTGCTGGCCGGCTACCGGCTGGCGCTGGTCGGCTCCATGGTGCTGCCGCGCGGGTTCTACCGGTGGGACGGGTCCGCGCTGGTCCGCGATGGCAAGCATCTGGATCCGCCGCACATGGCGGGGATGGTGCGCGGCATGCAGGAGGCGTTCCCGGAGTTGAACGTGACCGGGTGGACGGTCATCCACTCGGTGGACGACAACCTGCATGAACCGGTCATCGACTACGCCCGCGGTGCCGACCCGGCGTCGGGGACGACCACGAACGTGGTCAACGCAGCCAACCTGGTCCGGGAGCTGAAGATGTTCCTGGGCACCGGCCCCACCCCGAACGTGGTGGACGTGCCCGTCCTGGCCCGGCTGATGGGCGGGATGTACTGACCGGCGGGCGCCGGGGCCCGGTCGGGCATAGGATCTAACGGTGTTCCGCATACTTTTCCTCACGCCCGAGATCCCCGGAAATACCGGCAACGCCATCCGCCTGGCGGCCGTCACCGGTGCCGAACTGCACCTGGTGGAGCCGCTGGGCTTCGACTTCTCCGATGCCAAGCTCAAGCGGGCCGGTCTGGACTACCACGACCTCGCCGTCGTCCAGGTGCACCCCGATCTGGAGACCGCCTGGGAGGTCCTGTCCCCCGATCGCGTCTTCGCCTATACGGCCGAGGGCGACGTCACCTACACCGACATCGAGTACCGGCCCTCCGACGTGTTGATGTTCGGCCGCGAATCGGTCGGCCTGCCGGCCGAGGTCAAGGCGGATCCGCGGGTGACCGCCCGGGTCCGCTTGCCGATGCTGCCCTCGCGGCGGTCGCTGAACCTGGCCAATTCTGCGTCGATCGTTCTCTACGAGGCCTGGCGGCAGCAGGGATTCGCCGGAGTCTGACCCGGCCTCCCGGCGTCGTCCTCCCCCGTCACGGCGACGGCCTGCCCTAAGCTGGAATACGGGGAGAAAACACACCAGCCAGGGATGAGGACCATGCAGCACAGAGAGCCCGAGGATTTCCGCTACGGGACACCCGAGGACGCCCAGGACGATCTGGGGTTGGAGCTGGTCGACGACGTCGCCCAGCACCGGCCCGCGCGTCGGAGCGCCCCGGTCAAGAAATGGATGCTCGTCGCCGGTGCCGCGCTCGTGGTCGTGATCGGCATCATCGCCCTGGTCCTGGCGCTCATGCCCCCCGACGTCGCCGGTGACGTCAAGTCCGCCTCCGACGTGACCGAACAGACCGTCCAGGTCGACGGTGGCGGCCAGGCGGTCCTGCGGCTCTCCGACTCCAAGGATGCCGGATCGCTGACGCTGAGCGACCTGCCCGGCGCCCCCGAGGGCCAGACGTACCAGGTATGGGTGGAGGCCACCGGTGGCGGATCCGCCACGTCGCTGGAGGTCCTGGACCCGAAGGACACCAAGGCGACGGCCGGGTTCAAGTCCCTGAAGGACATCGGGGCGGTCCAGGTCACCACCGAGCCCGAGGGCGGCTCCACCGAGCCGGGCGACAACGTCGTGCTGGACATCGATCTGCCCCGCTAGATCCTCGGCGAACCACGCCCGACATGAAAACGGTCGGGCACCCGGGCCGG
This sequence comes from Micrococcaceae bacterium RIT 802, assembly GCA_016892645.1. Classification (GTDB taxonomy): domain Bacteria; phylum Actinomycetota; class Actinomycetes; order Actinomycetales; family Micrococcaceae; genus Arthrobacter_H. The sequence continues at coordinate 270,251 of JAFEMX010000003.1, forward strand.
GTGCCCCACCGTCGTCGTCCGTCGGTCAGAACCCGGCGATCGTGTCGGCCGCGTTGACCTCCACGACGTGGAAGGATTCGGCCAGCCGTTCCGGGCCCAGGCCGTGGGCCGCCGCCAGCGACTGGCTGTTCGAGCGCACGAACGCCTCCATCTTCGCCACGTCCGGATGCTGGCTCAGGTGGGCCCGTAGCGCCGTCAGCTTCGCATCGAAGGTCCCGGTGATGTCCACCGCGTGGTTCTCCCGCGCCTGGGGCGCCCCGTAGAGCCAGAGCCACCGCAGCCTGAACGCCTCCAGGCCGGATTCCTGCAGGTCGGGGTAGGCGTAGGGGTTCTCCACCGCCGGATAGACCGCGCGCGTGACGGATTCCCCACACGCCAGGTGGTCGGGGTGGGAGCGCTGCAGCCGGCTCCAGTCCCGTTCGGGGTGCATGGCCAGCACGACGTCGGGGCGCACCTGTCGGATGATCGCCACCACCTTGCGCTGCACCTCGTGCGACGGTTCCAGGAAGCCGTCGCGTTCACCCAGGAAATGCACCTCCCGGACGCCGACGGACCGTGCTGCCTCCCGCTGCTCGGCGTGGCGCATGGCCACGATCTCCGCGCGGTGCGCCGGGTCGAATCCCCCGGCGTCGCCATCGGTCATGATGCAGTACTGCACGTCCACTCCGGCGTCCGTCCAGCCGGCGACCGTCCCGGACGCCCCGAAATCGAGGTCGTCCGGGTGGGCCCCGAAGCAGAGCACGCGGCGCACGGTTTCCCGGGCGGGATCGAACACGGCCACGCTAGCCCTGACGGCGTTTGATCTCGGCAGCCGCCTGGGGCAGTACTGTGCGCACATCTCCCACGATGCCGAAGTCGGCGATCTCGAAGATCGGGGCGTCCTCGTCGCTGTTCACGGCCACGATGACCTGGGCGGTCTGCATGCCGGCCTTGTGCTGGATGGCCCCGGAGATCCCGGCGCCGATGTACAGCTGCGGGGAGATCGTCTTGCCGGTCTGCCCGACCTGGTAGGAGTGCTCGATCCACCCGGCGTCCGTTGCCGCCCGGGAGGCGCCCACGGCGGCGCCGAGGGCGTCGGCCAGTTCCTCGACCTGGCTGAAATCACCATCGACGCCTCGGCCACCGGAGACGACGATGCGCGCATCCTGCAGGGCGGGTCGGCCCGAGGCCGGCTTGTCCGCCGTGTGGGTGACCGTGGCCGCCGGGCCGGCGTCGGTGACCTCCACGGCGGTGACGGCCGGACTGGCGGCGGCGGCGGCGACCGGTTCGACGCTGTTCGGCTTCACGGTGATGACCGGGACGCCATGGGTCGCGCGTGCCGTGACGGTGTAGCCGCCGGCGAGGACGGATTTGGTGACCGTCAGGTCCGCCGCGACGTCGACGGCGTCCGTGATGACGCCGGAGGAGAGCTTGATGCCGACCCGGGCGGCGATTTCCTTGCCGTCTGCCGTGTTCGGCAGCAGCACGGCCGCCGGCTCGGTGGACCGGGCCACGTCCGCCACGAGGGCCGCCTCCCCGGCGATGAGCGTCGCATCCAGGGCGCCGGAGGGCGCATAGACCGCAGTCGCCCCAAGACCGCCGACGGCGGTGACGGCTTCGTCGGTGGCGGGGGCACCGAAGACGACGACCGGCTCCCCGAGCCGGTGGGCCAGGGTGAGCAGTTCGCGCTGCGCCTTGCCCAGCTGTGCGGTGGGCGTGTTGATGAATACCAGAATGTTCGCCATGGTTTGCCCTCGGTTCCTAGAGAAGTTTCTTGTCGGCCAGGAAGTCCACCAGCTGGACGCCGGCGTCTCCCTCGTCGGTGATGACGGTGCCCGCGGTCCGCGGCGGACGGGCCTGCGCGTCCTCGACGTGCGTCCAGGAACCAGCGACACCGACATGCGCGGCGTCCAGGCCGAGATCCGAGAGGGCCAACGTCACCGTCTTCTTCTTCTTGGCACCCATGATGCCCTTGAAGTTCGGGTAGCGCGGCTCTTCACCCTGGTCGGTGACCGAGACGACGGCCGGCAGCGTGGCCTGCAGCGTCGTGGACGTCGTGTCCGAGTCGCGGCGGCCCGTGAGCACGCCGTCGTCCCCGAGCTCCAGCGCGGACGCCATCGTCAGCTGCGGAAGCCCCAGCCGCTCGGCCAGCTGCGCCGGGACGATCGAGGTCTCGCCGTCGGTGGAGGCCATGCCGGCCAGGACGACGTCGAACCCACCGAGGTGGTTGATCGCCGTGGCCAGGGCCAGCGAGGTGGCGGCCGCATCCGAACCGGCCAGGGCCGGGTCGCACACATGCACGCCGTCGGTCGCGCCCATTTGCAGGGCCTTCTTCACGGCAGCTGCCGCACGTTCCGGTCCCATGGTCAGTGCCGTCACGGTGTGGCCGGCCTTCGCGCCTCCGCGGGCCTCGATCAGCTGCAGGGCAGATTCGATTGCATATTCGTCCAGCTCGGACAGGATGCTTTCGGACCGGTCGATGCTGTGGTCAGCTCCCGCCAGGTGGCGGTCGAACTGCGCATCCGGGACGTGCTTGACCAGGACCAGAACCTTCAGCGGTCCTCCGCTTGCCACGCTCATGTTTGCCTTTCGCCTTGACTCCTCCGGCCGGTTGCGGCCGGAACCATCGGTTCCACGGGACTCCCCGCAAATTCCAGTTAATGAGTATTAACCAAGAGTAACGCCCGGGACAATGCCCCGCCACTTTCCGGCGGCCGTCCCGGGCCTTCAGCCTAACCCGGACACACGGCGACCGGCAGGAGCCCCGAGGGGTGCCTGCCGGCTGCCGAGGGCGGAGGACCTAGTCCTTGGGCAGCTCGCCGAGTGTGACGTCGGTCGTTTGCTGCTTGCCGCCACGGGTGTAGTCGATCGTGGTCTTGTCACCTTGAGCGTGTTCACGGATGGCAGCGGTCAGGGACTGGCTATCGGAGATCACCCGGTCCCCGACCTTGGTGATGACATCGCCGGACTTCAGCCCCGCCTTCGCCGCGCCCGAACCGGGCGTGACCTCCTGGACCGCGGCACCCACCGTGAACTGCGTGCCCGAATCGGCGGCCTTGGCCTTGACCGTCACGCCCAACAGTCCGTGTGTGGCACTGCCGGTGTCGATGATGTCGTGGGCGATGCGCTGGGCATAGTCGATCGGGATGGCAAAGCCGACGCCGATCGATCCACTGTCGTCACCGCTCGTGCTCGATCCGCCTGCGGAGGCGATGGCGACGTTCACGCCGATGATCTCCCCGGATGCGTTGACCAGGGCCCCACCGGAGTTGCCGTGGTTGATCGCGGCGTCGGTCTGGATCACGTTGATGTAGATGGAGCCGCTGCCCGAGCTCTGCTGCTGGCCCGGGAACTGGAAGTTGAACTGGTTGTCGTCGCCGCCCGACGAGCCGTCGGAGGACTTGTTCTCCGGCACCGCCGACGAGGCAACGCTGATGGTTCGATTGAGCGTGGAGATGATGCCGTCGGTTACCGTGCCGCTCAGGCCGAGTGGGGCGCCGATCGCAATCGCCGCATCGCCGACGTTCATCTCGGAGGACTTGCCCAGTGTCGCCGGCTGCAGGCCGCTCGCGTCGATCTTGATGACCGCCAGATCGGACATGGGGTCGGTCCCGACGACCGTGGCCTTGTGGACCTGGCCGTCGTTGGTCCGCACGCTGATGCTTGGATCGGATACGGCACCCCCGAGAGTCACGACGTGGGTGTTGGTCAGGATGTGCCCTTCCTTGTCCAGGATGATGCCCGAACCGGAGCCTGCCTGGTTCTGCCCATCGACCTCGATGGTCACGACGCTCGGCGATGCCTTGGCAGCGGCTGCGGTCACCGCGGTGACGTTGTCCGGGTTGTTGATGACCACTGCCTCGTTGTTCTGCGAGGACGAGGCGACCGGCTGTCCGGAACCGTCCAGGAGGTAATTGGCTCCGACAGCACTGCCGCCGCCGATCAGTGCGGCGATGACCATGCCGGCTACCAGCGTGGTCGACCCAAAGCGCTTGGGCTGGCGGCGCGGTGCCGGGGCGAAGGACGCTCCCGGCGGGTATGAACCACCGCCGGTTGGCGCGGTTCCGGCCCCTTGGGCTCCCGATGCGGCATACTGTGCGGTCCGGGGGTGGGCGTTGGTTGGCGGGTATTCGGCGGTCGCAGGACCGTTTGCTGCCTGCGGCGGGGTCTGCGGTCGGGGCGGAACGGCTGGACCGCCGTTAGCTTGTCCGCTTCCGTCGGCCGCCTCGTTCGCTGGGCCGTTGGAGAAGGTGTTCCGGTCCTCGCTCATGGCGTTGTGTCCTTTCTGGGGTTCCTTGACTCCAACTATGGCAAGGCGCGCTGTGTTCCGAAAAGGCTTTTCCTAAGCGGAACCTGTGAGAGCGCGGTGCCACGGCTCCGGATGCCGTGAAGCAAGCCGTGCCGTTGTGGACTGCCCCAAACCATACCCATAGAATCAACAGGGACGGCTGCGGTGATCGGCCACCGGGTCCATCGACCCCACGTCCCCCGCTTCACCGGATGGCCGTCACCGACGTCGAAGGGTGATCCATGCGATCCATTGCCAGACGCGTACCGGCAGCCGCCGGTTTCGCGCTGTTGTCCGTCCTGCTCCTGGCAGGCCCCGCTTCCGCAGAACCGCCGGTGACGATCCCACCGGGCGAATATGTGGTGGACGCGTCGGGAGTCCTGGGCGACGAGGCAACCCGGGTCGACCAGGCCGTCAGCGAATTGCAGGACAGCGAGGGCCTGAACCTCTATGTCATCTACGTCGACGAGTTCACCAGCCCCTCCGACATGGATGCCTGGGTCAAGGCCGTCGCCGAAAAGAAGGGCCTCGGCCCTTCGGACAGCATCCTGGCCATCGCCACCGATGCCCGGCAGCTGCGCTTGAAGTCCGACAACTCCGGGGAGATCGCCCCGTTCGATGCCGAGATCGCCACGGATTTCATCACGCCGGGGCTGCGCCAGGACTCCCTGACCGCCGGTGACTGGGCTGGGGCGGCGGAGAATGCCGTCGAAGGCATCGAGGCTGCCGCTGCGGGAGAACTCGGTTCCGGCTCCAATGGTGGAGACTCGCCGGAACCGGCTTCCGGCGGATCGGCGGCACCCTGGATCATCGGTGGAGTCATCGTGGTCGGCGGAGGGACCCTCTGGGTTCTCGGGCGGCGGAAGAAGGCCAAGGCGCCCGCACGGCAGCAGCTTCCCCAGTCGACCGGCGGCGAACCCGAGGACCCGTTCGCGTCCCTGAGCGTCGAGGAGCTGCGATTGAAGGCCGGACCCCTGCTGATCGCGGCCGACGATGCCATCCGATCCAGCGAGCAAGAGCTCGGATTCGCACAGGCGGAGTTCGGCGAGGAGGCCATCAAGCCCTTCGCCTCCGACCTGGCCACCGCGAAGGAGCATCTGAACGAGTCCTTCAAGCTCCAACAACAGCTCGACGATTCGATCCCGGACACCGAGGCCGACCAGCGCAAATGGCTCGGTGACATCATTGGCCGCTGCGAGGCGGTCAGCGATTCCCTGGAGGAGCACCGTGAGGACTTCGCCAACTTGCGCGAGCTCGAACGCAATGCCCCACAGGCGGCAGCGGCCCTGAAGAACGAGATGGCGGGCCTGCGCGCAGAGCTCGACACGGCCCAGTCCTCCCTCTCCGGCCTATCGGACAGGTACGCGGATTCCGCCCTGGTCCAGGTGCGGGACAACGTCGAGCAGGCCGGCGATCGCATTGACTTCATCGAGGAGTGCGTCGACACCGCCGAGAAAAAGATCGCCGACGCCGAAACCGCCGAAGCTGCCGTCGTCGTCCGCGCCGGCGAGGAAGCCGTCGACCAGGCCCGGGTACTCATCGGCGCGATCGGGAAGACAGGGGCAGGCCTCGACACGGCGCATGCGGAACTCGATACGCAGATTGCCGAGGCCACGCAGGATCTCGCCCAGGCGCGCTCCTTGGCCGCGAATGGGGAGCACCCTGAGCTCGCCGTCCCCATCGCTTCCCTGGAGGATGCACTGGGCGAGGTCCAGCAGTCCCGGGAAGCCGAACGCCTCGATCCCGTCGCGCGGCTCTCAACGCTCTCCCGGGCCCGCGAGACGCTGGATGGACCGTTGGGCGCCGTGCGGGACAGGACGGAGCGTGCGCGCCGCGCCAGCGCGTCCCTGCAGTCCGCATTGCGCACGGCCCAGGACAGGATCAACGGCACCGACGACTTCATCCGCGCCCGCCGCGGCGGGGTCGGCGCGACGGCCAGGACCCGCTTGGCCGAGGCCCAGAGGAACCTCGACGAGGCACTGCGCGTTGCCGGGACCGACCCGGTGTCCGCGCTGCAATTTGCCCAGCGTGCATCGATGCTCGCAGACCAGTCGGCACGTCAGGCCGAAACCGACGTCGATGGATTCGGCGGAGGCGGATTCGGCGGGGGCGGATTCGGCGGAGGCGGCTACCGCGGCGGATACGGTCGCGGAAATGGGGTGGGCGGTGCGCTCCTCGGT